>NZ_CP017183.1:1200000-2400000 GCF_001729785.1 Enterobacter hormaechei subsp. xiangfangensis
TCTTGCCAGTTGATTGCTCATACTTCCATCCCATAACGTTCTCCTTATGCCGTCTTACGGTCATTCCAGCTATCTGAATGCATGATGTTACCGTCCACGTAGCGCCAGGTAATTTTTTCATAGAGCAGCTCTACCAGCTCAAGATGGTTATGCTTCTCA
Organism: Enterobacter hormaechei subsp. xiangfangensis; assembly: GCF_001729785.1. Classification (NCBI taxonomy): domain Bacteria; kingdom Pseudomonadati; phylum Pseudomonadota; class Gammaproteobacteria; order Enterobacterales; family Enterobacteriaceae; genus Enterobacter; species Enterobacter hormaechei. The sequence goes on from NZ_CP017183.1 coordinate 1,200,160, forward strand.
TAGTCAGGATCTTTGATATCAAGCATCATTGGACAGACGCTGGCGATCTTCACGCCTTCCAGAAGGGTGGAAAAATATTCCACTTCCTGACCAGCATCGTTGATACGGTAAAACTTTATCTCTGCGGATTTTAGCTTCTGGCCCGTGCTAACAGCCTTGTACAAATAGGGGCTGGAAGCGTCGATCTCTTTATCGAAAGAATAGGGGGAATGGATGCGAAGACTTGTCGCCTTGCCGTTATGCTTGTCCGTGGGCTGCATTATGCCGTGATTTAAGGCGATAATCTCGATGCTACCTTCACGTCCATATATATCGACAGAGCCTTTTATATCGGCGCCGCCGTCATCTTTAAGCCATAAATAAGCTGGAATAGCCATTTGTTTAAAACTCCATTTAAGGAAATCCTGAAAAGACCTTATGGTTTAGCGAGTTACGTAACTAGTGCAACGCTAGCGCGTACAAAATTGGCCGTCAATTTTGTACAGGGTGGATATAAAACGATCTGCGGTTTCGTTGATGCAAATTAAGAAAGTATGGGGGCTTATGGTTTGGATCTGGATAAATTGTTAATGATTAATACGGTGGTTTTGCTTAAATAATAATTAAGTGAATATTAATTGAAGATGTAATAAATACTTGAATGTTTATTGGGTATTCTGTCTATTTGACTCTTTATTAATTGTTTAAAAACGCATAACGGCTCGTCTGAATATCCACCTATCCGTAGCGACACACCTGAAAACGGTAAAGAGGTACCGCAGAAAATCCCGTTCCTGATGCTTATAAGGCCGCGTGGTCAGCAGCCAGTGTGACGTGGCCTGGATCAGCCAGGCGATATTAATCGCGTTGTTGAGCGTCAGCGGCTTATCCGTCGACCGCACCTGCATGGTGCTAATGTGCGGGCTGGGGCGAATGTCCCAGTGCAGATCTTTAATGCTGTCGATCCTGTCCGACCGTCAGGCGGATCGCCTGATGGAGTGGGACATACGCAACGGCGTGATCCAGCGCTATGGCCGCAGGCACGGGATTGCGGTGCCCGTCAGCGATGTGGTGGTGCCGCTGCTGGCGGCGGGGAGCGAGGGGCCGGGGTGAGAGAGATAGTGGTATTAACGTCTGGGGAATTGGTCTGGGTGAAAACCTCGCATCAGTTCCCTACAAACGCACTCACCGGCAAACCAAAACGCTTCGCCAGCGCGCATATGATCCAGCGTTAACGTGCCTGATCTATCTTGGTCTGAAATATTTGTTTAATTTGCGTAGCGTATTCAGGAATTGCTTGCTGAGAAGAAGTGCAGCGGAGATAGTTTTGCTAACCAGGTTATATAGAAACGTGTGAAAGATGCGTCCGCTATGTGTCAATAACAGGCATTGCGGGATATGTATGAGACTGGCCGCCATTCCCGATAGCACAGCTCTGATGCTACACTGTTTTCAGTCCTCATTACCTCATCAAATAAATTTATGACTACCGCTGATTTCAAACGCCCTAAACTAGAACTCCCAAACGGGGCTGATAAACTGCTGCTGCACTCCTGTTGCGCTCCGTGTTCTGGTGAGGTAATGGAGGCGATCCAGGCCTCAGGGATCGACTACACCATCTTCTTCTACAATCCGAACATTCATCCGCAGAAAGAGTATCTGATTCGTAAGGATGAGAATATTCGCTTTGCCGAACAGCACGGCGTACCGTTTATCGATGCGGATTACGATACAGATAACTGGTTTGAGCGCGCCAAAGGCATGGAATGGGAACCCGAGCGCGGCATTCGCTGCACCATGTGTTTTGACATGCGCTTTGAGCGGACTGCGCTTTACGCCGCTGAAAATGGCTTCAACGTGATTAGCAGCTCACTGGGCATCTCTCGCTGGAAAAATATGCAGCAAATCAACGACTGCGGTCAGCGAGCCGCCGCCCACTATCCGGGTATGGTCTATTGGGACTATAACTGGCGGAAACAGGGCGGTTCGTCGCGCATGATTGAAATCAGCAAGCGCGAGCAGTTCTACCAGCAGGAATACTGCGGCTGCGTTTATTCACTGCGTGACAGCAACCTGCACCGCAAATCCCAGGGCCGTCCTCTCATTCAGATCGGTAAGCTTTACTACGGTAAAGAAGACGACCAGGCCTGATTTTATGTCACGCCCTCTGTGGCGTGACCGCCTTCCTGTGCATTCCTCTAACAATTGCATGCCCCACCCGGCACGAACAGTAATTTTTAGTCATGAGATGGCTGAAAGTCGATCTGGCATCGAAGCCTGCTGAACGCTCTTAACCGTCATTCATCAAACAACGTTGTCCTTTGTGTAAGGCCGACTCAGTGAGCCGTTATATAAGGCTCCTTCACAAACTCCGCTAACAACCCAGCAGTTGCTTACAGAGCGTAGAAAATGTCACCGCATCGTCCATTTCCACCAGTACGCTCACGTACGCCGCACAGGTGCCAGCCAGTTCAAAGAGATCCGCAGAATCGGGAAGTTGCAGGTGAAGAAGGTGATGAACAGCGCTTTCTTCAGCGTGTACGTATGAAAATCCAGGGGTAGTCGCCATTTAGCATCCTCGTTGTCCAAAAAAAATGTCATGTCATGCTAACGGGTTCCTACGCCCGGTTACGGATGTGCCGCAACGCAGGCACTTTACGACCGCGGAGAAGGGATGAAAAGGGATGCCCCTGAATTACATAAGGTTGCTTAAAAGTTTGCGAGGCGGCTTCCAAAGGGCATTGCCGGGTGGCGGCTGCGCCTTACCCGGCCTACAAAACCGCCAACAAGCCAACCAACCCGCGACACGAACCGTAGGCCCGCGCAAGCGCAGCGCCGCCGTGCACAGCCACACCGTAGCTACCCCTCGCTCATCATCGCCAGAAACCGCTTCACCGTCCGCGAACGCTCAAATCGCCGCCAGCAGAGTGCGATATCGGTATAAAGCTCTGGCGAGCGCAGCGCATGGTAGGTGACATTCGGCGGCGAAATAGCGGCCATGGATTTCGGCACCAGCGCGAACCCGCCGCCCGCGGAGACCATGCTCAGGGAAGAGGAAAGTTGTGAAGATTGCAGCGTGTGTTGCATATCGATCCCGGCCCGCTCGCAGCTGCCGTAAACGCGGTCATACAGCCCCGGCGCGACCTCCTGGGGAAACAGCACCACCGGCGTATCCCGCAGCTCCTCCAGCGCCAGATCGCCACACGCTGCCAGGGGATGATCGCGATGCAGCGCCACCACCATCGGCTCCCGGTCGAGGATTTTTAGCTCGAACACCTTACTGCTCTCGCACGGCAGGCGCACAAAGGCGATATCCAGCTCACCCTCCGCCAGCATCGTCGTCAGCGACGACATATTGGCTTCCACCTGGTGAACCTGCACCGCCATGTTCTGCACCTGAAACTGGCGAATCAGGGCGAAGATTTTGGGATGAAAAGCATCTGAACTGGTGATGCCAATCGACAGGCTGCCGTTCAGCCCGCGCGCGATGCCCCGGGCTTTCTCCAGCGCGGCGTCGCTCAGCGCCAGGATCTTACAGGCGTCCTCATAGAAGGCTTCTCCCGCCTCGGTCAGCTCCACGCCCCGCGTCAGGCGCCTGAACAGCGGCGTGCCCACTTCCTCTTCGAGCCGTTTGATCTGCTGACTCAGAGGAGGCTGTGAAATACCCAGCGCTTTGGCCGCCCTGGTGAAGTGTCGCTCGCGTGCTACCGCGACAAAATAGCGCAGATAACGAAGTTCCATATCAAAAACGTCTCAAACCAGCATGGATTCTATATTGGAACTCTCTGCTGAATCGGGTCAACATTTATTTAACCTTTATAAATAAAGTTGAAGAGGACGGGCATGATGATGCATTCATCTGCATGCGACTGTGAGGCGAGCTTATGCGAGACCCTGCGCGGATTCTCGGCTCAGCATCCTGACAGCGTGATCTATCAGACATCGCTAATGAGCGCCCTGCTAAGCGGCGTCTACGAAGGGGAGACCACCATCGCCGACCTGCTGGCGCACGGCGATTTTGGTCTCGGTACCTTTAACGAGCTGGACGGTGAAATGATTGCCTTCAGCAGCCAGGTGTACCAGCTGCGCGCCGACGGCAGCGCCCGCGCCGCGAAGCCGGAGCAAAAAACGCCGTTCGCGGTGATGACCTGGTTCCAGCCGCAGTACCGCAAAGCCTTCGACGGGCCGGTCAGCCGTCAGCAGATCCACGACGTGATCGACCAGCAAATCCCCTCCGATAACCTGTTCTGCGCGCTGCGCATCGACGGCAATTTCCGCCACGCGCACACCCGCACCGTACCGCGCCAGACGCCACCGTACCGGGCGATGACCGACGTGCTGGATGACCAGCCGGTGTTCCGCTTTAACCAGCGCGAGGGCGTGCTGGTCGGGTTCCGCACCCCGCAGCATATGCAGGGCATTAACGTGGCGGGCTATCACGAACACTTTATCACCGACGACCGTCAGGGCGGGGGCCACCTGCTCGACTATCAGCTGGAGAACGGCGTGCTCACCTTCGGCGAAATCCACAAGCTGATGATTGACCTGCCCGCCGACAGCGCGTTTTTACAGGCCAATCTGCACCCCAGCAACCTTGATGCGGCTATCCGCGCCGTCGAAAACTAACAGGAGAACTACCGTGAACAGTGAGAAACAGTCACGTCAGTGGGCGCACGGCGCCGATATGGTTGTCGGCCAGCTGGAAGCGCAGGGTGTGAAGCAGGTGTTCGGCATACCGGGCGCAAAAATCGACAAGGTCTTTGACTCCCTGCTGGACTCCTCCATCGAGATTATCCCGGTGCGTCACGAGGCGAACGCGGCGTTTATGGCGGCAGCGGTAGGGCGGCTAACCGGCAAGGCCGGGGTCGCGCTGGTCACATCCGGGCCGGGCTGCTCCAACCTGATCACCGGCATCGCCACCGCCAACAGCGAAGGTGACCCGGTGGTCGCGCTGGGCGGGGCGGTGAAGCGGGCAGATAAAGCGAAGCTGGTGCACCAGAGCATGGATACCGTCGCCATGTTCAGCCCGGTGACCAAATACGCCGTGGAGGTCAATTCGCCTGACGCGATTGCCGAGGTGGTGTCGAACGCGTTTCGCGCTGCCGAGCAGGGCAGGCCGGGCGGGGCGTTTGTCAGCCTGCCGCAGGATATTGTCGACCAGCCCACCACGGGGGCGATTTTACCCGCCAGCACCGCGGCGCTGATGGGCCCGGCGCCGGAGTCAGCCATCAACGAGGTGGCGAAGCTTATCGCGAAGGCCAAAAACCCGGTCATCTTACTCGGCCTGATGGCCAGCCAGCCCGCCAACAGCGCCGCGCTGCATAAGCTGCTGGAGAGAAGCCGTATTCCGGTCACCAGCACCTATCAGGCCGCCGGGGCGGTGAATCAGGAACACTTCACCCGCTTCGCCGGACGCGTCGGTCTGTTTAACAACCAGGCGGGCGATCGGCTGCTGCATCTGGCAGATCTGATCATCTGTATCGGTTACAGCCCGGTGGAATACGAGCCGTCCATGTGGAACAGCGGCGACGCCACCCTGGTGCACATTGACGTGCTGCCCGCCTATGAGGAGCGCAAATATGTTCCCGATCTGGAACTGGTCGGGGATATTGCCGCCACGCTGAATCTGCTTGCCAGCCGAATCGAGCACAAACTTGAACTCAGCCAGCGCGCCTCGGAAATTCTTGTCGATCGCCAGCATCAGCGGGACCTCCTCGACCGTCGCGGCGCATCGCTTAACCAGTTTGCCCTGCATCCGCTGCGCATCGTGCGCGCCATGCAGGACATCGTGAACAACGACGTGACGCTCACCGTCGACATGGGCAGCTTCCACATCTGGATCGCCCGCTACCTCTACAGCTTCCGGGCGCGTCAGGTGATGATCTCCAACGGCCAGCAGACCATGGGCGTGGCGCTGCCGTGGGCGATTGGCGCGTGGCTGGTCAACCCGGGGCGCAAGGTGGTCTCGGTCTCCGGGGACGGCGGCTTTTTGCAGTCGAGCATGGAGCTGGAAACTGCCGTGCGCCTCAACGCCAACGTGCTGCACATCATCTGGGTGGATAACGCCTACAACATGGTTGCCATTCAGGAAGAGAAAAAATATCAGCGTCTTTCCGGCGTCGAGTTCGGCCCGGTCGATTTCAAAGCCTATGCCGACGCATTCGGCGCAAAAGGCTTTGCCGTCGAGAGCGCCGATGCGCTCGAACCGACGCTGCGTGCGGCAATGGATGTCGATGGCCCGGCCGTGGTGGCCATTCCCGTCGACTACAGCGATAACCCGCTGCTGATGGGCCAGCTCCATCTCAGCCAGATTTTGTGAATCAATATAAGGACAGAGAAATGCAAAAAGTGGCTCTCGTAACCGGCTCCGGCCAGGGGATTGGCAAAGCGATCGCGCTTCGCCTGGTGAAGGACGGCTTTGCCGTTGCTATCGCGGATTATAACGAAGAGACGGCGAAAGCGGTCGCGGATGAGATCAACCGCAACGGCGGGAAGGCCGTCGCCGTGAAGGTGGACGTCTCTGACCGCGAGCAAGTGTTCGCGGCGGTGGAAAAGGCCCGCACCGCGCTGGGCGGTTTTAACGTCATCGTTAATAACGCCGGGGTGGCGCCGTCCACGCCCATCGAATCCATCACGCCGGAGATTGTCGACAAGGTCTACAACATCAACGTGAAAGGGGTGATCTGGGGCATTCAGGCCGCAATTGACGCCTTTCGCAAAGAGGGGCACGGCGGAAAAATTATCAACGCCTGCTCCCAGGCGGGCCATACCGGCAACCCGGAGCTGGCGGTCTACAGCTCCAGCAAGTTCGCGGTGCGTGGCTTAACCCAGACCGCTGCGCGGGATCTCGCGCCGCTGGGGATCACCGTTAACGCCTATTGCCCGGGCATCGTCAAAACGCCGATGTGGGCGGAAATCGACCGTCAGGTCTCCGAGGCGGCGGGTAAACCGCTCGGCTACGGGACAGAAACCTTTGCCAAACGCATTACGCTTGGCCGTCTGTCCGAGCCGGAAGATGTCGCCGCCTGCGTCTCATACCTCGCCGGGCCGGATTCCGACTACATGACCGGTCAGTCGCTGCTGATTGATGGTGGGATGGTGTTCAACTAAATTCTAATAAGCTCTGACATGAACTTTCCCCTGCTCCCGTGCAGGGGCTTTTTTTTGTCTCCTCAGCCATTGTGCATTACACTGCGCGCTGCAAAACTTTAGTCTTAAGATCTGACAGGCGGTAACAGCGATGAACGGTACAATCACAACGTGGTTTAAAGATAAAGGCTTTGGATTTATCAAAGATGAAAACGGCGACAACCGCTACTTTCATGTGATTAAGGTCGCCAACCCTGATCTGATTAAGAAAGATGCGGCGGTGACCTTCGAGCCAACCACCAACAGCAAAGGCCTTTCCGCGTATGCGGTGAAGGTGATCCCCGAAAGTAAGCACCTCTATATTGCAGGCGAGCGCGTGAAGCTCACCTCAATTAAATCCTTCGTGGTGTTCAGCGAAGAAGAGCCCGTTGATACTAAAATCGACAAAGAGAATGCGGTGCTGTCGGTGGGGCTGCTGATGAACAGCATCAAACCAAAAACCGAGAAAAAGCCGGGCGAAATGCGCACGGTGAAGAAGCTGGCGATCACTACCTTCCAGAACACGACGCTGATCTTCACTGAAGATGAGATCGACATCGACGCCACGGTGAAGCTGCTGAAGTAACGTTTTGCCGGGTGGCGGTTACGCCTTACCCGGCCTACAAAATGCGTGCGGCACTCGCCGCCGCACGGTTTACCCCATCCTGTGCTCGCCCCGTAACATTGCTTCACGGTCAAATACCCGCTGGATCTCCCCGTGCGCCATAAATGCCGCCCGGTCGGACATATGCGCAATCAAGTCCGCATCGTGGCTCACCAGCAGGTAGGTCATGCCGTGCTGCGCCTTCAGGCGGTTGAGCAGGTTAAGAATCTCCGCCTGTACCGACATATCCAGCGCCGAGGTCGGTTCATCCAGCAGCAGAAGCTGCGGGCGCAGCAGCAGCGCGCGGGCAATGGCCACGCGCTGACGCTGTCCGCCGGAAAGCTGATGCGGGTAACGCCTGCCCGCATCGGCAGCCAGACCTACCTGTTGCAGCGCATCCGCCACTTTTTCGGCAACCTGGCTTTCGCCGTGGATGTTTAACGGCTCCGACAGGGTGCGGGCAATGGTGTGGTTCGGGTGCAAAGACGCCCACGGATCCTGGAACACCATCTGCACGTTGCGGCGAAGCGCGCCTTCAAAACGTCGTCCTGGCCGTAAATTTTCCCCGAGGACGGAAATGTGGCCATTCCACTCGGGCAGCAGCCCCGCCAGCACGCGCAGAAGAGTCGATTTGCCGCAGCCGGATTCACCGATCAGGCTGAAGGTTTCACCTTTTTCGATGGCAAAACTGGCGGCGGAAACCGCCGTTTTTTCACCAAAACTCACCCGGAGCTGGTTAACCTCAACGAGTGCCATTGTCGTCCTCCTTCCACGGTTGCGAACGGTCGAGCGTCGGCAGCATCTTGCCAAACGTCCCGGCGTTCGGGCGGCAGGTCCAGAGCGTGCGCGTGTAGGGATGGGTTGCCTGCGGCAACTGGCTCGCCGCCATTTCATCAACGTTCTCACCCTGATACATCACCAGCACGCGGTCGCAGTGTTCCGCGACGAGCGGCAAGTCGTGGCTGATTAACAGCATCGCCATCTGCCGCGCCTCGCACTGCTGTACCAGCAGCTCCAGGATCTGGTTGCGCAGGCGTGCGTCCAGCGCGGAAGTCGGTTCGTCGGCGATCAGCACCTGCGGGTTGTTGACGAGCGCAATGGCGATCATCACGCGCTGGCCCATGCCGCCGGAAAGTTCGCGGGGATAGCGCTGGAGCACGTGCTCGTTCAGCCCCACGGCGCGGATGATATCGTGAATGCGCGCCAGTCGTTCGGCGCGGGGCAGGCGCTGATGGAGGGTCAGCGCCTCATCAAGCTGGGCGGAGACGGTTTTCACCGGGTTTAGCGCGTAGCGCGGGTCCTGTAGAACCATCGCTATGCCGTTGCCGCGCAGCGCCTGCCAGCGGCGGCTGTTCAGGGTCAGCAGGTCGTTGCCAAGCACGTTAAGCCGCTTAGCGCTCACGATGCCGGGCTTGCGCACCAGCCCCATCAGGGCGCGGGCAGACATGGACTTGCCGGAGCCGGATTCTCCTACCAGCGCCAGCCGCTCTTTGCCCAACGTAAAGCTCAGGTTGTTGACCACGCGCGCGGCGGGGTAGTCGATATTCAGCGCATCGACGATGACGCGGTGTTCAGTCATGCTGTGGCTCCAGTACGTCGCGCAGGCCATCGCCCAGCAGGTTAAAGGCCAGGCTGGCAAACAGAATCGCCCCGCCTGGAATGGCGGCAATCCACCACTGGTCAAAAATGACCTGCATGCCGTCGGCAATCATCGCGCCCCATTCCGCCATCGGTGGACGCGCGCCCAGACCAAGGAAGCCCAGCCCGGCAGCGGCCAGAATAATCCCGGCCAGATCCAGCGCCAGTCGCACAATCGCGGAGGGCAGGCACAGGGGCAGAATATGGCCGACCAGCAGGCGCGGGCCGCGAATGCCCATCATCTCCGCGGCGGCCAGATAATCGCTGTGGCGCAGACGCTGGATTTCACTGCGCGCCTGGCGCGCATAGGCAGGCCAGGTCGTTAAGGCCAGCGCCAGCGCGCCGTTCACCAGACCGGGGCCGAGCATCGCGACAAATGCGAAGGCGAGGATCAGGCGCGGCATCGACATCACCACGTCGGTAAAGCGCATCAGGATGCGCTCCATCCAGCCGCCGTAGTAGCCTGACAAAATCCCCACCAGCAGACCGGCGGGGAGGGTAATAACGGTGACTAAGGCCACCAGCCCCAGTGCCGGACGGGTGCCGTAGATTAATCGGGAGAGCAGATCCCGCCCATAGCTGTCAGTACCCAGCCAGTGCTGCGCGTTGGGCGGTTGCAGACGCGCGGCGGCGTCCTGCCAGTTGGGATCCTGCGGCGCAAGCCACGGCGCGAACAGGGCAATAAGCACCAGCAGCGCGATGGCGATCAGCCCGCAAAACGCGGCAGGGGAGCGGCGCAGGCGGCGTAAGAAGAGATAAAACGGCATTAGCGCACCCTGGGATCGGTCGCCCGCACAAGCAGGTCGGTAAGGTTATTGATCAGAACAAAGCAGACGCCAATCAGCAGCGTGCCGCCCATCACGGCGGTGGTGTCACCGGCGAACAGGGCCGTGGTGAGGTAGCGCCCGATGCCCGGCCACGAGAAGACGGTTTCGGTTAATACCGCGCCCTCCAGCATGCTGGTGTAGGCCAGCGCAATCACCGTCAGCAGCGTGCTGCGAATGTTCGGCAGCACGTGACGCAGCAGGATGGTCATCTCTCCGGCGCCCTTGGCGCGGGCGAGCAATATGTACTCTTTGTTCATCTCGCTCAGACAGGCGGAGCGCGTCAGGCGGGTGATACTTGCCAGCGAGTAGTAGGCCAGCAGCAGCACCGGTAGCACCAGGTGGCTGATGGCGTTGCGGAACGCCTCGCGGTCGCCGGAAAGCCAGGTATCTACCAGCGCAAATCCGGTTCGTGGCTCGACGGTGAATTGCCAGATGTCGTCCAGCCTGCCGGGGCCAGCGCTCCACTGTAGTTTCGCGTAGAACATAGCCAGCATCAGCAGGCCGAGCCAGAATATCGGCACCGAATTGCCGAGCAGGGTGAGCGTTCTGATCGCTAAGTCCAGTGGCGAACCGGCGTAGCGGGCGCACAGCACACCCGCAATCACGCCGAGTACTGTGCCGATAATTAGCGCCAGCGTTGCCAGTTCCAGCGTGGCGGGAAAGGCGTGCAGCAGGTCCTGCAATACCGGCTGACCGGTAGCGCTGGCGGTGCCTAAATCCCCGTGAGCGAGGTTTTGCAGGTAGTGCCAGAACTGCACCGGCAGGGGCCGATCCAGCCCAAGCTGCTGGCGAACCTGATCGTAAGTGGACTGGCTGGCGTGATCGCCGACGATCTGCAATACGCGATCGACCGGGGAAAAGGCAGAGAGCGCAAACGTGACCAGCAGTAGCCCGAACAGCGTGAGCAGGAGAGTCAGCAGACCCTGAAGCACGCGGGTGGAAAGATGTGGCATGGGAAAATCGTTATCCTGAAAATATGCACGAACGACCCCCTCTCCCACGGGAGAGGGAGAGGGGGGAAAAGCTACTTCATAACGCGATCGTACCAGACCATATCCGCGTTCAGCCCCTGCTGATACCCCTTCACATTATCGCGCACCACGATCTGAGTTTTGCCCTGGTCAACGAACACGTACGGCGAGGTATGCTGTAACTGTTCCTGCATCTTCTTATACAGATCCAGACGTTTCGCCGGATCCGGCTCGGCAACCGCCGCCAGCGTGGCCTTGTTCAGCTCCGGGATTTTCCAGCCGTTCAGACCGGCCACGGTGCTGGACTTCCCGTCGTTCCACGCGAAGGCGCTGGCGTTGGAGTGCGCATCGAAGTAATCCGGGATCCACAGACGAATCGCCGCCTGATGCTGCTTAGCGCGCACGCGGGCGTACACCTGGCTACCCGCAGCGGGCAGCAGATCCACCTTCACGCCACCCTGAGCAAAGCTCGCCTGCATGGATTGCGCGATGGTGATGAACGGTGGTTTATTCTCCACGTCCAGCGTGAAATGCGCGTCTTTGATGCCCGCCTTGGCGAGGATCGCTTTTGCTTTTGCCGGGTCAAACGTGAACGGATTGTCCTCCAGCGCGCCCGGCAGGCCGACCGGCAGGAAGCTCTGATGAACAAAATTCTGGCCTTTCAGCAGGTCTTTGGTGATGCCTTCATAATCCACCAGCCAGCGCGAGGCTTCCCAGAACGCTGGATTATTCAGCAGCGGGTTAGCGCTGTTGCCGGTGTTAAACACCAGATAGTTTTGCTCGGCAGAAGGGATGCTCAGTACCTTCACGCCCGGCTTGCCGCTGAGGGCGCTTATCTGGTCTGCACCCAGATCGCGCGCCACGTCCGCATCACCCTGCTGGATCAGCAGGCGGCGGGAAGCGGGATCGGGGACGTTTTTAATGATGATGCTTTTAAGCTTCGGCGCGCCGCCGGGCGCGGAGTCGTTGGCTTCCAGCACGATGGCCTGATGCGGCTGGTAAACGCGCATTTTGAACGCGCCGCTGCCCGCAGAGTGCATTTTTAACCACGCGTTGCCGAAGTCGTTATCCTTCACGTTCGCCGCAACCTGTTTTTCATCGACGATGGAGGCAATCGGCGTGGAGAGAATATTCAGCGCCACCGACGGGCTAACGTCGGCCGTCCAGTGAAGCGTGAGGGTATGGTCGTCCACTTTCTTTAGCTGGCTGGCGATGTTGCTGGCGTCCCAGCCCAGTACGTTGAGGATAAACGCCGGGGATTTGTTCAGCGTCACGGCGCGGGTATAAGAGAAGATCACGTCTTCCGGGCGCAGCGGGTTGCCGGAGGAGAATTTCGCATCGGGTTTAAGCTTGATGGTCAGGGTTTTTGCTGCCGCGTCCGCGTCCCAGCTTTCTGCCAGAACCGGCGTGATTTTTTCCGGATTATCGCGGTCCGGCTGTACCAGACGCTGGTACAGGCTTGGCACGGTCTGGATGCTGGAAAGCTCGTTGGCTTCGGCCGGGTCAAGGCTCACGATATCATCCAGACCCTGGGCGACAACCAGCGTGTTGGGCGGGGTAGCGGCGTGAGCAGCGCTTGAGAGCGCAGCCAGCACCAGTAACGGCAGCAGTTTTTTAGTCATAGCGATCCCTGAATAAAATATATTGTGATTGTTTTATGCACCGTTACGGTAGGCTGGCTGAGGATTTCCTCAAAGTCGAAATTCTGCTTTGCTTATGCCATCCGGGAATAACGCATTCGGTCTGGTTATGAGTCACCTCTCTTTTCGTTCGCTTTTTAACCTGCTATAACAAACTCCTTACCTTTCAGGGAGTCACCGCCGTGCCCGAAATCAATCAACATGGTCAAACCGTTAACGATATTGTCCCAGACTGGAAATGCGCCCGCGCGTTAACCCGTACTCTGCTCACCGGCCAGTATTGCCGCCTGGAGCCGCTGGATGCTGACCGCCATTCGGCTGATTTGTTTGAAGCCTATGCGCTGGGTGACGACAGCGACTGGACGTGGCTTGCCAGCACCCAGCCTGTGAGCGTTGAGGCCACTGCGCACTGGGTGCTGGGAAAGGTGCTGGATGACGACCTGGTGCCCTTTGCCGTTATCGATCTGCGCACCGAAAAGGCGGTAGGGCTGGTCAGCTATATGGCGATAGAACGCTTCCAGGGCTCGGTTGAGATCGGCCACGTCACCTGGTCGCGCAGAATGAAGGGCACCCGCGTGGGTACCGAAGCGGTGTGGCTGCTGCTGAAAAATGCCTTTGAGCATCAATATCGCCGGCTGGAGTGGAAGTGCGATTCGATGAACATCGCCTCACGCAACGCGGCGGAGCGTCTGGGGTTTGTCTGGGAAGGGCGGCTGCGCCAGAAGCTGGTACGCAAAGGACGCAACCGCGACAGCGATATGCTTTCGATTATTGACGGCGAATGGCCGGAAAAGGATGCGGCTCTGCAGGCCTGGCTGGCAGCGGAGAATTTTGACGGGGAAGGGCGGCAGGTCAGGCGGTTAGAGGAATTTCGGACGTAAAAGCCTTACCCCTCACCCCAACCCTCTCCCCAAAGGGGAGAGGGTGTTCAAGTTCCCTCTCCCCTTTGGGGAGAGGGTTAGGGTGAGGGGAGAAGTTCGCACTCAGCGGCGAACCGGCGCCCCGTTCGCCACATAATAAGCCGCCGTGCTCTTCGCCAGCGGCTCGCGCCCGCGAATGGCGTCGGCAATCTTTTCGCCAATCATGATGGTGGTGGCGTTCAGGTTGCCGGTGATAATCTGCGGCATAATCGACGCATCCACTACGCGTAACCCTTCCAGCCCGTGAACGCGGCCTTCGCCGTCGACCACCGCCATTTCGTCGTAGCCCATCTTGCAGGTACCGCACGGGTGGAAGGCGGTTTCGGCGTGGTTGCGCACGAACTCGTCCAGCTGTTCGTCGGTCTGGCATTCGACGCCCGGGCTGATTTCACGACCGCGATACTTGTCCAGCGCCGGCTGATGCATGATCTCGCGGGTGATGCGGATCGCGTCGCGGAACTCCTGCCAGTCCTGCTCGTGGGACATGTAGTTGAACAGGATCGCCGGATGCTGGTGCGGATCGCGCGACTTGATGCGCACGTGGCCGCGGCTCGGGGAGCGCATGGAGCCAACGTGGCACTGAAAACCATGCTCTTTCACCGCGTTCGAGCCGTTGTAGTTAATCGCCACCGGCAGGAAGTGATACTGAATGTTCGGCCACTCGAACTCCTCGCGGCTGCGGATAAACCCGCCTGCTTCGAAGTGGTTGCTCGCGCCCACGCCCGTGCCGCCAAACAGCCACTCCGCGCCAATCTTCGGCTGGTTCCACCATTGCAGGGCAGGGTAGAGGGAGACCGGCTCCTTACATTCATACTGAAGATACATCTCCAGGTGATCCTGCAAGTTTTCACCCACTCCGGGTAAATCATGTACCAGCGGGATATCAAACTGCTTCAGCAGTTCAGCGTTGCCCACGCCGGAGCGCTGGAGGATCTGCGGAGACGCGATGGCGCCCGCGCACAACAGTACCTCTTTCTTCGCTGTCGCTTTTGACGGAATGGTGCTTTCGCCTTCCAGCCACTCGACGCCCACCGCGCGCTTGCCGTCAAAGATAATGTGATCGGTCATGGCGTGGGTGCGGATGGTCAGATTCGGGCGCGGTTTGGCCTGATCCAGATAGCCGCGCGCGGTGCTGGCGCGTCGGCCCTGCGGCGTGACCGTGCGATCCATCGGGCCAAAGCCTTCCTGCTGATAGCCGTTGAGATCGTCGGTGCGCGGGTAGCCCGCCTGCACGCCTGCCTCCACCATCGCTTCAAACAGCGGGTTCACACCCGGCTTAGAGGTGGTGACGCTCACCGGACCGTCGCCGCCGTGGTAGTCGTTCGGCCCCACGTCGCGGGTCTCTGCCTTGCGGTAGTAGGGCAGGCAGTTGAGATAGCTCCAGTGCTCCAGACCCGGTTCTTTCGCCCAGTTGTCCAGATCCATTGCATTGCCGCGCACGTAGCACATGCCGTTGATCAGCGACGAGCCGCCCAGCCCTTTACCCCGTCCGCACTCCATGCGGCGGTTGTTCATGAAAGGCTCTGGCTCGGTTTCATACGCCCAGTTGTAGCGCTTGCCCTGCAACGGGAAGGCCAGCGCGGCAGGCATCTGGGTGCGGAAGTCAAAGCGGTAGTCCGGCCCGCCCGCCTCAAGCAGCAGGACGGTGGTGTTTGGATCTTCAGTCAGTCGTGTTGCCAGTACGTTGCCGGCAGAGCCGGCCCCGATAATGATGTAGTCAAATTGCAAATAAACCTCCCGGTTAAAATATGGACTGGAATTTACCCATCTCAACCTGGATGGACTTCACCTGGGTGTAACTCTGAAGCGTCATGACGCCGTTCTCACGGCCAATGCCGGAGTGTTTGTAGCCGCCCACCGGCATCTCCGCGGCGGATTCGCCCCAGGTGTTGATCCAGCAGATGCCCGCTTCGAGCTGATGAATAGCGCCGTGGGCGCGGTTCAGATTGGCGGTGACAATGCCCGCCGCCAGACCGTAGTCGGTGTCATTGGCGCGGCGAATGGCCTCTTCGTCAGAGTCATAGGTGAGGATGGACATCACCGGGCCGAAGATCTCTTCGCGCACGATGGTCATCTCGTCGGTGCAGTCGGTGAACACGGTCGGGGCCACCCACGCGCCGTTGTCAAAGCCGTCACCCTTCAGCACGTCACCGCCGCACAGCACGCGCGCGCCTTCCTCTTTGCCTTTGGCGATGTAGCGCATCACGCTGTCCCGGTGCGGGAAGCTGACCATCGGACCAAAGTTGGTAGCTTCATCGAACAGATCGCCCGCGCGGATGCGGCCCACGCGCTCAACGATTTTTTGCTCAAACGCGGCTTTGAACTTCGCGGGCACGAACACGCGGGTGCCATTGGTGCACACCTGGCCGGAGCTGAAGAAGTTGGCCATCATGGCGATATCTGCCGCGAGATCCAGATCCGCATCGTCAAACACTATCAGCGGGGATTTACCGCCCAGCTCCATCGTCACCTCTTTCAGGGACGAGGCCGCCGAGTTGGCCATCACCTTTTTGCCGCTGGCGACGCCGCCGGTAAAGGAGACTTTCGCGATGCCCGGATGCTCGGTCAGGTACTGGCCGGTCTCCGCGCCTACGCCCGGCAGGACGTTAAACACGCCGTCCGGCAGGCCCGCTTCGGTGTAGATTTCAGCAAGCTTCAGGGCGGTAAGCGGTGTCACTTCGCTCGGCTTGAAGATCATTGCGTTGCCCGCCGCCAGCGCCGGCGCGGATTTCCACAGGGCGATCTGGATCGGGTAGTTCCACGCGCCGATGCCCGCCACCACGCCCAGCGGCTCGCGGCGGGTGTAGACGAACGAGGTGTCGCGCAGCGGGATCTGGCTGCCCTCCAGCGCCGGGATCAGCCCCGCGTAGTACTCCAGCACGTCCGCGCCGGTGACGATGTCGACGGTCGAGGTTTCGGAATACGCTTTACCGGTGTCGAGGGTTTCCAGCGTTGCCAGCTCGTCGTTACGCTCGCGCAGGATATCGACGGCGCGACGCAGGATGCGCGAGCGCTCCATGGCGGTCATCGCCGCCCAGATTTTTTGCCCGCGCTTTGCGCTTTCGACGGCGCGGTCCACGTCTTCGCGCCCGGCGGCCTGCACGGTCGCCAGAACTTCACCGTTCGCCGGGTTGATGGTCTCGAAGGTGCGACCGCTGGTGGCGGATGTATAACCACCATTGATATAAAGCTGCTGTTCTGCCATTCGGGACATAAATTCTCCTCGGTTAGTCGGTCGGTAAATGCTGGCTGATAAAGTGGCTGGTAAGCGACTGGGCCAGGGTTTTATCCAGCGGTTTGCCGCTGAGCGCAGCGCGCAGCCACAGCCCGTCAATCAGTGCGGCGAGCCCGTAGCCCGCCTCTTCAGCCTGTTCACGCGGCAGCTCGCGGCGGAACTCGTACACCAGGTTTGAGAGCAACCGACGGCTGCTGACCTGCTGCAAACGGTAGAGCATCGGCTGATGCATGCTGCTGGCCCAGAAGGCCAGCCAGGCCTTCATCGCCGCGCCGCTAACCTGAGTTTCATCAAAATTGCCGCCGACAATCGCCTGCAAGCGCTGCTCTGCACTGCCGTCCGGCAGGGCGCGTAAACGGCTTAATACCGCGTCGCGCAGCTGACCGGTGATGTCGCGCATGGTCGCTTCCAGCAGACCGTTTTTATCTTTGAAATAGTGGCTGATGATCCCCGTAGATACGCCCGCCCGACGGGCGATCTGCGCGATGGTTGCGTCATGCATTCCCACTTCATTAATTGCTTCCAGCGTGGCATCGATTAGCTGCCTGCGCCGGATCGGCTGCATCCCCACTTTGGGCATTTTTGCCACTCCATTCATCAGCGTTGGTAATCTATTAAAGCGGTTTTTGATTGGACGTTCAATATAAAATGTGTCTTAATTGTTGCGATTTTGGATTTCAATAGTTACAAAAACAGTGGGGATACTGGATGACAGACCTTTCACAAGACAGAGAAAAAGACAAAATCAACCCGGTCGTTTTTTATACGTCCGCCGGGCTGATTTTGTTGTTTTCCCTGACGACCATCTTCTTTCGTGATTTTTCTGCCGAGTGGATTGGGCGCACTCTGGACTGGGTGTCAAAGACCTTCGGCTGGTACTATCTGCTGGCCGCGACGCTTTACATCGTGTTCGTGGTCTGCATTGCCTGCTCGCGCTTCGGTTCGGTAAAGCTCGGGCCAGAGCAGTCTAAGCCCGAGTTCAGCCTGCTGAGCTGGGCCGCAATGCTGTTTGCCGCAGGCATCGGCATCGACCTGATGTTCTTCTCCGTGGCGGAACCGGTCACGCAATATATGCAGCCGCCGGAAGGGGCAGGGCAGACGATGGAGGCCGCGCGCCAGGCGATGGTCTGGACGCTGTTCCACTACGGCCTGACGGGCTGGTCGATGTACGCCCTGATGGGCATGGCGCTCGGATACTTTAGCTATCGTTATAATTTGCCCCTTACCATCCGCTCCGCGCTGTACCCGATTTTCGGCAAAAAGATCAACGGTCCGATTGGCCACAGCGTCGACATTGCGGCGGTGATCGGCACCATCTTCGGCATCGCCACCACGCTCGGAATTGGCGTGGTGCAGCTCAACTACGGGCTGAGCGTGCTGTTTGACATCCCGGATTCGATGGCGGCGAAGGCGGCGCTGATTGCGCTGTCGGTGATTATCGCCACCATCTCGGTGACCTCCGGCGTGGATAAAGGGATTCGCGTGCTCTCCGAACTGAACGTCGCGCTGGCGCTGGGGCTGATCCTGTTCGTGCTGTTTATGGGCGACACCTCGTTCCTGCTCAATGCCTTAGTACTGAACGTGGGTGATTACGTGAACCGCTTTATGGGCATGACGCTGAACAGCTTCGCCTTTGACCGTCCGACAGAGTGGATGAACAACTGGACGCTGTTCTTCTGGGCGTGGTGGGTGGCGTGGTCGCCGTTTGTCGGCTTGTTCCTGGCGCGTATTTCGCGTGGGCGCACCATCCGTCAGTTCGTGATGGGCACGCTGATCATCCCGTTCACCTTTACCCTGCTGTGGCTGTCGATTTTCGGCAACAGCGCGCTGCACGAGATCATCCACGGCAATGCGACTTTTGCCCAGGAAGCGATGGCGCACCCGGAGCGCGGCTTCTACAGCCTGCTGGCGCAGTACCCGGCGTTCACCTTTAGCGCGTCCGTAGCGACCATCACCGGCCTGCTGTTCTACGTCACCTCGGCGGACTCTGGCGCGCTGGTGCTGGGGAACTTCACCTCGAAGCTCAAGGACATTAACAGCGACGCGCCGAACTGGCTGCGCATCTTCTGGTCCGTCGCCATCGGCCTGCTGACGCTCGGCATGCTGATGACCAACGGTATCTCTGCGTTGCAGAACACCACGGTGATCATGGGCCTGCCGTTCAGCTTCGTGATCTTCTTCGTGATGGCCGGGCTGTATAAATCGCTTAAGGTGGAAGACTACCGCCGCGTCAGCGCCAGCCGCGACACCGCCCCGCGTCCGCTGGGCGCGCAGGACAGGCTGAGCTGGAAAAAACGCCTCTCGCGCCTGATGAATTACCCCGGTACGCGCTACACCAAACAGATGATGGAGACGGTCTGTTTCCCGGCGATGGAAGAGGTGGCCCAGGAGCTGAAGCTGCGTGGCGCCTACGTGGAGCTGAAAAACCTGCCCCCGGAAGAGGGCGAAAATCTGGGGCACCTGGATCTGCTGGTGCACATGGGCGACGAGCAGAACTTTGTCTATCAGATCTGGCCGCAGCAGTATTCGGTGCCCGGGTTCACCTACCGCGCGCGCAGCGGGAAGTCGACCTACTACCGCCTGGAGACGTTCCTGCTGGAAGGCAGCCAGGGGAATGATCTGATGGATTACAGCAAGGAGCAGGTGATTACGGACATTCTGGACCAGTATGAACGGCACCTGAACTTTATCCATCTGCACAGGGAAGCACCGGGGAATAGCGTGATGTTCCCGGATGTCTAAACGGATTCTTAAAATACCTTCAGACTGTATATAAATACAGTTATTTGGCGCAGCATTACTCAAGGAAGAGTAACCATGCAGCAAGAGCCTGATGCTGAAGCATTCGGGCTTTTGCTGCGTTTAGGGAAGGAACTATGGATGAGTCATGCGATAGAGTTTATCGAAACATCACTCTTTACCCGACAGATTAAAAGCATTGCTACGGATGATGAATTAAAGGATCTGCAAAAGGAACTTATTGCCTGGCCTGATAAAGGTGACCTGATCCAGCAGACGGGGGGGTTACGTAAAATAAGGATGGCGGCAGGCTCAAAGGGAAAGAGAGGGGGGATCAGAGTGATTTACTTTCTTGCCACAGAGGAGGTGATCTATTTCATTATGGCCTATCCAAAATGCATAAAGGACAGCCTGACAGAGACAGAGAAAGCAGAACTTAAAAAGCTGACTTCCATTCTGAAAAATACTGCTTCCAGTGCCGTAAATTTGAGGTGTACTATGTACCCTAATCAGGCAGGTGGAGGCTGATAATGAGTATTTTCAATGAATTAAAATCTTCGCTTGAAGAGGCCGTTGAGATCCATAACGGAAGAAAAGCCGCTTCCCGGGTAACCCGCTATGAAGTTGCTGATGTGCGCGCCATCAGAGAGCAGCTCAGTATCACGCAAAGCGAAATGGCGAAGGCGCTTGGCACGAGCGTCGATACGATAAAGAGCTGGGAGTCTAAACGTCGCAACCCAACCGGGCTGGCGGCGAAGGTACTTAATGTGATTCGGGAGAATCCTGCATTTTATAAGGCACTTGCCGGGCAGTGAGTCGCCCTTATGCCGGGTGGCTCTGCGCTTACCCGGCCTACAAAACTCCAAAACTGCTTTACCGTAGGCCTGATAAGCGAAGCGCCATCAGGCTCTCCCTCCGTTGACACAGCTTTAATGATAATTATTTTCATTTAAATATAGCCTGTGCTATACCTTATAGCACAGGCTAATTTTGCTTTGATTTTAATCACCTCAGGAGACTTCTGCGATGCATCCACGGCAAGGATTGAAGCGTCTGTTACTCGGCGCGCTGCTCATGACCGCGACCACCACGGGCGCGCTGGCGGCTGAAAAGTTCCAGGTCATCACCACTTTTACCGTTATCGCTGATATGGCGAAAAACGTGGCGGGGGATGCCGCAGAGGTCACCTCCATCACCAAACCGGGCGCGGAAATTCACGAATACCAGCCCACCCCGGGCGATATCAAACGCGCGCAGAAGGCACAGCTGATCCTGGCGAACGGCATGAATCTGGAGCTGTGGTTCCAGCGCTTTTATCAGCATCTGAACGGTGTGCCGGAGGTGATTGTCACCAAAGGCATCACCCCGATGGGCATCAGCGAAGGGCCCTATAACGGCAAGCCCAATCCGCACGCGTGGATGTCGCCGGACAACGCCCTGATTTACGTCGATAACATCCGCGACGCGCTGGTGAAGTACGATCCGGCCAACGCACAGACGTATCAGCGCAACGCTGATGCTTACAAGCAGAAGATCACCTCCACTCTCGAACCGCTGCGCAAGCAGGTCGCGGAGATACCGGAAGACAAACGCTGGATGGTGACCAGCGAAGGGGCTTTTTCCTATCTGGCGCGGGATTTGGGCCTGAAGGAGCTTTACCTGTGGCCGATCAACGCCGATCAGCAGGGCACGCCCCAGCAGGTGCGCAAGGTTATCGATCTGGTGAAAAAACATCACATTCCGGCGGTGTTCAGCGAAAGCACGGTCTCGGATAAGCCCGCCCGTCAGGTGGCGCGTGAAACCGGCGCCCACTATGGCGGCGTGCTGTACGTCGACTCTCTGAGCGCGGAAAACGGTCCGGTGCCAACCTATATCGATCTGCTGAACGTCACCACCCGCACGCTGGTGCAGGGCATCCGCGACGGGATGAAGGAGTAATCATGCAGAAAGGTATTGTTGTAACCGACGTGACCGTGACCTACCGCAATGG
Organism: Enterobacter hormaechei subsp. xiangfangensis; assembly: GCF_001729785.1. Taxonomy (NCBI): domain Bacteria; kingdom Pseudomonadati; phylum Pseudomonadota; class Gammaproteobacteria; order Enterobacterales; family Enterobacteriaceae; genus Enterobacter; species Enterobacter hormaechei. Next base: position 1,221,831 of record NZ_CP017183.1, read on the forward strand.
CCACACGGCGCTGCGCGACGCGTCGTTCAGCGTGCCGGGCGGATCGATTGCTGCCCTGGTGGGGGTGAACGGTTCCGGCAAGTCCACGCTGTTTAAGGCGGTGATGGGGTTTGTGCGGGCGGCGAGCGGCACTATCTCCATTCTGGGGCTGCCGCCTCACCGGGCGCTGCGTCAGAACCTGGTCGCCTACGTGCCGCAGTCGGAAGAGGTCGACTGGTCGTTTCCGGTGCTCGTCGAGGACGTGGTGATGATGGGCCGCTACGGGCATATGGGGTTTCTGCGTCGTCCCAAAGAATGCGATAAGCAGATCGTCACCGACGCCCTGAAGCGTGTGGATATGCTCGAGCTGCGCCATCGGCAGATTGGCGAGCTGTCCGGCGGGCAGAAGAAGCGCGTGTTTCTGGCGCGGGCGATTGCCCAGCAGGGCGAGGTGATCCTGCTCGACGAGCCGTTTACCGGCGTGGACGTCAAAACCGAAGCCAGGATCATCAGCCTGCTGCGGGAGCTGCGCGACGAGGGTAAAACGATGCTGGTCTCGACCCATAACCTGGGCTCGGTCACGGAATTCTGCGATTACACGGTGATGGTCAAGGGCACCGTGCTGGCGAGCGGCCCGACGGAAACCACCTTTACCGCCGAGAATCTCGAGCGCGCCTTCAGCGGCGTGCTGCGCCACGTGGTGCTCAGCGGCTCGGAAGATCGCATCATAACCGACGACGAACGCCCCTTCGTCACGCACCGTCAGGAGGCCAAATGAACGTGCTTCTCGAACCCTTCGGCTACGAGTACATGCTCAACGCGATGTGGGTCTCGGCGATGGTGGGCGGGCTGTGCGCGTTTCTCTCCTGCTATCTCATGCTCAAAGGCTGGTCGCTGATCGGCGATGCGCTGTCGCACTCCATCGTGCCGGGCGTAGCGGGCGCTTACATGCTCGGGCTGCCGTTCTCGCTGGGGGCGTTTTTATCGGGTGGGCTGGCGGCGGGCAGCATGCTGTTTCTCAACCAGCGCAGCCGCCTGAAGGAGGACGCCATTATCGGGCTGATCTTCTCCTCCTTTTTCGGGCTGGGGCTGTTTATGGTCTCGCTCAACCCGACCTCGGTGAACATTCAGACCATCGTCCTCGGCAATATTCTGGCTATCGACCCGGAAGATATCGTCCAGCTGGCGATTATCGGCGTGGTGTCGATAGTTATCCTGCTGTTCAAATGGAAAGATCTGATGGTGACCTTTTTTGATGAGAACCACGCCCGCGCCATCGGTCTGCGTCCTGAACGCCTGAAAATTCTCTTCTTCACGCTGCTGGCGGTCTCTACCGTGGCGGCGCTGCAAACCGTCGGCGCATTTCTGGTGATCTGTCTGGTGGTCACGCCCGGCGCGACCGCGTGGCTGCTGACCGACCGCTTCCCGCGCCTGCTGATGATTGCCGTCGCCATTGGCAGCATCACCAGCTTCCTCGGCGCGTGGGCCAGCTATTACCTGGACGGCGCCACCGGCGGCATTATCGTGGTCGCCCAGACGCTGCTGTTCCTGCTGGCGTTCGTCTTTGCGCCGAAGCACGGACTGCTTGCCAGCCGTCGTCGGGCGCGGGAGGCACACCCATGATGACGCTGCTCCTCGAACCCTTCCAGTTTGCGTTTATGAACAACGCGCTGCTGATTTCACTCCTGGTGGCCGTGCCCTGCGCGCTGCTGTCGGTTTTTCTGGTACTGAAAGGCTGGGCGTTGATGGGCGACGCCATGAGCCACGCGGTGTTTCCCGGCGTCGTGCTGGCCTGGATGATGGGCCTGCCGCTGGCGCTGGGCGCGTTCGTGGCCGGTCTGTTCTGCGCGGTCGCCACCGGATACCTGAAGGATAACAGCCGCATCAAACAGGATACGGTCATGGGGATCGTCTTTTCCGGCATGTTCGGCGCCGGGCTGATCCTCTATATCGCCGTCAAACCTGAGGTGCATCTCGACCACATTCTGTTCGGCGATATGCTGGGTATTAACGGGATGGACATTCTGCAAAGCGGTCTCGTCGCGGGGATGATTGCGCTGGTGATTGGCCTGAAGTGGCGCGATTTTCTGCTGTTCTGCTTTGACTATCAGCAGGCGCAGGCGAGTGGCCTGCGCACCCGCTGGCTGCACTACGGCTTACTGTGCATGGTTTCGCTGACCATTGTGGCGACGCTGAAAGCGGTGGGGATCATTCTGTCGATTTCCCTGCTGATTGCCCCCGGCGCGGTGGCGGTGCTGATTACCCGACGCTTTCACATGGCGCTGCTGGTGGCGGTCGCCGTTTCAGCGCTGGTGTCGGTAAGCGGCGTGTATGCCTCGTTTTATCTCGACAGCGCGCCTGCGCCGACCATTGTGGTCCTGTTCGCGATGGTGTTTATCGTGACGTTTGTGGTGACCAGCGTGAAGGCTCGTCGCAGGAGCGTGTGACAGCAGAGTGATGACCTGTTCGCCGTGCTGCTGCCAGTGCAGGGGGAAGGCGGTGCCTTCTTGAAAGTCTGCTAGTTGACAGGTCAATGCCAGCGTGAGCGTCTTGTCGTCGAGCTTGGTAACGCGGGCGCAGTCAAAACCCATCCAGGCCTGTACCTGCGGAAAGAGGGCCTTAAACAGGCTCTCTTTGGCGCTGAAAACCAGCGTCAGGGCGAGGGCGAACGGGTAACCCAGGCGGGAAAGCACAGGTTCTTCCTGTGTATCAATGATGCCGTCTTTGATTTCCCTGGCTTCGTTTTCGGAGAGGATCGTTTCACAATCGATGCCGATAAGCACCGGGTATTGCGTGACGACGGCTATCGCCTGCGTGCCGCTGTGGGTGATGCTGCCGGAAATATCTTGCGGCCAGAGCGGTTCCCCGCTGGGGCCGATGGCGGGCATGGTGTAGTCAGGTAAGGCGTGCGCGGCGGCGATGCGGCCTGCGAGGTGGTCGGCCTTGCGTTTGCGTCCGGCGTTAGCCAACTGGGCGTGGTGGGGGAGCCAGAGGAGATCGGCGTCCGTAAAGGTGGTGGGGTCGAAGGTGATGCGGTGGAGGGTGTGGCCAGCGAGAGAAAATGTGCTGTGGGTGGTGTGCATGGTTTTCCTTCTGTATTGTGCGGCCTGATGCCCTCACCCCAGCCCTCTCCCAAAGGGAGAGGGAGCAAACACTAAAAACGGCAACGGGGTTGCCGTTTTGCTTTTACCTCGCCCTCACCCCGGCCCTCTCCCACAGGGAGAGGGGGAAGTCACTGCCTGTATCAGAACCTCGTATTTACGCTCATGTACCAGGTGCGACCCGGTTCATTATACGTATACGCACCCGCGCCGTACATATACGCACCCGTCGTGGTATTACCCGTGGTCTGGGCGTTACCCGCGCGCCACTGGCGCTTGTCGAAGACGTTGTCCACGCCGCCGGTCAGGCTGACGTTTTTGGTCACGTCCCAGGTCGCGCTCAGGCCAACGATGCTGTACGGGCTGACTTCGTCTTTCTCAGACCCGGTCACCGGCTGACCTTTGTAGTTGTACTTCTTCGGCTGCTGCTTGCCGTACCAGGTGAAGGTCGACTGCAATGAGACATCCTGACGTACCTGCCAGCTCAGGGTAGAGTTCAGCGTATACTCCGGGATGATCGACAGACGATCGCCGGTCTCCTTGTTCTTACTTTGCAGCATGTAGGTGATGTTGTTGGTCCAGTTGATGGTGTCGCTGACCGGCACGTTCAGGGAGCCTTCCAGACCTTCCACTACCGCCTTCGGCACGTTTTCCCACTGGTAGATATCGGTGGTGACTTTGCCGGTGGACGTCTGGCCAATCGGCGCGTAGCCCGCTTCAATCTTGTTGCGGTAGTCGTTGCGGAACCAGGTCACGCCAGCCAGCCAGCCGTCGCGTTTCCACTCCAGGCCAATCTCTTTGTTGATACTGGTTTCCGCTTTCAGATCGTCGTTACCCATCATGTAGCAGCCCACGCCGTCGGAACTGGCGTAGCAGCCCTGGCCTTTACTGTACAGCAGGTAGTTCGGGTTGGTCTGATACAGGCTTGGCGCTTTATAGGCGCGCGCGATGCCCATCTTCAGGGTGAAGTCATCCCCCAGACCTTGCGACAGGTTCAGGGACGGGCTCCAGTTATTACCCACAATAGTATGGTGGTCGAAGCGCAGGGCAGGGGTCAGCATGGTGCTGTCGGTCAGCTCCATGTTGTTTTCGGCAAACAGGGAGAAGATCTCCGCTGACGTGTACGGGCTACGATCTTCGCTCATGCCCGGGATGGGGCCCCCCTGCTGGGTTTGTGTAAAGGAGGTTGAGTCCTTCATGCGCTGCTGGTTCCACTCGGTGCCGAGCGTCAGGTTCTGGTTCACAATGAAATCAATCGGCAGGTTGATTTCGCTGTGCAGCATCACGTCGGCCAGATCGGTATCGGTGAATTTATTGCTGTTGAACAGGCCTTCCAGACCGCCCGCCAACCCTTCACCCAGACGAGAGTTGCGGGTGTGCTCGTACTGCGCCCAGTTGCTGGTGGTGATGCCGTTATCCCAGCCGCCGTTCCAGGTCACGGCGAAGTTCTGACGATAGATACGGTTAGTCTCTTTACCGTAGTTCTTCTTCACCAGCGCGTTGTCGTTGTTGGTGTTCTGCGTGTCGCCCGCATACAGGTTGTTCTGGCGGCTGTAGCCCGCTTCAAACTCCAGCGACTGCATCGGCGCGAAGTCCCAGCGCACCACGCCGTTGATGTCTTTATTTTCCACACCTTCACGGCCTGCGGGCAGGGTGTTGGCGTAAGCGCCCGTGCGGTCAGACTGGTGACCCTGGTTGATATCCCACGCGTCGGCCTGGGTTTTATCCAGGTTACCGTACATGCGGAAGCTGAAATCCCCGCCCAGCGGGCCGCTCAGGCTGAAGTTGGTGCGTTTGGTGGAACCTTCGTCTTTATGCTCTGGCGCGTTCAGGTAGGTGTTCCAGGAGCCGTGCCACTGGTCGTCAAATTTTTTGGTGATGATGTTCACCACGCCGCCCGCCGCACCGTTACCGTAGCGGGCAGCAGCCGGGCCACGGATCACTTCGATGCGCTCGATCATCTCCGGCGGGACCCAGCCGGTATCGCCGCGGGTATCACGCTCGCCGCGCCAGCCCAGACGGATGGAGTTGCGGCTGGTGACCGGCTTGCCGTCGATCAGGATCAGGGTGTTTTCCGGGCCCATGCCGCGAATGTCAATCTGACGGTTGTTCCCGCGCTGGCCGCTGGTGGAGTTGCCGGTCAGGTTAACGCCCGGCATGGTGCGGATGATTTCCGCCACGTCGCGCGCTGGCGGGTTTTTGCGGATCTCATCGGCGGTGATGGTCGACACGCCCGGCGCCTGCAAATTCTGCTCGGCGGCAGTGATCACCATGGTGTCTTCGTGCTGCGCGGAGGCGGTGTTGTCGTCTGCCATGGCGGGCAGCGCGACACCATAAATCCCTAAATTGACCAGCAAGGCCAGAGAGTGAATCTTCTTATTCATTGTACGTCCCGCTTTTATGGTTATTTAATGAGCGCGCTTCCCACAGCGCGGGCATTACGCTATTGCAAATGCAAATAGTTATCAATAATATTATCAATAAAATTTGCTCTGAAACAAAAAAGACTGTTAAACATGGGGTTATAAGGGTGACGGTGTTAACAACCGGAAGTGAAGCGTGGTGGCAGGCGAAAAACGGGCCGGAACGGGAACGTCATCAGGAAAACTATCGCGTGACATTCTGGTGGCGGGACCCGGCGGGAACGCAGAAAACCTCGACGGTGAAACGCGTCTGGCTCTACGTCACCGGCGTGACCGATCACCATCAAAATGCCCGTCCGCAATCCCTTGAACGTATCCCGGATACCGACGTCTGGCAGTGGCAGGGCGAGTTCAGTCCCGAATGGCGCGGCAGCTACTGTTTTATCCCCTCCGATAACGAAAACGATTTTGCCGATGCAGTGTTTGAAGGCGAGCAGCCGGACCGCATGGCGCTGCGCGAAGGCTGGCGTAAACTGTTGCCGCACGCGGTGTCCGACCCGCTGAATCCGCAAAGCTGGCGCGGCGGGCGCGGGCACGCCGTCTCGGCGCTGGAGATGCCGGAGGCGCCCGTACAGCCCGGCTGGAACCATCCCGATACCCCTTACAATAAGCCTGTCTGTATTGATTGGCACAGCGCGCGTCTGAAGAACCGTCGTCGCGTGTGGATTTTTACCACCGGGGATGAAAGCCCCGAGCGCCCGCTGGCGGTGCTGCTTGACGGGCAGTTCTGGGCCGAAAGCATGCCCGTCTGGCCTGCTCTGGCGTCGCTCACCCATGAAGGCAAACTGCCGCCTGCGGTTTATGTCTTAATTGACGTCATTGACACCGCACACCGCAGCCGCGAGCTGCCGTGCAACCCTGATTTCTGGCTGGCGGTGCAGGAAGAACTTCTCCCGCAAGTGAAAAGCATGGCCCCGTTCAGCGACCGCGCCGACCATACCGTGGTGGCGGGTCAGAGCTTCGGCGGACTCTCTTCCCTCTATGCGGGCCTCAACTGGCCGCAGCGTTTTGGCTGCATCCTCAGCCAGTCCGGATCCTACTGGTGGCCGCACCGCGGCGCGCAGCAGGACGGGCTGCTCATCGAACAACTCAAAGCGGGTGAAAAAACCGCTCGCGGGCTGCGCATCGTCCTTGAGGCCGGGCGCAACGAGCCGCTTATTTTGCGCGCAAACCAGGCGATCCTCGCCGAACTACACACTCAGCAACCGGTTTTCTGGCGTCAGGTTGACGGCGGACACGATGCGCTTTGCTGGCGCGGTGGGCTGACGCAGGGGCTGATGACCCTCTGGCAGCCGCTTATTCAATAACGGAGTCTGTATGGAATTCAGCAATCCTTTCGATAATCCGCAGGGACAGTTCGCCATTTTGCAAAATGACCAGGGGCAGTACAGCCTGTGGCCGCAGCAGTGCGAGTTGCCCGCGGGCTGGCGCGTGGTCTGCGAACCGCAATCTCAGGAGGCGTGCCAGCAGTGGCTGGCGGAACAGTGGCAGACGCTTGAGCCGTTTTATTTTGCGGGGGAGCGCGCATGAACCGTCTCCCTCTTGTCGCCGCCCAGCCGGGGATTTGGATGGCAGAGCAGCTTTCCTCCCTGCCAAACGCCTGGAGCGTCGCGCACTATACCGAGCTGAAAGGCGCTATCGATGCGCCATTGCTGGCAAAAGCCATCGCTGAAGGCATGATGCAGGCCGACACCCTGCGGATGCGTTTTGCCGAAGATCACGGTGAGGTGTGGCAGTGGATCGATGAGGCCATGCTCCTGCCGGAGCCGTCCATCGTGCGCGTTGACTCCCACGACGCCGCCGTGGCGCTGATGGAGGCCGATCTCAAGCAGAACCTGCGCGTCGACAGCGGTCAGCCGCTGGCGTTTCACCAGCTGATTCAGGTGGGAGAAAGCCACTGGTACTGGTATCAGCGGTATCATCATCTGGTGGTAGATGGCTTCAGTTTCCCGGCCATTACGCGTCAGATCGCCGCCATTTACGCTGCGTGGCAGAAAGGGAAACCCGCGCCCGCCTCCCCGTTTACCCCTTTCGCCGAGGTGGTGGAGGAGTATCAGCGCTATCGCGACAGTGAGGCGTATCAGCGCGACGGTGCTTTCTGGGCCGAACAGCGCCAACAGCTTCCTTCTCCGGTCTCGCTCTCTTCCGCGCCCCTGCCTGGACACGCCGCCACCACCGACATCCTGCGCCTGAAAATGGCGATGGACGGACGTGCTTTCAGCCAGCTTGCACAGATGGCAGGCCAGGCGCAGCGTACCGATCTGGCGCTTGCGCTGGTGGTGCTGTGGCTGGGCCGCCTGACCGGACGGCTGGACTACGCCGCCGGGTTTATCTTTATGCGCCGCATGGGCTCCGCCGCGCTGACCGCGACCGGACCGGTGCTCAACGTCCTGCCGCTGGCGGTGAATATTCGCCCGCACGAGAGCCTGCCGGAACTGGCGCTGCGCCTGGCGAACCAGCTGAAAAAGATGCGTCGCCATCAGCGTTACGACGCCGAACAGATCGTGCGCGACAGCGGACGTGCCGCAGGCGATGAAGCCCTGTTTGGTCCGGTGCTGAACGTCAAGGTGTTCGATTATCAGCTGGATATCGACGGCGTGGAGGCCATTACCCACACGCTGGCGACCGGCCCGGTGAACGATCTGGAGCTTGCGCTGTTCCCGGACGAGCAGGGCGGACTGAGCATTGAGATCCTCGCCAACGGGCAGCGTTACGACGAGGCGACGCTAAAGGGTCACGCGGCGCGGCTGAACGCAATGCTGACGCAGTTTGCCGCCAACCCGGACCTGCGCTGTGGCGACGTGGAAACCGTATCAGAGCAGGAGTATGCCCGGCTGGCGCGCATTAACGATACCGGGCTGGCGCTGCCGTCCACCACGCTGGCGGATCTGGTCGCGGAGCAGGCGAGCAAAACGCCGGACGCCCCCGCGCTGGCGGATGCCCATACTGAACTGAACTACCGCCAGATGCGCGAGCAGGTGGTCGCGCTGGCAAACCTGCTGCGCGCGCGCGGCGTGAAGCCGGGCGACAGCGTGGCGGTGGCGCTTCCGCGCTCGGTATTCCTGACGTTAGCCTTGCACGGCATTGTGGAGGCGGGCGCCGCGTGGCTGCCGCTCGACACCGGCTACCCGGACGATCGCCTGCGGATGATGCTCGAGGACGCGAAGCCGTCCCTGCTCATTACCACCGACGAGCAGCTTCCGCGCTTTAGCGATCTGCCGATCGCCACCTTTAGTTACAACACACTATTACCGGCCACCGATGCTGAACCTCTGCGCCTGGCGAAGCCGGAGCAAACCGCGTACATCATCTTTACCTCCGGTTCGACGGGACGTCCAAAAGGGGTGATGGTCGGCCATACCGCCATCGTTAACCGCCTGAAGTGGATGCAGGATCATTATCCACTGACGGCGCATGACGTGGTGGCGCAGAAAACCCCGTGCAGCTTTGACGTGTCGGTGTGGGAGTTCTGGTGGCCGTTTATCGCCGGGGCGAAGCTGGTGATGGCCGAGCCGGACGCGCACCGCGATCCGCAGGCGATGCAGAGCTTCTTCGCAGAATATGGCGTAACCACCACCCACTTCGTGCCGTCGATGCTGGCGGCGTTCGTCGCCTCGCTGACGCCGGAAAACGCCCACTGTTGCAGGACGCTGAAGCAGGTGTTCTGTAGCGGCGAGGCGTTGCCGACTGCGCTGTGTCGCGAGTGGGAACTGCTCACCCATGCGCCGCTGCACAACCTCTATGGCCCGACCGAAGCAGCGGTGGACGTCAGCTGGTATCCGGCGTACGGCCCCGAGCTGGCGGCGGTGGAGGGCAACAGCGTGCCGATCGGTTTCCCGGTATGGAATACGGGGCTGCGCATTCTGGATGCGATGATGCGCCCGGTACCGTTCGGCGTGGCGGGGGATCTGTATCTCACCGGCATCCAGCTGGCGCAGGGGTATCTGGGACGCCCCGACCTTACCGCCAGCCGCTTTATCGCCGACCCGTTCGCGCCGGGCGAGCGGATGTACCGCACCGGTGACGTTGCCCGCTGGCTGGATAACGGCGCGGTGGAATATCTGGGCCGCAGCGACGACCAGCTGAAAATCCGCGGACAGCGCATCGAGCTGGGTGAAATCGACCGGGCGATGCTGTCGCTGCCGGACGTGGCTCAGGCCGTGGCGCACGCCTGCGTGTTCAACCAGGCAGCGGCGACGGGTGGCGATGCCCGCCAGCTGGTGGGGTACGTGGTTTCTGAATCTGGCTTACCGCTGGACCGCGACGCGCTGCTTGCATCACTCAAAGCCCAGCTGCCACCGCATATGGTGCCGGTGGTGCTGCTGCAAATCAGCGCGCTGCCGCTGAGCGCCAACGGCAAGCTGGATCGCAAGGCGCTGCCGCTGCCGGAGCTGACCAGCAGAACTTCCGGTCGCGCACCTGAGACGCAAACCGAAGTGGCCGTGGCGCAGGCGTTTTCTTCCCTGCTGGGCTGCGCGGTGAACGATATCGAGGCCGATTTCTTTGCCCTCGGCGGCCACTCGCTGCTGGCGATGCGCCTCGCGGCTCAGCTCAGCCGTGCGTTCAGCCGTAAGGTCACGCCGGGGCAGATTATGGTCGCCTCGACGGTAAGCAAGCTTAGCGCCCTGCTGGACTCGCAGATGAGCGACGAGCAGGCGCAGCGTCTGGGGTATGAAACCCTTCTGCCGCTGCGTGAAAGCAACGGCCCGACGCTGTTCTGCTTCCATCCGGCGTCCGGCTTTGCCTGGCAGTTTAGCGTCCTGGCGCGCTACCTCAGCCCGCGCTGGTCCATCGTCGGCATTCAGTCGCCGCGGCCAAACGGCCCGATGCAGCAGTGCGCGGATCTCGATGGGGTGATCGAACATCATCTGAACACGTTGCGTAAGCAGCAGCCGCAGGGGCCGTATTACCTGTTCGGCTATTCCCTCGGCGGCACGCTGGCGCAGGGCATTGCGGCGCGTCTGCGCGAGCAGGGTGAAAACGTAGCGTTCCTCGGCCTGCTGGATACCTGGCCGCCGGAAACCCAGAACTGGGCGGAGAAAGAGGCCAACGGTCTTGATCCGGCGGTGCTGGCAGAGATCGAGCGCGAACGTCAGGCGTTTATCGCCGCCCAGCAGGGGCAGGGCTCCAGCGAGCTGTTTAACGCCATTGAGGGCAACTACGCCGACGCGGTGCGGCTGCTCACCACCGCACACAGCGCGCGCTTTGACGGTAAAGCGACGCTGTTTGTCGCCGAGCGAACGCGAACCCAGGATCCTCAGGCCGCGTGGGCGCCGTGGGTGGGCGAGCTGGAGGTCTACAGCCAGGACTGCGCCCACGTGGATATTATTTCACCGCAGGCGTTTGAGAAAATTGGGCCGGTACTGAAGGAAATTTTAGGATAGTGCAAATGCCCCTCACCCTAACCCTCTGCCACGGGGAGAGGGGATGGTTTGCTCCCTCTCCCTGTGGGAGAGGGCCGGGGTGAGGGCATCAGACCGCACGTTTTCCAAGCGGCACCACCAACGGCGTACCCGCCACCGGATCGTCAATAATCATGCAGCGCATGCCGTAGATCCGCGCGATCAGCTCTGGCGTCACAATCTCCTTCGGCGCGCCCTGCGCCACAATCTCGCCGTCGCTCAGCGCAATCAGATGCGTCGCGTAGCGGCACGCCTGGTTTAAGTCGTGCAACACCGCCGCCAGGGTGTACCCCTGCGTACGGTTCAGCTCGCTCAGCAGCTCCAGCAGGTCAATCTGATGGCTGATATCCAGCCAGGTCGTCGGCTCGTCCAGCAGCATGATCGAGGTTTCCTGCGCCAGCACCATTGCGATCCACGCGCGCTGGCGCTGTCCGCCGGAGAGGGTATCGACGCTTTGCTGGGCCAGCTCGGTGATGCCCGTCGCCTGCATCGCGCGCTTCACGGCCTCGTCGTCCTCCTTGCGCCAGCGGGTAAACAGCGGCTGGTGCGGATAGCGCCCGCGGGAGACCAGCTCCTGCACGGTAATATCCCCCGGCGTGGTGGCGTTTTGCGCCAGCAGACCAATTCGGCGCGCCACCTCTTTGCTGGCGAAGCGCTGGATCTGCTCCCCGTCGAGGAACACGCAGCCCTCAACCGGCGACATCAGGCGGCTCAGCGTGCGCAGCAATGTTGATTTGCCGCAGCCGTTTGGCCCGATAATGGCGGTGAAGTGGCCGTCCGGAATGGCAACGGATAAGTCCCGGGCAATGATTTTTTTGCCGTAGCCGAGGGTCAAGTTTTCGCCGCGCAAGCGGGTGGTTAAATCTGTCATTTCTTGCGTGACTCCTGAACGAGCAAGACGATGAGGTAAATCCCGCCGAGGCTGACGGTCACCACGCCCACCGGCAGTTGATAAGGCGTAAACAGCCGCTGGGCGCAGAGATCGGCGGCCAGCAGTAATACTGCACCGCACAGCGCCGCCTGGGTTAATCCCCAGCGCGCGGTGCCGCTAAGTCGCCGCGCGATATGCGGCGCGACAAGGGCAATAAACGAGATCGGCCCGGCGATGGCGGTAGACGCTGCGGTCAGCAAGACCGCCACCAGCATCAGCATCAGGCGCGAGCGCTCTACGCTCACGCCCAGCGCGCAGGCGCTGTCGTCGCCCATCTCCAGCAGCCGCATGCGCCTGACCAGCAGCAACGCGCCGATAAACATCAGGATAATCAGCGGCGCGGCGGGCCAGGTTTTTACCCACGTCAGACCGTTGAGGGAACCGGCGTACCACAGCCCGGCGGAGAGTGCGGTTTCCAGCGACGCCTGTAGCAGAAGCCAGGTGTTAAACGCCATCAGCATCGCGCGGATGCCGATCCCGATGATGATCAGGCGGAAGGTGTCGATGCCGTTGCGCCAGGCCAGGGCCCAGATAAGCAGGGAGGTGAGAATGCCGCCCGCCATCGCCGTAAAGGTAATGGCCGTGAGATGCTGCCCGAACAGCACCATCGCCACCAGCACGCCGCTCCACGCGCCGGTATTCAGGCCCATCACGTCCGGGCTGCCGAGGGGGTTACGCATCAGCGACTGGAATATCGCGCCGCTGACGCCAAGTGCTGCGCCAACCAGGATCGCCATTGCCACGCGCGGCAGTCGCCATTCGGTGACCACCATGGTGATGTTACGCGGCGCGCTGCCGGTGAGAGCGTGAAAGACCTGCGCGAAATCAAGCGTTACGGCACCGCTTTGCAGGCTCCAGACCGCCAGCAGCAGACAGGCGACGACCAGCAGGGCGACGCTGGTGAGTAAACGACGGGACGGGGCCATCATGCGCCACCCCCGCGTCTGCGTCGTACCAGGAAGATCAGCACCGGCGCGCCGATAAAGGCGCTGACCACCGAGACACGCAGTTCGCCCGGCACCAGCAGGCGGCCCAGCACGTCGGCAAATAGCAGCAGGGCAGGGGTCGCCAGCAGCGTTACCGGGAGGGACCAGCGGTGATCCGCCCCCACCAGCCAGCGCGCCATGTGCGGCATCATCAGGCCGATAAAGGCAATCGGGCCGACTACGGCGGTCGCGCTGCCGCAAAGCACGGTGATGGCAAGCAGGCCCGTCAGCTGCGTACGCGCCACGCGGTTGCCGAGAGCGGTCGCGGTGTCACTGCCGAGGCTCAGGCTGTTCAGCGCCCGGCTTAAACAGAGCGCCACGGCGGCAGCGACGCTCGCCGGGATCACCACCACTTTTAAGGTTTCAAGGGTACGAATATCCAGCGAACCCGCCTGCCAGAAGCGCAGCTGGTCATACACGTCCGGGTTGAGCAGGGCGATGCCGTTGGACAAGCCTTCCAGTACCGCCGCGAGCGCTACGCCCGCCAGCGTTAAGCGTACCGGGCTGAGCTGTCCGCCGCCCTGGCTGCCGGTAAACGCCACCACCAGCGAGGCGGCCAGCGCGCCGCAGAAGGCCATCACCAGCTGTTCAGACGGAGAGGTGAAACCAAACAGCGCCGCGCCGAGCACAATGGCGAAACTGGCACCAGAGTTCACGCCGAGAATGCCAGGGTCCGCCAGCGGGTTGCGGGTGAGGGTTTGCATCAGGGCACCGGCAAGGCCGAGCGCACCACCGGCCAGCAGGCCGGCAAGGGTGCGGGGCAGGCGAGCGTCGAGCACGATGGTGCAGTCGGCGCTCTGACAGGTACCGGATAGCGCATCGACAATAACGGACGCGGGCAGCGGTTTTGCGCCGACCAGCAGGCTGAGTGCAATCGCAAGGATTAGCAGTAGCAATAAAACGGGCACGGCAAGGGCGCGCACCGCAGAAGAGGAAAACGACATAGCAACATCCATGATTTGATAATGATAGTGATTATCGTTATCTATCTTATTTGGCTATGTTAGCATGTGCGCCCATGGAATGGGTAGAAATAGACTCAAGGCTTTGTCATGAATCAAAAATCCTGGCTGCTTAACCTCAGCCTGCTCAAAACACACCCGGCGTATCGCGCCGTTTTTATCGCTCGCTTTATCTCCATTTTGTCCCTCGGTTTGCTTGGTGTGGCCGTGCCGGTGCAAATCCAGACCATCACTCACTCCAGCTGGCTGGTAGGGCTATCCGTCACCTTAACCGGCGGGGCGATGTTTATCGGCCTGATGGTGGGCGGCGTGCTGGCGGACCGCTACGAGCGTAAAAAGCTTATCCTGCTGGCGCGCGGCACCTGCGGGGTGGGCTTTGTCGGGCTGTGTCTGAACGCCATGCTGCCGGAGCCGTCGCTGATGGTGATTTATGCCCTGGGCCTGTGGGACGGCTTTTTTGCCTCGTTAGGCGTGACGGCGCTGCTGGCGGCCACGCCCGCGCTGGTCGGGCGCGAGAACCTGATGCAGGCGGGGGCGATCACCATGCTCACCGTGCGCCTCGGCTCGGTGATTTCGCCGATGGTGGGCGGTCTGCTGCTGGCGACCGGCAACGTGGCGTGGAACTACGGCCTTGCCGCAGCCGGAACCTTTATCACCACCCTGACGCTGCTGCGTCTGCCGCTCCTGCCACCGCCGCCGCAGCCGCGCGAGCATCCGCTGAAGTCCCTGATGGCCGCGATTCGTTTTCTGTTCAGCAACCCGTTAATTGGCGGCATTGCGCTGCTCGGCGGCCTGCTGACGATGGCGAGCGCCGTGCGCGTGCTGTACCCGGCGCTGGCGGGCGAGTGGCAGATGAGCGCCTCAGAGATTGGCGTGCTGTACGCCGCCATTCCGCTTGGCGCCGCGTGTGGGGCACTGACCAGCGGCAACCTGGCGCAGAGCGCGAGACCGGGGCTGATCATGCTGGTGGCGACGCTGGCCTCGTTTATCGCGATTGGTTTCTTCAGCCTGATGCCGGTGTGGGCGCTGGGGGTGATGTGTCTGGTGATTTTTGGCTGGCTGAGCGCGGTCAGCTCGCTTTTACAGTACACCCTGATCCAGACCCAGACGCCGGAAGGGATGCTCGGGCGCATTAACGGCCTGTGGACCGCGCAGAACGTGACGGGCGATGCAATTGGCGCGGCGATCCTCGGCGGGATGGGGGCGATAATGACCCCGGTGGCGTCGGCGAGCAGCAGCGGGTTTGTGTTAGCGATGGTTGGCGCGATCTTACTGGTGACGCTGGTGGAATTGCGGCGGTTCAGGCAGGAGGTCGCGTTGAACGACGGTGCGGCCTGATGCCCTCACCCCGGCCCTCTCCCACGGGGAGAGGGAGGAAAAATGCCTACTTAAACAACGCATTCAATCTGTCTAACACCAGCATCGCGCTGTAATAATCCAGGCGGAACGTCTCCGTTCCCAGCGCCCAGACGCGCTTGTTCTTCACCGACGGCAGATGCGCCAGCAGCGGATTGGCGTAAATCGCATTCACGTCTTTCTGGTCGCCGGCAAACACGAACAGTCCTTCGCCGTTCAGCCCCGTCGCCAGATTTTCTCCACCCAGCTGAATAATGTCGTGGCGCTTGCCCTGGCTTGTTGAGGTCTGCAAACCGGCAGGCAGGTCCGCCAGCGTAAAGCCCAGCTGGTGCAGCAGCTTGCCCTGCGCGGAGTCTGTCGTCCACAGGTTCGCCGTGTGTGCCGCGGCGGTGTAAACGATGGCGTTCACCGGCTGTGGCGGCAGCTTCATCTGCTGCTTCACCTGGGCGAGCTGTTTATCGAAGGCAGCGATGCGCTCTGCGGCCTGTGTCTCCTGCCCGGTGATCGTCCCCAGCTGGGTCAGCAGTTCCTGCCAGCTTTTGTCGTCGTAATTGATGATAAGCGTCGGCGCGATGGCGGAAAGCTGATCGTAGAGCGCAAGCGCGGAATCCCCGCCGGTGGCGCTGATCAAAATCAGGTCCGGCATCTGGGCCGCGACCGCTTCGGCGCTCGGCTCGCCGATGTACAGCCGGGCAACCTTACGCTGCTTCGCGATATCGCCCCACTGACGTAAAAAGCCCTGCGCATCCGCCACGCGGTTGTTCGGCGTGGTCGCTCCGCTGGCAATGACCGGCGCGTCAATGGCCAGCAGGGAGCCGGTTAAGGTCACGCTGGTGGAGACAATGCGCGTCGGTTTGCTCTCAAGCGTGTGAACGCCGCGGCTGTCGGAGACCTGGCGCGGCCAGTCGTCGGCGGCGGCTGAGGTTAGTCCTAAAACAAAAAGTCCTGTTAAAAGAAGGGCATTGCGGCAAACGGCAGCGATTTTCACAGAGCGGCATCCTGATTTTATTGAAGATAATGCTTCTCATTTTCATGGCTGTAGGGAAGGGATGCAAGCGTTTGTCGCACAAGTTATTTGCCCGACGGTTGACAGCGGGGCGATGTGGGATTAGGTTAGCCGACGAAAATATAAATGATAATCATTATTGCTTCTTTTATCATTTTAAGGAGGATGATATGGACACGTCCCTGGCTGAGGAAGTTCAGCACACCGCGACTACGCTGCAAGCAGATAGCTTTTTCTTTATGTCGCCTTACCGCAGTTTTACCACGTCCGGCTGTTTTGCCCGTTTTTCTGAACCCGCCGTCGGCGGTGACGATCCGGCGGGTCCCTTTCAGCAGAAATTAGCTCAGGCTTTCCGGAATGCGAAAAACAGCGGCATTGCCCATCCGGTGATGGTAGGGGCGATCCCCTTCGATACCCGCAAACCGTCATCGCTGTTTATTCCGCAACGCTGGCAAACCTTCTCCCGCCCGGCGCGTCAGCAGTCCGCACGCTACGCCTCCGGCGCGCAGACGCTGAACGTGCAACAACGCACCGAGATCCCGCCGCAGCCGATTTTCGAGGAGATGGTGGCCCGCGCCGCGTCGCTCACAGCCACGCCGCAGGTGAATAAGGTGGTGCTGTCGCGCCTGATTGATATTGCCACCGACAAACAGATTGATAGCAGCGCGCTGATGGAGCGTCTTATCGCCCAGAACCCGGCGAGCTTTAACTTCCACGTACCGCTGGAAGACGGCGGCGTGCTGCTGGGCGCCAGCCCGGAACTGCTGCTGCGTAAAGAGGGCGCGCACTTTAGTTCGCTGCCGCTGGCGGGCTCTGCGCGCCGTCAGCCGGACGATGTGCTGGATCGCGAAGCGGGCACTAAGCTGCTGGCCTCCGAAAAAGACCGTCACGAGCACGACCTGGTAACCCAGGCGATGAAAACCATTCTGGAACCGCGCAGCCATCATTTGAGCATGCCGGCTTCCCCGCAGCTCATTACCACCCCAACGCTGTGGCATCTGGCCACGCCGGTTGAGGGTGACGCGCGTGAAAACGAGAACGCCCTGACGCTGGCCTGCCTGCTGCACCCGACCCCGGCCCTGAGCGGTTTCCCGCATCAGGCGGCAAAAGAACTCATTGCCGAGCTGGAGCCCTTCGACCGCGAACTGTTCGGCGGCATTGTTGGCTGGTGCGACAGCGAAGGTAACGGCGAGTGGGTGGTAACTATCCGCTGCGCGCGGCTGCATCAAAATACCGTTCGCCTGTTTGCCGGCGCGGGCATTGTGCCTGCTTCCTCCCCGGTGGGCGAGTGGCGCGAGACGGGCGTGAAGCTCTCCACCATGCTCAACGTGTTTGGTTTGCACTAAGGAATACTCATGACCATCCCTTTTACCCGCTGGCCTGAGGATTTTGCCCGGCGCTACCGTGAAAAAGGCTACTGGCAGGATCTGCCGCTGACCCACATCCTGACGGACCATGCGGACAGCGATGCGGTCGCGATAATTGACGGCGATCGCCGCATTACCTACCGCGCGTTTAATCAGGCGGTGACGAATCTGGCGTCCGCCCTTCAGGCGCAGGGGCTGCATCGCGGCGAGACCGCGCTGGTGCAGCTCGGCAACGTGGCCGAGTTCTACATCACCTTCTTCGCGCTACTGCAAATCGGCGTCGCGCCGGTCAACGCGCTCTTTAGCCATCAGCGCAGTGAACTCAACGCCTACGCGGAGCAGATCAAACCCGCCGTACTGATTGCCGATCGCGACCACGCGCTGTTCTCGGGCGATGATTTTCTCAACACCTTTGTGGATGCGCATCGCTCGGTACGCGTTGTGCTGCTACGCGGCGATAAGGGCGAACACGCGCTGGAGGCGGCGATTTCACGCCCGGCGGACAATTTCATCCCGAACCCGACGCCCGCCGACGAAGTGGCGTTCTTCCAGCTCTCCGGCGGCAGCACCGGCACGCCGAAGCTGATCCCGCGTACGCACAACGACTACGACTACAGCATTCGCCGCAGCAACGAAATCTGCGGTATCACTGCGCACACCCGCTATCTGAACGCGCTTCCCGCGGCGCACAACTACGCCATGAGTTCGCCGGGATCGTTAGGCGTTTTCACGGCGGGCGGCTGCGTGGTGCTGGCGAACGATCCGAGCGCCACGCTCTGCTTCCCGCTGATTGAGCAGCATCAGATCAACGTCACCTCGCTGGTGCCGCCCGCGGTCAGCCTGTGGTTGCAGGCGATTGCCGACGGCGCGGGGAACGCCCAGCTGAAATCCCTCGAACTGCTCCAGGTAGGCGGCGCACGTCTCTCCGCCACGCTTGCGGCGCGCATTCCGGCGGAAATTGGCTGCCAGCTTCAGCAGGTGTTTGGCATGGCGGAAGGGCTGGTGAACTACACCGCCCTCGACGATGCGCCGGAGCGCATCATCAATACCCAGGGCCGCCCGATGTGCCCGGACGATGAAGTGTGGGTGGCGGATGAGGACGGCAACCCGCTGCCGCGCGGGGAAGTCGGGCGTCTGATGACGCGCGGCCCGTATACCTTCCGCGGCTATTTCAACAGCCCGGAACACAACGCCAGCGCCTTTGATGCCAACGGTTTCTACTGCTCGGGCGATCTGATCGCCATCGACGAGCAGGGTTACATCACCGTGCAGGGGCGCGAGAAAGATCAGATCAACCGCGGTGGCGAGAAGATCGCCGCCGAAGAGATCGAAAACCTGCTGCTGCGCCACGACGCGGTGATCCACGCCGCGCTGGTGAGCATGGAGGACAGCCTGCTGGGCGAAAAAAGCTGCGCGTACCTGGTGGTGAAACAGCCCCTGCGCGCGGTGGAGGTGCGACGCTTCCTGCGCGAGCAGGGCGTTGCCGAATTTAAGCTGCCGGACCGCGTGGAGAGCGTGGATGCGCTTCCGCTCACGCCGGTCGGCAAAGTTGATAAGAAACAGTTGCGCCTGTGGCTTGCTGAACGCGCCCGGGGCTGAGGAACAGAGAATGGCCATTCCAAAATTAACCGCATACGCGCTGCCAACCGCCGCCGAACTGCCGACCAGTAAAGTGAACTGGGCGTTTGAACCGGAGCGCGCCGCGCTGCTGATCCACGATATGCAGGAGTACTTCCTGAACTTCTGGGGCGAAAATAGCGACATGATGCAGCAGGTAGTGGCGAACATCGCTAAACTGCGCGCGTACTGCAAAGAGCACAATATTCCGGTGTACTACACCGCGCAGCCGAAAGATCAGAGCGATGAAGACCGTGCCCTGCTGAACGACATGTGGGGGCCGGGCCTGACCCGTTCGCCGGAGCAGCAGCGCATCGTCGCTGAGCTGACCCCGGATGAAGCGGACACCGTGCTGGTGAAGTGGCGCTACAGCGCGTTTCACCGCTCGCCGCTGGAGCAGATGCTGAAAGAGACCGGGCGCAACCAGCTTTTGATCACCGGCGTATACGCCCACATCGGCTGCATGACCACCGCCACCGACGCCTTTATGCGCGACATTAAACCGTTCTTTATCGCCGACGCGCTGGCGGATTTCACCCGCGACGAGCACCTGATGTCGCTGAAATACGTGGCAGGGCGTTCGGGCCGCGTGGTGATGACCGACGAGCTGCTGCCGTCCGTTCCGGCAACGAAAGCCGCGCTGCGTGAGCTGATCCTGCCGCTGCTGGACGAGTCCGACGAGCCGATGGATGATGAAAACCTGATCGACTATGGTCTGGATTCAGTACGGATGATGGCGCTCGCCGCCCGCTGGCGCAAAGTGCACGGCGACATTGATTTCGTGATGCTGGCAAAAAATCCGACCCTCGATGCCTGGTGGGCGCTGCTCTCCCGCGAGGTGAAGTGATGGCTTTTGATTTTACCGGTAAAACCGTCTGGGTGACGGGCGCGGGTAAGGGCATTGGCTATGCGACCGCGCTGGCATTTGTGGAGGCCGGGGCGCAGGTGACCGGGTTCGATCTGGCTTTCCCTCACGGCGAATATCCGTTTGCTACCGAAACGCTGGACGTGGCGGATGCGGCGCAGGCGAGTGACGTCTGCGGGCATTTGCTCAGCAGCCTTGAGCGGCTCGACGTGCTGGTTAACGCAGCGGGCATTCTGCGTATGGGCGCGACGGATCAGCTTTCGCCGGAGGACTGGCAGCAGACCTTTGCGGTCAACGTCGGCGGCGCGTTCAACCTGTTCCAGCAGACGATGGGCCAGTTCCGTCGTCAGCAGGGCGGGGCGATTGTGACCGTAGCCTCTGACGCGGCGCACACGCCGCGCATAGGCATGAGCGCCTACGGCGCGTCGAAAGCGGCGCTGAAAAGCCTGGCGCTGACAGTCGGGCTGGAACTGGCGGGCAGCGGCGTACGCTGTAACCTGGTGTCGCCGGGTTCAACGGATACCGACATGCAGCGCACCCTGTGGACCAGCGACGATGCGGAACAGCGGCGCATTCGCGGCTTTGGCGAGCAGTTCAAGCTTGGCATTCCGCTCGGTAAAATTGCCCGTCCGCAGGAGATTGCTGCGACCGTGCTGTTCCTGGCATCCGATGCCGCCAGCCATATCACCTTGCAGGATATCGTGGTGGACGGCGGCTCCACGCTGGGGGCGTAATGATCTGGAAACGTCATTTAACGCTCGAGGAGCTGAACGCCACCAGCCTGAATACGATGGTGGGGCACCTTGGCATCGTCTATACCCGCCTCGGGGACGATACGCTGGAAGCGGAGATGCCGGTGGATGCGCGCACCCATCAGCCGTTTGGCCTGCTGCACGGCGGCGCCTCGGCGGCGCTGGCGGAAACGCTGGGCTCGATGGCCGGTTTTCTGATGACCCGTGACGGGCAGAACGTGGTGGGTACGGAACTGAATGCCACGCACCACCGCGCAGTCTCACACGGTAAGGTACGCGGCGTGTGTCAGCCGCTGCATCTGGGCCGTTCCAGCCAGAGCTGGGAGATCGTGGTGTTCGACGAGCAGGGACGGCGGTGCTGTACCTGTCGGTTGAGTACGATGGTGTTGGGGTAAGTCATTCAGCTGAAAGTGATCGGCTTAACACTGTGGTGTAAATCTCTGGTTTGACCACGCATTATTGCGTTTCAAAGTTGTTAAATTTTACCCGTTGTTCTAGAAACAAAATGTAACATCTCACTGTTTCACAACAACGGACAACAACTATGAACAACTCAGGGAAATACCTTACGTGGGCGGTGCTCTCCGTGGTGGGAGCCTTTGCCCTGGGCTATATCGCCCTCAACCGGGGGGAGCAGATCAACGCGCTGTGGATCGTCGTCGCCTCCGTCTGCATTTATCTGATCGCATACCGTTTTTATGGCCGCTATATCGCAAAGACGGTGCTGGGCGTAGACGGCACGCGCATGACGCCTGCCGTGCGCCACAACGATGGTCTGGACTACG
The DNA here is from genome assembly GCF_001729785.1 of Enterobacter hormaechei subsp. xiangfangensis. Classification (NCBI taxonomy): domain Bacteria; kingdom Pseudomonadati; phylum Pseudomonadota; class Gammaproteobacteria; order Enterobacterales; family Enterobacteriaceae; genus Enterobacter; species Enterobacter hormaechei. The sequence goes on from NZ_CP017183.1 coordinate 1,243,363, forward strand.
TGCCGACCGATAAAAAAGTGCTGTTCGGTCACCATTTCGCGGCGATTGCCGGGGCAGGCCCGCTGGTGGGGCCGGTACTGGCCGCGCAGATGGGCTACCTGCCGGGGATGATCTGGATCCTCGCGGGGGTGGTGCTGGCGGGCGCGGTGCAGGACTTCATGGTGCTGTTCGTCTCCACCCGTCGCGACGGTCGTTCGCTGGGTGAGCTGGTGAAAGAAGAGATGGGGGCAACCGCCGGGGTGATTGCGCTGGTGGCGACCTTTATGATCATGGTGATCATCCTCGCGGTGCTGGCGATGATCGTGGTGAAAGCCTTGACCCACAGCCCGTGGGGAACCTATACCGTCGCCTTCACCATACCGCTGGCGCTGTTCATGGGGATCTACATTCGCTACCTGCGTCCGGGGCGCATTGGTGAAGTGTCGGTGATTGGCCTGGTATTCCTCGTGTTCGCCATTATCTCCGGCGGCTGGGTGGCGGAAAGCCCGACCTGGGCACCGTTCTTCGACTTCACCGGCGTGCAGCTGACCTGGATGCTGGTAGGCTACGGCTTCGTGGCGGCGGTGCTGCCGGTATGGCTGCTGTTGGCCCCGCGTGACTACCTCTCTACCTTCCTGAAAATCGGCACCATCGTCGGGCTGGCGATCGGCATTCTGATTATGCGCCCGACCCTGACCATGCCTGCGCTGACCAAATTTATCGACGGTACCGGCCCGGTCTGGACCGGCAACCTGTTCCCGTTCCTGTTTATCACCATCGCCTGTGGGGCGGTGTCGGGCTTCCACGCGCTGATTGCCTCCGGGACCACGCCGAAGATGCTGGCGAATGAGAATCAGGCCTGCCTGATTGGCTACGGCGGCATGCTGATGGAGTCCTTCGTGGCGATTATGGCGCTGGTCTCCGCCTGCATTATTGACCCGGGCGTGTATTTCGCGATGAACAGCCCGATGGCGGTCCTGGCTCCGGCGGGCACCGTTGACGTGGTCGCTTCCGCCGCGCAGGTGGTGAGCGGCTGGGGTTTTGCGATTACGCCTGAAACGCTGACGCATATCGCTAATGAGGTCGGCGAGCAGTCGATTATTTCCCGCGCAGGCGGGGCACCAACGCTGGCGGTGGGCATGGCCTACATCCTGCACGGCGCGCTGGGCGGGCTGATGGATGTCTCGTTCTGGTATCACTTCGCCATTCTGTTCGAGGCGCTGTTTATTCTGACGGCGGTGGATGCCGGTACGCGTGCGGCACGCTTTATGTTGCAGGATCTGCTGGGGGTGATCTCCCCGAACCTGAAACGTACCGATTCACTCCCGGCTAACCTGCTGGCGACAGCGCTGTGCGTGCTGGCGTGGGGCTACTTCCTGCATCAGGGCGTGGTCGACCCGCTGGGCGGGATTAACACCCTGTGGCCGCTGTTCGGTATCGCCAACCAGATGCTGGCGGGCATGGCCCTGATGCTCTGCGCGGTAGTGCTGTTCAAGATGAAGCGCCAGCGTTACGCATGGGTGGCGCTGGTGCCAACGGCGTGGCTGCTGATCTGTACCCTGACCGCGGGCTGGCAGAAAGCCTTCAGCCCGGACAACAAGGTGGGCTTCCTGGCGATCGCCAACAAGTTCCAGGCGATGATCGACAGCGGTAAGATCCCGGCACAGTACACCGAATCTCAGCTGTCGCAGCTGGTGTTTAACAACCGTCTGGACGCCGGGCTGACCATCTTCTTTATGGTGGTGGTTGTGGTGCTGGCGTTGTATTCTCTGAAAACCGCGCTGGCGGCGTTGAAAGTCGACAAACCGACGGCGAAAGAGACGCCGTATGAGCCAATGCCTGAGAACCTGGACGAGATTGTCACCCAGGCGAAAGGGGCGCATTAACATTACCAAACCCCCTCACCCCACCCCTCTCCCCAAAGGGGAGAGGGTGTTAAAGTTCCCTCTCCCCTTTGGGGAGAGGGTCAGGGTGAGGGGAATACAAACGAGAAACTGATTATGTTCGACACCCTTTCCAAAGCAGGTAAATACCTGGGCCAGGCCGCTAAAATGATGATTGGCGTGCCGGATTACGACAACTACGTCGAGCATATGCGCGTCAACCACCCGGACCAGACGCCCATGACCTACGAAGAATTTTTCCGCGACCGTCAGGACGCCCGCTACGGCGGCAAGGGCGGGGCGAAGTGCTGTTAACCCTCTTTTGGTAAATAGAGGCTAATCTGCTCCTGTTTACAGCCGTAAATTGCCGCCAGCTTTTCGCGGGTGCGCTTTTGCGGTCGGGAGTCCAGCGCTTCCAGCTGTGACACGGCGGACTGGCTGATGCCAAGCTTCTCCGCCACCTCCTGCTGGGACATGCCGCGTAAAATGCGCCAGGCGGCCTGTAGGCTGACGTTCTCGTTATGCATGATGTCGCACACTTCACCCGGTAAACCTACGTTATCGTAGATGTCTGATTCGTAAGGGATGTCTTCCCAGTCGTTTTCATCATCGTCATCGTACTCAAGCATGGCTAAACGCATGCGAAAATATTCACCGTAGGGTATGACAACATACTGTTTTTTTCCTTCTTCATCCTTGATGAACTGAATAGTCATATTCCGTATGCTCCTCATGAAGGTAGGTAGTGGTTGTCCGGCGTTTTACTGCCACTACGTAGCAGATATCACCCGGCGGGTCTCCGAAGGTGTAAATGACCCTGTAATCACCTAATCGCAACCTGTAGTGGTTTTCGGGAGAAGATAATTTCTTGATATCCGCGACAGGTGATGTTTTATCGTCCATCTTCTCCAGCCTGAATTTAATGCGGTTCTGATATCGAGGATCGATTTTAGAAAACTGCTTCTCTGCTGTTTTAGACCACACAATCTTCATCCGTACCTCCACTGTACGCCCACACAAAATATAAGGAAATAATAAGACTATTAGATAAATTCCGAATTTCTAATGAGGTACTGTAGAGCGGAGAATAACCGCGAGAAAGCGGCAAAACGCGAATCGTCGAGGCGGCTCGAACAGGCCTCTGCCGGGCGACAGAGGCATACAGTAAATTTGCGATCAGGCGTTCAGACCGCCGTCGACATCCAGACCGGTGCCGGAAATTTGCCCCGCAGCCGGGCTGGCGAGGAAGGTGACTGCCGCTGCGATATCCTCCGGCTGGCCGTAATGGCCCAGGGCAATAAGCTGACGCTGAGAGTCAGCCTGCTCGCCGTCTTCCGGGTTCATATCGCTGTTGGTCGGCCCGGGGTGGACCAGGTTGACGGTAATGCCGCGCGGGCCTAAATCACGGGCCAGACCTCGGGTGAGAGAGTTAAGGGCAGACTTGGTCATCGAGTAGACGGCGATCCCCGGCTGCGCCACGCGGTTCGCCAGACAGCTGCCAATGTTGATGATGCGTCCGCCGTCCGACATATGCACCAGCGCTTCCTGAATGGCGATCACCACGCCGCGGATGTTGACGTTGATCAGAGCGTCGATGTCCGCCAGGGTCATGGACTCCAGCGGGCCGCCGCGCGCAATCCCGGCGTTATTGACCAGAATATCCAGCCCGCCGAGAGCGCGCGCCGCCTGCGTGACCGCATCCTGAATCGCCTGCGCGCTGGCGCTGTCGGCCTGAATCGCCTCGCCGTGTCGCCCCAGCGCGTTGATCTCATCGACGACCTGCTGGGCTTTATCGACGGATTTTTCGTAGGTGATAACCACATCGGCACCGGCGCGCGCCAGCGACAGCGCAATCGCCCGACCCAGCCCACGACTGGCGCCGGTAACCAGCGCCTTTTTACCTGTTAAATCGATCTGCATGATGACCTCGTTGCAAGAGTGGAGAGAATCATCATTAGGTATAGCCCGTCGGCGCAATTAACGACTGAAGGATTCCACCTTCGCAAACGCGGCGCGCAGCACCTCAGGCGTTAACGTCACCGGCAGATAGTGAATCGACTCCACCGGGCGCAGGGTGTGGGCAATGACCTTATCCAGCTCGTCGCGGTTGTTTACATCAACGTCCAGCTCGCGAAGCGTGATCGGCAGGTTAAAGCGTTGGTATGCCGCCACCAGCTGCGCCAGCACGTCGTCCTGGCCGAGCAGGGCGCTCTGGACCAGAATGCCGTAGGCCACCTTGGTGCCGTGCAGGTATTTTTCCGTCTGCGGCAGCACGGTTAAGCCGTTGTGCACCGCGTGCGCCGCCGCCACGCGGGTATAGCGCTCACCCAGACCGCCGACCATTCCGCCTCCGGCAATAATCGCATCCACCACGTCCCGGAACGCCTGCGTCTGTTCGCCGCGCTGCTGATCTGCAAGCGCCTCTTCGCTGCGTTCCAGCAGCACGTCGCGGATCGCCAGCGCACCTTTCAGGCCAAGACGCACGGTCAGCGGCAGACTCTCAGGTTGAGGGGCGAGCACCGCCGCTTCGTACCACTTCGCCAGCGTATCGCCGATGCCCGCCAGCAGGTATTCCGCCGGGGCGTTAAGGATGATCTGCGGCTCCACCAGCACCAGAAAGTTGGCGTCGTCAAAAATCTCAAACTGTAGCGCCTGACCGGCATCGTTGTACCACACGGAGAGCGGGGTCCACGCCGCGCAGGTGGCGGCGATAGTGGGAATGCCCACGAACGGCACGCCCAGACGACGCGCCACGGCCTTGACGGTATCCATTACCGCGCCGCCGCCCACGCCAATCACCACGCTGGCTTCGCTTCCCGCTTCGTTCACCAGACGGGTGACGTCACGCTCGCTGCAATGGCCCTTAAACAGCAGATGTTTTGCCCCCGTCGCGTTAAAACTCTGCGGCAGATAAGGGCGTGCGCCCTCAATCGCCCGCTCGCCGTAGATCCACACCGCGCGGGAAAGCTGTTCCGGGGTAAAGAAATCATCCAGGCGCGCAAGGCTTCCCGGATGAGAGAAGTAGTTCGCCGGGCCGGGCACGACGCGGATATCGGTGTTGCTCATGGAGTTGTCCTTATTTTAGCAAGCGCTAACCTGATGTTATGTCTGGACATCCGGATGGCTAATAATATTTAGCTTTATCTTATGCCTTTTCCGTCGTTGTCAGTCAACCGGAGCTGTGAAAAATTCGCTAAATCAGAAGAGTAATGAAGGATTTACGCGGATGGTTTCCAGTCGCCTAGAGATGCGCGGTATCAGCCTGGCCTTTTCCGGCTTTCAGGCCCTGTCGCGCGTGGACTTCACGCTGAACGGCGGGTCGGTGCATGCGCTGACCGGCGCCAACGGCGCGGGGAAATCGACGCTGATGGCGGTGCTGTGCGGGACGCACGACCACTATGAAGGCGAAATCTGCATTAACAACCAGCCGGTAAGCATCCGCGAGCCGCTGGACGCCAAACGGCTGGGCATCCACCTCGTGCAGCAGGAGGTGGACGTGGCGCTGATCCCGGGGTTAAGCATTGCTGAAAACATCATGCTCGACCAGCTGGCGCAGCCAGGGTACCGCTACCGCTGGCGCGACATCCGCCAGCAGGCGCGGCAGGCGCTGGCGCAGCTGGATGTTTCGCTCGACGTTCGCCGCTCCATCGACAGCTGCACGCTGGCTGAAAAACAGCAGATTTTGCTGGCGCGGGCGTTATCTCATCACTGCCGTTTTTTGATTCTTGATGAACCCACCGCGCCGCTGGACGCGCACGAGAGCGAGCGTCTGTTTGCGGTAGTAAGACGTCTGCAACAGCAGGGCATCGGCGTGGTGTTTATCTCACACCGCATTCACGAGCTAAAAGCTATCTGCGACACCCTGACGGTGCTGCGCGACGGCAGGCTGATTGAGTCTGGCCCGATGGCCGATCTCAGCGGTGAAGCGATCGTTGAGAAGATGCTCGGCCACGTGCTGAGCGATATCTACCCGCCCGCGCGCCCGCCGCACGGCGACGAAACGCTGCTGCGGGTAGAAGGGCTGCACGACGACGCGCTGCTGAAAGATATCTCGCTGCACCTGCGCAAGGGCGAAATTCTCGGCATTGCCGGGCTGGCGGGCGCGGGCAAAACAGAACTCTGTAAGGCGCTGTTTGGCGCCAGTAAAAGCCGCGTCGCGAACGGCGAGCTGAACCATCAGCCCTGGAAACCGCGCGCTCCGGCAGACTCGGTGCTGCGCGGCCTGGCGCTGGTGCCGGAAGAGCGGCGCAAAGAGGGCATTTTTATCGACGAGACGGTGAGCATGAATCTTGCCGTGTGCGCCGATAACAGCTTCTCGCGCTGGAGCCTGTTCGGCCATCGTCAGGCGTGGCGCTGGGCGGAGGAGGTGATCGCCCGCGTCGGCGTTCGCGCCCGCGGTCCCGGGCAGGTTTTGCGACGTCTCTCCGGCGGCAACCAGCAGAAGGTCGCCATCGGCAAGTGGCTGCGCAATGACGCGAGCGTGCTGATCTTCGACGAGCCGACCAAAGGCGTAGACGTGAAGGCCAAAACCGATCTGTTCCAGCTGATCGACGGCCTGGCGCGCGAGGGCAAAGGGGTGATTTACGCCTCGGGCGAATTTGCCGAACTGGTCGGGCTGTGCGACCGCATCTGCGTCCTGTGGGACGGGCGCATCGTGGCGGAAATCGCCGGGGCCGAGGCCCGTGAAGAGACACTACTTTATTATTCAACCGGAGGAACGGCGTCGTGAGCAAGGCCCTTTCAGTGAGCGCGGCGGCGTCTGGCCGTCAGCAGATTTTCGATTTTCTCTACAAGTGGGGCATGTTGCTGACCGTCGTCGCGCTGGTGGCCGTTTTTGGCCTGGCGTCGGACAGCTTCCTCGATCCGAACAACATCATTAACATTCTGCGCTCGATTGCCATCGTGACGGTGATTGCCATCGGCGTGTCGATCTCCCTGACCGTCGGCGGGTTCGATCTCTCGGTGGGATCCACCGCGTCGCTGGCGAACGCGCTGGTGATTTCGCTCTTCGTCTGGCACGGCTTCGGCACCACCGAGTCGATTGTAATCACTCTCGCGCTCTGCACGCTGGTCGGCCTGTTTAACGCTTTCCTGATCGTCATCCTGCGCATTCCGGACATGCTCGCCACCCTCGCCAGCCTGTTTGTCATCCAGGGCGTGGCGATGACCTACAGCTACGGCGGGTCGATTACTGAGAACATGGTGCTGCCGAGCGGCGACATGGCGGAAGGCACCATCCCTGCGACGTTCAGCCTGCTGGGACAGGTACCGACTATCGTGATCGTCATGCTGGTGGTGACGGTGCTGGCGCAGCTTGGCCTCTCGTTGACCACTCACGGTCGTCGGATGTACGCCATTGGCGGTAACCCGGAAGCGGCGCGCCTCTCGGGGATTCGCACCACGCGCTACAAGGTGGCGGCCTACGTGATTGCCTCCCTGCTGGCGGGCCTGGGCGGGATTTTGCTGGCCTCGCGTATTGGCTCATCGCAGGTGAACGCGGGCGGCGGTTACCTGATGGATGCGGTGGCGGCGGCGTGGATCGGCTTCTCGCTGGCCGGGTCCGGCAAGCCGAATGCCCTGGGGACCCTGGTCGGGGCGGTGATTCTCGGCGTGCTGTCGAACGGGCTGGTGATGCTCTCCGTGCCGTATTACGCCATGGACATTATAAAAGGGCTGGTGCTCGCGGTAGCGCTGGCGATTACCTACATACAAAAACGCTGACAACACAACGGGATAAAAAATGAAAAAGATTGCACTCTCTTTGGTGGCATTAGGGTTATTCACCGCTCTGCCTGGCTTCGCGGCCACGCCCGCACCGCTCCCGGCGGCCATTGCCAACCATGACGGCCCCATTCGCATTGCGGTGATCCGCAACCTCGGCTCAGACGACAACACCACGCAGTTTGTTGCCGGGGCCATTCAGGAAGGGAAAAAGCTCGGCTTTAAGGTCAGCACCTTTTTGAGCAACGGGGATGACGCTAAATTCCAGGACTTCGTGAACCAGGCCATCAGCCAGAAATATGACGGGATCATCCTGTCGCAGGGCCGCGATCCGTACTCCACCGCGCTGGTAAAAAAGGCGGTGGATGCCGGGATCAAGGTCGCCGTATTTGATACCGCCGTCAATGGCGAGATCCCGGGCGTGACCGTTACCCAACAGGACGATGCCTCTCTGACCAATCTCTCCTTCGGCCAGCTGGCGAAAGATTTCAACGGCAAGGCCAATATCGTCAAGCTGTGGGTAGCGGGCTTCCCGCCGATGGAGCGTCGTCAGGCGGCGTATAAAGAGTTGCAAAAGCAATACCCGGAGATTAAAGAGCTGGAGTCCATCGGCGCGGTCTCCTCTGACGTGCAGGGCGACACCGCCAACAAGGTGGGTGCGATCCTGGCGAAATACCCGAAAGGCAAAATCGACGCCATCTGGGGGACCTGGGATGCCTTCAGCCAGGGCGCGTATAAGGCGCTGAAAGAGAACGGCCGCACCGAGATCAAACTCTACAGCATCGACATCTCCAACCAGGATTTACAGCTGATGCGCGAGCCGGGTAGCCCGTGGAAGGTGAGCGTGGCGGTAGATCCGAAGCTGATTGGCGCGACCAACGTACGCCTGATCGCCAACAAGATTGCCGGTGAAGCCACGCCTGCCACCTACGACTTCAAAGCCGCTGCGATCCCGCAGGCGCTGCTGACCGCGCAGCCGGGGGCGGTGAACGTGGCGTCGCTGGGCAAAATCATTCCGGGCTGGGGCCAGACGGAAGATTTTATCGCGCCGTGGTTTGCGACGCTGGAAGCGAAAAATAAATGAGCATGCTTCCTACGCCAGAATACAGCCGCAATATGCGGCTGATTGGCCATAGCGACCAGGGCGGTCGTCCGGATGGCGTGCAGCTGATGGTGCACCGCGGCTTTGCGTATATCGGCCATATGGTGTCGCAGGGCTTTTCGATTGTCGACGTGCGCGATCCAAAAAATCCGAAACCCGCGGGCTATGTCCCCGCGCCGCCGGGCACCTGGAACGTGCACCTCCAGGCGCATGACGACCTGCTGCTGGTGATCAACGCCCGGGATCTGTTTGCCGATGCCCGCTTCGCCGACGAGAAGGTCTACTACACCCGTCAGGTAGGAGAGACCGTCAGCGACGTTCAGGACAGGGGCTGGAGCGCCGGGCTTCGCGTTTTTGATATCTCCACGCCGGACAGGCCGCGCGAAATCGGCTTTCTGTCGCTGAGCGGCATCGGCATTCACCGCATCTGGTACGTCGGTGGCCGCTGGGCGTACGTGTCGGCGCTGATCGACGGTTTTACCGACTACATTTTCCTGACCATTGACCTGGCGGACCCGCGCAAGCCCGAGGTGGCGGGGCGCTGGTGGCTGCCGGGGATGAACCAGGCCGCAGGCGAACAGCCGGACTGGCCGGAAGGGAAACGCTACGCGCTGCACCACGCGATTATTGCGGGGGATACCGCGTACGGCAGCTGGCGCGACGGCGGCCTGACGCTGCTGGACGTGAAGGATCGCACCCAGCCTAAGCTCATTAGCCACCGTAACTGGAGCCCGCCGTTTGGCGGTGGGACGCACACCGCGCTGCCGCTGCCGGACCGCGATCTGCTGGTGGTGCTGGACGAAGCGGTGCTCGATAACCAGGAAGACGGCGAGAAGCTGATCTGGCTGTTTGATATTCGCGAGCCGTCGAACCCGGTGAGTATCTCTACCTTCCCGCAGCCGGATGAAATCGACTACGTGGCGAAAGGGGCGCATTTTGGCCCGCACAACCTGCACGAGAACCGGCCGGGGAGCTTTGTCAGCTCCACGCTGATCTTCGCGACGTATCAGAACGCGGGCGTGCGCGCGTATGACATTTCCAATCCGTATCGCCCGGTGGAAACGGGAGCGCTGGTGCCCGCGGCGCCGGAGAGGATGATGGATACGCGGCCGAATCGCCCGCAGGTGATCCAGTCGTGTGACGTGTTTGTGGACGCGCAGGGGATTATTTACAGCACGGACTATAACGGCGGGCTGTCGGTGATTGAGTATCTGGGGTGAGTGCGGTTTGATGCCCTCACCCCGGCCCTCTCCCACAGGGAGAGGGAGAAAATCAACTGTACTGCCGCACCCGTGTCACCAGCTCTTCCGCGCTGTCGATGCGGTCGGCAATCACAATCAGCGCTTTACCGAGGGATATCGCGTGGCGCAGGCATTCGTGACGCATCGCTTCATCCTGAATGGTGTCGATATCCGCCACATGGGAAAGCCCGACGCTGCGGCGAATCAGCTCGGTGCCGCAGAATCCGATGGCATCGTGCCAGACCTTTTTCAGGAATGCGGAGGCATAGCCCGGTGCGCTGAGTGCGGCGTCGCGGGCTTTCTCGTTTGCCAGCACCTGGAAGCGCTCCGCAAAGGTGTTCCACAGTTCCTGAATATCGGTCAGGCGCTGCTCGCGCGCGGCGGCGGCATCGCGAATGCCGAGGTGCCCCGGCAGGCCGCAGAAGTTCAGCAGCAGGTTGCCGATGGCGGTGCCAACGTCAAAGCCAATCGGCCCGAAATAGCCGAACTCAGCGTCGATGGCCTTCAGGCTGCCTTCGGCCACAAAAATCGAACCGCTGTGAATGTCTCCGTGCAGCAGGGCTTCGGCGTGCGCGAAAAAGCGGTGCTTGAGGGAGGCCACGGCGATTTTTAGCGGGGCGTCGTCGCGCAGGGCGGCAACATCGTTTTCCAGCTCGGCCGGGTAGCTGTTGCGCGCGTGGATCTGGTACGGATCGTTGAAGAACAGATCTTCGGTGATCTCGCACATCTCCGGGTTGATGAATTTTGCCACCTGCGCTTTTTTCTCGTGCGGATGCAGATAAAAATCGCTGGTGTGGAAAAGGGTGTGAGCCAGATATTCCCCCAGCTGACGCGCTGCCTGTGGGTAATAATTATTTCTGATCAGCTCGCCGCGCCAGATGCGATGGCTGGAGAGATCTTCCATCACCATCACCGCCAGTTCCGGATCAAAGTGGTGGATTTTCACGGTGTGCTGAGGGCTGTGCTGGTAATGCTCGACCAGGGTTTGCGCTTCAAGACGGGCACGATCCAGCGTCAGCGGCCAGGATTCGCCGACGCAGCGTACGTAGGGCAGCGCCTGCTTAACGACGATGCGGCTGACGCCCGCGCTGTCGAAAATTTTAAAAACCAGATTGAGGTTGCCGTCGCCGATTTCCTGCGCCTCTACCAGCGATGACGGATCGTCAAGTCCGCCAAACTGCCTGGCATACTCCACGGCGTCCTGAGCGGTAAAGGTACGGTATTGCGACATGGCCTGCTCCTCAGTTTTGCTAATTAAGACATGTAGACGTCTATACATCTGGATTTCATCCTGACACAATGTGCTACAACAACGCAACAGGGAATTAACGACATGCAGACATTACAGACGACCAGCCTGCGGGTGGCGAATAATCAGCTCTTTATTCTCGACCAACAGGCGCTTCCGCAGGAGAAACGCTGGGTGGATGCCTCGACGGTCGAGGCGCTGGTCGGGCATATCCACGCTTTGCGCGTACGTGGCGCGCCGTTGATTGGTCTCTCTGCAAGCCTGCTGCTGGCGCTGTTAGCGGAAAGCGGCAAAAGCCGCGACGAGCTGGCGGTGGCGATGGAAACCCTGCGCGCATCCCGCCCGACGGCGGTAAACCTGATGAACAACCTCGACCGCATGAAGCTTGCGCTGTGGGAAGAGGATTTCGTTCCGGCGCTGGTGGCTGAGGCGCTGCGCCTGATTGACGAAGACAAACGGCTCTGCGACGCGATTGCAAAAGCGGGCAGCGCGCTGGTGAAGCCCGGCAGCCGTCTGCTGACCCACTGCAACACCGGCGGGCTGGCGACGGCGGGCGTCGGTACCGCGCTGGGGGTGATTGCTCGCGCGCATAAGGAAGGCAAGGTAAGCAACGTCTGGGTGGATGAAACCCGTCCGCTATTGCAGGGCGGCAGGCTGACCGCGTGGGAACTCGGCGAGCTGGGCGTGCCGTATCAGCTAATTACCGACTCCATGGCCGCCAGCCTGATGGCAAAAGGGCAGGTGGACGCCGTGTGGGTGGGGGCAGACCGCATTGCGGCCAACGGCGACGTGGCGAACAAAATCGGCACCTACTCTCTGGCGGTGCTGGCGAAATTCCACGGCATTCCGTTCTATGTCGCCGCGCCGCAAACGACCCTCGACCCGGACTGCCCGAACGGTGACGCAATCCCGATTGAGCAGCGTGCGGCCAGCGAAGTGACGGGCGTCGCCGGAAGCTTTGGCGCGGTGCAGTGGGCGCCGCAAGAAGCGCAGGTCTATAACCCGGCGTTTGACGTCACCCCCGCCTCGCTGATTAGCGGCTGGGTACTGGATACAGGCGTGGTCACTCCGGACGAGGTGGCGGAAGGGAAATTTGCCTGAGTCCGGCTATCCTTTAAGGGGCTCCCTTAAGAGGACAACATCGTGACGCTCGATCCTGAAACAGACTTAAAACTGGAGCGCGTAGTGGACGCACCGCGCGATCTGCTGTGGCTCTGCTGGACTACGCCAGAGCACATCAAAAACTTCTTCATTCCTGCTCCCCATAAGGTGACCGAATGCGACCTCGACCTGCGCGTGGGCGGACGGTTCAACACCGTGTTTGAGGTGGACGGCCAGCGGATGGATAACCGGGGGGTCTTCCTGGAAATCGACCCGGGGAAAAAGCTGGTCTTTACCGACGGCTATACCGAAGGCTGGAAACCGGCCGAGACGCCGTTTATGACGGCGATCCTGCTGCTGGAAGAGGTGGGCGAGGGCAAAACCCGCTATACGGCGATAGCGCGCCACCCCACGAAGGAAATTCGTGAGCAGCATGAACAGATGGGATTTCACGAAGGGTGGGGGATTGTGCTGGATCAGCTGGTGGGGTATGTGAAAAGGCTTAACGCTTAGTGCGCGCTGGTGCCCTCACCCCGACCCTCTCCCACAGGGAGAGGGAGAAAAGATCAGGCCAGGCGTGGATACGCATCCGCAATTGCGTCACCGGTAAACTGGGCCACCCAACCCTCCGGGTTATCGAAAATACGAATGGCGGTAAAGTTCGGCTCTGAGCCCATATCAAACCAGTGCGGCGTGCCTGCGGGCACGGAAATCAGGTCGTTTTTCTCGCACAGCACCTGATACACCTCATCGCCGATGTGCAGGCAGAATAATCCCGCCCCTTCCACGAAAAAACGTACTTCGTCTTCGCCGTGGGTGTGTTCGTTCAGGAACTTCGCGCGCAGCGCCTCTTTCTGCGGATTGTCGGCGCGCAGGCTGATCACATCCCAGCTCTGGTAACCTTTCTCTGCCACCAGCTTGTCGATCGCATGCTGATACGCCGCGATCACGGCTTCAGGCGCGGGATCGTGTCCTAAATCGCGATCCGCAGCCCAGCGTTCAAACCGCACGCCTTTTGCGTTGAGCTGTTGGGCAATCTCGGCGGCGTCGGTGCTGTGCCACTGGTGCTGACTGGCGTCTTTATCGGAATAAATGGTCAATGCGCTCATGAAGGGATCTGCTCCGGATTAATCTCGTCAAACTGGTGGATCTGATGGTGATGGCTTGCGCCGTCATCTTCACCGCGAATCAGTTGCAGGGTGCGAAAACCCGCCTGTTCAGCCGCGTCCAGCTCCTGATGAATATCCGACAGAAACAGGATCTGCGACGGGGCGATGCCCGTTTGCGCCGCAATATTTTGATAAGACTGCACCTCGCGCTTGGCGCCAATGTGGGTATCAAAATAGCCGCTGAATAAGTGAGTAATATCACCTTCGTCGCTGTAGCCAAATAACAGTTTCTGCGCGGCGACGGAGCCAGAGGAATAAACATAGAGATCAATCCCTTGTGCCTTCCACTTTTCCAGCGCGGGCAGTACGTCAGGATAGAGGTGTCCGGTAAAGTCACCGTTGACGTAACCGTCCTGCCAGATGATGCCTTGCAGGGCTTTGAGCGCCGTCGATTTGCGGTCTTCATCCATAAAGGTAAACAGCACGTTGATGAGATCGCTGACGCTGGCATGCGGAGCGCTGATTTCATCGCGCAGGTTGTCCAGAATCGATTTGACCGGCTCGGCGTACTGCTGCGCGGTCACGAAGGCCGCCAGCCGCTCACGCGCGTAGGGGAACAAAACATCATGGACAAAACGGATATCGCTGGTGGTCCCTTCAATATCCGTCACAATCGCGCGAATCATACTCTCTCCCATTGTCGTAAACGCATTTCGCATTCAAATAAGAATTCTAAACCTTCCAGATGACGGCGGGCTTCGGCCACGTCGCGTCCCCAGCAGGTTAAGCCATGGCCGCGCAGAAGAAAACCATAATTAAGCGGGCGTTCCTGCGCGTAATGGGCGATGCGCGAGGCGAGGGCGTCGATGTCCTGGTCGTTATCAAACACCGGGATGGACACCGTATCCCGATGCGTGGTCTGCCCGGTAAGGGATTTTTGCATCTCGAAACCGGTGATCTTCAGCTCGGCCTCGTTCACCAGCCGCGACAGCACCGTGGCATTGACGGTGTGAACGTGCAGGACAGCGTTAGCTTCGGGGAACAGGCGATAGATGAGGGTATGCAGCCCGGTCTCTGCCGACGGTTTACGGCCAGACGGCGCGCGGTTGGTGGCGATTTCAACCTGTAGAAAATCGGCGGTGGTCAGGCTACCTTTATCTTTTCCGGATTCGCTCAGCCAGCACAGGTGTTCATCCTGACGCACGGACATATTGCCGCCGGTAGCGGGCGCCCAGCCTTTAGCGCCAATCCAGCGGCAGGCCTCGACCAGGTGTGTGAGTTGCAGGTTGTCTGTCATTTCCTTTTACCCTCTCGGCCAGGAATATTTATATCGTTTAGACGTCTAAGCGTCTTGATTGCCAAAGACTAACATCGTGTTATAGTGTCAGCAACATAAGTATTACAGGCAGGCACACTACAATGAGCAATAACCCGTTGATCCCGCAGAGTAAACTTCCCAATCTCGGCACGACGATTTTTACGCAGATGAGCGCCCTGGCGCAGCAGCACAACGCCATTAACCTCTCACAAGGTTTCCCGGATTTTGATGGGCCGAAATATTTGCAGGAGCGTCTGGCGTACCACGTTGCGCAGGGAGCCAACCAGTATGCGCCGATGACCGGCGTGCAGACGTTGCGTGAAGCCATTGCGGATAAAACGGCGGAGTTATACGGCCATAAGCCTGACGCGAACAGCGATATTACGGTGACGGCAGGGGCGACCGAAGCGCTGTATGCGGCGATAACCGCCCTGGTGCGTACGGGTGATGAGGTGATTTGTTTTGACCCGAGCTACGATAGCTACGCCCCGGCGATTGAACTGGCCGGCGGCGTGGTGAAGCGCGTGGCGCTCCAGCCACCGCATTTTCGCCCTGACTGGCAGGCATTTGCTGCGCTGCTGAGTGACAAAACCCGTCTGGTGATCCTGAATACTCCGCATAATCCGTCGGCGACGGTGTGGCAAAAAGCCGATTTTGCTGCGCTGTGGCAGGCCATCGCCGAACGTGAAATATATGTTCTGAGCGACGAGGTGTATGAGCATATCTGCTTCGCCGAAGAGGGGCATGCCAGCGTGCTGGCGCATCCGCAACTTCGCGAGCGTGCAATCGCGGTATCGTCATTTGGCAAAACCTACCATATGACCGGCTGGAAGGTAGGGTACTGCGTGGCCCCGGCGGCCATTAGCGCTGAGCTGCGCAAAGTGCATCAGTACCTGACGTTTGCCGTGAACACACCGGCTCAGCTGGCGCTGGCGGATATGCTGCGTGCGGAACCCGGGCATTACCGCGAGCTGCCGCACTTCTATCGTGAACGTCGGGATCTGTTTGTGGCGGCCCTGAGCAAAAGCCGCCTGGAAATTTTGCCGTCTGAAGGAACCTATTTCCTGCTGGCCGACTACAGCGCGATTTCCGATCTGGACGACGTGAGTTTCTGCCAGTTGTTGACGAAAGAGGTGGGAGTGGCGGCCATTCCGCTGTCGGTGTTCTGCGCCGATCCCTTCCCGCATAAGCTGATTCGTCTTTGCTTTGCGAAGCAGGAATCGACGCTGCTCGCTGCGGCAGAGCGTCTGGCGACGCTCTGACTATTTCACCGTCCAGGCTTCTGAAAAACGACGGTCTGCGAAGAGTTCGAGCAGACCGTTGATCTGCTTCAGACGCAGCACTTCATCGCTGTCCATACCTAACTCCTGGCCAATTTTCTGCTCACTCCAGCCCATAAGCACCAGTTCTCGCACGATTTCTGACATGGCGTTGATCTGGTGGCGTCCACGCGCGCGGTTGTGACGAATAGTTGCCGCCATGCGATCGAACTTTTCCTGGCGCGCTTTACGCAGGCAGGTAACAGGGAGGTAACCTTTAAGCTGGCGCTTCAGGATCGCCCGGTTACTGCCGATATCATGACGGTGAAAACCATCGACAATTTCGTAGTGCTGTGGCGCATTTTCCGTCACAACGATAGGTTGTGTGAATCCATCCAGCTCCAGTGACTTGCTGAGCAGCCGCTTTTCCGGCGGCGCGACGTTATTTGGGTTGTAATCGTTAGCGGTGATGTTTGTCTTTTTTATCCACAATACGCAATCGACGGGCTGATCGCGAAAAGGGCTGATTTCATGTAATGCCTGACGAAACGCATTAATAGCGGCTATTCGCTCTTCTTCTGAAAGTGCCTGAAGGTACGTTTCCATTTCGGTGATTATTCGTTGTTGCATAAAATCCCCCATTCCTTGCGTTTTGCTTTCACTCTGTCGCTGTAGCGCTGATAGTGTTTAGGCTTATTTGGGCTAAACGAAAGTGCCCGGCACCAATAGTCATTGTTGAGTAAAACCTTACAAATGCGTCGCCAGGAAGGGATATCTTTTGCACCAATGTCACCCTCCTGCGTGTCGGGAATATCGTTCATGCCTCGCTTTTGATACCAGTGGAGATAAACCGCGATTTTGTTGCGGTAATGTTCCGCCGTATTTTGCGGCATGCTGTCGAGTAACAGCATGGCGTATTCGCGCCAGCCGAGATGGTCTGGTTTCAGGATCTTCCGGTGGCCATAAAAATGGTTATCGTGCCCGGCATAAATACCTCCGCTTCGCACGCCGCAGGCGCGTTCACACATCGCCGCCCAGCGTTCGGGTTCAATGACATGATAGAGCCACAAGCCCTGACGCTGTTCCGGGCCAAACGGTTCGCAGATGCGCATATAACGCGGCGGCACCCCCGCCTTGTACATCAGGTCGTATAACGGGTTATAGCAACATTTTGATTTCGCGAACCACGTCCAGATGTCGGCGGTTTTCCAGTCGTACAAGGGGTAGATATACCAGGCGTGCCCACCCGGGGCGACGGTCGTCCAGGGTTTATCGTCAGAAAAGCGCTGCTTACGCGCCGACGCGATAGCCAGAAAGCGGTTGTAAGATTCATCGGCGCGGATCCCCACCATGACGGCGGCAGGACGTTTTTGTGCATACCATTCGGCAAACTCGCGCACGAAGGCTTCAAACGTCATTCCCTGCTGATAAAAATCGAAATAGTGGTAATCGGTAATGGCGTCTTCCGGTGGCTGGCGAACCCAGTTTGTCCCGGGTTCCCAGCACTGCCATTCAGGTTGAAACTGTGACAGGGCGTTCTGGGTCGTGAGCGGAAGCGCTACCCACCAGAACTGATGGATAACATCCCGATACAGCGTTCTCATCGTGTCAACATGCTGAATGGTTGAGGAGAATTGCGCTTCCCAGTCCAGAAAGATGACATCTATTTTTCGCTTTAATTGCCGTGCTTTCTGGGCAACGAGATGCAGCATCACGGTAGAATCTTTTCCACCGGAAAAGGAAACGCAGACCCTGGAGAAATTGTTAAGCGTCCAGTCTATGCGTTCCGCAGAAGCGTCTAAAACATTTTCCTGTAAAGGGATTTTATAGATCGACATGATTAATCGCGTCCTGCGTGTTAAATGTCTGGAAAAAAACAAAACGATATTATGGAATTATTTGTCCTTAATTTCACGGGGGCATTTTCTTCGGGTTGCCTTATTTGCATTCACCATGCAAATGTATTTTACGCAGACGGCGGAGAAACGCAGAGCTTATGCATTTTTTCAATGAATGTTGAAAAAACAGTGCTATTCAGTGATGAACGGCTGTAGAGCATATAGATCTTTAATTCAGGCAGCTCAAACGGTGGCTCAAGCCTTTTTAATTTCAACGGTTCTTTATATGTTTCATAGATCGACACGGGGATGAAGCCTAACAGATCAGATGAACAGACCATGGAGATGAGAGAGCTAAGGGAGTCCGTACGAAAAGCAATATTTCTTTCCGGAAACGCGTCATTTGCGCGACTCTGAAACTCTTTTACACCCGGATGAGCACTCTGGTAAAAAGTGAATTTCTCCTGGTATAGCACTTCCAGCGTGACTGCGTCAGCGAGCCTTGGGTGGTCTGCTCTACAGATTAAGGCTATCGGCACCGTGGTGAAGTGGGTGCAGACCACAGAGCGATTGTGGATAGGTGCGATAGAGAAGATGAGATCGGCCTTACGATAGGCCAACAAATCTTCCGCTGATTCGGAGGAAATGAGCATGTCTCTTTGCTCTATCTCATAACTCTCTTCAGATATTAAAAGCTTCAACGGTTCGAGCATCGAACCAGGAGACACCATTTGAGAGCAATAGATAACAAACTTTTTTTTGATGTCCGAGTGATGCATCATGTTGATCGTCTGCTCAAGCTGATTGAGATTTTTTTCCAGATGATGATGCAGGTTGGTACCTACCGTGGTTGGCGTAATTCCCTTCCCTGAACGGATAAACAGGGGGTCATTAAGCTGACCGCGCAGGCGTTGCAGCGACTGGCTGACGGCGGATGGCGTGATATAAAGCGTCTCGGCAGCCCTACTGATACTGAGATGTTGGTAAATGCATTCGAAGATGACTAACAGATTGAGATCGAATTTTTTTAGGTCGTAGAGGTTTGCCATGTTTCGTCCTGAGTGAGTTGAGTTTGCTGTCGTTATCCCATCCTGGAGTACGACAGAGCGAAGTTACCCTTTACAATCCGTGTGAATAACTCGCTTAATTTAAAATTTAAGTGATCTTAATATATCACGGCTTTGGATTATTGAAACATAACTTCAAGACTAATTAAGATAATTTTATCTTTAAAGTTTGATTGAATTATTTGAATGAAAAGTGGTGTTTATATATAGCGTGAAACCCATAATGAAATTAAATTTATAATCTTTCAGAGACCTCTTCGATACTGCCTATCACAGCCATAGGCAGGACTATCCCTCTTATGCATTGCTCAATGCGCGCAGGGGTGCTGTAATCAAAGCGCTGTTACGGCCTTGATACAAGGTATGTAGAGCGCAACGCAACGCCAGCTTCGGCTGGCACTGAATGTACCTGCGGGGAATTCAGGTATCAGGGCCGCCCGTTGAGGCGGCTTTTTTACTTTCAGGCTTTCCTGTAAAAGGTTCACCTTGCTGTCTTGTTGCTGTTGTAAGGTTTGGCTGATTGATTTGATAAAGCATACGCATTAGCCCCGATGGATAAAGTTGGTTACCTTACATCTCAACGAAAACACGGAGGAAGTACAGATGTCTTTGATTAACACTAAAATTAAACCTTTCAAAAACCAGGCGTTCAAAAACGGTGAGTTCATCGAAGTAACCGAGAAAGATATCGAAGGCCGCTGGAGCGTGTTCTTCTTCTATCCGGCTGACTTCACCTTCGTTTGCCCGACCGAACTGGGCGACGTGGCAGACCACTACGAAGAACTGCAAAAGCTGGGCGTAGACGTTTACTCTGTTTCTACCGATACCCACTTCACCCACAAAGCGTGGCACAGCAGCTCTGAAACTATCGCGAAAATCAAATACGCGATGATCGGCGACCCGACTGGCGCCCTGACCCGTAACTTCGACAACATGCGTGAAGATGAAGGCCTGGCAGACCGCGCGACCTTCGTTGTTGACCCGCAGGGCATTATCCAGGCTATCGAAGTTACCGCTGAAGGTATCGGCCGTGATGCATCTGACCTGCTGCGCAAAGTGAAAGCGGCTCAGTACGTTGCTTCTCACCCAGGCGAAGTGTGCCCGGCG
The DNA here is from genome assembly GCF_001729785.1 of Enterobacter hormaechei subsp. xiangfangensis. Classification (NCBI taxonomy): domain Bacteria; kingdom Pseudomonadati; phylum Pseudomonadota; class Gammaproteobacteria; order Enterobacterales; family Enterobacteriaceae; genus Enterobacter; species Enterobacter hormaechei. The sequence continues at coordinate 1,263,337 of NZ_CP017183.1, forward strand.
AAATGGAAAGAAGGCGAAGCGACGCTGGCGCCATCTCTGGACCTGGTCGGCAAGATCTAAATTTCCGTCGTTTTTCACGCCATAGCTGCGTTGGCGTCGCCTGCTCACCCCGGTCACTTACTTTAGTAAGCTCCCGGGGATTCTCAGGCTAGCCGCCTTGCTCTGACGCGAAATACTTTGGAAATTGTTTCAGTCATGGGCGCTCCCCGCGCCCATTTCATTCCAGCACCATGATGCAAGTTGCATTCAGGCAGCCCGTATAAGGCGGCTTGCATGATGACGTTTTAAGAGAGGGAAGAATAATGCTCGACACTAACATGAAAACCCAGCTCAAGGCCTACCTTGAGAAACTGACCAAACCTGTTGAGCTGATTGCCACGCTGGACGACAGCGCGAAATCGGCAGAAATCAAAGCACTGCTGACAGAGATTGCTGAGCTGTCGCCGAAAGTGACCTTCAAAGAAGACAACACGCTGGCAGTCCGTAAGCCTTCTTTCCTGATCGCCAACCCAGGGTCTGACCAGGGGCCGCGTTTCGCGGGCTCTCCGCTGGGGCACGAATTTACGTCCCTGGTGCTGGCGCTGCTGTGGACCGGTGGTCATCCGTCAAAAGAAGCGCAGGCGCTGCTGGAGCAGATCCGCGATATCGACGGTGATTTTGAGTTTGAAACCTATTACTCGCTCTCCTGCCACAACTGCCCGGACGTGGTGCAGGCGCTGAACCTGATGTCAGTCCTCAACCCACGCATTAAGCACACGGCGATTGACGGCGGTACGTTCCAGAACGAAATCACCGAGCGCAACGTGATGGGCGTTCCGGCGGTTTACCTGAATGGCCAGGAGTTCGGCCAGGGGCGCATGACGCTGACCGAAATCGTCGCCAAAGTGGATACCGGCGCAGAAAAACGCGCGGCGGAAGAGCTGAACCAACGCGATGCTTATGACGTGCTGATTGTTGGCTCAGGCCCGGCGGGCGCGGCGGCAGCGGTCTACTCCGCACGTAAAGGGATCCGTACCGGTCTGATGGGCGAGCGTTTCGGTGGTCAGGTTCTGGATACCGTAGACATTGAAAACTACATTTCCGTGCCGAAAACCGAAGGCCAGAAGCTGGCCGGTGCGTTGAAAGCGCACGTCAGCGACTACGACGTGGATGTCATTGACAGCCAGAGCGCCAGCAAACTGGTTCCGGCGGCGGTCGAGGGTGGTTTGCACCAGATTGAAACGGCGTCCGGCGCGGTGCTGAAGGCGCGCAGCGTGATCATTGCCACCGGCGCGAAATGGCGCAACATGAACGTCCCGGGCGAAGATCAGTATCGCACCAAAGGCGTGACCTATTGCCCCCACTGTGACGGCCCGCTGTTCAAAGGTAAACGCGTCGCGGTGATCGGCGGCGGTAACTCCGGCGTGGAAGCGGCTATCGATCTGGCGGGAATTGTGGAACACGTTACCCTGCTGGAGTTCGCTCCGGAGATGAAAGCGGACCAGGTGTTGCAGGATAAGGTGCGTAGCCTGAATAACGTCGACATTGTGCTCAATGCCCAGACGACAGAAGTGAAAGGCGACGGCAGCAAAGTGACTGGTCTGGAATACCGTGACCGCGTGAGCGGCGATATCCACAGCGTAGCGCTGGCAGGGATCTTTGTTCAGATTGGCCTGCTGCCAAACACCACCTGGCTGGAAGGCGCTATTGAGCGTAACCGCATGGGCGAGATCATCATCGATGCGAAATGCGAAACCAGCGTGAAGGGCGTATTTGCGGCGGGCGACTGCACCACCGTGCCGTACAAACAGATCATCATCGCTACCGGTGAAGGTGCGAAAGCGTCGCTGAGCTCGTTTGATTACCTGATCCGCACCAAAACTGCATAATAAAAGAAAGCAAGACGACACCTGCAATGCCAGAGGCCACCTAAAGGTGGCCTCTTTTTTTATCTGACGACCATCACCGGAATGTGGGTGTGGCGGATCACGCTGGAGGCGTTCGACCCCAGCAGGTGAGTGGTGATGGAAGGGTTACGTGAACCAATCACTACCACGTCGGCATTTAATTCCCCGGCAAGCTCATTAACGGCGTCGCGCACGCTACCGAACCGGACGTGGGTTTTGATGCGGGAAGGATCGATGCTGAAGTGCCCGACCATGGTTTGCAGGCGCGTCTCGGCTTCGTGCTGTAAATGCTCTTCAAAACGACGCACATCAGCAGCGAAACGATGCAGGCTCAGGCTGGCAGAGCCCGGCAAAACATGCAGAAGATGAATAATTCCGTCCTGCTGCGCGAGAAATTCCGCGTGACGTATAGCCTTATCACTCAGTTCCATTTCAAAAACATCAACCGGCATAATGATTGTTTGATACATAACCGTTTCTCCTTGTTAATAAACGCTGAAATCATTCAACCACAAAATATAAATGGTTTCTGTAATCCCGACAGCACTTTTTTATCTCGCCAGGATAAATCTCAAAACAGCCGGATTCCGGGGCAGATCCCGAGAGGTAGCTACCCTTTTATAAGCTTACCCACACCCTTTCGGAGGTTGCATGAAAGCTCTCACCTATCACGGTCCACATCATGTTCGGGTCGATAATGTCCCCGATCCGGGCATCGAACAGCCTGACGATATCATCCTGCGCGTAACGGCCACGGCGATCTGTGGTTCTGATTTGCATCTTTATCGCGGAAAAATTCCCAAGGTCCAGCATGGCGATATCTTTGGTCATGAATTTATGGGCGAGGTGGTGGAGTGCGGGAGCGAAGTGAAGAACGTGCAGAAAGGTGACCGGGTGGTGATCCCGTTTGTAATTGCCTGCGGTGACTGCTTCTTTTGCCAGATGCAACAGTACGCGGCCTGCGAAAACACGAATCGCGGGCAGGGCGCGGCGCTGAACAAAAAGCAAATTCCCGCCCCTGCCGCGCTGTTTGGCTACAGCCATCTTTACGGCGGCGTGCCGGGCGGACAGGCGGAGTATGTGCGCGTCCCGAAAGGCAACGTGGGGCCGTTTAAAGTGCCTCAGCTGCTGTCTGACGACAAAGCGCTTTTCCTGTCAGATATTCTGCCTACCGCCTGGCAGGCGGCGAAAAATGCGCAGATTCAGAGAGGCTCCAGCGTCGCCGTATTCGGGGCCGGGCCGGTGGGGCTACTGACCATTGCCTGCGCGCGGCTTCTCGGCGCAGAGCAGATTTTTGTGGTTGATCATCATCCCTATCGACTGCGGTTTGCCCAGGAGCGCTACGGCGCGATCCCGATTAACTTTGATGACGATAACGACGCGGCGGAGAAAATCATTGAGCAAACGGCCGGACAGCGCGGAGTGGATGCGGTGATTGATGCCGTCGGGTTTGAGGCCAAAGGCAGCACCACGGAAACGATCCTCAGTAACCTGAAAATTGAAGGCAGCAGCGGCAAAGCCCTGCGCCAGTGCATTGCTGCGGTGCGGCGCGGAGGCGTGGTCAGCGTGCCGGGCGTGTATGCCGGTTTTATACACGGCTTCCTGTTTGGCGATGCTTTCGATAAAGGGCTGAGCTTTAAGATGGGGCAGACCCACGTCCATGCCTGGCTGGGAGAGCTGCTGCCGCTTATCGAAAAAGGGCTGCTTACACCGGAAGATATTGTCACCCACTATCTTCCGCTGTCTGATGCGGAGCGCGCCTATAAAATCTTCGAAAAACGGGAGGAGGAGTGCCGCAAGGTGATCCTGGTGCCTGGTGCAGACACCCCGGAGGCAGCGCAGCAGAAAGTGAAGGGACTGGTAAATGCCTTCCCCGGCGGCGTTGTGTGAGGTTCCTCACTCACCAGTGGCGCTCAAGGTATAGCACCGCCACGACGAGGATCGCCAGGATGATGAGAAAAACCAGTGTGATAACAAGTATCTCACCCATGACCGTCCCCACGGCACCACAACAGAGTAAGCGTGGATTAAGCGGTTTTTGTCCGATATAACACAATCGGGTGAATTTGCGGAAAGAGGATGCGGGTGCATCCTCTGTGCAAAGCGGGGTCGCTTGTTCAGAAGGGATTAACGCAGGTAATCGCCAGCGGCTTCGGGCTGGTAGAACAGCTCAAGCACTTCCAGGTGAGCTGAGGCACCGCCCGGGAGTTCCCAGTGGATAGTATCGCCTGTGCGCAGTCCAAGCAGCGCCGCGCCCACGGGTGCCAGCACCGACAGTTGCGTGCTGCTGTCGGTCATCTGCGCCGGATAGACCAGCGTACGGGTGAGCTCCTCGCCGGTGGTCAGGTTGCGGAACTTCACCTGGCTGTTCATGGTGACCACATCATGCGGCATGGTCTCAGGCGTACACATCTGCGCCCGGTCTAGCTCTTCGTTCAGCGCATCGGCTACCGGCAGCGAGGCGAATTCTGGTTTCTCCAACAGTCGGTCAATACGTTCTGCGTCGAGTTCATTGATGATAATCGTAGGTCTGGACATTTTTACTCCATGTCGTTAATGCTGCGTGTAACGCAGAAACCAATCCAAAAGAAAACCCTCGCCGTCTGGCAGCGAGGGTTTAACTTAGCTGATGATACTGTCTGAAACCGTAAGTTTGAAGTGATGAAGGTCACAATCATGCGCCATATGAATTTTTGGCAATAAACCCGGCGTCCCGATTCACGCTGAACGGAAATTTCGTTACGCTGGAAAGACTGAACCCGGGCAATGCGCGTTGCAGCCCCAGCGTAGAGAGAGCGATATGTACTTTTACCAACCTTCTCAGGGGCACGGCCTGCCGCACGACCCGCTGAACGCCATTATCGGTCCACGTCCGATTGGCTGGATCTCATCCTGTGATAAGGCCGGTCAACTGAACCTTGCCCCGTACAGCTTCTTTAACTGTTTTAACTATCGCCCACCGATCATTGGTTTTTCCAGCAATGGCTGGAAGGATAGCTTGCGGAATATTACCGAAACGGGGGAGTTTGTCTGGAACCTCGCAACGCGCGATCTGGCCGAGGCGATGAATGAAACCTCCGCCACGCTCCCTCATGGCGAGGATGAATTTACCTTTGCCGGCCTGACGCCCGTAGCCAGCCAGCTTGTGAGCTCGCCGCGCGTGGCGGAAAGCCCGGTGAATTTCGAGTGTCGATTGTCACAGTGCATTCAGCTTACCGGCGCGGATGGGACACCGATTGATACCTGGCTGGTGCTCGGCGAAGTCGTGGGCGTCCATATCGCCGAGAGTTTGCTGGAAGAGGGGATTTACCAGACCGCGAAAGCGCAGCCCATTCTGCGTGCGGGTGGACCGACGGCCTACTATGCCATCAGTGATAGCCATCGCTTCGACCTGGTACGCCCGGATGCGCGCAGGGGGTAATATGCGCGCAACCCTGTTGCCCGCCGATCAGCAGTTTTTTGCCGATCTGTTGAGCGGCCTGGTGCTCAACCCACAGCAGTTGGGGCGAGTCTGGTTTGCTCATCGTGGCGCGTCTGACGCTGTCGGAAGCGTGAGCCGCGACTGGCCACGGCTTGACGTCGTTCTTCGCGGGGAATATGGCAACAGACTGGTTGCCGGGCAGCAGCCCCTCCACCAGGGGGAAATGCTGTTTCTTCCCGCCCAGGCCGCCAGCGTCCCGGTGTTTGAACGACCGGTCATGCTGCTGAGCATTCTTTTCGCGCCGTCGTGGCTGGGGCTGGTGTTTCATGATACCCGGCACGGGCGATCCGTGCCTGCGCAGCGACACGTGGAGCTTCCTCACCCTGAACGAGGTGAATGTGCCGCAATGCTGATGGCCCTGACGCACCTGAGCGCTTCCCCGCAGGACCAGGCTATTATTCAACCACTGGTGCTGAGTCTGCTGCACTGGTGCCGTAAAGTGGTGTCGTCGCTGCCTGAACCGGGAGTGTCGCGCGGGGATTTCCTCTATCAGAGCATTTGTAACTGGGTGCAGGAAAACTATGCTGAATCCTTGTCGCGGGACAGCGTCGCTTCGCTGTTTAATATTTCGGCTAACCATCTGTCACGCCTGTTCTCTCAACAGGGGACGATGAGTTTTGTGGATTACGTTCGTTGGGTGCGTATGGCGAAGGCGAGAACCATCCTGCAAAAATACCACCTGCCGGTGGGGGAAGTGGCGAAGCGCTGTGGCTATGCCGATAGCGACTATTTTAGCCGTCTTTTCCGGCGCCAGTTTGGCCTGACGCCGGGGGAGTATCGCGCACGCTTTCAGTGACAGTCAGAACGTGATTTCAGCGTTCAACAGATCCAGGATACTTTGCGGCGTCGTTGCTGCAAACAGCGACTCGCGAAATGTTTTATTGACCAGCTTCCGCGCCAGCTGGGAAAAGACCTTCACGTGATTAATCCCTTCCTGAGCGCCGAGCGTCAGCATGATCACCAGCTCGACGTCGCCCAAATCCGACTCCCAGTCAATCGCCTTGTCCAGACGGGCAATGCTGATGCTGGAATGGCGTATCCATTGCGATTTGGTGTGAGGGATCGCCACACCAAACCCGACGGCGGTAGTGACAATCTCTTCGCGCTGCCAGAGATCTTCTTCAAGCTCGAGCGGGTTTTCGGTCCTGCCATGAATCGCAAGATTTCCGCATAAGAACTGAAGCACCTGCTCTTTTGAGGTCAGCGGCTCATTGACCACGATAGTCTCCAGCGCCAGCAATGGACGCGGCGGCGCTTCCGGTGTGAAATCCGCCAGCAGGGCTTCAATCTCCTCTGCGCTGCGGCTGTCGCAGGCCTTATCTGCCAGCGCCCGGCAGGTCGCCATGTCCAGCTGACGCAACTGGGTTTTTACCGCAGGGATGCGCGGCCCGCTCATGCTGAACTCATCTAAGCCCAGCCCAAGCAGAAGAGGGAGGTAGCGCTGCTCTCCGCCAAGTTCACCGCAAATGCCGACCCATTTCCCGTGACGATGCGCTGCGGTGACGATCTGGCGAACCATGCGTAAAAAAGACGGTGTGATGGGGTTATACAGCCCCGACACGCGCGGGTTGTTGCGATCGACAGCGTAGAGATACTGAGTCATATCGTTCGAGCCGATACTGAAGAAATCCACCTCTTCGCAGAAGTGATCGATGATAAAGCAGACTGAAGGCACTTCAACCATGATCCCCAGCGGCAGGCGCGCGGTGTGACGTAACCCCTGTGAGGCCAGGGCGTCACGAACGTTTTGCAGCTCCTGTTTGATCCATAAAATCTGATCGAGGCTGTGCACCATCGGGATCATCAACAGCGCATTGCCGCTTGCGCCTGCGCGTAAGATCGCGCGCAGTTGGGTGCGGAAGAGATCGGCAAATTCGGGATAAATGCGAACGGCGCGATAGCCGAGGAACGGGTTTTCTTCCTGGGGAATGTTCAGGTAAGGGATCTGCTTATCGCCGCCGATGTCCATTGTGCGAAAGATGACCGGCTTGCCCTGCGCGGAGAGCAGCACCTGCTGATAGGCTTCGAATTGCTCCTGCTCGTCCGGCGCGGTGTCTCTGTCCATATACAGCATTTCAGTGCGAAACAGCCCGATACCCTGCGCGCCGCAGGTAAACGCCCCGGGCGCTTCCAGCGCGCTGCCGATGTTGGCGGCAATCTCTACCGGTACGTTGTCGCGGGTGAGCGCTGGAAGACCCGCATCTTTGATCTGCTGCTGGTGGCGTCGGTCGGCAAGGCGCTGCGCCACGCTGTAGTAATCATTCACCGCGTCGTTGGGTTCAACGACCAGCACGCTACAGATGCCGTCCAGAATGACCTCTTTTCCCATCAACGGCGCCAGTGAGGCGACCGTTAAACCACTCAGCACAGGCACGGAGGCCGCGCGTGCCAGGATCAGCGTATGCGACGTCCGGCCTGTTTTTTCAAGCACCATGCCTTTCAGGTACTGCGTGTCGAGGCTGAGAAACTGGCTGGGCGTCAGATCTTCCGCTACCAGAATGGTGGGGGCGCTAAGGGTGAATGCGGAGGTTTGCTGCAACTCCGGCCAGGTAATGTTAAGAAGCTGCTCGCTGATGTCGCGAATATCGCTGACGCGTTCACGCAGGTAATCGCTGGCGGAGAGTGACAGCTTGTCGCAGATCAGCTCCATATTACGAATGATCGCCTCCGCAAGGCTTAGCCGCTCCTCGGCGATCAGTCGGCGTATGGTGCCGCCAAACTCCTCATCCTGGATCAGTGAAAGATGCGCGCTGAGAATGGTTTTACTCTCGCCGTCTAGCCCGCGCAGGCGGTGGTTGAGCTGTTCAGCCAGCGTCGCCAGGCTGTGTTCCAGGCGGGTAATATCTTCCGGCGAGGCGGGGATCTGACAATAACGTTTGAGGTTATCGCTCTGCCAGCCTCGCAGAGTGCCAGCCCCGATGCCACTGGCGAGCGTAATGCCGTGCTGAAGATGGGGAGCAAGCCTTACGAGCGAGCGGGGCAGTGGATGCGCAACGTGCGGCGCGTCGCCGGAGGGAATACTGTCGCTGTCGATAAACGCGCCGGTGAGATATGCCTCCAGCACGCGTCGGGCCTGCTCCTCGTCGCCGCCGTTAATTTCCAGCACGCAGCTGTCATTAAACAGCGTACCGGTACTGATCAGCGCCAGCGAGCTTTTGGCATCCGCATGAGTGTGAAGCCTTCTGTTGATAAAACGGATATCGCTGCGCCATGCGCTGCACTGCTCTTTTAACGCCCAGGCCGGACGCGCATGCAGGCCGTTGGGCAGTGGGCAGAAAAATTCAATTGAAAGCATACTTCCTCCTGGCCGCGTGAGATCAGCATCTGAAGTCCGTCAGATGATCCACGGTCTCACGGTTCATGCCTGCCACAAGCGCGACAAGCAGTTGTTGGGTGTGATGAATGTCTTTTTCGTCGGCAATGGATGCCGCGCAGTGCCCGTGTCGGGTAGGGGGACCAAGCACAAGAGTCGGCACGCCAGTGCCGGAGAGATGGATCGCCCCGCCGTCCGTTCCGCCGTTGCTGAACATGTCTTTTTGCAGCGGGATCCCCTGAGATCGCGCGATCGTCTCAGCCAGCGCAATCAGTTTGGCTGGGGCGATGAGCGTTTTGTCGTACAGCACCAGCATCGGGCCCGCACCGATCTGGCGATGGTTGGCGCTGCCATAATCGAAATTTTTTGACCAGCAGGCGGTATCCAGCACCAGCGCGATATCAGGATGAATGGCGCGCGTGGCGGTCTGGCCGCCGCGCAGGCCGACCTCTTCACTTGAGCTGGCCACCAGCCAAAGCTCGCAGTCGAGCGGCGTCTGGTGCAGCTCGCGCAGCAGCGCAATCAGCAGGTAACAGCCGAGACGATCGTCGAAGGCTTTACCCATCACCCGATTGTGGGGAAGGGTCTGAAAGGGTGTATCGAACGTCACGCGGTCGCCTGCGTCGATACCGGCGGCGAACACCTCCTCCGCCGACGTCGCGCCAATGTCGACACGCAAATTGTCAACGTTTTCTCCTTTCAGATCCCCATCCAGCAGTCCCGGTATTTTTTCCCCGTTACGCGTGGTGATGCGCACCGGCTGAAGGGTACGGGCCATCATGCGCACGTTGCCGATGGGCAGGACATCAATGGCCCCTTCGCGCGAGACGCTACGCACCATAAAACCGACTTCATCCATATGGGCGCAGACCATCACCTTCGGGCCCCGGCTCTGGTTGACGCGGATAAGCACGGAACCCAGCCCATCAAACTGAACCTCTTTATGGTACTTTTGCGCCTCACTGAGCAGGATGTCGCGCACCTCTTGCTCTGAGGCCGCAATGGCGTCTGCTTCGCTCAGGGCGCGCAGTAAATCTCTGTCCACTCTTATTCTCCCGTCAGCAATAGCCGTTTGTCGAAGGTATAAAGCACCTCCGCACCCGTTTCCGTCACCAGCACCACATCTTCAATTCGTACCCCGCCCAGGTGTTCAAGGTAGATCCCCGGCTCAACGGTCAGCACCATGCCGGGCTGCAACGGGGTGCGGTCGGTAGGGGAAAAACGTGGATTTTCATGAACATCAATACCAATGGCATGGCCGGTGTTATGCCCGAACTGCGGACCGTAACCTGCACGTTCAATCACGGAACGTGCGGCGCTATCGATCTGATGACAGGAAACGCCGGGGCGGATGGCATCAATAGCTGCCTGTTGTGCCGCCAGAACGATCTGGTACACCGCATAGAGAGGGTGTTCCTCCGGCGGCGTGTTTTGCCCGGCGACAAGAAAGGTCCTTGTCATATCCGAGCAATACCCCTGGTGTTGGGCGCCGAAATCAAGGGTGATCATCTCGCCAGGCATAATCACTTTGTCAGAGGCTTTGCCGTGGGGCAGCGCACCGCGCGGCCCGCTGGCGACAATGGTGTCGAAAGAGGGCTTGTCCGCACCCTCCTGCTTCATAAACCACTCCAGCTCGGCAGCGACTTCACGTTCGCGCATACCGGGCTGAATGAAACGCCGGATGTGCTGTGCGGCGCGGTCGGCAATGCCGCATGCTGCACGGATACGGTCGATTTCGTCAGCGGTTTTTATCTGCCGCAGCGCGTCGAGCGAGGTGCTGCAAAGGGCGGTATTCAGCGTATCGCGCCACAGCACGCCTGTTTGCCAGCTCACGTATTCACCCTCAAAGCCAAGACGGGTGAGAGCTTCCTTCGCAATAATCTGATTCACCGCCTGCGCAAGCGGGTTCTCCGTGTTAAGCAGGTGCATCTCATAGCCCGCCGCTCGTGAAGCGATATCGCTGTAGTAACGGAAATCCACCAGGATATGTGCCGCGGTTTGTGTCACCAGTACATAGCCCGAACCGGTTGAAATGCCCAGGTGCGGCTGTTTATTCTGGCGCGAAGAGATGAGCACGCCGTCCAGTTTTTCCGCAGCCAGCCAGGCACGAAGCCTTCTCAGTAATTCCATGTTTCACCCCGTTACAGCGTGTTGATAGCGAGTTTCCCGCGCTTGTGCAGACTGTTACGAATAATCACTACCAACAGCGCGGTGATCGCCGCCCCGACCACAATACTGAGCATGTACGCCCCCAGATTGGTGACCAGTGGCCACGCCCAGATCGCCGATTCAGGGAACCACTGCACGGCACCGAGCGCGGTGGCAGTCATTGCACCGGCGATCGCGCCCGCCATATACGCCGGCAGCGTCGCAAGCGGATTTTCCAGCAGGAACGGGATGGCCCCTTCACTGATGCCCATAAAGGCGAGGAACATGGCCGTTTTGCCTTGCGGATAAAGCTGCGGACTAAACAGGCGTTTGCCGGTCAGACGATGGTCAATCAGCGTGGCCAGCCCCAGACCAATGGGCGGAATAACAATCGCCACGGCGCGGGAGGTGATGGGCAGGACATGATCGGTTGTCAGCCCCAGGCCAACAAATCCCGCCGCTTTGTTAATGGGGCCGCCAAGATCAATCGCCGTGGCCGCCGCCATCCCGATGGCGTACATCATGGAGCCCGCCTGACCCGCCGCCAGCAGTACGGTCCGCATACCTGCATTCAGCCAGCCGCCAATCGGCGTGATGATGTAATACATCGCCAGCATTACAAACAGCGCCGAGAGGATTGGGATCAGAAAGGTGCTTTTAAAGGCCAGCAGATACTGTGGAACGTTAATGCGGCTATTCAGCCATTTGACCAGATAGCCTGCGGCTATGGCGATAATCAGCGCGCCAATAAACGTGGAGGGCACGGGTTTGGTGGCAAGCCAGGTCAGTTTTTCCGCATCAAAGTTCAGCACCAGCGTCGGCTGCGTGGCGACAAGGCCACCGATAAACCCGGCCGGGAAGGCCAGTTTTCCGCCGATAGAGTTGGCGACAAAGGCGGCAAACATTGGGATGGCGAAGCTGAACAGCAGCCCGCCGAACGATTCAGTCAGATAGCCAAATTTCAATAGCGAGAGATTGAAACCGGTGAATTTGCCTGAGTTAAGCGCGTCGAGAATACCGGTGTCAGGCGGGATCTCCAGCCAGACGTAGGCGATAAGCTGTGAAATGGCGAGGATAACCCCGCCCATGATAAGTGTTGGCACCATGCGGGATATCCCCGACATAATGTGCTGTGGAAGCTCTTTCCAGAAAGACGCACCGGCGGCAACCGGTGCGGATTTGATGGCAAGTGTGTCACCCTCGTGACTGTCCGGGCGAACCGCGCTGCGTTTTTTAATAGCCATGACGAAAACCCCTGGATGTGAAGATTATTATTGTTCTGCTGCAATCATCTCTTCGATCTCTTTCAGGGTGCCTGCCGCGTTTTTAATGGCGTCCTGAAGCGTAATCTCATACACGTCGCGCGTTTCGAAGCGTTCATTGTCTTCCGGGGTGATCGCGATGGCGTGGATGATAATGTCAGCGTCGGCAATATCCTGCGGGGTCAGGCGATTCTGGATCCCGTCCGCGCCCTGGGTTTCAATTTTTACCTCATAACCGGCTTCCGTCGCCGCGTCTTCCAGCGCCTGGGCTGCCATGAAGGTATGTGCCAGGCCCATCGGGCAGGCGCACAGTGCAATCAGTTTTTTAGCCATGTGAAATTCCTCCTGTAGATAACGCCACGATTATGACGGGGAGGTTTCAGTGATGTTTACCGGATTAATAATGCTTTTGCTGGAAAAATGATGCGTGTGAGCGGAAGTGTGAGGTTAATCGTCATATCACGGAAGCCGATGAAAAACCGGGCAAAAAGTTGCCCGGCGCAGCATCAGTAACCGGCTTTATCAATGACAAACTGTTTGCCGCAGTTGCCCGGATGCGGCTGTGGCGCAAAGGAGCCGGCAGAGAGTGGGTTGTTGATGGTGCTGGCGTTCAGCGAGATCTGCATTTCGGTCAGATAAGCCGGATTGCCGTGGCAGGTAAGCTTGAACGCTTTTACACTCTGTTTTCCCCAGCTTTTGGCCACGGCTGCATCGAAGTCGCTGCGGCGGACGCTTTTGCCATAGTTTTCCGCCAGAAATTTTCCTGCCGCGCTGTGCTTCACTTCCTGGTTCATGCGCACCATGGTGCCGAAGTAAGCGTCGGGATCAAAACCAAAGCAGACGCCGTGTTTCGCGTATTCATAACGTTCAAGGCAGGAGTTGCCGCCCGCGCCGGGCATCACGCTGTTCAGCTTCGCCGCGCCCGTTAGCGATAGTCCGGTCTCTGCGGCGTCACATTTGCGGCTGGCTTTTGCTTCCGGCATATTCGGAACCGGACGAGTGGCGCAGCCGAAGCGCATCCAGCGGCGTTCATCCACTCCGCGAGCGGCAATCGATTTCGGCAATGCTGGCCATAAGCCGTGGACGGTCAGAAAATCGGTTTTGTTGCTGCTCTCTTTTTGCAGGCGACACTCTTCCGGTTCGTCACGGTTACGTTCGACCATGCTCTGGCAAAATCCGGTTTGCCAGGAAAGGGCCAGAACGTAGCGATCGAAATCGCCGTACTGGGTTGGCTTAAGCGGATCTGCCTGAATTGAGAAGACACAGAGTGCAAGCGCTACTGCGCCAGACGGGATAACGATATCCTTCCTGAACATTTGCTTTCCTGATTGGTTGGGCGCGATTAATTTCTGGGGGTTATTAAAGCACAAAAAGCGCCCGCAGGCGCTTTTTGGAAATCAGGAATTTCGCTTAGGCAGCGCCGGGAACCAGTACTTCGGTGGCGATAATAACGATAATCAGGCCAACCAGCACCGGCACTGACGTGCGTTTTACCACTTCAAACGGAGAGATTTTCGCCATCCCCGCAACCGCAACCACCACGCCCGATACCGGAGAAATGGTACGACCCAGGTTGGAGGCCTGAAGCATTGGAATGGACAGGTAAGCCGGGTTGATGCCGGAGGAGTGTGCCAGCTTAGGGATCATCTCAACAAAGGCGTAGAACGGCGCGTTACCGGAGCCGGTGGTCATCGCCGCCAGCATGGTCAGCACCACCAGCACCAGCATCAGGATAATGCTGGCCGAGCCGAACGAGGTGGCGATAGAGATCAGGCTCTGAATAAAGCCGATGGTGCTCAGCCCCTGGGCAAACACCCCCGCGGCAACCAGCAGCATCACCACGCCCGCGAAGGCATCCGCCATACCGCGGAAGGCTACTTCCAGACCCGTGAACACTTTCTGGGTGTTAAAACCACGAACGAACTCCAGGATGGCCGCCAGCAGCATACAGATCACCAGGATAGTGATGATGTGCAGCTGCGGGCCCCATTTGCCGTCGAAAATAAGCACGCCAATAATCGGCGTGAAGGGCAGGATGGAATAAAACGCCGGGGCGGTAGTGGTGATTTCGCTGACGTCCATCATTTCGTGGCTGACGTTCTCTTTCTTATCGAGATAGCGCTGCCAGAAGAAATGCGCCACGCCCATGCCGAGAATAGCGGTGATGGAGATCGGCAGTGTGGTTTTGAAGGCGAAGTCAATTAGCGACATTTCCGCGGCTTTCGCGGCCAGCACTACGTCACCGGAAGTAGGGGAGAGAATAATCGCCGCCGGAGAGGCGCAAATAGCCGCCGCTGCACCACGGCTGATCCCGACGTTAACCATTACCGGGAATAAAGTTGCCATTAACAGCACGCCAAGGCCCGTTGCTGAGGAAACGGCTAATGACATCAGACAGGCCAGGAAATAGGCCGCGACCATCAGCAGATAGGGGGAGTTAATATATTGCAGCGGCTTAGAAGCCAGCTTTACCACCATATCATTCGCGCCGATATGGGTCATATAGGCAGCAAATCCGCAGAGCATCATGATCATCATGCCCAGATCGCCGCCGCGGCTCATTAGCAGAATTTTTATATATTCCACAATATCGGTAGCGGTATATCCGGTACTGGCTTCGCTGGCGGGTAAAACCTGATGACCCATTAGCGCGCTAATGATCAGCAGCGTCAGGCCGCCGACAAATAGCACGCCGGTGGCTGAGTAACCTTTAATGATGTAGCGTGCTACACCGACAATGACCACGACTCCAATGAGGAGTTCGAGAAAAGTAAGCATGATTTCCCCTGTTTCCTTGCTGCCCGAGAGACAAATAATCAATAAAAAAGAAGCTGAAATGTGCCGAATAAATGTCCAGTCCTTGCTGATTAAAATCAAGAAAGAGACTACTAAAGGCACTGATGACGATATTTTTGCTAACCCTGCGTCATTTATATTAAGACGTTATTGACCTGATGAATAGATATTATATGTCATTAAATTGATGGTGAAGTGTTAAGGTTTTGAGTATTACTTGCCGACAATCGATTTAAAACGTAAATCTCTTTAAAACCACTTCTCTTTCATTCTTTTGCCTGCTTATACTCGGTTCACTTTCTCCTGTCCGACGATCTCAATATGTACGCCAGCTGGACATATCGCCTGCGCTTTATCAAAAAACATCTGCTGATGTTTTTGCTGGCGTTTGGCTGGCTGTTGATCCAGACTCAGGTGGCCGTCGCGTCCCATCAATGTTCAATGGATTTGCGCGGCGAGGTGGCCACCATCCAGCATATGGAGATGATGGCGCAACCGGGGCCGCATTATGCTGCCGGTGCTTCACCGCTGTGTGAAAAACATTGTGTGCCGGATCAGGTACAAAAAGATCCTGCCCAGCCGCATCTGGTGGCGCTGCCTGCCGCCATGACCCTGACCTTAACTCCGCCAGAGTGCTCGTCTGCAAGCCATTCTGCGTGGTCCGTTACCCCTCCTGCTGTGGGGCCGCCGGCAACGATCCGCTATTGCCGGTTTCGGGAGTAAAAACCTGTTAATTCGTTGATTTTATTTACTTAACGTTTAACAGGAGTTTTATCATGCGTACCGTATTCCTTTCCGCGCTGGTTGGCGCGTCCGTCTCTTTCGCTTCTTATACCGTTCAGGCAAACCAGACCTGGCAGGGCCGCGGCGTGGTTCAGTCGATCTCTGACAGCGCCGTCATGCTCCGGCACGAGGCCATACCGGAACTAAAATGGCCAGCAATGACCATGCCGTTTACTTTATCTGCCGGCGCTACGCTGAATGGCGCCAAACCGGGGGATGAGGTGACCTTCACGCTTCAGCGTGCGGGTGACGGTTTCCAGATTATCTCGCTGACGCCAGCGCGCTAAGCGAGGTCACCATGAAACAACACACACTGAGCCTGTGGCTCGGTGGGGTGTTGTTCGGCCTGTTAACCTCCGCCGCGCAGGCGGAGCCGTGGACGCTCGAACACACCCTGACCGAAGCCCAGCGCTACTCAGCAGAACTCTCCGCCAGCCGTAACGAAGCGCAGGCGCTGGATGCGATGGCGGTTTCCGCCACGCAATTACCTGACCCAAAACTGAAATTCGGCATCGAAAACGTGCCGGTACAGGGCAGCAACGATCGGCGACTGACGCGCGAAGGGATGACCATGCAGAAGGTTGGCATCATGCAAAGCTACGTCAGCTCAGAGAAGCGGGAACGTAAAGCGCAGACCTTTCAGGCGCAGGCGCGAAGCGTGCTGGCAAAATCCGAAGCCGTCCGCGCCGCGCTTCAGCGTGATACCGCCCAGGCCTGGCTGGATCTGGCGCTGGCCCAGCAGGCGCTGAACACGGCCAGAACGCTGGTCCGTGAAACCGAACGCCAGCGGGGCGTGCAGAAGGCGAGTGTCGGGGCGGGAAGCGCCACGCCGGACAGCGTACTGGCCCTGCAAATGATCCTCAGCGCCATGCGCGACAAAGAGACGCTGGCGCAGCGGGATGTGCAGCTGGCGCAAAGCCGTCTGCTGGAGCTTACGGGGCACGCGATTACGGCGGTTCGCGGTCCGCTGCCGCGCTATCAGCGTCTTCCTGCCGATGAAAAAACGTTGCAGGAGGGGATCGTCAGGCACCCGGAAGTGGAGGCCGCACGACGTGAAGCCGAGACCGCGAAAGCGCGTTCAGCGCAATCTGCCGTGGCGGCGATACCCGATGTGGATGTGGAGGTCTATTACGCCCACCGCGCTGAAGGCTATGACGATATGGCTGGCGTGATGTTCAGCGTGGATCTGCCTCTGTTCCAGTCAAAACGTCAGGACAAGGATTACGCCGCCGATGTTTCCCGCTCTATGCAGGCGGCGGATCAACTGACGCTGCTCAAGCGCGAACACATTGCCCAGGTGCAAACGCTGGTGGCGCAGTATCAGGCTGCGCAAACGGTGTGGCAGCGACAGCGGGACGAGGTACTACCGTTGCAGCGTCAACGGCTGGCGGTACTGACGGCGCAATATCGCTCTGGACAGTCGGCGCTTCCGGCCCTGCTGGAGGCGCGTCGTGGCGTACTGGATACGGAACTGGCGGTGAACCAGGCGGAGCGCGAAATGGCGCGAACCTGGGCTGCCGTGAACTGGTTGATCCCGCAGGAGCTGGCGCAATGAAAAAAACAACGTTAATGGCGATTGCCATCGCGATAGCTGCCGCTGGCGGCTATTTTGTCGGACAGAAGCAGACGCATCAGCCGGCTGCGGCTGCACAACCCTCTGAACGTAAGGTGCTTTACTGGTACGACCCCATGGTACCCGGTCAGCGCTTCGATAAGCCGGGTAAATCCCCCTTTATGGATATGGATCTGGTCCCGCGCTACGCTGATGAAGCGCAGGCGGCGTCAGGCGTGGCCATCAGCACTCAACAGCAGCAAAACCTGGGGATGAAAACCGCCAACGTTGAGATGCGCCAGCTGGTTTCGCCGTTCTCGGCCTTTGCCACGGTTGCAACGGATGAACGTAACGTCTCGGTGGTGTCAGCTCCGGCCAATGGCGTGGTGTCAAAATTGTTTGTTAATGCACCGCAGCAGCAGGTGAAAGCCGGAGAGGCGCTGGCGCAACTGTGGATCCCGCAATGGACCACCGCCCAGCAGGAGTATCTCGCAGTTCGTCAGCTTGGCGATGCCGCATTGACCCGCGCCGCACGCGAGCGGCTGGCGTTGCAGTTTATGCCGGAAGAGGTCATTCGTTTGCTGGAGCGTAGCGGCAAGCCGCAGACCACGCTCATCCTGCGCGCTGACCGGGCCGGCTATGTGGTGAAGCTGGACGTGCGGGAAGGGGCGCAAATCACCGCAACGGCGCCGCTGTTTGAGATCGCCAGGCTCGATCCGGTCTGGCTGGTGGTCGATTACCCGCAAACGCAGGCGCAGTCTCTGGCAGTGGGCAGCAACGTGGTCGCAACGTCAGAAAGCTGGCCGGGGGAGCAATTCCACGGCACGGTCAGCGAATTGCTGCCGCAGATGGAGACGACCACGCGAACCCTGAAAGCCCGTATCGTGATGGAAAATTCCGCACATAAGCTGAAGCCGGGTATGTACCTCTCCGTCAGGCGTGCGGAAGAGATGAAAGGCCCGCCGGTGCTGGCGGTGCCGGAAGAGGCGGTGATTAACAGCGGAGAGTCTGCGCGTCTGCTGCTGGCTACCGGGGACGGTTATTTCCGGCCTGTGACGGTGACAACCGGCCTGACGGCGCAGGGCTGGACGGCGATCCTGTCCGGGGTCAAAGAGGGCGATAAGGTGGTGACGTCCGGGCAATTCCTCATTGATTCCGAAGCCAGCCTGCGTAGCGTGATGCCGGAGGTGACGCCATGATTGCCGCTGTGATTCGCGCCTCGTTGCGTAACCGCCTGCTGGTGATCCTGGCCGCACTGATGATGGCAGGCTGGGGCTGGTGGGCGGTGCAACGCGCGCCGCTGGACGCGTTGCCCGATCTGTCTGATGTGCAGGTCATTATCAAAGCGAGTTACCCCGGGAAAGCGCCGCAGGTGATTGAAGATCAGGTGACCTGGCCGCTGACAACCTCCATGTTGTCTGTGCCGGGCGCTAAAACCGTGCGCGGTTTTTCAATGTTTGGTGACGCTTATGTGTATGTGCTGTTTGAGGATGGCACCGATCTCTACTGGGCGCGATCCCGGGTGCTGGAATATTTAAGCCAGGTACAGGCGCAGTTTCCGCCGGGCGTGAAGGTGTCGCTGGGGCCGGATGCGACGGGCGTCGGCTGGATCTACGAATATGCACTGATCGACCGTAGTGGAAAACACAGCCTGGCAGATCTGCGGGCCCTACAGGACTGGACGCTTAAGTTCGAGCTTAAGACGGTACCGAATGTATCTGAGGTGGCAAGTATTGGCGGAATGGTGCGTCAGTATCAGATCGTGGCGGACCCGGCGAAAATGCGCGCGCTGAATATTACCCACAGCCAGCTATCCGGCGCGGTGCAGGCCGCCAATAAGGAGAGCGGCGGCGCCCTGCTGGAGATGGGCGAAGCGGAGTATATGGTGCGGACAACGGGCTATTTGCGCTCGCTGGAGAATTTTCGCAATGTGGTGATCGCTACCCGCGATGGCGTACCTGTCCTGCTGAAAGATGTCGCCACCATTGGCATTGGCCCGGAGATCCGCCGGGGTGTGGCGGAGCTTAACGGTGAAGGGGAGGTCGCTGGCGGCGTGATCGTGATGCGCTACGGGCAGAATGCGCTGGAAACGCTTCATGCGGTAAAAGCGAAACTGAGCGAGCTGCAAGAAACGCTGCCGCAGGGCGTCGAGATTGTTCCGGTCTACGATCGTTCCACGCTGATTGAGGACTCGGTCAAAACGCTGACGTACAAGCTGCTCGAAGAGTTTGCCGTGGTGGTACTGGTGTGTGCGCTGTTCCTGTTCCACCTGCGCTCCGCGCTGGTGGCGATGGTCTCTCTGCCGCTGGGGATCCTCGGGGCTTTTGTGGTGATGCACTATCAGGGCATTAACGCGAATATGATGTCGCTCGGCGGGATCGCCATTGCCATCGGGGCGATGGTGGATGCCGCAATTGTGATGATTGAAAACATGCACAAGGTGCTGGAGCTGTGGCGGCATGATAATCCGGGCAAGGAGCCCGCGCCGGGGGAATACTGGCGTCTGGCGGAAAAGGCGGCGGTTGAAGTGGGACCGGCGCTGTTTTGCAGCCTGTTAATCATCACGCTGTCATTTATACCGGTTTTTTCGCTGGAAGCGCAGGAGGGCAGAATGTTCTCGCCGCTGGCGTTCACCAAAACCTGGTCGATGGCCGTGGCCGCCGGGCTTGGGATCACCCTGGTGCCGGTGCTAATGGGCTTTTTCATTCGCGGGAAAATCCCGGATGAGAAGGCAAACCCGATCAACCGCCTCCTGATCCGCCTGTATGAGCCGCTGCTGGACAAGGTACTGACCTTCCCGAAAACGACGCTGGCACTGGCATGTCTGCTGCTGATCGCCACGCTCTGGCCGCTGAGCCGCCTGGGAAGCGAATTTATGCCGCCGCTGGATGAAGGAGATTTACTCTATATGCCCTCCACGCTGCCGGGGATCTCTGCTCGCGAGGCATCACGGCTGCTTCAGCAGACGGACCGCTTGATCAAAAGCGTCCCGGAGGTGGCGAGCGTGTTTGGCAAAGCCGGTCGGGCAGAGTCGGCAACCGATCCCGCGCCATTAACCATGCTGGAAACAACCATCCACTTTAAGCCCCGCGAGCAGTGGCGGCCAGGAATGACGCCGCAAAAGCTGGTGGAGGAGCTCGATAAAACCGTGTCGCTGCCGGGCATTGCCAATGTGTGGGTGCCGCCTGTCCGTAACCGTCTGGACATGCTGGCAACCGGGATCAAAAGCCCGGTCGGCATTAAGGTGAACGGCAATAATATTGCCGACATTGAGCGTGTGGCCCGGCAGATTGAGCAGGTGGTGAAGGACGTTCCGGGCGTCTCCTCTGCGCTGGCGGAGCGTCTGGAAGGCGGGCGCTACGTGGATATTCGTATCGATCGGCAAAAATCCGCGCGCTACGGCGTTTCCGTCGATGAACTGCAAAGCCTGGTCTCCACGCTGGTCGGGGGCGATAACATTGGTGAGGTGATCCTGGGACGCGAGCGGTATCCCATCAACCTGCGTTATCCCCGCGATTTGCGTGATAACGTCGACGCGTTGCGGGTGTTGCCGGTAGTGACCGCCAGCGGTAGCCAGGTGGCGCTGGGGGAATTGGCCGATATCGTCGTGACGGAAGGCCCACCGATGCTAAAAAGTGAAAACGCGCGCCTTTCCAGCTGGATCTATGTTGACTTGCGCGGGCGCGATCTGAAGTCCGCCGTGGATGAAATGCAAAAACGGGTGGGAGAGAAGGTGGTATTGCCGCAGGGCGTGTCTCTCTCCTGGTCCGGGCAGTTTGAATATCTGGAACGGGCGACCGAGAGGCTCAAAATAGTTTTACCTGTCACGCTGATGATTATATTCGTCCTTTTATGGTTAACCTTCAGGCGGATATCAAATGTCCTGATAATAATGGGGACATTGCCGTTCGCGCTTATTGGGGGCGTGTGGTTATTGTGGCTGCTTGAATATAATTTGTCAGTGGCGGGGGGCGTTGGCTTTATCGCCCTCTCCGGGGTGGCGGCAGAATTCGGCGTAATTATGGTTCTTTATTTGAATCATGCGATCGATAAATATCACAGGCTGGAGCCAGAAGGGGGAAATACGGTGCTGATGCGGGCGATCCACGAAGGTGCCGTGCTGCGCGTGCGTCCGAAGGTGATGACGGTCGCCACTATTATGGCAGGACTGCTGCCCATCATGTGGGGGAGTGGGAGTGGCTCGGAGGTGATGCAACGTATTGCCGCGCCGATGATTGGTGGCATGGTAACGGCACCGTTATTGTCGATGTTAGTTATTCCCGCACTCTACAAATTGTTACATCAACGTTAAATATGTCAACTGCATGTGCTTATTCAGGCATGCAGTTTATGTATCCTCAGATTATTCCCAGGAACGGGATGGTAATTAGGAATAACACCCATGCTGTTAAGCGTTCATTCAAGTATTCTGTGTTAAGGTCTGCACCGAATACTAAATATGGTAATGGCATTGTGATTGTACGAATTAAATTCCCCCTGATTTTGTTGTTTATTATTGGGCAGTTATCGTGTGCGTCTGCTGTTAATGCAGACAGCAATACAGCGGATAAAGGCTGGTTCACCACCTTCACGGATAACGTCGCGCAAACATGGAATGAACCTGAGCATTACGATCTCTATATTCCGGCCATTACGTGGCATGCACGTTTCGCCTACGATAAAGAAAAAACAGACCGTTATAACGAACGTCCGTGGGGGGCCGGCTTCGGTCAGTCTCGCTGGGATGAAAAAGGTAACTGGCATGGCCTGTACCTGATGGCGTTTAAGGACTCCTACAATAAATGGGAGCCTATTGGCGGTTACGGCTGGGAAAAAACCTGGCGTCCGTTATCAGACGACAACTTCCGTCTCGGGCTGGGCTATACGGCAGGGTTTACGGCGCGTGATAACTGGAAATACATTCCTGTTCCGGTACTGCTGCCGCTTGCCTCCATTGGTTACGGTCCGGCGACGTTTCAGATGACCTACATACCGGGTACCTATAACAACGGTAACGTTTACTTTGCCTGGATGCGGTTTCAGTTTTAACTGAGTTTTTCTGCTAAATCGGCCAAAAAATGCACAGACATTGAAATGTAAAGGATAAAAATCGGACAGCGAAAATTAACGCGACTTTTGTCACTTTTTATCAAAGATCCGCTGGACAAAACGCCTCACAATTGTTGTACTGATACCCGACACAGCATTTGTGTCGTTTTTTAATGTAAAGGTAATTTTGATGTCTAAGATTAAAGGTAACGTTAAGTGGTTTAATGAGTCCAAAGGATTCGGTTTCATTACTCCTGAAGATGGCAGCAAAGACGTGTTCGTACACTTCTCTGCAATCCAGTCTAATGGTTTCAAAACTCTGGCTGAAGGTCAGCGCGTAGAGTTCGAAATCACTAACGGTGCCAAAGGCCCTTCTGCTGCTAACGTAATCGCTCTGTAATTCAGACGCGTCAGCAAGAATTTCAAAACCCGCTCAATGAGCGGGTTTTTTTCGTTCTGAATCAACCGATAAGATAGATCTTCAGGAAGCTGGCGACGATCGCGACGCTTAGCAATACCATACCCACGCCTAAGAGATTTTCTTTCATGCTATCACCCTCGTTCAATATTGAGCCAAGAGTGACAGAGAAAAATTAAGCCAACATTAAGGTTGCAGTGCTTAATGTCCGCTGGCGGAGGAAAATAACCAGAATGCGATCGCAGTCATCGCAAACGAGCCAAGCATGTTAACGGCAATGTTCGTCAGCGCCCAGCCCATCCGGCCTTCCTGAAACAGAAACACCACCTCCGCAGAGAAGGTAGAAAACGTTGTTAAGCCGCCGCAGAAACCGGTTGTAATCAGAACCTTCCACATAGGGTCGATGTTGGTCATGCGATTAAACCAGGCCAGCCCCATCCCAATAATAAACGCCCCGATCAGATTTGCCGCCAGTGTCCCCATCGGAATGGCCTGATGCAGAGGGTTAAACCGCATGCTTAAGAGCCACCGCGCAACGCTACCCGTGCCTCCACCAATAAAAACGGCTATAAGTAGTTGTAACACTGTCAATACCTGCTATTTGCTGTGTAAGTGCGTCGAGTGTAACGCTGTTTTTGACCGGGAGACAATTATGTATGTTGCAGTAGGGCAGTTCGCGGTGACGCCGGACTGGAATGAAAACGCGGATAAATGCGTCTCCCTGATGCATGCGGCGAAGCAAAAGGGGGCGTCGTTGCTGGTACTTCCCGAGGCGTTACTGGCCCGTGATGATGGCGATCCGGACCTGTCGGTAAAGTCTGCGCAAACGCTGGAAGGGGCGTTTCTGAAACGACTGCTGGCCGAAAGCGTTGGCAACACGCTCACCACCATATTGACGGTCCATATTCCGTCCTCGCCGGGGCGCGCGGTGAACACGCTGGTGGCGATACGTGAGGGTGCCATTGTCGCGAGCTACGCCAAACTTCATCTGTATGATGCGTTCAGCGTTCAGGAGTCGCGCCTGGTCGATCCGGGGAGTGTAATTCCGCCGCTGATTGAGGTGGAGGGTTTTAAGGTTGGCCTGATGACCTGCTACGATATCCGTTTTCCCGAGCTGGCGCTGAACCTGGCATTGCAGGGGGCGGAGGTGCTGGTTCTGCCCGCCGCGTGGGTCAAAGGACCGCTTAAGGAGCATCACTGGGCGACGCTGCTGGCAGCACGCGCGCTGGATACCACCTGTTACGTGGTAGCCGCGGGTGAATGTGGTAACAAAAATATTGGGCAGAGCAGGGTTGTCGATCCGCTGGGGGTGACGGTTGTTGCGGCAGCGGAGACGCCTGCGTTATTGCTGACGGAGATAATTTCAGCCCGAATAGCGCTTGCGCGGCAGCAATTACCTGTTCTGCGCAACCGCAGGTTTGCGCCACCGCAATTAATGTGATGTTTTTTTCAACAATGCTTGATTCACCTTGTTACAGATTGCTATTGTGTGCACGCGCCAAATGACCGTTAATACGTTCAGGTTTTTTGGCGGAATGCAGCCTGTTTCATGTAAAGAAGGTATTTATGGGTGAGATTAGTATTACCAAACTGCTGGTGGTTGCCGCACTGGTCGTCCTGCTGTTCGGTACCAAGAAGTTACGCACGCTGGGTGGAGACCTGGGTGCTGCCATTAAGGGCTTTAAGAAAGCAATGAACGATGACGACGCGGCAGCGAAGAAAAGTGCCGAAGATGACATCAC
Source organism: Enterobacter hormaechei subsp. xiangfangensis (assembly GCF_001729785.1). Classification (NCBI taxonomy): domain Bacteria; kingdom Pseudomonadati; phylum Pseudomonadota; class Gammaproteobacteria; order Enterobacterales; family Enterobacteriaceae; genus Enterobacter; species Enterobacter hormaechei. The sequence continues at coordinate 1,287,767 of NZ_CP017183.1, forward strand.
TGCACAGAAGCTTTCACACAAAGAGTAATGGCAATGCTGCAAGGCTTGCATAAAAAAACCGGCTCACGAGGCCGGTTTTTTGTTTTACTGTAAATAAATTTTACAGCTTTATTTCACTTCTTCGCCCTTCGCCTGCATATCGGCGTGATAAGAGGAGCGAACAAACGGACCGCACGCGGCATGGGTAAAGCCCATCGCCATCGCTTCGGCTTTCATTTCATCGAACTCATCCGGGCTTACGTAACGCTGTACAGGCAGGTGGTGACGGCTTGGCTGGAGGTACTGGCCCAGCGTCAGCATGGTGACGCCGTGGCGGCGCAGATCGCGCATCACTTCAATGATCTCAGCGTTGGTTTCACCCAGGCCGACCATCAGACCAGACTTGGTTGGAATATGCGGATGGGCTTCTTTAAAGCGTTCCAGCAGCTTCAGCGACCAGTTGTAGTCTGCACCGGGACGTACCTGACGGTAGATACGCGGTACGTTCTCCAGGTTGTGGTTGAACACGTCTGGAGGCGTCGCGGTCAGGATATCGAGCGCGCGATCCATACGGCCACGGAAATCCGGCACCAGCGTCTCAATCTTAATGTTCGGGCTTTTTTCGCGGATGGCGGTAATACAGTCAGCAAAATGCTGAGCACCGCCATCGCGCAGATCGTCACGGTCAACGGAGGTAATAACAACATAACGCAGCGCCATATCGGCAATCGTCTGCGCCAGTTTTTGCGGTTCGTTAGCGTCTGGCGCAACGGGACGGCCATGGGCAACGTCACAGAACGGACAGCGGCGGGTGCAGATGGCACCCAGAATCATAAATGTCGCGGTACCGTGATTGAAACATTCAGCAAGGTTAGGGCACGAGGCCTCTTCACAGACAGAGTGAAGACCATTTTTGCGCATCGCCGCTTTGATCCCCTGGATACGCGAAGAGTCGGCCGGAAGTTTGATTTTCATCCATTCCGGTTTTCTTAACAGCGCCTCGCGCTCTGTAGCCACGTTTTTAACCGGGATAAGGGCCATTTTATCGGCATCGCGGTATTTAACACCGCGTTCCATCACAATGGGTTTACTCATAGCGTGCGTGTTCCAGTTGCGAATATCGAAGGAAAGCGTTTCAATTCAAGGGAATGTTGTAATTATCAACTATTTTTGAACGAACGACAGGCAGTATATCATTTAAAGGGGCGATAAAGCAGCCTGCCAGGTCGCCAATTTGTAAAATAGTTGTTGTTTTGTGCCTTTTGCCCCGCTTGCGGCAGGGGCTTGCGCTGAAAGGCGGGATCAGAAAGCCTGGCGGATCACGTTAATGACGTTTTCCAGCACCGGATCGCGCAGGCTTAGCTTGTTGTAATGCAGTGAGATTTCAACAGATTCCGTCGTAAGTTGACTCAATGGAATGCTCTCCAGCGGCCAGCATTTTTGAAGCAAAGCGAAGAGACGCACGGGCATAATACAGAGCAAATCGCTGCTGCCAATCAGGGCCGCGAGGGTAAACATATTGTAACTGCTGAAGCTGATCAGACGGTCCGGGAACAGTTCGTCAATACGCTGGCGCAGCGGATCCGGGCCCTGCCCCTCGGACATAAAGGTTGCATGTTCGTAATGACGCAAATTTTCAGGCGTCAAAGGTGCGCTCAATACAGGATGATTCTGACGACAAACGAGCGCCAGAGAGTCGGTATAGAGAACGTTATGCCCTAATGCTCTGGCCGCGAAGCTGTTGCTGTCGATGATCAGGTCCGTCTGGAATTGCGCCAGCTGAGTTTCCGGATCGTTAACGGGCACATTGCGGATCAGCAGCTGTGGCGCATGCTGTTTAACAGCCTGGTAAATAGCGGGCATGACCAGAACGCCCACAGAGGGAGAGGTGCCTATGGTGATGGTTCGTTGCTTATCGTAACTGCCGGTGAGATCCAGCGCGCCCAGAATCGATTCCAGACCCTGGCTGATGTACTCATGCAGATGGGTGGCGTACGCGGTGGGGGTTACGCCCTGGCCTTTACGAATAAATAAGGGATCGGGAAATATCGCGCGCAATTTTTGAATTGACTGGCTAATAGCAGAGGGTGTGAGATTAAGAATTTTCGCAGCATTAACGATACCTTTGTGGACATATACCGCCTCAAAAATAGTCAATAAATTGAGATCAATATTACGTAAAGTCCGGAAAATTTGCGGCTTATCTTCGCCGCTGGTTTCATTCAGGCGTTTGGCTGGTAAATTAGTAGGCTCCACGCTCTTACTCCGTATCCATTCACAATATGAATGATAGTTGAATTTATTTATTATGCTTGCAGAGATTCGTAAAGTGTTTCGTAAGTTTCCCTTGTTTATCGAAAACAAGCAGTTGGGTGATTATCACGCACGTTACACGATACCCGGTGATGGTACTATTAAGGTTCTAATTAATATGGGACGCTAATATATGGGCGACTCGAAAATATAGAATATGCGGTTTATTGTAAAGCGTAAATGCGGCAATTAAGCAGTGGCTGGTCAAATAACCGAACCACTGCCGGAAGTGTGTTAAGCAGCAATATATTCGTAGTCAGGATTGTTAAGCAGCGCTAAAAACTTCTTCAAAAGCACGGGGCGGATATTCTCAGGCGTGGCGGTAGCGACCCACTGGCGCATTTGCGTCATTTCCATACCCGCATACCCGCATGGGTTGATGCGCTGGAAAGGGGTCAGATCCATATTGATATTCAGCGCCAGCCCGTGGAACGAGCAGCCTTTACGGATACGCAGCCCCAGCGAACAGATTTTCTTCTCTCCCACGTAGACGCCCGGGGCATCGGCGCGAGGATGAGCGTCGATACCGTACTCAGCGAGCGTGTTCACCACGGTCTGTTCCAGTAAGGTCACGAGCTCACGTACGCCCAGCTTTCTGCGTTTCAGGTTAAGCAGGACATACATTACCTGCTGGCCCGGGCCGTGGTAGGTTACCTGTCCACCGCGATCGCTCTGGATCACCGGGATATCACCCGTCATCAATAAATGTTCGGCTTTTCCTGCCTGGCCCTGAGTAAACACCGGCATGTGTTCAACCAGCCAGATTTCATCAGGGGTGGTGTCATCGCGCATATCGGTAAAGTCATGCATAGCCTGAGAGACTGGCTCGTAAGGCTGTATCCCAAGATGGCGAACAAGAATTTTATCCTGGTACAAAAGGACGTCTCCGAAGACAAGGGAGAATAGGTAACGCGGAGTATATCACAGCGGGGAAGTGGGTTACCCGGCAAACCGGGTAACCGCAGAGGGACTACAGCACCATACGAACAATTTCGATATTGCCGAGCTCTTCGTACAGCGTCTCAACCTGTTCAATGTGTGTCGCAGTGATGGTGATTGAGACCGAGTGGTAATTACCTTTGCTGCTCGGTTTGACTGATGGAGAGTAGTCGCCCGGCGCATGGCGCTGTACCACTTCAACCACCTGATCAACCAGCTCAGGTTTCGCCAGACCCATTACTTTGTAAGTAAAAGGGGTAGGGAATTCAAGCAGTTCGTTAAGTTTGGTTTTCATGTCAGCTCCGGCGTGTGTGTAAAAAATAATAACTCCCGCCACGGGGCGGGAGTTTTACTGATACGTAGTATATGGGGATCAAAATCACACTTTCAAGTGTTCAATTTTTAACCAAACCAGTGATGGAACATCAGCTTAATGTAATCAATGATTTTGCCGAAGAAATTGCCTTCAGGAATCTCCTCCAGCACCACCAGCGGGCGTTGATCGATGGTTTTGCCATCCAGCTGGAAGTTGATAGTACCCACGACCTGATTCTTTTGCAGCGGGGCGTGCAGCTCGGTGGTATTCAGCACGTAGCTGGCTTTCAGATCTTTCATACGACCGCGTGGGATAGTCAGATAGAGATCTTTGTCCACGCCCAGGGAAGCGCGGTCGTTATCGCCAAACCAGACAGGTTCAGAGGCAAATTCTTTACCGGCTTTCAGCGGGTTCACGGTTTCGAAGAAGCGGAAGCCCCAGGTCAGCAGTTTTTTGCTTTCCGTTTCGCGTCCTTTAAACGTACGCCCCCCCATCACGGCAGAGATCAGACGCATCTGGCCTTCAGTGGCGGAGGCCACCAGGTTATAGCCAGCTTTGTCGGTGTGGCCGGTTTTGATACCGTCGACGTTCAGGCTGTTGTCCCACAGCAGGCCGTTACGGTTGGTCTGACGAATGCCGTTGAAGGTGAACTCTTTCTCTTTGTAGATAGAGTACTCGTTTGGCACGTCGCGGATCAGCGCCTGACCGATCAGCGCCATGTCACGTGCGGAGCTGTACTGACCCTCGGCGTCCAGGCCGTGAACGGTCTGGAAGTGGCTGTTTTTCAGACCCAGCGCGGAGACGTAGCTGTTCATCAGGCCCACAAACGCGTCCTGGCTGCCCGCGGCAAAATCAGCCATGGCCACGCAGGCGTCGTTACCGGACTGCAAGTTGATGCCACGGATAAGCTGAGAGACCGGAACCTGCATGCCAGGTTTCAGGAACATCAGCGATGAACCTTTGAACACGGGGTTGCCGGTTGCCCACGCATCGTTACCGATAGTCACCAGGTCGGTTTCTTTGAATTTGCCTGCTTTCATAGCCTGGCCGATAACATAGCTGGTCATCATTTTGGTCAGGCTGGCCGGATCGCGGCGGGCATCGGCGTTCTGTTCTGCCAGAACTTTGCCGGAGTTGTAATCAATCAGGATGTAGGATTCCGCGTCGATCTGCGGAACGCCAGGGATCATGGTCTTGATGTTCAGGTCATCCGCGTGAGCTGCGGAGAACGCAGCAGCGCAAAGGGCCGTGGTCAGCGCCATGCGCTGCACAAAACGAGCAGAAAAAGTGGTCTTCATGGTCAGAACTACGACATCCGTGATGGAATTAAAAAAAGTGCCTTACTATAGCAAATGCTATACGGGCAGGCATCCGACTTTCATCATGAGAGTGTTAACGTGGTTTACACAAACTGACATTTCGGATACCACCGAATAATTATTTTGCAACAGCGATAAACGACTGGAGCTGCGCCTCGCTCTGCAAACGCTGTTGCAGGGATGCTGCCTGCGATTTGCTGGCAAACGGACCCATCTGGATACGCCATACCGCACCGTTTTGCTCAACGCGGCCTGGCACGCCAAACTGTTTGCTTAAACGCTGCTGATATTGCTCTGCACGGGTCCGATCGCTGACAGCGCCAACCTGAACCACGTAGCTGCCGCTCGCCGTCGCAGGCGCCGCAGTCTGCGTAGCAGCAGGCGCGGTCACCGGGGCGGGTTGTGCAGCGGGTGCAGCAACGACGGGCGCAGGCGCTGGGGCAGGTTCATTTGATTCAATCACGCCCGGCGCTAACGTGGTGGGTGCGCCAAGGAAACCACTGCTTTTCACCGGGGCGCCTGTCGCGTCTTCACTTTGCAGCGTATCGTTGCTGATGGCGCGCACTTCACCCTGCGGCTGCGCGGGCACTGCCGGCGTTGAAGCGCCCCCCATACCACCGCTCAGATCCGGGCGAGCGGGCAGGGCATAGGTCTGTTTCGCGACCGTGGTACAGGCCGTGCCCGGGCCAGACAGCGAACCATCCTGCGCCACGATAATTGGGTCGATACGCACTTTAGTATTGTTTGAGGTGTTCAGACGGTCGGCCGCCGCGCGGGACAGGGAGATCACGCGATCGGTGCCGTAAGGACCGCGATCGTTGATACGCACCACGATCATTCGGCCATTCGCCAGGTTAGTGATGCGTGCATAGCTCGGGACAGGCAACGTCGGGTGTGCCGCCGTGATCTGCATCGGATCGAAGGTTTCACCCGACGCGGTCAGGTTGCTACCGGGCTCAGCGTCATAGATGGCAGCAAAGCCAGCCTGGCTGAAACGGGAAGGATCCTGAACGATTTTATAGCTTTTACCGTCGCGCTGATAATCCTGATTCACGCTGGCGTTCAGCGGTTCATAAACGGGATCGGCACCGCTAATCTCGACAATCGGGCCATTACAGACCGCAGGCTGCGGCGGCGCGACGGTTGCCTGTTGCTGACCATCATCACTTGTACAGGCGGCAAGTAAACTTGCTGCGATGCAGATCCCCAGCCACTGCTTACGCATTGCGATCCCCTTATTTTTATACGCTTTTGGACAACATTTTCCTGTGGGTATGGATCGACATGACGATACCAAACCCGGCCATCAACACGATCAGTGCCGAGCCCCCGTAACTCACCAGCGGCAGCGGTACGCCGACAACCGGCAGAATCCCACTCACCATACCAATATTTACGAAGACATAAACGAACAAAATCAACATTAATCCGCCTGCCATCACGCGACCAAAGGTGGTTTGGGCGCGTGCGGCAATCCACAAACCTCGCATGATCAGCAGCACGTAGAGTGCAAGCAGAACCAGGATGCCAACCAGCCCTAACTCCTCAGCCAGAACGGCAAAGATAAAGTCGGTGTGGCGTTCCGGTAAAAATTCGAGCTGCGACTGCGTACCGTGCAGCCAGCCTTTGCCGCGCAGGCCGCCGGAGCCAATCGCAATCTTCGACTGAATAATATGATAGCCTGCGCCCAGCGGATCGGTCTCGGGATCGAGCAGCATCATAACGCGCTGACGCTGGTAATCATGCATCAGGAAGAACCAGAGGATAGGAATAAACGCGGCAACCAGCACCACGGCGATACCAATCAGACGCCAGCTCAGGCCGGACAGGAACAGGACGAACAGGCCGGAGAGGGCGATAAGAATCGAGGTGCCGAGGTCCGGCTGTGCGGCCACGAGCAGCGTCGGCAGGAAAATCAGCACCAGCGCAATGGCGGTATTTTTCAACGACGGCGGGCAGACGTCGCGGTTAATAAAGCGCGCCACCATCAGCGGGACGGCGATTTTGGCGATTTCCGACGGCTGGAAGCGGACAATCCCCAGATCCAGCCAGCGTTGTGCCCCCTTCGAGATGGCGCCGAAAGCATCTACTGCCACCAACAAAATGATACAGAAAATATAGAGATAGGGCGCCCAACCCTCGTACACGCGCGGCGGTATTTGCGCCATCACCACCATAATAACCAGACCCATGGCGATCTGGCCGATTTTACGCTCCATCATGCCGATATCCTGGCCGCTGGCGCTCCAGATAACGAGGGCGCTATAGACCAGCAGAGCCAGCAGAATCAGCAGCATGGCTGGGTCGATGTGGATCTTGTCCCACAGCGATTTTTTATTCGGATTATCCGTCATGATTATTGGTCCTCCGCCGCAGCGGCTGCCGGGTTTTCAGCTGGCAGTTCGGTGTTGTTGTCACCCAGCATGATGTGGTCGAGGATTTGACGCATGATGGTACCCACCGCCGGGCCTGCGCCGCCGTTCTCCAGAATCATCGCCACCGCAACCTGCGGGTTATCATAAGGGGCAAACGCCGTCATGAGCTTGTGGTCACGCAGACGTTCGGCAATTTTATGTGCGTTGTAAGTTTCATTCGCTTTAAGACCGAAGACCTGAGCCGTACCTGATTTCGCGGCTACCTTATACGGTGCGCCAGCGAAATATTTGTGCGCCGTCCCGTTAGGGCGGTTGGCTACACCGTACATGCCGTCTTTCGCGATTTCCCAGTATCCGGAATGAATGTCACCCACCGGCGGCTCGTGCGGCTGTATCCATGGCACTTTTTTGCCGTCTTCAACGGTGCTTTGCAGCAGGTGCGGCACTTTCACGACGCCATCGTTGATGAGGATCATCATCGCCTTGTTCATTTGCAGCGGCGTTGCCGTCCAGTAGCCCTGGCCGATCCCCACCGGAATGGTGTCACCCTGATACCAGGGTTTTTTAAAGCGCTTCAGCTTCCATTCGCGGGTTGGCATGTTGCCGGAACGCTCTTCCGCCAAATCTATACCGGTGTAATGCCCGTAGCCGAACTTGCTCATCCATTCAGACAGACGGTCAATACCCATGTCGTAGGCGACCTGATAGAAGAAGGTATCCGCCGACTCCTCCAGTGATTTGGTCACGTTCAGATGGCCGTGGCCCCATTTTTTCCAGTCGCGGTAGCGTTTCTCAGAGCCAGGCAACTGCCACCAACCGGGGTCAAACAGACTGGTATTACGGGTGATGACGCCCGCGCTCAGCGCAGACACGGCGACATACGGTTTAACCGTTGAAGCTGGAGGATAAACCCCCTGCGTCGCGCGGTTTACCAGCGGCGTGTTTGGATCGTTGAGCAGGCCGGAGTAATCCTTGCTGGAGATGCCATCCACGAAGAGGTTCGGATCGTAGCTTGGCATCGAAACCATCGCCAGAATGCCGCCGGTACGCGGGTCGGTCACAATAACCGCAGCACGGCTACCCGCCAGCAGCGTCTCGATATACTGCTGTAGCTTCAGGTCGAGCGTCAGATAGACGTCATGCCCCGCCTGCGGGGGCACCTCTTTCAGTTGTCGGATCACACGGCCACGGTTGTTAACTTCAACCTCTTCATACCCGGTCTGACCGTGCAGCACATCTTCGTAATAACGTTCGATCCCAAGCTTGCCAATATCATGGGTTGCGGCGTAGTTAGCCAGCTTGCCATCTTTATCAAGGCGTTCGACGTCTTTATCGTTGATTTTGGAGACGTAACCAATGACGTGCGTCAGCGCGGAGCCGTAAGGATAGTAGCGGCGTTTATAGCCTTTGACTTCCACACCGGGGAAACGGTACTGGTTAACGGCAAAACGGGCGACCTGCACTTCCGTCAGGTTGGTTTTTACCGGAATGGAGGTGAAGCGGTGAGAACGTGCGCGCTCTTTTTTGAACGCAGCGATATCGTCATCAGTCAGGTCGACAACGCTTCTCAGCGCGTTCAGGGTATCCTGCACGTTATCCACTTTCTCGGGCATCATCTCTATCTGGTAGATGGTGCGATTAAGCGCCAGCGGCGTGCCGTTACGATCGTAGATAATGCCGCGGCTGGGCGCGATGGGCACCAGCTTGATACGGTTTTCGTTTGAGCGGGTCTGGTAATCGGTATAGCGGACAATTTGCAGATTATAGAGGTTGGCGATCAGCACGCCGGTAAGCAGCAAAATCCCCGTAAAGGCGACCAGCGCCCGGCGCACAAACAGCGCGGACTCAGCCGTATAGTCGCGAAAAGAATTCTGTAGTTTCATCCGCTGCTTAAATTACCCTGGTCAGTCATTACTCGCGGTGATAAGGGTGGTTGGTAGTGATGCTCCATGCGCGATACAAACTTTCTGCCACGAGAACCCGTACAAGCGGGTGGGGCAGCGTCAGCGCCGAGAGTGACCAACTTTGTTCTGCTGCCGCTTTGCAGGCGGGAGATAACCCCTCTGGTCCGCCAATCAACAGACTGACGTCCCGACCATCCTGCTTCCAGCGCTCCAGTTCGTGCGCCAGCTGCGGCGTATCCCAGGGTTTGCCCGGGATATCGAGGGTCACGATGCGGTTTTTGCCTGCGGCAGCCAGCATCAGCTCTCCCTCTTTATCGAGAATACGTTTGATATCTGCGTTCTTGCCGCGCTTTCCTGCTGGGATCTCCACCAGTTCGAACGGCATATCTTTTGGGAAACGACGCAGATACTCAGTAAAACCGGTTTGTACCCAGTCCGGCATTTTGGTGCCGACGGCGACCAGTTGCAACTTCACGCATTAACCCCAGAGTTTTTCCAGCTCATACAGGCGACGACTCTCTTCCTGCATGACGTGGACAATCACATCGCCGAGATCGACAACCACCCAGTCAGCGGTCGCTTCACCTTCAACGCCCAGCGGAAGCAGCCCTGCCGCGCGCGATTCCTGAACAACATGGTCAGCAATCGAAACAACGTGACGAGTTGAGGTGCCGGTGCAGATGATCATGCAGTCGGTGATGCTGGATTTACCCTTAACGTCGATAGCGATGATGTCCTGACCTTTCAGGTCATCAATTTTGTCGATAACAAAATCCTGGAGTGCTTTACCCTGCAAGTTTTCCCCCTGGGTGAATGAGATTGTACAACTATGAATTCGTGGCCAGTCAGTATACCTGAACTGACGCCAGTCGCGGGACAAATGTCACCGCCCGGCTTTTGAAGGCGGGTATCATCCCACCCTCCGCCTGAGATTGCATCGCCATTTTTGTAAAACAATTTCTGTAAAGCAGCGATCGGCGGGAAAGTCTGGCAGCGGAGGATATCAGTATGGCTTAGCCTGTCAAGGCAGGATAATCATTAACGGACAATTTCGCCGGCGATGCTCAGACATCTGTACTTTTCTGATACAGACCGTGCGCATGGATATAGGCCAGCACGGGCGAGGGGAGGAGATCGTCACAGTCTAAACCCTGCTGGAGACGCTCGCGGATGAGGGTCGCAGAAATATCAAACCACGGCGTTTCAGCGAGGTAAATTTTCCCGGCGGGGAGACTGTGCAGGTCTTCTATATTGTCCGTCAGATGTGCGTCAAGCCACTGCTGATGCTGCGCGTCGCGCATGGTCAGCGGGTAGCCCGGACGGCGGCAGACCAGCAGATGACTGTTTTCCAGAATGGTTTCGTACTGGTACCAGCTGGGAAAGTTGAGCAAGGAATCCTGGCCGATGATAAACGCCAACGGTTTCATGGGCCCCTGCTCAGCGCGCCACTCCCGCAGCGTTTGCGATGTCCAGGAAGGGGTATCTCTACGCAGTTCACGCTCATCCAGTGTGAAGAGAGGCTTATCGGCGATAGCCAGCGCGAGCATCGCTTTACGCTGCTCGCTGGTTGCTTCTGGCTGAGGACGGTGCGGCGGAACATTGTTGGGCATGATGATCACCCGCTGCAAGCCAATCAAATTCGCGAGGATTTCTACCGGCTTAAGATGCCCATAGTGCACCGGGTCGAAGGTCCCGCCATACATTGCCTGTAAAGAATGCATATCACCCATCGATAAATACGTCTGCCAGCGCCTTATGGCAGAGCAGCAAAGAGAGACTCTCCAGCTCCGCCCAGACAGACTGACCGTAATCCTGTTTTAACGTCAGTTCGGCGCGCATCAGAAGTTGCACTGCCTGACGCAACTGCTCCTGGCTCAGGCGGTTTATCGCCTCCGTGGTCATCGCCCGACGGTTTTGCCAGACGCGATGTTTGTCGAATAAGGCGCGCAGGGGCGTGTGTGCTGACTGGCGTTTAAGGTTGTTCAGCAGCAGTAATTCGCGCTGGAGCGTACGGAGAAGGATGACCGGCTCACTCCCTTCCAGGCGCAGCTGTTGCAGGATGTGCAGAGCACGTTTACTTTTCGCCGACAGCAGCGCATCAACCCAGTGGAAGGGGGTAAAGTGCGCGGCATCATTCACCGCCTGTTCCACGCGCGGCAGCGTCAGCTTGCCATCGGGCCACAGCAGGGCGAGCCTGTCCAGCGCCTGCGCCAGTGCCAGAAGGTTGCCTTCGTAGCAGTAGCACAGGAGCTGACTGGCGGCCTCATCCAGCTGCAAATTGTGCTGCTTTGCTCGCGCGGCAACCCATTTTGGCAGATGCGCCTGCTCTGGAGTCTGGCAGGAGACAAGCACCGCACTGGGGGTTAGCCGGGTAAACCAAGCAGCGTTTTCCTGCGCTTTTGTGAGTTTGTTGCCGCGTACGATAAGCAGCAGATCGCCGTGTAACAAACTCACCAGCATAGCCAGCTGTTCATTGATGGCAGCGTTAGGACCATTCTCAGGCAGCAGGATCTGGATTGTCTGACGAGAGGCAAACAGGCTCATGGCCTGACAAAGCGAGAAGATAGCGTTCCAGTCGGTACTGTTATCGATCTGGAACGTATGATGCTCATCGAAACCCTGCGCGGCTGCCGCATGGCGAACCGCATCAAGGCTTTCCTGTAGTAACAGGGGGTCGTTGCCGAGTAGCAGATAGGCCGCGCGCAGCCCTTCGTTGAGCTGCGCGCGGAGTTGTTCAGGATACAACCTGATCATCAGTTACCCAGAGACGTTGGCATATCCGGCGTGCTGGCATCCGGTGTTTCGATAACGTCAGCGCCTTTTTTCGTCGACGCGGCAATGGCAGGCAGCCTGCGGATCAGCTGTTCCGCGGCCTTATCATACATTTCCTTGATGATAATCTGCTGTTCGGCGTCTTTTGCCAGCGCCGTCTGCGGGTTATCGAAGAACGAGCGGTAGACTTTGGTATTGATAGGGTAAATATCTTTACCTGGCATCAAGACGGCCGCATCAACGGTTAGCACCATCTGATATTCCGCCGTCCGCCCATCCTGGAAGATCGAGGCCGTATCTTGTGACAGCGTTGATTTCAGGACACGGAGCGAAGGAACATCCTGACGTAGGGTTCCCTTCTCGATCAGCTTAACATCGTTCAAACGCAGCTGGTTACGAATGGCCCGGCTCAGCGGTCCGTTCGGATCGGATGAGTCGAAGATCATCGTTTTCATCTGCGCAGGCACTGCCGTGGTGTTGCGCAGGTGCCAGCCGCAGCCAGCGGTGACAAGCACCGCCAGAGATAAGAGTATTGTTGCCAGTTGTCGCACGTTTCCTCCCGCGCTTAGCCAACGACCAGATTCAGCAGTTTACCAGGTACGTAGATCACTTTACGTACGGTAACGCCCTCAAGGTATTTAGCGACCAGATGCTCCTGGCCTGCGCGCTCGCGAACCTGTTCTTCGGTTGCGTCGACCGCGACGGTAATTTTACCGCGCACTTTACCGTTAACCTGCACCACCACCAGCGTGGTGTTTTCCACCATAGCGGATTCATCCGCCACTGGCCACGGCGCATTGTCGATATCGCCTTCGCCTTTCAGCTCCTGCCACAGGGTAAAGCTAACGTGCGGCGTGAACGGGTTCAGCATGCGAACGACCGCCAGCAGCGCTTCACGCATTAACGCGCGATCCTGCTCGCCATCCTGCGGGGCTTTCGCCAGCTTGTTCATCAGTTCCATAATAGCCGCAATTGCGGTATTGAAGGTCTGACGACGACCAATATCATCGGTGACTTTCGCAATAGTTTTATGAACATCACGACGCAGCGCCTGTTGATCTTCAGTCAGTGCAGCTACGTTCAGCGCTGGCGCATCGCCCTGAGAGGTGTGCTCGTAAACCAGTTTCCAGACGCGCTTCAGGAAGCGGTTGGCCCCTTCAACGCCGGATTCCTGCCACTCAAGGGTCATATCTGCCGGGGAGGCGAACATCATGAACAGACGCACGGTATCCGCACCATAACGCTCAACCATCACCTGCGGGTCGATGCCGTTATTTTTAGACTTGGACATCTTGCTCATGCCGGTATAAACCAGTTCATGACCTTCAGCGTCTTTCGCCTTCACGATACGGCCTTTCTCGTCGCGCTCGACAATCGCATCAACCGGAGAAACCCAGTTACGCTCGCCGTTCGCGCCAACGTAGTAGAACGCATCTGCCAGCACCATACCCTGACACAGCAGCTGTTTTGCCGGCTCGTCGGAGTTGACCAGGCCTGCGTCACGCATCAGTTTGTGGAAGAAGCGGAAGTAGAGCAGGTGCATGATGGCGTGTTCAATGCCACCGATGTAAATGTCTACCGGCAGCCAGTAGTTTGCTGCATCAGAATCCAGCATGCCTTCTTTGTACTGCGGGCAGGTGTAGCGCGCATAGTACCAGGAGGATTCCATAAAGGTGTCAAAGGTGTCGGTTTCACGCAGCGCTGGCTGACCGTTGACGGTGGTTTTCGCCCACTCAGGATCGGCTTTGATCGGGCTGGTGATGCCGTCCATGACCACGTCTTCCGGCAGGATCACCGGCAGCTGATCTTCTGGCGTTGGCATCACGGTACCATCTTCCAGCGTCACCATTGGGATTGGCGCACCCCAGTAACGCTGACGGGAAACGCCCCAGTCGCGCAGACGGTAGTTCACTTTACGCTCGCCCACGCCCAGGGAGGCCAGCTTGTCGGCGATGGCGTTGAAGCCCTCTTCAAAGCTCAGGCCGCTGAACTCACCGGAGTTAAACAGGGTGCCTTTTTCAGTCAGCGCTTGCTCAGAGAGATCGGGTTCAGAGCCGTCAGCAGCAAGAATAACAGGCTTGATGGTCAGGCCGTATTTGGTGGCAAATTCGTAGTCGCGCTGGTCGTGACCCGGCACGGCCATCACGGCGCCTGTGCCGTATTCCATCAGTACGAAGTTGGCGGCCCAGACAGGGATCGCTTCGCCCGTCAGCGGGTGGATCGCTTTGAAGCCGGTATCAACGCCTTTTTTCTCCATCGTCGCCATGTCGGCTTCGGCCACTTTCGTGTTGCGGCATTCGTCGATAAAGGTCGCCAGTTCTGGATTGTTTTCTGCCGCTTTCTGCGCCAGCGGGTGACCTGCGGCCACGGCCAGGTAGGTCGCGCCCATGAAGGTGTCCGGGCGGGTGGTGTAGACGGTCAGGGTCTGATCGTAGTTCTCAACGTTGAAGGTAATTTCCACACCTTCGGAACGGCCGATCCAGTTGCGCTGCATGGTCTTAACGGTATCTGGCCAGTGGTCCAGATTGTCCAGATCGTTCAGCAGTTCGTCAGCGTAGGCGGTGATTTTGATAAACCACTGCGGGATCTCTTTACGCTCTACTTTGGTGTCGCAGCGCCAGCAGCAGCCATCGATAACCTGTTCGTTCGCGAGAACGGTCTGGTCATTTGGGCACCAGTTAACGGCAGAGGTCTTCTTGTACACCAGGCCTTTTTTATACAGCTCGGTGAAGAACTTCTGCTCCCAGCGGTAGTATTCCGGGGTACAGGTTGCCAGCTCGCGGCTCCAGTCATAGCCGAAGCCCAGCATTTTCAGCTGGTTTTTCATGTACGCGATGTTGTCGTACGTCCACGGAGCCGGTGCCGTGTTGTTTTTCACCGCCGCGCCTTCAGCAGGCAGGCCGAACGCATCCCAGCCGATAGGCTGAAGAACGTTTTTGCCCAGCATGCGCTGGTAGCGTGCAATCACGTCACCGATGGTGTAGTTACGCACGTGGCCCATGTGTAGTCGACCAGAAGGATAGGGAAGCATCGACAGGCAGTAATACTTCTCTTTGCTCTCGTCTTCGGTTACTTCAAAGGTGCGCTTCTCGTCCCAGTGTTGCTGGACTTTTGATTCTATCTCTTCCGGGCGGTATTGCTCTTGCATGGCAGCCAGTGGTCCTGTGTTCAATACAGCTACAAATGTAGCCAATGGATGTGGTAATTCAGATCCGCATAGCATAGCCCAAACGCCCGCGTCAAAACAGCCTTTCACGCAAATGCACTTTGCAGGAATTTACCGGGTCTGTGCTTCACCTGACAAAGCGGCGACGAAATAAGGTCTATTATTAGAGACAGTTACTTACCCGGGAGGCAAAATGATGAACAAGGTTGCTCAATTTTACCGTGAACTGGTAGCGACTCTGACGGAACGGCTGCGTAACGGCGAGCGTGATATCGACGCGCTGGTCGAACAGGCACGCGCACGCGTGACGCAAACGGGTGAGTTAACGCGAACCGAAGTGGAAGAGGTAACGCGCGCCGTGCGCCGCGACCTGGAGGAGTTCGCGCGAAGCTATGAAGAGAGCCAGGACGAGATCGCCGACAGTGTTTTTATGCGGGTAATTAAAGAGAGCCTGTGGCAGGAGCTGGCGGATATTACCGATAAAACTCAGCTGGAGTGGCGCGAGGTGTTCCAGGATTTAAACCACCACGGTGTCTATCACAGCGGCGAAGTAGTGGGGCTGGGGAACCTGGTGTGTGAGAAGTGCCACCACCATATCGCCGTTTATACGCCGGAGGTGTTGTCGCTGTGTCCGAAGTGCGGGCACGACCAGTTCCAGCGTCGGCCGTTTGAGCCGTAGGTAAAAGCAAAACTGTTTGCACCCTCTCCCTGTGGGAGAGGGTCGGGGTGAGGGCATCAGGCCGCAGAATAATAAGCCAGCCGCTCCGCCAGTAAATATCCAAACGTTTCCCGAAAGATTTCCACCCTCTTTAGGCTGTGACCCTTTCATTCAACGAGTCTTTGTACATTATGTTTCCTTCAGTGTACTTCCATTCTATAGACTCATAGCGAATTTCAACTTCTTCCATATGCTTACTTGCAATACCTACTGGAAATAGAACGGGGGAGATTTGAGTTATCTTTACATTTTCCAGCTTTATATTGAAATATTCCAGTTCTATTCCTGCATCATTAATTTTATACATTTTTATTAAAGCTTCTTTCAGTATTCTTCCTTCGCATACGGCTCTGAATAGATAGGGTGTGAGCCGGTCTATCTCTTTTTTAAATCTAATCGGTACATGAAGACGTGTTCCAGTCAGTTTCCCTGTATTATGGTCTGTAGGAATCCATACCGAATGATTAAAGGACTTAAGCTCAGTGGAACCCAATCGTGATGGCATTAAACACTCTCCTATCAAAGGTGAGCCATTGTCATCGATGAGCCAAATATGTGCCGGGATAGTCATTTCATTCTTTTCCGTTGTAAAAAAATATTAGTGAAAATGTCAGTGTTACTATCAAGGCGATAATTCCAAATGCAATTTTGTTATTATCGACAAAAATAGAAACCAAAATGGAGATTATGGCTATAAGGAAAATTATTGCACAGCCTATAATATTGTTGATGCAATCATCTTTGATACTATTATAAAAACGCCTGATACATCTTCTTAATAGATTATTCATCAAATTAAGCATTTTCACATCATTCTCTTAAGTGCTCTGACAATTTCTTCATCAGATGCTGTGCTAATATTTAGATAGCAAGACTTCATGATCATGGGTTCGATCAAGAAATACATCATTTCTAACCCCTCTCTATATAAGGCGTTATAAAATATTGGGCAGAAATTTTTTAGATTATCTGCGCTATCAGCAGCACGTTGTACAATCCCATAAATATTCAGTCCTCCTATGACCCACCCAACTCTGCTTCCTATTTTTTCATTAATGCATTCTGAACAGATAAATTCATTTTGTTTCCGTAGCATATATATGATGTTATAAAGTAAATCAAACCATTTTTGAAATGTATTTAATGGGATAGTTTTTGGCGAATGGCGTTAAGTTTTCAAGGATTGTTTTCTTTTCTACATCGCTTTTATTTTTTAAGAGGGTTTCTATATATATATTCAACATTCGAAATATAACATTTCTATGTTTGACTAGTTCATATAGAGCGCAAATAAATCTGACATCTTCAGAACCAAGTTTTTTACAAACATCTTGATAATTTTCTGTAAGACAGGATGTATAATAAAGTAAGCGTGTTGTGGCATCGCCAAGACCATTTACATAATATTGTACACCTTCTTTAACGCCTATTAACGCTTTATCTAACCGCACAGCTAGCTCTTTGTCAGTTCCAGGTTGCTTAATAATTTCTTCGCTGTAATACATAACGTGCTCCCTTGCTATGTTCATTCGATCATCGAACATGTCCTTGCCAAGCAAAGTGATGTTTATCTCACTTTTGAAAGTATCCATAAAAGAATTCATTGTTTTTATTTGAGGAGTGAATCAGTAGCAAGTAATAATAATTGTGACAAATGGGTGGGGCTAATGGTTTAGCTATTATCAAATAAAAGCGTTCTGTTTTTTCTTGCTTGTTTTATTTAATGAAGTTTTTAGTATGAGGGAGGCATGATAAGGGCATTAGGCAGCAGAACCGCCTAAAATGCCCAATAATGTACTGTTTTTTCGGACTACATATAATAAGCCAGCCGCTCCGCCAGCAAATCCACAAACGCTTCCCGATCGATATCCACCATCACCGTGGTATTCGGCTTGTTTCCCGTTAGCGAGTAATAGTCCACCACCGTCATTCCCTGGGTATATTTCCCCTGTGTTTCCACACCAACCCAACGCTCGACCGTGGTAAACATTTCCGGCTTCAGTAGCCAGGCGATGGTGCATGGGTCATGCAGCGGGGCGCCGTGGAAGCCCCACTTCTCGGCTTTGTGATACTCCATAAAGAAATCGAGCAGCTCTGCCACGGTCGTTGCAACCGGGTTACCCACAGTACGAAATCGTTCGATGTCCTGCACCATAATTTGTGCGCGGTGGGTAACGTCCAGCCCCGCCATCACAATCGGCAGGCCCGACTGGAAGACGATTTCCGCGGCTTCCGGGTCAACGAAGATGTTGAACTCTGCTGCTGGCGTCCAGTTCCCCAGCCCCATTGCCCCGCCCATGATGACGATACGGGCGATGTTGCTGTGCAGTTCAGGATGGCTGTTCAGCAGCAGCGCAACGTTGGTCTGCGGGCCGGTCGCCACCAGCGTCACGGGCTCTGCGCTCTCACGCAGCACCTTCGCCATGAGCTCGACGGCAGTGCAGTTTTGCGGTGCGAAATCCGGCTCCGGCAGCGCCGGACCATCCAGCCCACTTTCACCGTGAACGTTATCCGCAATGATCAGCTCGCGCATCAGCGGCTTAACGGCACCACCTGCGACAGGAATATCGGTGCGTTTCAGCAGCGTCAACATGCGCAACACGTTTCGCAAGGTTTTATCCGGCGTCTGGTTTCCGGCGGAGGAGGTGACAGCTTTTACGTCCAGTTCAGGGGAAGCAAGAGCAAGGACGAGTGCGATCGCGTCATCATGACCCGGATCGCAGTCGAGAATAATTGGCTGTGCCATAGCGTTCTCCATTCTCAGCATTATTTGTGACAAGGTTAACGCTGCGATGTGACGCCGAATAGAAAAAGAGATCTAAAGCGTGAAGCAGTGCGCAATCCGCAGATTGCGCACTAAAAAGATTAATGCAGGATTTTGGCGAGGAAGTCTTTTGCACGTTCAGATTTAGGATTTGCGAAGAACTCTTCTTTTGGTGAGTCTTCAACAATTTTCCCTTCGTCCATGAAGATCACGCGGTTGGCCACTTTACGGGCGAAGCCCATTTCGTGCGTCACCACCATCATGGTCATCCCTTCGTGCGCCAGCTCCACCATGACGTCCAGCACTTCGTTGATCATCTCAGGATCGAGCGCGGACGTCGGCTCATCAAACAGCATAGCCACCGGATCCATGCACAGCGCACGCGCGATTGCCACACGCTGCTGTTGGCCGCCCGAAAGCTGCGCCGGGAACTTATCCGCATGTGCAGACAGCCCGACGCGTTCCAGCAACTTCAGGCCCTTTTCGCGCGCCGCTTTTTTGTCGCGCTTCAGCACTTTCACCTGCGCCAGCGTCAGGTTCTCAATGATGGAGAGGTGAGGGAACAGCTCAAAATGCTGGAACACCATCCCTACGTGGGAGCGAAGCTGGGCAAGGTTGGTTTTGCGGTCATTCACTTTGGTGCCGTTAACGACAATCTCGCCCTGCTGGACAGGTTCCAGCCCATTAACGGTTTTGATAAGCGTGGACTTACCGGAACCGGACGGACCGCATACCACCACCACATCGCCTTTTTTCACTTCTGTTGAGCAGTCGGTCAGCACCTGAAAGTGCCCATACCATTTAGAAACATTTTTCAGGGAAATCATTATACCGTCCTTTTCTTCAGCCAGCTGACCAACAGCGATGCGCTTAAACTAATCACAAAATAGACCCCGCCCGCGAAGAGGATCATCTCAACCTGCGTTCCGTCACGTTCGCCAATGGTGGAGGCGGTACGGAAGAAGTCTGCCAGACTCAGCACGTAGACCAGGGAGGTATCCTGGAACAGGACGATGCCCTGCGTCAGCAGCAGCGGAACCATGGCGCGAAACGCCTGCGGCAGAATAATGAGCTTCATAGACTGCCAGTGCGTCATACCGAGCGCCAGCGCAGCGCTGGACTGCCCGCGCGAGATACTCTGAATACCGGCGCGGATGATCTCTGAGTAGTAGGCGGCTTCAAACATGGAAAACGCCACCATGGCAGAGATCAGGCGGATATCGGTCTTTGGCGACAGTCCCAGTACGTTCTGTAAAAAGCCGGGAACAATCAGATAAAACCACAGCAGCACCATGACCAGTGGAATGGAGCGGAACACGTTAACGTAAGCCGTGGCAAACCAGGCGAGCGGCTTAAAGCTCGACAGGCGCATCACTGCCAGCAGGGTGCCCCAGACAATACCGACGATAATGGCGATAACGGTGATCTTTAAGGTGATTGCCAGTCCATCCAGCAGATAGGGCATGGAGGGAACAATGGAACTCCAGTCAAAATCGTACATTTATTTGCCCCCCAGATTGCCCGGCAGGCGTACTTTGCGTTCAACCAGGTTCATCACCAGCATGATGAATGCGTTAATCAGAACATAGGCGAGCGTGATCGCCGTGAAGGATTCCCATGCGTGAGCGGAATAATCCAGCAGTTTGCCCGCCTGCGCCGCCATATCTACCAGACCAATGGTTGAGGCGATAGCCGAGTTTTTTACCAGGTTCATCATCTCGGAGGTCATCGGCGGAACGATGACGCGGTAAGCGTTCGGCAGCAGTACGTAACGGTAGGCCTGAGGCAGAGTCAGGCCCATCGCCAGTGCCGCATTCTTTTGCCCGCGCGGCAGTGACTGTATGGCGGCACGTACCTGCTCGCAGACGCGCGCAGCGGTGAACAGCCCCAGACACAGCATAGAGGAGACAAAAAATTGTACGTTAGGATCCAGCTCGGCCTTAAACCACATGCCGAGATCTTCCGGCAGCAGTTCCGGGATCACCAGATACCAGGTAAAGAACTGCACGATCAGCGGAACGTTACGGAACAGTTCCACATAGAGCGTGCCAATTGAAGAGAGAAAACGGTTAGGGACGGTACGCAGAATACCGAACAGCGAACCGACAAGAAACGCGATAATCCACGCCGTTATCGATAACGCAACGGTAACCTGAAAGCCGCTCCACAGCCAGCCGAGATAGGTGGTGTTGCCGAACGGGGCTTGTTGCAGAAAGATGCCCCAGTTCCAGTCAATTGACATAGTAAACTCCAGAAAAAAAAGGGTAGCAGCGCTACCCTCGAAGATTGGTGAGAAGCTCAATTTTTGCGCTGAGTGGGGAACGACCACTCAACGTATAGTCTGTCCATGCTTCCCGACAATCGAGAGGGCAGGAGATCCCGCCCCTGTCGTTCTAATTAGTTAAGAGCTTTGTCGTTTGGTGATTTGAACAGCGCTTTCATGTCGTCAGACAGTTCAAAGTTCATGTTCAGGTTTTTTGGTGGAATTGGGTTCTTGAACCATTTGTCGAACCATTTTGCCGCTTCGCCGGAGGTTTGCGCCTGAGCGATGGTGTCATCGATCAGTTTCTTGAAGTCCTCGTCACCTTTACGCAGCATACAGCCGTAGGCTTCTTTCGACTGGGCGGTACCGACGATTTCCCAGTTGTCTGGTTTCTTCGCCTTGGCGCGCTCGCCTGCCAGCAGAGCGTCATCCATCATAAACGCGACGGCACGGCCGCTTTCCAGGGTACGGAAGGAGTCGCCATGGTCTTTCGCGCTGATGATGCGCATGTCCATTTTCTTTTCTTCGTTCAGCTTGTGCAGCAGCACTTCGGACGTGGTACCGGAGGTCACGACAACCGCTTTGCCTTTCAGGTCAGCAAAATCTTTGATGTCGCCGCCTTTCTTCGTCAGCAGGCGGGTGCCCACAACGAAGATGGTGTCCGAGAAAGCGGCCTGTTTCTGACGCTCAAGGTTGTTGGTGGTTGAGCCACATTCAAAATCAAATGTGCCGTTTTGCAGCAGAGGAATACGGTTCTGTGAAGTGATGGGGATCAGCTTCACTTGCAGGTCAGGTTTGTTCAGCTTTTTCTTCACGGCTTCAACGATGGCGTTGGAGTAATCCTGTGAATAGCCCACGACTTTTTGCGTGTTGTCGTAGTAAGAGAACGGGACAGAAGATTCACGGTGGCCGACCACGATCACGCCGTTTTTGGCAATCTTGTCGAGAGTGCTTCCTGCTGCCGGAGCGTCTTCAGCGTGGACAACCCCCGCAGACATTCCCATAACCAGCATTGCTGTGGCCAGTTTACGTAATTGCATACCCAACTCCTTTCTTATCAGCGCCAGTGACGCATAGATACCCATTGTGATGTTGTTATATCTCGCGCAATGCGAGTGCAGTGTTATGCAAGCTTGTTAACATTTAGTCTGGCTTAATGTAAAGATTTTGCTGCGTTATTGTTTATTTTTGCGAAGCGCGCCGCACCATTCAGAGGCAAAATCCCTCGTTGCACCATTTCGGTGCTACCGATGATCTACGCTGGTGCGACAAGGTTGCACGTTAAGCCAGACAGCGTTGATGTAATTAAACAAAGCAACAGGCGTGCCAGAATTGAAGTTTGGGAGGAAATTGTCGGGTGGCGCCGGCGCCGGAGAGCAGGCCGGGTAAGGCGTAGCCGCCACCCGGCAATAGAAGGTAAGGTTATTTACGACGCTGACGCAGGCTCATCAGCACTGCGCCAAAGCCGAACAGCACGGTCAAAATCCACAGCGGCCAGTTCCCGGTGCGCGCGTAAGGGGTGAGCCCGGTAGTTGGCGTGACGTTAGTAGTCAGCACCTCACGGGTAAATTGCGGGATCATGGCCTGGATTTCACCCTGCGGACCAATCACGGCGGTAATGCCGTTATTGGTGCTGCGCAGCAACGGACGCGCCAGCTCCAGAGAACGCATTCGCGCCATCTGGAAGTGCTGCCACGGACCAATCGATTTACCGAACCACGCATCGTTTGAGATGGTCAGCAGATAGTCGGTGTCCGGGCGGAAATTATCGCGCACCTGCTCGCCGAGGATAATCTCGTAGCAAATGGCGGCCGTCAGGGCAAAACCGTGCGCATGCAGCTGCGGCTGAACGTAAGGGCCCCGGCTGAATGAGGACATCGGCAAATCAAAGAACGGTGCCAGTGGGCGCAGAATAGACTCCAGCGGAACAAATTCGCCAAACGGTACAAGGTGGTTTTTGTTGTAACGATTGGTGGAGGTATAGCTGTATTCGCTGCCCTTACCGAGCGTAATGATCGTGTTGTACGTGTCATAGCGGTTCTGCTGATTGAGACGCGCATCCACAATTCCGGTGATCAGCGTACTGCCGCGTGCGCGCAGCAGATCGTCCATCATCTTCAGGAAGGGCTGCTGATTGATCTCCAGGTCTGGGATCGCAGACTCAGGCCAGATGATGAGCTGCGATTTGCCCATCACCTTTTCAGTGGCGTTGGCGTAGATTTTCAGCGTGTTCAGCAGCTGATTCTCATCCCATTTCAGGGACTGCGGGATATCGCCCTGGACCAGAGAAACCTGCGTGGCGCGCGCGGGCTCCAGCGTAAACCACTGGATATAACGCAGCGGGAAGGGCAGGGCAAACAGGATTAACGCGGCAACCAGCGGCTTCCAGTTACGTGTCACCAGGGCCAGCACCAGCAGGCCGCTGACGATCATCAACAGGAAGTTGATGGCTTCCACGCCCATGACCGGGGCCAGGCCTTTCAGCGGGCCGTCTACCTGGCTATAGCCGAACTGCAACCACGGGAAGCCGGTCAGTACCCAGCCGCGCAGAAATTCGGTGATTTGCCAGACAACGGGTGCCGCTATCGCCACGCGCAGCCAGGTCGTTTTTGGCCACAGGCGAGACAGGATGCCCGCGAACAGGCCAGTGTAGAGCGAAAGATAGGCGGCGAGCAGCACAACCAGGAAGACGTTAACCGGCCCCGGCATTCCGCCAAATTGCGCGATACTGACGTAGACCCAGTTGATACCAGAGCCAAACAGTCCCAGCCCCCAGAAGTAGCCGATGGCCGCGGCCTGTACCGGACGACGGTTCAGGGTAAGCCCCTGTAGCCCCATCAGGGAGAGAATAGCGGCTGGCCAGATATCGTAAGGAGAAAAAGCCAGCGTACCGCTGGCTCCGAGTAACAGCGCCAGCAGCAAACGGACGCGCTGGCGTTCAAAGAGTGGGGCAAATGCCATTTACATTAATCTTCCAGTTTTGGCACCGGTGAGTCGTCCGGCATTCTGACGTGAACCTGAATAATACGTCGGCTGTCAGCCATTGCGACCTTGAACTGGTAACCATCGATGTCAACGGTTTCACCGCGGGCCGGAAGATGGCCGAAGGCCTGCATCACCAGACCACCAATGGTGTCCACTTCTTCATCGCTGAAGCTGGTGCCAAAGGTATCGTTGAAGTCTTCAATGGAGGCCAGCGCGCGCACGGTCCAGGTGTGGCGGCTCAGCTGACGGAAGTCGATATCCTCTTCTTCGTCATACTCGTCTTCGATTTCGCCCACGATCAGCTCAAGGATGTCTTCGATTGTGACCAGACCGGAAACGCCACCAAATTCATCAATAACAATCGCCATGTGATAGCGCTGGGAGCGAAACTCCTTCAGCATCCGATCCACACGCTTACTTTCCGGCACAACCACGGCCGGGCGTAACACCTTTTCCATACTGAAGGCTTCGGCATCGCTGCGCATAAACGGCAGCAGATCTTTCGCCATCAAAATCCCTTCAATGTGATCTTTATCTTCGCTGATGACCGGGAAACGTGAGTGAGCCGATTCGATAATCACATCGAGGCACTCGTCCAGCGTCTGGTTGCGTTTCAGGGTAATCATCTGCGAGCGGGGGATCATGATG
This sequence comes from Enterobacter hormaechei subsp. xiangfangensis, assembly GCF_001729785.1. Classification (NCBI taxonomy): domain Bacteria; kingdom Pseudomonadati; phylum Pseudomonadota; class Gammaproteobacteria; order Enterobacterales; family Enterobacteriaceae; genus Enterobacter; species Enterobacter hormaechei. The sequence continues at coordinate 1,312,228 of NZ_CP017183.1, forward strand.
TCGCGGACGCGCTGGTCGGCGATGTCCATCACCCCTTCGAGCATTTCGCGCGTATCTTCGTCGATAAGGTCGTTCTGCCCGGAATCACGAATCAGCTCCAGCAGTTCATCACGGTTTTTCGGTTCGCCGTGGAAAAGCTGGTTCAGAATGAGGGAGAAAAATCCCTTTTTAGTGGTTGTCGTGTCGCTACTGTGTGAATTGTCGTCGCTCATGGCGTTTGTTAAGGGTTCTCTTGTTAGTTCAACGTTAACCGCCGCGCTATGTCCCTGCGCGGCGGCATGGTAGTCAGTGACTGACTATTCTTTCTCGGCAATGTACGGATCCTCATAGCCCAGAGCAAGCATTATCTCTGTCTCGAGGGATTCCATCTCTTCCGCTTCGTCATCTTCAATATGGTCGTAACCCAGAAGATGCAGGCTACCGTGCACCACCATGTGTGCCCAGTGCGCTTCCAGCGGCTTTTGCTGCTCTTTGGCTTCCTGCTCAACCACCTGACGGCAGATGATCAGATCGCCCAGCAGCGGCATCTCAATGCCCGGAGGGGCTTCGAACGGGAAAGAGAGCACGTTGGTCGGCTTATCTTTCCCGCGGTAGGTCAGGTTGAGCTCATGGCTTTCTGCTTCATCCACCAGGCGAATCGTGACCTCTGATTCTTCCTGAAACTGGGGGATAACGGCATCCAGCCATTTCTGAAACTGTGCCTCTTCTGGCATGCCGGAATTATCTTCACAGGCCAGCTGTAAATCGAGGATCACCTGACTCATTTCTGTTCATGCTCCTGCGCTTCGCGCTTACGTTCTGCGGCCAGTTCGGCCCTGCGCTTCTGATCTGCCTCTTCCCAGGCCTCATAAGCGTTAACGATACGCGCGACCACCGGATGGCGTACCACGTCTTCACTGTGGAAGAAGTTGAAGCTGATTTCCTCTACCTCGGCCAGGACTTCGATGGCGTGACGCAGACCCGATTTGGTGTTACGCGGCAGGTCAATCTGGGTGACGTCACCGGTGATAACCGCTTTCGAGTTAAAGCCAATACGCGTCAGGAACATCTTCATCTGTTCGATAGTGGTGTTCTGGCTCTCATCCAGAATGATGAACGCGTCGTTAAGCGTACGGCCACGCATGTAGGCCAGCGGGGCCACTTCAATCACGTTACGCTCGATGAGCTTTTCAACTTTCTCGAAGCCGAGCATTTCGAACAGCGCGTCATACAGCGGGCGCAGATACGGGTCGACCTTCTGGCTCAGATCGCCCGGCAGGAAGCCCAGTTTTTCACCGGCTTCAACAGCAGGGCGGGTCAGCAGGATACGGCGGATCTCCTGACGCTCAAGCGCATCGACCGCAGCAGCAACGGCCAGATAGGTTTTACCCGTACCCGCCGGGCCCACGCCGAAGGTGATGTCATGGTCGAGAATATTGGCGATGTACTGCGCCTGGTTCGGGGTACGAGGCTTAATCACGCCGCGTTTAGTTTTGATGTTGATGGCTTTGCCATAGTCCGGCACGCTCTCCGCGCTCTGCTCAAGCACGCGCGCCTCTTTGATGGCCAGGTGGATCTGTTCAGGTTCAATGTCCTGGATCTCACCGCGCATCGGGGCGGTATCAACATACAGGCTGCGGAGAATATCTGCCGCGGCGTTGACGCAGATTGGGCGTCCGGTGAGTTTGAAATGGTTATCGCGACGATTGATTTCGATACCCAGACGTCGCTCCAGTTGTTTGATGTTGTCATCAAACGGCCCGCACAGGCTCAGCAGGCGAGCGTTGTCTGCGGGCTCAAGGCTAATTTCACGCGTATCTATGTTCAAACTGTTCCTCTTTAATTGGTTAACTGACCTGTGGCCACACGGCGTAATAAAACGGTCATTACCGAAATTATTCACGCCACAGAATAAAGGCGCAAGCGTTGCGGTAGATATTGGGGGTGATGAGAGGAAATACAAGGCCTGCCGGACAGGCAGGCCAGGAGGATCACGGCTGGTAAATACCTACGCCAGAGTCGTTGACCTTGCGGGTGCGAGAGATAACGGATTCCGGAGTCTGTGCAATTCGCAGACCCATTTCATCCTCAGTGCGTACCACCTTCCCGCGCAGCGAGTTCGTGAGCACTTCGACAATCTCGACGTCCACAAACTTACCGATCATGTCCGGGGTGCCTTCAAAATTCACCACGCGGTTATTTTCGGTTCGACCAGACAGTTCCATGATGCTCTTACGGGAGGTGCCTTCCACCAGAATACGCTGGACAGTGCCGAGCATGCGACGACTCCAGGCGTTGGCCTGCTGGTTGATACGCTCCTGTAGAATATACAGACGCTGCTTTTTCTCTTCTTCCGGTACATCATCAACCATATCGGCCGCAGGGGTGCCCGGGCGCGCAGAGAAGATAAAGCTGTAGCTGACGTCGAAATTCACCTCGCCGATGAGCTTCATGGTGCGCTCGAAGTCATCAGCGGTTTCGCCAGGGAAGCCGACGATAAAGTCGGAGCTAATCTGGATATCCGGGCGCGCTTCACGCAGCTTGCGGATGGTGGACTTATACTCCAGCACCGTATGTGGACGACCCATCAGGTTCAGCACGCGGTCAGAGCCGCACTGGATAGGCAGGTGCAGGAAGCTCACCAGCTCTGGCGTATCGCGATAGACGTCAATAATGTCGTCGGTAAATTCCATCGGATGGCTGGTGGTAAAGCGAATGCGGTCGATGCCGTCAATCGCCGCCACCAGACGCAGCAGTTCAGCAAAGCTGCCGGTGGTGCCGTCGTAGTTTTCCCCGCGCCAGGCGTTCACGTTCTGCCCCAGCAGGTTCACTTCGCGAACGCCCTGCGCGGCAAGCTGCGCGATTTCAAACAGGATATCGTCTGCCGGGCGGCTCACTTCTTCACCGCGGGTGTAAGGCACCACGCAGTAAGTACAGTATTTGTTGCAGCCTTCCATGATGGAGACGAAGGCGGTCGGGCCATCAGCGCGCGGCTCTGGCAGACGGTCAAATTTCTCGATCTCCGGGAAGCTCACGTCAACCACCGGGCTACGGCTGCCGCGAACCTGATTAATCATCTCTGGCAGGCGGTGCAGGGTCTGAGGGCCAAAAACGATATCCACATAGGGGGCTCTCTGGCGGATCAGCTTACCTTCCTGCGATGCGACGCAGCCACCCACGCCAATGATCAGGTCCGGATTTTTCCGTTTGAGAAGCTTCCAGCGGCCTAACACATGAAAGACTTTTTCCTGTGCTTTTTCACGAATTGAACAGGTGTTCAGCAGCAGCACATCGGCTTCTTTCGCATTTTCAGTCAGCTGGTATCCGTGGGTGGTATCCAGCAGATCGGCCATCTTCGATGAATCGTATTCGTTCATCTGACAGCCCCAGGTTTTTATATGGAGTTTTTTAGTCATCGACTTGCTCAGCTCAGGATTGCAAGCCGCGTATTGTAATGCTTTGGTGCGGTTGTGACCAGTATGAAGGTTGTCAACCTCAGGGCCGCAAAAATCCGGTAAACTTAAGGCATTCTTCAATAAGGAATAGTGACCATGACACTCCTGAACACCGAAGTTGCCGTTGTTGGCGGCGGTATGGTCGGCGGCGCACTGGCGCTGGGGCTGGCGCAGCAGGGATTTGACGTAACCGTTATTGAACAGGCGGCTCCGCCGGCATTCGATCCTGCCAGCCAACCGGACGTGCGTATTTCCGCCATCAGCGCGGCCTCTGTTGATCTGCTTCGCGGGCTGGGCGTCTGGGAGGCGGTGCTGGCGATGCGCGCGCATCCTTACAGCCGTCTCGAAACCTGGGAGTGGGAAAATGCTCACGTGTCGTTTGATGCCGCCGAGCTGAAACTGCCGCGCCTGGGCTATATGGTGGAAAACAACGTGCTCCAGCAGGCACTCTGGCAGGCGCTGGAGGCGCACCCGAAGGTGACGCTGCGCGTGCCGGACTCGCTGAAAGGCCTGCATCGTCATGAGGGCGGGTATCTCCTGACGCTGGACAACGACGATGAGCTGGCCGTGAAGCTGGTGGTGGGGGCGGATGGCGCGAACTCGCAGGTCAGGCAGATGGCAGGCATTGGGATCCATGCCTGGCAGTACCAGCAGTCCTGCATGCTGATCACCGTTCAGTCAGCAAACGCGCCGGGCGAAAGCACCTGGCAGCATTTTACGCCGAACGGCCCGCATGCATTCTTACCGCTGTTTGATAACTGGGCTTCGCTGGTGTGGTACGACAAACCGGCGCGCATTCGACAGTTGCAGGGGCTGTCCATGGATCAGTTGCAGCGCGAAATCCGCCAGCACTTCCCGAGCCGTCTGGGCAACGTGACCCCGGTTGCCGCCGGCGCATTCCCGCTGATGCGACGCCATGCGTTGCAGTATGCCCGTGAAGGACTGGTGCTTGTGGGGGACGCGGCGCACACCATTCATCCGCTGGCGGGGCAGGGGGTGAATCTGGGATACCGTGACGTCGATGCGTTACTGGATGTGCTGGGTAACGCTCGCGCCCACGCGGAAGCCTGGGCCAGCCATCAGGTTCTGAAGCGCTACCAGACGCGCCGTATGGCGGATAACTTCATTATGCAGTCGGGGATGGATCTGTTCTATGCCGGGTTCAGCAATGATGTTGGTCCGGTGCGTATAGTGCGCAATATTGGATTGATGGCAGCGGAACGTGCCGGTGGTCTGAAGCGTCAGGCCCTGAAGTACGCCCTCGGACTCTGATCTTTATTCCCTCTCCCCGTGGGAGAGGGTTAGGGTGAAGGCATCAGGCCGCACTATTCTGAACAACAAAAACAAAAAAGCCCGCAGAGCGGGCTTGTTTGTTTAAAGTGGCTGGGGTGCAGGGATTCGAACCCCGGAATGCTGGTATCAGAAACCAGAGCCTTACCGCTTGGCGACACCCCAATTGCGTTAAACAAACTGCTTAACGACTTTAAAGTGGCTGGGGTACGAGGATTCGAACCTCGGAATGCCGGAATCAGAATCCGGTGCCTTACCGCTTGGCGATACCCCAACAATGTTCAGTTTACCGAATCGTATTCGATAACGTAAATATGGTGGCTACGACGGGATTCGAACCTGTGACCCCATCATTATGAGTGATGTGCTCTAACCAACTGAGCTACGTAGCCAGTACTGCAATCTTCGATGGCTGGGGTACCTGGATTCGAACCAGGGAATGCCGGTATCAAAAACCGGTGCCTTACCGCTTGGCGATACCCCAATACCGCGGAGAACCGCATGATCGAAGAAATATGGCTGGGGTACCTGGATTCGAACCAGGGAATGCCGGTATCAAAAACCGGTGCCTTACCGCTTGGCGATACCCCATCCGTGCAACGCTTACCTGGGAATGGTGCGGGAGGCGAGACTTGAACTCGCACACCTTGCGGCGCCAGAACCTAAATCTGGTGCGTCTACCAATTTCGCCACTCCCGCAAAAAAGATGGTGGCTACGACGGGATTCGAACCTGTGACCCCATCATTATGAGTGATGTGCTCTAACCAACTGAGCTACGTAGCCATCTTTTTTTCGCGTTACCTTATCGGCGTTGCGGGGCGCATTATGCGTATAGACCCTTGCAGCGTCAACACCTTTTTCAATGAAAATAGCCGGAATGTGACTGTTTGGTTAGGTTGCGAACAGCGAGGCCGAATATTCGACAATTATTGGTTATTAATCGATTTTATGCCGGGAAAAGAGAGGCAAAAAAATCAGGCCCCGGAGGGCCTGATTATAGTCTGGACATTATTTATAAGCAGACTGGTGAACGCCCACCGCGCGTCCTGACGGATCGTTCATCGCTTTGAAGGATTCATCCCATTCAATGGCTTTAGCAGAAGAGCAGGCGACCGAAGGACCACCCGGTACGCACTCGGCTGCGCTTGGAACCGGGAACAGCTCCTCAAAGATCTCACGGTACAAATACGCCTCTTTCGAGGCTGGCGTGTTGTACGGGAAACGGAAGCTCGCAGTTTCCAGTTGTTGATCAGAAACCTGTTTCGCCGCCACCTCTTTCAGGGTGTCGATCCAGCTGTAGCCTACGCCATCGGAGAACTGCTCTTTCTGACGCCACGCCACGCTCGCCGGCAGGTAGGATTCAAAACATTCACGCAGGATATGTTTCTCCATTTTGCCGTTGCCGCACATTTTGTCCTGTGGGTTGATGCGCATCGCCACATCGAGGAATTTCTTATCGAGGAACGGCACGCGGGCTTCCACACCCCAGGCGGACATCGCTTTGTTGGCGCGCGCGCAGTCAAACATGTGCAGTGCCTGTAGCTTACGCACCGTTTCTTCATGCAGCTCTTTGGCGTTCGGTGCTTTGTGGAAATAGAGGTAACCGCCAAACACTTCGTCAGAACCCTCGCCGGAGAGCACCATCTTGATGCCCATCGCTTTGATCTTTCGCGACATCAAATACATCGGCGTGGAGGCGCGAATGGTGGTCACATCATAGGTTTCAATGTGATAGATCACATCGCGGATCGCATCCAGACCTTCCTGTACGGTGAAGTGAATTTCATGGTGCACCGTGCCAAGATGGTTCGCCACTTCCTGGGCGGCTTTCAGGTCAGGTGCCCCTTCCAGACCCACGGCAAAGGAGTGCAGCTGTGGCCACCAGGCTTCAGAGCGCTCCTGATCTTCCACGCGACGTGCGGCGAATTTCTTGGTGATCGCGGAGATCACGGAGGAGTCCAGACCGCCGGAGAGCAGTACACCGTAGGGGACATCTGACATCAGGTGGCTTTTCACTGACTCTTCCAGCGCCTGACGCAGTTCCGCTTTGTCCGTCACGTTGTCTTTCACCGCTTCATAATCAAACCAGTCGCGCTGGTAGTACGGGCGGATCTCGCCGTCCTGGCTCCACAGGTAGCTACCTGCCGGGAACTCTTTGATGGTGCGGCATACCGGTACCAGGGCTTTCATCTCTGAGGCAACGTAGAAGTTACCGTGTTCATCGTGTCCCATGTACAGCGGGATAATACCAATATGGTCGCGGCCAATCAGGTAAGCGTCTTTTTCGCTGTCGTACAGGGCGAAGGCGAACATACCTTGCAGGTCGTCGAGGAACTCCGGGCCTTTCTCCTGATACAGCGCCAGGATCACTTCGCAGTCTGAGCCGGTCTGAAACGCGTAGCGATCGCCGTACTCAGCGCGCAGCGCCTGATGGTTGTAAATTTCACCGTTAACAGCCAGCGCGTGCGTTTTTTTCTCGTTATACAGCGGCTGTGCGCCAGCGTTGACATCAACAATGGAGAGACGTTCGTGAGCCAGAATCGCTTTATCGCTGGCGTAAACGCCTGACCAGTCCGGACCGCGATGGCGCATCAGGCGGGACAATTCGAGTGCTTTTTTACGCAGTTCGCCCGCGTCAGTTTTAATATCCAGTACGCCAAAAATAGAACACATAACCTTCTCCGTTAACCCTGTTGCGTTGTGATGTTGCTTGCTTATGAAAATGCCGCAAAAAGGGGAGGGGGCGCAAGCGTTTTACCGATGAAAACGTAAAAAGTGCAATGGCAATTGCCGAATCTTAAAAAAAGAGTATGCCTTAAGCGATTCTATTGATGATTTCTCAATGAAGAGCTGATTTCGTTAGATGAAGTGATGTTTTCAGACAGCAGAAATGAAAAACCACGCCCTGAGGCGTGGTTCTGAATCAAATAACGTCGATTTCGTCGACAGAGGGGTAAATCCAGCTTGGCCGGAACGGCATCGTATCAATGTCATCAAGCTGTGAAACGCCAGAAAGCACCAGGATGGTTTCAAGCCCCGCCTGGAAGCCAGCAAGAATATCGGTACGCAGGTTGTCGCCCACAATGACGGTTTCTTCTGAGTGTGCCTGCATCGTATTCAGTGCGGCGCGGATAATCCACGGGCTCGGTTTACCGACAACAAACGGCTTACGGCCCGAGATTTTTTCGATACCGGCACACAGCGCACCGCAGGCGGGATAAAAACCGCGACCGTGCGTGTCCGGGTTGGTGGCGATAAAACGCGCACCGTTGGCGACAAAGTAGGCTGCCTTATGCATCATCTCCCAGTTAAAGGAGCGCGTTTCGCCCACGATGACAAAGTCCGGGTTCACGTCGGTGATGGTGAAGCCCGCTTTATACAGCTCGTGGATCAGCGCACCTTCACCAACCACATAGGCTTTTTTGCCTTCCTGACGCTTCAGGAAATCCGCGGTCGCCATCGCAGAGGTATAAAACACGCTGTCCGGGACGTTGACGCCCGCAGTAGCAAAGCGGTTTGCCAGATCCTGACCAGTCTGTGAAGGGTAGTTCGTGAGAAGAACCAGTGGCATTCCTTTGTCGATGATGCGGTGAAGAAACTCCGCAGCACCCGGCACGGCAACGTTGTCGTGCATCAGCACGCCGTCGATATCACAAATTACATTCTTAATGGTCATGGACAATCCGACATCAAAAAAAGAAGGCGTTACTATAAGATCCGATCAGGATTCCAGCAAATGTTGCAGCAGGATCCCGTTCAGCATGGCACGTTTTACCAGGGCGAATGCGCCAATTGCCGAGCGGTGATCGAGCGTAGATCGCACCACCGGCAAATTCTGGCGAAATGCCTTCAGCGCCTGGGTATTGATGCAGCCTTCAATGGCGGGCAGTAACACTTTTTCGGCTTCAACGATCTCGCCGGCAATCACCACCTTTTGCGGATTAAACAGGTTGATGGCAATGGCGATGGTCTTACCCAGGTGGCGTCCTACCTGTTCGATCACTTCGCAGGCCAGCGCATCGCCTTTGTTTGCCGCTTTGCAGATGGTGCCGATCTTACAATCGTCCAGCGTGACGCGGCTCTGGTAACCCTGCTCCAGCAGATGGCGAACGCGATGTTCAATGGCGGCGTTGGCGGCAACGGTTTCAAGACAGCCAAAATTACCGCAGTGGCAGCGCTCGCCAAGCGGTTCCACCTGGATATGACCAATCTCGCCTACGTTACCGTTACGACCAATAAAAATGCGGCCATTCGAGATGATGCCCGCACCTGTACCACGGTGAACGCGCACCAGAATAGAGTCTTCGCAGTCCTGGCTCGCACCAAAGTAGTGCTCCGCCAGCGCCAGCGAGCGAATATCGTGACCAACAAAGCAGGTCAGCTTGAAGCGCTTTTCCAGCGCCTCAACCAGCCCCCAGTTCTCTACCTTAATATGCGGCATGTAGCGAATAACGCCGCTTTCCGGGTCAACCAGGCCGGGCAAAATCACCGAGATGGCGATGAGTTCACGGATCTTGCGCTGACAGCTTTCGATAAACTGCGCAATGGTATTCAGTAACGCATGTTCAAGCGTCTCCTGCGTGCGCTCAGGAAGGGGGTAATGCTCTTCGGCAATGGCCTTGCTGCTCAGGTCGTAGAGCGTAAGAGTGGTGTCATGACGTCCTAAGCGAACGCCAATGGCCTGAAAATTGCGGGTTTCCGTGACGATGGAAATCGCGCGGCGGCCCCCGGTGGAGGCCTGCTGATCGACTTCTTTGATCAGGCCGCGCTCAATAAGCTGACGTGTAATTTTTGTCACGCTGGCGGGAGCAAGCTGGCTTTGTTCGGCTATCTGAATGCGTGAGATTGGCCCGTGCTGGTCAATCAGGCGATAAACTGCCGCGCTGTTAAGTTGTTTAACGAGATCGACATTACCGATTTGAGCTTGTCCGCCTGGTGTCATACTTTTACTTACTCAGTGACGACCTCGTTACCATTAACGATGGTCTTAATAATTTTATAATCGTGTGTGAACGCCGTCAGGTTTGCAACCATACCTGGCGCAATACCACCGAGCTGTTTATCGACGCCAATGGCGCGCGCCGGATAAAGCGTGGCCATGCGCAGCACTTCCTCAAGCGCGATGCCGCAATGTTCAACGAGGTTACGTACCCCTTCGATCATCGTCAGAGAAGAACCGCTCAGCGTGCCGTTCTCATCCACACACAGTCCATTCCGGTAGTATATTGTTTTACCAGCAAAAATGAACTGCTCAATATTCGCTCCTGCCGGAGCGGTAGCATCCGTCACCAGGCAGAGCTTGTCGCCTTTCAGGCGTTTGGCGTTGCGGATGTTGGTGTAATCGACATGCAAGCCGTCGGCGATAATGCCGCAGTAGACGTCTGGTTCATCCAGAATTGCGCCAACCAGTCCCGGTTCGCGGCCAGTAATATAGGGCATCGCGTTATAAAGGTGTGTGGCAAATGTAATGCCTGCGCGGAAACCGGCCTTCGCCTCTTTCAGCGTCGCGTTCGAATGGCCCGCAGATACCACAATCCCGGCGGCGGCCAGTTTGCTGATAACGTCCGTGCCGGTCATTTCCGGGGCCAGCGTCACTTTGGTGATCACATCGGCATTGGCGCACATGTAATCCACCAGCTCGGCATCCGGTTTGCGCACGTAGTTTGGGTTATGGGTGCCTTTCTTGACCATATTCAGCCAGGGCCCTTCCAGGTGCAGGCCCAGCGCCTGATTCGGATGTTTTGCCAGGTATTCGCGCATGACGCGGATACCCTGTTTCATCAGGTCATCGCTGCTGGTGATCAGCGTTGGCAGATAGCTGGTGCAGCCCGATTTCTCGTTGGCTTTCTGCATAATTTCCAGCGTTTCAACCGTCACCGCTTCTGCGGTATCGTTAAACTGGACACCGCCGCAGCCGTTAAGCTGTACGTCGATGAAACCGGGGGAGATTACAGCTCTATTGAGTGAACGCTGTTCGATCTCCGTCGGCAGTTCCGCCAGCGGGCAAACACGTTCAATCAGGCCATTGGCGATTACAATCGCATGGTCATCCAGAATTTCATGGCCGGTATAAATCCGACCGTGAGTTAAAGCGTACATATCGACCCCCGGTTAAAAAAAGCGACCGCCCCGGATAAAAGAGGCGGTTATTCAATTACAGACCTTTGATGTTCTCAGCTTCCAGCTCGTTGAAGTATTTCAGCGTTTTCACTTTCAGCTCCATGGTGGACGGTTCGTCACACACGACAACCGCTTTTGGATGCAGCTGTAAGCAGCTGATCGTCCACATATGGTTCACGTTGCCTTCAACGGCAGCCTGAAGCGCTTGCGCTTTCACCGCGCCCAGCACCAGAATCATCACTTCTTCGGCATCCAGCAGCGTGCCCACGCCCACGGTCAGCGCGTATTTAGGCACCTGATTGACGTCGCCGTCAAAGAAGCGGGAGTTAGCCACGCGCGTATCATGGGTCAGCGTTTTAATACGGGTACGGGAAGCCAGTGAAGATGCCGGTTCGTTGAACGCGATATGACCATCGTTGCCTACGCCGCCCATAAACAGGTGGATTTTACCGTAGGAACGGATTTTTTCTTCATACTGACGGCATTCTGCGTCAATATCAGGCGCGTTTCCATTCAGCAGGTTAATGTTTTCAGCCGGAATATCAACGTGATCGAAGAAATTACGGTGCATAAAGCTGTGGTAACTTTCCGGATGTTCCTTTGGCAGGCCGACATATTCGTCCATGTTGAAGGTCACAACGTGTTTAAAGCTTACCTGGCCCGCTTTGTGCATTTCAACCAGAGCTTTATAAGCGGTCAGGGGCGTGCCGCCGGTTGGAAGACCGAGAACGAAAGGACGATCGGCTGTTGGTTTGAACGCGTTGATGCGGTTAACGATATGACGAGCAGCCCATTTTCCGACTTGTTCAGCTGTTGCCAGGGGAATCAGTCTCATTATTCACCTCTAAAGTTTAAGTAAAAGTGGGCGGATGATTAGTGCAACCTGAACTAAGCGTAACCTGGAACCTTTCAGGCCGGATCAATCCGTCTTGATTTTTTGAATGATAAAATAAGTTTTCGTCGTTAGCCAGTGACAGGGAGGGTTTAATACGATATTTGGTGACAATAATCACAAAAAATAGGTGTTTAATTTGCGATACGAATTAATTTTTCACACACTCACACTGCCAGTGAATCATCAACTGTATCTATCGTTCGTGACACAATAAAAACATAGTTTATGCGCGAGTCTTAACAAAGGGTCTCGTAGGGGGAATAGGATGAATATTTTAGGTTTTTTCCAGCGCCTCGGTAGGGCTTTGCAGCTCCCTATCGCCGTGCTACCGGTTGCAGCATTGCTGCTGCGATTCGGGCAACCCGATCTTCTTAACGTGCCGTTTATTGCCCAGGCAGGCGGCGCAATTTTTGACAACCTGGCGCTGATTTTCGCCATCGGTGTGGCGTCAAGCTGGTCAAAAGACAGCGCGGGTGCCGCGGCACTGGCAGGGGCTGTCGGTTACTTCATCCTCACGAAAGCGATGGTAACCATCAATCCTGAAATCAACATGGGTGTGCTGGCAGGTATCATTACTGGCCTGGTGGGTGGCGCCGTGTACAACCGTTGGGCAGGTATCAAACTTCCTGACTTCCTGAGCTTCTTCGGCGGTAAACGTTTTGTGCCGATTGCGACGGGCTTTTTCTGTCTGATCCTCGCCGCCATCTTTGGCTACGTTTGGCCACCGGTGCAGCATGCTATCCATGCGGGTGGCGAGTGGATCGTGTCTGCGGGCGCAATGGGTGCGGGCATCTTCGGTTTCATTAACCGTCTGCTGATCCCAACCGGTCTGCATCAGGTACTGAACACCATCGCCTGGTTCCAGATTGGTGAGTTCACCAACGCGGCCGGCGCGGTATTCCACGGTGATATCAACCGCTTCTACGCAGGCGACGGCACCGCGGGCATGTTCATGTCTGGCTTCTTCCCAATCATGATGTTTGGTCTGCCTGGCGCGGCGCTGGCAATGTACCTGGCTGCGCCGAAAGCGCGTCGCCCAATGGTTGGCGGGATGCTGCTGTCCGTTGCGATCACCGCCTTCCTGACCGGCGTGACCGAGCCACTGGAATTCCTGTTCATGTTCCTGGCTCCGCTGCTGTATCTGATGCATGCGATCCTGACCGGTATCAGCCTGTTCGTCGCCACCCTTCTGGGTATCCATGCTGGCTTCTCCTTCTCCGCAGGCGCCATCGACTATGTGTTGATGTACAACCTGCCGGCGGCAAGCAGCAACGTCTGGATCCTGATGGTGATGGGCCTGATCTTCTTCGTTATCTACTTCGTTCTGTTCAGCGCGGTTATTCGTATGTTTAACCTGAAGACGCCTGGCCGCGAAGATACGAAAGATGATGTTGTGACCAGTGAAGCCAACAGCAATACCGAAGAGGGTTTAACCCAACTGGCAACCAGCTACATTGCCGCTGTGGGTGGCACCGACAACCTGAAAGCGATCGATGCCTGTATTACCCGTCTGCGTCTGACCGTAGGTGACTCCGCGCGCGTGAGCGATGCAATGTGCAAACGCCTGGGTGCGTCTGGTGTGGTGAAACTGAACAAACAAACCATCCAGGTTATCGTGGGTGCGAAAGCCGAATCTATCGGCGATGAAATGAAAAAAGTGGTTGCCCGTGGGCCGGTCGCTGCCGCCTCAACGGATAACGCGCCAGTGGCTGACGCGCCGGTTGCAAAACCGCAGGCTGTGCCAAACGCGGTGACCATCGCTGCGCTGGTTTCTCCGGTGACAGGTGACGTTGTTGCGCTTGAACAGGTGCCTGACGAAGCGTTCGCCAGCAAAGCGGTCGGTGACGGCGTGGCGGTGAAACCAACGGACAAAACTGTGGTCTCTCCGGCTGCCGGTACTATCGTGAAAATCTTCAACACCAACCATGCGTTCTGCCTGGAAACGGAAAAAGGCGCGGAGATCGTTGTCCATATGGGTATCGATACCGTTGCGCTGAACGGCCAGGGCTTTACTCGCCTGGTGGAAGAGGGTGCTGAAGTGGCGGCAGGCCAGCCGATTCTGGAAATGGATCTGGACTTCCTGAATGCCAACGCGCGCTCCATGATAAGCCCGGTCGTGTGCAGCAACATCGACGACTTCAGCGGTCTGGTGATCCAGGCGCAGGGGCAGGTAGTTGCAGGCCAGACGCCACTGTATGAGATTAAAGGCAAGTAATCGCTCCTGAGTAGAGTTATGCCTTTAGCGGCGGGGGATATCCTCCGCCGCTTTTTTTTGCAGCAATTGCCCCCATTATTTTCTTCCGGGACGTTTTAAGGGTTGTCACTACGTCCGGCTTATAAGATCATATGCCGTTATACGTTGTTTACGCTTTGAGGAATCCACGATGAGTGAGGCAGAAGCCCGCCCGAGTAACTTTATTCGTCAGATCATCGATGAAGATCTGGCCAGTGGTAAGCACACCACAGTCCACACGCGTTTCCCGCCGGAGCCAAATGGCTACCTGCACATTGGTCACGCCAAATCGATCTGCCTGAACTTTGGTATTGCGCAAGATTACCAGGGGCAGTGCAACCTGCGTTTCGATGACACCAACCCAGTAAAAGAAGACATCGAATACGTTGAGTCGATAAAAAACGACGTGCAATGGCTGGGCTTCAACTGGTCTGGCGATATCTGCTACTCCTCAGACTATTTCGATCAGCTGTATGCCTACGCGGTTGAACTGATTAACAAAGGTCTGGCATACGTCGACGAATTGTCAGCTGACGAAATCCGTGAATACCGCGGTACGCTGACTCAGCCTGGTAAAAACAGCCCGTTCCGCGATCGTAGCGTGGAAGAGAACCTGGCGCTGTTTGAAAAAATGCGTGCCGGTGGCTTCGAAGAAGGTAAAGCGTGTCTGCGTGCCAAAATCGATATGGCGTCTCCGTTCATCGTGATGCGCGATCCGGTGCTGTACCGCATTAAGTTCGCTGAACACCACCAGACCGGTAACAAGTGGTGCATCTACCCGATGTACGACTTCACCCACTGCATCAGCGATGCGCTGGAAGGCATTACGCACTCTCTGTGCACGCTGGAATTCCAGGACAACCGTCGTCTGTACGACTGGGTGCTGGATAACATCACCATTCCTGTGCATCCGCGTCAGTACGAGTTCTCTCGTCTGAACCTGGAATACACCGTGATGTCCAAGCGTAAGCTGAACCTGCTGGTCACTGACAAGCACGTTGAAGGCTGGGACGACCCACGTATGCCGACCATCTCTGGCCTGCGTCGTCGTGGCTACACCTCCGCCTCCATTCGTGAGTTCTGCAAACGTATCGGCGTCACCAAGCAGGACAACACCATCGAAATGGCGTCTCTGGAATCCTGCATTCGTGAAGACCTGAACGAAAACGCGCCGCGCGCGATGGCGGTGATCGATCCAGTGAAACTGGTTATCGAAAACTATCCGCAGGGCGGAAGCGAACAGGTCTCGATGCCTAACCATCCGAACAAACCGGAAATGGGCATCCGCGACGTGCCGTTCAGCGGTGAAATCTGGATCGATCGCGCCGACTTCCGCGAAGAAGCGAACAAGCAGTACAAGCGTCTGGTGCTGGGCAAAGAAGTGCGTCTGCGTAACGCATATGTGATCAAAGCCGAGCGCGTAGAGAAAGATGCGGAAGGTAACATCACGACCATCTTCTGTACGTACGACGCAGAGACGCTGAGTAAAGATCCGGCGGATGGTCGTAAAGTAAAAGGTGTAATCCACTGGGTGAGCGCGCAGCATGCGCTGCCGGTTGAGATCCGTCTCTACGATCGTCTGTTCAGCGTGCCTAATCCAGGCGCTGCGGAGGACTTCCTGGCGGTCATTAACCCTGAGTCTCTGATTATCAAGCAGGGGTATGCCGAGCCGTCTCTGAAAGCCGCTGAAGCCGGTAAAGCGTTCCAGTTTGAACGTGAGGGTTACTTCTGCCTGGACAGCCGTTACAGCACGGCAGAAAAACCGGTATTTAACCGTACCGTCGGTCTGCGTGATACCTGGACTAAGATCGGCGAATAATAACGCTGCTCTGGTCAATGAGAAACAAACGCCGCGTAATGCGGCGTTTTTTTATTTAACGATCATGTCGTTAAGCATCGGGATAATCATTTAAACCCAACATTCCAGGTCAATGTGGTGCTACTTATTTTATTTAAAAAAAGTTTGTTGTTTTCCAAAAACAGAAACACTGAAAAATATATTCACAATATCAATGTTACTTACTGAAAATCAGCGCATTCCCCCGCCAGTACTCGCTTCCCGGTAAATGTTACAAAGCACTACGAAATATGTGCTCTTCGTCATAATCCTGACTTTTGCCTGATTAAAAGCATTGATAATTCGCGTCGCGAAAAATAACCTAAAGACGGTAGTTAATTCGAGGGTATTTCTGACTACCCCTGACCACTTGGTCTTTTCTGTTTTTCGCCGTTTAAGGCGTTTTAATTCGTCAAAGAGGAATAATCTATGCGTACGTTCAGTGGCAAACGTAGTGCGCTGGCGCTGGCTATCGCCGGTGTGACAGCAATGTCGGGCCTGGTGGTTGCGCCAGAGGCAAAAGCAGCAGGTTTCATCGAAGATTCCACCCTCACGGGCGGTATTTATTACTGGCAGCGTGAGCGTGACCGTAAAGACGTCACTGAAGATAAATACAAAACCAACCTTTCTCACTCGACCTGGAACGCCAACCTTGATTTCCAGTCGGGATATGCCGCCGATATGTTCGGGATCGATATTGCAGCGTTCACCGCAATTGAAATGGCCGAAAATGGCGACAGCGGCCATCCGAACGAAATTGCGTTCTCCTCCAGCAATAAAGCCTACGACGAAGACTGGTCCGGCGATAAAAGCGGAATCAGCCTGTATAAAGCGGCTGCAAAATTCAAATATGGTCCGGTCTGGGCGCGCGGAGGTTATATCCAGCCAACCGGTCAGACGCTGTTAGCGCCGCACTGGAGCTTTATGCCAGGCACCTATCAGGGGGCGGAAGCCGGTGCTAATTTTGACTACGGCGATGCGGGGGCGTTGAGCTTCTCCTATATGTGGACCAACGAGTACAAAGCGCCGTGGCACATTGAGATGGACAAGTTCTATCAGAACGATAAAAAAACCAAAGTTGATTATCTCCACTCGCTGGGAGCGAAGTACGACTTTAAAAACGATCTGGTGCTGGAAGCTGCATTTGGTCAGGCTGAAGGCTATATCGATCAGTACTTTGCTAAAGCCAGCTACAAATTTGATATCGCGGGTAGCCCGCTGAGCACCAGCTATCAGTTCTACGGTACGCGCGACAAGGTCAGTGATGGCAGCGTAAATGATATCTATGACGGCACCGCGTGGTTACAGGCGCTGACCTTCGGCTACAAGGTAGGTCAGGTTGATTTGCGTCTGGAGGGAACATGGGTCAAGGCAGAAGGGCAGCAGGGTTACTTCCTGCAACGTATGACGCCTACCTACGCCTCCTCTAACGGTCGTCTGGATATCTGGTGGGATAACCGCTCTGACTTTAACGCCGACGGCGAAAAGGCGGTCTTCTTCGGGGCAATGTATGACCTGAAAAACTGGAACCTGCCCGGCTGGGCAGTGGGAGCATCCTACGCGTACGCCTGGGATGCGAAGCCCGGGGATATGGCAACGCCAGACGCGTACTACGATCCGAACTACCGTCTGAAAGAGTCTTCATACAGTCTGGATGCGATTTATACCCTTCAGGAGGGCCGTGCGAAAGGCACGATGTTCAAACTGCACTTCACCCAGTATGACAACCACTCCGATATCCCGAGCTACGCGGGCGGCTACGGCAACATCTTCCAGGATGAACGTGACGTGAAATTCATGGTCATTGCGCCATTTACCATCTTCTGAGGAATGCTGCGGCGGGCGGTGTCCCGCCGTTATGGAGACTGAACATGATGAATAAAAGGGTAATCGTTGCGTTGCTGACCTTCGGGCTGGTGGCATGCGCGCAGGATCAGGTGCCGAAAGAGGACTCCCGTCTGAAAGAGGCCTACAGCGCGTGCATCAATACCGCACAGGGTTCACCTGAGAAGATTGAGGCCTGTCAAAGCGTGCTGAACGTGCTGAAAAAAGACAAAGCCCATGAGCAATTCGCCACGCAGGAAAACGTTCGCGTAATGGATTACCAGGCCTGTATTCAGGCGCGTAAAACCGGTAACGATCAGGAAGTGGCGAAGCGTTGCGATAAGATCTGGAACGAGATACGCAATAACAATAAATAAGTTGCTTTACGCCCGGTGGCGCAGCGTCACCGGGCTTTTTTCAGGCAAAAAAAAGCCAACCTCACGGCTGGCTCAGAGTATGAACACTCACTTATTTTGCGTCGTGCGCATGTTCATTTTCGCGGCAATCACCTTCAGCACAGTGACCGTACAGGTACAGGCTGTGGTTGGTCAGGCGGATGCCATGACGGGCGGCGATTTCACGCTGGCGCGATTCAATGGAATCATCGCTAAATTCAATGACCTTGCCACAGTCGAGGCAGATCAGGTGATCGTGGTGGTGCTGCTGAGTCAGCTCGAACACGGATTTACCGCCTTCGAAATTATGACGAGTAACAATGCCCGCGTCATCAAACTGGTTCAGCACACGATAGACGGTTGCCAGCCCAATCTCTTCACCCATATCGATAAGACGCTTATAAAGGTCTTCCGCACTGACATGGTGATTGTCTGGCCCCTGAAGCACTTCAAGGATTTTTAACCGAGGAAGCGTTACTTTCAGGCCAGCTTTCTTTAATGCGGTATTGTTGTCAGTCATGCGGAATCTGTCCTGTTGCTAAACGATTCACTTCAAAAGAAGAAGTGACAGAAAATGCACTTGGGATAATGCGTCTCATTATAGAACTGCCATGGCTAAATGAAAACTGCAAGTCTCAAGCAAAGTATGCTTATAAAAACGTGGTATCACCAACAAACTTGTTCGATGGCACCCACTTTTTACCAGGGGGATATTGTACAGGTCTGGGCGAAAAAGTTAAAAGTTTGTAGCAATTAATTTAATCGGTTTTACCTGGAAAACGGGCGCAACCGGAGTTGCGCCGCAGGGATATCAGGCGTTAAGGATATCGTCCAGGTTCAGCTCTTCACGAACCTGCTTAACCCATTTTTCTACACGCTCAGCGGTCAGCTCTGGCTGACGGTCTTCATCAATGGCCAGGCCAACGAAGTGATCGTCATCTGCCAGACCTTTGGAAGCTTCGAAATGGTAACCCGCCGTTGGCCAGTGACCGACGATCGCCGCACCGCGTGGCTCAATGATGTCGCGAATAGTGCCCAGCGCATCACAGAAATACTCAGCATAGTCTTCCTGATCGCCACAGCCAAACAGGGCAACCAGCTTGCCGTTGAAGTCTACTTCTTCCAGCGTCGGGAAGAAATCGTCCCAGTCACACTGTGCTTCACCGTAGTACCAGGTGGGGATGCCCAGCAGCAGGATGTCATAGCCCTCGAGATCTTCTTTGCTGCTCTTGGCGATGTCATGCACATCAGCAACGTCTTTACCGAGCTGTTTTTGAATGTTTTTTGCGATATTTTCAGTATTGCCGGTATCACTGCCAAAGAAAATGCCGATGATTGCCATGAGTAAAATAACCTCTTGAAACTTAATGGTATGGTGGCGCAAATTGTCCACGGATAAGGGCAATAATAGCAGAACAGGCAACCCTGCGGAAACAGCTATCACGCAGGACTGCACTCTGTGCTACATGAAAAAGGTAATATTGGGGATTTTCTGACTCACGCCTTGCCGCGTAACGTCTCAAGCTGGGCGATCAGCATCTCTTCGATCAGTTCGCTGCGGCTGATGTTGCGCGCGTCAGCTAACTCGTTAAGCGCATCGACGGCATCGGCATTCAGCTTCAGTTCGACACGCTTAAGCCCACGATTTTTATCGCGTTTAAGCTGGTTGCGTTTATTGATACGCAGCTGTTCATCGCGCGAAAGCGGATTCGTTTTCGGTCGTCCCGGTCGACGCTCATTCGCGAACAGATCTAGTGTCGTACGGTCCGTTTGTTCTTTGGCCATGATTCTGAGACTTCGGGGGAAACACGCCGCCCTGCTAATGCCCGGGCGATAAGCGCGCCATCATACATCACCCAAATCCACACGCCAACGACTGGAAGCCCGTCGTCTTCCGGTCGCTGGCTTTTTAATCAATTCGCTGTATCAGTAAGATAGCGGCGAATGGCGCGCAGGACGGCATCCGGTTTTTCCGCGTGGACCCAGTGCCCGGCACCCGCAATGACGTGAGCGCGAGCCTGCGGGAATTGCGCCAGCAGCGCGTCACGGTACGCGTCAGTGACGTAAGGGGAGTTGCCGCCGCGAATAAAAAGGGTAGGGTGCGGCCAGGCGGGGACGGCTTCCCAGCCCACAATATGCGAATACTGATCCCACAGCACCGGGACGTTAAAGCGCCATTGCCCGTCAACAAACGATTTCAGCAGGAACTGGACCACGCCTTCTTCATCAAGATGCTCGCGCATAACGGCAGCCGCCTGTTGGCGGGTTGCGACACCCGCTTCGGTGACCGCATTGATGGCGGCAAAAATCTCATCGTGACGGCGAACGTCGTAATTGACGGGCGCAACGTCGATGACCACCAGCCCGGAAATTCGCTCAGGTGCCAGCGCAGTGAGCGCCATCACCGCTTTACCGCCCATTGAATGCCCGATAAGCGTCGCTTTCTGAATATTATTCGCATCGAGGGTGTCCCGCAGATCCTGCGCCATGGCTGCGTAGGTCATCTCCTCCGAGCGCCCTGAAAGACCGTGATTGCGCATATCAACCTGGAGGATCTCGTGATCGGTCACTAAATCGCGCGCCAGCACACCCAGATTATCCAGGCTACCAAACAGGCCGTGAACCAGTACGATGGGAGAATTATTGTTCGGCGATTGTGCAGTTTGCGCTCGGGTATTCAATTTCATGGCAAAGTTCTTTTTTTAGGTTTGTCAGGTTAGGGTATCATGTTGACCATTCTGCCGCCCGGGGGCAAGGATCCAGTTTAATCTGACTTTTGCCGCCAACCTGGTTTGACGCTATCCGCTGTTGGGATTTGACCTTATAATCTCAACGACTTGTATTCAGATAAGATATCGCACTGGATTAAGATGAAAACAATCGAAGTTGATGACGAACTCTATCAGTATATTGCCAGCCAGACGCGGCATATTGGGGAGAGCGCGTCCGACATTTTACGGCGCATGCTTAAAATTTCCGCCGCCTCACAGCCCACTCCTGTCACTAAAGATGTCGTGTCTCAGCCGAGCGTTGTTGCACAAGTAAAACCTGCCGTCATGCCGGCAAAGGACAAAGTGCGCGCGATGCGCGAGCTGCTGCTGTCCGATGAATATGCCGAGCAGAAAAAGGCCGTTAACCGCTTTATGCTGGTGCTGTCTACACTTTACTCACTGGATAACAACGCATTTGCAGAAGCGACAGAGTCGCTGCACGGTCGCACGCGCGTTTATTTCGCAGGCGACGAGCAGACCTTGCTGCAAAATGGCAACCAAACCAAACCCAAACACGTTCCCGGTACGCCATACTGGGTGATCACCAATACCAATACGGGCCGCAAGTGCAGCATGATCGAACATATCATGCAGTCCATGCAGTTCCCGGCGGAATTGATCGAAAAGGTTTGCGGTACAATTTAACCCTTGCATCAGAAGGACCAGGCAATGGCAAATCACAGCCGTGCAGGACAACCTGCGCAACAACGCGATTTGATTAACGTCGCTCAACTGACCGCGCAGTACTACGTGCTGAAACCGGTGGTGGGCAACGCAGAACACGCAGTGAAGTTTGGTACATCTGGCCACCGCGGCAGCGCGGCGCGCCACAGCTTTAACGAACCGCACATTCTGGCCATTGCTCAGGCCATCGCGGAAGAGCGCGCCAAAAATGGCGTCACCGGTCCGTGCTATGTAGGGAAAGATACCCACGCCCTGTCTGAACCTGCTTTTATCTCCGTGCTGGAAGTGCTGGCGGCGAACGGCGTAGACGTGATTGTTCAGGAGAACAACGGTTTCACGCCAACGCCTGCGGTGTCTAACGCTATTCTGGTACACAACAAAAAAGGTGGCGCGCAGGCTGACGGCATTGTGATCACCCCGTCCCACAACCCACCGGAAGATGGCGGCATCAAGTACAACCCACCAAACGGTGGCCCGGCGGATACCAACGTCACGAAAGTGGTGGAAGATCGCGCCAACGCGTTACTGGCTAACGGTCTGAACGGCGTGAAGCGTATCTCACTGGATGAAGCCATGGCCTCCGGCCACGTGAAAGAGCAGGATCTGGTTCAGCCGTTCGTGGAAGGGCTGGCGGATATCGTCGATATGGCCGCTATCCAGAAAGCCGGTCTGAAGCTGGGCGTGGATCCACTGGGCGGCTCCGGTATTGAATACTGGAAACGCATTGCCGAGCACTACAAGCTGGATCTGACCATCGTGAACGATCACGTCGATCAGACCTTCCGCTTTATGCACCTGGACAAAGACGGCGCGATCCGTATGGACTGCTCCTCCGAATGCGCAATGGCTGGCCTGCTGGCGCTGCGCGACAAGTTCGATCTGGCGTTTGCTAACGACCCGGACTACGACCGTCACGGTATCGTCACCCCGGCTGGGCTGATGAACCCGAACCACTACCTGGCTGTGGCCATTAATTATCTCTTCCAGCACCGTCCGCAGTGGGGCAAAGAGGTCGCGGTGGGTAAAACGCTGGTCTCTTCCGCCATGATTGACCGTGTGGTCGATGCGCTGGGCCGCAAGCTGGTGGAAGTGCCGGTGGGCTTCAAGTGGTTTGTTGACGGTCTGCACGACGGCAGCTTCGGCTTTGGCGGTGAAGAGAGCGCGGGGGCATCCTTCCTGCGCTTCGACGGCACCCCATGGTCAACCGATAAAGACGGCATCATCATGTGCCTGCTGGCGGCGGAAATCACCGCGGTCACCGGTAAGAACCCGCAGGAACATTACAACGAGCTGGCGGAACGTTTTGGTGCGCCAAGCTATAACCGTATCCAGGCTGGCGCCACGTCTGCGCAAAAAGCAGCTCTGTCAAAACTCTCTCCGGAGATGGTCAGCGCCAGCACCCTGGCAGGTGACCCGATCACCGCGCGTCTGACGGCGGCACCGGGTAACGGCGCATCCATCGGCGGCCTGAAGGTGATGACCGAAAACGGCTGGTTCGCCGCGCGTCCATCCGGTACGGAAGATGCGTACAAAATCTATTGCGAAAGCTTCCTCGGCGCTGAGCATCGTCAGCAGATTGAGAAAGAAGCGGTAGAGATTGTCAGCGAAGTGCTGAAAAACGCGTAAGTGGTGTTTGGTGCGGGCTGATGCCCTCACCCCGGCCCTCTCGCACGGGGAGAGAGAGAAAACACTAAAAACGGCAACCTCAGGGTTGCCGTTTTGCTTTTACCTAACTGTGCTTGTTCTTCAATTCAAATCTCGGCGACACCAGACCGTACAGCGTCCAGCCCATAAAGGTCACCATCGCACCATACAGCATCGCTTCCTGGCCGGAGGAATAGAGCGCATAGAAGCTGTAAATTGCGCCAATCAGCGCCACAATATTGGCCGCACGGGCTTTGCGCGGATCAACCTTCGCCACCTTCTGAATAATCACCAGCGCCGCCATCGACAAAATGTACGGAATGATGTTCGTCACCACCGCCAGGTTGACCAGCACGTTAAACTGGCTGTTCAGTGACGGGCTGATGGTCATCAGCGACAAACCACTCTGGAAGATGACAATCGCCAGCATCCCTTGCACTGGCGCATCCGCTTTGGTCACGCGGGAGAAGATTTTCGGGAAATAGCCTTCGTCAGCCGAGGATTTAAACACCTGAGCGATGGTGAACTGCCAGCCCAGCAGCGAGCCGCAGCAGGACATCACCATCAGTCCCATGATCACTTTCCCTACCTCCGGCGTAAACATCTGCGCAAACGCCAGCCCGAACGGCGCCGTGGAGTTGGCCAGATCCATGTTGGGCACAATTCCCGCAATCACGTTGGTCGAGACGATATAGATCACCGCCGCCCCCAGCGTCCCGCCGAGTACCGCGATCGGCACATTTTTCTCCGGGTTTTCCACCACTTCCGCATTCGCACAGGCTGACTCCAGCCCGAGGAAGGCCCATAGCGTCATGGCGATGGACGATCCCACGGCAGTGAAGAACGGTACGTGATGCGGATTCCAGGAGTTGGCGTACAGGGTCGGGCTGAACCAGAACCAGCCGATGATGCACAGGCCGACAACCGGGATAATCACGCCCCAGACGGTAATGCTGCTAAGTTGTCCGGTGATGCGCGCGCCGCCAAAGTTGGCGACGGTACAGATCCACAGCACGCCGATGGTTGCCAGCCCAATCTGCACCGGGGTCAGCGTCGCCCCAAACAGCTCCGTGCCGTAACCGACAGCGGAAATGGCAATCGCCACGTTGGCGATCAGCAGCGACACGCCGTAGGTATAGTTCGCCATAAAGTTACCGGACTTACCGAACGCATATTCGGCATAGCCACCCATCTCGCCGGACTTGCGGCTGAACATTCCGCACTTGGCAAAGGCCCATGCCAGCGCCATCGAACCCATGGCGGTAACAAGCCAGGAGATAATCGAAATCGTCCCCACTTCAGCGAGCTTGGTGGGCAGCATGATGATCCCCGAACCCATCATATTCACCATGGTGAGAATAGTGAGTTGCACCACGCCCATCTTGTTGGCCTTACTCATAATTTTTCTCCTTTCAGCAGCGATGGCTGAGCGGCAGGTTGTTTGATGACGTAGCAGCGCACCTGTTTGCGACCGTCACACTCCTCGACGTAAACCCCCTGTAACTCCGGCGCAAAGCCCGGCAGCAGATTGATCCCGTCTTCCAGCGCGGCGAAGTAGCGCAGCACGGAACCGCCCCAGACTTCCCCCGGAACCACGCACAACACCCCCGGTGGGTAAGGCAGCGCGCCTTCCGCGGCGATACGGCCTTCCGCGTCGCGCAGGGACACCAGCTCGACCTCACCGCGCAGATAGGCATAGTTCGCCTCCTGCGGGTTCATCATGACGCGCGGGAAGTGAGACCTGCGGAACATCTCTTTTTGCAGCTGCTTCACGTTATGGCGGGCATAGAGGTCGTGCATCTCCTGACAAATCTGACGCAGGGTATAATCCGCATAACGTTCCGGATGTTGCTTATAAAGAGAGGGCAGAACCTCTTTCAGCGGCACATCGCTCTGGAGCAGTTTTTCGAAGCGCACCAGTTGGGCGACGAGCTGCTGCAATTTGCCCATGTCCTCCGCCGGGGTGAGCAGGAAGAGAATGGAGTTGAGGTCGCATTTTTCAGGCACGATGCCGTTTTCACGCAGGAAGTTGGCGAGGATGGTGGCGGGCACGCCGAAATCATCGTACTCGCCGGTGCGGGCGTTGATGCCTGGCGTGGTCAGCAGCAGTTTGCAGGGATCGATAAAATACTGATGCTCGGCATATCCCTCAAAGGCGTGCCAGCGTTCGCCCGGAACAAAATGGAAGAAGCGCAGATCGGTAGCAATCTCTGCCGTATCCCAGCTTTCCCATGGACGGCCATCCACCGTCTCTGGCACGAACGGACGAATAAACTGACAGTTCTGAAGGATCAGTTTCCGTGCTTCGATACCGGTCACCACGCAGTCCATCCACATGTTGCGCCCACTTTGCCCCTCGTGCATGCGGGCGTTGATATCCAGGGCGGCAAACAGCGGATAGAACGGGCTGGTGGAGGCGTGCATCATAAAGGCGTTGTTGAGGCGCTTATGCGGGACATAGCGCGCCTGGCCTTTTATATGGCTGTCCTTCTTATGGATTTGCGAGGTTTGCGAGAAGCCCGCCTGCTGCTTATGCACCGACTGGGTAACCAGAATGCCCGGATCGTTTTCGTTCAGCTCCAGCAGCAGCGGCGAGCAGTCGGCCATCATCGGGATAAACTGCTCGTAACCCACCCAGGCGGAGTCAAACAGAATGTAATCGCACAGGTGACCAATCTTATCCACCACCTGACGGGCGTTATAAATGGTACCGTCGTAGGTGCCCAGCTGGATCACCGCCAGACGGAAGGGACGTTCATCCCGCGCGCGACCAGGCGCGACCTCTGACACCAGTTCCCGCAGGTAACTCTCGTCGAAACAGTGTGCGTCAATACCGCCGATAAACCCGTACGGGTTGCGCGCCGTTTCCAGATACACCGGCGTCGCGCCTGCCTGTAACAGTGCTCCGTGGTGAATAGATTTATGGTTATTGCGATCGAACAGCACCAGATCGCCTGGCGTGAGGAGGGCATTGAGCACCACTTTGTTGGAAGAGGAGGTGCCGTTCAGCACGAAGTAGGTTTTATCCGCATTAAAGACTTTTGCCGCATGCTGTTGGGCGATGCATGGCGCGCCTTCATGGATCAGCAGATCGCCCATTGCCACGTCGGCATTGCACAGATCGGCGCGGAAAAGCGTTTCGCCAAAGAAATCGACAAACTGGTTTCCGGCCGGATGGCGGCGGAAGAACTGGCCTCCCTGATGTCCGGGGCAGTCAAACGCACTGTTCCCCTGCTGGACGTAATCGACCAGCGCGCGGAAGAACGGCGGGCGGAGCTGGGTTTCGTACTTCTGCGCAGCCGCTTCAAGCTGGCGTCCGTAGTACGCATTGCTGGTGTCGGAGTACTCAAAAACGCCGTGAATACGCGACAGAAATTCAGCCGGAACCCTTTCTTCTTTATGCGTGGCAATAAACACCGGAATACCGAATCCCGTGGCTTCTATTTCTTCTATGGCGCCATTGAAAATATCGCTGACGGCCAGAACCACGGCTGCCACATCAATATAATCCGATGCGGTGATATCCACAATGTCGCGCGAAGTGGTAAAGCATTCAGGGCAGGCACGGCTGACGGCAATTTTTAACGTTTTCATCTTTATCTCTTTATTTCAGGCAATATGGGGCCCTCGACTTCTTGCGGTAAAGAAATCGATTATTTCCGGAAAAAAAAGCAAAGCGTGTCCGCTGATACGAAATCAGTTAATTGCTTTTTTGCTGAGTAGAATTCAGTCCGCCCGGTTGCGGAGAATCTGAATCACAAGGAATGAGCGCAGGTGTTCACAGGCAACAGCCTGTAAAATAGCGTGTTTCAGGATAACCTGTAAGCAGATGCGCCAGAAGTCGAAGGACTACCGGGCGTTAAAGAGATGAAAGTCAAAACAGTTTCGGTGGGCAAACATCATGATATGTGTTGTCCGCCTTATATGGGGCATTAAACGATTATTGTTTTCCATGTTCAATTTCCTTTCAGTAATTGAAAGCATGGTCATTTTATCCAGGAAAAAGGGATTAACTGTGAAACAGATCACCAATAACCGATCATTTCAGAAATAATTAGTCGTTTTGAGTGAATAACGAAGATCAAAATGCTGTTTTGTTGGCTCGGTGTTAAATTGATGTTTTAATTGTGTTTAAAGAGGGCGAATATAGCCGTGAAAATAATCTCATCGTTATTTTCATGGCTATATTCAGGTTGGTAAGTTTTTATTTAAAATTAAAGTGAATACTTATTCAGATTATAAACCGATATCCAATACCGGTTTCTGTTAATAAATGACGAGGACGCGCGGGATCGGCTTCAAGCTTCTGGCGAAGGTGTCCCATATAAATGCGTAAATAGTGACTATGCTCGACAGCATTCGGCCCCCAGACCTGGCTTAACAGCTGTCGCTGCGTTAACACTTTACCATGGTTATTGAGCAGCACGGCCAGCAGACGAAACTCAATAGGCGTAAGGTGGATCTCTTCTTCTCCTCTTACGATGCGGCGTGCAGCAAGATCGACGCGGATATCGCCAAAGGCGTACACCGGGTCGGAAGGGGAGGTGGCACTGTGTCGACGCAGCGCCACACGAAGCCGGGCCTGTAACTCGCCAATGCCAAACGGTTTGATCAGATAATCATCCGCTCCGGCATCCAGCGCGGCGATTTTATCCGTCTCTTCGGTGCGGGCAGAGAGCACCAGAATAGGCATCTGGCTCCACTGACGCACCTCACGAATAAAATCGATGCCGTCGCCATCCGGAAGTCCCAGATCCAGGATCACCAGATCTGGCTTGCGGGTCGCGGCTTCAATCAACCCTCGTTGAAGCGTTCCGGCTTCATGAACGCGCAAACCGTCGCCTTCCAGCGCGGTACGCAGAAATCGGCTGATAGCGAGCTCATCTTCAACAATCAGAACGTTAATCACAAATCCTCTGGTAATTCATCAAGTTCTGGTGGGCTTTCCAGAGGAAGTGTAACACAAAAGCGTGCCCCACCTTCCGGGCGGTTCTCTGCGGAAATGGTGCCGCCATGCACGTCGACAATCGCCTGGCAGATCGCCAGCCCCAGCCCAACGCCAGGAATGGCGGATTCCTTATTACCGCGCGCAAATTTTTCGAATATGGCGCGCTCCTGACCGGCCGGAATACCCGGCCCGGTATCCCAGACGTCGAGCCGCAGCACACGTTTATCCACCCTGGCAGCAATCCCCAGCCGGGCCTTTGCCCCGGCGTATTTAGCGGCATTTTCCAGAAGATTAATCAGCACGCGCTCAAACAGCGGGCCATCCACATGGATTAACGTCAGGGGTTCCGGCATGTCCAGCTCAATATGGCGCCCGCCGAGACCCGGCTCCAGCATCTTCAGCGCACTGCCGACAACCTCCTCAAGGGTGAGCCACTCTTTTTTGAGGTTAAACCCGCCGGACTGAATGCGCGCCATGTCCAGCAGGTTGTTCACCAGGCGCGTGGTATTCAGCACGTGCTGGCGAATTTCGCTGGCCTGCATCGCGTGCTTTGATCCTTCCGCCGCCAGATCCAGCGTCAGAATTTCGGACTGGCCAAACAGCACGGTAAGCGGCGTGCGCAAATCGTGAGACAGCGCTGCCAGCAGCGAGTTGCGAATACTTTCGCGCTCGCTTGCCAGCCGCGCCTGCTCTTCGCTGGCGGTGAGCGCCAGCCGTTCAAGGGCGCTGGCGACCAGCAGGGTGAAGGTTTCCAGCAGGCGCTGCTGTTCGGGGATCATCAGCTGACGCAGGTTAGACGGCTCGACGATGACCAGCCCGTGATTTTTATCCGCGCTGCGCAGCGGCAGGATCTGGTAAGGCACGCCGGGCAGCGTGTCGGTGCCGGCGCCGGCAGGTAAACCCTTATCGAAACTCCAGCGGGCAATCGCTTCATCCCAGGGCGTCATCCCCGAAGGGGAGGTCAGCGGGCGAAGGCGCCCTTGTTCGTCGGGGAGCAAAATCAGGTTACTGGCATGAAAGGTCGAACGGATAAACTGCTCGCTGGTCTGCACGATATCTCGCTGCGTGCGGCCAACCGCCAGCGATTTTGACATTTCATACAGATGGCGCGTGCGCTGCTCGCGATAGCGGGCAATGCGTGCCTGGTAGCGCACGCCTGCCGTCAGATTCCCGATCACCAGCCCGACGGTAAGCATCACGGCAAAGGTCAGAATGTACTGCACGTCCGAGACAGCAAGCGTCCCGCGCGGAGCAATAAAGAAGAGATCGAAGCTGATGACGTTGATCACCGTCGCCAGCACCGACGGCCAGCGGCCATAAAAGAGCGCGACCACAACGACGCCGAGCAGATAAATCATGACCAGATTGGCGGCGTCGAAGGCGATGAGCCACTGGCTGGCAATCACCGTAATCAGGGCGCAGAGGACCACGGCCACCATGCAGCCCCGGATCTGAATGCGCCATTTATCGCCAAAGGTGCGAGCGTCCGGCGTACGGTTGGGCAGGGGGGCGGGCTTGTCATCCAGCGCGACGATGACTAAATCAAGATCCGGCGCGCGGCGGGCCAGCCTGTCGGCAAAAGATTCGCGGCTAAACCAGCGGCGGTGCTGGCGACGTCCAATGACAATCTTGCCCAGGTTGTGCTCCCGCGCGTAGCGCAGAATGGCTTTATCTTCCTGCGGATCGGAAAGGGTTGCGGTTTCGGCGCCCAGCTCCTGCGCCAGCCGCAGCGCGCTCAAAATGGCGCGGCGCTGATTTTCCGGCAGGCCATGCAGCTGCGGCGTTTCGACGTAGACCGCGTGCCAGACGCTGCCAAACTTCGCTGCAAGCCGGGCGGCGGTGCGAACCAGTTTTTCGTTGCCGCTGCCGTGACCAATGCATAACAGAATGGCGTCCCGCGTGTGCCAGACGCGCTCTTGTCCCTGTAGGTCTCGCCAGGCGCGCATCTGGTCATCAACGCGATCGGCGGTGCGGCGCAGGGCCAGCTCGCGCAGTGCAATCAGGTTTCCTTTGCGGAAAAAATGTTCGATGGCGCGTTCGGCCTGGCCGGCAATATACACTTTGCCTTCATGCAGGCGCTGGCGCAGATCGTCCGGCGGCAGGTCAACCAGTACGACTTCATCGGCAGAATCAAAAAACGGATCGGGGACGGTTTCACGCACCTGGATACCGGTTACACCGCTCACCACGTCGTTCAGGCTTTCCAGATGCTGAACATTCACCGTGGTGAAGACGTCAATGCCTGCCTCAAGCAGCTCCTCAACATCCTGCCAGCGCTTCGGATGGCGGGAGCCTGGCGCATTGCTGTGCGCCAGTTCGTCCATCAGGATCAGGGCAGGGCGGCGGGCGAGGGCGGCATCAAGATCAAACTCCGTGACCAGCCGCCCGCGATGGCTGATACGCTGGGGCGGCTGCGTCGCCAGCCCCGTCAGCAGCGCAGCCGTCTCTTTGCGACCGTGGGTTTCCACCACGCCGATGAGAATATCAAGCCCCTGCGCCCGAAGCCGCTGGGCTTCCATCAGCATGGCGAAGGTTTTCCCGACACCCGCGCAGGCGCCGAAAAAAATTTTCAGCTTGCCACGGTGGGCTTCAGCCGTCTGTTCAAGCAGCCTGTCCGGATCCGGGCGCATGGGCTCGTCGGTCATTTAGTTCTTCCTTAGCGCATCCAGCGCCAGATTCAGCTCAACAATGTTCACTACCGGCATGCCGATGAAGCTGACCAGCGGCTTTTGCGTATGTTCTGCAACCAGCTGGCTCACCTGCTCGACGGTCAGCTGACGGGCGGCGGCCACGCGTGGGATCTGCCAGGCCACCGCGTCCGGCGTCAGGCTGTAATCCAGCCCGCTCGCGGAGGCGGTGACCAGCTCAACCGGCACCTCACGGCTGGCCTGCGGATTAGCAGCGCGCAGGGCGGCAACGCGTTCAGCAATGGCTTTGTCCAGGTCAGGGTTACTGCCCGCCAGATTGCTGCCGCCGGAGGCCATTGGATTATACGGGCTTTCCGCAGTGGCGGAAGGGCGTCCCTGGAAGTAGCGTGGGTCCGTAAAGTTCTGCCCAATCAGACGCGAGCCGCGGTTTTCACCGTTCTGGATAATCAGCGAGCCGTTGGCCTGATCCTGAAACCACCACTGGCCCAGCGCGGTAGTCATCAGCGGGTAAAGCCCGCCGGTAATCAGAGACAGCAGAATAAACAACAGTATAGCGGGACGTAACATCGTCATTGGATCCACCTTTTAAACCAGCCCGAACAGCGTTAGCAACATGTCGATAACCTTGATCCCAATAAAGGGCACCACCAGCCCACCCAGACCGTAAATCCACAGGTTACGGCGCAGCATGGCGGCGGCCGTCAGCGGCTTATAGCTCACCCCTTTCAGCGCCAGCGGAATAAGAAAGACAATAATCAGCGCGTTGAAGATCACCGCGCTCAGAATGGCCGAGGCCGGAGAGTGCAGGTGCATCACGTTCAGGGCATTTAGCTGCGGGTAGGTTGCCGCAAACGCCGCCGGAATGATGGCGAAATACTTTGCCACGTCGTTGGCGATACTGAACGTGGTCAGCGAGCCGCGCGTCATCAGCATCTGCTTCCCGATGTGCACCACCTCGATCAGCTTGGTCGGGTTCGAGTCGAGATCCACCATGTTGCCCGCCTCTTTTGCCGCCTGGGTACCGGAGTTCATTGCCACCGCCACGTCGGCCTGCGCCAGCGCCGGGGCGTCGTTGGTGCCGTCGCCGGTCATCGCCACCAGACGACCTTCCGCCTGATACTGGCGAATGAGCGCCAGCTTTGCTTCCGGCGTCGCTTCGGAAAGGAAATCATCCACGCCCGCTTCGGCGGCAATGGCCGCCGCAGTCAGACGGTTATCCCCGGTGATCATCACCGTTTTAATGCCCATCTTACGCATCTGGGCGAAACGCTCTTTTATACCGCCTTTAACGATATCCTTCAGAGCGATCACCCCCAGAACGCTTGCACCTTCCGCCACCACCAGCGGGGTTGCCCCCTGACGCGCCACGCTTTCCACCAGATGGTCGACTTCCGGGGGGAAGTGTCCATTATTGGCTTCAATATGACGGCGAATGGCATCAACGGACCCTTTACGGATCATCCGGTCCTGAATGTTAATGCCGCTCATGCGGGTTTGCGCCGTGAAGGGAACGAACGTGGCGTGCAGGCTTTGTACGTCGCGCTGGCGCAGGTTAAAGCGCTGCTTGGCGAGGATCACGATACTGCGGCCTTCCGGCGTTTCATCAGCCAGCGAGGAAAGCTGCGCCGCGTCAGCCAGCGTTTTTTCATCCACGCCGGGAGCAGGTAAAAAGTCAGAGGCCTGACGATTGCCCAGGGTGATGGTCCCGGTTTTATCCAGCAGCAGAACGTCTACGTCCCCCGCCGCTTCAACGGCGCGTCCGCTGGTGGCGATGACGTTCGCGCCCAGCATCCGGCTCATCCCCGCCACGCCAATCGCGGAAAGCAGGCCACCAATAGTGGTGGGGATCAGACAGACCAGCAGGGCGATCAGTACGGTGATGCTGACCGCTGTACCGCCGTAGGCGGAGAAGGGCCACAGGGTCGCCGTTGCCAGCAGGAAGACAATGGTGAGCGCCACCAGCAGAATGGTCAGGGCGATCTCGTTCGGCGTTTTACGACGCTGTGCGCCTTCCACCATGGCGATCATCCGGTCGAGAAAGGTTTCGCCCGGGTTAACGCTGCACTGGATCACCAGCCAGTCGGAAAGAATGCGCGTTCCGCCGGTAACTGAGGCGAAATCTCCGCCCGACTCACGGATCACCGGTGCGGATTCCCCGGTAATGGCGCTTTCGTCTACCGACGCGCCGCCCTCAATCACTTCCCCGTCGCAGGGGATGATGTCGCCGGCTTCCACCAGCACCACGTCACCTTTACGCAGTTCATCCGCCGGTACGTGGTCCATCTGCGCGCCGTATTTAGGTTCGCGTAATTTGCGCGCAAAGGCGGTTTTTTTGACCCCTTTCAGACTGTTGGCCTGCGCTTTACTGCGGCCTTCCGCCAGCGCTTCGGCGAAGTTGGCGAACAGCACGGTAAACCACAGCCACAGGCTGATGGCGCCGGTAAAGGTTGCATTCCCCAAAAGGTGTCCCGTTCCCATGGCAATCGCCAGTACGGTGGTGAGTAAACTTCCAGTCCAGACAATAAACATCACCGGGTTGTGCCACTGGACGCGCGGGCTCAGTTTTTTTACCGCATCCATGAGGGCCTGACGAACTAAGGTCGGTTCGAGCAGGGCCAGTTGTTTACGACTCATGACAAATTCTCCGCAAAATCAGCGTAAAGAGAGATATTCCGCAACCGGGCCTAACGCGAGGGCGGGGATAAAGGTCAGGGCACCTACCAGCAGAACGGTGCCAATCAGCAGGCCGACGAACAGCGCGCCGTGAGTCGGTAACGTACCGGTGGTGGTCGGCTGGATCTTCTTATTCACCAGTGTTCCGGCGATCGCCATGACGGGAATAATCACGCCGAAACGACCGACGAACATGCAGAACGCCAGCAGACAGTTCCAGAACGGTGAGTTGGCGCTTAACCCTGCAAAGGCGCTGCCGTTGTTGTTTGCGGCAGACGAAACGGCGTAAAGCACTTCGCTAAAGCCGTGAATGCCCGGGTTAAAGATGCCGCTGCGCCCGACGTCGGTCATCAGCGCCAGGGCGGTACCGAGCAGCACAAGGGTGGGGGTGACCAGGATTGCCAGCGCGGTTAATTTCATTTCGCGGACGTCGATTTTTTTGCCGAGATATTCCGGCGTGCGGCCGATCATCAGCCCGGCGATAAACACGGCGAGCAGAACGAACAACAGCATGCCGTACAGCCCCGAACCGACCCCACCGAAGACTACCTCGCCAATCTGCATCAGCCACATCGGGATCATGCCGCCAAGCGCGGTGAAAGAGTCATGCATGGCGTTCACCGCCCCGCAGGAGGCCGCCGTGGTGACCACCGCATAGAGACTGCTGGCAAGAATGCCGAAGCGGCTCTCTTTGCCTTCCAGGTTGATATTGCTGTTAGTCCCCAGCTGCATAAAGTGGCTGTTGCCGTACCATTCGGCCCACATCACCAGTGCTACGCAGACCACGAAGATTAACGACATGGCCCACAGCAGCGTACGGCCCTGGCGGCGATCGTTAACTACATCGCCAAAGGCGAAGCAGAGCGCGGTGGGGATCAGGAAGATTGCCAGCATCTGTACAAAATTGGTTAACGCCGTTGGGTTTTCAAACGGGTGCGATGAATTGGCGTTGAAGAAGCCGCCCCCATTGGTGCCCAGCATCTTGATTGCTTCCTGCGACGCCACCGGCCCCATTGGCAGGAGTTCCCTGGCCCCTTCAAGCGAGGTGAAAGGGGTATAAGGCAGCAGGTTTTGCAGAGTGCCTTGCTGAATAAAGAACAGGGCAATAATCAGCGCAACAGGCACCAGGATCCAAAGGGTGATGCGTGTGACATCAACCCAGGCGTTGCCGAGAGTGCTGACATTCTGACGGGCAAACGCGCGCGTCAGGGCGAAGATCACCGCGATACCGCTGGCCGCAGAAAGAAAGTTCTGCACGGTTAACCCGGTCATCTGGCTGAAGTAGCTGAGCGTGGTTTCACCGGCGTAAGACTGCCAGTTGGTGTTGGTGACAAAGCTGACCGCCGTGTTCAGTGCCAGATGCCAGGATAACCCCGGTAAATGCTGCGGGTTCAACGGCAGACTGCCCTGGAGTATTAGCAGCGTAAAGAGGGCAATAAGCCCCACGATATTCAGAAGCAGTATCGCCATCAGGTATTGGCGCCAGTTCATTTCCCGGTCGCTGATACCTGAAATGCGCCAGAGCACATTTTCAATACTTCGCGTGCCCGGCAATGGCACGTTGTTTATCAGCCGCGCCAGCGCTGTTCCCAGCGGCCTGGCGAGCACAAACAGTACCAGTAAAAAGCTGGCAATAAGCAAAAACGCCTGAGCAGCCATCAGAATGCCTCCGCATTAATCAGGGCATAAATCAGATAACCCAATAACAGGAACACCAGCACGATGCCGGCAATCAGACCTGCACTCACACTCCACCTCCGGGTGACTTTTGTTGTTGTACAAACGGTAGGATTTGTGGCGCAAAGATTTCGCAAAAATCAGAAGGGCAGGTGTAAAAAAAGTATAAAAAAGGGAAAAGCCACAATTTAACTATTGGTAAGTAAATCGTTAACTTTTTTGTAACTTAATTACAGGCATGAATGTAAATATTCACGAAATGGATGAAAATAAGTGGTCGGATGAGTAGTAAAATTACAAACAAAGCGGTATTATTTTAACCAGGTCACAGATTTCACATTTTCCGGAGACGGTTTCCGGCCAACTACAGGGGAGAAAAATATGGATCTTTATAAAGAGTTTCCGGCTCATATCATTTTCATGCGTCGCACTTTCGCCGTTGTGGCTGGCGTGCTGGCCCTGCCGGTGATGCTGTTCTGGAAAGATCGCGCACGTTTCTACAGTTACCTGCATCGCGTCTGGGCGAAAACCAGCGAGAAGCCGGTGTGGATGGATCAGGCCGAGAAAGCAACCTGCGATTTCTACTGATACGGTGTGACATCTTAGCCATAAAAAAACCGCCTACAGCAAAGTGGCGGTTTTTTTGTCCCTCGGGATTCGCGGTCCGTTGGGTAATCTTGCAGCCCCTACCCGGGATTTTTATCATACCCTTCTTTAAAAAGTTCGCAATCCACTTCACCTTTATAAATTCCTAATTTTACTGAAATAACTTACTTTTGGCGTTGGTGTTAATTATGATGCCACGTCCCTTTCCGCCATCTCGCAAATGGGCATCGGTCCTGGGAAAGGTGTATCCATAGCCGTAAAGCAGCCCGCCTACCCGGGCTTGTGTCCACCGATTTATCACCGGTGGTGATAGGTGGAGCGGTTAGCAGCAGGGACCGCATAGTGAAACGCTATTTATGCATTGCGTTCACTGTCGCCAGCGCACTCGTTGTAAAGAGTGATAAACCGGATGTGTTTATTGCCTTTACCCCGATAGTGCAGGACAAGTAGCGTTAAGGCCGCCTCGGGCGGCCTTTTTTATTTCATCCCGTCTACACTTCATGGCAAAGTAGTTCAATGCATGCCTTTTTCCTTTTACGGCATGCCCTTACGGACATAATGGACAATTGCCAGGAGTTTTATGCCCACCCATCTGGTTTGGTTTCGCGCGGATTTACGCATTCACGACAACTTCGCTCTCGCGGCGGCCTGCCGCGCTAAAGACGCGAATGTGCTGGCCCTGTTTATCGCCACGCCTGAACAGTGGCGGCAGCATGACATGGCGCCCCGGCAAGCGGCACTGCTCAGCGCGTATCTGAATGACCTGCAACATTCACTGGCCGAAAAAGGCATTCCGCTGATCTATAAAGAGGCCCATGATTTTGCCGCTCAGCGTCAGACGGTGCAGGCAATCTGCCAGCAGTACGCAGTAACGCATCTTTATTACAACTATCAGTATGAATTCAACGAGCAGCAGCGGGATCGTCAGCTGGAGAAATCCCTTGCGGGCGTGGTCTGTGAAGGCTTTGATGACAGCGTGATGCTCGCGCCTGGCAGCGTAATGACCGGCAGTCACGAGATGTATAAAGTTTTCACGCCGTTTAAAAATGCCTTTATCAAACGCCTGAAAGAGGGACTACCTGAGTGCGTTACCGCCCCGTCCGTGAGAGGGGAAACGATAACGGATCTGCCGGCGATCAGGCTGAATTATCCCCAGCAGTCGTTCGATGAAACAGTATTCCCCGCCAGCGAGAAAGCGGCTATCGCCCGGTTGCGTCAGTTCTGCGCGCAGGGGGCGTCGGAGTACGAGGCGCGTCGGGATTTTCCAGCGATTGAAGGCACCAGCCGCTTGTCGGCCTGTCTAGCGCTGGGCGCGCTCTCTCCGCGCCAGTGTTTACATCGCCTGCTGGCGGAACAGCCTCAGGCGTTAGACGGGGGGGCGGGCGCAGTGTGGCTGAACGAACTGATCTGGCGTGAGTTCTATCGCCATCTGATGACGTATCATCCTGATTTGTGTAAACATCGGCCCTTTATTCGTTGGACCGAACAGGTACAGTGGCAGTCGAATGAGAAGCTGCTTAAGGCATGGCAGCATGGGCTTACCGGCTTCCCGATTGTTGATGCGGCTATGCGGCAGCTCAATGAAACCGGGTGGATGCATAACCGTCTGCGTATGATTACCGCCAGCTTCCTGGTGAAGGATCTGCTTATCGACTGGCGAACCGGAGAGCGTTATTTTATCTCTCAGCTGATCGATGGCGATCTGGCGGCGAATAACGGCGGCTGGCAGTGGGCGGCCTCCACCGGAACGGATGCGGCTCCCTATTTTCGGATCTTCAATCCGACCACGCAGGGACAACGATTTGACGCCGACGGCGAGTTTATCCGCCGCTGGCTGCCTGAGCTTAAGGATGTCCCGGCCAAAGCCATTCATGAACCCTGGGTATGGGCGGATAAACAGCGTGTTACCCTGAACTATCCCCGTCCCATTGTCGACCATAAACAGGCGCGCGTCGCCACGCTGGCGGCGTACGAAGCCGCCCGAAAAGTTTGAGAGAATGATGATGAAAAACAGTGAACTGGAACGCCTGATTAACGAAAAACTCAACACGGCTTCGTTTAGCGACTACGGCCCGAATGGCTTGCAGGTGGAGGGGCGCGAGACGGTGCAAAAAATCATCACCGGCGTGACGGCAAGCCAGGCGCTGCTGGATGAGGCGGTGCGTCAGGAAGCCGATGCGGTGATTGTCCACCACGGTTATTTCTGGAAAAACGAATCACCGATTATTCGCGGCATGAAGCGCAACCGACTCAAAACGCTGCTGGCGAATGACATCAACCTGTACGGCTATCACCTGCCGCTCGATGCGCATCCTGAGCTGGGGAACAACGTTCAGCTTGCGCAACTGCTGGGGATTACCGTGATGGGTGAAATTGAACCCCTGGTGCCGTGGGGCGAACTGTCGATGCCGGTTCCGGGTCTGGAGCTGGCCTCGTGGATCGAAGCGCGCCTGGGGCGTCGTCCGCTGTGGTGCGGCGACACCGGGCCGGATACCGTGAAGCGCGTGGCATGGTGCACCGGCGGCGGCCAGGGCTTTATTGACAGCGCGGCGCGTTTTGGTGTCGACGCCTTCATTACCGGCGAAGTCTCCGAGCAGACTATCCACTCAGCCCGTGAACAAGGCCTGCATTTTTACGCGGCGGGCCATCACGCCACCGAGCGTGGCGGCATCCGCGCCCTCAGCGAGTGGCTGACGGAAAATACCGATCTGGATGTGACGTTTATTGATATCCCTAATCCGGCCTGATGAGAGGTAGTTAAGTGCAGCGAGCGCGTTGTTATCTTCTGGGTGAAACCGCAGTGGTTCTGGAACTTGAGCCTCCGGTGACGCTTGCCACGCAAAAGCGTATCTGGCGTCTGGCTCAGCGACTGCCCGAGCTACCCGGCGTGGTTGAAGCTATTCCGGGTATGAATAATATCACCGTGGTGCTGCGTGATCCGCACACGGGGGCGCTGGATGCCATTGAGCGTCTGCAACGCTGGTGGGAGGAGAGCGAGGCGCTGGAGCCGGAATCGCGCACGATTGAGATCCCGGTTGTCTATGGCGGCAAGGGAGGCCCCGACCTTGGCGTGGTGGCCGAGCACTGTGGATTAACGGAGAAGCAGGTTGTGGAGCTGCATAGCTCAGTCGACTACGTTGTCTGGTTTTTGGGATTTCAGCCGGGTTTCCCCTATCTGGGCGGGTTATCGCCCCAGCTGCATACGCCGCGCCGGGCTGAGCCGCGCCTGAGCGTACCGGCGGGCAGCGTGGCGATTGGTGGCGAGCAAACGGGAATTTATCCGCTCGCTTCACCGGGAGGCTGGCAGCTGATTGGGCACACGTCCACGCCGTTATTTGAACCAGGCCAGGACGCGCCCATACTCCTGCGTCCGGGGGATACGCTGCGCTTTATCCCGCAGAAGGAGGGAGTATGTTAACGCTTATTCGCGCAGGGCTTTACACCTCGGTACAGGATGCCGGGCGTTTTGGGCTGCGTCAGTCGGGCGTGAGCTACTGCGGTGCGCTTGATCGTCCCTCGCTGGAAATTGCCAACCTGCTGGTAGGTAACGCAGGCAGCACGGCGGCGTTAGAAATTACGCTGGGTCAGTGCGTGATTGAGTTTGGTCAGGAAACCTGGTTTGCCTTAACCGGCGCGGGCTGTGACGCGACGCTGGACGGCAAAGCGGTGTGGACCGGCTGGCGCCTGCGGGCGAAGGCCGGGCAGCGTCTGACGCTCAAGCGTCCTCTGCACGGCGTGCGTAGCTATCTTGCGGTAGCGGGGGGGATCGACGTGCCGGAGGTGCTGGGCTCATCCAGCACTGACCAGAAAGCGGGAATGGGCGGCCATGAAGGACGGCTGCTGCGCGACGGCGATCGTCTGCGAATAAAGACCTCAACGCGCCATTTCACCACCACGCAGGGCGTGAAACAGCTGCTGTGGGGGAACGTGATCCGCGCCTTACCAGGACCGGAATACCAGGAGTTTGATGAAGCCGCGAAAGAGTCTTTCTGGCGCTCGCCGTGGAAGATCAGCCCGCAGAGTAACCGCATGGGTTACCGGCTTCAGGGCCAGCCGCTGACCCGCACAACTGACCGGGAGCTGCTTTCCCATGGTCTGTTGCCGGGGGTGATTCAGGTGCCAGGCAACGGACAGCCCATTGTACTGATGAACGATGCGCAAACCACGGGAGGATATCCGCGTATTGCCTGCATTATCGAAGCGGATCGCTACCATCTGGCGCAAATTCCTCTCGGTCAGCCAATTCATTTTGTGCAGTGTTCGCTGGAGGAGGCACTGAAAGCCCGGCAGGATCAGCAGCGTTATCTCGAACAGCTGGCGTGGAGGCTCGATGGTAAAGATTGATTTAAACGCCGATCTGGGAGAGGGCAGCAGCGCCGATGCGGCGCTGATGACGCTGGTCTCCTCGGTGAATATCGCCTGCGGGTTTCATGCCGGCGATGCGCAGACTATGCTGGCGAGCGTGCGCAATGCCATGAAAAACGGCGTGGCGATAGGCGCTCACCCCAGCTTTCCGGACCGGGAAAACTTTGGCCGCACGGC
This sequence comes from Enterobacter hormaechei subsp. xiangfangensis, assembly GCF_001729785.1. Taxonomy (NCBI): domain Bacteria; kingdom Pseudomonadati; phylum Pseudomonadota; class Gammaproteobacteria; order Enterobacterales; family Enterobacteriaceae; genus Enterobacter; species Enterobacter hormaechei. Next base: position 1,352,450 of record NZ_CP017183.1, read on the forward strand.
GATGGATCTGCCGCCTGAGACGGTTTACGCGCAAATGCTCTACCAGATCGGCGCGCTGGAGGCGATAGTGCGCGCTGAGAATGGCGTGTTGCGCCACGTCAAGCCGCACGGCATGCTCTATAACCAGGCGGCGAAAGATCCGGCGCTGGCAGATGCCATTGCCCGCGCGGTGCGGGACTGCAATCCGCGTCTGGTGCTGGTGGGCCTGGCGGGCAGCGAGCTTATTCGTGCCGGCGAACGGCTGGGGCTGAGCACGCGGCAGGAAGTGTTTGCCGATCGGGGATACCTGCCGGACGGCAGCCTGGTTCCGCGCACGCGGGCCGGTGCGCTGATCACCGACGAAGGTAAAGCGCTGGCGCAGACGCTGGAGATGGTGCGCTTCGGGCGAGTAACCTCAACGGAGGGTACAACGGCAAACGTTCAGGCTGATACGGTGTGCTTACACGGTGACGGCGAGCATGCGCTCCAGTTTGCGCGACGTCTGCGGGCGGCGTTCTCGGAAGAGGGCATTGTTGTCAGCGCAGAATAATCATGAAAGGACAATAACATGCCAGAAGGTCCGGAGATCCGCCGCGCGGCGGATAGCCTGGAGGCGGCGATAAAGGGCAAACCTCTGACACACGTCTGGTTTGCCTTTCCTCAACTCAAGCCGTTTGAATCGCAGCTGGTGGGGCAGACGGTGACCCACATTGAAACGCGCGGCAAAGCGTTACTCACCCACTTTTCCCATAACCTGACGTTATACAGCCATAATCAGCTTTACGGCGTCTGGCGGGTGGTGGAGGCGGACGAGCAGCCGCAAACGACCCGCGTGCTGCGCGTGCGGCTACAAACGGCGGATAAGGCGATCCTGCTCTACAGCGCCTCTGATATCGAAATGTTAACGCCGGAGCAGTTGCTCACGCACCCGTTCTTACAGCGGGTTGGGCCGGACGTGCTGGATATGCGCCTGACGGCGAGCGATGTGAAGGCCCGGCTGCTATCGCCCACATTTCGCAACCGGCAGTTTTCCGGCCTGTTCCTTGACCAGGCCTTTCTCGCCGGGCTTGGCAACTACCTGCGGGTGGAGATCCTCTGGGAAGTCGGGCTGGCACCGCAGCACAAAGCGTCGCAGCTAAGCGATGAAAAGCTGGAGGCGCTGTCGCACGCGTTGCTGGATATTCCACGGCTGTCGTACAACACGCGTGGCATCGTAGATGAAAACAAGCACCACGGGGCGCTGTTCCGGTTCAAGGTGTTTCATCGGGCGGGTAAAAAGTGTGAGCGGTGCGGCGGGATTATCGACAGGATTATGCTCTCTTCGAGACCCTTTTACTGGTGTCCACATTGTCAAAAATAAACAAGCTGGGTGGCGGCTACGCCTTACCCGGCCTATGTTTCGCATTTGTAGGCCCGGTAAGCGGTAGCGCCACCGGGCTTAACTTTTAGCGCTTCAGGTCAGACTTAAAATCACGCTGCTCGTAGCCGGTATACAGCTGACGAGGACGGGCGATTTTCATGCCTTCGCTGTGCATTTCGTTCCAGTGCGCAATCCAGCCCACGGTACGCGCCATGGCGAAGATCACGGTGAACATGGAAGACGGAATGCCCATCGCTTTCAGAATAATGCCAGAGTAGAAATCGACGTTCGGGTAGAGTTTCTTCTCGATGAAGTACGGGTCGTTCAGCGCGATGTGTTCCAGCTCCATCGCCACTTCCAGCAGATCATCTTTGGTGCCCAGCTCTTTCAGCACTTCGTGGCAGGTCTCACGCATGACGGTCGCGCGAGGGTCGTAGTTTTTGTAAACACGATGACCGAAGCCCATCAGACGGAAGGAGTCATTCTTGTCTTTCGCGCGGCGCACGAACTCAGGAATATGCTCAACGGAGCTGATCTCTTCCAGCATCTTCAGTGCTGCTTCGTTCGCGCCGCCGTGCGCCGGTCCCCACAGGGAGGCGATACCCGCAGCGATACAGGCGAACGGGTTCGCGCCGGAAGAGCCTGCGGTACGGACGGTAGAGGTCGAGGCGTTCTGTTCGTGGTCAGCGTGCAGGATCAGAATACGGTCCATCGCGCGCTCCAGCACCGGGTTCACTTCATACTCTTCGCATGGCGTGGAGAACATCATGCGCAGGAAGTTACCCGCGTAGGAGAGGTCGTTGCGTGGATACACAAACGGCTGACCGATAGAGTATTTGTAACACATCGCCGCCATGGTAGGCATTTTGGAGAGCAGACGGAACGCCGCGATATCACGGTGACGTGGGTTATTCACGTCCAGAGAATCGTGGTAGAACGCCGCCAGCGCACCGGTAATACCGCACATAACCGCCATCGGATGAGAGTCACGACGGAACGCATGGAACAGACGGGTAATCTGCTCATGGATCATGGTGTGACGGGTCACGGTGGTTTTAAATTCATCGTATTGAGCCTGCGTCGGTTTTTCGCCGTTCAGCAGGATGTAGCACACTTCCAGATAGTTGGATTCGGTGGCTAACTGATCGATGGGGAAGCCGCGATGGAGCAGGATACCTTCGTCACCGTCAATGTAGGTGATTTTGGATTCGCAAGATGCGGTGGAGGTGAATCCAGGGTCAAAGGTGAATACCCCTTTGGAACCCAGCGTACGGATATCAATAACATCCTGACCGAGCGTGCCTTTTAGCACATCCAGTTCAATAGCATCATCACCATTTAGGGTGAGTTTTGCCTTTGTATCAGCCATTTACGGTCTCCTTAGCGCCTTATGCTTAAGACTGCGCTTTACCGGATTTGCTTTCAGCTGTTAATCATCGTTACCAGATTGTTATTTGGCTTACCGCTCAGCTCACGAGGAGAAACCAGGGTACAGAGCTATGGCGCCTTGCAGGTAAACGAATGAAATATCAGTGAAACAACAGCAAATCAGCGTTTTTGCAGTCCGAATTATTCAAACCTGTATATCACTAATAACTGTCCTGATAACTTCGGTCAATACCATCACACTGTTACATAACTATTTGTCAGGTGAAAGAGAGACCTCATAACTTTTGCGCATTATATGCCTTTTCTGATGACGTTTGTAACAATATTGTTTAACATTTGTCAAATCAGATGATTAAAATTTAAAAAGATGTTGTTATCGTGACCCCGATCACTGTTCCAGAGAAAACCCAACAAACTGTATGTAGGTTAATTGTAATGATTTTGTGAACGGCCTATACTGCCGCCAGGTCTCCGGAACACCCTGCAATCCCGAGCCACCCAGCGTTGTAACGTGTCGTTTTAGCATTTGGAAGCAATGTTTTGCATGACGCGCAGTTATAGAAAAGGAACGCTGTCTGACCCGCATCGCAGTCCGGAGGAAGGAAACAATAAGAACAGCATGTGGGCGTTATTCATGATAAGAAATGTGAAAAAACAAAGACCTGTCAATCTGGATCTCAAAACGATCCGATTCCCTGTAACAGCAATAGCGTCCATTCTGCACCGTGTTTCTGGTGTGATTACGTTTGTGGCGGTCGGTATCTTGCTGTGGTTACTGGGAACCAGCCTCTCATCCCCTGAAGGATTCCTCCAGGCCTCAGCCATCATGAACAGCTTCTTCGTGAAATTTATCATGTGGGGCATTCTGACCGCGCTGGCCTATCACGTGGTTGGTGGCGTTCGCCATATGCTGATGGACTTTGGCTACCTGGAAGAGACGTTCGAGGCCGGTAAACGTACCGCTAACATTTCATTTGTGATCACTGTCGTGCTTTCACTTCTCGCAGGAGTTCTCGTATGGTAAGCAACGCCTCCGCATTAGGACGCAACGGCGTACATGACTTCATCCTGGTCCGTGCTACCGCCATCGTTCTCACCCTTTACATCATCTATATGATCGGTTTCTTCGCGACCAGCGGGACGCTGACGTGGGAAATCTGGAGTGGTTTCTTCGGATCGGCCTTCACCAAAGTGTTCACCCTGCTGGCCCTGTTCTCCATCCTTATTCATGCCTGGATTGGCATGTGGCAGGTGTTGACCGATTACGTTAAACCGCTGGCGATTCGCCTTCCGCTGCAACTGATTATTGTTGTTGCTCTGCTGGTTTACGTCATTTATGGATTTGTTGTGGTGTGGGGTGTGTAATGAAACTGCCAGTCAGAGAATTTGATGCTGTTGTGATTGGTGCGGGTGGCGCAGGTATGCGCGCCGCACTGCAAATTTCCCAGAGCGGCCAGACCTGTGCGCTGCTCTCTAAAGTATTCCCGACCCGTTCCCACACAGTGTCTGCGCAGGGCGGTATCACCGTTGCGCTGGGTAATTCCCATGAAGATAACTGGGAATGGCACATGTACGATACGGTAAAAGGTTCCGATTACATCGGTGACCAGGATGCCATCGAATATATGTGTAAAACCGGCCCGGAAGCGATTCTGGAGCTGGACCACATGGGTCTGCCGTTCTCCCGTCTGGAAAATGGCACCATCTATCAGCGTCCGTTTGGCGGCCAGTCGAAAAACTTCGGCGGCGAGCAGGCGGCACGTACCGCAGCGGCGGCTGACCGTACCGGCCACGCGCTGCTGCACACGTTATATCAGCAGAACCTGAAAAACCACACCACCATCTTCTCCGAGTGGTATGCGCTGGATCTGGTGAAAAACGCCGATGGCGCCGTGGTGGGTTGTACCGCCCTGTGCATCGAAACTGGTGAAGTGGTCTACTTCAAAGCCCGCGCTACGGTGCTGGCGACCGGCGGTGCAGGCCGTATTTACCAGTCCACCACCAACGCCCACATCAACACCGGTGATGGTGTCGGTATGGCTATCCGCGCGGGCGTGCCGGTCCAGGACATGGAGATGTGGCAGTTCCACCCAACCGGTATCGCCGGGGCGGGCGTACTGGTGACAGAAGGCTGCCGTGGTGAAGGTGGCTACCTGCTGAACAAACATGGCGAGCGCTTCATGGAGCGTTATGCGCCAAACGCGAAAGACCTGGCGGGCCGTGACGTGGTGGCGCGTTCCATCATGATCGAAATTCGTGAAGGCCGCGGCTGTGACGGCCCTTGGGGTCCACACGCGAAGCTGAAACTCGACCATCTGGGTAAAGAAGTGCTGGAATCCCGTCTGCCGGGCATTCTGGAGCTGTCCCGCACCTTCGCGCACGTCGACCCGGTGAAAGAGCCAATTCCGGTTATCCCAACCTGTCACTACATGATGGGCGGTATTCCGACCAAAGTGACCGGTCAGGCGCTGACCGTGAACGAGCAGGGCGAAGACGTGGTCATCCCAGGCCTGTTCGCGGTAGGCGAAATAGCCTGCGTATCCGTGCACGGCGCAAACCGTCTGGGCGGCAACTCCCTGCTGGACCTGGTGGTATTTGGTCGTGCGGTGGGGCTGCATCTCCAGGAATCTATTGCCGAGCAGGGCGCGCTGCGTGATGCGACCGACGACGAAATCGATGCCTCTCTTGAGCGCCTCAACCGCTGGAACGGCAACCGTAACGGCGAAGATCCGGTGGAAATTCGTAAAGCGCTGCAAGAGTGTATGCAGCACAACTTCTCGGTATTCCGTGAAGGTGACGCGATGGCCAAAGGGCTTGAGCAGCTGAAAGCGATTCGCGAGCGTCTGAAGAATGCCCGTCTGGACGATACCTCCAGCGAGTTCAACACCCAGCGCGTTGAGTGCCTTGAGCTGGATAACCTGATGGAAACCGCGTTCGCCACTGCGATGTCGGCAAACTTCCGTACCGAAAGCCGTGGCGCCCATAGCCGCTTCGACTTCCCGGATCGTGATGACGAAAACTGGCTGTGCCATTCCCTGTATCTGCCAGAGTCGGAAACCATGACGCGTCGTAGCGTTAATATGGAACCGAAACTGCGTCCGGCGTTCCCGCCGAAGATTCGTACTTACTAATGCGGAGACAGGATAATGAAACTCGAATTCTCAGTTTATCGTTATAACCCGGATGTAGACGATGCTCCGCGTATGCAGGATTACACCCTCGAAGCGGAAGAAGGTCGCGACATGATGCTGCTGGATGCCTTAATCCAGCTGAAAGAGAAAGATCCTACGCTGTCGTTCCGCCGCTCCTGCCGTGAAGGGGTGTGTGGTTCTGACGGTGTGAACATGAACGGCAAAAATGGCCTGGCCTGCATCACGCCAATTTCTGCGCTAAACCGCCCTGGCCAGAAAATTGTTATCCGTCCTCTGCCTGGCCTGCCGGTCGTGCGTGATTTGGTGGTGGACATGGGGCAATTCTATGCACAATATGAGAAGATTAAGCCTTACTTATTGAATAATGGGCAAAATCCACCCGCTCGCGAGCACTTACAGTCTCCTGAGCAGCGTGAAAAACTCGATGGGTTGTACGAGTGTATTCTCTGTGCATGCTGTTCAACGTCATGCCCGTCGTTCTGGTGGAATCCGGATAAATTTATCGGCCCTGCGGGTCTGCTGGCTGCCTATCGCTTCCTGATCGACAGCCGCGATACCGAAACCGAGAATCGTCTGGAAGGGCTAAGTGACGCTTTCAGCGTATTCCGCTGCCATAGCATCATGAACTGCGTCAGTGTGTGTCCTAAGGGGCTGAACCCAACGCGCGCCATCGGCCATATTAAGTCGATGTTGTTGCAGCGCAGTGCGTAAGTAGTGAGAGGGGAGCGCTGTTCCCCTCACCCTAACCCTCTCCCAAAGGGAGAGGGGACAGATTGCAGAAACCTTTAAAAACTGCCCTGAAGTTTAGACAGTTTCTAAAGGTTCCTTCGCGGGCCAAATGAAAAGAGCTCGCAGGTGAACCCCGGCACGTACACGTGGTGTGCGTGGTAGTTTCTACGGCGAAAGTAAGCATAAAAATGCTTAAGGGATCACGATGCAGAACGGCGCAATGAAAGCCTGGCTGGACTCTTCTTACCTCTCTGGTTCAAACCAGAGCTGGATAGAACAGCTCTATGAAGACTTCTTAACCGATCCTGACTCAGTGGACGCAAACTGGCGTTCCATGTTCCAGCAGTTGCCTGGTACAGGGGTCAAACCGGATCAATTCCATTCAAAAACACGTGATTATTTCCGTCGTCTGGCGAAGGATGCCTCACGTTACTCTTCTGCGATTTCCGACCCTGACACCAATGCGAAGCAGGTAAAAGTCCTGCAACTTATCAACGCTTATCGCTTCCGTGGTCACCAGCATGCGAATCTCGATCCGCTGGGACTGTGGCAGCAGGAACGTGTAGCGGATCTCGATCCGGCTTATCACGATCTGACCGAGGCCGATTTCCAGGAAAGCTTTAACGTAGGTTCTTTTGCCATCGGCAAAGACACGATGAAGCTGGGCGATCTGATTGACGCGCTCAAGCAAACCTACTGCGGCTCCATCGGCGCGGAATATATGCACATTACCTCCACCGAAGAGAAACGCTGGATCCAGCAGCGTATCGAATCCGTGGCAGGCCACGCGAATTTCTCAGCAGAAGAGAAAAAACGTTTCCTCAGCGAACTGACCGCAGCGGAAGGCCTTGAGCGCTATCTGGGCGCAAAATTCCCTGGCGCAAAACGCTTCTCACTGGAGGGCGGCGATGCGTTAGTCCCGATGCTGAAAGAGCTGATTCGTCATGCCGGTAAGAGCGGTACGCGCGAAGTGGTGCTGGGCATGGCGCACCGTGGACGCCTTAACGTGCTGGTTAACGTGCTGGGTAAAAAGCCGCAGGATCTGTTCGACGAATTTGCGGGTAAACATAAAGAGCACCTCGGCACCGGTGACGTGAAGTACCACATGGGCTTCTCGTCGGATATCGAAACCGAGGGCGGTCAGGTTCACCTGGCGCTGGCATTTAACCCGTCGCACCTGGAAATCGTTAGCCCGGTGGTTATCGGTTCCGTGCGTGCGCGTCTGGATCGTCTGGACGAGCCGAGCAGCAATAAAGTGCTGCCAATCACCATTCACGGTGATGCGGCGGTCACAGGGCAGGGCGTGGTTCAGGAAACCCTGAACATGTCGAAAGCGCGTGGTTATGAAGTGGGCGGTACCGTTCGCATCGTAATCAACAACCAGGTGGGCTTCACCACCTCTAACCCGCTGGATGCGCGTTCCACCCCGTACTGCACCGACATCGGTAAAATGGTTCAGGCGCCAATTTTCCACGTTAACGCGGATGACCCTGAAGCCGTTGCTTTCGTTACCCGTCTGGCGCTGGACTTCCGTAACACCTTCAAGCGCGACGTGTTCATTGACCTCTTCTGCTACCGCCGTCACGGCCACAACGAAGCGGATGAGCCAAGTGCAACCCAGCCGCTGATGTACCAGAAAATCAAAAAACATCCGACGCCGCGTAAAATCTATGCTGACAAGCTGGAAAGCGAAAAAGTGGCGACGCTTGAAGATGCGACCGAAATGGTCAATCTTTATCGCGACGCGCTGGACGCGGGTGAATGCGTGGTCAAAGAGCTGCGTCCAATGAACATGCACTCCTTTACCTGGTCGCCGTACCTCAACCACGAGTGGGACGAGAGCTACCCGAACAAGGTTGAGATGAAGCGTTTGCAGGAGCTGGCTAAACGCATCAGCACCGTGCCGGAAGCGATCGAGATGCAGTCCCGCGTGGCCAAGATCTATGGCGATCGCCAGGCCATGGCGGCGGGTGAGAAGCTGTTCGACTGGGGCGGGGCGGAAACGCTGGCCTATGCGACGCTGGTTGACGAAGGTATTCCGGTTCGTCTGTCCGGTGAAGATGCGGGTCGTGGCACCTTCTTCCACCGTCACGCGGTTGTGCATAACCAGTCTAACGGTTCAACGTATACTCCGCTTCAGCACGTGCATAACGGTCAGGGCCAGTTCAAGGTCTGGGACTCCGTGCTGTCAGAAGAAGCGGTTCTGGCCTTCGAATACGGCTATGCCACCGCAGAACCCCGCACCCTGACAATCTGGGAAGCGCAGTTCGGTGACTTCGCCAACGGTGCGCAGGTGGTTATCGACCAGTTCATCTCCTCCGGTGAGCAGAAGTGGGGCCGTATGTGCGGTCTGGTGATGCTGCTGCCGCACGGCTATGAAGGACAAGGGCCGGAGCACTCCTCCGCGCGTCTGGAGCGTTATCTGCAACTCTGCGCCGAGCAGAACATGCAGGTTTGCGTGCCGTCGACCCCAGCTCAGGTTTACCACATGCTGCGTCGTCAGGCGCTGCGCGGTATGCGCCGTCCGCTGGTAGTCATGTCGCCAAAATCCCTGCTGCGTCATCCACTGGCGGTCTCCAGCCTGGAAGAGCTGGCAAACGGCACCTTCCTGCCGGCCATCGGTGAAATTGACGAGCTGGATCCGCAGGCCGTTAAGCGTGTCGTAATGTGTTCTGGTAAGGTTTATTACGACCTGCTGGAACAGCGCCGTAAGAACGATCAGAAAGATGTCGCCATCGTGCGTATCGAACAGCTTTATCCGTTCCCGCATCAGGCGATGCAGGAAGTGCTGAAACAGTACGCTCACGTTCATGATTTTGTCTGGTGCCAGGAAGAGCCGCTCAACCAGGGCGCATGGTATTGCAGCCAGCATCATTTCCGTGAAGTGATTCCATTTGGGTCTGCCCTGCGTTATGCAGGTCGCCCGGCCTCCGCCTCTCCGGCGGTAGGGTATATGTCCGTTCACCAGAAGCAGCAACAAGATCTGGTCAATGACGCGCTGAACGTCGATTAATTAAAGGATACATAATGAGTAGCGTAGATATTCTTGTTCCCGACCTGCCTGAGTCCGTAGCAGATGCAACCGTCGCCACCTGGCACAAAAAACCAGGCGACGCGGTAACCCGTGACGAAGTGCTGGTAGAAATCGAAACTGACAAAGTGGTACTGGAAGTACCGGCTTCAGCGGATGGCATTCTGGATGCAGTCCTGGAAGATGAAGGTACGACCGTCACTTCTCGCCAGATCCTGGGGCGCCTGCGTGAAGGCAATAGTGCGGGCAAAGAGTCCAGCGCCAAATCTGAAGAAAAAGCGTCTACCCCGGCCCAGCGCCAGCAGGCGTCTCTGTCCGATCAGACCAACGACGCGCTCAGCCCGGCGATCCGTCGCCTGCTGGCTGAGCACAGCCTCGATCCGGCAGCCATCAAAGGCACCGGCGTGGGTGGCCGTCTGACGCGCGAAGACATCGACAAGCATCTGGCAAAAGCGCCTTCTGAGGCGAAAGCGGAAGCGAAAGCCCCTGCGGCAGCACCAGCGGCACAGCCAGCTCTGGGCGCACGTAGCGAAAAACGCGTGCCAATGACCCGCCTGCGTAAGCGCGTGGCCGAGCGTCTGCTGGAAGCGAAAAATTCCACCGCGATGCTGACTACCTTCAACGAAGTCAACATGAAACCAATCATGGACCTGCGCAAGCAGTACGGTGACGCGTTTGAAAAACGTCACGGTATCCGTCTGGGCTTCATGTCCTTCTACGTGAAAGCGGTAGTTGAAGCGCTGAAACGCTACCCGGAAGTGAACGCGTCTATCGATGGCGATGACGTGGTTTACCACAACTACTTCGATGTCAGCATGGCGGTTTCTACTCCACGCGGCCTGGTGACCCCGGTTCTGCGTGACGTAGATACCCTGGGTATGGCTGACATTGAGAAGAAAATCAAAGAGCTGGCCGTGAAAGGCCGCGACGGCAAGCTGACCGTTGAGGACCTGACCGGCGGTAACTTCACCATTACCAACGGCGGTGTGTTCGGCTCGCTGATGTCTACCCCGATCATCAACCCGCCGCAGAGCGCGATCCTGGGTATGCACGCCATTAAAGATCGTCCAATGGCGGTAGACGGTAAAGTGGAGATCCTGCCGATGATGTACCTGGCGCTCTCTTACGATCACCGCCTGATCGACGGCCGCGAGTCCGTAGGCTTCCTGGTTGCCATTAAAGAGCTGCTGGAAGATCCAACGCGTCTGCTGCTGGACGTCTAGTTTTTGCAGTCTTGCCCGGCGGCGCGTTGCTTGCCGGGCTTACAAAAGCACTACCTAACGATTACCTGAAGGATGGATAGAACACATGAACTTACATGAATATCAGGCCAAACAGCTGTTTGCCCGGTATGGCTTACCGGCTCCGGTGGGTTATGCCTGTACTACCCCGCGTGAAGCAGAAGAAGCCGCGTCTAAAATCGGTGCCGGCCCGTGGGTAGTTAAATGTCAGGTTCACGCTGGTGGCCGTGGTAAAGCGGGCGGTGTGAAGGTTGTTAAGAGCAAAGAAGAGATCCGTGCGTTTGCTGAACATTGGCTCGGCAAGCGTCTGGTAACCTACCAGACAGATGCGAACGGCCAGCCGGTTAACCAGATCCTGGTTGAAGCGGCGACCGACATCGCGAAAGAACTGTACCTCGGCGCAGTCGTAGACCGTAGCTCCCGTCGCGTGGTGTTCATGGCGTCTACCGAAGGCGGTGTGGAAATCGAAAAAGTGGCGGAAGAGACCCCGCACCTGATCCACAAAGTGGCTATCGATCCGCTGGCGGGCCCAATGCCTTACCAGGGTCGTGAGCTGGCGTTCAAACTGGGTCTGGAAGGCAAGCTGGTTCAGCAGTTCACCAAGATCTTCATGGGTCTGGCGACCATCTTCCTGGAGCGCGATCTGGCGCTGATCGAGATCAACCCGCTGGTGATCACCACCCAGGGCGACCTGATCTGCCTCGACGGCAAGCTGGGCGCTGACGGCAACGCGCTGTTCCGCCAGTCCGATCTGCGCGAAATGCGCGACCAGTCTCAGGAAGATCCGCGTGAAGCGCAGGCTGCACAGTGGGAACTGAACTACGTGGCGCTGGATGGCAACATCGGCTGCATGGTTAACGGTGCGGGCCTGGCAATGGGCACCATGGACATCGTTAAGCTGCACGGCGGTGAGCCAGCGAACTTCCTCGACGTGGGCGGTGGCGCAACCAAAGAGCGCGTAACCGAAGCGTTCAAAATCATTCTCTCTGACAGCAACGTGAAAGCGGTTCTGGTGAACATCTTCGGCGGTATCGTACGTTGCGACCTGATCGCCGACGGTATCATCGGCGCGGTAGAAGAAGTGGGCGTTAACGTTCCGGTTGTTGTACGTCTGGAAGGGAACAACGCTGAACTCGGCGCGAAAAAACTGGCTGACAGCGGCCTGAATATTATTGCAGCGAAAAGTCTGACGGATGCAGCTCAGCAGGTTGTTGCCGCAGTGGAGGGGAAATAATGTCCGTTTTAATTAATAAAGATACCAAGGTTATCTGCCAGGGCTTCACCGGTAGCCAGGGGACTTTCCACTCCGAACAGGCGATTGCCTACGGCACGCAGATGGTTGGCGGCGTAACGCCAGGTAAAGGCGGCACCACCCACCTGGGCCTGCCGGTGTTCAACACCGTGCGTGAAGCCGTAGAAGCGACGGGCGCAACCGCGACCGTGATCTACGTTCCGGCGCCGTTCTGCAAAGACTCCATTCTGGAAGCGATCGACGCAGGCATTAAGCTGATCATCACCATCACCGAAGGTATCCCGACGCTGGATATGCTGACCGTGAAGGTGAAGCTGGACGAAGCAGGCGTGCGCATGATCGGCCCGAACTGCCCAGGCGTTATCACCCCGGGCGAATGCAAAATCGGCATCATGCCGGGCCACATTCATCGCCCAGGCAAAGTGGGCATTGTGTCCCGTTCCGGTACCCTGACCTATGAAGCGGTTAAGCAGACCACCGACTACGGTTTCGGCCAGTCCACCTGCGTGGGCATCGGCGGTGACCCGATCCCGGGCTCTAACTTCATCGACATCCTGAAGCTGTTCCAGGAAGATCCACAGACCGAAGCGATCGTGATGATCGGTGAGATCGGTGGTAGCGCGGAAGAAGAAGCGGCTGCTTACATCAAAGATCATGTGACCAAGCCGGTGGTGGGTTACATCGCGGGTGTGACCGCGCCGAAAGGCAAACGTATGGGTCACGCGGGCGCGATTATCGCAGGCGGTAAAGGTACGGCTGATGAGAAATTCGCAGCACTGGAAGCCGCAGGCGTGAAAACCGTTCGCAGCCTGGCGGATATCGGTGAAGCACTGAAATCCATCATTAAGTAAGTCCTCTCTGCTCCCCGTATGGGGCGCGTTGAAGTATAAAAAAATGTCCGTTTCGACATGGTTGGCCGCTGTAAAGCGGCCTTTTTTTATTGTCTGCGTTTAGCCACCAGAGTGAATTTATAGTCGTCGGAGTTAAACACGTTGCGACTGTATTCAAATATCCGGCCGTCTTTCAGAAAGCCACGGGAGACTTTTTCCAGAATCGGTTTTGCCGGATCGAGCGCCAGGGCGGCAATCGCCTCGTCCGATGGCATGACTGGCACCAGCTCCTGCTCGCTGCGATCGATAACCATCTTTTTGATCTGCTCAATGTAATGGTATTTCGACTGTTCCATCACTTCCCAGGTGAGGTCGGGGAACATCGCCAGCGGCATCCATGTCTCTTCCAGATTCACCGGCTTTTCCCTGATGAAGCGTACGCGCTTGACGTGCCAGACCTTATCATCCGGATTGAGCGCCAGTTTTGTCGCGAGCCGCTCATCGGCTTTCACCACTTCGAAGACGCTGACGTCGCTGTGCGTATCGACGTTGCGATCCGCTAACTTTTCGTAAAAGCCGGTGAGCTGATAAATATCGTAATTCACCCGCTCCTCTTTTACATACGAGCCGCTGCCCTGAATACTTTCGATGATCTGCTCGTCGGCGAGCAGCTTCAACGCCTGCCGCACGGTGACACGGCTGACGCTAAACGCCTCCTGAAGGCTGGATTCTGTCGGCAGCGCGTCGCCAGGTTTTAACTCACCGGCATTAATTTTCTCGCGGAACGCATCGGCGATCTGCCGGTACATCGGTTTATTGCCCATTGGGTCACGCCTATTTAATACCTTTTCAGGGAATTATGCCTTCAGTGTCGGATTTGTAAATAATACAAATAAGATACAAATTTCGGTGTTAGTGAAAATGATCACATAAATGTATTATTCGATCTGCCACAATCCTCCCCAGACAAAAACTTTGGATAGGTGAGGATCTTTATGAACCTGACGACTCTGACCGACCCCCGTGCTGTCTGCGTGCAGGCGCAGTTTAACAGCCGTGATGAGGCAATCCGTCAGCTTGCGACGCGGCTGGTAGCGTTGGGCAAAATAGCCGACGCCGATACGTTTCTGGCAGACGTTTTCCATCGGGAATCGCTTGGCCCGACGGCGCTGGGCGAGGGGCTGGCCGTACCTCATGGTAAATCAGCGGCGGTAAAGGAAGCGGCTTTTGCCGTGGCCACACTGTGCGAGCCGCTGGCCTGGGAAGGCGTGGACGGACCGGAGGAGGTCGAGCTGATTTTTTTGCTCGCCATTCCTCCCGCACAAGCGGGATCAACGCATATTCAGGTGCTGACGGAACTGACGTCTCGCCTGGCGGATGACGATCTCAGGGGCCGCGTGATGACGGCGACCAGCGCTGAAGCGGTGCTTGCGGCGCTGGAAACGGCGCCTGACGCGCAAGAAACCGCCGTTGCGGAGAATGCCCCGACGATCGTCTGCGTTACCGCCTGTCCGGCCGGGATCGCCCATACCTACATGGCAGCGGAATATCTCGAAAAAGCGGGACGAAAGCTCGGCGTCAATGTGGTGGTCGAAAAGCAGGGGGCAAACGGTATTGAGGGGCGCATCACCGCGCAGCAGTTGCAGGAGGCAAAAGCGTGTATCTTCGCGGCGGAAGTGGCGATTAAAGAGCGCGAGCGTTTTCAGGGGATCCCTGCCATTTCCGTGCCCGTCGCGGAACCCTTGCGCCATGCGGAAGCGCTCATTGAGCGTGCGCTGGCGCTACAGCCTGTATCCGATGCGCGTCCTGCGCACGTCGACACGGACGCGAAAAAGTGCGTTAAAACCGAACTCAAGCAGGCGCTGCTCAGCGGTATCTCCTTTGCGGTGCCGCTGATTGTCGCTGGCGGCACGGTGCTGGCCGTGTCGGTACTGCTGGCGCAAATCCTGGGCTTGCAGCATCTGTTCGATCAGGAAAATTCGTGGCTGTGGATGTACCGCAAACTGGGCGGCGGGATGCTCGGTATTCTGATGGTGCCTGTTCTGGCGGCCTACACCGCTTACTCGCTGGCGGATAAACCTGCGCTAACGCCAGGCTTTGCGGCGGGTCTTGCCGCCAATATGATCGGCTCCGGCTTTCTGGGGGCCATCGTCGGCGGGCTGATTGCGGGCTACCTGATGCGCTGGGTGAAAAACCACATCCGGCTGAGTAGCCGCTACAACGGCTTTCTGACCTTTTATCTTTATCCGGTGATTGGCGTGCTGGGCGCAGGCAGCCTGATGCTGTTTGTGATCGGCGAACCGGTGGCCTGGATCAATAACGCCCTCACCGCCTGGCTTAACGGTCTGTCCGGCGCGAACGCGCTGCTGCTGGGGGCGATCCTGGGCTTTATGTGCTCGTTCGATCTGGGCGGTCCGGTCAACAAAGCCTCTTACGCGTTCTGTCTGGGGGCGATGGCCAATGGCGTATACGGGCCTTATGCGATTTTTGCCTCCGTCAAAATGGTATCGGCCTTTACCGTGACGGCATCAACGATGCTGGCTCCGAACCTGTTCAAACAGTTCGAAATTGAAACCGGCAAGTCCACCTGGCTGCTGGGGCTGGCGGGCATCACCGAAGGAGCAATTCCGATGGCTATCGAGGATCCGTTGCGGGTCATCGGCTCATTTGTTCTGGGGTCAATGGCGACCGGAGCGATTGTCGGGGCGATGGGGATTGGGCTATCCACCCCGGGCGCGGGCATTTTCTCTCTCTTCTTACTGCATGATGCCGGGCTGGGTGGCGTGATGGCCGCTGCCGGCTGGTTTGGCGCCGCGCTGATTGGCGCCGCAATCTCTACGCTCATTTTACTCCTCTGGCGACGCCAGGCCGTGAAGAGCGGCACCTACGTGATTGAAGACATAACATCCTAAACACGCACTGACAGGAAACGAAGATGAAAGCTGTATCTCGCGTTCATATCACGCCACATATGCACTGGGACCGGGAGTGGTACTTCACCACCGAAGCGTCACGTATTCTTCTGGTCAATAATATGGAAGAGATCCTTACCCGTCTTGAGCAGGACGCAGAGTATAAATACTACGTTCTCGACGGCCAGACGGCGGTGCTGGAAGATTATTTTGCCGTGAAACCGGAAAACAGGCCACGCGTGAAGGCGCTGGTGGCGGCCGGGAAGCTGATTATCGGGCCGTGGTATACCCAGACGGACACCACCCTTGTCTCCGGCGAGTCGATTGTCCGAAATCTGATGTACGGCATTCGCGACTGTCTGGCCTTTGGCGAGCCGATGAAAATTGGCTATCTGCCGGACTCCTTCGGCATGTCTTCCCAGCTGCCACACATTTACAACGGTTTTGGCATCACGCGCACCATGTTCTGGCGCGGGTGTTCCGAGCGGCATGGTACCGATAAAACCGAATTTCTCTGGCAAAGTCAGGACGGCAGTGAAGTGACGGCACAGGTGCTACCGCTGGGCTACGCGATTGGTAAGTACTTACCGGAGGATGAGGCCGGGCTGCGCAAACGGCTCGACACGTACTTCGAGGTGCTGGAAAAAGCCTCCGTGACGAAAGAAATTTTGCTGCCTAACGGCCATGATCAGATGCCGCTCCAGCAGAACATCTTTGCGGTGATGGATAAGCTGCGCGAAATCTATCCGCAGCGTCAGTTTGTGATGAGCCGCTTCGAGGAGGTGTTTGACCACATTGACGAGCACCGCGATGAACTGGCGACGCTGAAAGGGGAGTTTATTGACGGTAAATATATGCGGGTGCACCGGACAATAGGCTCCACGCGAATGGACATCAAAATCGCCCACGCCCGGATAGAGCATAAAATCGTCAATGTCCTTGAGCCGCTGGCCACGCTTGCCTGGACGCTGGGCTTTGAGTATCACCACGGCTTGCTGGAAAAAATGTGGAAAGAGATCCTCAAGAATCACGCCCATGACAGTATCGGCTGCTGCTGTAGTGACAAAGTGCATCGTGAGGTGATGTCACGCTTCGAGCTGGCGGAAGACATGGCCGATAACCTGACATGCTTCTATATGCGCAAGATTGTCGACAACATGCCGCAGTGCGAGGAAGACAAACTGGTGATGTTTAACCTCACGCCCTGGCCGCGTGAGGAAGTGATTAACACTACGATACGTCTGCGCGCCAGCCAGTTCCGCCTGCTGGACGATAGGGGGAATGAAATCCCTTACTGCCTGCGCAGCGCGCGTGAAATCGACCCCGGCTTAATAGACCGGCAGATTGTGCATTACGGCAACTACGATCCCTTTATGGAGTTTGATATCCAGCTCAACCAGATCCTGCCATCAATGGGTTACCGCACGCTCTATATCGAGCCGCACGTGGCTGGCAAGCTGCTGGCGCCAGAAACAACGTCGGAGGCATTACTGGAAAATGCTTTCTGGGAAATAACGTTAAACGACGACGGCACCCTGCGTCTGCTCGATAAAGCGTCCGGGCTTATCTATGACCGCGCGCTGGAAATAGAAGAGAGCTCGGATGATGGCGATGAGTACGACTACTCGCCTTCACGGGAAGAGTGGAGACTCACTTCCGCGCAGGGCGAGCATGAGGTTAAGGTGATCCACGAGGCCTGGCAGAGCAGGGCGGTGATCCGCCATCGCATGGCGGTGCCGGCGGATCTCGCTGAACGTTCTGCGCGTCAGCAGACGGGAACGCTTGAGGCAGAGCTCACGGTCACGCTCAGCCATAACAGCCGACGTATCGACATTGAGGCGCGTCTCGGAAATCACGCGGATGACCACCGTGTTCGGGTGTTGATCCCGACGCCCTTCACCGCAGACACGGTGTTAGCTGATACCCAGTTCGGTTCGCTGACGCGACCTGTACAGGATGAAGCGATGGCGAACTGGCAGGAGGAGGGCTGGAAGGAAGCGCCGCTGCCGGTGTGGAATCTGCTTAACTACGCGGTGCTCCAGGAACGGCGTAACGGGATGGCGCTGTTTACCGAAGGGTTACGCGAATTTGAAGTGACTGGCGAGCGTCAAAAAACGTTTGCCCTGACGTTGCTTCGCGGCGTGGGGGTACTTGGGAAGGAAGATTTACTGCTGCGCCCCGGCAGACCGTCCGGGATCAAAATGCCGGTGCCTGATTCGCAGATGCGGGGCCAGTTAACCTGTCGCTTTAGCCTGTTCAGTTTTAATGGTACGCCCGTCAGTGCTGGTGTTGCGCAGCAGGCGAAGTCGTGGTTAACGCCAGTGCACTGTTATAACAAAATTCCGTGGGATGCGATGAAGCTTAACCGCGCCTCTTTCACCACCCCCTGTAGCTATAGTCTGCTAACGCTGGCGCCTAACGGATGCGTACTCAGTGCGCTGAAAAAAGCGGAGGATCGTGACGAGATGATTCTTCGTCTGTACAACCCTTCGGAGACCCGCTCCTGTGACGTGGCTTTGTCTGTGAACCGTGAGGTCCAGGCCTGCTGCGAAACGGACATGAATGAGGTGTACAAGGCGCACGGGGAAGAGGGCTCAGCCATTACGGGGTCTTTCCGGCCAGGCCAGTCACGTACCTTCAGCATAAAAATTGAAAGGTAATCCTCAAAATAAAATAAAGGCCGCATTCCTGCGGCCTTTATTTCATCAAATAGTCACGAAAGGGTGTTAATTTTAAGATTATTAAAAGTGAATAAAATGTAATCGTTTCGGCAGGTAGCAAAGCGAAAGAAAAATACTGTGAAGCAGATAACATTATATGTTTATCTTCCGGCAAAATGCGTTTTTTCACGCGCGTTAATAAAAATCACAACTGTTTATATTATCCTCTGGCTTTTATAACCATCAACGCCTTTAAATGTACATATCATTAACAAGGTTTTTACTATCCGCACCACAAAGAAACATCATTAACAGCTCTGGCCGTTTTTGATTTAAATCAATGTTTAATCCTTGGAAAAAGGCTCTAAAAGGCGTTAAATTGTTCCCGATCAAAATGGCCGAAAAGTGGTAATTTTGCTATAAATTGATCGCCGTCGAAAAACGTAAATCTGTTCGAATAAAAACCTGTTTATTGTAAGGGTTTTGCAGCGTATTATATTTACGGGATCAATTTGGTTTTTTCTTAACGTATTTGTAACCTTTCATCATTGCTTTTTCCTCATGTAGAGAATAAGCAACGAAGAAGGGAAGCAGATAACTTTGTATTGGGGCATGCGTGTGGATCCTTATCTAACGGGGTTCACTCTCGGAGTCTTCATGCGATGAGCAAGGAGTCATAATGTTAGACGTAGTCGAACTGTCGCGCTTACAGTTTGCCTTGACCGCGATGTACCACTTCCTGTTTGTGCCGCTGACGCTCGGTATGGCGTTCCTGCTGGCCATCATGGAAACGGTTTACGTCCTCTCCGGCAAACAGATTTATAAAGATATGACCAAGTTCTGGGGCAAGTTGTTTGGTATCAACTTTGCGCTGGGCGTGGCAACCGGTCTGACCATGGAGTTCCAGTTCGGGACAAACTGGTCTTACTATTCCCACTATGTGGGGGATATTTTCGGTGCGCCGCTGGCCATTGAAGGTCTGATGGCCTTCTTCCTCGAATCCACCTTTGTAGGTCTGTTCTTCTTCGGTTGGGACCGTCTGGGTAAAGTCCAGCATATGGCGGTAACCTGGCTGGTGGCATTAGGCTCCAACTTGTCCGCACTGTGGATCCTGGTGGCGAACGGCTGGATGCAAAACCCAATCGCATCTGATTTCAACTTCGAAACCATGCGTATGGAGATGGTCAGCTTCGCTGAGCTGGTCCTGAACCCGGTTGCCCAGGTTAAATTCGTTCACACCGTGGCGTCTGGCTATGTGTGCGGCGCGATGTTCGTGCTGGGCATCAGCTCCTACTATATGCTGCGCGGCCGTGACTTCGCGTTCGCCAAGCGTTCTTTTGCTATTGCAGCAAGCTTCGGTATGGCCGCGATTCTGTCCGTTATTGTTCTGGGTGATGAATCCGGTTACGAAATGGGCGACGTGCAGAAAACCAAACTCGCCGCAATTGAAGCTGAATGGGAAACCCAGCCGGCACCAGCAGCGTTTACCCTGTTCGGCGTGCCTGACCAGGAAGCGCAGGAAAACCGCTTCGCCATTCAAATTCCTTACGCTCTGGGTATTATCGCCACGCGCTCCGTCGACAAACAGGTGACTGGCCTGAAAGATCTGATGGTGCAGCATGAAGAGCGTATCCGTAACGGGATGAAAGCTTACTCGCTGCTGGAACAGCTGCGCGCCGGCTCTACCGACCAGGCCGTTCGCGATCAATTTAACGACGTGAAGAAAGACCTCGGTTACGGTCTGCTGCTGAAACGCTATACCCCGAACGTCTCTGACGCGACGGAAGCGCAGATTCAGATGGCAACCAAAGACTCTATTCCACGCGTTGCGCCGCTGTACTTCGCGTTCCGCATCATGGTGGGTTGCGGCATTATCATGCTGCTGATCATCGCGGCCTCGTTCTGGTCAGTCATTCGTAACCGTATCGGTGAGAAAAAATGGCTGCTGCGCACCGCGCTTTACGGTATCCCACTGCCATGGATTGCTATCGAGTCCGGCTGGTTTGTTGCGGAATATGGCCGTCAGCCGTGGGCGATCGGTGAGGTGCTGCCAACAGCGGTAGCGAACTCCTCCCTGACCGCAGGCGACCTGATCTTCTCCATGCTGCTCATTTGCGGTCTGTACACCCTGTTCCTGGTGGCTGAACTGTTCCTGATGTTCAAGTTCGCGCGCCTTGGCCCAAGCAGCCTGAAAACCGGACGCTATCACTACGAGCAGTCTGTTGCGACTACTCAGCCGGCACGCTAAGACAGGAGTCATCAAATGATCGATTATGAAGTATTGCGTTTTATCTGGTGGCTGCTGATCGGTGTTCTGCTGATTGGTTTCGCGGTCACCGATGGTTTCGACATGGGCGTGGGCATGCTCACCCGTTTCCTCGGTCGTAATGACACCGAGCGTCGAATCATGATCAACTCCATCGCCCCGCACTGGGACGGTAACCAGGTGTGGCTGATCACCGCAGGCGGCGCGCTGTTCGCTGCCTGGCCGATGGTCTACGCGGCTGCGTTCTCCGGCTTCTATGTGGCGATGATTCTGGTGCTGGCCTCTTTATTCTTCCGTCCGGTGGGTTTCGACTACCGTTCCAAGATTGAAGACACCCGATGGCGTAACATGTGGGACTGGGGCATCTTCATCGGTAGCTTCGTTCCACCGCTGGTCATTGGTGTGGCGTTCGGTAACCTCTTGCAGGGCGTACCGTTCCACGTCGACGAATATATGCGTCTGTTCTACACCGGTAACTTCTTCCAGTTGCTGAATCCGTTTGGTCTGCTGGCGGGCGTGGTGAGCGTGGCGATGATCATCACCCAGGGCGCAACCTATCTCCAGATGCGTACCGTAGGTGAACTGCACCTGCGTTCCCGCGCTACCGCTCAGGTGGCGGCGCTGGTGACGCTGGTCTGCTTCGCGCTGGCTGGCGTGTGGGTGGTGTACGGTATTGATGGTTACGTGGTGACCTCCGCGATCAACCATACTGCACCGTCTAACCCGCTGACCAAAGAAGTGGCGCGTCAGGCCGGTGCATGGCTGGTGAACTTCAACAATACTCCTGCGCTGTGTGCTATCCCGGCTCTGGGTGTGCTGCTGCCGCTGCTGACCGTGCTGACGTCTCGTCTGGAAAAAGGCGCTCTGGCGTTCGTATTCTCTTCACTGACGCTGGCGTGCATCATCCTGACGGCGGGGATTGCGATGTTCCCGTTCGTGATGCCATCCAGCACCATGATGAATGCCAGCCTGACCATGTGGGATGCAACGTCCAGTCAGTTGACGCTGAACTTAATGACCTATGTTGCTTGCGTGTTCGTACCGATTATCCTGCTCTACACCACCTGGTGTTACTGGAAAATGTTCGGTCGCATCACTAAAGAACATATCGAAAGCAACACCCACTCTATGTACTAAGTAAGGAGCTGAATATGTGGTATTTCGCATGGATTTTAGGGACGCTTCTTGCCTGTGCGTTTGGTGTCATCACTGCCCTGGCACTTGAGCATGTAGAAGCGACCAAAGCAGGTGAAGAAAAGCACTAATGAATATTATCGCAACCTTATATGCGGTAATGGATAAGCGCCCCCTGAGGGCGCTTTCCCTCATTATGGCATTACTGCTGGCAGGCTGTATCTTCTGGGACCCGTCGCGCTTCGCGGCGAAAACCAGCGAGCTTGAAATCTGGCATGGCTTCCTGATTATGTGGGCTGTGTGCGCAGGCGTGATTCACGGTGTCGGCTTTCGTCCGAAAGCGCTACACTGGCAGGGCATCTTCTGCCCACTGATTGCCGATCTGGTTCTCCTCGCCGGTTTGATTTTCTTCTTCTTCTGAATAAGAAATGTCCGTTAACGTTATGGGCTTACCATGGCCCATAAAAATTTACTCTCCGTTTACTTTCCCCCATTCCAAACCATCATTCCCGCGCGTATAGTAGCGAAGTTTGAAAGCTCCAACTTTTCTTGTATTACCGGGATGTAAAGTGAATACAACGCTGTTTCGATGGCCGGTACGTGTCTATTACGAAGATACCGATGCCGGTGGTGTGGTCTACCACGCCAGCTACGTTGCTTTTTATGAACGGGCACGCACAGAGATGCTGCGCCATCATCACTTTAGTCAACAGGTGCTGTTGGCTGAGCGAGTTGCCTTCGTGGTACGCAAGATGACGCTTGAGTATTTTGCGCCTGCCAGACTCGACGATATGCTCGAAGTTCAAACAGAAATTACATCAATGCGCGGAACTTCACTGGTTTTCACGCAGCGGATAGTCAATGCAGAGAACACGGTACTGAACTCAGCTGAAGTCCTGATTGTCTGTGTTGATCCAACCATAATGAAGCCTCGTGCGCTTCCTAAGTCTATTGTCGCGGAGTTTAAGCAGTGACTGACATGAATATCCTTGATTTGTTCCTGAAGGCAAGCCTTCTGGTTAAACTTATCATGTTGATTTTGATTGGTTTTTCAATCGCATCCTGGGCCATCATCATCCAGAGAACGCGTATCCTTAATGCCGCTGGCCGCGAAGCCGAAGCGTTTGAAGATAAGTTCTGGTCGGGAATTGAGCTTTCTCGTCTGTACCAGGAAAGCCAGGGACGCCGTGATAACCTTTCAGGCTCCGAACAAATTTTCTACAGCGGTTTCAAAGAGTTCGCTCGCTTACATCGCGCTAACAGCCATGCGCCGGAAGCCGTGGTAGAAGGGGCGTCGCGTGCGATGCGCATCTCCATGAACCGCGAACTGGAAAATCTTGAAACGCATATTCCATTCCTCGGAACCGTTGGCTCCATCAGCCCGTATATCGGCCTGTTTGGTACGGTGTGGGGGATCATGCACGCCTTTATCGCCCTGGGGGCGGTGAAGCAGGCAACGTTGCAGATGGTTGCACCGGGTATCGCAGAAGCACTGATCGCGACCGCAATCGGTCTGTTCGCCGCAATTCCGGCGGTAATGGCGTACAACCGTCTGAACCAGCGCGTGAACAAACTGGAACTGAACTACGACAACTTTATGGAAGAGTTCACCGCGATTCTGCATCGTCAGGCGTTTACCAGCACCGAGAGCAACAAGGGGTAAACCATGGCCAGATCGCGTGGACGAGGTCGTCGCGAGCTCAAGTCCGAAATCAATATCGTTCCGTTACTGGACGTGCTGCTGGTGCTGCTGCTGATCTTTATGGCGACAGCGCCCATCATCACCCAGAGCGTGGAAGTTGATCTGCCGGATGCGACAGAATCACAGGCGGTAAGCACCAATGACGATCCTCCGGTCATCATTGAGGTTTCCGGCGTAGGGCAGTACAGCGTGGTGGTAGAGAAAGATCGTATGGATCAGCTTCCGCCAGAGCAGGTTATTGCTGAAGCGCAACGACGTCTGGAGTCAAATCCGAAGACGGTCTTCTTAATCGGTGGTGCGAAAGACGTACCATATGATGAAATTATCAAAGCGCTGAACTTGCTACATAGCGCGGGCGTTAAGTCAGTTGGCTTAATGACTCAGCCTATTTGATCATCTGCGTAGTTTTTGGGAACCGATAGTGTCAAAGGCAACCGAACAGAACGACAAGCTTAAGCGAGCGATAATCGTCTCCGCAGTGCTGCACGTAATTCTTTTTGCAGCGCTGATCTGGAGTTCGTTCGATGAGCACCTTGATGCATCAGGCGGCGGTGGGGGCTCGTCCATCGACGCCGTCATGGTGGATCCCGGTGCGGTAGTGCAGAACTATAATCGCCAGCAACAGCAGCAGGCGAGCGCAAAACGCGCGGAAGAACAGCGTGAAAAACAGGCGCAACAGCAGGCGGAAGAGCTGCGTGAAAAGCAGGCCGCCGAGCAGGAACGTCTGAAGCAGCTTGAGAAAGAGCGTTTGCAGGCGCAGGAAGCCGCTAAAGAGCAGGCGGAGCAGCAGAAACAGGCTGAAGCCGCAGCGAAGAAAGCTCAGGAACAGCAGAAGCAGGCGGAAGAGGCGGCAGCCAAAGCCGCGGCAGACGCGAAGGCGCAGGCAGATGCTCAGGCTAAGTTAGCCGCAGAAGCCGCGAAGAAAGCGGCTGCTGATGCGCAGAAGAAAGCGGAAGCCGAAGCTGCGAAGAAAGCCGCTGCTGATGCGAAGAAGAAAGCAGAAGCCGAAGCGGCGAAAAAAGCTGCCGCTGACGCACAGAAGAAAGCCGAAGCGGAAGCCGCCAAAAAAGCTGCGCAGGAAGCAGAGAAGAAAGCGGCTGCCGATGCTGCTAAAAAAGCGGCCGCCGCCGAGAAAGCTGCGGCAGAAAAAGCCGCCGCTGCGGAAAAAGCCGCTGCTGATAAAAAAGCGGCAGCTGAGAAAGCCGCTGCTGATAAGAAAGCTGCTGCTGAAAAAGCCGCAGCTAAGAAGGCCGCTGCTGCGGAAAAAGCCGCTGCCGCAGGGGTTGACGATCTGCTGGGCGACCTGAGCTCCGGTAAGAATGCACCGAAAACGGGCGGAGGGGCGAAAGGAAGTAACGCAGCACCGGCAGGAAGTGGTAACACTAAGAACAACGGTGCTTCTGGCGCTGAGATCAACGACTATAAGAATCAGATTGCCGCGGCTATTGCCAGCAGACTTAACGATAAATCGCTCTATACCGGGAAAACGTGCCGACTGCATATTAAACTGGCTACGGATGGTATGGTGCTGAGCGTTGAGTCAGAAGGGGGAGATGAAGCGTTATGCCAGGCTGCACTTGTGGCAGTGAATCAGGCAAAACTGCCAAAACCTCCATCACAGGCTGTCTATGAAGTGTTCAAAGACGCTTCGCTGAACTTTAAGCCATAAGCAGAGCTGCTGTTATCGGGTTCTGATAGTTTTGTGTATTTGAGTTTGTTAACCTTCTGCTAAATTATCCAGGACTTATTGTTCGGATAAGGGAGATATGATGAAGCAGGCATTACGATTAGCTTTTGGTTTTTTAGTACTGTTGACGTCAGCAGTGCATGCCACAGTAAGCATCGACATTACCGACTGGAACGACTCAGCGCGTCCAATCGGTGTCGTTCCGTTCCAGTGGGCAGGCCCGGGCGCTGCGCCTGAAGATATTGGCGGCATTGTTGCAGCTGACCTGCGTAACAGCGGTAAATTTAACCCCTTAGATCGTTCTCGTCTGCCGCAGCAGCCGGGTACAGCTCAGGAAGTTCAACCTGCTGCATGGTCTGCACTGGGTATTGATGCCGTGGTTGTCGGACAGGTTACTCCTGCGCCAGACGGCGGCTATAACGTCGCTTATCAGCTGGTGGATACCGGCGGTGCGCCGGGTACCGTTCTGGCTCAAAACACGTATAAGGTGAACAAGCAGTGGCTGCGTTATGCAGGCCACACGGCGAGTGACGAAGTGTTTGAGAAGCTGACCGGTATTAAAGGTGCGTTCCGTACCCGTATCGCGTACGTAGTACAGACCAACGGCGGCCAGTTCCCTTATGAGCTGCGCGTCTCTGACTACGATGGTTACAACCAGTTCACCGTACACCGTTCACCACAGCCGCTGATGTCTCCGGCATGGTCTCCGGATGGCTCTAAGCTGGCGTACGTGACCTTCGAAAGCGGCCGTTCCGCGCTGGTTATCCAGACACTGTCTAACGGTGCTGTGCGTCAGGTTGCGTCATTCCCGCGTCACAACGGTGCGCCTGCGTTCTCTCCGGACGGTACCAAACTGGCGTTTGCCCTGTCTAAAACCGGTAGCCTGAACCTGTACGTGATGGATATTGGTTCTGGTCAGATCCGTCAGGTCACGGATGGTCGTAGCAACAACACTGAGCCAACCTGGTTCCCGGACAGCCAGAATCTGGCATTTACGTCTGACCAGGCAGGTCGTCCACAAGTTTATAAAGTGAATATCAACGGCGGAGCAGCGCAGCGTATTACCTGGGAAGGTTCTCAGAACCAGGATGCTGACGTCAGTGCCGATGGTAAAACAATGGTAATGGTCAGTACTGCGGGTGGTCAGCAGCACATTGCCAAACAAGATCTGGTAACGGGGGGCGTACAAGTACTGTCGTCAACGTTCCTGGATGAAACGCCAAGTCTGGCACCTAACGGCACCATGGTAATCTACAGCTCTTCTCAGGGGATGGGATCCGTGCTGAATCTGGTTTCTACAGATGGGCGTTTCAAAGCGCGTCTTCCGGCAACTGATGGACAGGTAAAATCACCTGCCTGGTCGCCGTATCTGTAATAATAATTAATTGATTACTAAAGGAATCTTAGAAATGCAACTGAACAAAGTGCTGAAGGGGCTGATGATCGCTCTGCCTGTTATGGCAATCGCAGCGTGTTCTTCTAACAAGAACGCAAGCAATGACCAGAGCGGCGAAGGCATGATGGGTGCCGGCACCGGTATGGACGCTAACGGCAATGGCAATATGTCTTCTGAAGAGCAAGCGCGTCTTCAGATGCAGCAGTTACAGCAGAACAACATCGTTTACTTCGATCTGGATAAATACGACATTCGTTCTGACTTCGCTGCAATGCTGGATGCGCACGCAAACTTCCTGCGTAGCAACCCGTCTTACAAAGTCACCGTAGAAGGTCATGCGGACGAACGTGGTACTCCGGAGTACAACATCTCCCTGGGTGAACGTCGTGCAAACGCTGTTAAAATGTACCTCCAGGGTAAAGGCGTTTCTGCTGACCAGATCTCCATCGTTTCTTACGGTAAAGAAAAACCAGCAGTACTGGGTCACGACGAAGCGGCTTACTCCAAAAACCGTCGTGCCGTACTCGTTTACTAAGAGAATTGCATGAGCAGTAACTTCAGACATCATCTGATGAGTCTGTCGTTACTGGTTGGAATAGCGGCCCCCTGGGCCGCTTTTGCTCAGGCACCAATCAGTAGTGTCGGCTCAGGCTCGGTAGAAGATCGAGTCACTCAACTCGAGCGTATTTCTAACGCTCACAGCCAGCTTTTAACTCAACTCCAGCAGCAGCTTTCCGATAACCAGAATGATATTGATTCCCTTCGTGGTCAGATCCAGGAGAGTCAGTATCAGCTTAATCAGGTTGTGGAGCGCCAGAAGCAAATTTTGTTGCAGATGGATAGCCTGAACAGCGGCGGAGCAGCAGCACAGCCAGCAGCAGGCGATCAAAGCGGTGCGGCGACGCCTGCACCTGCGGCAGATGCCTCCGCGTCGTCTGGTGCGCCTGTACAGAGCGGTGACGCGAATACGGACTACAACGCGGCCATTGCCCTGGTGCAGGACAAATCGCGCCAGGACGATGCTATCGTTGCGTTTCAGAACTTCGTTAAGAAGTACCCTGATTCCACTTACCAGCCAAATGCGAACTACTGGCTGGGTCAGTTGAATTACAACAAGGGTAAAAAGGATGATGCGGCGTTTTACTTTGCCTCTGTGGTGAAAAATTACCCGAAATCACCGAAAGCGCCTGATGCGATGTATAAAGTCGGCGTGATCATGCAGGACAAAGGCGACACTGCAAAAGCCAAAGCGGTTTATCAGCAGGTGGTTGCGAAATTCCCGGGTACAGACGGCGCCAAACAGGCACAAAAACGTTTGAGTTCGATGGGTTGATTATCGCATGACCAGAAATCGCGTTATTTCTGGTCGTGCAGCATGATTCCTAAGCAGTTAAGTGATCTTCATCGAAATTTTTGTTGCGCAGAATTCTTAAATCAGTAATATATGCCGCCGTTGCCACGGGATATCAAACAACGTGAAAGCAGCGCAAAAGTGGGTCGTTAGCTCAGTTGGTAGAGCAGTTGACTTTTAATCAATTGGTCGCAGGTTCGAATCCTGCACGACCCACCACTTAAAGCAGTTCCGGCAGTACAGAGTGGGTGATTAGCTCAGTTGGTAGAGCATCTCCTTTACACGGAGGGGGTCGGCGGTTCGAGCCCGTCATCACCCACCACTCGGGTCGTTAGCTCAGTTGGTAGAGCAGTTGACTTTTAATCAATTGGTCGCAGGTTCGAATCCTGCACGACCCACCAATTTTATTGGTACCGAGTGATAATTCAGGCAACACCCGAATGGGTCGTTAGCTCAGTTGGTAGAGCAGTTGACTTTTAATCAATTGGTCGCAGGTTCGAATCCTGCACGACCCACCAGCCTGAATAGATTTGAAGTACATCCCGTAAGGGGTCGTTAGCTCAGTTGGTAGAGCAGTTGACTTTTAATCAATTGGTCGCAGGTTCGAATCCTGCACGACCCACCAATGTAAAAAGGCGCCCTAAAGGCGCCTTTTTGCTGTCTGTCGTTCGCCAGGGCCTTGCAGGTCGGGTAAGGCGAAGCCGCCACCCGACAGATGCTACCGGCATCATTTCCCGATGACATTCCCCCTCAAATTCGCTATCTTGTTTAGTATACAAAACACCATTGCCTCATTTTTGTTATCTCATGCAAAACAAAGGCAATATTGTTAAGCCAGTAAAACGAGAAGCCATAATGAGTGTGATGTTTGATCCCGAAACCGCAATCTATCCCTTCCCGCCAAAGCCTGCTCCGCTAAGCCGGGATGAAAAACAGTTCTATCGAGAGAAAATCAAGCGCCTGCTTAAAGAGCGTGATGCGGTGATGGTGGCGCATTACTACACCGACCCGGAAATTCAGCAGCTGGCGGAAGAGACGGGCGGCTGTATCTCAGATTCCCTGGACATGGCGCGTTTCGGTGCTAAACATCCTGCCTCCACGCTGCTGGTTGCAGGTGTGCGCTTCATGGGCGAAACGGCAAAAATTCTCAGCCCGGAAAAAACCATACTGATGCCGACGCTGAATGCCGAATGCTCCCTTGACCTCGGTTGCCCGATTGATGAGTTCACCGCCTTCTGTGATGCCCACCCTGACCGTACCGTGGTGGTCTATGCCAACACGTCTGCGGCGGTGAAAGCCCGGGCGGACTGGGTAGTGACGTCCAGTATTGCCGTTGAGCTGATTGAACATCTGGACAGCCTGGGGGAGAAAATCATCTGGGCGCCCGATCGTCACCTGGGAAACTACGTACAAAAACAGACCGGTGCGGATGTGCTGTGCTGGCAGGGGGCCTGTATCGTCCACGATGAGTTCAAGACCCAGGCGCTGACCCGGATGAAAGGCTTATACCCGGACGCCGCGATTCTGGTGCACCCGGAATCCCCGCAGTCCATCGTCGACATGGCGGACGCCGTCGGCTCAACCAGCCAGTTAATTAACGCGGCAAAAACGCTGCCACACAAGCAGCTCATCGTGGCGACCGATCGCGGTATCTTCTACAAAATGCAACAGGCCGTGCCGGAAAAAGAGCTGCTTGAAGCGCCAACCGCCGGAGAAGGGGCGAGCTGCCGAAGCTGCGCGCATTGCCCGTGGATGGCGATGAATGGGCTCAAAGCGATTTCGGAGGCGCTTGAGAACGGTGGCGCAGCGCATGAGATCCACGTGGATGCCGCTCTGCGTGAAGGCGCGTTAATTCCACTTAACCGTATGCTGGATTTTGCGGCTACACTACGTACTTAACTTATTACGCCCCGGAGAAAAAATGGATTTTTTTAGCACACAGAACATCCTGGTTCATATCCCGATTGGTGCGGGCGGCTATGACCTGTCGTGGATTGAAGCGGTGGGTACGCTGGCCGGTTTACTCTGTATCTGGCTGGCCAGCCTTGAGAAGATCAGCAACTATGCGTTCGGGCTGATAAACGTCACGCTGTTTGCGATCATCTTTTTCCAGATCCAGCTCTACGCCAGCCTGCTTCTACAGCTGTTCTTCTTCGCGGCCAATATCTATGGCTGGTACGCCTGGTCTCGGCAAAACAGTCAGCAGGAGGCGGAACTGCAAATCCGCTGGCTGCCGTTGCCAAAAGCCATCGCCTGGTTCGCGGCCTGCGTGGTGGCTATCGGCTTTATGACCGTCTTTATTGATCCGGTATTTGCCTTCCTGACGCGCGTGGCGGTCTCGGTCATGTCGGGTCTGGGATTGAACGTGACGATGCCTGAGCTTCAGCCGGATGCCTTCCCGTTCTGGGATTCCTGCATGATGGTGTTGTCGATTGCCGCAATGATCCTGATGACCCGTAAATACGTTGAGAACTGGCTGCTGTGGGTGGTCATCAATGTCATTAGCGTGGTGATTTTTGCCCGCCAGGGTGTTTATGCCATGTCGCTGGAGTATATGCTCCTGACCTTCATTGCTCTCAACGGCAGCCGCATGTGGATTAACAGCGCGCGTGAGCGTGGCTCTCGCGCGCTTTCCCGTTAATGATGATGTGCGTGTGAGTGGCCGGACTGCGCCTCGTTAAGGTGGCAGTCTGGCCCGCTGCAAGGCTGGTACTCCATCTGGATAGTGGAGTGCGCAATCTCATAGTGATGCTCGAGGAAATGCTGAATACGTTCAAGCAGCGCGTCGTGATCGTGGGGTGGAACAACCTGAACGTGCAGCGTCATAAGAGGTTTCTCACCCACCAGCCAGACGTGAACGTGATGGACGTTACGAACCTCAGGAATGGAGCGACTCAGGTTGCGCTTCAGTTCGCCAATATCCAGTGATGTGGGCGCGCCTTCCAGCAGCTCATTGACGCTCTCTTTTAACAGCCGCCAGGCGCTGCGCAATACCAGGCACGATACCAGCACGGAAAGAATCGGGTCGATGGGGGTCCAGCCCGTACCCATAATGATCAGCGCGGCCACAATCGCACCAACAGAACCCAGCAAATCACCGAGCACGTGCAGCGCTGCGGCCCGCACGTTCAGATTTTTTTCGCTGCTGCCGCGATGTAATATCCAGAACGCCAGAATATTGGCGACCAACCCGGCAATGGCGATAACCATCATTGTCGTCCCGGCTATCGGTTGTGGATGCCGAAAGCGCTGAAAAGCCTCCCAGACGATAAGAATAGTAATGACCACCAGTGCAATCGCATTCACAAAGGCGGCAAGCGTGGTCAGTCTGAGCCAGCCAAAGGTGTGGCGGGTATTGGGAGGGCGACGGGCAAACTGCACGGCCAGCAGAGCAAACAGGAGCGCGGCAGCGTCGGTCAGCATGTGTCCTGCATCGGCCAGCAGCGCCAGCGATCCGGATATCAGCCCGCCTGTGACCTCAATAATCATAAAGGTGGCAGTGACGCCAAAAGCCAGCAAAAGCCGTTTGGCATTTTCATCACCAGTGGAGTGGGAATGGGAGTGGGAGTGCGCCATGGTATCGTTCCTGATTTATTATTATTTTTAGTGTAGCGTTTTTAAGAGCTTAAATAAAAAAGGAGAGCATTCGCTCTCCCTGTTTTACCTTATGGAAGGTTACTGGGTAGTACCGTCCGTTTTGGTATTGGCATCGCTGCCCACTTTGTCATTCGGGTCCGGGCATTTCCCGTCTTTACAGACTGAGTTTTTATGCACCTCGTCGGTAGTCATACCCTCATGGTTCATCGTGCCTGTGTTCGTCCCGCCAGTATTGGTATTGCCCGTGTTGATATTACTGTTATCAACATTGTTTGGCGCGATATTCTGTTTTGCATCCGGCGCAACCTGGCCTGCTTCGGCAGCGGCATTCGCGTCGCCGTTGCTGCCGGATGAGCCTGCATCAGCAGCCAGTACGCTACCGCTTGCCAGGGTAAGGGTTGCCGTCAGGAAAAGCGTAGTCAGTTTCGTCATTTTCATCATGGTGCTCCTGTTCTTATCGTTACGCTGGATAACATTCTCCAACAGTGCATCTTGTTCAGTGGCGAAAGATTCCGGACTCCTGAATTATGTCAGGATGGAATCGCGTATAAATATTTAAAAACAGTCGTTACAAGTAAAAAGCTTAGGCCAGATCTCATTTTTCGCTATTTTGTTGCGTATTTTAGGCGAATTCCAGGAATTATCTGCGCGAAGTGTAAAAGCCCGTTTACACTTCGTGGCCGACAAGTTAGATTGAAAGGATTGCTTTCATTACTAAAGATATGGCAGAGCCGGAAAGAAGATGAATTATCAGAACGACGATTTACGCATTAAAGAGATCAATGAGTTATTACCTCCCGTAGCGCTCCTTGAAAAATTCCCCGCCACCGAAAATGCCGCCAACACGGTGTCTCATGCCCGCAAGGCGATCCACAAGATCCTGAAAGGTAGCGACGATCGTCTTCTGGTAGTGATCGGGCCATGCTCCATTCACGATCCTGCTGCGGCCAAAGAGTATGCGTCGCGTCTGCTCGCCCTGCGTGAAGAGCTGAAAGGCGAACTGGAAATCGTGATGCGCGTTTATTTCGAAAAACCGCGTACCACCGTGGGCTGGAAAGGGTTAATCAACGATCCGCATATGGACAACAGTTTCCAGATTAACGACGGCCTGCGCATTGCGCGTAAGCTGCTGCTGGAGATCAACGACAGCGGGCTGCCTGCTGCCGGAGAATTCCTCGATATGATCACCCCGCAGTATCTGGCTGACCTGATGAGCTGGGGCGCTATTGGTGCGCGTACGACTGAATCTCAGGTTCACCGCGAGCTGGCGTCTGGCCTGTCATGCCCGGTGGGTTTCAAAAATGGCACTGATGGCACCATCAAGGTCGCCATTGACGCCATTAATGCGGCGGGCGCGCCGCACTGCTTCCTGTCGGTGACCAAGTGGGGCCACTCGGCTATCGTGAATACCAGCGGTAATGGCGATTGCCATATCATACTGCGCGGCGGTAAAGAGCCTAACTATAGCGCTAAACACGTAGCGGAGGTAAAAGCAGGGCTGGAGAAAGCAGGTCTGGCACCGCAGGTGATGATCGATTTCAGCCATGCCAACTCCAGCAAACAGTTCAAAAAGCAGATGGAAGTCGGCGCAGATGTGTGTCAGCAAATCGCCAGCGGTGAACGCGCAGTGATTGGGGTGATGATTGAGAGCCATCTGGTTGAAGGCAACCAGAACCTGGAGGGCAGCGAGCCGCTGGTCTACGGTAAGAGCGTGACGGATGCCTGCATTGGCTGGGACGATACCGATGCGATCCTGCGTCAGCTGGCGGATGCGGTTAAAGCGCGTCGCGGCTAAGTATTTCGCGGGTAATAAAAAAGCGTGGATTTCTCCACGCTTTTTTTATGTCCGGCAAATATTACTTCGCTTTACCCTGGTTCGCCACGGCTGCCGCTTTTGCAGCGATTTCGTCGGCGTTACCCAGGTAGTAATGTTTAACTGGCTTGAAGTTTTCGTCGAACTCGTACACCAGCGGCACGCCGGTAGGGATGTTCAGCTCGAGGATTTCATCTTCACCCATGTTGTCCAGGTATTTCACCAGCGCACGCAGGGAGTTACCGTGAGCAGCGATAATGACACGCTCGCCGCTTTTCAGGCGTGGCAGAATGGTTTCGTTCCAGTAAGGCACAACGCGGTCGATGGTCAGCGCCAGGCTTTCGGTCTGCGGCAGTTCAGCCTCAGTCAGCTTCGCGTAACGCGGATCGTGGCCCGGGTAGCGCTCGTCATCTTTGCTCAGCTCTGGAGGCGTAACCGCAAAACCACGACGCCACTGCTTAACCTGCTCGTCACCGTATTTTTCTGCGGTTTCCGCTTTGTTCAGACCTTGCAGCGCACCGTAGTGACGCTCGTTCAGTTTCCAGGATTTCTCAACCGGCAGCCAGGCCTGATCCAGCTCGTCCAGAATGTTCCACAGGGTATGGATGGCACGTTTCAGCACAGAGGTGTAAGCAAAGTCAAAGGTGAAGCCTTCTTCTTTCAGCAGTTTACCTGCCGCTTTTGCTTCGCTCACGCCTTTCTCGGACAGATCAACGTCATACCAACCGGTGAAGCGGTTTTCGTTGTTCCACTGGCTTTCGCCGTGGCGCACCAGGACAAGCTTAGTATTAGCCATTTCTTACTCCTCAAGCATTTTGAATGATAACAATTCTCATTATATTGCCGTGACTGTGCCAGCAGCAACGCTTAACCCTAACCATAGCGAAAATAGTTCGAGAGTGTAAGATGCATGTGAATCCAGGGTTATGATTTTGTCTGCGATCGCCGCTATTTTCAGCAAGGCGGAGATAAAAAAGCCCTCGCGGTGAGGGCCAGGCTTTTTTGCCGGATGGCGCTTCGCTTATCAGGCCTACATTTGTAGGCCCGTGCGCCGCCGGACATTAAGCGCGCGGAATGAAATGATACTCGGTGACGCTTACGTACTCTTCACCCGGACGTAGCACGCAGTCCGGCTGCGGCCATTCAGGATGGTTAGGACTGTCTGGCAGGAACTCGCTCTCCAGCGCCAGGCCTTGCCAGGCGCCGTAGGCGTCATGTTCGCGCGCCGTGGTACCCTCCAGATAGTTACCGGAATAGAACTGTAGGGCGGGGGCGGTGGTGTAGACCGTCATCTGTAACTTCTCATCAGCAGACCAGACCTGTGCGGCAGGTTGAGAAAGATCGCCTTTCGCCTGCAACAGGAAAGCATGGTCGTAGCCTTTCACCTTGCGCTGATCGTCATCACTCAGGAAATCCTGGGCGATGGTTTTCGGCTGACGAAAATCAAAGCTATTACCGCTTACCGGTTTCAGCCCCTGATAAGGGATACCCATCTCATCGACCGGCAGATACTCGTCCGACAGGATCTGGAGTTTGTGGCTGCGGACATCGGTCTGATTACCGTCAAGGTTGAAATAGGCGTGGTTAGTCAGGTTGACCGGGCACGGCTTATCGACGGTCGCGCGGTACTCAATGGCGATGCGATTATCTTCGGTCAGGGTGAAGCGCGCCGTTGCGGTGAGATTGCCCGGGAAACCCTGGTCTCCATCGAGGGAGTCCAGAGAGAACCAGACCTCACCGTCATTTTGCTGCACAATCTTCCAGCGACGTTTATCAAACCCTTCCGGGCCGCCGTGCAGCTGATTTTCGCCCTGGCTGGCAAGCAGGGAATACGTTACGCCGTCCAGCGTAAACCGGCTTCTGGCGATGCGGTTAGCGTAGCGGCCTATGGATGCGCCCAGAAAAGCGGTCTGCTCGATATACTGCTCCGGCGATGCGCAGCCGAGCAGGGTTTCGCGCACGCTGCCGTCAGGCATCGGTACGCGGGCAGAAAGTAACGTTGCGCCCCAGTCCATCAGCGTAACCACCATCCCGGCGCTGTTGCGCAGGGTTAACAGGCGATACGGCAGACCATCCGGTGCGAGTGTAGGTATTTCGTTTAGCACTGTCCGGCTCCTTGTGATGCTTTGCAGACATAGAAAGTTTCTTTGATGCCCGTTTTGGCTTCGTACTGTTTAGCCACTGCGTCCTGAATGGCAGGGACCAGCTCTTCCGGCACGAGGGCGACGACGCACCCGCCAAATCCGCCGCCGGTCATACGCACGCCGCCTTTGTCGCCAATCGTGGCTTTCACAATTTCAACCAGGGTGTCGATTTGCGGCACGGTGATTTCGAAATCGTCACGCATGGAGGCATGCGATTCGGCCATCAGCTCGCCCATCCGTTTCAGGTCACCTTTCGCCAGCGCGGAGGCGGCTTCTACGGTACGGGCATTTTCGGTCAGTATATGGCGCACGCGCTTCGTGACAACCGGGTCCAGCTCGTGGGCGACCTTGTTAAATTCATCAAGTGAGACATCACGCAGGGCTGGCTGCTGGAAGAAGCGCGCGCCGGTTTCGCACTGTTCGCGACGGGTGTTGTACTCGCTGCCCACCAGGGTGCGTTTGAAGTTGCTGTTGATGATCACCACAGCCGCACCTTTAGGCAGCGGAACCGCTTTGGTCCCGAGGGAGCGACAGTCAATCAGCAAAGCGTGTTCTTTCTTGCCCAGCGCGGAAATCAGCTGATCCATAATGCCGCAGTTGCAGCCCACGAACTGGTTTTCCGCTTCCTGACCGTTCAGGGCGATCTGCGCCCCGTCCAGCGGCAGATGATAAAGCTGCTGGAACACGGTGCCGACCGCCACTTCCAGAGATGCGGAAGAGCTTAATCCCGCCCCCTGCGGCACGTTGCCGCTGATCACCAGATCGGCCCCGCCGAAATTCTTGTTACGCTTTTGCAGGTGCTTCACCACGCCGCGAACATAGTTCGACCACTGCTGGCTGTCGTGGGTCACGATCGGCGCATCGAGGGAAAATTCGTCAATTTCGTTGCCGTAATCCGCGGCGATTACTCGCACATGACGATCGTCGCGTTTCGCACAGCTGATCACCGTCTGGTAGTCGATGGCACACGGCAGGACAAAACCGTCGTTATAGTCGGTGTGCTCGCCGATCAGATTAACGCGGCCTGGCGCCTGGATAACATGGGTGGCAGGGTAGCCAAATTTTTCAGCAAACAGGGATTGTGTTTTATCTTTCAGACTCATTTTTAGACTCCTGATTCGCGGTAATGGACGTCGCTAACGGCACGCAGACGTTCTGCCGCCTGTTCCGCCGTCAGGTCGCGCTGGGTTTCCGCCAGCATTTCATAGCCCACCATGAATTTACGTACCGTTGCTGAGCGCAGCAGCGGCGGGTAGAAGTGTGCATGTAACTGCCAGTGTTGATTCTCTTCGCCGTTAAACGGCGCGCCGTGCCAGCCCATGGAGTAGGGGAAGGAGCACTGGAAGAGGTTGTCGTAGCGGCTGGTCAGTTTTTTCAGCGCCAGCGCCAGGTCGTCACGCTGGGCGTCGCTGAGTTCGGTAATGCGCTGAACATGGGCTTTCGGCAGCAGCAGCGTCTCAAATGGCCACGCCGCCCAGTAAGGGACTACCGCAAGCCAGTGTTCGGTTTCCACCACGGTACGGCTGCCATCCGCCAGCTCACGCTGGGTGTAATCCACCAGCATAGGCGAACCGTTCTGGGCGAAATACGCTTTTTGCAGTCGGTCCTCACGCTCGGCTTCGTTCGGCAGGAAGCTGTTCGCCCAGATCTGACCGTGCGGATGTGGGTTGGAGCAGCCCATCGCCGCGCCTTTATTTTCAAACACCTGTACCCACGGATAGCTCTGGCCCAGCTCCGCGGTTTGCACCTGCCAGGTGCTGACCACCTCTTTCAGGGCATCCACGCTCAGCTCCGGCAGCGTTTTGCTGTGATCGGGCGAGAAGCAGATCACGCGGCTGGTGCCGCGGGCGCTTTCGCAGCGCATCAGCGGGTCATGGCTTTCCGGCGCGTCCGGCGTATCGGTCATCAGCGCGGCAAAGTCGTTAGTAAACACGAAGGTGCCTTTGTAGTCCGGGTTTTTATCGCCCGTCACGCGGGTATTGCCCGGGCAGAGGAAACAGTCCGGATCATGCTGCGGCAGCGTCTGTTTGGCAGGCGTCTCTTGCGCCCCCTGCCAGGGGCGCTTGGCGCGATGCGGTGAAACTAAAATCCATTGCCCGCTGAGCGGGTTAAAACGACGATGCGGGTGATCGACGGGATTGAATTGCGTCATGACAAATCCTTAGTCCGGATAGCCCTGCGGATGGCGTGATTGCCAGTGCCAGGTATCCTGTGCCATTTCATCGAGCGTGCGGGTGACACGCCAGTTGAGCTCTTTATCCGCTTTGGTGGCATCGGCCCAGTAAGCCGGGAGGTCGCCATCACGGCGGGGAGCGAAGTGATACTTCACCGGCTTGCCGCAGGCTTTACTGAAAGCATTCACCACATCCAGCACGCTGCTGCCAATCCCGGCGCCGAGGTTGTAAATATGCACGCCCGGTTTGTCCGCCAGTTGCTGCATCGCCGCCACGTGGCCGTCGGCCAGATCCATGACGTGAATGTAATCGCGCACGCCGGTGCCATCTTCGGTGGGATAATCGTTACCAAAAATCGCCAGGGAATCGCGACGCCCTACGGCAACCTGCGCGATATACGGCATCAGGTTGTTAGGAATGCCCTGCGGATCTTCGCCCATATCACCTGAAGGATGCGCCCCGACCGGATTGAAGTAGCGCAGCAACGCGATGCTCCACTCAGGCTGGGCTTTTTGCAGGTCGGTCAGGATCTGCTCTACCATCAGCTTGCTTTTGCCATACGGGCTTTGCGGCGTACCGGTCGGGAAGCTTTCAACGTAAGGAATTTTTGGCTGATCGCCGTAGACGGTTGCGGAAGAGCTGAAGATAAAGTTTTTAACGTTGGCCGCACGCATGGCGGAGATCAGACGCAGGGTACCGTTGACGTTGTTGTCATAGTACTCAAGCGGTTTTGCCACCGATTCGCCAACCGCTTTCAGGCCCGCGAAGTGGATAACGGTTTCAATCGCGTGATCGTGAAGGATTTCAGTCATCAATGCTTCATTGCGGATATCGCCTTCAACGAAAGTCGGCTGTTTACCCGAAAGGCGTTCAATGACCGGCAGCACGCTGCGCTTACTGTTGCACAGGTTATCAAGAATGACAACATCGTGGCCGCTTTGCAGCAGTTGCACACAGGTATGACTTCCTATGTAACCGCTACCACCTGTTACCAGAACTCGCATATTTCGCTCCATTAGGCTTATGGTATGAATTA
This sequence comes from Enterobacter hormaechei subsp. xiangfangensis, assembly GCF_001729785.1. Taxonomy (NCBI): domain Bacteria; kingdom Pseudomonadati; phylum Pseudomonadota; class Gammaproteobacteria; order Enterobacterales; family Enterobacteriaceae; genus Enterobacter; species Enterobacter hormaechei. Next base: position 1,391,285 of record NZ_CP017183.1, read on the forward strand.
ACCATAGCATATCAGAGACGCGAAAAGTGTGACATGGGATAAAATAGTGGTATCGTTTACACTGGATTTCACACGCGCTTTTTCTCAGACTGAGTGCATTGTAGATCAAAGAGATAGAGATGTATTGTTGCAGGTTGTCTGAAAAGCGGAGGGCAGCGCCCTCCGAGCGTTAATCGATTTTGTTCAGCAGGTAGCGGTATTGCTCGCCGTCAGGGACAAATTCCAGCCGATTGGTGATGCAGGACGGGGCATCTTCAGCATGGTGGGACACAAACAGCAGCTGGGTTTCACCTTCGCTAATCAGGACATCCACAAAGCGGCGGATCAGCTGACGGTTGAGCGGATCCAGCCCCTGCAACGGTTCATCCAGAATCAGCAGCGTAGGGTGCTTAACCAGCGCGCGGACTATCAATGCCAGCCGCTGCTGCCCCCACGACAGGCTTTGGAAGGGTGCATCGGCGACCCGGTTATCCATACCCAGAATATCCAGCCACTGCTGCGCCAGCTTGTGCTGCTTGTCGGATACCGCCTGATAAATACCAATGGAGTCGAAGAAGCCAGAGAGGATCACGTTTCGCACCGTGGTGCTCACCCGGTAGTCCAGATGCAGGCTGCTGCTGACATAGCCGATGTGCTTTTTGATATCCCAGATGGTTTCCCCGCTGCCGCGGCGACGGCCGAACAGGGTGAGATCGTTGCTGTATCCCTGCGGGTGATCCCCGGTGATCAGGCTCAGCAGCGTGGATTTACCCGCCCCGTTGGGGCCGACGATCTGCCAGTGCTCACCAGGATTAACCGTCCAGCTGAGGTGATTAAGAATAGGGCGATCGTCGTAAGCAACCACCCCATCGCGCAGCACAATGCGCGGCTGGTCAGGCTCCAGCCCGTGGCGCGCCGAAGGCGCATCCGGCTCCGGCAGGGCAATACCGTCCAGTTTCTCGCTGTGGGCCAGCTGCGCAATCAGCGCCTGCCGAAGCAGTACGGCTTTCTCGCCGGTTTCGGTCAGGCTACAGTCCGCCAGCACGCCTGCATAATGTACGAAATCCGGGATCTCATCAAAGCGGTTCAGGACCAGTACAAGGGTGTATCCCTGCTGGTTAAGCGACGCCAGCAACGCTGCCAGCTGCGCGCGGGACTGCACATCCAGTCCGTCAAACGGTTCATCCAGGATCAAGAGTTCCGGCTCGCTCATCAGCGCCTGACACAGCAGCGTTTTGCGCGTCTCACCGGTAGAAAGATATTTGAAACGGCGGTTAAGCAGGGCGGTAATGCCAAATTGCTCCGCCAGCTGCTGACAGCGGGCAGGATCTTTTATCTCATCCTGGATAATTTCCGCCGTCGTGCGGCCGGTATCTTCTTCGCCGGGGCTGAGCAAATCGGTATTGTTACGCTGCCACTCATCGCTGACCAGCTTTTGCAGCTGTTCGAAGGAAAGGCGCGTCAGCCGGGTAAAGGTGCACCGACGTTCACCCTTCAGTTGGGTTATTTCGCCAGCCAAAGCGCGGGCCAGCGCGGATTTTCCGCTGCCATTAGAGCCCACAAACGCCCAGCTTTCTCCGGCGCGAAGGGTTAACTCTGGCAGCGATAAGGTACGGGTATCGCTAAGACGAAACGTGCCTTGCGAAATATGCAATGATGACATGTGTTATCCCATTTTTTGCAGCAACAGATGTCAGGGATACTCAGTGTAAGCAGGGTTGTCAATGCGCTTAGCACAATGTGGCGATAATTACCCTGTCTGCATTGAAATATGCGGTCACCACAGCACCTTCGTCTAATTCGGTCGCGTCGTTCACCGGAACGGTGGCGCAGAGCGACTGTCCATCCGGCAGGGTCATCAGCACTTCACACTGTTCTGCGCCGCGCTCGATGTGGCTGATGCGTCCCCGCAGCTGGTTGTCGGCCTCTGCGGCCTGCTCAGGGTTAAGCGTGATGCTGATCCAGGGGGCTTTGAGTAATACCAGCACCTCCTGACCTTCGTTCAGCCCAAGGCGTTGACCACTTTGCGCGGTGATGGCGGCTTTCAGGCGCGTCGTGCCGTCCGCGAGCAGGATCTCAATATGCTCCTGCACCTGCGAATGATCGCGCCCCGTCACCGTACCAAACCACTGGTTACGGGCGCTGGTCTGCAAAGAGAAACGGGAGATGGCGCCCAGCAGGCTGTCCAGCGGCAGGTTGTCGTCATCGCTCAGCACATCAAATGCTTTTTGCTGGATCTGCGCCAGTAAATCGTAGAGCTGGATCAGACGTTGCCCGTAACGCGTCAACACGGCGCCGCCGCCGCCTTTCCCGCCGGTGGCGCGCTCAACCAGCGTGTGTTCACTCAGGGTGTTCATGTCGTTAATCGCATCCCAGGCGCTTTTATAGCTGATGCCGGCGTTTTTTGCTCCCTGGCTAATCGAGCCAGTTTGTTCTATTTGTTTTAACAGGGCGATACGTCGCGGATCGGCGAAAAGCTTCTGCTGAAGTCGTAGGGTGAGGAGAATTTCGGCCTGCATAACAGTGTCCCGGCAAAAAGGCTATTGTGACCCAAATGCCCGGGGGCGGAAAGCGCACCGCACAAAAGGGGATGTTTTTCTTACTTTTCAGGGTAGAATAAGCCGTTCACAAGATCTGGAGAAAACCATGTTAGAGTTGTTGAAAAGTCTGGTATTCGCGGTAATCATGGTGCCAGTAGTGATGGCTATCATCCTCGGTGCCATCTACGGCCTGGGTGAAGTGTTCAACGTCTTTTCGAACATTGGTCATCGTCGTGACCAGCCTAAAAAGCAGCAATGATTTCCTCCAAAACGCCCGGCCAGCCCGGGCGTTTTGCTCTCAAGTTTATTCCTCTCCCGCCGATATCTTTTACAACGTTCCTTGAGTTTACGCATTAATGGGTACGATTTAGCGCTAGGAACGCCTGCGATATATCGTTATATTTGTTTGTATATAACGATACGCACAGGAGCTTCAAATGGCACGTTCATGGGTACGCCTTTTCGCAGGGGCAATGCTGACTCTCTCACTCACCGGCCACGCGCTGGCGGATGAAGGAAAAATCACGGTCTTTGCGGCGGCGTCGCTGACTAACGCGATGCAGGATATTGCTGCGGTATACAAAAAAGAGAAAAACGTCGAGGTGGTCTCGTCGTTTGCCTCCTCGTCCACGCTGGCCCGCCAGATTGAAGCGGGGGCGCCCGCGGATCTGTTCATCTCTGCCGATCAGAAATGGATGGATTACGCGGTGGAGAAAAAATCTGTTGATACGGCTACCCGCGAAACGCTGCTGGGAAATAGCCTTGTGGTGGTTGCACCCGCAAACAGCAAGCAGGGCGACATCGCCATCAACAAACAGACGGACTGGACCCGTCTGCTCAACGGTGGTCGTCTGGCGGTGGGCGATCCGGAGCATGTTCCTGCCGGGATTTATGCGAAAGAAGCGCTGCAAAAACTTGGCGCATGGGAAACCTTATCGCCGAAGCTGGCTCCCGCAGAAGATGTGCGTGGCGCGCTGGCGCTGGTGGAGCGTAACGAAGCGCCACTCGGGATCGTTTACGGCTCCGATGCCGTCGCCAGTAAAGGTGTGAAGGTGGTGGGCACCTTCCCGGAAGACTCGCATAAGAAAGTGGAATATCCTGTTGCGATAGTTGATGGACATAAAAATGCGAGCGTGACGGCCTTCGTTGACTACCTGAAGGGGCCTGAATCGTCCGCTATCTTTAAACGTTACGGATTTACGACTCACGAATGATATTGACCGAACCTGAATGGCAGGCCGTGCTGCTGAGCCTGAAAGTCTCTTCCCTGGCGGTTGCGCTGAGTTTGCCCTTTGGGGTGTTCTTTGCCTGGTTACTAGTTCGCGTGAAGTTTCCAGGCAAAGCCCTGCTCGACAGTGTTCTCCATCTTCCGCTTGTCTTACCGCCTGTGGTGGTCGGATATCTGCTGCTGATCTCCATGGGGCGACGCGGTTTTATCGGCGAATGGCTGTACGACTGGTTCGGACTGACCTTTGCTTTCAGCTGGCGCGGCGCGGTTCTGGCCGCGGCGGTGATGTCTTTCCCGCTGATGGTGCGCGCTATCCGCCTGGCGCTGGAAGGGGTGGATATCCGGTTAGAACAGGCCGCCCGCACGCTGGGCGCAGGCCGCTGGCGGGTATTCCTGACCATTACGCTTCCGCTCACGTTACCGGGCATTATCGTCGGTACGGTGTTAGCCTTCGCCCGTTCGTTGGGTGAGTTTGGCGCGACCATCACCTTTGTGTCCAACATTCCCGGCGAGACGCGGACCATCCCGTCGGCCATGTATACCCTGATTCAGACCCCGGGTGGCGAAGGTGCGGCGGCCCGGCTGTGTATTATTTCGATTGTACTCGCCCTGGTCTCGCTGCTGGTGTCTGAATGGCTGGCGCGCCTCAGCCGTGAACGGATGGGGAAACCGTGATGCTGGAACTCAACTTTACGCAAACCCTGGGCAGTCACACCCTGACGCTGAACGAAACGCTGCCTGCCAGCGGTATCACCGCCATTTTTGGCGTGTCCGGGGCGGGGAAAACGTCGCTGATTAATGCGATTAGCGGCCTGACGCGTCCCCAGTCTGGCCGTATTGTGTTAAATAACCGCGTCTTGAATGACGCGGAGAAGAAGGTCTGCCTGTCACCGGACAAACGCCGTATCGGCTATGTGTTTCAGGATGCGCGCCTGTTTCCGCACTACAGCGTTCGCGGGAACCTGCGTTACGGCATGGCAAAAAGCATGGCCGGACAGTTCGATAAGCTGGTGGCGCTGCTGGGCATCGAACCGCTGCTGGATCGTCTGCCGTCGTCGCTGTCGGGTGGTGAAAAACAGCGTGTGGCGATTGGCCGCGCCCTGTTAACCGCGCCGGAACTGCTGCTGCTGGATGAGCCGCTGGCCTCGCTGGATATTCCGCGCAAGCGCGAGCTGCTGCCGTATCTGCAACGTCTGGCGCGGGAAATCAACGTGCCCATGCTCTACGTCAGCCATTCGCTGGATGAGATTTTACATCTGGCCGACAAAGTGCTGGTGCTGGAAGCGGGCAGGGTGAAGGCATTCGGCAATCTGGAGGAGGTGTGGGGCAGCAGCGTTATGCATCCATGGCTGCCAAAGGAGCAGCAGAGCAGCATTCTGAAGGTGAGCGTGCTGGAGCACCATCCGCACTACGCGATGACCGCGCTGGCGCTGGGCGATCAGCATTTGTGGGTGAATAAAATCGATACGCCGATTCAGTCCACGTTACGGATCCGCATTCAGGCGTCGGATGTCTCCCTGGTGCTGCAACCGCCGCTGCAAACCAGTATCCGCAATATTTTGCGCGCAAAAGTGGCGCAGTGTTTTGATGATAACGGCCAGGTGGAAGTGCAGCTGGAAGTGGGCAGCAGAACGCTGTGGGCGCGCATCAGCCCGTGGGCCAGGGATGAGCTGGGCATCAAGCCTGGCCTGTGGCTTTACGCGCAAATCAAGAGCGTTTCCATAACCGCCTGATCACAGCAGGTGGGTATAAATATACTGCGCGATGCTGTCGGTGGTGTTATCACCAATCACCACGTCAGCGCGCGCTTTCACCGCGTCATCGGCATTACCCATCGCCACGCCCGTTCCGGCCGCTTCCAGCATGCTGATGTCGTTATAGTTATCGCCGAAAGCAATTACGTCCTGCATTGCTCCGCCCTGCGATTCAACGAACTGAGTCAGACGCCTTCCTTTGCTGTTGCCTTTGCGGGCGATATCCACCTGATCGTGCCAGGACCATTCACATTCCAGACCCAGCGTATGCTCGACAAGTTTTGCGAAGGTATTCAGTTTGGCGGTGTCTTCATCGGTCAGGGCAAATTTCCAGATTGCTTCGACGTCTTCCGCCGCCTGGCGCAGGGAGGAAACCTGAGTAAACACCGGACGCTGCGCTTCCGGCAGAGACAGAGCCCAGTTGCTGGTGCGGATCACATGGCCGGTAGGGCGTTCATACACCATGGCGTTATCCACATACATCAGGCCGTGAATGGCGTGCTCATCCAGTAAATCAATCAATTGCAGCGCCTGCGTAACGGGAAGCGGATCGGAGGCTAAAACCTTTTTTGCCTGATAATCATACAAATAGGTGCCATTACAACAAATTGCAGGTGTATCTAAGCCCAGTGCCTGATAAAAAGGATGAATGGCTACGTGATGTCGACCCGTTACGATGAGAAGTTGATACCCCGCTTCCTGGGCTCGTTTGAGGGCCTCAAGAGAAGAGGGGAGCAGGGTTTTCTGAGGGGTAAGCAGTGTTCCGTCTAAATCCAGGGCAATCACTCGCGAGGTCATTTTTTCTTCCGGGTTAATGTTGAATTTAAGGTCTGTCGGGATGGTACACCGAGAGCGGAACCCTGCAAAATCCCGGACTACAATTCAGCATTCACCGTTAAAAATAATCAGGAGTATTCATGAAACAAACCGTTTATACCGCCAGTCCTGAAAGTCAGCAGATCCATGTCTGGCGTTTGAATACAGAAGGTTCGCTTACGCTGGTTCAGGTTGTTGATGTGCCAGGCCAGGTGCAGCCGATGGTCGTCAGCCCGGATAAACGTTTTCTTTATGTCGGCGTACGCCCCGAATTCCGCGTACTGGCATACCGCATCTCCCCGGATGACGGCGCGCTGACCTATACCGCAGAAGCCCCGCTGCCGGGCAGCCCGACCCATATTTCCACTGACCATAAAGGCAACTTTATCTTCAGCGGCTCCTACAATGCAGGCTCCGTGAGCGTCACCCGCCTGGAAGACGGTATTCCCGTTGAAACCGTCGACGTGGTAGAAGGGCTCGAAGGTTGCCACTCAGCCAACATTTCGCCGGATAACCGCACGCTGTGGGTGCCAGCGCTTAAGCAGGACCGCATCTGCCTGTTTACCCTGAGCGATGACGGCCATCTGGTCGCGCAGAGCCCGGCGGAAGTCACCACCGTTGAAGGCGCAGGCCCGCGCCACATGGTCTTCCACCCGAATCAGCAGTATGCCTATGTCGTTAACGAGCTGAACAGCTCGGTAGACGTGTGGGAGCTGAACGATCCTAACGGGCAGATCGAGTGCGTACAGACGCTGGACATGATGCCATCTGATTTCTCTGACACACGCTGGGCGGCAGACATTCACATCACGCCGGATGGCCGTCACCTGTATGCCTGTGACCGTACCTCCAGTCTGATCACCGTCTTCAGCGTCTCCGAAGACGGCAGCGTTCTGGCAGTTGAGGGCTTCCAGCCGACAGAAACCCAGCCGCGCGGCTTTAATGTCGACCACAGCGGCAAATACCTGATTGCGGCGGGGCAGAAATCCCACCACATTGCGCTCTATGAAATCCAGGGCTTGCAGGGTCTACTGGAAGAGAAAGGACGCTATGCGGTCGGACAAGGGCCGATGTGGGTTGTGATTAACGCTCATTGATCCGTAGACGAAAAAAAACCTCGCAAATGCGAGGTTTTTTATGCGCGGTTAATGCATGTGGCAGGCCGGGTAAGGCGCAGCCGCCACCCGGCAGCAGGCATTTTACTGCTTCGGCTCAGCAACCACTTTGCTACCCAGACCGCGGTTGTTGTATTCCCACATGCGGTTGAAGTTAGCGTCGTTCAGGTTACGCTGCACGTTGTCTTTATCATCCACCGTGCCGGTGTTGCCGGAGAAAGGACGTTTCGAGATCGCCGCATCCGCCCACGGTTTCGCCATGTTAAAGCCTTCGTTAATCACGCTGTCGCGGATCACGACCTGGCCGTTAGTGGCGGAGTCCACGTCCAGAGAGCGACCAAGCTGCGCCACGCCATCGCCAGCAGCAGTAAAGCGGCTATTCACGGCCAGGAAGCCATAGAACAGGTTAGACTGCGTGGCCGGTGCAAAGACGTAACCTTCCTGCTGCGTACGTGAATTCACCACGCGGAAGTCGGTGTTATCAAATACCACCGCGCCGCGGCCAGAGACCATATCCACGTCGCCTTCAATGTAGCTGTTGGTGACCAGAGTACGCGTCAGACGGTTGTTCTGAAGGGTATTCTGCACGCCGCTATTGGTCACGAAGAAGGTGTTCTGGCGGCCCAGGATATTGACGTTGTTAATCTGTACCTTGTCGCCATCGCTACGCAGCGCCACGGCCTGATGATTACCTGCGTCAACGCTGTCGCCCAAGGTGTTCTGAATGGTCAGGTTTTGCAATTGCAGGCCATTGTTTTGTGACCAGAATACCGCCGAACACATCACGCCAATGGTGGCGGCACGCTTGCGCTGGCAGTTATCAAACATATACCACGCCGGTTTACCTGGCATGTATTTACCGGCCGGGTTCACCAGATGGCGCCAGGTGGTGCTGTCGATCTCTGAATCAATCGCCAGGCCAATTTTTACGTCGACCGCTTTTTCGCCCAGGCCGTAAAGCGTAATGCTTCCCGGTGCTGCCGGAACATAAACGGTTCCTTCGTATTCACCCGGCAGGATGGCAATGTACTGACGAGATGCGCTGTGTTTGGTGATTGCGGCATCAACGGCTGCCTGAATAGAGGTGTGTGTAACGCCCTGCGCCCCGGCCGGGCCGACAACGAAGTCTGGCTGTTTCGGCAGGTTAATAGAAGAAGGCGTCCACGGGGCTGCATTGGGATCCATCGCCGAGAAATAGTGCGCACGGGTGAAGTTCTTCGCTTCAGCCGCTGACAGGATCGGACGGGAAGCGGTGCCCGGAGCAACCTGCTCAGAAGGTTGCTGATCCGGTGGTGTTGAACTGCAAGCGGATAAAGTCACGCCAAAGGCGAGTGCCAACGCCAGACGGGAAATCCTGGAAATATTCAAGGTAATGCTCCTGGGTATGCAAGTCTTATCTGGATAGACGAAATAGCCTGCTTTTTTATACTAAGTTGAGCGAAACGGGAAGATAAAAACCGGAAAAGTTGCATTTTTGCCCGCAGGCGACGGGAAAGTCATCACAAATAAATAACATTTTCCCCCAATGCGGTTGACAGCAGGCGGCAGATGAAAATAAATGTCTATACAACCCATGACAAGTGGAAGGCACATGCAGCAGCTTAATCCCGATGATGTTATATGGCGAAATGCGCGACTGGCAACCCTGGCGACAGGCGAGGCGGAACCCTACGGCCTGAGAGAACAACATGCCCTCGTTGTGCGCGGCCAGACGATTCTGGCCATTATTCCTGAATCCGAGATCCCCTCCGGGCATTGTCAGTGTGTCGATCTCGACGGGCGTCTGGTTACTCCCGGCCTGATCGATTGCCACACCCACCTGGTGTTCGGCGGCGATCGTGCAGCGGAATGGGAGCAACGGCTTAACGGCGTGTCATATCAGACCATTAGCGCGCAGGGCGGCGGAATTAACGCCACGGTCACGGCCACCCGCAACAGTTCGCCGGAAACGCTCCTGACGGTGGCGCAGCAGCGACTCCAGCGGCTGATGAATGAAGGCGTAACGACCGTTGAAATCAAATCAGGATACGGTCTGAATGCCGAAGCCGAAGAGAAAATGCTGCTGGTTGCCCGCCAGCTCAGCCTGAATAATCTGGTCGATATCAGCCCGACGCTGCTGGCCGCGCATGCCGTTCCTGCCGAGTACCGACAGGATCCGGATGCCTATCTGGCGCTGGTCTGTGAGCAGATCATGCCCACGCTGTGGCAAAAAGAGTTATTTGAAGCGGTGGACGTGTTTTGTGAAAACGTCGGCTTTACCCCGGCGCAAACCGAGCGCCTGTTCCGGGCCGCCGCCGCGCTCGGGATCCCGGTAAAAGGGCATGTAGAACAACTGTCGAATCTTGGCGGCGCGGCGCTGGTCAGCCAGTATAAAGGGCTGTCGGCCGATCATATTGAGTTTCTCGATGATGCAGGTATTCAGGCGATGGCGCAAAGCGGCACGGTGGCGGTATTGCTCCCCGGCGCGTTCTATTTTCTTCAGGAGCGCCAGCGTCCACCGGTGGCGCAGCTCAGAGAGCAGGGTGTGCCGATAGCGGTGGCTACCGACTACAACCCGGGCACCAGTCCGTTTGCCAGCCTGCATCTGGCAATGAACATGGCCTGCGTCCAGTTTGGCCTCACGCCGGAAGAGGCCTGGGCTGGCGTGACGCGGCATGCGGCGCAGGCGCTAGGACGTGCTGCGACGCACGGGCAGTTAAAGCCCGGTTATGTGGCTGATTTCGTCGTCTGGGAGGCGAATCATCCGGTTGAGATGGTTTACGAGCCGGGGCGGAATCCTTTGCATCAACGCGTGTTTCGGGGGCAGGTAGCATGAAACTGTGGCATCCCGTCTCCCCGCAGGTCTGGCAGGGGCGTGACGACAGCGCCGAGTCCAGCAACGCGAAACGTCTCTTCCAGACCATACAGCAGCGCGAACACTTTTCTCCCGTGCCGTCAGGCATTGCCCTGCTGGGCTTTGAATGTGATGAAGGGGTTAAGCGTAACCAGGGCAGGCCCGGTGCTGCACAGGCGCCCGATGTGTTGCGCGGCGCGCTGGCAAATATGGCGAGCCATCAGGGGCATGCGCGCCTCGTGGATATGGGTTCTGTTTATGTTGAAGGCCACGCGCTGGAGGCGGCACAGCAGGCGCTGAGCGAGGCCATAACCGCGTGCCAGCAATCCGGGATGCGTACTCTGGTTTTCGGCGGTGGACATGAAACCGCCTGGGCGCACGGGCGCGGCGTGCTGGACGCCTTTCCGAACGATCGCATTGCGGTGATCAACCTGGATGCGCACCTCGATTTACGCAAGGCTGAACGGGCAACGTCCGGCACGCCGTTCCGCCAGCTGGCGCACTACTGCGCGTCTCAGTCTCGGGTGTTTCACTACGCCTGCCTGGGGGTAAGCCGTGCGGCGAATACTCAGGCGCTGTGGGAGGAAGCTGAGCGGTTGAACGTGACGCTGGTTGAAGATCTCGATTTTCGCCGGGATGCGCTATCCGCGCTGGATAGCGTGCTTACGCAGGCAGACCGGGTTTATCTCACCGTTGACCTCGATGTGCTGCCTGCCGCAGAAATGCCCGCCGTGTCCGCCCCTGCGGCGTTGGGGATCCCGGCGCTGGATCTGTTCCCGGTGATTGAGCGTATCTGCCGAAGCGGTAAACTACAGGCGGCGGATCTGGTGGAATTTAATCCGCACTACGATCGGGACGGTCAGGGGGCGAAGCTTGCCGCCCGACTGGCCTGGCAAATTGCTCACTGGTGGGCATAACAACATTCAAGGAGTCATGATGTTTTCACGCTCGCCCCTGCCGCAGCCGAGTCCTCCCGCGCCTTTTTACGAAAAGGTGAAGCAGGCGATCAGCGAAAAAATCGCCGCCGGCGTCTGGCGCCCGCACGACCGCATTCCGTCCGAGGCCGAGCTGGTGGCGCAGTTTGGCTTTAGCCGAATGACCATCAACCGCGCACTGCGTGAACTGACCGATGAAGGGTTGCTGGTGCGCCTGCAAGGGGTCGGGACATTTGTGGCGGAGCCAAAAGGACAGTCGGCGCTGTTTGAAATCCGCAGCATTGCCGATGAAATTGCCGCCCGCAACCATCAGCACCACTGCGAGGTGCTGGTGCTTGAAGAGACGCAGGCCAGCGCCGAACAGGCCATCGAGCTGAACGTTACCGAGGGCACCCGGATTTTCCATTCGGTGATGGTGCACTATGAGAACGACATTCCGGTCCAGATTGAAGATCGCTGCGTCAACGCGGAGCGGATACCGGACTATCTGAATCAGGATTACACCCAAACCACACCGCATGCGTATCTCTCGCTCGTCGCCCCGCTGACGGAAGGGGAGCATATCGTGGAAGCCGTGCGCGCCACGCCGCAGGAATGCGAGCTGTTGCGTATTAAAGAGCACGATCCCTGCCTGCTGATCCGCCGTCGTACCTGGTCGTCCTCGCAAATTGTGTCGCATGCGAAGCTGCTGTTCCCGGGAAATCGCTACCGGTTGCAGGGCCACTTTATGTCATAAGTTTTATAAGCGTGATCGCTAACGCAATATAGCAAAATTGTATCTTTTTTGTTAAATCCGACCTTGTGTGTGCTTGTCTATACAAGTATATCTAAATGCATCATCTGTCCCTTATGAGGAACACACAATGTCGTCAGATAAATACCGCAAGCAGGATGTCCGCGCCGCGCGCGGCACCACGCTCACCGCAAAAAGCTGGCTCACCGAAGCACCGCTGCGCATGTTGATGAACAACCTTGATCCTGAGGTAGCAGAAAATCCCCACGAGCTGGTGGTCTACGGCGGCATTGGCCGCGCCGCACGCAACTGGGCGTGCTATGACGCGATTGTCGAGTCTTTGACGAATCTCGAAAACGACGAAACGCTGCTGGTGCAATCCGGCAAACCGGTTGGCGTATTCAAAACCCATAAAAATGCGCCCCGCGTGCTGATTGCCAACTCCAACCTGGTGCCGCACTGGGCGACGTGGGAACACTTCAACGAGCTGGACGCAAAAGGGCTGGCCATGTACGGCCAGATGACCGCCGGTAGCTGGATCTACATCGGCAGCCAGGGGATTGTGCAGGGCACCTATGAAACCTTCGTGGAAGCGGGCCGTCAGCACTATAACGGCTCACTGAAAGGCCGCTGGGTGCTCACCGCCGGACTGGGCGGCATGGGCGGCGCGCAGCCGCTGGCCGCGACGCTGGCGGGCGCGTGCTCCCTGAACATTGAGTGCCAGCAGAGCCGCATCGATTTCCGTCTGCGTACCCGCTATGTCGATGAACAGGCCGACAACCTCGATGACGCGCTGGCGCGCATCAAAAAGTACACCGCTGAAGGCAAAGCCGTGTCGGTTGCCCTGTGCGGCAACGCGGCGGATATTCTGCCGGAACTGGTGGCGCGCGGCGTGCGTCCGGATCTGGTCACCGACCAGACCAGCGCTCACGATCCGCTCCACGGCTATCTGCCAAAAGGCTGGACGTGGGAAGACTACCAGCAAAAAGCGGAAACCGATCCTGAGGGCACGGTACTGGCGGCTAAACGCGCCATGGCGGAACACGTCTCCGCGATGCTGGCCTTCAGTAAGATGGGTATTCCGACCTTTGATTACGGGAATAACATCCGCCAGATGGCGAAAGAAATGGGGGTGAATAACGCCTTTGACTTCCCCGGCTTCGTGCCCGCCTATATCCGTCCTCTGTTCTGCCGCGGCATTGGGCCGTTCCGCTGGGTTGCCCTGTCCGGCGATCCGGAGGATATCTACAAAACCGATGCCAGAGTGAAAGAGATTGTCGCCGATGACGAACACCTGCATCGCTGGCTGGATATGGCGCGCGAGCGCATTAACTTCCAGGGCCTGCCGGCGCGTATCTGCTGGGTCGGGCTGGAGTGGCGGCAAAAACTCGGCCTCGCCTTTAACGAAATGGTGCGCAGCGGCGAAGTCTCCGCGCCGATCGTCATTGGCCGCGACCACCTGGACTCCGGCTCTGTCGCCAGTCCGAACCGTGAAACCGAAGCCATGCGCGACGGCTCGGATGCGGTCTCCGACTGGCCGCTGCTGAATGCCCTGCTGAACACCGCCAGCGGCGCGACCTGGGTGTCGCTGCACCACGGCGGCGGCGTCGGGATGGGCTTCTCCCAGCACTCCGGGATGGTCATCGTCTGTGACGGAACTGATGAAGCGGCCGCGCGTATCGCTCGCGTGCTGCACAACGACCCGGCAACCGGCGTGATGCGTCACGCGGATGCGGGTTACGAGATTGCCATTGATTGTGCCAAAGAGCAGGGCCTGAACCTGCCGATGATCCCCGCCACACAAGGAAAGCCTGCATGAACGCGTTAACACTTACTCCCGGCTCGCTGACGCTCAAACAGCTGCGTCACGTCTGGCGTCAGCCGGTGACACTCTCCCTTGATGAAAGCGCCCACCGTGCCATTAACGACAGCGTGGCCTGCGTGGAGGCGATTGTGGCGGAGGGGCGCACCGCCTACGGCATCAATACCGGGTTTGGCCTGCTGGCGCAGACCCGCATCGCCACGCACGATCTGGAGAATTTACAGCGTTCGCTGGTGCTGTCGCACGCGGCGGGGGTTGGCCAGCCGCTGGACGATGAGATCGTCCGCCTGATGATGGTGTTGAAAATCAACAGCCTGGCGCGTGGGTTTTCCGGCATTCGTCTGAGCGTGATCCAGGCGCTGATGGCGCTGGTCAATGCGGAAGTTTATCCGTGGATCCCGGCGAAGGGCTCCGTCGGCGCCTCCGGCGATCTGGCGCCGCTGGCGCATATGTCGCTGCTCCTGCTGGGTGAAGGCCAGGCGCGCTGGCAAGGGGAGTGGCTGCCTGCGAAAGAGGCGCTGAAAAAAGCCGGTTTAACGCCGATCACCCTCGCGGCAAAAGAGGGGCTGGCGCTGCTCAACGGCACGCAGGCGTCGACCGCTTTCGCGCTGCGCGGTCTGTTTGAAGCGGAAGATCTGTTCGCCTCGGCGGTGGTGTGCGGTGCACTGACCACTGAGGCGGTGCTCGGCTCGCGTCGTCCGTTCGATGCCCGCATCCACGAGGTGCGCGGCCAGCGCGGTCAGATTGATGCCGCTGCCATGTACCGCCACGTACTTACCGATACCAGCGACATTGCCGAATCACACCATAACTGCGAGAAGGTGCAGGATCCGTATTCCCTGCGCTGCCAGCCGCAGGTGATGGGCGCATGCCTGACTCAGCTGCGCCAGGCGGCAGAAGTGCTGCTGGTGGAGGCCAATGCGGTGTCCGATAACCCGCTGGTGTTTGCCCAGGAAAACGAGGTGGTTTCTGGCGGCAACTTCCACGCCGAGCCGGTGGCGATGGCGGCAGATAATATCGCGCTGGCGATTGCCGAAATCGGGGCGCTGTCTGAGCGTCGAATCGCGCTGATGATGGATAAGCACATGTCCCAGCTGCCACCATTCCTGGTGCGTAACGGCGGCGTGAACTCGGGCTTTATGATCGCCCAGGTCACCGCCGCGGCACTGGCAAGCGAGAACAAGGCGCTGTCGCACCCGCACAGCGTGGACAGCCTGCCAACCTCAGCCAACCAGGAAGATCACGTGTCGATGGCCCCGGCTGCCGGGCGTCGTCTGTGGGAGATGGCCTCTAACACCCGCGGCGTGCTGGCGGTGGAGTGGCTGGCGGCGTGTCAGGGTATTGATTTGCGCGAAGGGCTAACATCCAGCCCGCTGCTGGAGCAGGCGCGTCATACGCTGCGCGAGCACGTTACGCACTACGATGACGACCGCTTCTTTGCGCCGGATATTGATAAGGCGATGCAGCTTCTGCAAGAAGGGCGGCTGGTGGGGTTATTGCCTTCCGTGCTGTGATTTTTACCCTCACCCTAACCCTCTCCCTGTGGGAGAGGGCCGGGGTGAGGGCATCAGCCCGCACGATTACGAATACATCGCCGTAATCGACGCGCTACCCAGCGAATGGAAATGCACGTTAAAGCCTACCATCGCGCCGCTCGCCCCTTCGTCGACCTCAATCTTGTCCACATCCAGCGCGTGCACGGTGAAGATATAGCGGTGCGTTTCCCCTTTTGGCGGCGCCGCGCCGCCGTAGCCCGCTTTGCCAAAGTCAGTGCGCGTCTGAATCGCACCGTCAGGCAGAGCAACCAGATCGGAACCGGAGCCCTGCGGTAATACGCGCGTGTCGGCGGGCAGGTTTGCCACGATCCAGTGCCACCAGCCCGACCCGGTTGGCGCATCCGGATCGTAGCAGGTCACAACAAAACTTTTGGTTCCCGCTGGCACATCGTCCCACGCCAGATGGGGAGAGATATTATCCCCCTGATAACCCATCCCGTTAAACACGTGACGTTCCGGCAGCTTTTCGCCGTCGCGCAAATCTTTACTGATGATTTTCATCCGATTTTCCTCGTTACTCACTCATTCAGAAAGTGTAACGCATGGGGTTAAATCGCGAAATGCGCTGAAGTGTTAACGGCTTCAACCACTGCCCCGGTCAGCTTGCGGAGCTGATCCGCAGAAATGCTGTACGGCGGCATGAGGTAAATCAGCTTACCGAAAGGTCGCACCCACACGCCCTGGTCAACGAAGAAGCGCTGCAACGCGGCCATGTTCACCGGATGCGTTGTCTCGATTACCCCGATGGCGCCCAGTACGCGGACGTCCGCGACGTATTCCGCCTCCGCCGCCGCGCTTAACTGCTGCTTCAGCTGCGCCTCAATCGCCGCCACCTGCGTCTGCCACGCGCCGCTCTCCAGAATGGCGAGGCTTTCGCTTGCCACGGCGCAGGCCAGCGGGTTGCCCATAAACGTCGGGCCGTGCATAAAGCAGCCCGCGTCACCGTCGCTGATGGTGTCGGCAACTTGGCGCGTGGTAAGCGTGGCGGAGAGCGTCATGGTGCCGCCGGTGAGCGCTTTCCCCAGGCACAGAATATCCGGCGCGATCCCCGCATGCTCGCAGGCAAACAGCTTCCCGGTACGGCCAAAGCCGGTGGCGATCTCATCGGCAATCAGCAAAATTCCTTCGCGGTCGCACATCTTCCGAATGCGCTTCAGCCACTCGGGGTGATAGATCCGCATTCCGCCCGCGCCCTGCACAATCGGTTCGAGAATAACGGCGGCAATCTCGTGGCGATGGGCCGCCATCAGCCGCGCGAAGCCCACCATGTCCATCTCGTCCCATTCGCCGTCGAAGCGGCTCTGCGGGGCTGGCGCAAACAGGTTTTCCGGCAGGTAGCCTTTCCACAGGCTGTGCATGGAGTTGTCCGGATCGCACACCGACATCGCCCCGAAGGTGTCGCCGTGATAGCCGTTGCGGAAGGTGAGGAACCGCTGGCGCGTTTCGCCCTTCGCATGCCAGTACTGCAACGCCATTTTCATCGCCACTTCCACGGCCACCGAGCCGGAGTCGGCCAGGAAAACACACTCCAGCGATTCAGGCGTCATCGCTACCAGGCGACGGCATAAATCCACCGCGGGCTGATGTGTGATCCCGCCAAACATCACGTGTGACATCTGGTCAATCTGCGCTTTCATCGCCGCGTTCAGACGCGGGTGGTTGTAGCCATGGATCGCCGCCCACCAGGAGGACATCCCGTCAACAAGCCGCTCGCCGCTGGCGAGATGCAGCTCGCAGCCGTGGGCAGAGGCTACCGGATAGACGGGAAGGGGGCGGGTCGTGGAGGTGTAAGGGTGCCAGATATGCTGCTTGTCGAAGGCGAGATCGTCCTGGGTCATAATCGACTTGTAAACCATTTTGAAAAGTTTTAGGTTTACAAGTATAAACCGAACCGACAATTAACAAAACCCTTTGGAGAAGCCCGATGGCTCACCACGCACGCTGGACGATGTCGCAAGTCACTGAATTATTCAATAAACCTTTCCTGGAGCTGATGTTTGAGGCGCAACAGGTGCACCGCCAGCACTTCGATCCGCGTCATGTTCAGGTCAGCACGCTGCTGTCGATCAAAACCGGGGCTTGCCCGGAAGACTGCAAATATTGCCCGCAAAGCGCGCGCTATAAAACCGGTCTCGAATCCGAGCGCCTGATGGAAGTGGAGCAGGTGCTCGACTCCGCGCGCAAGGCCAAAAACGCTGGCTCGACCCGCTTCTGCATGGGCGCGGCGTGGAAAAATCCGCATGACCGCGACATGCCCTATCTGGAGCAGATGGTGAAGGGGGTGAAGGAGATGGGGCTTGAAGCCTGCATGACCCTGGGTACGCTGAACGAGGAGCAGGCGCAGCGTCTCTCGGCGGCGGGGCTGGATTACTACAACCACAACCTCGATACTTCGCCGGAGTTCTACGGCAACATCATCACCACGCGCACCTATCAGGAGCGTCTGGACACGCTGGATAAAGTGCGTGATGCGGGGATCAAGGTCTGTTCCGGCGGGATCGTGGGACTGGGCGAGACGGTAAAAGATCGTGCCGGCCTGCTGTTACAGCTGGCAAACCTGCCGACCCCGCCGGAAAGCGTGCCCATCAACATGCTGGTGAAGGTAAAAGGCACGCCGCTGGCGGATAACGAGGACGTGGATGCCTTCGATTTCATCCGCACCATCGCGGTGGCGCGCATCATGATGCCGACCTCTTACGTTCGCCTCTCTGCCGGTCGCGAGCAGATGAGCGAGCAGACCCAGGCGATGTGCTTCATGGCCGGGGCCAACTCCATCTTCTACGGCTGTAAACTGCTGACCACGCCAAACCCGGAAGAGGACAAAGATGTCCAGCTGTTCCGCAAGCTGGGGCTGAACCCACACCAGACCGGGGTACAGGCGGGGGATAACGAGCAACAGCAGCAGCTGGAGCAGCAGATTTTTAACGCCGACACCGACCAGTTCTACAACGCGGCAGCCGTATGACCTGGCAGGCACGTATCAGGACCGCGCTCGACGAGCGGCGGGCGGCGGATGCGTTTCGGGTGCGCAGGGTAGTGGAAAACGGTGCAGGCCGTTTTCTCACCCGGGAAGGAGAGCGGTTCTGTAATTTCTCCAGCAACGATTATCTGGGACTGAGCCAGCACCCGCAGATCGTTCGCGCCTGGCAGCAGGGCGCGGATCGTTACGGCGTGGGCAGCGGCGGCTCCGGGCACGTCAGCGGCTACACCACGGCGCATCAGGCGCTGGAGGAAGAGCTGGCCGACTGGCTGGGCTACCCGCGGGCGCTGCTGTTTATCTCCGGTTTTGCCGCGAATCAGGCGGTGATTGCCGCCCTGATGGGCAAAGATGACCGCATCGTCGCGGACCGCCTGAGCCACGCGTCTCTGCTTGAAGCGGCCAGTCTCAGCCCGGCGCAGCTGCGGCGTTTTGCCCATAACAATGCCTCTCAGCTGAACGTTCTGCTGGGTAAACCCTGTTCTGGGCTTCAGCTGGCGGTGACGGAAGGGGTATTCAGCATGGACGGCGACAGCGCGCCCCTTGCCACCTTGCATGACGTCGCAAAACAGCAGAACGCCTGGCTGCTGGTCGACGATGCCCACGGCATTGGCGTCACCGGCGAGGAGGGGCGCGGAAGCGCGCACCAGCAACGCGTCAGGCCGGAACTGCTGGTGGTCACCTTCGGCAAAGGCTTCGGCGTCAGCGGCGCCGCGGTGTTGTGCAGCGAGCCGGTGGCCGATTACCTGGTGCAGTTCGCCCGTCACCTGATCTACAGCACCAGCATGCCCCCGGCGCAGGCCGTGGCGCTCTCTGCGTCGCTTGCGGTGATCCGCGGCGAAGACGGCGCTGAACGCCGGGCGCGCCTGGCCGACCATATTCAGCGTTTTCGCCGGGGGATAAGCGAGCTGTCTTACCGGCTTACCGACTCGCACAGCGCCATTCAGCCCGTAATTGTGGGTGAAAACCATCGGGCGCTGATGGTGGCACAGGCGCTACGAGAACGCGGGCAGTGGGTCACGGCGATCCGCCCACCCACCGTGCCACCAGGCACCGCGCGCTTGCGTCTGACGCTCACGGCAGAGCATGAGCCGCAGGATATCGATACGCTTCTGGAGGCACTGTATGTCTCTCGTCAATAAACAGGCCGTTGCCGCCGCGTTTGGCCGGGCAGCGCAAAGCTATTCACAGCACGATGAGCTGCAACGCCTGAGCGCCCGCGGGCTGCTGGCCGCGCTCGGTGACGGGCGTTTTGCGCAGGTGCTCGACGCAGGCTGCGGGCCAGGCGGCAATAGCCGTTACTGGCGCGCAACAGGTAGCCACGTCACGGCGCTGGATTTATCCGCGCAGATGCTGGATGAAGCCCGCCAGCAGCTGTCAGCAGACCGTTATCTGGTGGCCGATATCGAGGCCATCCCGCTGGAGGATGCGCTGTTTGACCTCGTCTGGAGCCATCTGGCGGTGCAGTGGTGCGCCAGCCTGCCGCAGGCCCTACGCGAGTTATACCGCGTGGCGCGGCCCGGCGGAGCGGTGGCCTTTACCACCCTGCTGGAAAGTTCGTTGCCGGAGCTGAATCAGGCGTGGAGGGCAGTGGATGCACAGCCTCATGCCAACCGGTTTCTCTCGCACGAACAGGTCACTCAGGCGCTGGCAGGCTGGCGCTATCGCAGCGTGGTCCAGACCGTCACCCTCGAATTTAGCGATGCGTTAAGCGCCATGCGATCGCTTAAGGGCATAGGCGCGACGCACCTGCACGCCGGACGGGAGAAGAAACCCCTTACCCGCGGACAACTCCAGCGTCTCGAGCTGGCCTGGCCGCAGGAGCGGGGCCGGTTCCCGCTCTCTTATCATCTTTTTCATGGGATTATTGAACGTGACTGAACGTTATTTTGTTACCGGCACGGACACTGAAGTCGGTAAAACGGTTGCCAGCGCCGCGCTGTTGCAGGCGGCGCGTCTGCTGGGGAAAACAACTGCCGGGTATAAGCCCGTAGCCTCCGGCAGCGAGATGACGCCGGAAGGCTTACGCAATACCGATGCGCTGGCGCTACAGCGTAATAGCAGCCTTGCGCTGGCCTATTCTGCGGTGAACCCCTATACCTTTGCTGAACCCACCTCGCCGCACATCGTCAGCGCCGATGAAGATCGTCCGATTGATTTTTCGGTGCTCTCTTCCGGGTTACGCGACCTGGAAACGCAGGCCGACTGGGTGCTGGTGGAGGGGGCTGGCGGCTGGTTTACCCCGCTGTCCGACGAGCAGACATTTGCTGACTGGGTGCAGGCCGAGCAGCTTCCTGTCATTCTGGTGGTCGGCGTGAAGCTTGGCTGTATCAATCACGCCATGCTGACCGCTCAGGCCGTGCAGCAGGCCGGGTTGCGTCTGGCAGGGTGGATTGCCAATGACGTGGTTGCGCCGGGTAAACGTCATGCTGAGTATCTGGCGACGCTGAAGCGGGGGCTGCCTGCGCCGTTTCTCGGCGAGATCCCGTGGCTTGCCGACGGCGCAGAGCAGGCGGAAACCGGACGCTATCTTGACCTTAGCGCCTTATGTCCCGCGCCATCCAGTGCGCAATAAGGTCGTCATCCAGCTCGTTAACGTGGCCCTGTGCCACGTTACGCCCGCGATAGAGCATGCAGAAACGATCCGCTACCCGGCGGATAAACGACAGCTGTTGCTCAGCTAACAGCACCGTCATTCCCAGCTCCCGATTCAGCCGCACCAGCAGCTGCCCCAGCCTGCGCGCGAAACCGTGCCCTGCGCCATGCATGGGCTCATCCAGAATCAACACGCGCGGGCGATTAACCAGCGCACTGGCGAGGGCCAGCTGATACTGGTCGTCAGGGGACAGCGAAGAGGCACGGCTCTGTCGCAGCGGATAGAGCTCCGGAAACAGGGCATACACGTCACTTTTTGATGTCGGGTCAGGTTTCCCTGTCGCCCGCATAGCGATATGCAGATTTTCATCGACGGTCAGCTGGGAAAATATCCGCCGATCCTGCGGGACGTAGCCTATCGTCGGCGGCGCCGTGAATGCTGACGCAGGGCTGAGCAAATTACGCGGCGGCGCGCCAGCCTCATGCCAGATGATGGTGCCGCTCTCAACGGGCACCTTTCCGGTAATGCAGTTCATGAGCGTGGATTTACCCATGCCAGGCAGGCCAACAATGCCCGTACAGATGCCTTGCGGGAAATCGATATTCACGTTCCATAGCGTATGTTGGCTTCCGTAAAACTGATTTACAGCACGCAGACTCAACATCTTTCTCTCCTTAAAAATGTGTGGGGGTGATGCACAGAGTGATGTCTGCAAAACGCCTGCCAGGAACTTCATAATGATTAAAAAAAGGCCATTTTTAGGAATAACTCACTATCAAAAGCAGTACGTTTATACGAAATGCACATTCCCGGTGCCGCGTATGTCGAATCGTGGTGCAGGAGAAATGACAGAATTGTGATTAAGATCTCGCCAGTTGCTTATGAAAAAATGAACGTTTTCCAGGCAAAAAAGAGTGATAAAAATTTTTTACTGCCGCTTCGTGGGAAAAACCGGGAATTTGCTGAAGTGCATGCTGTACGGGCTGGAGGCAGTTATCCACTATTCCTGTGGATAACCTTGTGCATTAGAGTTAGAAAACACGCGATAAGCGAGAGAATACGCGGGTTACGACCAAATTGATGGGAAACGCGGCTTAATAAATTAGTCTTTATTTTTTAACGAATTAGATAAAAGCAATTCCCTCAACGCCAGCGACACCTGTTGCCATAAAACTTTCATAACCGCCCTTGACAAATGTTAAAAAAGTAATAGTTCTGGGGATAACCCCCTGAGGCTGGTGTTTTATTTTGTCACAGTCGAAATTTGGCTCGCGAACGCACTAATCCTCTCTGCGCTACGCTAAATATCCTGACACGCTACTGGTTTTTCATCCAGTGTTTTTTACTGGCAATCCTGGCCACAACGAGTAAAATTACTCACCTGCCGCTTATTCTGTCATCAGGTCGTCGCCCATGAGTAAACCGTTTAAACTGAATTCTGCTTTCCGTCCTTCCGGGGATCAGCCCGAGGCTATTCGTCGCCTGGAAGAGGGGCTGGAGGACGGGCTGGCGCACCAGACTCTGCTGGGGGTTACCGGTTCGGGCAAAACCTTCACCATTGCCAACGTCATTGCCGATCTCCAGCGTCCGACGATGGTCCTCGCGCCGAACAAAACGCTGGCGGCGCAGCTGTATGGTGAGATGAAAGAGTTCTTCCCGGAAAACGCGGTGGAGTATTTCGTCTCCTACTACGACTACTACCAGCCGGAAGCCTACGTTCCCAGCTCCGACACGTTTATCGAGAAAGATGCCTCGGTGAACGAACATATCGAGCAGATGCGTTTGTCGGCGACCAAGGCGCTGCTGGAGCGTCGTGATGTGGTGGTGGTGGCCTCGGTGTCGGCGATCTACGGCCTGGGCGATCCGGATCTTTATCTCAAGATGATGCTGCACCTGACGCAGGGGATGATCATCGATCAGCGGGCGATTTTGCGCCGTCTGGCTGAGTTGCAGTACACCCGTAACGATCAGGCGTTCCAGCGCGGGACCTTCCGCGTGCGCGGCGAGGTGATTGATATCTTCCCGGCGGAATCGGACGACATGGCGCTGCGCGTGGAGCTGTTCGACGAAGAGGTTGAACGCCTGTCGCTGTTCGATCCGTTGACCGGTCACGTCGAGTCGGTGATCCAGCGCTTCACCATCTACCCGAAAACGCACTACGTGACGCCACGCGAGCGTATCGTGCAGGCGATGGAAGAGATCAAAATTGAGCTGGCGGACCGCCGCAAGGTGCTGCTGGCGAACAATAAGCTGCTGGAAGAGCAACGCCTGAGCCAGCGTACCCAGTTCGATCTGGAGATGATGAACGAGCTGGGCTACTGCTCCGGCATCGAAAACTACTCGCGCTACCTCTCCGGGCGCGGGCCGGGCGAAGCGCCGCCGACGCTGTTTGACTACCTTCCGGCGGACGGCCTGCTGGTGATCGACGAATCCCACGTTACGATCCCCCAGATAGGCGGGATGTACCGCGGTGACCGCGCGCGTAAAGAGACGCTGGTGGAGTACGGGTTCCGACTGCCGTCAGCGCTGGACAACCGTCCGATGAAGTTTGAAGAATTTGAGGCGCTTGCTCCGCAGACCATCTACGTATCGGCGACGCCGGGCAACTACGAGCTGGAAAAATCCGGTGATGACGTGGTGGACCAGGTGGTGCGTCCGACCGGGCTGCTGGATCCGATTATCGAGGTGCGTCCGGTGGCGACGCAGGTGGACGATCTGCTCTCGGAAATACGTGCCCGTTCCGCCATCAACGAGCGCGTGCTGGTTACCACGCTCACCAAACGTATGGCGGAAGATTTGACGGAGTATCTGGAAGAACACGGTGAGAAGGTGCGGTATCTGCACTCGGATATCGATACCGTGGAGCGTATGGAGATCATCCGCGATCTGCGTCTGGGCGAGTTCGACGTGCTGGTAGGGATTAACCTTCTGCGAGAAGGGCTGGATATGCCTGAGGTGTCGCTGGTGGCGATTCTGGACGCGGACAAAGAGGGCTTCCTGCGTTCCGAGCGCTCGCTGATCCAGACCATTGGCCGCGCCGCGCGTAACGTCAACGGGAAGGCGATCCTGTACGGGGATAAAATCACCCCGTCTATGGCCAAAGCGATTGGCGAAACGGAACGTCGTCGCGAGAAGCAGCAGCGCTATAACGAAGAGCACGGCATCACGCCGCAGGGGCTGAACAAGAAGGTGGTGGATATCCTGGCGCTGGGTCAGAACATTGCGAAGACCAAAGCGAAAGGCCGCGGCAAGGCCCGTTCAGTGGTGGAAGAGGATACCGTCGCGCTGACGCCGAAAGCGTTGCAGCAGAAGATCCACGAGCTGGAAGGGCAGATGATGCAGCATGCGCAGAACCTGGAGTTCGAAGAGGCTGCGCAAATCCGCGATCAGCTGCATCAGCTGCGGGATCTGTTTATTGCGGCATCGTGAATTTTTTGCCCGGTGGCGTTTTCTCCCTCTCCCTGTGGGAGAGGGCCGGGGTGAGGGCATCAGGCCGCACAAAACGAACCTAACCTAATGCCTGAATCGCCTTCTCCAGCGCCTCGCGTAGCAGATGGCGGTCGTGGCGATATTTAATATCGCTGGCTTCCAGCGGCTCCTGTACCACCACGCGATCGCCAATCCCTGATACATCCACTTTCGGTCCGACCACGACACCATCGATAATTTTCTTACCAACGTACTGTTCCATCAGGTCCAGCTTATCCGCCAGCGACAGGCTTGCCGCCGCCGGGCTGAGTTCGCGGCCTAAATTACCGATATAGACCATGGGCGCAGGCGTTCTGCGCAGCGCCTGCGCCAGCTCTTTCACCAGCAGGATCGGCATCAGGCTGGTGTAAAAACTTCCCGGCCCAATCAGGATCAGATCGGCCTCGCCAATCGCTTCTACCGCTTCACGCGTTGCGGGTACGCTGGGGTAGGTCATCAGCTCTTTTGGCGGCAGAAGAAGCTGGTCGATATTCACTTCACCATACACTTCGTGATCGTCAGCATCGATCGCCATCAAATCTACCGGCTGTTCGGACATTGGGATCAGGAACGCATCCACTTTTAGCAGGTTACGAATTAAATTGATCGCTTCCAGAGGGCGCACGCTCAGGTGATCCAGCGCCTTTAACATCAGATTTCCAAGGTTATGGCCTGAAAGTTCGCCATTCCCGCCAAAACGGTACTCAAACATCGCCGAGGCCACGCTTGGCTCAGTGATGAGCTGGTTGAGGCAGTTGCGCATGTCGCCCCAGGCTATCCCGCCTTCAGCACGTCGGATCCGCCCGGTTGAGCCGCCGTTGTCCGTTGTTGTCACGATGCCCGTCAGGCGTGAGCCCAGTGACGATAACGACGACATAACCCGTCCCAGCCCGTGACCTCCGCCAAGAGCGACCACGCGGTCCAGATCCGCAAAAGTGCGATTGCGCATACCTATTCCTTATCCTGTTAAGCTTGCGTCACAGTAACGCAACTACTCCTAAAAGACGATGCCTCTCACAATCCATAATGACGTATATCAATGCGAAAGCGCTGTTTTTGCGTATTCTGTAGTGAAAATGCACGATAACATCGTTATGTATAAATTTATATAGCGAAAAGCGACAATGGCGAAGTGGCGATTTCCACGCTACTATCGCCATAACCACGTTTTCAAAACTGAAAACATACACTCTAGCCCTGGCGCCTGTGTCGAGAGATATGGCGCCCTGGCCGTGGCGGATTTGCCACCAGGGTACAGAAAGAAATGACTGTGCCTCCCGATCTGGAAAGGTGTACATGGCTTCACAACTTACTGATGCTTTCGCGCGTAAGTTTTACTACTTGCGTCTGTCGATTACCGATGTGTGCAACTTCCGTTGCACCTACTGCCTGCCCGATGGCTACAAGCCGGGCAGCGTCACCAATAATGGCTTTCTCTCCGTGGATGAAGTACGCCGCGTTACGCGTGCGTTCTCGGAACTCGGCACGGAAAAAGTGCGTCTTACCGGGGGAGAGCCCTCCCTGCGTCGTGATTTCCCTGACATTATTGCCGCCGTGCGTGAAAACGAACGTATCCGCCAGATCGCGGTGACCACCAACGGTTACCGCATGGCGCGTGACGTGGCGTACTGGCGCGATGCGGGGCTGACGGCGATCAACGTCAGCGTGGACAGCCTTGATGCCCGGCAGTTTCACGCCATTACCGGTCAGGACAAGTTCCGCCAGGTGATGGACGGCATCGATGCGGCGTTTACCGCCGGGTTCGAAAAAGTCAAAGTCAACACGGTGCTGATGCGCGACGTAAACCACCATCAGTTGGACACCTTCCTGGCGTGGATTAAATCCCGTCCCATTCAACTGCGTTTTATCGAGCTGATGGAAACGGGCGAGGGCAGCGAGCTGTTCCGCCGTCACCATATTTCCGGCATGGTGTTGCGCGACGAGCTGCTGAAACGCGGCTGGATCCATCAGATCCGCCAGCGCAGCGATGGCCCGGCGCAGGTTTTTTGTCATCCGGATTATGAAGGCGAAATCGGCCTGATCATGCCCTATGAAAAAGACTTCTGTGCCAGCTGCAACCGCCTGCGTGTCTCCTCCGTTGGCAAGCTCCATCTTTGCCTGTTCGGGGATGGCGGCGTCGATCTGCGCGATTTGCTGGAAGATGACGCTCAACAGGACGCGCTTGAAGCACGCATTTCCGAGGCGCTGACGCACAAAAAGCAGACCCATTTCCTGCATCAGGGCAACACCGGCATTACTCAGAACCTGTCCTATATCGGCGGGTAATCAGGCTTTAGAAGGAACCAGAAGATGAATCAAGTAAGCGCGGAATTTATCCCGACACGCATTGCTATTCTTACCGTTTCCGAACGTCGTGGTGAAGAGGATGATACCTCCGGCCACTGGCTGCGCGAGGCGGCACACGAAGCCGGACACCAGATTGTTGATAAAGCGATCGTCAAAGAAAACCGTTACGCCATTCGCGCTCAGGTCTCACAGTGGATTGCGAACGATGACGTCCAGGTGGTGCTGATCACTGGCGGCACCGGCTTTACCGCAGGCGACCAGGCGCCGGAAGCGCTGCTCCCGCTGTTCGATCGCGAAGTGGAAGGCTTCGGCGAAGTGTTCCGCATGCTCTCGTTTGAAGAGATTGGTACCTCTACGCTTCAGTCCCGTGCTGTCGCGGGGGTGGCGAACAAGACGCTGATCTTCGCCATGCCGGGGTCGACCAAAGCCTGCCGCACCGCGTGGGAAAACATTATTGCCCCGCAGCTGGATGCCCGTACCCGTCCGTGTAACTTCCATCCCCATTTAAAGAAATAAGCTATGTCACAACTGACCCACATAAACGCCGCTGGCGAAGCGCATATGGTGGATGTCTCCGCCAAAGCCGAAACGGTGCGCGAGGCGCGTGCTGAAGCGTTCATCACCATGCTGCCGGAGACGCTGGCGATGATTATCGACGGCAGCCATCACAAGGGTGATGTGTTTGCCACCGCCCGTATCGCTGGTATTCAGGCCGCTAAACGTACCTGGGACCTCATTCCGCTCTGCCATCCGCTGATGCTCAGCAAAGTGGAGGTAAATTTGCAGGCGCAGCCGGCGCATAATCGCGTGCGTATCGAGTCCTTGTGCCGCTTAACCGGGAAAACCGGCGTGGAGATGGAGGCGTTGACGGCGGCCTCCGTGGCGGCGCTGACCATCTACGACATGTGTAAAGCGGTGCAGAAAGATATGGTGATTGGCCCGGTGCGTCTGTTGGCAAAAAGCGGCGGCAAATCCGGCGATTTTAAGGTAGAAAGCCATGATTAAGGTGCTTTTTTTTGCCCAGGTCCGTGAGCTGGTCAATACCGACAGCCTGACGCTGGACGGCTCTTTCGAAAACGTCGCCGCCCTGCGCGCGCATCTGGCGGCGCAAGGCGACCGTTGGGCGCTGGCGCTGGATGAAGGCAAACTGCTGGCCGCCGTGAATCAGACGCTGGTGGAGTTGACCCACCCGCTGGCCGATGGGGACGAAGTGGCCTTCTTCCCGCCGGTAACAGGGGGTTAAGATGACGGAAACCCGAATTCTGGTCGGCCCTGAGCGCTTTAGCGTCGGTACCGAATACAGCTGGCTGGCAGAGCGCGATGAAGACGGCGCGGTCGTGACGTTTACCGGAAAAGTGCGTAACCACAACCTCGGCGACAGCGTAAAAGCGCTGACGCTGGAGCACTATCCGGGGATGACCGAAAAATCACTGGCGGCCATTGTCGAAGAGGCGCGAGGCCGCTGGCCGCTGGGACGCGTTACGGTTATCCATCGCATCGGCGAAATGTGGCCCGGCGAAGAGATTGTGTTTGTCGGCGTCACCAGCGCCCATCGCGGGAGTGCGTTTGCGGCGGGGGAGTTCATCATGGATTATCTTAAAACCAAAGCGCCGTTCTGGAAACGTGAAGCGACGCCGGAAGGTGAGCGCTGGGTGGAATCACGCGACAGCGATAAGCATGCCGCCAGCCGTTGGTAACAGGTTTACGTGGATGTGTTAGTCTTAACATGTGTGTTTACTTAATCAGGAGTGAATCATGGACCGATTTCCGCGTTCCGATTCGATAGTTCAGCAGACCCGTAGCGGGCTGCAAACCTACATGGCTCAGGTATATGGCTGGATGACGGTTGGCCTGCTGCTTACCGCGTTTATCGCGTGGTATGCGGCAAACACGCCTGAACTGATGATGTTTATCTTCTCCAGCAAAATCACCTTCTTTGGGCTGATTATTGCGCAACTGGCGCTGGTATTTGTGCTCTCCGGGCTGGTGCACAAGCTCAGCTCGGGTATGGCGACCACGCTGTTTATGCTCTATTCGGCGCTGACCGGGCTGACGCTTTCCAGTATTTTCATCGTTTACACCTACTCCTCCATCGCCAGCACCTTTGTGGTGACCGGCGGGATGTTCGGTGTGATGAGCCTGTACGGTTACACCACCAAACGTGACCTGAGCGGCTTCGGCAACATGCTGTTTATGGGGCTGATTGGGATTGTGCTGGCGTCGCTGGTGAACCTGTGGCTGAAAAGTGACGCGCTGATGTGGGCGGTGACCTATATCGGGGTGGTGATCTTCGTGGGCTTAACCGCCTACGACACCCAGAAGCTGAAAAACATCGGTGAACAAATTGATGTTCGTGACAGTTCAAACCTGCGCAAATACTCGATTCTGGGCGCGTTGACGCTTTATCTGGACTTCATCAACCTGTTCCTGATGCTGCTGCGTATCTTCGGCAACCGTCGTTAGTGAGGGTGGCGCTGTCTGATGCCCTCACCCTGACCCTCTCCCACAGGGAGAGGGAACAAACCCTAAAAACGGCAACGAAGTTGCCGTTTTGCTTTTATTTTGCCATCGCCTTCTCGTTCTTCGCGCGCAGCTTCTTCGCCCGACTCTCCAGCACCAGATAACAGACCGTTGCCAGCGCCAGCGGCAGGAAGTAGTAGATCATGCGGTACGCGAGCAGGGCGGCGATAATCGTCCCGTGAGACACATGCTCCCCCGCAAGCAGCGCGATAAACACCGCTTCCAGTACGCCAATACCCGCCGGAATATGCACAATCACCCCGGCAATACTGCTTACCAGCAACACGCCCAGCACGAAGAAGTAATTCACATCTTCGCCAATTAACAGCCAGATAATGGCCCCCATCGCCATCCAGTTGGCGCTGGAAACCACCATTTGCAGGACGGCAAACTTCCATGACGGCAGCACCAGCTTCTGGCCTTTAATGGTCATGTGACGACGTTTGGCAAAGGCGCAGGCCCACAGGTAGGCCGCGATGATCAGCAGCAGTACGATGCCCAGAATGCGCAGAGTGGCCTCATCGATGTACCAGTGCGCAGGCAGCTGCACCACGCCGATGGTGAAAATCACCCCGCCCAGCAGAATATACCCCAGCCAGTTGGTGGTGATGCTTAAGGAGAAAATACGCGTAATGGTGCCGCCCGGTAAGCCAAGGCGGGAGTACAGGCGATAGCGCATACCAATCCCGCCCACCCAGGTGCTCAGCGTCAGGTTAAAGGCGTAGCAGATGAATGACACCAGCATAACCTGCCGTTTGGCAAGCTTATGCCCGCAGTAGGCGCGTCCCAGCAGGTCATAGCAGCCGTACATCAGGTAGCTCACAATCACCAGCCCAACGGCACCCAGCAGGACTGTCCGGTTGTAGTTGCGAATAACTTTCCACACCTCTTCCCAGTCCACCTTCTGGGCATACACCACCAGCAGGACCGCGACGGCAATAAAGAACAGCCAGGTCAGGATTTTTTTCGCCAGCCGCCAGCGAGGATGAGATTTCGACATCAGGTTTTCCCTCCATCTTCCGCCTCTACGCGGTCCTGGGTTTCCATTTCGGGTTGCACAGGCGGATCCACCAGCGCCAGTTTCGGCGTATGCGCGGGCAGCCAGCCCACCATGGCCGGGAAGTGGCGCAGGAAGTGGAACACCACCACGCCGATGCCCACGTTCCACCAGCTGCGTTTCGGCACCATGGACTCATCCACACGCACGCAGTCTTTATTAATAAGACCCTGAAGGTTATCGCGCAGGGTGTGATTAAACTGGCGATCGTGGATGATGAGGTTCGCTTCCAGATTAAGCGATAAGCTCAGCGGATCAAGGTTGCTGGAGCCGACGGTCGCCCAGTGGTCATCCATCACGGCGACTTTGCCGTGCAGCGGGCGGCGGCGATATTCATAGATCTGCACGCCGCTTTTGACCAGATAGCGATAGAGCAGACGCGCGCCCACCTTCACAATCGGCATATCGGGCTCCCCCTGCACGATAAGCTTCACGCTCACACCGCGTCGGGCCGCGTTGCGCATGGCATGCAAAATCCGGTAACCGGGGAAGAAATAGGCGTTGGCGATAATCACCTCGCGCTTCGCGTTCGCCAGCATCTTCAGGTAATGACGCTCGATATCGTCCCGATGCTCCTCGTTATCACGCCAGACGAACAGGGCCTGCGCCTCGCCAGGCTTGCGGTTCTCCTCCGGGCGGTGACGGCGTCGCCACCAGCGGCGGACGGCCTCCTTGCCGGGTAAGTTTTCCAGCACGAACAGCTGGATGTCCTGCACTACCGGCCCTTCGATACGGATCGCGTAGTCCTGTTTCGCTTCGGGACCGTAATCCGACATATGCTCGGCGGAGTAGTTAATGCCGCCAACGAAGGCCACCGTTTCATCCACCACCACAATTTTGCGGTGCATACGGCGGAACAGGTTGGTGCGCATCCCGAACAGACGCGGGCCGGGATCGTAATAGCGGAATACCACCCCTGCGGCGGTGAGCTCGTTAACAAATTCGTCGCTGAGATCCGGCGAACCATATCCGTCGAGCAGGACCTCGATTTTTATACCGCGACGAGCGGCATGCAGCAGTGCGCTGTGCAACTGCCTGCCCACGTCGTCTTCAAACCAGATAAACGTTTCCAGAAAGACTTTCTGCTGTGCGTGGCTAATCGCCTCAAAAACCGCCGGATAATAGTTATCGCCATTTTCCAGCAGCGTAATACGGTTACCTTCCTGCCATGTGCATTTCATAAGTGGATCTCCGCGCTGAGTGGGGCATGGTCGGAGAGATGTCGCCAGTTGAGTAAAGCCAGCGCCGTCGGGCTGCTGGCGTGGGCATTTTTTACGTAGATACGGTCAAGGCGCAGCACGGGGAAGCGCACCGGAAACGTTCGCGCGGGACGACCGCGTGCGCGGGTAAAAATCTCCTCCAGCCCCGCATTCACCTTCAGCGGATGGTTGGCACGCTGTCGCCAGTCGTTGAAATCACCGGCCACCACCACGGGCTCGCCCTCCGGCAGCGCATTTGTCCAGTCTGCCAGCATCTGTAGCTGGGCCTGACGGTGGGCTTCACGCAGGCCAAGATGAACACAGCCTACATGAATGGGAAAATCGAGCTCTGGGGGGGTGATACGACAGTATAACAGCCCGCGTTTTTCACTCTCGCCAACGGAGACGTCCCGGTTCTCATAATGCTCGATAGGAAAACGCGACAGCACCGCGTTACCGTGATGCCCCTCCGGGTAGACCGCATTGCGCCCGTAGGCGTAATCGCTCCACATGGTATCCGCCAGAAACTCGTAGTGGGGCGTGTCGGGCCAGTTTTCGAAATGCATCGGGTGCACTTCATGCGCGCCCATGACCTCCTGGAGGCAGACAATATCGGCGCTGACGGTGCGCACCGCGTCGCGCAGCTCCGGTAAAATGAAGCGGCGGTTAAATGCTGTGAAGCCCTTATGAATGTTTATCGTCAGCACCTTAAGCGAGAAATGCTGCGTTTTTTTGCTCATAAACACCTTCCTGGGTGACTATCCCGATGAAAATAAAGTGTAGTAGGCGTCACAAAAAGATGCGGCGTTACGGAATTTTCCGTAAAGTGCGGTAGTCTGAATTAGCAGAGAAAAATCCTTCAGGAGAGAAGCCATGAAGTGGCAACAACGCGTTCGTGTCGCAACCGGTTTGAGTTGCTGGCAGATAATGTTGCATTTACTGGTCGTGGCCGTACTGGTGATGGGCTGGATGAGCGGCACGCTGGTGCGTGTTGGCTTAGGGTTATGCGTGGTTTACGGCGTGACCGTGCTGTCGATGCTGTTTTTACAGCGTCATCACGACGCGCGCTGGCGCGAAGTGGGAGATGTGCTCGAAGAGCTCACCACCACCTGGTATTTTGGTGCGGCAATGATCGTCCTGTGGCTGTTGTCACGCGTGCTGCAAAACAACCTGCTGCTGGCCCTGGCGGGTCTGGCTATCCTCGCAGGACCCGCGGTGGTGTCGTTGCTCACCAAAGAGAAAAAGCTACGCGATGTTTCGTCTAAACATCGCATAGGCCACTGAGCCCGTAGTGGCCGCGATGACCAGTAGCGGCCACAAACTTCCCCACACAATATCCAGACTCGCATCCTTCAGATAGATTTGCTTGGTGATATCCGTGAAGTGACGAATCGGGTTTATCCACGTCAAATCCTGTAACCACACCGGCATGTTCTCCACTGGCGAAACGTACCCAGAAAGCAAAATCGCCGGCATCATAAAGACAAACACCCCAATAAACGCCTGCTGCTGCGTTGAGCATAGCGCGGAAATCAGCAGCCCAAACCCCACCAGCGACAGGCCGTAAATCACCATCGTGAAGTAAAACAGCGCCAGCGATCCGGCAAACGGGATCTGGTACGCCCATATTCCCACCCCCAGCACGATGGTGGCCTGGAACGTCGCGACAATCAGTGCCGGCACCGCCTTGCCGACAAATATCTGCCAGGTGGCGAGCGGCGAGACCAGCAGCTGATCCAGCGTGCCCTGTTCGCGCTCGCGGGCGACGGAGAGAGAGGTCACAATCATCACTCCGATGGTAGTGATCATGGCGATCAGCGACGGCACCACAAACCACTTGTAGTCCAGATTCGGGTTATACCAGTTGCGCACCACCAGTTCGCTGTTGTTGGGTTTGGGTTTGCCCGCCATCAGCTCCTGCTGGTAGTCCTTCACTACCTGCTGCAAATAGTTCGCCGCAATCTGGGCGCTGTTGGAGTTACGCCCGTCGAGGATCAGCTGCATCGGCGCGGTCTGGAAGGTATCCAGATTGCGGGAGAAATCCGCCGGGAAGCGCACCAGCAATAATGCTTTCTGCGTGTCGATGGTGGGCTGGATCGCCTGCGGGCTTTGCAGCAGCAGGACATGGGTAAAGGCTTTGGCGCGGGCGAAACGCTGCGTCAGCTCGACGGAATGCTTGCCATTGTCTTCGTTGTAAATGGCGATGGTGGCGTTGGTGACCTCCAGCGTGGCGGCAAACGGAAACAGTACAACCTGAAGCAGCACCGGCAGCACCAGAATGGCGCGGGTCTGCGGCTCGCGCAGTAGGGATTGCAGCTCTTTGCGTATTAACGTCCATAAACGGTGAAACATGCGCGCTCCTTAATCTAACCGCCGTTTGGTTTTCATCCACGTCAACCCGATAAACATCACCGCCGACGCCATTAAAAACAGCGTGTTGATAATCAGCACTACCGGAATATTCCCCGCCAGGAACAGGCTTTGCAGCGTGCTCACGAAGTAGCGCGCCGGAATCACGTAGGTCACGGCGCGGATGACGGCAGGCATGCTGTCTATCTGGAAGATAAACCCTGAGAGCATTATTGACGGCAGGAAAGCGGCGTTCAGCGCCACCTGCGCGGCGTTAAACTGGTTGCGGGTGATGGTGGAGATGAGCAGCCCCATCCCCAGCGTGCTGAGTAAAAACAGGCTTGTGATAAAGAACAGCACCACCAGCGAGCCGCGGTACGGCACGCCGAGGATAAAGACGGACACCAGCATGCAGAGCAGCATCGCCAGCATGCCGAGGAAGTAGTAGGGAATAAGCTTGCACAGCAGCAGCTCGACGCGCGTCACTTCGGTCGAGAGCAGCGCCTCCATGGTGCCGCGCTCCCATTCGCGGGCGATGACCAGCGAGGTCAGAATCGCGCCGATCACCGTCATAATAATCGTTACCGCGCCCGGAATAATAAAGTGCTGGCTGATGGCGGCGGGGTTAAACCAGTAGCGCGTCTGCACGTCAATCAGAGGTTCAAACTCCTCCCCCCGGTCCTCGGCGCGCTGCATCTGCCACAGCTGCCAGATCCCCTCCGCGTAGCCCTGCACAAAGTTCGCGGTGTTTGGCTCGCTGCCGTCGGTGATGACCTGGATCGGCGCATCGGTATTCGCCCGCGCCATGTTGGCGGCAAAATCCACCGGAATGACGATCAGACCGCGAATCTTCCCGGCCTGCATTTTCTGGATCAGTTCCTGCCGATTGTCGCTGATGGTGGCATCGATGTAGGGCGAGCCGGTCATGGCGTGGGTGAAGTCCAGCGCCTCTTCGCTCTGCTGCTCCAGCAAAATCCCGACCCGCAGCTTGCTGGAATCGAGGTTAATCCCGTAGCCGAAAATAAACAGCAGCAGCAGGGGGATCACCACCGCAATCAGCCAGCTGCTGGGGTCGCGCACAATCTGCCGCGTCTCTTTGACGCACAGGGCGCGCACCCGGCGCCAGGAGAGGGCGTTACTGCGCATGAGTATTCTCCTTATCCCAGTCGTGAATGAGGGTGATAAACGCCTGCTCCATGGTCGGGTCTGGCTGCGCGTCGTCGGCGG
Source organism: Enterobacter hormaechei subsp. xiangfangensis (assembly GCF_001729785.1). NCBI lineage: Bacteria > Pseudomonadati > Pseudomonadota > Gammaproteobacteria > Enterobacterales > Enterobacteriaceae > Enterobacter > Enterobacter hormaechei. The sequence goes on from NZ_CP017183.1 coordinate 1,426,296, forward strand.
CCTGCGCTTTCAGGTCATCCGGCGTGCCGTGGGCAATCAGCTTGCCGCGATAGACCAGCCCGATACGGTCGCAATACTCCGCCTCGTCCATAAAGTGGGTGGTGACCATCACGGTCACGCCTTTTTCCACCATGCTATTGATATGCAACCAGAATTCACGGCGGGTGAGGGGGTCCACGCCTGACGTAGGTTCATCAAGAAACAGGATATCCGGCTCGTGCATCAACGAGCAGGCCAGCGCCAGCCGCTGTTTGAAGCCAAGCGGCAGCGCGTCGGTCGCCTGCGAGGCGATATCGGTCAGGCCGAAGGCGTCGCACATGCGGCCGATCTTCTGGTTCTGCGCCCGTCCCCGCAGGCCATAGACGCCGGAGAAAAATCGCAGATTTTGCTCCACCGTCAGGTTGCCGTAGAGCGAAAACTTCTGCGCCATATAGCCCAGGTGCTGGCGCGCCTTGCCGGAGCTGACTTTGAGATCCATGTTCAGCACCAGCGCTTTGCCGGACGTCGGTACCAGCAGACCGCACATCATTTTAAAGGTGGTGGATTTTCCTGCGCCGTTCGGCCCGAGCAGGCCAAATATCTCGCCGCGCTTCACGGCAAAATTGACGTTATCGGTGGCGGCGAAATCGCCGAATTTTTTGGTGAGCGATTTCGCTTCAATGACCGTTTCGCCCGGCGTACCTTCCACCGTGTGCAGAATGGCGCCAAGCGGTGATTCTGAGGTTCCCGCCCCGCCCAGCAGATCGATAAACGCATCTTCAAAGCGCGGCGCGGTCTCTGTCATGTCGATCTCAGGCATCCCCTGCGCACGCCGGATATCGTCGGCGGTGGCCTCTTTTTTGAGGATCACGCGCACCGAACGGCCCTGAATCATCCCGTCGCTCACCTGGGGCAGCTTCAGCACCCGTTGCAGCAGCGTGCGGTTGGATTCCTGCGCGCTGTGCAGCAGAAAACTTCGCCCGGCCATGGTTTGCGTCAGCTCGGTGGGTTCGCCCTGATAGAGCAGTTCGCCTTCATTCATCAGCAGCACGTCGCGGCACTGTTCTGCTTCATCAAGGTATGAGGTACTCCAGAGGATCAGCATGCCGTCACCCGCCAGCTCGTGCACCATCTGCCACAGTTCACGGCGGGAAATCGGGTCCACGCCGACGCCGGGTTCATCCAGCAACAGCACCTTCGGTTCGCCCACCAGCGTGCAGGCCAGCCCCAGTTTCTGCTTCATCCCGCCGGAGAGCTTGCCCGCCAGCCGGTCGGTGAACGGGCCGAGCGAGGTAAATTCCAGCAGGCGGGCGAAGGTTTTCTCCCGGGTTTCGCCGGTGACGCTGCGCAGGTCGGCGTACAGGTTGAGGTTTTCCATTACCGTCAGATCTTCGTACAGACCAAACTTCTGCGGCATATAGCCGAGTATGCCGTGGAGCGCCGCGTCGTCTTTGATCGGATCGAGGCCAAGCACGCTGGCACTGCCTTCATCCGGCTTCAGCAATCCCGCCAGCATCCGCATCAGCGTGGTTTTACCCGCGCCGTCCGGCCCCACCAGCCCGGTCACATAGCCTTTCTGAATCGTACAATTCAGCGGTGCGACCGCCGGTTTAGCCATTCCCGGGAAGCGTTTGACCAGATTGTTGAGCTGGATAACCGCGTCATTCATGTCGTTCCCCGTCGTTTAAGGTCACGGTAACAGGCATGCCCTGACGCAGCGCGTCGTCCGCATCGGTGACGATGATGCGCAGGCGATACACCAGGTCGGTACGCAGGTCCGGGGTTTCAACGGTTTTTGGCGTGAACTCGGCGGTAGGAGAGACGAAGCCCACTTTGCCGTGATACGGCTTGTCCGGGCGACCGTCGGTATAGAGCAGCAGTTCGCGGCCCGGCTGCATCTGGCCAAGATTCGGCTCATCAATGTAAGCGCGCACCCACACCGGACGGGTTAAGGAGAGCGTTAACACGGTGCTGCCCGCGCTGAGCATGCTGCCCGGCTCCACGGCGCGGGTCATCAGCGTGCCGTCAGACGGGGCGATTAACGTGGTGTCGTGCAGATCCAGCTCCGCCTGGGCTAACTGCGCCTGCGCCTGCTCAAGGCTGGCCTTCGCCTGGGCAATGTCCTGCGCACGGTTACCGGTGCGGTACTGGCTTAGCTTATCCTGGGCAGATTTCAGCGTCGCCTGTGCCTGGTCGCGGGATGAGCGCGCATTTTCCAGGTCGTTGGCGGAAATAGTACGGCTTTTCCATAAGCCTTGCTGACGGTTATAAAAATTCTGCGCATAGTCATAGGCGGCTTTTGCCTGCTTAACGGCAGCGGCCGCCTGGGAGATCTCTTCGTCACGATAGCCCGCCAGCATCAGGTCGTATTGCGCCTGTGCGACGGAGACGCCTGCTTTTGCCTGCATCAGCGCGTTCTCAAACGGGGCTTTGTCCAGCATCCCCAGCGTCTGCCCGGCTTTGATGGCATCGCCTTCGTCAACGTTCAGCGAGGCCAGCCGTCCGCCAACGCGGAAGCTCATGTTGACGGTGCGGATATCCACGTTGCCATACAGCGTCAGGCCACGATCCTGCTGGCTCTGATACCACAGCCAGCCGCCTGTTCCCGCGGCAAGCAAGACAACAACCACCAGAATGATGGCGACAGGTTTTTTCATGACTTCTGGCTCCTTTGCGTTAAGCCTTGCAGGATCAGATCAACGTGACAGGTAATGACCTGGCTAATTTGCGCGGCTTTATCCTCATCGAATTGTGTCCAGCCCGTACGTAACAGGATGGTCTCACGCCCCAGACGGAAGGCGAGCACTTCGCCCAGCAGGGCGTGGGTATGCAAAATGGTGTCGGTATCGCTGGCGTCCCGTCCGGTATAGGCGGCGATCAGCCGGGTCAGATGGCTGTGCATCGGGGCGATCACCTGATCGTGCACCAGCTGGTACGCGGCAGTGGGGGAGAGCTGCTCGCGGGAGATAAATTTGCTCAGGTTCAGCGTATCGTCGTGCGTCAGCAGGCGGATCATGTTGTGACAGGCGTTAAGGATCAGCTGGCGGATGGCAGCCCGGTCAGGCTCTGGCTGGCTGAACAGCGCGGTGGCTTCTTCCACGTGCGGGCGAAAGCTGGTGCCGATAAAATCCGCGATCCACTGGGCGCAGGCGAGGTATAAATCCTCTTTTGAGCCAAAATAGTAGGTGATGGCCGCAATATTCTGCCCGGCCTGAGCGGCGATATCCCGCGTGGTGGCATGCAGACCATACTCGCCAAACTGCGCCAGCGCGGCGGCGATAAGCTGACTTTTCGCCTGTTCGCCTTTGGTTGTCGCTGGGGTTGTATTCATAGCAGCATTAAAAATTAATCAATCGATTGATTAAGATTATGCCTGATTTGCGCAAACGTCGAGTCATCGCCGGGGATATTTTATGCGCCACGTCACAAAAGCTGCTACACTCCGCACCTTCGCGACATTGTGGTTTTTGTCCTTCTATTCGTTATATCTCCCTGAAAACTACACCTGTGATGGTCGGGGCGGTTCGGAGTTTTTATGTCTTTTGATTCCCTTGGTCTGAACCCGGAAATTCTGCGCGCCATCGCAGAGCAGGGCTACGTTGAGCCAACCCCTATCCAGCAGCAGGCCATACCGGCCGTTTTGCAGGGCCGTGACCTGATGGCAAGCGCGCAGACCGGTACCGGTAAGACCGCGGGCTTTACCCTGCCGCTGCTGGAGCTGTTGGTAAAAAACCAGCCGCACGCCAAAGGCCGTCGTCCGGTGCGTGCGCTGATCCTCACCCCAACCCGCGAGCTGGCGGCCCAGATTGGCGAGAACGTGCGTGAATACAGCCGCTACCTCAACATTCGTTCGCTGGTGGTTTTCGGCGGGGTAAGCATTAACCCGCAGATGATGAAGCTGCGCGGCGGCGTGGACGTGCTGGTGGCAACGCCGGGGCGTCTGCTGGATCTGGAACACCAGAACGCGGTGAAGCTCGATAACATCGAAATCCTGGTGCTGGACGAAGCCGACCGTATGCTGGACATGGGCTTCATCCACGACATTCGCCGCGTGCTGGCGAAGCTGCCGACGCGTCGTCAGAACCTGCTCTTCTCCGCGACCTTCTCCGACGAGATCAAGGCGCTGGCGGAAAAGCTGCTGCATAACCCGCTGGAAGTGGAAGTCGCGCGCCGCAACACCGCCTCCGAGCAGGTGACGCAGCACGTTCACTTTGTGGATAAGAAGCGCAAGCGGGAACTGCTCTCCCAGATGATCGGACAGGGCAACTGGCAGCAGGTGCTGGTCTTTACCCGCACCAAGCACGGCGCCAACCACCTGGCGGAACAGCTGAATAAAGACGGCATCCGCAGCGCGGCGATCCACGGCAACAAGAGCCAGGGCGCGCGTACCCGCGCGCTGGCGGACTTTAAATCTGGCGACATTCGCGTGCTGGTGGCAACCGACATCGCCGCACGCGGTCTGGATATCGAAGAGCTGCCGCACGTGGTGAACTACGAGCTGCCAAACGTGCCGGAAGATTACGTTCACCGTATCGGCCGTACCGGCCGTGCGGCGGCCACCGGTGAAGCGCTCTCTCTGGTTTGCGTGGACGAGCACAAGCTGCTGCGTGACATCGAACGCCTGCTGAAGAAAGAGATCCCGCGCATTGAAACCCCGGGCTATGAAGTGGACCCGTCGATCAAAGCCGAGCCAATTCAGAACGGTCGTCAGGGTGGCGGACGCGGTCAGGGCGGCGGTGGTCGCGGTCAGCAGCCGCGTCGTTCAGAAGGTGGCGCGCCGAAATCTTCGGGCAAACCGCCGCGTCGTAATAACGACAGCAAACCAGCCGGTGAAAACCCGTGGCGTAGCGGCGAAGGGAAACCGGCAGGCGAGGGGCAGCGCCGACGCCGCCCGCGTAAACCTGCTAACCCGCAGTAATCTGGAAGCCCGGTCGTAAAGCCGGGCTTTTCTTTTTGCGGCAGCGGAGAGAAAGTGCCACAATAGTGGCTGTTTATACAGTATTTCAGGTTTTCCGATGGCTTTAACCGCTGCGCTGAAAGCGCAAATAGGCGCCTGGTATAAGGCGCTACAGCAGCAGATCCCCGATTTTATCCCCCGAGCGCCGCAGCGGCAGATGATTGCCGACGTGGCAAAAACGCTCGCCGGGGACGACGGGCGACATCTGGCGATTGAAGCCCCGACCGGCGTCGGGAAAACCCTGTCGTATCTCATTCCCGGCATCGCCATCGCGCGGGAGGAGGACAAAACGCTGGTGGTCAGCACCGCCAACGTGGCCTTGCAGGATCAGATCTTCAGCAAAGATTTGCCGCTGCTGCGCAAAATTATCCCCGATTTACGCTTCACCGCCGCCTTTGGTCGCGGGCGCTACGTCTGCCCGCGCAATCTGGCGGCGCTGGCCAGCAGTGAACCCGCCCAGCAGGATCTGCTCGCGTTTCTTGATGACGAGCTGACGCCAAACAACAAGGCGGAGCAGGAGCAGTGCGCAAAGCTGAAGGCCGATCTCGACAGCTACAGGTGGGACGGCCTGCGGGATCACACCAGCCAGGCGATCGGCGACGACCTGTGGCGCAGGCTCAGCACCGATAAAGCGAGCTGCCTGAACCGCAACTGTCACTACTACCGCGAATGCCCTTTCTTTGTTGCCCGGCGTGAGATTCAGGAAGCGGAGGTGGTTGTCGCCAACCATGCGCTGGTGATGGCCGCACTGGAGAGTGAAGCGGTCCTGCCGGAGCCCAAAAACCTGCTGCTGGTGCTCGATGAAGGTCATCATCTGCCCGACGTGGCGCGGGATGCGCTGGAGATGAGCGCGGAAATTACCGCCCCGTGGTTTCGCCTGCAACTGGATCTGTTCTGTAAGCTGGTGGCAACCTGCATGGAGCAGTTCCGCCCGAAAACCACGCCGCCGCTGGCGGTTCCGGAGCGGTTGAGCGAGCACTGTGAAGAGGTGTACGGCCTCATCGCCTCGCTGAATAACATTCTTAACCTGTATCTCCCCGCCACCCAGGAGGCGGAACACCGCTTTGCGATGGGGGAGTTGCCGCAGGAAGTGATGGAAATTTGTCAGCAGCTGGCGAAGCACCTTGAAAAGCTGCGCGGGCTGGCGGAGATGTTCTTAAATGATCTCAGCGAGAAAACCGGTACCCATGACGTGGTGCGTTTGCACCGCATTCTGCTGCAAATGAACCGCGCGCTGGGCATGTTTGAGGCGCAGAGCAAACTCTGGCGGCTGGCCTCAATGGCGCAGGCGTCCGGCGCGCCGGTGACAAAGTGGGCCACCCGCGAAGTGCGAGACGGGCAGGTACATCTTTTCTTCCACTGCGTGGGCATCCGCGTGGCCGATCAGCTGGAAAAGCTGATCTGGCGCAGCGTGCCGCACGTGGTAGTGACATCGGCGACCCTGCGTTCACTGAACAGCTTCTCAAGGTTGCAGGAAATGAGCGGCCTGAAAGAGAAAGCGGGGGACCGTTTTGTGGCCCTGGACTCGCCGTTCAACCACTGTGAGCAGGGCAAGCTGGTGATCCCGCGCATGAACTATGAGCCGCTTATCGATAACGAAGAGCAGCATATTGCGGAAATGGCGGCCTACTTCCGCGAGCAGGTTGAGAGTAAAAAATACCCCGGTATGCTGGTGCTGTTTGCCAGCGGCCGCGCGATGCAACGCTTCCTGGAGCACGTCACCGATCTGCGCTTGCTCCTGCTGGTGCAGGGCGATCAGCCGCGCTATCGGCTGGTGGAAACCCACCGTAAACGCATTGATAACGGCGAGCGCAGCGTGCTGGTGGGGTTACAGTCCTTTGCGGAAGGGCTTGATTTGAAAGGTGACTACCTGACGCAGGTGCATATCCATAAAATTGCCTTCCCGCCCATCGACAGCCCGGTGGTGATCACCGAAGGCGAATGGCTGAAAAGCCTGAACCGTTATCCGTTTGAAGTGCAAAGCCTGCCTGCGGCGTCGTTTAACCTTATTCAGCAGGTCGGGCGCTTGATCCGTAGCCACGGCTGCTGGGGCGAGGTGGTGATTTATGACAAACGACTGCTCACCAAAAACTACGGCCAACGGCTGCTGAATGCGCTGCCGATCTTCCCGATTGAGCAGCCAGAAGTGCCGGAGGTAAAAAAACGCCCGGCAAAACCCTCTGCCGGGCGTACAAAAAGCATCCGTGCAAAGAGGCGCGGTCCTACTGGTAAGTGAATGTCACCTGAATCACGCTGCTGAACGTCCCGGCAGTGACGGGCATTGAGGTGGCGTAGTAGCGCGCGGACAGGGGAAAGGTTGCCGTGTGGTCGCTCGGATTGATGGCGGCGTTAAAGGCGGCCTGCGGGGCAATCAGTATTTTGTCCTGCCGGTCTGCCAGCTCCAGCGCCAGCCCCTTTGCGCTGCCGATATTGGCAAATTTGGTCGGATGCACGCTGTCTGCCTGGCCATAGAAAAAGGCCGTGGCAAGCGCCAGCGTGGCAGGACAGTGCGATACTGACAGGGAAAAGTCTTTCCACTCGCCGGTATCCCCCACGTCTTTAAAACTGCCCGACACCGTCTGGCCTAAGTCCACCGTCAGGTTGCGGCTGGCGCTGTCAATGATGCAGGTATTGGCGTAAATATTTCCCGTCATCTGGATCTGAATATCGTCTGCGTGGGCCTGGGCCAGTAAGCCCATCGTCAGAAACGCGATTGTCTTTTTCATGTTGGTCACTTATAGGCGAGAGTGATGGTTGCTACGGTGTTGGCGGGGCCGGGCGTCACCACATCGTTGATCTGCTCGTAGCGAACCTGAAAGGGGATCTCCAGCGTTTCATTGGCAACGGCCTGGCTTTGAGTGTTGACGTAGGTATCAAAGGTCGCAATGCGGTCATCAAACAGCATTCTCACCCCGACGCCCGTTGCCATGCCTGTCTGCTTCGTCAGTTTGATCACCCCCTCGAATGCCGTCTCGTAGCCGTTAGCACTGGTGATTTTTAGCTCAGGCTGAACGGTTGTGTCACAGTTAACGGTGATATTAAACGTTTGAGCGGGGCTGAATAAAAAACCCACGCTCATAAAATCACTGACGGGAAAATCACCCAAATTAACGGTGAGATTTTTTGGCGAAACAGAGCAGGTGACCTGATGCAAAATGACGTTACCTGCATACGCAATATGGTTAGGGCTGCCGATCCCTTCGTGACCGAAAACGCCAATGCCGAATTCGGTCTGAGACTGCACCAGCGTGCCGGAGGTCACGGCGTCGCTTGTTTTGACCAGTTCAAGCGTGACGTCAAAGTTAAACGACTGTGTGCCATCGCCAGAAACATAGCCAACAGGCGTTCCGCGTGAATCGCACTGTACTCCGCCTGCTCCGCTGATTCGCTGACCCTGATCGTTCATCAATGCGACCCCGACACCCGGTACGCCGGATTCGTATACTCCCTTCAGCCCCGGAATTTCCGCTCCGGTACCGTAGTAACACGAGACAATTTCCAGTCCGCTGTCGATACTCTGATCGCAGTGCCCGGTAACATGAACGCTCTGCTCTGTACCCGGAATGGTTGCACCAACCGCCAGCGTCGTCGGGACAGAAATGGAGGCCATGTTAATCATTTTGGGCAGATCCGGCGTGGTGCAGGTCGCCTTCGCATGCGGCATAAATAACGCGGCGGTTCCCAGAACCAGTAAGAAAAAGCACTGTTTAATCATTTGCATAATCGTTAGCCTGAACGGTGGATCAGTGACACTGCGCGGCAGCGTTAATGATGCTGGTTTGCTCTTTCTCATCCGTTAGCGCATAGTCAGCGACGCAGTGCTCGTTCGCCCCCTGTCCCCAGGAAACGTAGAGATGCCCTTGCTGCGGCAGACCAGAGAGGTAGGTCTGGCCGTCATTCCCGACAATAAATTCGCTGTCCTTATCTTCGGTGGTGACCGTTGCGCCGAAGGGCAGCGGTTTACCCTTTTGCGTAAGCATCATCAGGACGCGGTTACCCACGCGGGTGTTAAAGCTGGCGCGCACCACGGCCCCGCGGGTTGGCGTCACGATCTGCGCCGCGTGGGTGACGTCGGCGTTGTCCGGTAGCGTTTCGGTATCCAGCGCGATGGTGTTGCGGCGATACGCGGTAACAAACGGCACGACGGTGTAGCCGCGGAAGTCGGTCTCGACGCCCGTCTGGTTCGTGATATGGGTTCCGTGCGTGCCCGGCGCTTTCACCAGCGCGATGGTGTCACCGAGCGGCTGGCTCAGGGTTATTCCGTTCGCATGGGCAACCACGCCGCCCTGCAAACCGACGTTCAGGGTCTGCTGATACTTATCCTGACTGACGCCTGCGCTCACTTCGCCATAGGTCGCTTTGTAATCGGCGTTGATGCTGGTGGAGTTACCGCTGCCGGTGCTGCTCAGCCCTTCCTGGATGTTCCAGTTCAGGTTGTCCTCTTTCAGCGCCGTGCCGTTCAGGCCGATGTTCTGCGTCGTGCCGTCTTTGGTGTTGTTCAGGTTGTAGGTGGCCCAGGTGTTATGCATCCAGCGGTCCAGCGGCACCGAGACGCTCAGCGAGAACTGGTTGTCGTTTGTCACCTCGTTACCGTCTTCATCGCTGTCCTGGGTGTTTTTGTTCATGCTGTAGCTGAGGCTGTAGCTCACCCCGTGCCAGCTATTGTTGTAGCTGACGCTCATCGAGGTCATGTTCTGGCTCTGACTCCAGTACGTCTCTTTCACCATGCTCAGGGTGACGGATCCCCAGCCTTCCGGCAGCGTCTGGTCGATGGTGGCTTCGGTTCGGGCGCGGCGCTGCTGCGGTGCAGACCAGTTGTCGGAGCGGGTATATGACTCCATGGTGTTGTCCAGGGTGTAAAACCCTTTGCTGTTATAGCGATAGCCCGCAAGGGTAAAGTTGGTGCCCGAACCGGCGAAATCTTTGCTGTAACGGATGCGCCATGACTGGCCCTTGCTGGACTGCTGTTTTTTCAACAGAGCTCTGGCGCGGGTTACGTCAATGGAGAACGCCCCCAGATCGCCCATGTTTTTCCCGGCGCCAATCGCCTGTGACTGATAATGGTTACTCTGCTGCACGCCGCCGTAGACCGTGAAGCCGAAGGGTAAACCGTAGATGGCGCTTCCCTGGGCAAACGGGGTCTTTTCAACGTCTTTGTCATAAGAGCGATAACGCCCGGCGGTTACGCTGTAGCGCAGGTTTTTTTCACGCTGCAATACCGGCACGGAGGCAAACGGCACCACGAAGTGGCTTTCGCTGCCGTCTGTTTCTTTCACCGTGACCTGGAGGTCGCCGCTGCTGCCGGTGGGGTAGAGGTCGTTAATCTCGAACGCACCCGGCGCGACCGTATTCTGATAAATTACGTACCCGTTCTGGCGGACCATCACCAGCGCATTGCTGTGGGCGCTGCCGCGAATAATAGGGGCATAGCCTTTCTCGCTGTCCGGCAGCATGTCGCTGTCGGATTTTAGCTCCACGCCGGTATAGGGCACGCTGTCAAAAACGTCGGAAGGTGAGGTGCTTTGGCCCACCGTCACGTCACTTTTCATCGCCACAATATCGCGTTGCGCATAGGTATAAACGGAGGTGAATTTCTGTTCCTCCTCATGACCCGTGGTGCTGCGATTCCAGGTGGAGTAGTTACGAACGCGCCATGCCCCGATGTTGAAGCCGGGACGCAGGTTAACGTACTGGCTGCTGCTATTCTCTTCACCCTGCTGGCGCGCATGGCTCTGGCTGGCGTTGACGCTGTAATTAAGCAGGCCCGCGTTGATCCCTTCGTCAAACTCTTTCGGGTCGATGTAACCGCGAGGAACCTGACCGAGCGCCTTTTGCGGAATGCTCAGCAGCAGCTGCTGATTGCGCACGCGAAAGGTCGCGGATGCCGAAGGGATGGCGTGTAGATCGGCGCACTGACCTTCTGCCCTCAGCTGCGGATATTTTTGCGTTTTGATCCCGAGGCTCTTTAATTCGTCCAGTGTAAAACAAGGCTGGAGCGTGCTGGTGCCCTGTGGATCTTTAACTAAGTTGAAGGTCACGTCGCGGGTATCAATTTTATTGTTATTGATAAAGATCGCGACCTGATATTTACCTGGCGCCTGGCCGGGACCTTTTTCATAGACAGACAGATCGGTCTTTCCCTGCTGCGGGTTATCAATGTCCAGCAGGGCAGGGTTAAAATAATCATCAGCCAAAACCTGCTGCGCAAAGATCGCCATTGCCAGGCAACAAATAGCCATCAGCAATGACGAAAATCGGCAGGTGAACGGCTTTTTATGGCTGTACATGATGATTTTATTACCGGGTAATACGATTAATGAACGGGTTTAGACCATGTCTGACTGATGCTGCCGTAATCGGTAATAATGGAATACGCGACGGTAGAACCTCCGACGTTGCCAGGTAAAGCAAAATGCGTTTCAGTTTTCGGCACAGCCCAGGTGGCTTTTTTGACTTTCTGACCATTCAGGGTGACGGTCTGAAAATTCATAAAGAAAGGTGTGGGATTATTCACCACTAAATCATTCCCTTCGCGATGCCATTCAAGTTTATCGGCCACATCTTCTGGTCTGCCTTTTACCGCTGACGGGCGATAGAGCAATTTAATGCGGGTATTAATGGCAATTTGCAGCGTATTTACCCCTTCGACATGCTTGGAGGACGGGATCGCTTTAATATTCAGCCAGTACAGAGATTCCCTGTCTTCCGGTAAATTTCCTCCCGTACGGACTACGCGCAGGACGTTATCCTCTTTCGCATCCAGTCGAAAAAGCGGCGGGGTGATCAGGAACGGGGCTTTGGCCTGGTTTTTACCGCCAGAATCGACCCAGGACTGCACCAGATAATCCGTGGTATCCGGGTTTGAAAGACCGAGAGATGATTCCTTTTTATCTCCCTGATAGACCAGCCGGGTGCCATTAATCACGACCCCCGCCTGTGCCGAGGCTGCTACCAGTAAAAGAGTGCTCAGCAAATAACCGTGGCGCATAAAGATTTCTCAATAAAAAGATGAGATATTAATGCTCGCAAAAGCATTAATATCTCAGGATTGATAAGATCAGTTATAAATAACGGTGAAGGTTGATACAGAGTTAGCAGGGCCCGCGGTGACTGCCGCCTGGGTTTGAATATAACGCGCACCGAACTCCAGATCGTTAACCGCCGTGCCGGAGGCTAAAGGATATTGCTTCGAAGGGGTATATAGGCTGACAGGCTGCCCGGACGTGTCAACCAGCTGAATAGCCACACCGGTAGCCGCATCGGTATCGGGCGTTAACGCCAGCGCAGCATTATTATCCGCATCCGGGGTACCACCGAAGTTAATCGCTGCCGAGGTTACGGTTTCCGGACAATTGGTTAACTTAATATCAAACTTCGTTAATGTGCTGGTAGAGCCTGCACCGGTAAATACCGTTTTAGATACTTTTCCCAACTGAACATCTAATGGATTACTTAATCCATTCACGACCTGGCAAGCAGAATCGATAATTTCTCCGGTGAAATTAATCTGCCCTTCACCGTTGGTTGCCGCAAATGCAGATGCAGAACATCCCACCGTTGCGGCGATAAACAACCCTAATGCAACCTTGTTCATAGTAAATCCCGATGTGTTTCTGGCAAAAACGTTGCCTGGACGTTTTCTCCGTTGACCTTTAATGACTTTTCGATGTTTATTTAATCAAAAAAAGGACAGAGACGAATCTTTTGTCCCAATCACAAATATTGCAAATAATGCTTGAGTTTATTTTTTTATCTGAAAACAGCAGGTTGATAATGATCACAAAACACTATCGGGTGCGTGTCCATCGGGCTATATTGTTAACAAGATGATGCTGTCAGGAGAAATGTCGTGGATTACCGCAAAATTATCAAAGAGGTAGGGCGTGGGAAAAACCATGCTCGCGATCTGGACCAGGAAACGGCCCGTGCGTTGTACACGCATATGCTGAATGGCGACGTGCCGGAGCTGGAAATGGGCGGCATTCTGATTGCGCTGCGCATCAAAGGGGAAGGTGAGGCGGAGATGCGGGGTTTTTATGAGGCCATGCAGTCGCAGACGATGCGTTTAACCCCGCCCGTCACGAAGCCGATGCCGATAGTGATCCCGACCTACAATGGCGCGCGTAAGCAGGCAAACCTCACGCCGCTGCTGGCTATTCTGTTGCAGAAACTCGGTTTCCCGGTGGTGGTGCATGGCGTGAGCGAAGATCCAACGCGCGTGCTGACAGAAACCATTCTGGAATTATTAGGCATCGAACCTACTCTCCATGCTGGCCAGGCGCAGGCCAAACTGGAGGGGAACCAGCCGGTCTATATTCCCGTGCGCGCGCTCTGCCCGCCGCTGGAAAAGCAGCTGGACATGCGATGGCGAATGGGAGTACGTAACAGCGCCCACACCCTGGCGAAGCTGGCGACGCCGTTTGCCGAAGACGCCGCGCTACGTCTTTCCAGCGTCTCCCATCCGGAGTACGTGACGCGGGTCGGACAATTTTTTGCCGAAATCGGCGGGCGGGCGCTGCTGATGCACGGGACGGAAGGGGAGATTTATGCCAACCCGCAGCGTTGTCCACAGCTGATGCTGATTGAGCCTGCCGGGACGCGGGTCGTACTGGAACGTGGGGAAGAGAACTGCGATGTGATCTTGCCCGAGTCAAAAGATCCGCAGGTCACCGCGCACTGGATCGTACAGTGTCTGGCCGGAAAGGTGCCGGTTCCTCAGTCGATCAAGCTGCAAATGGCCTGCTGCCTGCTGGCGGCAGGGGAAGTGGCATCCGTGGAAGCCGGATTGCAGCGCGTGGCACAGTCGTTTTAAGCAAAAAAAAGCCCGTCCAGTGGCGGACGGGCAAACAAGGGTAACAACAACAGGGTCAATGAGGGTTGGAGCATCTCACCAGAGGGTATGGTGAGGGTGGAGCATAATTCGTTCGATTACTTGTAGATAACCGCAGTACCGCTCAGTTTGTTATTACCGTTAGTGGACGTGATGGTGTATCCACTTGCGCCGGCAGCGGCTGCTTTTTCCGCCAGTTTAGCTTCCAGACCGTCCAGCGTGGTCGCGCCTTCAGCACTCACCACCCCGATTTTGTTCAGATCCTGTGCCTGCGTAGAGGAGACTGGCTCTACGGCGAAAGCGCCGAAAGAGAGAGCGGACAGGGCAACAGCGGCAACAGCATATTTGATGGTTTTCATAGGTCAATTCTCGCAGGTTATTCTGTTAAAGGGACGATGTTCCGTCGATGTGATAAGTATCACGGTTTTTAGCGGAAGATAAAATCGAAGAGAATTGACGTGGTTGATCAAAAAAATTGAATGACAAATAACTTATTGATTATTAATAAATTCAGAAGCGGAATTGACACTTCTTGTGGATGCGCTTTACAGAAGCCATCGGAAGGGCACGATTTGCTACGCGTATCGCTAAAAGTCGTGAGCGTAAAGTAAACGGCTGGCGCGGTTAACTTCGGTAAAGGAAAGTCAACGTAACTGGCTGTCTTTCGATCCTCTGCGATTATATCCTGAATGTGTCGCATTTTTCGAATCTTTCTCCTGCTGACAGGCAATACATAGCCGTACGCCAGGAATGGCTTTACGCCGTGCCTCAGGAATCGGATCTCCGCACTCTTCGCATTCCGTCAAACTTTCGCCGCGTGGAATTTCACCGCGAGCACGCGCGACCGCATCTTCAATAGTACTGTTGATCTGTTCGTTAACGGCGTCGTCATTCGCCCAGCCGTAAGCCATCATGTTCTCCTGATCTGTTTAAGCCATTCATCTTAATATGGGGTTAAAAAACGCACAGTCAAGGCGAAGGAAGGGAATGAGAACTGCATCTGCCTGGCAGATGCAGTGTGGGAAGGAAATCGATTATTTATAGATGGTCGCGGTGCCGTACATATGGTTATCGCCACCGGCAGCGTTCACCACGAAGCCTTTAGCCCCTTCCTGACGCGCTTTTTCGGCCAGCTTGTCCTGAAGGTCATCAAGGTTGCTTGCCCGGCTGACAGAGACCGTCCCCGCCGCACGTAGCTGGCTGGTATCGTTGCTGTCTGTCAGAGGTTGAACGGACCAGGCTGAGAACGATGCGCCTGCCAGCGCACCCGCAATAATAAAGGTCAGATATTTTTTCATAATCACATCCTCAGGGGAAACAACAGGTGATTCCTCTTAAGTTTAGAAGCCTGACGCGTGTGATTTAGCGCAAAAATTTGATGATGATCTGCTTATTTTTTGAACGATAAATTCTGACAATTTGTTGACAGATCATAGACATACAGGTCGCTGATTTTTGTCGTTTTTTTGTGCGTCTCAGACAGTTATTTACCCCCGCGCCGTCACAGGGTATCTTACGCGGCTGTTTAAAGGAGAATGCCATGACTTCCCAAAAGCCGGGATTGCACCCGCGTAACCGCCACCGTAGCCGCTACGACATGAAAGCCCTGTGCCTGAGCTGCCCCGAATTGCAGGATTTTATTGTTCAGACACCAGCCGGTGAACCGTCGGTAAACTTTGCCGATCCGCTGGCGGTTAAGACGCTGAACAAAGCGCTGCTGGCCCATTTTTATGGCGTTACGCACTGGGACATCCCGGATGGCTTTCTCTGCCCACCGGTGCCAGGACGTGCGGATTACGTCCATCATCTTGCCGATCTGCTGGCGGATGACAATGGCGGCGTGGTGCCAAAACAGGCCACCGTGCTTGATATCGGTACGGGCGCGAACCTGATCTACCCCCTGATAGGCGCACATGAATATCAGTGGCGGTTTACCGGTAGCGAGATCGGTGCCGAGGCCTTCGCCAGCGCGCAGGCCATTATCAACGCTAACCCGGGGTTAAGCCGGGCCGTTCGTCTGCGTCGTCAGAAGGATGCCGCTGCTATTTTCAACGGCATTATTCATAAGAACGAACAATATGATGCCACCCTGTGCAACCCGCCATTCCACGACTCCGCCGCCTCCGCTCGTGCGGGAAGTGAACGCAAGCGGCGTAACCTGGGCCAGGCTGAAGATGGCGCGCTGAACTTTGGCGGCCAGCAGCAGGAGCTGTGGTGCGAGGGCGGGGAAGTGGCATTTATTCTGCGCATGATTGCCGAGAGTAAGGGCTTCGGTCGTCAGGTGAAATGGTTTACCACGCTGGTCTCCCGTGGCGATAACCTGCCGCCGCTTTACCGCGCGCTGACCGACGTCGGCGCGGTGAAAGTGGTTAAAAAAGAGATGGCGCAGGGCCAGAAGCAGAGCCGCTTTATTGCCTGGTCCTTTATGGACGATAACAAACGCCGCAAATAATCGTTTCTCGGGCCGGGTAAGGCGAAGCCGCCACCCGGCTCGTTTACAGCGTCGGCTCCTGCGGAGGGAGCGGCGAAGCGGGCGGCGACAATACCTGATACGTCTGCACCGGCGCTCTCACGTTCGCCAGATCGAAGTGTTTTTTCACCATGCTGTCGAGGGCGAAGCGCACCGTCCACTGCTTCAGCGGCTGGGTGGTGAACGACACGCGCAGGGTAAAGGCAGTGTTCGTCAGCCCGACGATGCCCGCGAACGATGGTTCACCAATCACCAGCCCGCGAATATCCTCCATCTCCATCAGTTCGTTCACCGCATCCCGCAGCGCCTGCTTCGCCTTATCTGCATCTTCGTGACGATCGACATCATAATTCGCCACCACCGAACCAATGCCGCGCACAAAGTTGGCAAAGGTGGTGATCGATGACCACGGAATAATGTGGTACGCGCCGGTATCCTGACGCACGCCGACGGAGCGAATGGACATCCTCTCGACCGTGCCGGTGAGCGGACCGATGGTCACCAGATCCCCGGTATTCATCCCGTTCTCAAACTGGATAAAAATGCCGGTGATAATATCCTTCACCAGCGTCTGAGAACCGAAGGAGATCGCCAGCCCCAGCGCACCGGCACCCGCCAGCAGCGGGGCGATATTCACGCCGATTTCCGACAGCACAATCATGATGGTGATGGTACTGATGATCACCGCCAGCGCGTTGCGGCACAGGGTTAGCAGCGTGCGGGCGCGGGCGCTCGGTAGCGGCCTGCCGTGGACATCCGACACCAGACGGTTTTCGATAAGGCTTGCCAGCAGCGTCCAGCCGACGGCGGAGAAAAACAGGATCAGCGCGATACGAATAAGAATATCAACGGTCTTTTCCCCCGCGCCGTTATGCAGCCAGTTCCAGAAATCAAACAGCCCCCACGCGTTCAGCAGCAGCATAATTGCCACGCAGACCGTCAGAATACGCGCCACCTTCAGGGATACGGTCATCCAGCCATTCACCCGCTTTTGCAGTTCCGGGTAGTTACGCTGAACCTGCGGCGACAGGGTGATCGTTTTCGACAGCCAGCGGGAAAGCAGGCCAGAGACAAAGGCCGCAATGCCGATAATCGCCAGGCTTTTGAACGTCGCCCCCATCATAAATTTCAGGCTATTGCCCGGGTCGAACAGGGAGAAGAAACAGAGCACAATAAAATAGGCGCTGGCCAGCCAGTGCCACACCAGCGCAAAGGCGCGAATAAAGAGGCTGAAAAAGGAGAGGGAGCGATCGGCCAGGTGCAGCAGGCTGTCGGTGATCGCTTTTTTATTGTGGAAGATGAGGTACAGCGCCCAGACGGTAATGCACAGCATGATCAGCACGTTCGCCAGCGCCCCGAACTGCACGTTAACCTGGTTGGAAATAATCGGCACGGCAACCAACAAGCCATAACCGATCAACCCGCTCAGCACGCTAAGCCGCACCGCCCAGTATTTGGCGCTCTGATCCGAAATGGCGAAGGGGCGAAGGTCCGGCACGCGTGGGCAGAAGATCAACCGCAGGAGGGCTTTAAAGAACTCAATCAGGGCAAACGCATTGAGGAACAGTCCCTGCTGAAACGCGATGGTTTTGTTTCCGGTATTAAGGCGGTCAGCCAGCAGCTGACCGACAAACAGCGTCAGGGCCAGCAGCAGCAAATCGATGACAAACGCCCCGGTAATCATTGCCGGAAGATGCAGCCAGCTGCTTTTATGCTGATTCTTTTTGCGTCCCCACTGTCCCATTTTCCGGTAAAGCGGCCAGACAGACAGGCGCAACAGCCAGTAAAAAATGAAGACGGCACCAGCCAGAATAGCAAACTGGGTGGCGGCGGCGGAAAAGGTGTGAGGATTAAAAGGCTTATGTGAGGTGCCAACCAGGTTGCGATAGAGCTGGGCAAAACGCGACGACAGGGCTTCCCCGTAGCGGCGACTGATGTCGGTGACGTTTTCCAGCACCGTTTTTTCTTCTTCGGCTTCCGGCGGCGCAATAGCAGGAACCGGATCTTGAGGCGGCGTGGCGGCCACCTTCCTCAGCTGATCGATCAGCTCCTGCCGGGACGTGTCGTTCTCAAGCACGTCGGCAAGCGCGCTGTAGGCAGCTTTTTTCTTTTCAGCATCCGGTTCTGGCGGCGCATTTTGCTGGGTGGCGGTGGCTCCGGTGGTGACGCCGGGAAGGGTTACGGCGAGCGACGGCGCGCTAAACAGGCTAAACAGGAGTAACAGGATCCACGGCACGGCGTCCTCCGACAAAAATATCGTGCAAAATGATAAGTATAGAGCGCGCGGAGCGGAGGGGAGTTTTTGGGAACAATCCGGCATAAAAAAGCCGGGCATGCCCGGCTCTGTGTGTGGTTATCAGGAGACGTGTTGCAGGAACTCCTGAAGGCGCTGGCTTGGTGGGTTCGCAATCAGCGTCTGCGGATTACCGTCTTCCGCGATGCGGCCCTTATCAATGAAGATCAGACGGGACGCCACTTTTTCGGCAAAGCCGATTTCGTGGGTAACGATGACCATCGTCATGCCTTCTTCCGCCAGATCCTGCATAACTTTCAGCACTTCGTGACGCAGCTCCGGGTCGAGTGCCGACGTTGGCTCATCGAACAGCATCATCTTTGGCTTCACCGCCAGCGCACGGGCAATGGCCACGCGCTGCTGCTGGCCGCCGGACAGCTCGGAAGGATAGTGGTGGGCACGCTCCGCCAGACCAACCTTCGCCAGCAGATCTTTTGCCAGCGCTTCCGCTGCCGCTTTGCTGGCCCCGCGCACGCGCAGAGGACCAAACATCACGTTTTCCAGCGCCGTGAGGTGCGGGAACAGGTAGAACTGCTGGAACACCATGCCCGCTTCCTGGCGGATCATGCGCTCGTCCACTTTCGGATCGTTAACCTTCAGACCATCAACGATCAAATCGCCGCTGGTGATCTCCTCAAGCTTGTTAATGCAGCGCAGCAGGGTGGATTTTCCGGAACCCGACGGCCCGATGATCACCACCACTTCGCCCTGCCTGATGTTCAAATCGATATTGTGCAACACCTGGGTTGGGCCAAAGTGCTTGGAAACGTTTTTAAATTCAATCACAGGATTTTCATCCTTCTTTCAAGACGACGCAGAACAAAGCTCAGGACAAGCGTGATAATCAGGTAGACAACGGCGACCGCACTCCAGATTTCCAGGGCGCGGAAGTTACCCGCGATGATCTCCTGGCCCTGACGGGTCAGCTCGGCCACGCCGATAACAATAAACAGCGAGGTGTCTTTGATGCTGATGATCCACTGGTTACCCAGCGGCGGCAGCATGCGGCGCAGCGCCAGCGGCAGAATAACGTGGCGGATCGTTTCGCGACGGGAAAGACCTAACGCCAGGCCAGCTTCACTGAACCCTTTATGAATCGACAGCACCGCACCGCGGGTAATTTCCGCAATGTAGGCGCCGGAGTTGATCATGATGGTGACAACGGCTGCGCTGAACGGGTCAATGCGCAGGTCGGTGAAGGCCATCGGCAGGGCGAAGTAGATAAACATGACCTGCACCACAATGGGTGTGCCGCGGATCACTTCGATGAAAACCAGTGCGATGTGGTTTGCAATCCAGCCGCCGTAGGTACGAGCGAAACCGGCGACAAGACCGATAATCAACCCGCCAACCAGACCGAGGACCGAAATCCACAGGGTCATTTTAGCGCCTTCAAGCAAGAGTGGAATGGCAGGCCAGATGGCGCTCCAGTCAAACTGCATGATGTATTCCTGTATACCGTGGTGAAAAACGAAAAAACGTAGGCCCGGTAAGCTTAAGCGCCACCGGGCGTTACAAACCTGAAGTCAGGTGAAATTATTTAGGCTCGGTACCGAACCATTTTTTGTAGATTTCGTTATAGGTGCCGTTCTCTTTCAGGGTTTTCAGCGCGCCGTTAACTTTGTTACGCAGGTCGTCGCTGCCTTTCGGGAATGCAATACCGTACTGCTGAGCTTCCAGAGAATCACCTACCGCTTTGAACTTGCCGTTACCGGCAGTTTTGATGAAGTAAAGGATGTTAGGCGTATCGTGCAGCACCGCATCCGCGCGGTTGGTGCCCAGTTCCATATACGCGTTGTCGATGTTCGGGAACTGACGCAGGTCTTTGGTTTTGATGTTGGCTTTCGCGTAATCCACGGAGCCGGTACCGCTCTTCACGGCAACCACTTTACCGTCAAGATCTTTCACGCTTTTCACATCGTTGTTATCCGCTTTCACCATCACCAGCAGGCCGCTTTTGTAGTAGCCGTCAGAGAAATCGATGGCCTTTTTACGCTCTTCGGTAATGGTGATGCCTGCCAGCGCCAGGTCAACGTTTTTGGTTTGCAGTGCCGGGATAATGCCGCTGAAGTCCATTGGCTTCAGGGTGTAATCCAGTTTGAGTTCTTTTGCGACAGCGGCCCACAGATCCACGTCAAAACCAACGTATTTATCACCCTGTTTAAATTCAAACGGTACGAACGCCGTGTCCGTCGCCACAACCAGTTTGTCGGCAGCCTGCGAGGACACCGCAAACGCCAGGGTAAGTGCAGCCAGTGAAACTTTTAATACAGACTTCATAGCATTTCCTTTTATATCCACGGGGCGATCCCCTGCGAGAACCTCAGGCACAATGAAAAAATCATGCCAGTTTTACAAGCTGTTGTTTTGCAAAGGGGATGATGTCACGCATTGCACGAAAAGCGTGGCAATCCTGCCAGGTTGCACCAGAATGGAGCACCGTTTTGGTGCGCTTCGTTAAGGTCTTCTGACAGGGGGATATTTAGCGCAGAATCTGACGAAAAAACAATCTTCCGTTAACGGTTGTGTGAGGTGATTATTACATTTTATTCACTTTTGCGGCCGTTGCGGGCAAAAGTGCGCACCATAAATGTGCAAAACCCCCGCCAGGGGCGAGGGTTATTCGGAAAATCCGCAGGGATTATTCGATGTTGGACTCAATGAACCACAGGAACTGATCCAGGTCGCGTGATGCGGCAGTGAAGATATCAGCAGTATCTTCATCTTTGGCTTCGCCAATCGCTTTACGAACATCATTCGCCACAATCGCGTAGCGGTCCGCCAGCTCTTTCAGGTGATCCTGAACGGTATGGATATCCAGCGGATAGCTTTTCAATGGCGTTTTGCTGTTGATCACCTGTGTGGTACCCAGTGCCACGCCACCCAGCTGTACGGCACGTTCGGCCATGGTATCCAGGTGAGTCACCAGTGCTGTGCGGAAGCCATCCAGCATTTCATGAACGGCAATAAAGTTTGCACCGCGCATATTCCAGTGAGCCTGTTTGGTGATCAGCGAAAGATCGATGAACTGGACCACCTGGCGATTCAGCAGCTCAATGGTCGCTTTTTTATCGCTATCCGATACATCGTTACGGGTATAAAGCAGATTAGACGCTTTCGTTTTCACCAGTTTAGCGGTACTCATAATCTCATATCCTCTTGATGTTTGTGTCCCAGGTAATTACGGGACTAAGTATAGCACCGGATTTTTTCTCTGCGGTTTGGCTCTGCCTATTGGTTTAATAGTGAAAGTAAGATTGTATTATCAACTGATTGAAAAATAAGTAGTTTATTAAAGTTGATACAGATCAATCTTAATTCATTCTTCGGGAAGCCGGGCAGGTGAAATATTTTGGCAATACAAGATAGTTTGTAAGAAATTATTTGAAGTACTGACGAGGCGTATATTCTGCATGGCGGGTTAGCCATGCAGAATTTAAGGCCTAGTTGAGATCGATTTTTTGCACTTTAGGTTCCGGGCGCATGGTCAGGGTGGAGCCCATTGACGCCGCGATAATGGAACAGAGCGCCAGCGTTTGTACCAGGGTCAGGGTTTCACCGAGGAAAATCATTCCTGAGATGGCGGCCAGCGCGGGCTCCATGCTCATGAGCGTACCAAAAATGCGTGTGGGCAGGCGCGTCAGGGCGATCATCTCCAGAGAGTAGGGCAGGGCCGTAGAGAGAATGGCAACCGCCAGACCAACCGGCAGGATTGACCACTGCCATATTGAGTCTGTCGCTTGTGCCATTCCGATTGGGACAAAGATTACGGCGGCAATTAGTGAGCCTAAGGCGACCGTCGCGGGGCCGTGCTCTTCGCCCGCACGCTGGCCAGTGAGAATATACACCGCCCAGCATGCCCCCGCGCCCAGCGCCAGAGCTGCCCCTGTCAAATCGATTTGTGAAACGCTTTGCCCGAGCGGCAGCAGGAACCATAGCCCCAGCACGGCCAGTATGACCCAGATAAAATCTACCGGACGACGAGAAGAGAAGAGGGCAACCGCCAGCGGGCCGGTAAATTCAAGCGCGACCGCGATCCCCAGCGGGATAGTCTGAATAGAGAGATAGAACATGTAGTTCATCCCTCCCAGTGCCAGCCCATAAAAAAGCAAAGGCAGTCGCTGCTCCTTTTTAAACCGTAGCCGCCAGGGTTTAAAGATAACCACGAGGATCAGGGTGCCTAATGCGATACGCAGCGCCGTGACGCCGGGCGCACCAACCAGCGGAAACAGCGATTTTGCCAGCGACGCGCCGCTTTGTATGGACATCATCGCGATAAGTATAACTGCCACCGGCATCCAGACCGACGATTTACGGGGTAAACCTGGCATCCTTTCTCCTGTCAATTTTTGTCAAAAGAGGTAAAAGTCGCAGTGTAATGGAAATAAGCTGCGACGGTTGAGCTACTGTTGAAAAAAATCCAGGGAAAATCCGTAAAATGAGGAAAGGTTGATGCTTTTATCGCCTGAAAGATTAGGAATAATCTGGATGAACTTTCTGGCGATGACGCGCACTATTAGCGTTTGAAGGTGAAAATCTGGAGTTATTTTAACAAGATAGCTGGTGCTGGAAATGTTCTGTTACAGGAAAGGTCGCATTAGACATCGTGAATGACAAAGAGTTTCACAGATTTTTTTGATATATTTAAAACTTACGGACTTACTTGAAGCACATTTGAGGTGGTTATGAAAAAAATTGCATGTCTTTCAGCACTGGCAGCTGTTCTGGCTGTTTCCGCAGGTACCGCTGTAGCGGCAACTTCTACTGTAACTGGTGGTTACGCTCAGAGCGATATGCAGGGCGTGATGAACAAAACCAACGGTTTCAACCTGAAGTACCGTTACGAGCAAGACAACAACCCGCTGGGTGTGATCGGTTCTTTCACTTACACCGAGAAAGATCGTACTGAAAATGGCTCTTACAATAAAGGTCAGTACTACGGCATCACCGCGGGTCCTGCTTACCGCCTGAATGACTGGGCAAGCATCTACGGTGTTGTAGGTGTTGGCTACGGTAAATTCCAGCAGACCGAAAACCAGGGTCTGAACCGTACTGCAAGCAACAGCGACTATGGTTTCTCCTATGGCGCAGGTATGCAGTTCAACCCAATCGAAAACGTTGCTCTGGACTTCTCCTATGAGCAGAGCCGTATCCGCAACGTTGACGTTGGCACCTGGATCGCGGGCGTAGGTTACCGCTTCTAATCACTTCGGTGAGCCAGTAAAAAATCCGCCCTTTGAGGCGGATTTTTTTGTTTGTACCCTCTCCCCGTGGGAGAGGGCCAGGGTGAGGGCATTAGCCCGCACGAAACGGCAGAAATTACTTACTCTTAATATCGAAAATATCCGTCCCAAGATGGTTATAGTCGACTTTCTGTAACTTAAAGTTGGTAATGTAAACTGGCGGGCCCTTCTTCCCGGAGATAAACGGGTAATCATTTTTTATCTCTTTCGCCTTAATCCCCGTCCATTGTGAGAAGAATTTCAGGAAATCGTTCGCGGAACGGCGCGCTTTTATAATGCGATGCGTTTTGTCATCACTCGACAGCACCATAAACGGTACCTGGAAGTTCTGCTGGAACTTGTCATCGTGGGCCAGATACTGCACCTCTTTACCGCGCTCCTTAAACGCCAGGCCGTGGTCAGAGAAATAGACCATCGAGAAGCTGTCGCCGCTGTTGCGCAACTGCCCGTACAGCTTGCTGAGGAGATCGTCGGTTTGCGTCATGGTGTAGAGGTAGCAGGACGTCTCTTTGGATTGCACAAACTCCGCATATTTTCCCCCGGTACGATCGCATGCCTGCGGGTGTGACCCCATCAGGTGCAGGACAATCAGCTGCGGCTGGGTGCGCTGAGTAGCAAAGACCTGCGCCGTCATTTTTAGCAACGCTTCATCTTTTGTGTTTTTATCGGCTTCGAAATCACCGCTTTTCAGGAACTGTACCTCGTCGGCACGCTTCGCGATGCTGGCGATGGCGGTATCATATTCGCCGATCTGTCCCTGGTTAGAGAACCACCATGTCTGAAAACCTGCCCGGTTGGCCAGGGTGACAAAATTATCCTGAAACTGCGGTTTTCCATCCACCACGCGGTTGAGCGTCAGACCGAGTGATTTCTGCGTCGAGCCGCTGGCCGCCACGTAGTCGGTAAACAGCGTACCGTTAACGGCGCTGGCAAACGGCGTGTTATCCCAGTGACCGCCAAACGCGCCGAGCGCATCGCGACGCGCGCTTTCTCCGATCACCACCACGTAGGTGTGATACTTCGGTTTCACCGCCAGCACGTTCCAGGTGTCTTTCATGGTGGAAAGCTCGGCCATACGTGCCTGCTCGTCGAGCACTTCCTCGTTATTCACCACCACGTCTTTGACGAAGCGAAACACCGGATACCCGGTATCTTTAAGCTTAAACACGCCGCCCCAGGCCAGATTTTGTACCGGCGCAACAAAAAACGTCACCACGCTAAAGGCCAGACACAGGCTTTCAATTTTACCCCATGCCTTTTTCCCGACGGGCTTACGGCGAACCGCAATCACGCCGAGGGCAAAAATGAAAAGGCCAACCACGTAGTTGTACCACGGAAAGATCGTCAGGATCTCTGTGGACTCTTCCATATTGGTGGAGTGGAGCGCCAGCAGGGTATTAAAGTTTGGCGCGCCATAGGCCTGGCCAAACGGGAAATAGGCGGCAGCAACCAGAGAACAGATCCCGATAAGCACCTTCTGCATGCGCGGTGCGCTTCGCCAGAGAAGGTGAAGAATACAGGTGAACCCGACGGCATAAAGCAGGCTAAAGGGGTAGCCAAGAGCAAAGTTAATCAACAGCGATTGCAAAAAATAGAATCCCGTCCACGGGCTTAAGCCCCGGCTGCGGGTAACAAGTGTATCAATCAGGGTTACGTTCATAGATCACTATCACGAAAACGCCATGTGCTCACCCTGGCGTCAAGGGTCAAAGCCTGCCGGACAGTGCGTGGAAAGGGAATGAGAGGTCCGCTTCAGCGAGCCGCAAATTGTGCAGGGCTGCAAGAAGATAGTGCGAGCGTGAATTAAGGTCAACAGTTGCTAAACAGATGTTTTGCGAAGGGGGCTGCAAATACGCAAAAATAATCGGGAACAGGCCAGCTTACAGCGAAAGTGTGACAGGAAAATGAAGCGGCGTACCGCGACGCCGCTTAGTGGGAAGAGTTGTCGTCCTGCTGGGGTTTGGCGTTAAACATATCGCACAGCATGTTCAACAGCATCAGGCGCACTTTAAAAGGAGAGTGGGTAAACACGTTCATACACCTCTTGAATTCATTCATAAGACCTCCTGATTCATGATCCCTTCGATCCGTGAAGGGTGACTGCATTACATACAGATATAGCACAGGCTATATTGTATAGCTATGGCTAATTCGTTAATTTTTTGTGCTTGTAGAGCTATGGTTTACAATGTGCGCTCCGTTACAGGGCGCTGGAAGCGTCAACCCCATTGAGGAAGCACAATGAACCGTCGCGCAGGTAAGCCAACAACAAAAAAAACGACGCAACTGGTGAACGTTGAAGAGCATGTGGAAGGCTTCCGCCAGGTGCGCGAGGCGCATCGCCGGGAGCTGATTGATGATTATGTCGAACTGATCTCTGATCTGATTCGTGAGGTTGGAGAAGCGCGCCAGGTGGATATGGCCGCACGCCTTGGGGTGTCGCAGCCAACCGTTGCCAAAATGTTAAAACGTCTGGCGTCGGTCGGGCTGATCGAGATGATCCCCTGGCGCGGGGTGTTTCTCACCGCTGAAGGCGAAAAACTGGCGCAGGAGAGCCGCGAGCGCCATCAGATCGTCGAGAATTTTTTACTGGTACTGGGCGTCAGCCCGGAAATTGCCCGTCGGGATGCCGAAGGTATGGAACACCACGTTAGCGAAGAGACGCTGGTGAAGTTCCGCGAATTTACGCTCAAATACGGTCCCTCCGCTGAATGAACATCCCCGGCTTGCAGGCCCTGAAACGCGATCGCTTTTTCCATCTTTTACTTATCACTGGCGTTGGGCTCAGCGTCTTTGTGCCCTTCACGCCGCACACCTGGCCGGCGGCCATAGACTGGCGCACCATAATTACCCTGAGCGGTTTGATGATGCTCACCAAAGGCGTGGAGCTGAGCGGCTATTTTGACGTGCTGGGGCGCAAAATGGTGCGCCGCTTCGCCACCGAGCGCAAGCTGGCCCTGTTCATGGTCTTTTCGGCGGCGCTGCTGTCGACGTTTCTCACTAATGACGTGGCGTTGTTTATCGTGGTGCCGCTTACGCTCACGCTGCGTAAGCTGTGCGAAATACCGGTTACCCGTCTGATTATCTTTGAAGCGCTGGCCGTCAATGCGGGCTCGCTGCTCACGCCGATCGGTAACCCGCAGAACATTCTGCTGTGGGGACGCTCCGGCCTGTCGTTTACCGCATTTACCGGGCAGATGGCGCCGTTGGCGCTGGCGATCGTGGCGTCGCTGCTGGCGGTGGGCTGGTTTGCTTTCCCGAATAAATCGTTGCAGTACCACAGCGGTACAACCGGGCCCCAGTGGCAGCCGCGTCTCGTCTGGAGCTGCCTGGGGCTGTATATCGTTTTTCTTATCGCGCTGGAGTTAAACCAGGCGCTGGCTGGCGCGCTGCTGGTGGCGTGTGGCTTCCTGTTCCTCGCCCGGCGGGTGCTGGTGAGCGTTGACTGGACGCTGCTGCTGGTGTTTATGGCGATGTTTATTGACGTCCATCTGCTGATCCAGCTCCCGGTATTGCAGAACGTTCTCCATAGCGTTGGCGGTCTGTCGCAGCCGGGATTATGGCTGACGGCGATTGGTCTCTCGCAGGTGATCAGTAACGTGCCGTCCACCATTTTGCTGCTTAACTATGTTCCCCCTACGGTACTGCTGGCGTGGGCGGTCAACGTCGGCGGCTTTGGGCTGCTGCCCGGCTCGCTGGCTAACCTCATCGCCCTGCGGATGGCCAACGATCGCCGCATCTGGTGGCGCTTCCATTTATGGTCAATCCCGATGCTGCTCTGGTCAGCGGCGGTCGGTTTCGGACTATTCCTTCTCATATAGTGCGCAATTTGTCAGTTTTTCCTGGCAAATGTATAGCAACGTCCTAGCTTTAGTGAACGGCATAGTGTGATGCCGCTCACTGACAGGACCGTTGCTGAACTATGGCAGAAGATCAAAACCCACCTGCTGACGAGCAGGATCAAAACAATAACGAGCGCAAGCGCCCGGGGAAAAAACCGTTAATTATCCTTGGTATCGTGGTCATCGTGATGGTGATTGTGGCGCTGGTCTGGTGGTTTTTAACCCGTAACGAAGAGACCACCGACGACGCCTTCACCGACGGCGACGTAGTGACCATTGCCCCAAAAACGGCAGGCTACGTCACAGAACTTCGCGTACGGGATAACCAGCGCGTGAAGAAAGGGGATGTGCTGGTGGTGATCGATCCGCGTGATACCACCGCCCAGCGCGATCAGGCTCAGGCCCAGCTTGGGCTGGCGCTGGCGCAGCTGCATCAGGCCCAGGCGCAGCTGGCGCTCTCGAAGGTGCAATATCCCGCCCAGCGTGATGAAGCCAAAGCCCAGGTACTTAAAGCCCAGGCGGATATGGCCAACGCGCAGGCGGAGTACCGCCGTCAGCGCGGCGTTGACCCGCGCGCGACCACGCAACAAAGTATCGATGCCGCGAACGCTCAGCTGCGCAGCGCGCAGGCGGGGCTGGCCAGCGCCCAGGCGCAGCTGGAGGTGGCGGAGCAGGTCCAGCTGCAAATCCGCCAGCAGGAGACCAACGTCGAAGCCCGCGAACGCCAGGTCGATCAGGCCAGAGCGCAGCTGGAAACCGCCAACCTGAACCTCTCTTATACCGAAGTCCGCGCCCCGTTCGACGGTTTCGTCACTAAACGCAACGTCCAGCCCGGTACGCTGGTGCAGGCCGGCACGGCGCTGTTCTCGCTGGTTTCCCCGAACGTGTGGGTGGTGGCGAATTTCAAGGAGTCGCAGCTTGAGCGCATGAAGCCGGGCGACAAAGTGACCGTGTCCGTCGATGCCTGGCCGGATATGGAGCTGGAAGGCCATATCGACAGCATCCAGCAGGGCAGCGGCTCGCGCTTCTCCGCCTTCCCGTCGGAAAACGCCACCGGTAACTTTGTGAAGATCGTTCAGCGCGTACCGGTGAAAATCGTGATTGATAAAGGGCTGGATCCGAACAAGCCGCTGCCGCTGGGGCTGTCGGTTGAACCGAAGGTCACCGTGGAATGACGGATCACAGCCACGATAACTGGAAGCCCGCCAGTAACCCGTGGGCGGTGGCGATTGTGGTCACCCTGGCGGTGTTTATGGAAATTCTGGACACCACCATCGTCAACGTGGCGCTGCCCCACGTCGCGGGGTCGCTCTCGGCCAGCTATGACGAATCCACCTGGGTGCTCACCAGCTACCTGGTGGCGAACGGCATCGTGCTGCCGATTTCGGCCTTTCTCAGCCGCCTGTTTGGCCGCAAACAGTTCTTCCTGATCTGCATTGTGATGTTCACCATCTGCTCGTTCCTGTGCGGTATCGCCACCGAGCTATGGCAAATCATCCTGTTCCGCGTGATGCAGGGGTTCTTTGGCGGCGGGTTGCAGCCTACCCAGCAGTCGGTGCTACTCGACTACTTTAAGCCGGAGGACAGGGGCAAAGCCTTTGGCCTTTCATCCATTGCCATTATCGTCGCGCCGGTACTCGGCCCCACGCTGGGGGGCTGGATCACCGATAACTACTCCTGGCGCTGGGTGTTCTTTATCAATATCCCGGTAGGGATTGTGACGGTGCTGGCCATCTATCAGCTGCTGGAAGATCCGCCGTGGGAGAAAAAGTCGGAAGAGAAGCTCACCGTCGACTGGACGGGGATCGGCCTGATCGCCCTCGGTCTTGGCTGTTTGCAGGTGATGCTCGACCGGGGCGAAGATGATGACTGGTTTTATTCGAACTTTATCCGCACCTTCGCAGTACTGACGCTGGTCGGTATTATCGGCGCGATCTACTGGCTGATGTATGCCAGAAAGCCGGTGGTGGATCTGCACTGTATGAAGGACCGCAACTTTGCGATCTCCAGCCTGCTGATGGCGGGGATGGCGATGATCCTGTACGGCAGTTCGGTGGTTATTCCTCAGCTGGCGCAGCAGGATTTGGGCTATACCGCCACCTGGTCCGGGCTGGTGCTCTCGCCCGGCGCGGTGCTGATTGTGCTGACCATCCCGCTGGTGCTGAAGCTAATGCCGGTGGTGCAGACGCGCTGGATCATCGCCTTCGGCTTTACCTGCCTGGCGGTGTCGTTCTTCTGGTCCCGCACGCTGACGCCGGATATCGATTTCGAAACGCTGGTGCTGTTCCGCAGCGCCCAGTCGATTGGACTGGGGTTCCTGTTTGTGCCTCTGACCACCATCGCCTTTATCTCGATCCCGAGGCGGCTTAACGCCGACGCGGCGGCGCTGTTTACCATGTTCCGCAACGTGGCCGGCTCGATTGGGATTTCGCTCTCGACGGCGGCGATCACCGAGCGCTCGCAGGCGCACAGCGCGCATCTGGCCTACCACGCTTCGCCGTTTAATGAGCAGTTCCAGCTGGCGATACGCGAAAGCGCCCAGGCGATCCAGAACTTCACCACTCAGGTGGGCGATCCGACCGGCATTGCCACCGGGCGGATGTACCAGACGATGATCGAGCAGTCGCGCTTTCTGGCCTACATCGACGTCTTCACCATTCTGAGCGCGGTGGCCTTATTACTGATTCCGTTTTGTTTGTTGCTCTCGCCGGTTAAGAGCGAGGGGAGTGCAGGAGCACACTGATGATACACAGACGTTTACACCCCCTGATGATAATGATGCTGCTGGTGGGTTGCGCCGTCGGGCCGGACTACCAACAGCCTGCACCGCTCGCCACCACGCACTGGAACGATAAGGGCGACAGCGCGGTGAAATCGCAAACTTCCTCCGCCGCCACTAACCCGCGCTGGTGGAAAACCTTCGGCTCGCCGCAGCTCGACAGCCTGATTGAACGCGCCATCGCCGGAAATCTGACGCTACAGCAAACCGTATTACGCATTGCCGGGGCGCGCGAACAGATTAACCAGGCCGGCGGGGCGTTTTTCCCGTCGGTGAATGGCAATGTGCAGGCGACGCGCCAGCAGCTTGGGCTGGAAGGGGAGCTAAAATCCCACGGTGTGTACGACCAGTTGAATAATGTCGATCCTGAACTGCGGGGCGCGTTAGGCCCGCTGACGCAGCCGATTAACCTCTATCAGGGCAGCTTCGACGCCCAGTGGGAAATCGACCTGTGGGGCAAGGTGCGCCGTCAGGTAGAAGCGGCCGAGGCGCAGCAGCGGGCAGCGATCGAGCAGCGTAACGATGCGCTGGTCTCGCTGGAAGCCGAAGTGGCGCGGGCGTGGCTACAGCTGCGTGGAGCGCAGAGCATCATTGCCACGCTTAATACGCAAATTGAAAGCGCACAGCAGACGCTGGATCTGACCGAAAGCCGCCAGCGGGGCGGGCTGTCGCCGCAGATGGACGTGGAGAACGCCCGGGCGCAGCTGGGCAATCTTGAAGCTCAGTTGCCGCAGTATCAGGCGCAGGAACGCCAGGCGATGAACGGGCTGGCGATCCTCCTTGGCAAACCGCCGGGGGCGCTGGATGCCGAACTGCAATCCGTGCAGCCGATGCCTGCCTTGCCGGATATTGTGCAGACCGGTATTCCGTCCACCCTGGCGCGCCGTCGCCCGGACGTGCGCGAAGCGGAGGCGAATCTCCATGCCGCCACGGCGCAGATTGGCGTCTCGGTGGCAGAGCTGTTCCCGAGCTTTACCCTCTCCGGGCAGTTTGGCTTGCGCAACAGCGAATCCAACTGGCTAACCGACTGGAGCAGCCACTTCTACAGCTTTGGCCCGCAGGTTTCCATACCGATTTTCCAGGGCGGTCGGCTGGTCTCCAGCGTTAAGGTGGCGCGCGCGCAGCAGGGGGCGGCGGTGCTGGACTATCGTCAGACGGTGCTGACGGCGCTCGGCGACGTTGAAAACGCGCTGGTGAGCTATCGCACCGACCAGCAGCGTGAAGCGGGCCTGGCGAAAACCATCGACGCGCTGCAAAACGCCTTTGATCTCGCCAGCGACAGCTACCGGCAGGGGATCGCCAGCTTTATTGATGTGCTGGACGCCCAGCGTCAGCTCGCTCAGGCCGAACAGCAGCGGGCGCAGGCGCAGGTGCAGAGCGCGCTTGATCTGGTGGCGCTCTACAAAGCCCTCGGCGGCGGCTGGGAGCCATATCAGCAGGTGCGGCTGCCAGACTACAGCGTCTTTGGCGACGCCCCGCGCGGATAATCTTTTAACAGCGATGACTCTGGCCGGATCCGCGCAGCGAATCCGGCCTTTTTATTGGGCGCGAAAGTAATATTTTGGCCGGACAAATTTAAGCATTATTTAACCAACATCAGGTTAATGACTGGCACAATAATTCCGTTCTTACTTACTTAAGGGAACTAAGAATGAGTTGGAATAAAGATGTTGCTGTTTCGTATCTCCGTTCACACGCGCTGAGGCACTCTTATAGTGAATGTGCTAAGTTTACCCGTCTGGCGATTCTGGCTGGAAGTGTTAAGGTGCCTAATACAGATTATGCAAAAGATTATGGGGCGGAATTATTACGTGCTGGATTCCGTGAGCTGCCGCCCGGTTCGACTTTAATAGCTGGCGATGTGGCTGTGATACAGCCATATCCCGGAGGAAACGGCATAGGTCACATGACTATGTATGACGGCACGCAGTGGATTTCTGATTTTGTTCAAAAAAGCATGTATCCGGGGCCTTGGTACCGCAAAATGCAACCATCATTTAAAATTTACAGGATGCATTGATGAAAAGGATATTTTTATCAGTCGCTATGTTGCTGGTGGGATGTAGTTCTGCTGCCAGTCAAGATCAGAGTGCGAAAGATACTACCGAATCATTTTATAAATCCTATCTTTGTGCATTCGGCAGTAATGAAGCCAGGCCCTATCCTGCCGACGAACTGCGTAAATATGTTTCTGCTGATACTATTGCTCGCATTGGTGCTATTAAGGAAATCCCGGAACAAGAATTAATAGAGTCTGACTATTTTACGTATACCCAGGATTACGCCCGCGAATGGATACCTGCGTTACGGGTGGAAAACGCAAGGCCATTTTTAAACGGGGAAGTAGTCCAGGTGATGGAAGGGGCAGGTGGCGGGAGGAGCATTCACCTTGAAGTATTTCTTCGTCGTGAAGATGATGCATGGAAAATCTACCGCGTTCGTGACTTAACGAACAATCACGAGCATCCCATATTCAATGCCGGAGCAATTGCCCAGGCAAAAATTGCAGCCGAAAGCGGGCTTTAAACGTTAAACAGGAACTTAGCCTCGGCAACTGCCGGGGCTTTTTATTTCCATCAACCTCACAAAAAACGATCCACACCTTTGATCGATATTTCATCTTCGCCTATATGACTAGTCATGAAATTTAAATGACTAGTCATAAAGGGAGCAACCATGAACAAATCACTGCCAGCCAACTTTTTATGGGGCAACTCGGTATCCAGCATGCAGACGGAAGGGGCCTGGAATGAGGGCGGAAAGGGGATGTCGGTCTACGACATCCGCGAGGCGGGAGAAAACATCTCCGACTGGAAAGTTGCCACGGATTCCTACCACCGGTACCGGGAAGATTTCGACCTGATGCAGGATCTGGGCATGAACTGCTACCGCTTCCAGATCTCCTGGAGCCGCATCTGCCCGCAGGGTGACGGCGAGTTCAACGACGAGGGCATCGCCTTTTACGACCGCTTTATTGACGATTTGCTCGCCCGCGGTATCGAGCCGATGGTCTGTCTCTACCACTTCGATATGCCGCTGGCGCTGGCGCAGGAGTACAACGGCTTCAACGATCGCCGCGTGGTGGACGCCTTTATCCGCTACGGCAAAAAGATGATCGACTGCTTCGGTGACCGGGTGAAGTACTGGCTGACCTTCAACGAGCAGAACATTTTCCATATGCCGGAAGCTTTTCGCATTTCCGGTTACATGAAAGGTGAGCAAACCCTGCGCGAGCTGTATGAGCTTCAGCACCATGCGATGGTGGCGCACATGACTCTGACCGAATACCTGCACCAGACTAAGCCGGGCAAGCTGATGGGCGGCATGCTGGCGCACCAGCTGATTTATCCGGCCACCTGCAAACCGCGCGATATCTTCTGCGCCCAGCAGTACGACGAATTCCTCAACCAGAACCTGCTGCGCGTCTTCGCGGGCCAGGGCTACAGCCCGGCGGTAATGGCGGTGGTGGAGCAGGAGGGCTTCGGCGATATCTACCGCGCAGACGATCTCGCGCTGTTTGCGCGCACGAAGAACGACTTTATGGCCTTCAGCTACTACGCCAGCAAAACGCTGGACAGCGATGCCATCCCGGAAGGCACGCCGGTTAACTATTACCTGCTGCACGGCGAGAAAAACAATCCGTACCTGAAGGCCACCGAGTGGAACTGGCAGATCGATCCGCTGGGCTTTCGCACCATCATCACCCGCTACGCCAACGACTGGCGGATGCCGGTATTCCCGATTGAGAACGGTATTGGGGTGATTGAGTCCTGGGATGGCGTGAATCCGATTGAGGACACCTACCGCATCGACTACCACCGGGCGCACATCGAGGCGATGAAAGCGGCAATATTCGAGGATGGGGCAGAGGTGATGGGCTATCTCGGCTGGGGGTTGATTGACATTCTCAGCTCGCAGGGTGACATGCGCAAGCGCTACGGCGTGGTCTACGTCAACCGTGAAAATCACGACCTGAAAGACCTGAAGCGCGTGCCGAAGAAGAGCTACGCGTGGTTAAAACAGGTTATCCATACCAACGGACGCGAGATGTAAGCCGTACGCTGCCGGGCCGTTTTTGTGACTGATTAATGGGAACACTCCGCTATGTCTGAAACAAAAATAACACCGCACATGCAGTCTTTTGTCGATAAATTTGTAGAGTTCTCGGCGCGCCTGGCAAACCAGGTGCATCTTCGCTCCCTGCGCGATGCCTTCGCCACGGTAATGCCGATTTTCATCCTTGCCGGTCTGGCGGTGCTGGTGAATAACGTGGTGTTCCCGTGGATTTTTGCGGGCGACACGCTTACGCAGTTTAAGGTGTGGGGCGAGGCGATTATCAACGGCACGCTGAACATCGCCGCGCTGCTGCTGGCCCCGATGATCGCCTGGTCGCTGGCGCGTAACAAAGATTTCGACAATCCGGTCTCGGCAGTGGTTATCGCCGTCAGCAGTTTCATTATCATGATGCCGATGCGCTTACAGATTACCCCCGTCGGCAGCGACGCCACGGTAAACGTCACCCAGGTGCTGACGTTCGCCAACATTGGCTCCACCGGGATTTTCGCCGGGGTGCTGATTGGGCTGCTCTCAACCGAGCTGTTTATCGCCATTTCACGGCTCAGAGCACTGCACATTTCGCTCGGGGAGAACGTACCGCCAGCGGTGAGCAAATCCTTTACTGCGCTGATCCCGACGATCCTCACGCTCTCCCTGTTTGCGGTGCTGGCGGCCATACTGGCAAACGTTCTGCACACGGACCTGATCCATCTCATTACGACCTTTATCCAGCAGCCGCTGCGGCTGATCAACACCAGCCTGCCGGGGACGATTTTCATCTACAGCTTCGGTAACTTTCTGTTCACCCTCGGTATTCATCAGTCAGTCGTTAACAGCGTGGTGCTGGA
The DNA here is from genome assembly GCF_001729785.1 of Enterobacter hormaechei subsp. xiangfangensis. NCBI lineage: Bacteria > Pseudomonadati > Pseudomonadota > Gammaproteobacteria > Enterobacterales > Enterobacteriaceae > Enterobacter > Enterobacter hormaechei. The sequence continues at coordinate 1,461,593 of NZ_CP017183.1, forward strand.
GCCGTTCCTGCTGATCAACACCAACGAGAACATGCTGGCCTTCGCCAACGGTCAGCCGATCCCGCATATCATCAACAACATCTTCGTGCCGACGTTTGGCATGGTGGGCGGCACGGGCAGCACCATCTCGCTGCTGATCGCCATCTTTATCTTCTCCCGACAAAAGTCGGCGAAGCAGGTGGCGCGTCTGTCGCTGGCGCCGGGTCTGTTTAACATCAACGAGCCGGTGATTTTCGGCCTGCCGATCGTGTTTAACCTGCCGCTGATGATCCCGTTTGTGCTGCTGCCCGCCATCGGCATTTACTTCGCCTGGCTCTGTACCACGCTGGGATTAATGTCGCGCTGCGTGGTGATGATCCCGTGGACCACGCCGCCAATTCTCAGCGCCTGGCTGGCGACGGCGGGGGACTGGCGCGCGGTGGTGGTGCAGTTGGCAATCATCGTATTTGGTGTATTCTTCTACCTGCCTTTCCTCAAAGTTGCCGAGCGAGTGGCTTTAAAAAACAGCGGGACAGAACACTAATTTAAGGAAGAACGATGGCGGCGAAGTACATCACCATAGCGCGGGAAATTAAGAAACGCATTATCACCCAGCAGTACGCCGCCAATGAACCGCTGCCGGACCAGTTCGCGCTGGCGGCGGAGTTCAGCACCAGCCGGATGACCATTCAGCAGGCGATGCGTCAGCTGATTGTCGAAGGGCTGGTCTATACCCGACAGGGGCAGGGCACGTTCATCCGCAAAAATTTCCTCCAGCTTTCCCAGTGGGATCTCTCCGGCAGCGACTACTTCGGGGCGACCAAAACCTGGGAACATTTAGGCACGGTGACGAGCCAGGTTGTGCACTTCGAACTGCGTTTCCCGAACGAGAAAGAGCAGGCATCGCTGATGATAAATCCGGATACGCCGATCTATGACTTTATCCGTCTGCGTTTACTAAACGGTGAGCCGATGTCTCTGGACGCCACGGTAATGCCGCTCAATCTGGTCCCCGGTCTGAACAAAACCCATCTTGAAAGTTCGGTATTCCGGTATGTGCAGGAGACGCTGGGGCTGAAGATCATGGGATCGTATCGGGTGGTGCGGGCGCTGAAGCCCAGTGCGCTGGATATGCAGCACCTTGTCTGCGAGCCAACCGACCCGGTGCTGGAGGTAGAGCAGGTGATCTATCTGGAAGATGGTACGCCGCTGGAGTACGCCCATTGTCACTATCGCTATGACCATGGCGGCATCGTTATCGTGAATAACGGATAAAAAAAAGCGGACTTCAAGGTCCGCTTTTTTAATTATCACGATTAGTTTAAACGCACCGGCATACCGGAACGGTTCTGAATCGCCTGGTCAACGATGGTCGTGTCAACATCCGCCTGAGAGGTAACGGACTGCACCGCGCTGGTCAGCTTAATCGGTACGATTTCGTTGTTGTTGATCTGATCTTCGCTGGTGGACAGCGGGTTATGCACTTCAATGTAACGGCTGCCGTCCGGCTCTGACGTCGCTTTCACCGGTTCGTTAATGAACTGCACGCGCGTACCAACCGGCACGTTATCGAACAGGAATTTGATGTCTTCATTACGCAGACGCACGCAGCCGTGGCTTACGCGCAGGCCGATACCGAAGTTGGCGTTTGTACCGTGGATGGCATACAGACGACCAATGTACAGCGCGTACAGACCCATCGGGTTATCCGGGCCGGCAGGCACAACGGCTGGCAGCGGTTCACCGGCAGCAATGTACTCAGCGTGCATTTTGGCGGTCGGCGTCCAGGTTGGGCCCGCTTTCTTACGCTCCACTTTGGTGGTCCAGTTCAGCGGGGTGTCTTTACCCAGCTGACCGATACCGATAGGCAGAACGATCACGGTGTTGGTGCCTTTCGGGTAGTAATACAGACGCATTTCGGCGCTGTTAATCACGATACCTTCGTGCACGGTATCCGGCAGGATCAGCTGCTGTGGAATGTTGAGTACGGTACCCGCTTTCGGCAGATACGGGTCAACGCCCGGGTTCGCTTCCAGCATGTTAGACAGGCCGAGCTGATACTGCGCCGCGAAGTATTCCAGCGGCTGAGTGTTACCTTCCGGCACCGTCACCACCTGGTTTTCACCCACCAGACGGCTTCCGTCTGTCGGCAGGGGATACGTCACCGCAGACGCGGTCTTACAAAAACCTACTACGGCTAACGCCGCCGCAAAAAGCGTTGTTAATTTCATGTTCATGTTATGCGAGGTATCTAAGCCATTCTGGCGATGAGTTGATAAGTCTGAATCAGTAATGGGAGCGCATTATATGTGCATTCCCGTTAACTGGGAATTCAGATGTGTACGAAATCACATTTTTTTCGATTTTGTTAAAGTTTAGTGGATTACTGCAACACGGGATCTCAATTCGGAATTGTGGCATAATGCCGCGTTTATCACACTTTTCGCAGGAATCTCTCCGTGTTAGTTACCAGCAACGTCACTATGCAGTTTGGCAGTAAGCCGCTGTTCGAAAATATTTCCGTCAAATTTGGCGGCGGCAACCGTTACGGCCTGATTGGTGCCAACGGTAGCGGAAAATCCACCTTTATGAAGATCCTCGGCGGTGACCTGGAGCCAACGCTCGGTAACGTGTCGCTCGACCCTAACGAGCGCATCGGTAAGCTGCGTCAGGATCAGTTCGCCTTCGAAGAGTTCACCGTGCTCGACACCGTGATCATGGGGCATGCGGAGCTGTGGGAAGTGAAGCAGGAGCGCGATCGTATATACGGTCTCGCTGAGATGAGCGAAGAAGACGGTTACAAAGTGGCCGACCTGGAAACGCAATACGGCGAAATGGACGGCTACTCTGCGGAAGCGCGTGCGGGCGAACTGCTGCTGGGCGTCGGCATTCCTGTTGAACAGCATTATGGTCCGATGAGCGAAGTTGCGCCAGGCTGGAAGCTACGTGTGCTGCTGGCGCAGGCGCTGTTCTCTAACCCGGACATCCTGCTGCTCGACGAACCGACCAACAACCTGGACATCGACACCATCCGCTGGCTGGAGCAGACGCTGAACGATCGCGACAGCACCATGATCATCATTTCGCACGACCGTCATTTCCTGAACATGGTGTGTACCCACATGGCGGATCTGGACTACGGCGAGCTGCGCGTTTATCCGGGCAACTACGATGAGTACATGACGGCGGCAACCCAGGCACGTGAACGTCTGCTGGCCGACAACGCCAAGAAGAAAGCGCAGATTGCGGACCTGCAATCCTTCGTCAGCCGCTTCAGCGCCAACGCCTCTAAGTCGCGTCAGGCGACCTCGCGTGCGCGTCAGATCGACAAAATCAAGCTGGAAGAGGTTAAAGCCTCCAGCCGTCAGAACCCGTTCATCCGCTTCGAGCAGGACAAGAAGCTGTTCCGTAACGCGCTGGAAGTGGAAGCCCTCACCAAAGGCTTCGATGAAGGCCCGCTGTTCAAAAACTTCAACCTGCTGCTGGAAGTGGGCGAGAAGATTGCCATCCTCGGCGCCAACGGCGTGGGTAAATCCACTATGCTGAAAACCCTGGTGGGTGAACTGCAACCGGACAACGGAACCGTGAAATGGTCTGAAAACGCGCAGATTGGTTACTACGCGCAGGACCATGAATATGAATTCGAAAACGATCTGACTGTCTTCGACTGGATGAGCCAGTGGAAGCAGGAAGGCGACGATGAGCAGGCGGTACGCAGCATTCTGGGGCGTCTGCTGTTCAGCCAGGACGACATCAAAAAGCCCGCCAAAGTGCTCTCCGGTGGTGAAAAGGGCCGTATGTTGTTCGGCAAGCTGATGATGGAAAAACCGAATATTCTGGTGATGGACGAACCGACTAACCACCTGGATATGGAATCGATCGAATCCCTGAACATGGCGCTGGAGATGTATCAGGGCACCCTGATCTTCGTCTCTCACGACCGTGAGTTCGTCAGCTCGCTGGCGACCCGCGTGATCGAAATTACGCCAGAGCGCGTGGTGGACTTCACCGGTAACTACGAAGATTACCTGCGCAGTAAAGGTATCGAGAGTTAAAAAATAGCCGGGTGGCGGCTTCGCCTTACCCGGCCTACATTTTATCCCCTCTCCCTGTGGGAGAGGGTTAGGGTGAGGGCTACAGGCCGCACTACACCACCCACTCGCCCCCTTCAACTCCATTCACCCGCAGCGTACGTTTTTCCCCCGCCGGTAATGATACCTTCAGCGCCTTCCATGCCGGACGATAGTCGCCGCGAGCGTTCACCTTCAGGTTGATGGTTGCGCCATCGCACACCATTTCCCATTCCACCCACAGCGCATTGCCGTTCAGGTAGCCCCAGCTTTCACCGTCGTCTTCAAACAGCAGCCCCGAGGTTGTGCCGACGCCTTTCACCGGGAACAGCTTCAGCTCACGGGTATCGTCTTTATCGGCGCTCACGTGACGGATGCGCTCGCTGAGCGGCAGACCGGCCCCGGCGCGCACCAGCAGCGGCAGTTTTTCCAGCGGCGCATCAAGGACGATCGCTTGCCCGCCCGCATACCACGCGTGGGTGTAAAAATCGTACCAGCCGGTTTCGTTATCCGGCAGCCAGACGCGGCGCTCGCGCTGCCCGGCTTCGACGACGCTGGCAACCAGCAGGTCGCGGCCCAGCAGGAAGTCGTCGCATTCTTTGAAGGTTTGCGCATCGTGCTCGTGGTCGAGGAAGGTCGGGCGCAGCATCGGTTCGTCGTCGGCGTGCGCCTGCCAGAGCAGGGTGTAAAGATACGGCAGCAGGCGGTAGCGCAGCTCAATCGCGCCGCGGATGGCAGGCGTGACGCCCGGATACATCCACGGCTCGTTCACCGTGTGGTCATCGTTCCACGAGTGAATGGTAAAGCGCGGGTGCATCACGCCGTTCTGCACCCAGCGCACGAACAGCTCGGCGTCCGGCTTGTCGCCGGAGAAACCGCCGACGTCGTGCCCGACGTTGAACAGCCCGGACAGGCTCATGCCCAGCCCCATACGGATGTTATAACGCAGGGTGTCCCAGTTGGTGCGGTTGTCGCCGCTCCAGGTCTGGACGTAGCGCTGCATCCCGGCGCAGCCGGAGCGGGAGATCAGATACGGACGCTTTTCCGGCGCAAAGCGCTGCTGCGCTTCCAGCGAGGCGCGCATCATCAGCAGCGGCATCACCGGGCGAATGTGCTTGATGGCGATCTCCTTGCCGAAGCCATAGCAGCGCGCTTCCCCGTCCCACACTTCATACTCGTTGTTGTCGTTCCAGGTGGAGTCGATGCCCATCTCCAGCAGCTGCGTGGTCACGCCGTTCTGCCACCACTGCACCGTCTGCGGGTTGGTGAAGTCGAGGTGCGATCCTTCGTCATCCCAGAAGCTGGAACGTTCAGGCGCATCGGTTTCTGAATCGCGAATGAACAGGCCGCGTTCCGCCACTTCGCCGTAGCGGGGATGATCCTGCAACAGACACGGCTTGATGTTGGCCGCAAGCCGCAGCCCCGCGTCGTGGAACGCCTGGCTCATCACCTTTGGCTGCGGCACTTTGTCGTAGTTCCAGTTAAAGACGTAGCGCTTGCCGTTAATCGAGGTATAGCCGGAGGAGAGCTGGAACGAGTCGCACGGAATGGCATGCTCCTCGCACAGGCGGATGAAGTTCATCAGCTGATTCTGCGCGTCCGGCGCGTCGGTGTAGTGCATGGTTGAGCCGCTGTAGCCCAGGCTCCATTTCGGTCCGAACAGCGTTTTTCCGGTCAGGCGAACAAAGGCTTTAGTGACGTCCAGCACGCGCTTGCCGGTAAAGAGGTAGTAGTCAATATCGCCCGCTTCCGCCTGCCAGCGGCGGTAGGCGGTGTGATAGTTGTCGATCTCGTTACCCAGATCCAGCCAGCAGCTGCTCAGGTTATCGTAGAACAGACCGTAGCTCACGTCGTCGCGACGGGTGAGGGTGAACGGGATGTGCTTGTACAGCGGATCGGTGCTGGCTGCGTTATAGCCCATCGCGTCCAGGTTACGCATCTCGTAGCGTTTGCCGTTGCGCTGTAAATCGCCCGCTTTCTCACCCAGACCGTAAAAACGTTCATCCTTACGGCGGCTGAGATAGTGCGCCACGCCGTCACCGTGGGCGTTCAGCAGGTAGGCGCTGGTCGGGCGGTCATTGACCAGCGGCTGCCACTCGCCCGCGTCATTGCGGTAGTGCCACTCCAGCCACAGCGGCTGGTGGACGGTGACGCGCAGCTGCTCGGTTGCCACGGTTAACGTATCGTCCTGCTGCGTCAGCGTCCAGGCGGGGCAGGAGAAGCCGCTGATATCGTCACGACGGCGACCTTCCCACGGCACGTCTTTTTCCGGTGCGATGCTCCAGGTGCGGTCCAGCGCCAGCTCGCCTTTACGCTTGATCAGCACGCGGAACAGGTTCTCTTCCAGCACATACAGGCACAGGCGGTGCTGGCTATCGACCAGCAGTTCCAGATGGTTTGCCGACTGCGTATCAAGGGTCCAGTTTTTCAGGGTTTTCATATGCAATACATCCACTATCAGGCGCGCTTCGCGCGACGTTCAGCAATAAATGCTACCAGGAAGAGAGCGCCAATCAGGTCAAAGAACCCCATGGCGATAAAGAGCGGGTTAAAGCCGATTTTGTCGGCGGTCACACCGATTAACAGCGAGAACAGGAAGCTGGCGATCCACGCCGCCGAGCCGCGCATGCCGTTGACGGTCGCCATCTGGCCTTTGTCGAATGACTCCACGACCAGGGCGCTGAGCATGCAGGAGATGATCTGGTGCCCGAAGCCGCCGATGGAGATCAGCACGATGGTGATATACGGGTCGCGGGTAATGGCCACGATGGCCAGCGAGATCATCAGGAACGCGCCGGTCACGGAGCTGGCGACAACCGAGTTCACGCGGGAGCAGCCGAACAGGCGGGTATACAGACGCGTCAGGTAGCCGCTCGCCACGCTGCCGAGGTCGGCGGCGAGGAACGGCAGCCAGGCAAACATCGCAATCTGCTTCAGGTCCATGCCGTGCTCTTTGGCGAGGTACAGCGGCACCCAGAAGCTCAGCACCGCCCAGGCGGGTTCTGCCATAAAGGCCGGAATGGCGATACCGTAGAAACGTTTGTTTTTTGAAACGGTTTTCAGCGCGGTCAGGAAGGGCAATTTGACCGGCGCTGGTTCGTTATCCTGCTTGATAAACGCCAGCTCGTCCTTGCTCAGGTTCGGGTGCTGCTCGGGGTTGTGGTAGAACGCCCACCAGAGGATCACCCACAGCAGCGCCAGCACGCCGGTAAACATAAACGCGCCCTGCCAGCCGAACGAGGCGTGAGCAAAGTAGATGATAGGCGGAGCCAGCATCGCGCCGATGGAGAAGCCCACGCCCGCCCAGCCAGCAGCAACGGGACGCTCTGATTTCGGGAACCATTCGCCGATGGTTTTGGCGTTCGCCGGGGTGGCAGCGGCTTCTGAAGCCCCCATAAAGAAGCGCAGTATGGCCAGGTGCAGCCAGCTTCCGGCGCCCGCGTGGAAAATACACATCAGCGCCCAGATCCCGGCGCAGACCATAAAGCCAATCTTCAGGCCAATGACGTCAATCAGCCAGCCGCACAGGGGCTGGAAAATGGTATAGGCGATCTGGAACGCGCCGACGATCCAGGAGTATTGCTCGGTGGTGATCCCGAGGCTCTCTTTCAGTTCCGGAGCGAGAATACCTAAGGAATTTCGGGTGATGTAGTTAACGGTGACGCCCAGCAAAAACAGCAGCAGCACGTACCAGCGCAGGTTCTTGATGACGCGACGGGTTTTGCTTGTCGCAATGGTGTTATTGATGTCCTGACTCATTTTACTCTCCACAAGACGGACGGTAAGGGGACGGAGGTTCAGGTGTCACACAGATTGTTATGCCTTTGATTTCAATCCGCTTATAATGCTTAAGTTGCTATACAACTAGTATGGAAGTTGTGTGACAAGTTCACCTTAAGGAAGAAAATGAGTGGGCAAAAGTGGATTTTGTGCAAAATTTCTCATAACCGACGAAAACACTCTGGCATGATGGCATTCACGTCAGTTATTGCCTGACACACACGCTATGAAAATTTTTTCATTTCGCAAATGGAGCCAGATCACAAAATGGACAAAAGGCTAAAAATCACCGAAATCGCGGCCCGTACGCAGCTCTCCATCAGCACCGTTTCGCGGGTGCTGGCGGGGAAAGCGAATACCAGCGAAAAAGCGCGTGCAAAGGTGCTGGCGTGCGCGCGCGAGCTGGGGGTAATGGACGGCATGGCGGCAGGGCGTCTGCTGCTTAACAGCCTGGTGGTTTTTGCCCCGCAGCGCGCTTTCGACGAGCGGTCCGACATCTTTTACTACCGCGTGATCCAGAGCGTGAGCAAAGCACTTGCCTCCCACGAGGTCCGGTTGCGCTACTGCGCGCTGGAGGAGAACGACAGCGACGCCCAGCTGTTTCTGGCGCGGATGAACGAGCCGGACACGCAGGCGGCCATTCTTCTCGGTATTGACGATCCGCATATCCACGATCTGGCGGTGGACGTGGGCAAACCCTGCATGCTGATTAACTGCCGCGACCGGCACATGCGTCTGCCTGCCGTTGCGCCGGATCACCGCGCCATCGGCGAGCGGGCGGCGGAGTACCTGTTCGAGATGGGACACCGCGAGGTGATGAACGTGCTGTGCCTGCGTCGCTACACGATGGAGCTGCGCCTGTCGGGGATCCGCGACGCGTGGCAGTCCCACAACCTGGCGTTCAACGACAAGCGCGATCTGCTGGTGGTGCCGAGCTTCAGCGCCAGAGAGACGGAGCAGCTGGTGAGCGATTGGCTAAATCAGCAGCAGGGAAAAGACCTGCCGACGGCGTTCCTGGTTGGCGGCGACTTTATGGCGGCGGGCACCATCAGCGCCTTACAAAACCACGGCCTGCGCGTGCCGCAGGACGTCTCGGTGATGAGCATCGACGGCTTTAACCTGGCGGCGATTCAGGATGTTCCATTAACGGCCGTGCATGTTCCCCGCGATGAGCTGGGAACGGAAGCGGTACACATGCTCCAGCAGCGGCTCATGCGCCTGGACGCGCCGGTAGGCACATTGCTGCTGAACGGCACGCTGGCCGTGCGGGAATCGGTACGGCGGATACGTCAGGGGAAACGACGCACCGCCGTGGAGCGGGAAGGGCTGTATGACAGCTAGACCATGCCCAGCGCGCGTTTGCCGTGGATGTTGAGATCGTTCACGGTAAAGCGGTCCTGCCAGGTTTTTTCATAATCCTCGCGCGGAAAGTCTCCCGGCGACGCGCCGGTTTCCAGCGCTTCCTTGACCTTCTTCGCATAGGCGAGGTTTTTCTCGCACATCGGTGCGGCGGGGATGTACATCACGTTGCCCCAGCCCTGCTGATCTTCCACCGGCGCGACGGAGTGGATCACATCGCAGTGCCACCACACCGAATCACCCGCCTCCAGCGCAGGAATGCTGGTCAGCGCCTCGATAAGCAGCGGGTGCCACTTCTCGGAAACCGGCAGCACGCGCCCCGGCGCCACGCCGCACAGCTCGTCCTCCGGCACGTCGTCCAGCAGCGGACGCAGCAGAATATAGGCCATTGCTTCCGGGATCGGCACCACGTGCAGCAGCCCCTGGCCGGGGATCATGTCCGACAGCGCCGTCCAGCCCTGGAAGGTGCGGAACACCGAGCATTTGGTGGTGTTATCGACGGTATACTCTTCCACTTCGGTACGATGCGCGGCGTTCCACGGATCGTATTTCTCAACGTTGCCGTCAAACACGCGGGCAAAGACCTGCTGATAAGCGGGCAGCAGCCAGCGCTCCAGCGCGCCAGAATCAGTGTGTGCGCCAAGTCCCTTCGAGGTGGTTCCCGGCGGACGGCGGCGAATACGATCCGGGTAAATCACGCTCACGTCCGGGTCGAACCACTGCTTGCCGTTGCTCTCGAACGTCCATAAGCGGTTCAGGAACGACTGCACCTGCGCCATTTCTTCGCTCTGGCGCGCCTGCATTTGCGCCTGCGACCAGTAGATCGGGTAAATCTCCGGACGGGAGGCGGTCAAGGTGCCGAAGAAGTTATCGCCTGGCCCTTTGTACACCTCATCAAACTTGTTCAGATCGAGGTAGTCGAGCATCGACTGATCCCACGCCAGCGCCTGCTCGCGCGGGAAGTGACCTTTGATCACCGCGCAGCCGCGGCGCTTAACGGCCTCGCGCTGTGCGTCGGTAATCGTGCCGTTTTTCACATCGTTAAACGGGATCACCGGCCAGACGGATTCACCTTTATTTTTAAGGGCGTTAATTTCCGCCACGCGGGTGGCAATGCTGTCGCTGAGCTTGTCGAACACCGCCTGCACGTCGCCGATCTGCGCGCGTAACTCACGTTTCAACTGACGGATTGCCGCTTTGTGATCCGCCGGCAAGGTTTCACTGGTAAAGGTCATAACTGCCTCGCATCTTTCATTCGAAAGTAAAAATGTCTACAAGCGATACTTTAAGTTAAAAATAAGTTAATGCAAGTTTAAAAACTTGACCTGCGCCACAGGACGGGAAAATGAGTGAGGGTGCCGGAGCAGGACTCCGGCGAGGAAAGGATCAGACGTCGAAAGGAGAGTGGTTGTCGAGCACGGCCTGAATGACGTTCAGCGCGCCCTGATGGTTGTTGTCGTCAGTGCTGTAGCGGCTGATTTCTTTGATGCTTTCCGCCGCGTTGCCCATCGCAAAGGAATATTTCACCAGCTTCAGCATCTCGGCATCGTTGCCGCTGTCGCCAATGGCCACGCACTCTTGCGGAGAGATTTTCCAGCGCTTCAGCAGGCGGCTGATGCCGTTGGCTTTGTGCAGGCCGGGGATAATTAAATCGACAAAGCCAAAGCCGCTGGTGACCGGCTTCATGATGCCGTCCAGGGAGACGTGGAGTTTATCCACCAGATTAGGAATATCGCTGTCCGGCAGGTTCAGGGAGAACTTAAACAGCACGTCGTCAATTTCGCGGTAATCGCTGATGCGCTTTAAGCGGTGATAGTGCTTTGACATCAGCGCCACGAACGCGTCAGGGGCCTGGTCGCTGACGTAGGCACTCTCCAGCCCGCAGGCCACAAAGTTCAGCCCTTTGTCTTTCAGCAGTTCGCCAATCACGATCTGCGACTCATGGCGGGTCAGTTCGCCGTGGAAAATCTGTTCGCCGTGATCGAAGACCAGCGCGCCGTTTTCCGCCACGAAGGAGATTTGATCCTTCAGTTCCGGGAAAAACGAGATGAGCTGGTAATACTGGTTGCCGCTGGCGACAACAAATTCAATGTTGCGGGCTTTAAGCTGTTTAAACTGTGCCTGGAAGCGGTCACGATCGTACTGCTTGGCATCATCAAGGAAAGTTCCGTCCATATCGGTGACGATAACTTTTACGGTCATACTATGCTCCTGGGTCACTGCGTTTTGAAACATTCTAATAACAAGGTGACGGGGAGCACAAATTTAATTTCATTCGAAAGTAAAAGCAAAACGGCAACCGAGGTTGCCGTTTTTAGTGTTTTCTCCCTCTCCCTCAAGGGAGAGGGGATACACTATTACAGCGTATGCTCAGTACGGGCGATAATATCGTCCTGCGCATCCGGTGACAGGGCGGTGAAGAACGCCGAGTAGCCCGCGACGCGCACTACCAGGTCGCGGTACTGGTCCGGGTGTTTCTTCGCTTCCAGCAGCGTTTCGCGCGAGACGATGTTGTACTGAATATGCCAGCCCTTATGCACCTCGAAGAAGGTGCGCAGCAGCACCATCAGCTTCTGGCGATCGCTGTCGTTTTCCAGCGTCGACGGGTTCAGCTTCTGGTTAAGCAGCACGCCGCCGAGAATCGCTTCCGTCGGCAGTTTACCCACGGAGCCAATCACCGCCGTCGGCCCGAGGTGGTCGGTACCGGAAGCCGGGCTGGCCCCTTCCGCCAGAGGGGTATGCGCCTTACGCCCGTCCGGCGTCGCCATGGTCGCTGCGCCAAACGGCACGTTTGCTGAGATAGACGACGTGCCCGCGTAGTAGTTACCCCCAATCGGGCCGCGGCCGTAGCGTGGGTTGTGATACTGCTTCAGCTCTTCAATGTAGGTTTCGTAGGCGCGGGTCAGCAGCAGGTCCACGCTGTCGTCGTCGTTGCCGTACTTCGGCGCGCCGTTGATCAGGCGCTGGCGCAGCTGCTCGTGGGTTAGCCCCTCGAAGTCATCCGCCAGCGCCGCCGCCAGCTGTTGCTGACCGATAACACCCTGGTCAAACACCAGCTTCTTCACCGCCGCCAGGCTGTTGCCGAGGTTGGCGATCCCCACCTGTAGGCCGGAAACCCAGTCATACTTCGCGCCGCCTTGCTTAATGCTTTTCGCGCGCTCGATGCAGTCGTCAACCAGCGCCGAGCAGAGAATATCGTGGACGTTCTCTTCCAGCATAGTGTCCACCACGTATTCAATTTCGATGGATTTGCGGGTGTAGTAGCGGATCTGGGTGTCCCACGCCGCCATCACCTCCTCGAAGTTATCGAAGTTACCGGCAGAGAGGGCTTTCTCCTGCGGCAGGAACACCTTGCCGCTGGTGGCGTCGCGGCCGCCTTCCAGCGCGGCCAGCATCACGCGGGCGAAGTTGATAAAGCTCATACCGGTGCAGCGGTAGCCCCATTTGCCGCCCACCGCGGTTTCGATACAGCCAATGGCCGCGTAGTCGTAGGCGTCGTCGCGTTCAACGCCGAGCTTGATGAATTCCGGAATGACGATTTCATCGTTGTTGAACGCCGGCATCCCGAAGCCGCAGCGGATCACCTGCACGCAGGCGTCGAGGAAGTCGTTGCTCATGCCCGCGTGGTAGCGCACGCTCAGGTTAGGCTGGGTGGAACGCAGGCGACCGCAGGATTCCAGAATCGCGTAGGAGAGCGGGTTGACCGCGTCCATTGGCTCGCCGTTGACCAGCTTCTGGCCGCCGATGGTGACGTTCTGATACAGCGGGCTGCCCGCAGAGGCTTTGGAGTGCGAGCCGGAGCGGATTTTGTTCACCTCCAGCAGCTTCAGCCAGCAGCTGTGCAGCAGCTCGATGGCGTGCTCGCGGTCCAGGCTCTGGCCCAGCTCCACGTCGCGGCGGTAGTACGGATAGAGATACTGGTCCATACGGGCAAAGGATACGGAGTGACCGTTGGACTCAATTTGCAGGATTAGCTGAATGAAGTAGCACAGCTGCAGCGCCTGCCAGAAGGTTTTTGGCGGCTCGTGGGCGATTACGTCACAGTTTTCCGCCATTGCCAGCAGCTCGTCGCGGCGGCTTTCGCGGGTTTCGCTGGAGGCCATCTCGCGCGCCAGATCGGCGAAGCGTTTGATGTGCAGGCTGACGGCTTCCAGCACAATATCAATGGCTTTCAGGAACTGATCGCCGTGCAGGTCTTCCAGCACCGTCAGGTTGATGCGTGAGCGGCGCTCGGCCACTTTGGCGCGCAGGCCGTCCAGCCCTTTCTCCAGCACCAGCGGGAAGTTCACCGCCAGGTGCGCGTCGCCGGAGGTCATGTTGCCTTCGGCTTTGATGATGCCGGTTTCCAGCAGGCCTTTCTGCTCGTCGGTGAACATGCCGTAGCAGCGATCCTGCACCGTCTGGCCGCGCCACCACGGGCAGATCGCATGCAGCACGCGCTTGTTCTCTTCGCTCACCGCAAAGCCCGCGCCCGGACGGTCCGCCAGGTCGTCAATCTCTTTCTCAATCCAGGAGACGGTATATTCCGGGAAGATCGGCGCGGCGCGCACTTCGCTTGCCTGGTTCCCGATGATCAGCTCGTCGTGCTTGATCCAGATGGTACGCTTGGCCAGGTGATGCGCCAGCGCCAGGGCGCGGCGCACCGGGATCGGCTTGTCCATGTGCTGCTGGTACATTTCGGTGTAATGCTGGGCGCGCTCGGTACAGACCGGCGGCTTCACGATATGCACTAGGGCCGTTTTGTGCGCCTTAATGCGCTCGCTGAGGGTGTTGAGATTCAGGGTGGTCATAAGTTTATCCTCGTAATGTCGCGGTTAACCCTTTCTGGCAGGCGTACTGCTGCGCGAAGTCCAGCAGGGCAGGGTTATCCAGCGGTTTGTCAGGGGCAGAGTAGGGTTGGCCGAGCAGGGTGTATTTGTTCATGCCCAGCGTGTGATACGGCAGAAAATGAATATCGTGGACGCCGAGTTCATCGGCGGCGAAATTGGTAATGGCGGTAACGGACGCTTCATCGGCGTTAAAGCCCTGGATCAGCGGCACGCGGATGGTGATCGTTTTCCCGGCGGCGGCCAGGCGTTTCAGGTTGTCCAGGATGCGCTTAGCCGAACCGTCCGTCCACTGCTTGAAAACATCTCCGTCGACATGCTTCAGGTCGGCGAGGAACAGATCGACGTACGGTAATGACGGCTCGATATAGTGCCAGGGCACGTGAAGGCAGGTTTCAACGGCGGTATGAATGCCTTGTTCATGGCTGGCTTTAAACAGGGCGTGCGCCAGGTCAGGATTCATAAACGGCTCGCCGCCGGAAAGGGTGATCCCGCCGCCGCTGCGGTCGTAGAAGGGCTTGTCTCGCAGCACGGTGGCCATAATCTCCTCCACCTGCTTCTCTTCACCGCAGACGGTAAGCGCCTGGGTCGGACAGCAGTCGGTGAGGGCAGTGAGCGTCTCGTCGTTAAGCTTCTCACGATGAATGACCAGCCCGTTCAGCGCGCGTTCAACACACCCCGGCGCGGCCTGCTGACACAGTTCACAGCCGTCCAGGCACAGACGCGCATCAAACAGCACATCCCGGCTGCGGAAGCGGCTTTCCGGGTTCTGACACCAGCGACAGCCCAGCGAGCAGCCTTTCAGGAATACCACGGTTCGAATACCTGGGCCGTCGTGGGTGGAGTAACGCTGTATATTGAAGATCATTTTTTTGCCCTCTGATTACATATGAAGATTAAATTACTTTCGAATGAAAGTTATCTTGATGTGGGTCAATTCCTGAGCAGGTTTTGCTGTGATAGGGTAAGTGCAGGCTAAATTTGAGGGTGACATCATGGAACTTTATCTCGACACATCTGACGTTGCGGCAGTCAAAAAGCTGGCGCGTATCTTCCCGCTGGCGGGCGTGACCACTAACCCAAGCATTGTGGCGGCGGGTAAAACCCCCCTGGAAGAGCTGCTGCCCGCGCTGCACGACGCGCTGGGCGGCAAGGGCCGGCTGTTCGCTCAGGTGATGGCGAAGACTGCCGAGGGGATGGTGGAAGACGCACGTAAGCTGCGCGCGATAATCAATGACCTGGTGGTGAAAGTGCCCGTGACCGCTGAAGGGCTGGCGGCGATCAAGATGCTGAAAGCGGAAGGGATCCCGACGCTGGGCACGGCGGTGTACGGTGCCGCGCAGGGGATGTTGTCCGCACTGGCGGGGGCTGAGTATGTGGCCCCTTACGTGAACCGCGTGGACGCGCAGGGCGGGGACGGGATCCAGACGGTGGTGGAACTGCAACAGTTGCTGACCCTGCACGCGCCGCAGTCAAAAGTGCTGGCGGCGAGCTTTAAAACCCCGCGCCAGGCGCTGGACTGCCTGCTGGCAGGGTGCGAGTCCATCACGCTGCCGCTGGACGTGGCGCAGCAGTTTATTACCTCTCCGGCGGTGGATGCGGCAATTGTGAAGTTTGAGCAGGACTGGCAGGGGGCGTTTGGGCGGACGTCTATTTGATGGGTGTGGCCTGATGCCCTCACCCCAACCCTCTCCCACAGGGAGAGGGAGCAAACACTAAAACGGCAACCTCAAGGTTGCCGTTTGCTTTAACCTCCGCATACCTCACACCCGGGATTACGCATTAGCTTCATCTCGCGAAACTGGCAGGTCATCGCGTCATACATCACGATTTTACCCGCGGCGGGCGTGCCATAGTGCGCCAGCACTTTGATCGCCTCCATGGCCTGCAAGGAACCGATAACGCCAACCAGCGGCGCCATTACGCCCGCCTCGACGCAGGTGAGGGCATTCTCGCCAAACAGACGGCTCAGGCAGCGGTAGCAGGGCTCTCCTTCAGCGTAGGTGAAGACGGTGATTTGCCCCTCCATGCGGATGGCCGCGCCGGAAATCAGCGGCGTTTTATGGGCAAAGCAGCCCGCATTGAGCTGGTTGCGAATGGCGACGTTATCGGTGCAGTCCAGCACCAGGTCATGCCGTGCAATCTGCGCAAACAGCGCGTCGTCATCCAGCATCGCGTCAATCAGGGTGAACTGAACGTTGGGGTTAATGCGCGCCAGCGCCGTGCGTGCTGATTCCACTTTAGGCTGACCGACCGTCGCGTCGCTGTGCAGCGTCTGGCGTTGCAGGTTGGACACCGACACGGTGTCGAAATCCAGCAGCGTCATGCTGCCGACGCCCGCCGCAGCCAGGTATTGTGCTGCCGCGCAGCCCAGCCCGCCAAGACCAACAACCAGCACGCTGGCCGCCTTGAGCGCCTCCTGACCCTCGAAATCAAATCCGCGCAGCACGATCTGGCGGTTATAGCGCATCATCTCCGGGTCGCTCAGTTCCATCGTCATGTCAGCCTCCGAACAGGTGGTTAAAGCGTTCCACTTCAACCCATTCGCCCGCCTCAACGTGGCCGCGATCGCGCTCCAGCACGATAAAGCAGTTACCCTGACTGAAGGAGCTAAAGATGTGCGAACCCTGATGCCCGGTGGTGCTCACCTCCAGCTCGCCGTCGGCGTTGCGCGCCAGAATGCCGCGCTGGAAATCGAGACGGCCCGGTGATTTTTTGAGGCGCGTTGCCGCCCGCACGCGCACACGTTCCGGCAGCGGGCTGGCATTGTTGCCTGAAAGCTTCGCCAGCAGCGGGATCACCAGCTGGTAGAAGGTCAGCGCGGCAGAGACCGGGTTACCCGGCAGGCCACAGAACCAGCTGTGCGGAAGTTTACCAAACGCGAACGGTTTGCCCGGCTTAATCGCCAGCTTCCAGAAGGCGATTTCACCCAGCTCTTCAAGCAAGGTTTTGGTGTAATCCGCTTCGCCAACCGAAACGCCGCCGGAGCTGATCACCACGTCGGCAGAGGCGTCAGCGTCGATAAACGCCGCGCGCAGTTTTTGCGGATCGTCAGGAATGATACCGAGGTTAATCACCTCGCAGCCCAGCTGCTCAAGCATCAGGTGCACCGCCAGACGGTTGGTGTCGTAAATCTGCCCCTCGTTCAGCGGCTGACCCGGAAGCTGTAGCTCGTCTCCCGTGGAGAACACCGCCACGCGCACTTTGCGGACCACGTCAATCTCCGCGATGCCAAGCGATGCCAGCACCGGCAGTTCGGCGACCGTCAGCTTTTGCCCGGCGGCAAAGACCGTTGCGCCCAGGGTAATATCTTCCCCGATGTGGCGGATATTTTGTCCCGCTTTGACGCTGGCGGTAAAGCGCACGCCGTCGTCCGTTTGTTCGGTCTCTTCCTGCATCACCACGGCTTCACAGCCCTTTGGCACCGGCGCGCCGGTCATAATACGCACGCAGGTGCCCGCTGGCCACTCACCGTTGAACGGCTGCCCGGCAAACGCTTTACCTGCCACCGGCAGCGGCTGACCCGTTTGCAGATCCGCCAGACGTACGGCATAGCCGTCCATCGCCGCGTTATCGAACCCCGGCACGTTCAGCGGCGAGACGATATCGCGCGCGGCAATACGGCCAAAACAGCGCACAAGCGGCAGCGTCTCAACGTCGTGCAGGGGAGTAATACGATCAAGCATCTGCGAGAGTGCCGTCTCAAGCGGCATCAGTCCGGCGGTAAAATCCATGGTGGGCTCCTGCGGAGTAACAACGAAAGCGCTCATTATGGCAGAAAAGTGCGGCTAACTGTATGACCCGATGGGTGTACGCTTTACATCACAGTTGCGTCTTTCTATATTCAAAAATCATCTGAAGATTCGTCGACGATAATGATATTTATAGAAAAAGCAGCCAGCCAGGCTGATGGGTGATGCGAAATGAGTAAAGCGGTTATCGCAATTCATGGCGGTGCCGGGGCAATCACCCGTGCACAGCTCAGTCCCGAGCAGGAGAAGCGTTATATCGATGCGCTGAACGCCATTGTGGAAACAGGCCAGCGGATGCTGGAAGCGGGCGACAGCGCGCTGGACGTGGTGACCGAAGCGGTGCGCCTGCTGGAGGAGTGTCCGCTGTTTAATGCCGGTATTGGCTCGGTCTTTACGCGCGATGAAACGCACGAGCTGGATGCCTGCGTGATGGACGGCGTCACCCTGAAAGCGGGCGCGGTAGCGGGCGTCAGCCGTCTGCGTAATCCGGTGCTGGCCGCGCGTCTGGTGATGGAACAAAGCCCGCATGTGCTGCTGGCCGGGGCGGGGGCGGAAAAATTTGCCGTCGAGCACGGGATGGACACGGTCTCGCCCGAGCTTTTTTCCACCGAGGAGCGTTACCGGCAACTGCTGGAGGCCCGTACAGCGGGGATGACGCAGCTGGACCATGCCGCGCCGCTCGATGAACGCAGCAAAATGGGCACGGTAGGCGCGGTGGCGCTGGATAAAGCCGGTAACCTCGCCGCCGCGACGTCGACAGGCGGCATGACCAACAAACTTCCCGGTCGCGTCGGCGACAGCCCGCTGCCGGGGGCCGGGTGTTACGCCAATAACGCCACCGCGGCGGTGTCATGCACCGGCACCGGCGAAGTGTTTATCCGCGCGCTGGCGGCCTACGACATTACCGCACTAATGGATTACGGCGGATTAAGCCTGAGTGAAGCCTGCGAGCGGGTAGTGATGGAGAAGCTGCCGGCGCTGGGCGGGATTGGCGGCTTAATTGCGGTGGATCGGGAGGGCAACGTGGCTCTGCCGTTCAACAGTGAAGGGATGTACCGGGCGTGGGGGTATGCCGGCGATGCGCCCAGCACAGGCATTTATCGTGAATAAGGGGGCATTGCGTGCCGCACCGTGAAGAGCTGGACAACTGCGAAGTGCTGGCTGTCCACCAACTGAATATTGCGTTTCAGGAAGAGCGGCAGTTCATCCCCGCAGTACAGAATTTATCGTTTTCGCTCAGGCGCGGCGAGACGCTGGCGATTGTTGGCGAATCAGGTTCCGGTAAATCCGTTACCGCGCTGGCGCTGATGCGTCTGCTTGAGCAGACGGGCGGGCAGGTCACCAGCGAGCGGATGCTGTTGCGCCGTCGCAACCGTCAGGTTATCGATCTCAACGAGCTGAGCGCGTCCCGGATGCAGGGTGTGCGCGGGGCAGATATTGCGATGATTTTTCAGGAGCCGATGACCTCCCTGAACCCGGTTTTCCCGGTGGGCGAGCAGATTGCCGAATCTATCCGCCTGCATCAGGGACTGAGCGGTGATGAGGCGCTCAACGAAGCAAAACGGATGCTGGAGCTGGTGCGTATCCCTGAGGCGCACGCGATTTTGTCCCGCTACCCGCATCAGCTTTCCGGCGGCATGCGCCAGCGGGTGATGATTGCGATGGCGCTGTCGTGCCGTCCGGCGGTACTCATTGCGGACGAACCCACCACGGCGCTTGATGTCACCATTCAGGCCCAGATCCTGCAACTGATTAAGGTGTTGCAGCAGGAGATGGAGATGGGGGTGATTTTCATCACCCACGATATGGGGGTGGTGGCGGACATTGCCGATCGGGTGCTGGTTATGCATCAGGGCAATGCCGTGGAAACCGGCACGGTGGAGCAGGTCTTTCATGCGCCGGTGCATTCTTATACCAAAGCGCTGCTGGCGGCGGTCCCGCGTCTGGGGGCCATGAATGGCAGTGATTTTCCGCGCCGTTTTCCGCTGATCTCACAGACCGAACAGGGTAAGCAGGAAGACGAAACCGAGCAGGATACGGTGGTTCCCGGCAGGCCAATCCTCGAAGTGCGTGACCTGGTGACCCGTTTCCCGCTGCGTAGCGGGATCCTCAATCGCGTGAAGCGCGAAGTGCATGCGGTTGAAAACGTCAGTTTTGATCTCTGGCCGGGCGAAACGCTGGCGCTGGTGGGGGAGTCCGGCTGCGGTAAATCCACCACCGGACGGGCGCTGCTCAGGCTGGTGGCGTCGCAGGAGGGGAGCATCACCTTCAACGGTGAGCGCATCGACACGCTCCCTAACAGTAAATTGCAGGCGGTACGCCGGGATATTCAGTTTATATTCCAGGATCCTTATGCGTCGCTCGATCCGCGCCATACGGTGGGGTACTCGATTATGGAGCCGCTGCGGGTGCATAACCTGCTCGACGGTGAAGACGCGCAGCGCCGCGTCGCGTGGCTGCTGGAGCGCGTGGGCCTGAAGCCGGAGCATGCCTGGCGTTATCCGCACGAATTTTCTGGCGGTCAGCGACAGCGTATCTGCATAGCCCGGGCATTAGCCCTGAATCCGAAGGTGGTGATTGCGGATGAGTCCGTGTCAGCGCTGGATGTCTCCATCCGCGCGCAAATCATCAATCTCCTGCTCGATTTACAGCGGGATTTAGGCATTGCGTTTCTGTTTATCTCCCACGATATGGCGGTGGTGGAGCGGATCAGCCATCGCGTGGCGGTGATGTACATGGGGCAAATAGTTGAAATCGGCCCCCGTCGGGCGGTGTTTGAAAACCCGCAGCACCCGTACACCCGCAAGCTGATGGCCGCCGTACCGGTTGCCGATCCTGAGCATCGTCACGCCCAGCGCGTGCTGTTGCAGGACGAAATGCCGAGCAATATTCGTAAACGGGGCGAAACCCTTGAGCGCGTGGCGCTGCGTGAGGTGGGTCCCGGTCATTTTGTCGCACCACCGCGTCAGGGCAATGCATTCTCGCGGTTATAACTTACAACAGGCAGGAGAACACAATGGTTCCTTTTGTTGCTCGTCAATGGCTGCTTGCCGCGAGCGTGACGGCTGCGCTGGCCGCCGCCCCCGCGTTCGCGGCGAAAGATGTGGTGGTGGCTGTGGGGTCTAACTTCACGACGCTGGATCCGTATGATGCTAACGACACCCTTTCTCAGGCGGTGGCAAAATCTTTCTACCAGGGGCTGTTCGGCCTGGACCGCGAGATGAAGCTGAAAAACGTGCTGGCGGAAGGCTATACCGTGTCGGACGATGGGCTGGTCTATACCGTTAAGCTCCGTACCGGCGTGAAGTTCCAGGACGGCACCGACTTCAACGCCGAGGCGGTTAAGATCAACCTGGACCGTGCCAGCAATCCGGAGAACGGCCTTAAGCGCTACAACCTGTATAAAAATATCGCCAGCACCGAGGCGGTTGACCCGGCGACGGTGAAGATCGTCCTGAAAGAGCCGTTCTCGGCGTTTATCAATATTCTGGCGCATCCCGCGACGGCGATGATTTCGCCCGCCGCCCTGAAAAAATACGGCAAAGAGATTGGCTTCCACCCGGTGGGAACCGGGCCGTACGAACTGCTTACCTGGAACCAGACCGATTTTGTGAAGGTGAAAAAATTCGCCGGATACTGGCAGCAGGGGCTGCCGAAGCTGGATACAATCACCTGGCGTCCGGTCGTGGACAACAATACCCGTGCCGCGATGTTGCAAACCGGCGAAGCGCAGTTTGCCTTCCCGATCCCTTACGAACAGGCGGCGCTGCTGGCGAAAAACAGTAAGCTGGAGCTGGTGGCCAGCCCGTCGATTATGCAGCGCTACATCAGCATGAACGTCACGCAGAAACCGTTCGATAACCCGAAGGTGCGCGAAGCCATCAACTACGCCATTAACCGTCAGGCGCTGGTGAAGGTGGCCTTTGCCGGTTACGCCACTCCCGCGACGGGCGTGATGCCGCCAGCCATCGAGTATGCGCAGAGCTACCAGCCGTGGCCGTACGATCCGGCGAAAGCGCGGGAGCTGCTGAAAGAGGCGGGCTATCCGAACGGCTTTAGCACCACGCTGTGGTCGTCGCATAACCACAGTACCGCGCAGAAGGTGCTGCAATTTACCCAGCAGCAGCTGGCGCAGGTGGGCATTAAAGCCAGGGTCACGGCGATGGATGCCGGACAGCGAGCGGCGGAAGTGGAAGGCAAAGGACAGAAAGAGAGCGGCGTACGGATGTTCTACACCGGCTGGACGGCTTCAACCGGTGAAGCGGACTGGTCCCTGTCGCCGCTGTTTGCTTCCCAGAACTGGCCGCCAACGCTGTTCAATACCGCGTTCTACAGTAATCCGCAGGTGGATAAAGATCTGGCCGATGCCCTGAAAACCACCAAACCGGAAGAGAAAGCGCGCCTGTACAAAGAGGCGCAGGACATTATCTGGAAAGAGTCGCCGTGGGTGCCGCTGGTGGTGGAAAAACTGGTCTCAGCCCACAACAAAGCGCTGACCGGTTTTTACATCATGCCGGATACGGGCTTTAGCTTTGATGACGCGGATTTAAAATAAAACTCATGCTGAATTATGTGTGTAAACGCCTGCTGGGGCTTATCCCGACGCTGCTGATTGTGGCCGTGCTGGTGTTTTTGTTTGTCCATATGCTGCCCGGCGATCCAGCGCGTTTGATTGCCGGACCGGAAGCGGATGCGACGGTTATTGAACTGGTGCGTAAACAGCTCGGTCTTGACCAGCCGCTGTACAGGCAATTTCTGCGTTACATTGGCAATGTCCTTCAGGGCGATTTCGGCATCTCAATGGTGTCGCGTCGTCCGGTGTCGGAGGAGATTGCCAGCCGCTTTATGCCTACCTTCTGGTTAACGATTGCCAGTATGAGCTGGGCGGTAGTGTTTGGCCTGGGAGCGGGGATTGTCGCCGCCGTCTGGCGCAACCGCTGGCCGGATAAGCTCGGTATGGCGCTGGCGGTCACCGGCATCTCTTTCCCGGCGTTTGCGCTGGGCATGCTACTGATGCAGATTTTCTCCGTTGAGCTGGGCTGGTTGCCGACCGTCGGGGCCGACACCTGGAAGCACTACATTCTTCCCTCTATGACGCTTGGCGCGGCCGTTGCGGCGGTGATGGCTCGGTTTACCCGCGCCTCGTTTGTCGACGTGCTGAGCGAAGATTACATTCGCACCGCGCGGGCAAAAGGGGTGAGTGAGAAATGGGTCATTCTGAAGCATGGTTTTCGTAATGCGATGATACCGGTGGTCACGATGATGGGGCTACAGTTCGGCTTCCTGCTGGGCGGCTCTATTGTGGTTGAGAAGGTCTTTAACTGGCCGGGGCTGGGGCGCCTGCTGGTCGACTCGGTCGATATGCGTGACTATCCGGTCATTCAGGCTGAAGTCCTGCTTTTCTCGCTGGAGTTTATTCTTATCAACTTAGTGGTGGATGTGCTATACGCCGCCATTAACCCGGCCATCAGGTATAAGTAAGATGCGATTACTGAACTGGCGTCGCCAGGCCATTTTAAACGCTATGCCGGGGATCAGGCCGGACCATATTCGCACCCCGTGGATTGAGTTCTGGCGTCGATTCCGTCGTCAGCCCGTCGCTATGGTCGCCGGGTTGTTTGTGTTACTGCTGATCCTGGTGGCGATTATCGCCCCCTGGTTAGCCCCGTTTGATGCGGAAAACTACTTCGATTACGACCGGCTGAACGATGGACCGTCGATGATGCACTGGTTTGGCGTGGACTCGCTCGGGCGCGATATTTTCAGCCGCGTGCTGGTAGGGGCGCAGATCTCGCTGGCGGCCGGGGTCTTTGCGGTGCTGATGGGCGCAGCAATTGGCACCGTGTTGGGGCTGGTGGCCGGGTACTACGAAGGCTGGTGGGACCGCATCATCATGCGTATCTGCGATGTGCTGTTTGCCTTTCCCGGTATTCTGCTGGCGATTGCCGTGGTGGCGGTGATGGGCAGCGGCATGGCGAACGTCATCATCGCCGTGGCGGTATTCTCGATTCCCGCTTTCGCGCGTCTGGTACGTGGCAACACGCTGGTGCTGAAGCAGCAGACCTTTATCGAGTCGGCGCGCAGCATGGGAGCCAGCGATGCCACCATCCTGTTCAGCCATATTCTGCCGGGAACGGTCTCGTCTATCGTGGTCTATTTCACCATGCGCATAGGCGTGTCGATTATCTCGGCGGCCAGCCTGTCGTTTCTGGGGTTAGGCGCACAGCCGCCGACGCCGGAGTGGGGCGCGATGCTGAACGAGGCGCGGGCGGATATGGTGATTGCGCCACACGTGGCGATCTTCCCGAGCCTGGCGATTTTCCTGACCGTGCTGGCGTTTAATTTACTGGGGGATGGGCTGCGCGACGCGCTGGATCCGCGGATAAAAGGGTAGTGCTGTGGAATGTGCCGGGTGGCGGCGACGCCTTACCCGGCCTGGAACAGAGGCGTGGGGAGATTAAACCCGGCTGCCCCACAAATCATACTCGTCGGCGTTTTCGACCTTCACGCGAATAATATCGCCCGGCTTGACGTTGGTTTCGCCGTTCAGGTACACCGCGCCGTCGATTTCAGGCGCATCCGCCATGCTGCGGCCAATCGCGCCTTCTTCGTCCACTTCGTCGATAATCACCAGAATTTCGCGGCCCACTTTCTCCTGCAAGCGTTCAGCAGAGATCTGCTGTTGCAGCTGCATAAAGCGGTTCCAGCGCTCCTCTTTTACCTCTTCCGGTACCTGGTCCGCCAGCTCGTTGGCCGTTGCGCCTTCAACCGGGCTGTACTTGAAGCAGCCGACGCGATCCAGACGCGCCTCTTTCAGGAAGTCGAGCAGCATCTGGAAATCTTCTTCGGTTTCACCCGGGAAGCCGACAATAAAGGTGGAGCGCAGGGTAAGATCCGGGCAGATCTCACGCCACTGCTTGATGCGCGCCAGCTGGCGGTCAACGGAGCCAGGACGTTTCATCAGCTTCAGAATGCGCGGGCTGGCATGCTGTAGCGGGATATCCAGGTACGGCAGGATTTTGCCTTCCGCCATCAGCGGGATCACATCGTCAACGTGCGGGTACGGGTAGACGTAGTGCAGACGCGTCCAGATCCCGAGCTTAGCCAGCTGCTCGCACAGGCCGACCATGCTGGTTTTCACTGGCTCGCCGTTGTGGAAACCGGAACGGTGTTTAACGTCCACGCCGTAGGCGGAGGTGTCCTGGGAGATGACCAGCAGCTCCTTCACGCCCGCGTCGGCCAGGCGTTTGGCTTCTGCCAGCACCTCGCCAATCGGACGGCTCACCAGATCGCCACGCATCGACGGGATGATGCAGAAGGTGCAGCGATGGTTGCAGCCTTCGGAAATTTTCAGGTAGGCGTAGTGGCGCGGCGTCAGCTTCACGCCCTGTTCCGGCACCAGGCTCAGGAACGGGTTGTGCTTTGGTTTGGGGACGTAGTGATGAACATGTTCCAGCACCTGCTCGTAGCTGTGTGGACCGGTGATCTCCAGCACCTTCGGGTGCACTTCACGGATCTGGTCTTCTTTTGCGCCCAGGCAGCCGGTCACAATCACTTTGCCGTTTTCCGTCAGGGCTTCACCAATGGCTTCCAGGGATTCCTGAACCGCGCTGTCGATAAAGCCGCAGGTGTTGACGATCACCATGTCGGCGTTGTCGTAGCTTGGCACCACGTCATAGCCTTCAGTGCGAAGTTCAGTCAGGATGCGTTCGGAGTCCACCAGGTTCTTCGGGCAGCCCAGGGAGACAAAGCCGATTTTCGGCGGGTGCGTAACATTGCTCATAGGTTAAAAATTCATCAATTATGGAGTTATCAGGGCGGGATTTTACAGCGTATCGCAGGGGATTTATACACTCTTGATGGCGCAGTTGAGGCCGGCAATCGTTGTAACATTGTAAAGAATGTTAATCAGTTATCGTTTATTGATCCCAGGCATTACATTGTACAAAAAATGACCTTATTCTTAATGAGGTAACATGGCTGACAGAGGAGGAATAGCATGTCCGTTGACAGACTGAAACGCGATCTGCTTAACAAGCTGATCAACGCCCGAATCGACCTGGCTGCATATCTGCAACTCCGCAAGGCGAAAGGGTATATGTCAGTCAGCGAAAGCGAAAATCTGCGTGATAACTTCTTTGAACTTTGCAATTTCATGCGTGAAAAAGCACCCATCCTGAAAGCGCACTACGCTGAAAGCGAATTAGTGGCGCTGCGCCGCGCTGCCGAGGTGCTCTCCATCGCCGGGGTCTGTTTGATGAACGGACGTCACGACTGCCCGAATTTTATTGCCGTTAACGCGGAGAAGCTTGAAAACTGCCTGACCACGCTCGCGCTTTGCATTATGTGTCTGAACAAGCCGGAAACGCTTGCCCGGCACTGAACGCGGGGGAGGCAACTCCCCCTTCTGATTAAGCTTTTGTAAAAGTGGTAACGCACCCGGGAACAGTGGCTAATCTTTAAGCCATATGTCGATAAAGGAGTGCGTTATGCCTCGATCCTCGCTGATTTTCCTTCCAGTCTTGTTATTCCCGCTTTCACTGCTTGCAGCGCCTGAGACGGTTAAGGTCGACGTGCTACAGACAAAACTGGATCACCCCTGGTCGCTGGCGTTTCTGCCAGATAACAAGGGGCTGCTCATCACGCTCAAAGACGGGCAGCTTAAGCACTGGCAGGCAGGGAAAGGGCTCTCCGATCCGATTGTCGGCGTGCCGAAAGTGTGGGCGAGCGGCCAGGGCGGACTGCTGGACGTCGCGCTGGCCCCGGATTTTGCACAATCACGGCGGGTCTGGCTCAGCTTCGCCGAGGCAGGTAATGATGGCAAAGCGGGTACCGCGGTGGGCTACGGGCGGTTGAGCGATGACCTGTCGCGCATTGAGGGCTTCCAGGTGGTGTTCCGACAGATGCCGAAGCTCTCTACCGGCAACCACTTTGGCGGACGGCTGGTGTTCGACGGCAAAGGCCATCTTTTTATTGGCCTGGGTGAAAACAACCAGCGCCCGACGGCGCAGGATCTGGACAAGCTTCAGGGCAAGGTGGTGCGCCTGACGGAGGACGGAAAAGTGCCACCGGATAATCCGTTTGTGAACACCGCCGGTGCGCGCCCGGAAATCTGGTCCTATGGCATTCGCAACCCGCAGGGAATGGCGATGAACCCGTGGAGTGACACGCTGTGGCTCAACGAACACGGACCACGCGGTGGGGATGAGGTTAACATTCCTGAGAAGGGCAAAAACTACGGCTGGCCCCTGGCGACGCACGGGATCAATTACAGCGGCCTGAAAATCCCGGAAGCGAAAGGCGAGCACGTTGAGGGCACTGAAAAACCGCTGTTTGTCTGGAAAGTGTCGCCCGCCGTCAGCGGCATGGCGTTCTACAACAGCGACGTCTTCCCGCAGTGGAAAAACAAGCTGTTTATCGGCGCGCTGAAGGAGAAAGACGTCATCGTGCTGAGCGTGAAGGGCAATAGCGTGACGGAGGATGGGCGAATTCTTGGGGATAAAGATCAGCGTATCCGCGATGTGCGCGTCGGGCCGGATGGTTATCTGTACGTGCTGACCGACGAGACGGACGGGCAGCTTTGGAAAGTCAGCCCGTCCGGGTCGTAATCAGGTCACCGGGATCATCACCACGTTGCGATACGCCGGGCGCTCGCTGAGCTGCTGGATCCAGCGCTCAAGGTGAGGGCGCGGGGTCCAGCTGAGACCTATGTTAGTGAGGTTCCAGACGAAGGGGGCGACGGCGATATCGCCCACGCCGAACGTGTCGCCGGAGAACCAGGTATGCTTCGCCAGTTCGTCGTCCATCATCGCAAACAGCGACTCGCACGCATCCTGGGCGGCATGAATGGCGGGATAATCACGATCGGCTTCCGGCGTACGGATAAGCCCCATCAGGATCACGCGGTGCGTGGGGGAAAGCGTCTGGTTTGCCCAGTCCATCCATTTTTCGCCCTGCGCGCGCTGGGCCGGATTTTCAACCCACAGGCGACCCTGGCCGTACTGCGCGGCGAGATAACGCACAATGGTATTGGACTCCCACAGCGTGGCGTCTGTCTCGTCATCGCGCAGCAACGGCACCAGCCCGTTTGGGTTCATCGCCAGATAGTCGGCGTCTTTATTCACCCCGAACGCCATGCCAGCCATAATTTGGTTGAACGGTAAATCCAGCTCCTCCAGCGTCCAGAGCACTTTCTTCACGTTAGTCGAATTGTTCCTGCCCCACAGCGTAATCATATTTACTCCCGATGAGATGTGAATCCGAGTCAGCTTTTCGCCATGGTGAGATAAACCTAACAATTACGCAACAGATGCTAAAAAAAACGCCGCAATCAAAGCGTATCTGAATGTTATTGCATAAACTTTAAAAACTTTACCTGGAACAGGTTTCTTTGAAGGCTGTAGTGCGCTATTACTCATCGCTTCTTGCGACACGGTGATTGTGACGTGATTTTTAGAATGGACACTCGGGTGGCATTTATGACGCAAAAAACTTCTTCTCTGCGCAGCCTGGCGGCAGGCTCGGCGCTGCTTTTCCTTTTTGCCCCAACGCTTCATGCGGCGGAACAGACAGCGCCCGAAGCGCCGCCTGTTGATGCGCGCGCCTGGATCCTGATGGATTACGCCAGCGGGAAAGTGCTGGCGGAAGGTAACGCCGACGAAAAACTCGACCCGGCGAGCCTGACGAAAATTATGACCAGCTATGTGGTCGGCCAGGCGTTAAAAGCAGGCAAGATCAAGCTGAATGACATGGTCACCGTCGGGAAAGATGCCTGGGCGACCGGTAACCCGGCGCTGCGCGGCTCGTCCGTGATGTTCCTGAAGCCCGGTGATCAGGTCTCCGTTTCCGATCTGAATAAAGGGGTCATTATTCAGTCGGGAAATGATGCCTGTATTGCGCTGGCCGATTACGTCGCGGGCAGTCAGGACTCGTTTATTGGGCTGATGAATGGCTACGCGAAAAAACTGGGTCTGACCAATACCACCTTTAAAACCGTTCACGGCCTGGATGCGCCGGGTCAGTTCAGTACCGCGCGCGATATGGCGCTGCTGGGCAAAGCGCTGATCCATGACGTTCCGGATGAGTACGCCATCCATAAAGAGAAAGAGTTTACCTTCAATAATATTCGCCAGCCTAACCGTAACCGCCTGCTCTGGAGCAGTAACGTTAACGTGGACGGCATGAAAACCGGTACAACTGCCGGGGCCGGATACAACCTGGTGGCTTCTGCGACGCAGGGCGATATGCGCCTGATCTCGGTGGTGCTGGGCACGAAAACCGACCGCATTCGTTTTAACGAGTCAGAAAAACTGCTGACCTGGGGTTTCCGCTTCTTTGAAACCGTCACGCCGATTAAGCCGGACGCCACCTTCGTCAGCCAGCGCGTCTGGTTTGGTGATAAAAGTGAAGTAAACCTGGGGGCAGGTGAAGCGGGGTCCGTCACCATTCCACGCGGCCAGCTGAAAAACCTGAAAGCCAGCTATACCCTGACCGAGCCACAGCTGACCGCGCCGTTAAAAAAAGGCCAGGTGGTCGGGACGATAGATTTCCAGCTTAACGGCAAATCCATTGAGCAGCGTCCGCTGGTGGTAATGGAAGCGGTGGAAGAGGGCGGCTTCTTCAGCCGGATATGGGACTTTGTGTTAATGAAATTCCACGGCTGGTTTGGCAGCTGGTTCAGCTAAGTTTTTGCCGGGTGGCGGCTTCGCCTTACCCGGCATAACCTCAATACATCAACTTCACCTGCTGCGCTTTCGCGTATGCCACCAGCTCGTCATCCGGGCGGCAATCACTGACGATGGCGTCAAAGCGCGACAGCTCTCCCATTCTTGCCGGACGGACCTTGCCAAATTTACTGTGATCAACCACCAGCACATGCTGCTGTGCGGCGTTGAGCGCCCACTGTTTCACCGGTAACTCTTCAAGATTAAAACAGGTTGCCCCCTGTTTCACATTCACGCCCGCCGCAGAGTAAAAGGCGATATCCGGGCATACATTGCTCAGCGTGTCCTGAATATTCAGCGGTTTGAAAATGGCGTTGCTGGCATGAAATTCGCCGCCACACAAAATCACCCGGCACGCCGGTTTCTCCTGCAAGGCCAGGAAGGTGTTTAGCGAATAACAGACGGCGGTAAAGGGAACGGTGCTGTCGATGGCCTCGATGATCCACGGGGTTGTCGTACCGCAGTCAAAAAAAAGCGTTTGATGCGGCTGCACCAGCGAGGCGGCGAGCCGCGCGGCTTTGCGCTTCTCCTCCACCAGGCGTGTTTTTTGATCGCTTAACAGATAATGGCTGGCGCTACGCGGCTCCAGAACAATATACCCGCCAAGCAGCACAACGGGGGCGCTGTCGCTGTTCAGATCGCGACGAATGGTCATTTCAGACACGCCAAGCAGGGTAGCGGCTTCCTTAAGATGCAGCTTATCGCTGCGCTTCAGCGCCTGGAGCAGCTGAGCAATGCGGTCATCGCGACGTGTTTCCATAGATCCTCGGGCTAAAAAAGTGAGCCCCCGCAGGGCGGGGGCTCAAGTGTAACCTGACGGACCGGGGTTAGTCACGTATCCAGCCTTTGCGGATCGGAAGGGCAAACAGAACGCGATAGGCCTGTGATAATCCACGATAAAGCGCCGGACCAAAGAGGCTCCACAGGATGGCTGCGCTGACGCAGCCCATCAGTCCCACCAGGAAACCGCCGACCATATCCAGCGGCCAGTGCACGCCCAGGTAGACGCGGGACCAGGCGATGGCGACCGCCACGCCCATCAGCACTACGCCGGACCACAGGCGATGCCAGAACAGGAAGGCCAGCGCAAAGGTGAAGATCACCGTGCCGTGATCGCTCGGGAACGAGTCGTCCGGCGCATGGTGCAGGAAGTTGTAGCCGACGCGATCGACAAACGGACGATCGTGTGGGAAGGCGTGGCCCAGCACGTAGCTTGCCAGCACGCTGACGCCGATCGCCATCGCCATTTTGATCACCAGATGGCGCTGGGCGGTGACCTGTGTACGAGGTCCCCATAACCAGAGGATCACCGCCAGCGCCGGTACGATGCTGATCACATCTTTCGCAATGAAGGTGGCGAGATCGATCATCCATTCCGGTGACGACGGCGTGGCGTTGAGCAGGTAAAACAGTTCGTAGTTCAGATTTTCTAACATAATCTCGTTACTCTTTAGCAAACCAGGCGGAAACCAGCCCGTAAACCAGCACCTGGGAAAACCAGACCCACCACCCGGCCCACAGGTTGTGAGAGAAAAAATGCGCGCCGCGCATGACCTGCCCGAATCCCATCAGCAGCCCCATAACAACGCCCAACGCGACAAAGGTCCAGGCCAGGCGTGGACGTTCACGCCAGAAGGCAAAAAACAGCCCCATCACCATAAACCCGCTTGAGGCGTGGCCGCCGGGAAAGCAGCGTCCCGGTCCGCTGTCTGCCGGAATCGCGCTGAACAGGGGATACGAGACGGCTTTGCCGCCATACTCCACCAGATCCCACGGACAGCTGTGGTGGCTCATGCTTTTCAGGGCTCCTACAACGAGCGCGCCCAGACCCATCAGAAGCGCGGCTGTCACCAGCCGGGCATTGCGTCTGTAAGTCCCGTAAACCAGCGCGATGACGGCCAGGGCAATGGCCACATATTTCGCCAGCCGATGGTTGAGCAGATCCAGCAGCGGATTTTGCTGTAGCGGGAAATGATGCGTCGCCGCGTCATACCAGAAGCCGGTGATCCATCGGTCAAGCGATTCATCGCGCGAAAGCCAGGTAAAAAGCAGCGCAAGGACGATCAGCACGAAAAGCTGATAACCATAAAAGCGGGCAGGCAAACGGTAAAGGCGTTTTGTCTTATTTGTCGGTAACTTAGATAATTCTGAAGGGCTGACGGCGTGTGTCATAGTTTCGGTCAATAACGTGAAATAGCACTATCATAAGGAGGGCAACTTAAGGAAACCTTAAACAACAACGATAAGTGCGTTATTTCTGTTTTTTCACGTTAATTTGCTATCTCAGACAGCGGCAATTCATTACACTCATCGCGATTTTTTCATATTAAAGAGATTGCATGATAAACCGTTCTTCTTCCGGTAATCGTCTGGGTCGTCAGGCGTTACTTTTTCCTCTGTGTCTGGTGCTTTACGAATTCTCTACCTACATCGGCAACGACATGATCCAGCCAGGCATGCTGGCTGTGGTTGAGCAGTACAACGCAGGTATTGAGTGGGTACCTACATCGATGACCGCCTATCTCGCGGGCGGCATGTTTTTACAGTGGCTTTTAGGGCCGCTGTCGGATCGTATTGGTCGCCGCCCGGTGATGCTGACGGGCGTGGTATGGTTTATCGTCACCTGTCTCGCCACGCTGCTGGCGCAGAACATTGAGCAGTTCACGTTGCTGCGTTTCCTTCAGGGCGTGAGCCTGTGCTTTATTGGTGCCGTGGGCTACGCCGCTATTCAGGAGTCGTTTGAGGAGGCGGTATGTATCAAAATTACCGCGCTGATGGCGAACGTGGCGCTGATTGCACCGCTTCTGGGGCCGCTGGTGGGAGCCGCATGGGTCCACGTCGCGCCGTGGGAAGGGATGTTCGTGCTCTTTGCCGCGCTTGCGGCCATCTCTTTCTTTGGTCTGCACCGTGCGATGCCGGAGACCGCCACCCGCCTGGGCGAAAAGCTCTCGCTTAAAGAGCTGGGGCGTGATTATAAGGCGGTGCTGAAAAACGGCCGTTTTGTCGCGGGCGCGCTGGCGACGGGCTTTGTCAGCCTGCCGCTGCTGGCGTGGATTGCCCAGTCGCCGGTCATTATCATCAGCGGCGAACAGCTTAGCAGCTATGAGTATGGCCTGTTACAGGTGCCGATTTTTGGCGCGCTGATTATCGGTAACCTGGTGCTGGCGCGTCTGACGTCACGCCGTACCGTGCGTTCGCTGATTATTATGGGCGGTTGGCCCATAGCGGCAGGGCTGATTATCGCGGCGGTGGCGACCGTAGCCTCGTCTCATGCGTACCTGTGGATGACGGCGGGGCTGAGCATTTACGCGTTTGGTATCGGCGTGGCGAATGCCGGTCTGGTACGCCTGACGCTGTTCGCCAGTGAAATGAGTAAAGGCACGGTCTCTGCCGCGATGGGGATGCTGCAAATGCTGATTTTCACCGTCGGAATTGAGGTGAGCAAGCATGCTTATGCTTTCGGCGGTAACGGGCTGTTCAGCCTGTTCAACCTCGCCAACGGCGTGCTGTGGATTGCCCTGATGGTGGTATTCCTGAAAGACAAACGCGTCGGAAACGCCCTGCAACCGTAATCCTTATCCCCTCTCCCCCCTGGGCGAGCTCGGGACAGTTCCCTCTCCCTGTGGGCTGAGGGATCCCCAGTAATTTGAAAGCAAAAGCGATAACGTTGCCTCAGAATAACTGAGGGCTTTCAGCGATGCCTCGGTCCGGCTGTAAATCGCTGAGGCGTTTCCTGTAGGCCGGGGCGAGGCGCAGGGATGCGCCGAGAGGGCGGGCTGTACAGGGATGTTACTTCCGCCCGTCCCCGATAAGCCGGAAGGAATAAGCCGAAGGGACCGCGAAGCGGCGATTTACCGCCGGGAGCCCGGGTCGCCAGGGTGGCGGCGACTGAGCCACCCTGGCACGTTCACCGGTCATGTCGTGACAGAGTAGCAAGGAACATAAAGTGAACGGAATGACCACCAGAGCCGTATGTTCCCCCTCACCCCAGC
The DNA here is from genome assembly GCF_001729785.1 of Enterobacter hormaechei subsp. xiangfangensis. Lineage (NCBI taxonomy): Bacteria > Pseudomonadati > Pseudomonadota > Gammaproteobacteria > Enterobacterales > Enterobacteriaceae > Enterobacter > Enterobacter hormaechei. Next base: position 1,495,074 of record NZ_CP017183.1, read on the forward strand.
CCTCTCCCTCAAGGGAGAGGGGGCCGTCTGTGCAGGCATTATTTTGTGGGGAACCCTCAGCCCTGTGGGAGAGGGTTAGGATGAGGGCACCAGAGCGCACGGAATCAATTAAACGGCGCCTCCCCGTCCAGCACCCTATCAATTACGTCCAGCACCCCTTCGTCATTATTGTTCGGCGCTTCATAGCGGGCCACCGCCTTAATGTGCGGTCTGGCATTGGCCATCGCGAAGCCAAACCCAGCCTGGCGCAACATCTCCACGTCGTTACCGCTGTCGCCAAAGGCCACCACTTCACTGTCCTCAATGCCCCAGCGCGCTTGCAGGATCCGCAGGCCGTTAGCTTTGTGTACGCCGGGGATAATCAGGTCGATACTACCGTGTCCCGTGGTCACCGGCACCATGATGTCGCCAAGCTTCTCATGCAGCAGCGCCTGAATGCGCGGAATTTCGTCGTCAGAGACGTTTAGCCCGAATTTGAAGAAAATATCGTTGAGGTTGTCAAAGCTGCTGACGCTTTCAAGGCGGTGATAGTATTTCGCAGCAATCTCTTTGAAGAGGTCGTTATACGTTTTCAGCGTGTAGGCGCTGTTTTTTCCGCAGGCAATTATCTCAATGCCGGGCACGTCGTTTAACAGGGTGGCGACGGTCAGAAAGTGCTCTTTCGACAGTTCGCCGTTAAACACGTCTTCGCCCGCATCCACCACCCAGCCGCCGTTTTCGGCGACGAAGGCGATTTCATGGGCGATCTCCGGGAAAAATGAGATCAGCTGGTAGTACTGGTTTCCGCTGGCGACCACAAAACGGATGCCTTGCGCTTTCATGCGCGCGTACTGCGCCAGAAAACGCGCGCGGTTATAGGTTTTCGCATCGCTCAGGAAGGAGCCATCCATGTCGACTGCAATCAGTTTAACGCTCATATCCCTTCTCCATTGACGTTGTTTCTGCTTCCGGTTTTGCCACCGCTCGCGCCACCAGGGCGGCAATAATGACTAACCCTAATACCACCAGCATCGCGCTGCGTAACCCGTAGTGCTCACCGAGGAATCCAAGCAGCGGCGGCCCCACCAGGAAAGCGAGGTAGCCCGTGGTCGCTACGACGCTCACGCGCGTCGGCGCGTCGGGGCCGGTATCGCTGGCAGCGGAAATGGTCAGCGGGAAGCCAAGGGAGGCGCCCAGTCCCCACAGGATCACCGACACACCCGCAATCCAGTCCACATCCACAAAGATAATCATCGCGATGCCCAGCCCGCCCAGCAGGGCGCTGGCACGGACGACCGCCACGCGGCTGTAACGGTCGATAAACCAGCCCCCGGTAAAGCGTCCGACGGTCATGCCGAGCGTAAACCCGGCGTAAATCAGCGAGCCGGAGGTGGGGCTAAATCCGTGCCCGTCCACCATCAGCAACGGTAGCCAGTCGTTGGCGGAGCCTTCAGCAAACGCCATCGCCAGCACCACCACGCCAATCAGCATTAGCTGGAAATCACGATAAAAGGGCAACCCTTTTGCCGCAGACTTCTGTTCGTCCGTGGCGTGTTGTCCTGTGCCTGCGGGAATAGCCCTGATGCCGGTGAGGATCGGGATAATACAGACCAGCGCCGCCAGCAAAATGTGCACATTGGCCGCAATGCCCAGCGCCGTCAGCGCCATCCCCACGCCCGCGCCCGCCAGCGTGCCGAGGCTGTAAAAACCATGCATCATCGGCAGCACCGTTTTGTTCATCGCCTGTTCGACGGCGGCCCCCTCGACGTTAATGGCCACTTCCGCCGCACCAAAGCTGCCGCCAAATACCATCAGCCCAAGGGCAAACATCAGCGGCGAGGCGAACCACAGCGCCACGCTCAGACCGAGCATTCCCACCACGGCGCAGCACATGGTGGTGCGGATCACCGCGCGCGTGCCAAAGCGCTTCACCAGCCAGGCCGAGCAGAGGATGCCGCTCATCGAGCCAATCGACAGGCCAAACAGCACGATCCCCATCTCCGCCGTCGAGACGGACAGCGTATCGCGGATTGCCGGGGTGCGCGTTGCCCAGGAAGCCATCAGCAGCCCGGGGATGAAGAAGAACATAAACAGCGCCCACATGCGCAGATGCAGGGCTTTGCGAGGAGAAGTTAGCGTCATTGGGATCAGCACCAGAAGTACAACAATAGCGACAACACTAGCAACTTTGTGTACATTTGTACACAAACTGGATGAGGATTTTATGAGCAGACCACCGAACGACCCTAACCGCCGCGAGAAGATACTCCAGGCGACGCTGGACACCATTGCTGAGCACGGTATTCATGCCGTCACGCACCGCAAAATTGCCACCTGCGCAGGCGTGCCGCTGGGGTCGATGACCTACTATTTCGACGGGATGGAGTCGCTTCTGGAGGAGGCATTCACGTGGTTTACGCAACAGATGTCTCAGCAGTACCGGGATTTCTTCGCGGGGGTGACCGGGCGGGAGAGGGCGTGCGAGGCCATTACCACGCTGATCCACAGTTCAGCCGTGACCACGCCACACAATATGGCGCTGATGTATCAGTTATACGCGTTTATGCACCGCAGCGCCGCGCTGAAAACGGTGATGCAGGACTGGATGAAGATGAGCCAGACTACGCTTGAGCAGTGGTTTGATCCGGCCACCGCCCGTGCGCTGGATGCGTTTATCGAGGGGATGACGCTGCATTTTGTAACCGACCGGTCGCCGTTAACCCGGGAGGAGATCCGGGTGATGGTGGGGCGGATTGCAGGCGAGGATACCGTCTGATAGCGCTCGCCCCGGCCACGCCTGATGTCAGGAGATTTTTTTCCCGCTGGCGTCAACGACGACTTCGCCATCTTCCTTCGTAAATGCCCCTTTTTGCGCGTCCGGAAGGATGTCGAGAACGACTTCAGAAGGGCGGCACAGACGGGTACCCAGCGGCGTCACCACAATCGGACGGTTAATCAGAATAGGGTATTGCAGCATGAAATCGATAAGCTGGTCGTCGGTGAAATGTCCCTGTGAAAGGCCCAGTTGCTCATAAGGCTCGACGTTTTTGCGCAGCAGATCGCCTATGGAAATCCCCATATCTGCAATCAGCCTTGTCAGTTCATCACGCGACGGTGGGTTCTCAAGATAGAGAATAATTTCGGGTTCCGTACCGCTGTTGCGGATCATCTCCAGCGTATTGCGCGACGTGCCGCAGGCCGGGTTGTGGTAGATAGTGATATGGCTCATATCCGTTACTCATTACAGTGTGAAGGAGAGACGTAGCGCCAGCGCGGCAAGCGTCACAAAGAGAACTGGCAGCGTCATTATGATGCCCGTCCTGAAATAGTAGCCCCAGGTAATAGTCATGTTTTTCTGTGCCAGCACATGAAGCCATAGCAGGGTAGCCAGGCTCCCGATGGGGGTAATTTTCGGCCCCAAATCGCAGCCAATCACGTTAGCGTAAATCATCGCCTCTTTAACCAACCCTGTTGCAGCACTACCCTCAATGGAGAGCGCGCCAATCAGCACCGTTGGCATATTGTTCATTATGGATGACAGGAAGGCGGTGATAAATCCGGTTCCCAGCGTGGTGACCCAGAGTCCGTACCCGGCTAAGTAATCAAGAACGCCTGAAAGAGACTCCGTCAGCCCGGCGTTGCGCAGGCCATACACCACCAGATACATCCCCAGCGAGAAGATAACAATTTGCCACGGCGCGCCGCGCAGCACTTTTCCGGTGTTAATGGCGTGCCCGCGTTTAGCAACGGCAAACAAAATCAGCGCGCCAGTTGTTGCGATAGCGCTGACCGGGATACCCAGAGGTTCAAGCACAAAGAAACCGACGAGCAGTAGCAGCAGCACGATCCAGCCCGTTCTGAACGTCGGCAGGTCGTGAATGGCCAAAGCAGGCTCGCGGAGTTTTGCCAGGTCATATTCCGGCGGTATTTCCTTGCGGAAGAACAGATGCAGCATCACCAGCGTTGCGGCAATTGCGGCGATATCAACCGGGATCATCACCGAGGCGTATTCGCTAAAGCCCAGCTTAAAGAAGTCCGCCGACACAATGTTGACCAGGTTGGAGACAATCAGCGGCAGGCTGGCGGTATCGGCGATAAATCCCGCCGCCATCACGAACGCCAGCGTGGCCTGCTTGCTGAACCCCAGCGCCAGCAGCATGGCGATAACGATAGGCGTCAGGATCAATGCCGCACCGTCATTGGCGAACAGCGCCGCCACGGCCGCACCCAGCAGCACGATCCAGGTAAACAGCAACCGCCCGCGACCGTTTCCCCAGCGAGCAACGTGCAGCGCCGCCCACTCGAAAAAGCCGGACTCATCCAGCAGCAAACTGATAACGATTACCGCGATAAACGTGGCCGTCGCATTCCAGACGATATTCCACACCACAGGGATATCGTTAATGTGGATCACGCCGCTCATCAGCGCCAGCGCGGCGCCAATGGTCGCGCTCCAGCCGATGCTGAGCCCTCTGGGTTGCCAGATGACCAGCACCAGTGTGAATAAAAAAATCGCTCCTGCCAGAAACATCTTTTACTCCGTTATATCTGTTTTTGTGAATGTGTCGTGGTCAGCAAGGGCCCGGGAGGCGGTTTTTCAGCTTCATACGTGTCTCTTCTCGCAGGCAGTTCCAGCTGTTATCGATAACGGTTGCCGCCCACGCGGGCATGTTGGGAGAGAGACGGTAGTAGATCCATTTACCCTCACGACGATCGATGACCAGCCCGGCCTCGCGCAGTAAGGCCATATGGCGCGAGACTTTCGGCTGCGGCTCGTTGGTAGCGGAACAGAGATCGCAGACGCACAACTCGCCCGCCTCACGCAGAAGCATGACGATGGAGAGGCGCGTTTCGTCGGAGAGGGTTTTGAAGAGCTGGATGGGGTGTAGCATCGGGTGATCCTGCGTGGTTTTTTGTCATATTCATTAAATCATATATGTTTGTGGCGAGTGAGGGAAGGGCAATAAGGGCAAATAATTGCCCTCAGTGAAGTACCACTACGTTGAGCCGTCGTCTTTGAGCCACAGACAGGGCGGGATTAGAAGATTAATGATTCCTGGTTTTGTTGAATATCTTCAATGTTATGAGACAGACGATCGTTGCAGATGTTAACAGAATCAAAATATCAATATTTGTATATGTTTCGTACATTGTCTCCGCATTAATATCACCATAGATGAAGCCGCAAATAGCAGTTGCAACGTCGTGGTTAATATAAGCTGTTGAAGGACCCAGCATACGTCCTGCCAGGAAGCTAATTAACACAAACCAGACGGCCTTAAGTAGTCTTGAGCCCCATTTACGGGCAAGGGTAGTGATATCCACCGTCAATAACCTCAATACTATTGCACGCGATATGTGAACGCATACATGGGACCTAAATAAATTCCGGTTTCAGAAGAGCGATTCCGAAATTGGAGTGGTGAGCGAGCTTTATGTAGACTTCTGCCGCTATCCCCGGATGAAGCCTTCATTCCTTTTCCTGTCATCAGGTGGATTAATTCGTTCCAGCTTATGCCAGCTGCCTGTATCGAAGTTCAAACCCGATCATATCTACGCTCAATCGTTGTTCTTTTAAGATATTGACCAGGCAAAATTTAACCGCGCAAGAAGATCAGCTATACCGCCATGGAAATAAGGTAGTGTTATAAGTAATTGATAGGGAAGGGTATGAATTTCAGGAAACAAAAAACCCATCAACCTTGAACCAAAAATGGCGGGGTTGATGGGCTCCACAAATTGGGGACATCAAAGAAAAGCAGTGGCACTAGTTATGACTGCACCCTGCGTAAAAAGTTCTGCGCGTAACGAAAATTTTTTGCGCCACACGCAAACTTGAGATTTATCCGAGTCCTGGCCAGATAATGATGATCAGCGTACCTGCCAGCGTCAACAGCACGTTTGCGATGGCGTAGGTGCCTGCATAGCCCAGCGCCGGGATATTGCTGCGCGCGGTGTCGCTGATGATCTCCATCGCCGGTGCGCAGGTGCGCGCGCCCATCATCGCGCCGAAGAGCAGGGCGCGGTTCATGCGCAGCACGTAGGCGCCGAACAGGAAACAGATCACCACCGGTACCAGGCTGACGATAAGTCCGGAAACCAACATTTGCCAGCCGACCGCGCCCAGGCCGTTGCCAATGCCGCTCCCGGCGCTTAAGCCGACACCCGCCATAAAGACCATCAGACCGAACTCTTTCACCATGTTCAGCGCACCCTGAGGGATATAGCCGAAGGTGGGATGGTTCGCTCGCAGGAAGCCCAGCATGATCCCGGCGAACAGCAGACCGGCTGCGTTACCAATGCCGAAGCTAAAGTTGCTGAACTGGAAGGTGATCATCCCGATCATCAGGCCGACAATGAAGAAGGCGCAGAAGGCTAACAGGTCCGTCACCTGGCTGTGGATCGAGATAAAGCCGATACGGTCGGCAACGGTTTTAACACGTCGGGCATCGCCGCTGACCTGCAACACATCGCCTTTATTGAGCACCACGTTATCGTCGATAGGCATTTCAATCTGGCTGCGGATCACGCGGTTGAGGAAACAACCGTGGTCGGTCAGCTTCAGCTGTGCCAGACGGCGGCCCACGGCGTTGTGGTTTTTCACCACAATCTCTTCGGTGACGATACGCATGTCCAGCAGGTCGCGGTCAAACACCTCTTTCCCGTTACGGAAGCTCGGATCGAGACGCGCGTGGGCGTCCGGGTAGCCAACAAGGGCGATGTCATCGCCCATCTGGAGCACCGCGTCACCGTCCGGGTTTGCCAGAATGCCGTTACGACGGATACGTTCGATGTAGCAGCCGGTCTGACGGTAGATCCCCAGCTCGCGCAGGTTTTTCCCGTCGGTCCAGGCAACCAGCTCCGGCCCGACGCGGTAGGCGCGGATCACCGGCAGGTAAACTTTACGTTTGGAGTCCGTGTCCAGGCCGCGCTCGCGGGCGATGGTCTGGGCGCTGGTCTGGAGATCCTGATGCTGAAGTTTTGGCAGATAGCGCGCGCCAACAATCAGGCTCACCAGACCAATCAGATAGGTCAGGGCATAGCCCAGACTCAGGTTGTCCAGCGCGGAGGAAAGCGGCGTGCCGGCCATGCCAGAATGACGAAGCGTATCGCCCGCGCCGACAAGCACCGGTGTGGAGGTCATCGAGCCTGCCAGCATACCGGCCGTTAAGCCGATGTCCCAGCCAAACAGCTTGCCCAGCCCTAACGCAATCAGCAGGGCGCTGCCGACCATCACCAGCGCCAGCATCAGGTAATTTTTGCCGTCTCGGAAGAAAATGGAAAAAAAGTTCGGACCGGCTTCCACGCCTACGCAAAAAATAAACAGCATGAAACCTAAGTTAAGCGCGTCCGTGTTAATACTGAAATGTTGTTGACCTAATAACAGGGAGACGACTAAAACGCCAATGGAATTACCAAGTTGAACTGAACCCAGGCGTAATTTACCCAGACAAAGGCCCAGCGCCAGTACCACAAATAATAACAGGATGTAATTCCCATTTAACAAGTCTGCGACGTTTATATTCACGGAGGCTAACTTCTTGTTTACCAGTAAGTTGTTGAATGAAAGGACTATTTGGGCTACTGTTTTCAGAGTCAGGGAATCACTTTGCATCTCCCTGCTTCCTGATAAATACCCTAAACACTAGCAGTCGGTTAGTTTAATCGTAATAGCTACCGACAGCCACCTATTATCGCACGACTTCTGTGCGTGCTTTGGCAAGGATTGCCGCATTGCTTTATCTGACTGGGCGTCCACCGGACGATTTTTGTATTTGATAGAGATAAGTCAGGAGGATAGTTTGAACTTTAAACGAAACTGGGCTGGCGTAATCAGCTGTTTTTTGCTGTTTACGGTCGTTTGCATGTCACTCGCTTTTAACGTGAAAGGCGCCTTCAGAGCGTCCGGTCATCCCGAGCTGGGCCTGTTGTTCTTCATCCTGCCGGGGGTAGTAGCCGGTTTTCTCTCACGTAAAGGCGAGGTGGTGATGCCGCTTATTGGGGCAATGCTTGCGGCCCCGCTCTGCCTGCTTCTGATGCGCGTGCTGTTTCTCTCGTCGAGAAGCGTCTGGCAGGAAGTGGCGTGGCTACTGAGTGGCGTTTTCTGGTGTGCGCTGGGCGCGCTCTGTTTCTTATTTACGCGCAGCCTGCTGCAACAGCGGAAGCACCGTAAATAAAAACGCCCTCAGGGTGAGGGCGTCTTCGCATTACTGAGCCGCAAACAGGCCCAGGTGTTCTTTGGCGTAGGCCTCAAAATCGGTGCAGCCGCCGATGTGTTTCTGATCGAGGAAGATCTGCGGCACGGTTTCAACCGGTTTACCCACGGTTTTTTCCAGATCGGCTTTAGTGATGCCTTCCGCGTGGATATCCACATAACGGAAGTTGAAATCATCACGCTCTTCAGTCAGTTTCTCTGCCAGTTCTTTCGCGCGCACACAGTAAGGGCATCCTGGACGACCAAAAATTACTGCAAACATTTCTCTCTCCTCAAAAAACAAGCCTGACGGCGAATAGCACCTATAGTGCACGATAACCTGCCGTCATGGAAAGAAGGTTTCACCTGTCACTTTGATACAGTCAGGCTATGTTTCGCCAATTACATCAGGTGGATCATTGCCTATACTGGCTGCCATACGTTTTACGCAACACAAAGAGAGACAAAATGACGCCAACCATTGACCTGCTTCGTTCCCACCGTTCCATTCGCCATTTCACCGATGAGCCAATTACCCAGGCGCAGCGGGACGCGATCATCGACAGCGCAAGAGGCACCTCCAGCTCCAGCTTTTTGCAGTGCAGCTCCATTATCCGCATCACCGATCCGGCGATGCGTGAGCAGCTGGTAACACTGACGGGCGGACAAAAGCACGTTGCCCAGGCGGCTGAGTTCTGGGTGTTCTGCGCCGATTTTAACCGTCACCTGCAAATATGCCCTGAGGCCGAGCTGGGGCTGGCGGAACAGCTGCTGCTGGGCGTTGTGGATACGGCACTGATGGCGCAAAACGCGTTCACGGCGGCGGAATCTCTGGGGCTTGGCGGCGTCTATATTGGCGGGCTGCGTAACAACATCGAAAGCGTGACGGAACTGCTGAAGCTGCCGAAACACGTGCTGCCGCTGTTTGGTCTGTGCCTCGGCTGGCCGGCGGATAACCCGGATCTGAAGCCGCGCATTCCTGCTGCGATGCTGGTGCATGAAAACCACTACCAGCCGGTCGACCAGGACGTTCTGCATCAATACGATGAAGAGCTGGCGAACTACTATCTGACGCGTGACAGCAACAACCGCCGCGACACCTGGAGCGACCATATTCGTCGCACCATTATCAAGGAGAACCGCCCGTTCATTCTCGACTACCTGCACAAACAGGGCTGGGCAACGCGGTAGTCCATTCCTCCTGCGCCTCGTGTATGATAGGCAGGCTTTTACCATGTCTTTAGAGAGGTGCAGGGTGAAAATTGCCATATTGTCCCGGGATGGAACGCTCTATTCATGTAAACGCCTGCGAGAAGCGGCGGCGAAACGCGGACATCAGGTTGAGATCCTCGATCCGATGTCCTGCTATATGAACATCGACCCTGCGGCGTCGTCGATTCATTACAAAGGCCGCAAACTCCCGCATTTTGATGCGGTAATTCCCCGTATTGGCTCCCAGATCACCTATTACGGCACGGCCGCGCTGCGTCAGTTTGAAATGCTGGGAAGTTATCCGCTCAACGAGTCCGTGGCGATCTCCCGCGCCCGCGATAAGCTGCGCTCGCTGCAACTGCTGGCGCGCCAGGGGATCGATCTGCCCGTCACCGGGATTGCCCACTCCCCGGACGACACCAGCGATTTAATCGATATGGTGGGCGGTGCGCCGCTGGTCATTAAGCTGGTGGAAGGTACGCAGGGTATTGGAGTGGTACTGGCGGAGACGCGTCAGGCGGCGGAAAGCGTGATCGATGCGTTTCGCGGTCTGAATGCCCATATTCTGGTGCAGGAGTATATTAAAGAGGCTAAAGGGTGCGACATCCGCTGCTTTGTGGTGGGCAATGAAGTGGTGGCCGCTATAGAGCGGCAGGCGAAAGAGGGCGATTTTCGCTCTAACCTTCACCGCGGCGGTATCGCACGGGTGGCCCTTATCAGCGAGCGCGAGCGTGAGATTGCGGTGAAAGCGGCGCAGACGCTGGGCCTGGACGTGGCGGGGGTCGATCTGCTGCGTGCCGACCGCGGGCCGTTGGTGATGGAAGTTAACGCCTCGCCGGGGCTGGAAGGGGTGGAAAAAACAACAGGCGTCGATATTGCAGGTAAAATGATCGCATGGATTGAATGCCATGCAACGCCGGGATTTTGCCTGAAAACGGGCGGTTAAATGGATCGGCGCGCACTTTTTGCGTAATCTGGACAACGTTTTTATTTAAGAGGCTGCACTGCGATGGATTTACAGGTCGTACCTACACTGGATACGTTACGTCAATGGCTCGATGATGCCGGTATTACTTTCTTCGAATGCGACTCCTGCCAGGCGCTGCATCTGCCTCACATGCAAAATTTCGACGGCATTTTTGATGCCAAAATCGATCTGATTAACGACGTGATCCTGTTCTCGGCGCTGGCTGAAGTAAAGCCGTCCGCGCTGCTGGCGCTGGCATCCGATCTGTCAGCGATCAACGCCAGTTCTTTGACGGTGAAAGCGTTTCTCGACATACAGGATGATAATCTGCCAAAGCTGGTGGTTTGCCAGTCTTTATTCTCCGGCGCGGGGCTCTCCTTCAAGCAGTTCGCCTGGTTTATGCGCCTGAGCGAAGAGCAAATTTCCATGGTAATGATGGAAGCCAACGCACATCACCTGCTGTATAGCGCGGAAGATGACGCCGAGAATAATGATGCATCTCCCAATTTTCTCCACTAAGCCTGTCTGACTTTTGCGCAGTCGCTGCCAGAGCGGCTGCATAACACCGTTTTTTCTGCTGCTTTTAACCTTTCTTTAAAGAATTTTTCACCTCCTCTCCGGCCGTTTCGGCTTATCACGTAGACATAATCTGCATAAAAAATTGATAAAAGGCGTTTTTTCGTCTGGGCTATAGCCGGAGACACGGGCTACAGTTATTCTTGCAGTGCTTAAAAAAGCGAGCGGAACCTGCCGGGATGAGGGGGGTATTTTATTTCGGGCAGAGCGACAAACTATGCATGATTATTGCATATCTTCAGGCTGCACAGTTTTGGTTCGTTTGTTAACGAACTTTCAGAAGGAATAACAATATGATCGCCTTGAATAAAAAATGGTTATCGGGTCTGGTTGCGGGTGCTCTGATGGCCGTCTCTGCCGGCACGCTCGCTGCGGAACAAAAAACGCTGCACGTCTATAACTGGTCTGACTATATTGCGCCGGATACCGTCGCCAATTTTGAAAAAGAGACCGGCATTAAGGTTGTCTACGACGTATTCGATTCCAACGAAGTGCTGGAAGGCAAACTGATGGCGGGCAGCACCGGTTTCGACCTGGTGGTGCCGTCGGCAAGCTTCCTGGAGCGTCAGCTGACCGCCGGTGTCTTCCAGCCGCTGGACAAGAGCAAATTACCGAACTGGAAAAACCTCGATCCGGACGTGCTGAAGCTGGTGGCGAAGCACGATCCGGACAACAAATACGCGATGCCTTACCTGTGGGCGACCACCGGTATTGGCTATAACGTGGATAAAGTCAAAGCGGCGCTGGGCCCGGACGTCAAGCTGGACAGCTGGGACGTGGTGCTGAAGCCGGAAAACCTCGAGAAGCTGAAAAGCTGCGGCGTCTCTTTCCTCGATGCGCCGGAAGAGATTTTCGCCACCGTGCTTAACTATCTCGGCAAGGATCCAAACAGCAGCAAGGCTGACGACTACACCGGTCCGGCGACCGACCTGCTACTGAAGCTGCGTCCAAATATTCGCTACTTCCACTCCTCTCAGTATATCAACGACCTGGCGAACGGGGATATCTGCGTGGCCATCGGCTGGGCGGGCGACGTCTGGCAGGCGGCGAACCGCGCGAAAGAGGCAAAAAACGGCGTGAATGTTTCCTACTTCATTCCGAAGGAGGGGGCGCTGGCGTTCTTCGACGTCTTCGCGATGCCGGCTGATGCGAAAAACAAAGAGGAAGCGTATCAGTTCCTCAACTACCTGATGCGTCCGGATGTGATTGCTCACATCAGCGACCACGTCTACTACGCCAATGGTAACAAGGCCTCCGAGCCGCTGGTGAGCGAAGAAATCCGCAATAATCCGGCGATCTACCCGCCAGCCGATGTGTTTGCCAAGCTCTTCACCCTGAAAGTGCAGGAACCAAAAATTGACCGTGTGCGTACCCGCGCGTGGACCAAGGTGAAAAGTGGTAAGTAACGGCGTTTGATATCGTTGCCCGGTAGCGCCGTCGCTTACCGGGCCGACAAATACCGTAGGCCGGGCAAGCGTTAGCGCCGCCCGGCGATGCGCACCCTGACGGTGCGTTTGCACCAGTGTTGATCTATGCCGGAGAGCACCCCGTGAATGACGCGATCCCCCGCCCGCAGGCGAAAGTCCGTAAAGCGCTGACCCCGCTTCTTGAAATTCGAAACCTCACCAAATCCTTCGACGGCCAGCATGCCGTGGACGATGTCAGCCTGACGATCTACAAAGGTGAAATATTTGCTTTGCTCGGCGCATCCGGCTGCGGTAAATCGACCCTGCTGCGCATGCTGGCCGGGTTTGAACAGCCCACCGCCGGGCAGATCGTGCTGGATGGGGTAGACCTCTCCAGCGTGCCGCCGTACCAGCGGCCCATCAACATGATGTTCCAGTCCTATGCCCTGTTCCCGCACATGACCGTTGAGCAGAACATCGCCTTCGGCCTGAAGCAGGACAAACTGCCGAAAGCCGAAATCGCCGCGCGCGTGGCGGAGATGCTGAGCCTGGTGCATATGCAGGAGTTTGCGAAGCGTAAGCCGCATCAGCTTTCCGGCGGCCAGCGTCAGCGCGTGGCGCTGGCAAGAAGTCTGGCGAAGCGTCCAAAATTATTACTGCTCGACGAGCCGATGGGCGCGCTGGATAAAAAGCTGCGCGACCGGATGCAGCTGGAAGTGGTGGATATCCTCGAGCGCGTTGGGGTGACCTGCGTGATGGTGACTCACGACCAGGAAGAGGCGATGACCATGGCCGGGCGCATTGCGATCATGAATCGCGGTAAGTTCGTGCAGATCGGCGAGCCGGAAGAGATTTACGAACACCCGACAACCCGCTACAGCGCGGAGTTCATCGGCTCGGTGAACGTCTTCGAAGGGCTGCTGAAGGAACGCCAGGACGACGGTCTGGTGATTGAATCGCCGGGGCTGGTGCACCCGCTGAAGGTTGATTCTGATAACTCCGTGGTGGACAACGTGCCGGTTTACGTTGCCCTGCGCCCGGAAAAAATCATGCTATGCGATGAGCCACCCGCCGATGGCTATAACTTTGCCGTGGGCGAAGTGGTGCACATTGCCTATCTCGGCGATCTGTCGATTTACCATGTGCGCCTGAAAAGCGGCCAGATGCTCAGCGCCCAGTTACAGAACGAACACCGGTATCGCAAGGGACAGCCAACCTGGGGCGACGAAGTGAGCCTCTGCTGGGATGCGGACAGTTGCGTAGTCCTGACGGTATAAGGAGCGGTCATGAGTACACTTGAACCTCCAGCCCGCGTCAAAAAACCGGGCGGTTTCGCGCTCTGGCTGGCGCGCATACAGATGGCGCATGGCCGCAAGCTGGTCATCGCCATGCCCTATATCTGGCTGATCCTGCTGTTTCTGCTGCCGTTCCTGATCGTCTTTAAGATCAGCCTGGCGGAGATGGCGCGGGCGATCCCACCGTATACCGATCTGTGGGAGTGGGCCGACGGGCAGCTGACGCTGACCGTAAACCTCGGTAATTTCCTGCAACTGACCGACGATCCGCTCTATTTCGAAGCCTATTTGCAGTCGTTACAGGTTGCGGCTATTTCTACGATCTGCTGCTTGTTGATGGGCTACCCGCTGGCGTGGGCAGTGGCGCACAGCAAGCCGTCGACGCGAAATATTTTACTGCTGTTGGTCATTTTACCGTCGTGGACGTCGTTCCTGATCCGCGTGTACGCGTGGATGGGGATCCTGAAGAATAACGGCATACTGAATAACTTCCTGCTGTGGCTTGGGGTGATCGACCAGCCGCTGACGATCCTGCATACCAACCTTGCGGTGTATATCGGGATTGTCTATGCCTATCTGCCGTTTATGGTGCTGCCGATCTATACGGCGCTGACGCGTATTGATTACTCGCTGGTGGAAGCCTCGCTGGATCTCGGCGCACGCCCGTTGAAGACTTTCTTCAGCGTCATTGTGCCGCTCACCAAAGGCGGGATCATCGCCGGATCGATGCTGGTGTTTATCCCGGCTGTCGGGGAGTTTGTGATCCCGGAACTGCTCGGCGGCCCGGACAGCATCATGATTGGCCGCGTGCTATGGCAGGAGTTCTTCAATAACCGCGACTGGCCGGTGGCCTCGGCGGTGGCGATCGTCATGTTACTGCTGCTGATCGTGCCGATCATGTGGTTCCATAAACATCAGCAGAAACAGATGGGAGACCACGGATGAACAACTTACCGGTAGTACGCTCCCCGTGGCGAATTGCGATCCTGATTATCGGCTTTACCTTCCTTTATGCGCCGATGCTGATGCTGGTGATCTACTCGTTCAACAGCTCTAAGCTGGTCACCGTCTGGGCGGGCTGGTCGACGCGCTGGTACAGCGAGCTGTTCCACGATGATGCGATGATGAGCGCGGTGGGGCTGAGCCTGACCATTGCGGCGCTGGCGGCGACGATGGCCTGCGTGCTGGGCACGATTGCCGCGCTGGTGATGGTGCGCTTTGGCCGTTTCCGCGGGGCAAATGGTTTTGCGTTTATGATCACCGCCCCGCTGGTCATGCCGGACGTGATCACCGGGCTGTCGCTGCTGCTGCTGTTTGTCGCGCTGGCGCACGCCATCGGCTGGCCAGCGGATCGCGGGATGCTCACCATCTGGCTGGCGCACGTCACCTTCTGTACGGCATATGTGGCGGTGGTCATCTCCTCGCGGCTGCGCGAGCTGGATCGCTCCATTGAAGAGGCGGCGATGGATCTCGGCGCCACGCCGCTGAAGGTCTTTTTCATCATCACGCTGCCGATGATTATGCCGGCGGTGATCTCCGGCTGGCTGCTGGCGTTCACGCTCTCGCTCGACGATCTGGTTATCGCCAGCTTTGTGTCGGGACCGGGCGCGACGACGCTGCCGATGCTGGTCTTCTCCAGCGTGCGGATGGGGGTGAATCCGGAGATCAACGCCCTGGCCTCCATCATCCTTGGCGTGGTCGGAATTGTCGGATTTATCGCCTGGTATTTGATGGCGCGCGCGGAAAAACAGCGTGTGCGCGATATCCAGCGTGCAAGACGCGGCTGAAGGAATTACTATTTCCAGTGATGTGCCGCGTATGACGCGGCACTGTTTTTCAGGGAAGTAAAAACATTGGGATTCTTACAAAAAACACGTCATTCGCACGCCCGTCCGAACGTCCCTGCACTGGTGCAGGTGGCGGCGCTCGCCATTATTATGATCCGCTGCCTGGATGTGCTGATGATAATGAACACGCTGGGTCCGCGCGGAATGGGGGAATTTATTCACCGCAGCGCGCAGACGTGGAATCTGACGCTGGTGTTTCTCAGCAGCCTGATGCTGGTGTTTATTGAGATCTACTGTGCGTTCTCGCTGGTGAAAGGCCGCAACTGGGCGCGCTGGGTGTATCTGCTGACGCAGATCACCGCCGCCAGCTACCTGTGGGCCGCCTCGCTGGGCTATGGCTATCCGGAGCTGTTCAGCATACCCGGTGAGTCACGACGTGAGATTTTCCATTCACTGGTGATGCAAAAACTGCCGGATATGCTGGTGCTCTGCCTGCTTTATCTCCCGGCTTCCAGTCGGCGGTTCTTCCGCCTGCAATAATGTGTATAATCGCAGCCCTCGTGTTTCTTAAGGTTTTCATATGCAGTGCGCACTCTACGACGCCGGACGCTGCCGCTCCTGTCAGTGGATAGAACAGCCGGTCTCTCAACAACTCACCGCCAAAATGGTCGACCTGCAACAGCTGCTGGCAGCACACGCGGTGGGCGAGTGGTGCGCACCCGTCAGCGGCCCGGAGCAGGGCTTTCGCAATAAAGCCAAAATGGTGGTCAGCGGCAGCGTTGAAAAGCCGCTGCTGGGGATGCTGCACCGCGACGGCACGCCGGAAGATTTAACCGACTGCCCGCTGTATCCCGCCTCGTTTGAGCCGGTGTTTAGCGCTCTGAAACCGTTTATCGCCCGGGCGGGGTTAACGCCCTATAACGTTGCCCGCAGGCGCGGCGAGCTGAAATACCTTCTGCTGACCGAAAGCCAGATCGACGGCGGGATGATGCTGCGCTTTGTGCTGCGTTCGGAAACCAAACTGGAGCAGCTGCGCGCGGCACTTCCGGGATTGCAGCAACAGCTTCCGCAGCTCAAGGTTATCACCGCAAATATTCAGCCGGTGCATATGGCGATCATGGAAGGGGAGAAAGAGATTTTCTTCACCGAACAGCACGCGCTGGAGGAGCGTTTTAACTGCGTGCCGCTGTGGATCCGTCCGCAAAGCTTCTTTCAGACTAACCCCACCGTCGCCAGCGCGCTGTACACCACCGCGCGCGACTGGGTGCGTGCGTTACAGGTTCATCACATGTGGGATCTGTTCTGCGGCGTCGGCGGCTTTGGCCTGCACTGTGCCACGCCAGACATGCAGCTCACCGGCATTGAGATCTCCGCCGAAGCGATTGCCTGCGCGAAGCAGTCCGCCGCGGAGCTGGGGCTGACGAATCTGCACTTCCAGGCGCTGGACTCCACGCAGTTCGCGACCGGGCAGGGCAACGTGCCGGAGCTGGTGCTGGTGAACCCGCCGCGCCGGGGCATCGGCCAGGCGCTCTGCGACTACCTGAGCCAGATGGCGCCGGAGTACATCGTCTACTCCAGCTGTAACGCGCAGACCATGGCGAAGGATATCGCCAGCCTGTCGGGCTACCGCATCGCGCGCGTTCAGCTTTTCGATATGTTCCCCCATACCGCCCATTATGAAGTGTTGACGTTGTTAACCAAAGCGTAGGCCGGGTAAGGCGAAGCCGCCCCCCGGCATAAACCCCACACAATGTTCAACAAAATGTGAACTCTTCCCCCGCTCGAAATCAGGTAAGCTTACGACATAACAAATGATTGAAGGCTTACCCATGAAGCAGATCCTGCTGGTAGAAGATGACCACGATATCGCGGCACTCCTGCGTCTTAACCTGGAAGATGAAGGCTACGCCATTACCCACGAGCCCGACGGGGGCAACGCCTTACAGCGTCTTGAAACACAGCCGTGGGACGCGGTGATCCTCGATCTGATGCTGCCGAATGTTGATGGTCTGGAGATTTGCCGCCGTATCCGCCAGATGACCCGTTACCTGCCCATTATCATCATTAGCGCCCGCAGCAGTGAAACTGACCGTATTACCGGCCTGGAAACCGGGGCGGATGATTATCTGGCAAAACCTTTCTCGGTGCAGGAGCTGATTGCCCGCATTAAGGCGCTGTTCCGCCGACAGCAGGCGATGGGCCAGGCGCAGACGGACGGCATTATTCAGGCGCACGGTCTGACTATCGATCCGCTGGCGCGCACCGTGCGTCTTAACGGTCAACACGTCGATCTCACTCCGCGTGAATTTGAACTGCTCTATTTTTTTGCTCGCCATCCTGGAGAGGTCTTTTCACGTCTGGCATTGCTGGAGCAGGTGTGGGGGTATCAGCACGAAGGCTACGAACACACCGTCAACACCCATATTAACCGCCTGCGCATCAAAATAGAAAAAGATGCCGCCGAGCCGGAGATCGTTCGCACCGTCTGGGGCAAAGGCTACAAATTCGCGGAGCAGAATCATGATGCGTCGCTTTAGCCTGAGCCAGCGCCTGACGCTGCTGTTTACGGTGTTACTGCTGCTCTGCGCCACCGTCGCCTGTGCGGTGCAGCTCTACAGTAGCATGCAGTACGGCAACGCGATGGTGCAGCGGCTCTCCGGCGGGCTGGCGCAGCAGATTGTGCAGCGGGAAGCGATTCTGGATTCGCAGGGCAGGGTGGATCGCAGCGCCTTAAAACCGCTGTTCGACCGGCTGATGACCTTTAATCCGAGCGTCGAGCTGTATGTTGTCTCGCCTGATGGCGATATCCTGGCCGATGCCGCCCCGCCGGGGCACATTCAGCGGCAAAAAATTGACCTCGCGCCGATACAGAATTTCCTGAGCGGGACGGTGATGCCGGTGTTTGGCGACGATCCCCGAAGCCAGAATAAGAAAGTCTTCAGCGCCACCCCGCTGCGGCAGGACGGCGAGCTGAAGGGGTATCTGTACATTATTTTGCAGGGGGAAGAGTCCAACGCGCTGGCGGAGATGGCCTGGCACAAAGCGCTCTGGAGTACGGCGCTGTGGTCGATGCTGCTGGTGGCGCTGTTTGGTCTGCTGGCGGGGGTGCTGCTCTGGTACTGGGTGACGCGCCCGGTTAAAGAGCTCACGCTGGACGTGGCCGGGCTGGAGCAGGACAGCATCAGCGCGATTAAGCAGCTGGCGGCCCAGCCGCTTGAGCCTGCCGGCCAGGATGAAGTGGCGATCCTGCGCAATACCTTTATCGAGCTGGCGCGCAAAATCACCTCTCAGTGGGATCGGCTGGCCGACAGCGACCGCCAGCGCCGGGAGTTTATCGCCAACATTTCGCACGACTTACGCACCCCGCTGACGTCGCTGCTGGGTTATCTGGAAACGCTGTCGCTCAAATCCGCCACGCTGTCGCCGCAGGAGCATCAGCAGTACCTCGCTACCGCGCTGCGTCAGGGGCAAAAGGTACGCCATCTGTCGCAGCAGCTGTTCGAGCTGGCGCGTCTTGAGCACGGCGGCATCAAGCCCCAGCGCGAGCGTTTTGCCATGGCTGAACTGATTTCCGACGTGGCGCAGAAGTTTGAGCTTACCGCCCGCACGCGCGAGGTGAACCTGCGTATTGATGTGCCGGGGCGATTGCCGCTGGTGAACGCCGACGTGTCGATGATCGAGCGCGTGGTCACTAACCTTCTGGATAACGCCATCCGTCATACGCCGAGCGGCGGAGAAATTCGTCTGGCGGTCTGGCAGGAGAATGAACGACTTCAGGTCGAAGTGGCAGACAATGGTACGGGCGTAGATGCCTCGCTGCGCGACGATTTGTTCCAGCGGCCTTCAGCGTTAAATCCTCAGGCGTCGCGAGAGAACCGTGGGGGATTAGGGCTGTTAATCGTGAAGAGAATGCTGGAGCTGCACGGCGGTGGGATCAGGCTGATGGAGTCCGTGAGCGGGGCGCGGTTCAGGTTCTTTGTACCGCTATGAGAAATTGCCGGGTGGCGCTGCGCTTATCCGGCCTACAGACCACCCCCGCAGGCCAGACCACCCGGCAAAAAGAGATTACTGAGGGAACCACTGCTCGCTGATTTTCTGGTACGTACCGTCAGCTTTGATCGCTTTCAGCGCGCCGTTCAGTTTCTCAAGCAGAGCCTTGTTATCCGGACGCACGGCAATACCGAGGCCAGTGCCGAAATACTGCGGATCGGTCACTTTCTCCGTCGCTGTACCCAGCTGCGGGTTGGTTTTCAGCCACTCATTCACGACTGCGGTGTCGCCAAATACGCCATCGATACGGCCATTTTTCAGGTCGATAATGGCATTCTGGTAGCTGTCGTAGGCCACGGTTTTCACTTCAGGATGCTTGTCCTGGAGGTATTTCTGGTGCGTGGTGCCGTTCTCCATGCCGATGCGCTTGCCTTTCAGCTCGTCGAAAGATTTATAAGCTCCTTTCTTCGCAATCACCACCGCAGAGTTCGCGTAGTACGGGTCGGTGAACGCGACCTGCTTGCTGCGCTCTGGCGTAATGTCCATGCCGGAGATCACCGCATCGTATTTTTTAAATTTCAGGGACGGGATCAGGCTGTCAAACGCGTGGTTAGTAAAGGTGCAGTCGGCCTGCATCTGTTTGCACAGCGCTTTCGCCAGGTCAATGTCGAAACCGACGATCTGGTTGCTGGCATCCAGCGATTCAAACGGCGGATAGGTGGCAGAAACGCCAAAATTGATTTTATCGGCGGCGGATGCGCCAGCGGCGAAGGTTGCGAGTAATGCGGCCAGAACTAACTTTTTCATTGTAATGCTCCCGTCTGTCTTATTGATGCGCCGTGTCTGCGGCCTGGATGTACAATGCCAGTTAATGAATTTATATGCAATAAAAATGATTAAGTATTATTTTAATCACAAAAAAAAGCGGATAACCCATCAGGTTACCCGCTCCATGAATACCGTTTTATGCATTTGGGTGGTTAATTCCTGCGCTCAAACGCTAACGCCTTACGCTCGATAAGACGCATCATCAGCGTCAGCAGACCGTTGACCACCAGATAGACCAGACCCGCCGCACCGAACACCATTACGTCGTAGGTGCGTCCGTACAGCAGCTGTCCGTGGCCCATCACTTCCATCAGGGTGATGGTGTAGGCCAGTGAGGTGCTTTTGAACACCAGAACGACTTCGTTGGAATAGGAAGAGAGCGCGCGCTTAAAGGCATAGGGCAGCAGGATCGCCAGCGTATCCTTCTTGCTCATGCCCAGCGCTCCGCAGGACTGCCACTGGCCTTCCGGGATCGCGCGAATGGCACCGTAGAACAGCTGCGTGGTGTAGGCGGCGCTGTTCAGCGAGAGGGCAATCAGGGCGCAGAGCCACGGTTCAGAGAGCAGGTGCCAGATCACCGGGTATTCCTGTAACGACGGGAACTGCCCCGGGCCGTAGTAAATCAGGAAGATTTGCACCAGCAGCGGCGTACCGGTAAAGAGCGTAATGTAGCCACGTACAATCCACACCAGCACTGGCGTTTTCAGCGTCAGGACGATGGTGAAGATCAGCGCCAGGATCAGCGCCACGATGATAGACGCGACGGTCAGCGTCAGGCTGGTGTGCAGCCCTTTCATCAGTTCGGGTAAATAATCCAGCATCAGCCTGGTCTCCGTTCAAAACGCGTTGCGCGCAGGTCAATACGCTTCAGAACGTACTGGCTCAGCAACGTGATCACCAGGTAGATTGCCGCCGCGACGATGTACCAGGTAAACGGCTCCTGCGTACGGGTGGCGATACTTTTGGTTTGCAGCATCAAATCGTTCACGCTGATCAGGCTTACCAGCGCGGTATCTTTCAGCAGTACCAGCCACTGATTACCCAGCCCTGGCAGGGCATGACGCCACATCTGCGGCATCACCAGGCGGAAGAAGATCGCCGCTTTCGACAGGCCCAGCGCCTGACCGGATTCCCACTGACCCTGTGGCACCGCTTTCAGCGCGCCGCGCAGCGTTTGTGACGCATAGGCTGAATAGAGCAGGGAGAGCGCAATCACGCCGCACAGGAACGGGCTGACGTCGAAGTTCTCGATCTGCATCTGCACCGGGATTTGCGCAAAGCCGAGATTAATCGTGAAGCCGTCCGACAGCGTTAACAGCAGCTGTGAGGAGCCGAAATAGATAAACAGGACCACCAGAATTTCCGGGAGTCCACGCAGCACAGTCACCAGCGCTGAACCGAGCCATGCGACAGGGCGCCACTTAACGGACTCCCACACCGCAAAGAACATCGCCAGTACGAGGCCGATAATCAGTGCACAAACGGCAAGGCCGACGGTCATCCCGGCGGCGCTTGCTAAAGGAAAAATTTCATTCATCAGGAATTACTTCTGGAACCATTTTTTGTAGATGGTTTCGTAGGTGCCGTCTTTCTTCACTTTTTCCAGCGCAGCGTTGAATTTCTGCTGCAACTCGGTGTTGCCCTGACGTACGGCAATACCCAGACCTGTACCGAAGTAGTCTTTATCGGTCACCTTGTCACCCACGGCAGCCAGCTTGTCGTTCGCTTTCAGCCATTCAGTCACGACAGCCGTATCCCCGAACACCGCATCGATACGACCGTTTTGCAGGTCCAGTTTCGCATTCTGGTAGCTGTCATACGGCACGGTGGTGATTTCCGGGTGCTTATCCATGATGAATTTCTGGTGCGTGGTGCCGTTCTGCACGCCGACTTTCTTGCCTTTCAGCAGGTCAACGGAGGCGTATTTACCTTTCTGACCGATGAACAGCGCCGAGTTGTCGTAGTAAGGGGTGGTGAACAGAACCTGCTTCTCACGCTCCGGTGTGATGTCCATACCGGCCATTACGGCGTCGATACGGCGGAACTTCAGGCTTGGGATCAGGCTGTCGAACGCCTGGTTGCTGAAGGTACAGGTCGCGTCGATCTCTTTACACAGGGCATTTGCCAGGTCCACGTCGAAGCCAACAATCTTGTTGTTCGCATCAATGGATTCAAACGGAGGGTAGGACGCTTCAGTGGCGAAACGGATGGTCTGGGCTGCGGTAGCGGAAAGGCTGACGCTAGCAAGCAGCGCGGCAATCAATACTTTTTTCATTATAATTTCCCTAACACATCAGTGTGATAAGTAGTTTTTGAAGGCATCGGTTTGCGGGTTAGTGAAGCAGCTCGCGTCACCCTGCTCAACGATATACCCGTTTTCCATATAGACCACGCGGCTGGCGGTTTTGCGCGCCACTTCCACCTCGTGGGTCACGATGACCTGGGTAATGTTGGTTTCCGCCAGCTCACGAATGATACTCACGATCTGGGCAGTAATTTCCGGGTCCAGCGCCGCGGTCGGCTCATCGAACAGCAGCACCGCTGGCTCCATCATCAGCGCACGGGCGATCGCCACACGCTGTTGCTGACCACCAGAGAGATGCAGAGGATAACGGTCGCTGTACGGTTTCAGACGCAGACGTTCCAGCAGCTTTTCAGCGCGCGCCATCGCCTGGTCTTTGCTTAAGCCAAGCACGCGGCACGGGGCTTCAATCAGGTTTTGCACCACCGTCAGATGCGGCCAGAGATTGTATTGCTGGAAAACCATGCCCACGTTTTGACGCAGTTCACGAATCGCTTTATCAGAAGGGGTTTTCGCGAAGTCAAAATGGTTACCGGCGATGGCCAGCGTTCCCGAACGGGGCATTTCAAGCAGATTTAAAACACGCAGAAGGGAGCTTTTTCCCGCGCCGCTTGGGCCAAGCAAAACCAGCGTTTCGCCCTCCGGGCAACTCAGCGTAATGTCGAACAGCGCCTGGTGTGCGCCGTAGAAGCAGTTAATGCCGTTTAGTTTAATACTCATCGGGGCAGTCTTTACTCATCCAGGCAAACTATAGCAATTGAGGCCGCAGATAGTACCGTTGACAGAATAGTTATGCAATATTTATGCGTTAAAAGTTAAATATAACCCGTGTTTACTCTTAAACATAGCACAAAATAGCGACGGGAAAGGGGGGCGAGTATAAATGTCGGCATTCCGCCTGAAATGCCGGACATTTTACGGGGTTAACGTTTATTTAACGGATGCGTTAGCGGTTCTCAATCGACTGGCGAAGGGTGCCTGCCGGGGCATGAACGCTGCCGCCAATGTAGCGTACATCATCTACTGCCCAGCACTGGCCTTCACGGATCATCAGCACCTCATCCTGCCAGGTTTGCGTCCCCTGGGTTAGCTTCACGCGCAGGGGAATATTGCGTGCGTCGGTATTTGGAATGGTGGATGCGCTGGCGACGTCGGCGCTGTCCGGCAGCGTGGCGCGGCTTGAGAACGGATCGGATGACAGCAGGGCGTTATGCTGCGGATCGCGCGAAGCGTCGGTGAGCAGTTTCGCCAGATTATCGCTCAGGTACGGGCGCAGGGCGGTCAGGTCATTACCGCGATGCTGAATACGGTAATCATAAAATTGTTGCGCCACGGCGTCCGGGCCACCCTCAATACAAGGGCCGCTGCGGGTTCCGATATCCTTAAAGGCTGGCGTGACCGGCGTTGTGCAGGCGCTGAGCACCAGCGCGCATGGCACTAAAAGCGTTAAAGCAGAGTAGCGCATGTTGATTTCCTTATTTATTAACTATCCTTTCAATCATAGCGTAACGAACCGATAATGCAGTTGCTAACGCATTGAACGCTAAAGAAGGAGAGAAAGTATGCAGTTTTCAACAACGCCAACCCTGGAAGGTCAACCGATTACCGAGTACTGCGGCGTGGTCACCGGTGAGGCGATTCTGGGCGCGAACATATTCCGGGACTTCTTTGCCGGCATTCGGGATATCGTCGGGGGTCGCTCCGGCGCGTACGAGAAAGAGCTGCGTAAAGCGCGTGACATTGCGTTTAAGGAGCTGGGCGAGCAGGCCAAAGCGCTGGGCGCGGATGCGGTGGTAGGTATTGATATCGACTACGAAACGGTCGGGAAAGATGCCAGCATGCTGATGGTGAGCGTAAGCGGTACGGCGGTGAAAACCCGTCGATGAAGCGTTCGCTCTCAACCCTCCTGCTGGCGATATTGCTGGCAGGATGCGCCTCGGAAGAGGGCATCGTTGATAAAGGCGCGTACGATCTGGATACGCGCCATCAGGCGCAGGCGGCCTACCCGCGTATAAAGGTGCTGGTTATTCACTACACCGCCGACGATTTCGACACCTCGCTTGCGACCCTGACCGATAAAAACGTCAGCTCTCACTATCTCATTCCCGCAAAGCCCCCAGCTCCACAGGGCAAACCGCGTATCTGGCAGCTGGTCCCGGAGAGCGAGCTGGCCTGGCATGCGGGCATCAGCTTCTGGCGTGGCACCAACCGCATAAATGATACCTCCGTCGGCATTGAGCTGGAAAACCGCGGCTGGCGGCAAACCGATGGCGTGAAAACCTTTACCCCCTTCGAACCGGGGCAAATTGCGGCGCTGATCCCGCTTGCCAGAGATATCATCGCCCGCTACGACATAAAACCGCAGAACGTGGTGGCACACTCGGATATCGCCCCGCAGCGCAAAGACGATCCTGGCCCGATGTTTCCGTGGCGCGAGCTGGCGCAGCAGGGTATCGGGGCCTGGCCCGATCCGGCGCGGGTGAATTTTTATATCAACGGCCGACCGCATTATCAGCAGGTTGATACCGCAGCGCTGCTCGATCTGCTGGCGCGCTACGGTTACGAGGTGCCAGAAAACAGCACGCCCGCACAGCAAAAACGCATCATCATGGTTTTCCAGATGCATTTCCGCCCGCAGTTATGGAATGGCGTAGCGGATGTGGAAACCATGGCGATTGCCGAAGCACTTTTAGAGAAATACGGGCAGGGGTAAACCTTCGGATTACCCCCGAGTGAGTATATTTTCTTAAGTTTCTATCAGATTAATCCTAAGTACAAACTCATTTCATTTTTAGTTAATTGACTTAAAATTATCCCGATTTAAGATGGACACATAGCGCGCTAAGTAATGTAGCGAATTAATCAAAAACTTTACTCTTTTATTTTTATTCTTGAGATTTTCATCAGGTAAAAATTTATGGTTCGGCGTAAATGCCGCGGCCATCTTATTTTAAAAAATCACATCTTAAATCGGGTATAACAATGTTAAGCATCTATGGAAAAAAATTACGTCCACAATATGAAATGGAAAGAATTATTTCTGCAACCGCAGGCGTTGAAGAAAAAACGTTAAAGAAATGGCAGAAAATTTCCACTACTGATTCCGGTTACATTCATGTCATCGTCAGCGGCGAAGTCGAATTTCGACGTGAATCTGACGAACTGTGCATGTTTACTGTCACCGGACAATGCCTTTTCGGCCTATCGTCAATGTATTACAACGCCACCCATATGTACGGCCTTGTCCGGACGAATACGGTCGTTCGCTCGATCAAGAAAGAGGTCTTCGCCCAGCTGATGACCGAAAAAAATCTGTGGCCTGACCTGACCAAAGTCCTTTCCTGGTACATATGCGTGATGAGCAAACGTGATGATGTTCTGGTTGCCCGCAGTGCGTATTCTGTTGTTCGTGAATTTTTATATGAGATTAACGATCTGACTGTTCATCAGCAACGTGATATTAACGTTTATGATTACATTCAGGAATACACTAACCTCGCACGTAGTACTATTATCAAAATCCTCTCCGATCTGAAAAAAGGTCAATATATTGTGGTGGAAAAAGGTCGATTGCTTAACCTCACCGCACTGCCTGAAAAATATTAACACCTACTCCCGCCGTTCTCCTTTCTCACTCAAAGGAGAACGGCTATTTCCACTGTTTTTTACACTCGCTTGTGAATTATCCTGCGTTTCGTCAACCGGCGGCGCGGGAATTTTTCCTTGAGAATAATCCTGCTCCTGCTCTTTTAATGCCTGCTTAAATAATTCCGTTAATGATGACTCTTCACTGCTCGTGCTGGCGGGGGCGATATCGTGCTCATGCGCCTCGGTTCCGGGTAAGGTATCCCGCGAGGTATCGTGCGGCACCGCGCCCTCGGGCGCCTGCTGCCAGTCGGCATCATCACTGCTGATCGGCAGATCCTGCATCGGTGGAACATCAACATGCACTGGCGCAACTTTAGGCTGCGGATGCGGGAACGGTTTACTCACGTACACGTAATGCATTTCCGAAAGCTGCGTTTCCGGTTTGGCAACGCTGGCGTTGACCGGTTCAGGTGCCGGGTGGCGCAGGTTCCAGTAGACGTGCATATACAGGCCGACAACCAGCATGGCGCAAAGCCCGACCAGCCATAACGCTGTTTTGCCGAATACGTTTTTCAGGCTGGGGAGGCGGTACGAAAACCAGACCGCTTCCCCGGTTGTATAGCTGCGCTGAGCCGCAAGGCAGATGGTCGACATTAGGCTTTCTTCTCCTGCATTTTTGCGTCCGGGGTGGTGCGGGTTGCCTGAATCAGTACGCCCGGCGTGCTGTTGTTCACGCGCATCAGCTGCATCAGCGTTTCTTCACCGGGGATGCCATCCACGTGCAGATGCATTTTTTGCTGGAACTCGCGGGTGCGTTTCATCATTTCTGCGGTCCAGATCCGGGCATGCGTTTCGGGCTGGCTCAACGCGATGCTTAACTGCTGATCGAGCCAGACCATGTCTTTGCTGTCGCTGGCCGTGCCGATCGCGTCTTTTCCTTCCGGTGTCAGGCGGTGCAACTGGGTGAAGTTGCCGGTCGCATGCCGGTTAAACCAGCTGCGGCTTACCTGCCAGGTCCGGTTATTCATTAACAAGTCAATTGATGTATCTCCGACCCTGGCGACCACTGCATAGTTAAGGTGACCGCTGGTTTTCAGCTCACTGACCCACGGATACCCTTCCTGCGCCAGCGTCTGCGGGGACGCGTTCCCCTGTTTACACATCAGGTTCACTTTAGCGGCGTTCTGGCACAGCGCATCGTCGGCCGAGGCGTCATACCCCCACATGAGATAAAGCTGATGCATCGCATCCGGCTGATTAACTATTTCGTTGTCGATAACCGGCACTACGGCTGCCTCAGGTTTTGGCGTCTGCTGTTTCCAGCTGACGGGCACCGGCAGCTGGATCGGCAGGCGCGCGCCGATCGACGAGGTAAAATACCAGCCGCAGGCGGCAAACAGCACGGACGCAAACAGCCCCACGGTTGCCAGGCGCTTACCGTGTTTTTTGGCGGGCAGGATCTCTCCCGCCGCCAGACGTAAATGGCGTGGGCTGACCTGCGCCGCGCGTTCCGTCCAGGCGGCGAGCATTGACAGGTGTGCCAGAGCGTTCAGTTTGCTGATGTTGCCTTTGGTCAGCGTGTGCATTTTGCGCACGCGGGCAGGCGGCAACGGCGAATGTTCACAGTCGTGTTCTTCGCACTGCGCCTGCACATAGCTCAGGTATTCGCAGCAGGTGAGGGGGCGCAGGACATGATGTGTGTGCGTATATTCGCGCAGTTCAGGTTGCTTTAGCAGGCGTTCCTGCTCCGCAGCACCCGTCAGCACCACGGCGAGCCGGAAGTTCAGCTCCTGGGCGCGCGTGAGCAGCGTTCCCAGGACTTCACGGCAGCTCTCCTTCATGGCTTCGGAATGGGCGATCGTCAGCACTCTGGATTTTGCTTTCCCCTCCTGCCACTGGCGCAGGACGGCATCCACCGCCTGCATGCGATCTTTAATCGCTTTCGTTCCCGGGTAGAGTTTGTACAGCAGGCTACTGGCACTCAGTTTGGGAAACGCGTTGATGGCAATAACGGTATTGCTGCTGGCTTTCAGCGCGTCGATGAAGTGGCTCAGAAGCGGAGCGTCGTCGCAAAAAAGCCCGATAATACCCGCCAGCTGGGTTTTCTCTTTCAGCAGGTTGAACACGTCCTGATGATAAGGCACCAGAAAATCACCGGATAAACGGGTGATTGTCCTGAATGGCGGATTTTTAAAATTAAAGTGGCTCTGATACATAACGACTGACCGTCTCTGATTAGGAATAGCAACAGCAGCAGAAAGTAAGGTAATGCCCCTGAGCGGTCAATTTGCAGACAGGGTAAAAATATCCAGCTGGCCGCGCCTAACATCTGGATTTTATACGGTCAATATTTTTCTGTATGAAAGTTGGTGGCGAAGTCAGTGGTCGTATTTGCAACAGCTTATTACTATTTTCCTCCATATTGGCGCAGTATGACGCTGCTTATTTTTGCTTTGCTATAGGCCGGATAAAAAATGAGGTTCTCATTTCTGTCACGGTGGATAACGCCTTGTATTATGTTTGCGCTGCTCATTTTTAGCGGCCAGCAAGGGTATCTCACCTTAAAAGATTATAAAAAAGTTACGAATAAGTTGGCTAAAGCTGATCTACAGCCGCTGAAAAAAAACGCGCGAAGATAAACCCTTCACGCTTTTTACGGCTGCCGTCCGTCAGGAGAACTTAGCGGATGCGGCAAAAGCCCCGCTGGCAGCGGAGATAGAGGGCATTGTGCGCAGTGATGACGCCTGGCTCTCCTTTGCTGTTATCAAAACCCCAGGCGGTCAGCGAAGCTACCGTGAGGGTGAACCTCTCGCCGGATTTAACGACGCATTTATTCAGGAAATAAACAAAGATAATGTGGTGGTTAATTATGAAGGTGCTACGCAGGTACTGGCGTTAAATAAACCGGACTATTTTAAGGGGGGCGTGGATAGCGGCCCGGTTACAAAATCGACGAAAGATGCTGGCGCAGAAAGTTTGCATCTTGATGATTATCTGGTGTTAAAACCCATCATTGAAAAAGGCCGACTGGAAGGCTACAGGATAAATCCAAGGAATGCCTCCGCCTTTTACAGTCAGTCAGGTCTGGAAAAAGGCGATGTGGCGGTTCAGGTTAACTCTGTCGATATGACCGATGAAGCAAAAGCGAAAAGCATTATTGCCAACTGGTCGAAAATGAAAGAAGCGGATGTCGTCGTGCGGCGTCACGCTCACCTTGTAAATATTCGGGTTAATGTTCTAAACAATTAACAAGTGTGCAGACATGAAAAAATTTCCCTGGGCGTGCGTGGCGCTGACCGCATTGTCGTTATATTCCAGTTCGCTGCTTGCAGCTAACTTTAGCGCGAGTTTTAAAAATACTGATATTCGCGAGTTTATCGATACGGTAGGCCGCAATCTCAACAAAACCATTCTGGTCGACCCGTCCGTCCAGGGCACCGTCTCGGTCCGAACCTACAACGTGCTGACGGAAGATGAGTACTACCAATTCTTTCTGAGCGTGCTGGATCTCTACGGCCTGTCGGTGATCCCGTTGGACAACGGCATGGTCAAAGTGGTGCGCTCAAGCGTGGCGCGTACCGCCGGTGCGCCGCTGGCAGACAGCAAGAACCCGGGCAAAGGTGATGAGATCATCACCCGCGTGGTGCGCATGGAAAACGTACCCGTTCGCGAGCTGGCCCCGCTGCTGCGTCAGCTCAACGATGCCACTGGCATCGGGAACGTGGTGCACTTTGAGCCGTCCAACGTCCTGCTGTTAACCGGTAAAGCCTCGGTGGTGAACCGCCTGGTGGATCTGGTGCAGCGCGTCGATAAAGACGGTATTCAGCGCCGCGAAATCCTCCCGCTGCGCTTTGCCTCTGCCAAAGAACTTTCGGATATGTTGAACAACCTCAACAACGAAGAGCAGAAAGGGCAGAACGCGCCGCAGCTGGCGACCAAGGTGGTGGCGGATGACGAAACCAACAGCCTGGTGATCAGCGGTTCGGAAGATGCGCGCGCGCGTACCCGTTCCCTTATCCATCAGCTGGATCGCGAGCAGAATAACGAGGGGAACACCCGCGTCTTCTACCTCAAATATGCCAGCGCCACCAAAGTGGTGCCGGTGCTGACCGGGATTGGCGAGCAGCTGAAAGACAAGCCGGGCGCGGCCAAAGCGAAAACCGCGAGCGCCTCAACCGATCTGAATATCACCGCCGACGAGTCAACCAACTCCCTGGTGATCACTGCGCAGCCTAATGTGATGAACTCCCTGGAGAAGGTGATCGACAAGCTGGATATTCGCCGTCCGCAGGTGCTGGTGGAAGCGATCATTGCCGAAGTGCAGGACGGCAACGGCCTGGATCTTGGGGTGCAGTGGACCAGCAAGCACGGCGGCGTGCAGTTTGGCGCTACCGGCCTGCCAATCAGCCAGATTAAAAATGGCACCATGAAAGGGGCGAGCTTCACGGGCCTTGCGACCGGCTTCTTTAACGGTGATTTCGGTGCGCTGATGACCGCGCTCTCCACCAACGGCAAAAACGACATCCTCTCCACGCCAAGCGTGGTCACGCTGGATAACAAAGAAGCGTCATTCAACGTCGGTCAGGATGTGCCGGTGCTTTCCGGTTCGCAAACCACCAGCGGCGACAACGTGTTTAACTCCGTTGAGCGTAAAACCGTCGGTACCAAGCTGAAGATTGTGCCGCAAATCAACGATGGCGACATGATCCACCTGAAGATTGAGCAGGAAGTGTCCAGCGTTGACAACAGCGCGACGGAAGATTCGAGCCTCGGCCCAACCTTCAACACGCGCACGATCAATAACGAAGTGATGGTTCACAGTGGCCAGACGGTGGTGCTCGGCGGCCTGATGGAAAATGTGACCAAACAGTCCGTCTCCAAAGTGCCGCTGCTCGGCGATATCCCGCTGGTCGGGCAGCTGTTCCGCTACACCTCGCAGGATACCTCTAAACGCAACCTGATGGTGTTTATTCATACCACCGTCCTGCGTGACGACGACAACTACAGCGCAGCCTCGAAAGAGAAATATGACCAGATCCGGGTGCGCCAGATGCAGCGCGTGGAAGAGAAAAAGCTCGGTATTGTTGAGCCGAGCGACAATGCCGTCCTGCCCGCGTTTCCTTCAGCAAGCCCTCACGTCGCACCGGTGAAAACCTCCGCGGCACGCAATCCGTTTAAAGAGTAAGGCGGAGGGATAACGTGGACGAACTGAGTAAATCCCTGTGTAGCAGCAACTACGCAAAAGATAACGGCGTTCTGCTTTACAACAATGACGTCTATATCCGTGAGGACACCCCGGCGTTAGCACTGCTGGAGGTGCGCCGGGTGCTTGGACGCGCGTTCGTCCCGATCACCCTGGCGCCGGAAGCGTTTGATGAGATGCTGGCCAAAATCTGGCAGCAGAGCAGCGGCGTGTCGCAGCAGCTGGTGGACGACATGGACGCGGATATCGATCTGATGGCGTTAACCGAGGAGATCCCGGATAACGGCAACAAAAAGCAAAAGGGGATGACGCTGCTGGAGGTGATGGTCGCTTTGGTGATTTTCTCCACCGCCGCGCTGGCGCTGATGAACTCGGTCTCCCTGAACGTGCGTTTTACCCATGGCCTGGCCGATACCTTGCAGGCCACTTGGGTGGCGGAAAACCAGCTGGCGGAAGCACAGCTCACGAAAACCGACTTCCCGGATGCTGAACAGCAGGGGACGGAAATCATGGGCGGGCGCAGCTGGAACTGGCGTAAGCAGCGGGTGAAAACGGCCGACAACGTCTGGGCGAATACAATACGCGTGTATGCGGAAGGCGATGAGAGCCAGCCGGTTATTTCCCTGCATATCATTCCGCCGGGAGAGAGCAAGTGAAGAAAATGCGACGCCAGCGCGGATTTACCCTGCTGGAGATCATGATTGCGCTGACTATCTTCGCGGTGATCAGCACCCTGGCCTGGCAAATTCTGGACGGCGCGATGCGTACCAGCTCGGCGACGGATGCCAGCGCCGCAAAGCTCAACCAGCTTCAGCGCGCCTGGAGTCTGATGGAGCGTGATTTTTTCCAGCTTCAGGCGCGCGCCCCGCGTAATGAGCCGGAGCTGTTTCGTCAGGCGGGCGATGCCCTTGAACTGACCACCCTGAATGGCGTGAGCGGAACGGTCCAGCTGGAGCGCGTGCGCTGGCGGCTGGAAGAGGGGCGTTTGTATCGCGACGTCTGGCCGGTCATTGACGGCCCGGCGGATGTTAAGCCTGACGAAGTGCCGATTGTCAGCGGCGTTAAATCATTGCAGTGGCGGTTTTATCGTCAGGGCTGGCTGAAAAGTTGGAGCGACGCCGCCCATCTGCCGGACGGCGTGGAGGTTACGTTGACGATGGAAAACGGGGATACCTGGCGCTGGGTATTCACCACGCCGGGTGATATGCCGGAGGTGGCCGCTGCCGCGGCGCCAGAGAAAGCCGCCGACGCACCTGGGACGCCCCCGGATGCAGCCCCTGCGCCTGCCCCTTCGCCGGAGACCAGACCATGAAGCGGATCCGTCAACAACAGGGCGTCGCCCTGCTGGTGGTGCTGATTTTGCTGGTGATGATGTCGGCGCTGGCCGCCAAAATCAGCCAGCAGTTCTGCCGTAATTTGCAGAAAACGCATTATCAGGTAAGCCAGCAGCAGCTGCGCTGGGCGATGCAGGCCCAGGAAAAAGTGGTTAAGGACCGGTTACAGACCGACGCCAGCGGCGAGAGCAAGCCGCTGGCGCTGGACGGCGACTGGCATCAGCCGCTGGAGACGCAGGGTGAAGATTACACGGTCGTGAGCCAGGTGGAAGATGCGCAGGACTGCTTTAACGTCAATAACCTGTTGACCGCCGACATCGCACCCCAGGGGCAAAGCGCTCCCGCGGTGGCGGAAACACCGCGTAAAGCGCGGATTGTAGAACAACTTCTGACGGAAAGTGGGCTCAGTCGGGGCACGGCGGAGGCGGTCTATTTCCAGCTGGTGGATTATCTCGATGGTGACAGCACCACGGCGAAGGAGGGGGCCGAAAGCGATGCGTGGGCTGGCGTCGTGCCCGCGCGGCAACCGGCAAATCAGATGATGCGCAGCATCGCGGAAATCAAACTGCTGCCGGCGTTCCCTGTTACGGCATATCCAAAGGTGAGCAAGCTGTTATGCGCGCTGCCGGACGCCGCCAGCAAGGTGGACGTGAACACCCTGCAACCGGAACAGGCCGCCGTGCTGGCGGCCATGTTCCCGGGAAAACTCACGCGGGATGACGCCGTTCGCCTGCTGGATTCGCGTCCGGAATCGGGCTGGGAAAATATGGAAGCGTTCAGCAAAGCGCTGGAGCAGGCCTTCCCGCAGTTAAAAGACGATCTCCCGCAGGTGGTGGATCAATTTTCTATAAACAGCCGGTACTTCCGCGTGAATTACACCGGCAATACCGATGAATTAACGCTTCGCGTGGTCAGCCAGCTTCAGGTGAATAACGAAGCCGGTGAGATCGTGACGTGGCAGCGTCGTTACCGAATGATTGAATAAGAAAAGTAGAACGTTATGAAACAGGTACTTTTTGTTCGTCCCGACAGCCGCGAGGGCGGGAAAATAATGTGGTGTGAGTCCGGCAGCGAGCGCGTCGAGGTGGTCGACAGCCTGGAGATGCTGGCCGAACACCCCCTGGCTACGCGCGTTTGTCTCCTGTTACCCGCCAGCGACATGATTTTCCGCCATTTTAGGCTACCGAAAAAGGTGGCTTCTCAGGGAATGGCCTTCTCGTGGATGGCAGAAGAGACGCTGATTGGCGACGTGGACAACCTCCACTGGACGGTACTCCACAAAAAAGGCGCCGACGTCGACGCCGTGGCCATTGACGCCGACCGCCTGCGCGCAACATTAATCCGCTGTCAGGAGGCCGGATTAAACGTGATTCAGGCCCTGCCTGATGCCTGGCTCCTGCCCGTGACGGCAGGGGGCAGCACGCTGGTCGCGCAGGATGATGGCTACTGGCTGCGTTTATCGCCCCATGTGGCGGGTGAAATGGAGGCAACCCTGCTGCCGCTGTTAATGCAGAAAGCCGGGGGCGGGGAAGTGTGGTGTTACGGCGATGCGCCTGCGAAGGTGCACATTGACGTGCAGCATGCCTGGCAGCATCCGCTGGCGCTGATCCAGCCGCAGTGGCAAACCTGTCGCGTTAACCTGCTTCACGGTGAATTCAGCCTTAAGGCCGGTCATGGGCGGGCAGCGAAAAGGATGAAAGCCGCGATGGTGGCGGCGGGCGTGCTGTCTGTTGGTCTGCTGCTGGGGCCACGCATTGCGATGGCCTGGATGCTGGTGCAGCAGGAAAATCGGGTGCAGCAGGAGATCGTCCAGGTTTATCAGCACCATTTCCCCAGCATGCGGCAGCAGACCAATATCAAATATCACTTTGGCCAAAGCCTGAAAAAACAGAGCAAGGGGTTCTTTCTTCAGCTTGAGGAGCTGGAGAAAGCCCGGCAGTCAGTCCCTGCGATGGAGATCGATCTGCTGGAATACGATGCGCAGCAAAACACCCTGACGCTGAGCGTCAGCGCGCAAAACCAGCCCGCGTTGCAGGCGTTTGTTAACCAGACCAGTGAGAATTTTGATTTTACCTTACAGCCTGTTTCAACAACCGAACCGTATACCGCCATGATCGCAGGGAAACATAAATGAAAGAGCGAATCGCACAGCTGAAAGCGCGCTATCAGAATTACAGCGCCCGGGAAAAAATCATTTTAAAAATATGTGCCGTTGCCATTGTGGGGGCAGCGGTGTATTACACAGGAGTGATCCCCTTGGATAATATGATTAAAAATAGTAAATCGACACTTAAAAGACAAAAAGAGACGCTTAACTGGATGCGCAGTGAAATTGATAAAAATCATCTTCAGATCCAGTTAGTCAAAACGGATAATCCGCGTACGGTGGTCGAGAATAGCGCCCATGAAATTAACCTTTCGCTGACGGATGTGCGCCAGGAGGGGCAAACTTTATCGTTCGTGGTGAATCGGGTTAATGTGTATGAATTAAAAAGCTGGCTGCGTGAAATTAATCAGACCACCGGTGTGAGATTGCAAAAAATAAACCTCACGCCGGTTGACCACCTCAGCGATGTGAAAGCGCAGGTGCAACTCACCTGGGCAAAAAACGCATGAATACCTTCGCGCTGATGCGGGATGCCTTTCCGGTAGGGTTCCCGATAATGAGTGCGATCCTGGGCGGCATTGTGGGCAGTTTTCTTGGCGTTGTCGCCGAACGCGTACCGGGGATGGTGATGGATGAGGAGGGGAGCGGTAATCTGCTCATTCCGGCCTCGCACTGTTCGGTGTGCCAGCACGCCCTCGCCGCGTGGGAAAACATCCCGCTGCTCAGCTGGCTTTTATTACGGGGGCGCTGCCACCAGTGCGGCAGCGCGATCCCGCTGCGACTCTTTCTGGTCGAACTGATCTCCGCCTTGTTTTTTGGCATCACGGCCTGGTGCATGCCAGACGTTCAGGCGCTGTTCTCTTTGTGGTTACTGGCGGCTTTTTTACTGCCGCTGGCCATGATCGACTGGCAGCACCAGCTGCTTCCGGACTGCCTGACCCAGCCGCTGCTGTGGGCAGGTCTCTTGCTTCATGTGTTTGACCACACGTTGCCGCTACGCGATGCGCTGTTCGGCGCGGTGGCGGGCTATCTGTCGCTCTGGCTGCTCTACTGGGCTTTTCGTCTGATCACGGGACGAGAAGGTCTGGGTTACGGGGATTTTAAGCTACTGGCGGCGCTGGGCGCCTGGTGCGGCTGGCAGGCGTTGCCCTCTATTGAACTGGCGGCAGCGTTAAGCGGTATTGTCGGTTATTTCGCCGTAAATAATTTAAATAAAAATAACCTCACTATTTCTTTTGGTCCTTATCTCGCCTTTGCTGGAATAGGGGTTTTTATTAGTCAGCAAATTGCTTTCACATTTTAAATATACAGGTCAAGATTTTTTATAAATCTTTTTGATGGAGGAAGGAAAGGACGATCCTTTACGCTCAGTGTATCGTAAGAGATATAAGCTACACGGGATTTGGCTTGTATCTTTTAATGGAGGAATACAACGCAGCAACAATTTTTTGTTCACGGCACTCACGTTGGTTAAATACGCATTACGCGAAACGCATCCATGATCTCACGGAAGACATGGGTTACTACGTTATAAATAAATTTATCAGGAAATAAAAATGAAATTTATGAAGCCAAAATATCTGGCGCTCTTTATTGCGGCGGCAACCAGCTCCGCATTTGCAGCAGCGCCAGGTGCACCGACGATCGGCTATGGCAATGACAAATTTGCCCTGGTGGAAGTGGATCAGGCTGCACAGGATTATAACAATCTTGTCAAAGTGCATAACGATGGCGTGGATGTAAAAGTTGAGTGGAACGTCTGGAGTGGTGATGCGCCAACTTCTGCGAAAGTTCTGCTGGACGGACAGACCGTATGGACCGGCGCAGCCGGTGCGACGGGCTCTGCAACGTTTAAAGTGAAAAAAGGCGGGCGTTATCAGGAACAGGTTGAAGTCTGTAATGCCAGCGGCTGTGCGAAAAGCGCCAGTAAGCTGATTATTGTGGCTGACACCGACGGTAGCCACCTGCTGCCGCTGAATACGTCTCTCCAGGAGAACAACAAAGCGTTCGCGAAGCATACCGATAAAGTGGTTGCGGCCTACTTCCCGGAATGGGGCGTTTACGACCGTAACTTCCCGGTTGATAAGATCCCTGCGGCAAACCTCAACCACATTCTGTACGGCTTCATTCCAATCTGTGGCGGTGACGGCATCAACGACGGCCTGAAAACCATTGAAGGTGGTAACAGCTTCCGCGTGCTTCAGAACGACTGTAAGGGCCGTCCTGACTTTACCGTGGCGATCCACGACCCATGGGCTGCGCTGCAAAAACCACAGGCTGGCGTCTCCAACTGGGATGATCCGTACAAAGGTAACTTTGGCCAGCTGATGGCGCTGAAAAAAGCGCATCCAGGCCTGAAAGTGCTGCCATCTATCGGCGGCTGGACGCTTTCCGATCCGTTCTTCCACATGGGCGACCCGGCTATCCGAGCACGCTTTGTCTCTTCTGTGAAAGATTTCCTCCAGACGTGGAAATTCTTTGACGGCGTGGATATCGACTGGGAATTCCCGGGAGGTGGCGGTGTAACCGAAAACCTGGGTAACCCGCAGCAGGATAAAGCGACCTATACCGCACTGATGCACGACCTGCGCACCATGCTGAACGAGCTGTCTGCACAGACGGGCCGTACCTATGAACTGACCAGCGCCATCGGTGCAGGCCGCGATAAGATCGAAGACGTGGATTACACCACGGCTCAGCAGTATCTCGACCACATCTTCCTGATGAGCTACGACTTCTATGGCGGCTGGAGCAACACCGTTCTCGGCCACCAGGCTGCGCTGCGTGCGCCAGCATGGCGTCCGGACACTGATTACACCACTGAAAACGGCGTTAACGCGCTGCTTGCGCAGGGTGTACAGCCAGGCAAGATCGTGGTGGGCGCGGGCATGTATGGCCGCGGCTGGACCGGCGTGCATGGCTACACCGGTGACAATCCATTCACCGGTACGGCAACCGGCATGGTGAAAGGCACCTGGGAACCGGGCGTGGTTGACTATCGTCAGATCGTGAACGAATACAAAGGCAAACCGGGCTGGGAATACGGCTACGACACGACCGCTGAAGCCCCTTACGTCTTCAACAAATCCACCGGCGACCTGATCTCGTATGAAGATGCGCGTTCAACCACGGCGAAAGGCAAGTATGTTCTGGCCAATAAACTGGGCGGTCTGTTCGCGTGGTCTATCGACTCTGATACCGGCGACATTCTGAATGCGATGAACGAAAGCCTGCTGGGCGGCGACTCGACTCCGGTTGATCCGGTGGTCACCAACCACGCGCCAATCGCGTCCTCTGCCGATCAGAACGTGTCTGGCCCGGCAACCGTCACGCTCGATGGCTCTGCTTCCAGCGATCCTGATGGCGATGCGATTACCTACAAATGGACTCAGGTCTCTGGTCCGTCTGTCACCATCAACAACAGCACCAAAGCGAAAGCGACCTTCAATGTTGCGGCAGCGACCACCGACCAGACCATGACGTTCCGCCTGACGGTGACCGATGCAAAAGGCCTGAGCAACGCGATTGATGTCCAGGTGGTGAACAAGGCGCCGAAAGCTAACCAGGCACCGGTTTTAAACCCAATGGAAGCGATCACGCTTGAATCTGGTGAAACCTATGCGCTGCATGCCCAGGCTGCGGACCCAGACGGTGATGCGCTGACCTACGCCTGGAGCGTACCAGCAGATATGCACGCCACCGGAACTGACTCCGCGAACGTGAATATCACGGCGCCGGAAGTGAGCTCGACGTCTACCTACACCCTGAGCGTGGTAGTGAGCGACGGTAAGACCAGCGTGCAGTCTAACGTCCAGGTTACCGTGAATCCGAAAGCGGCGCCTGCACCGGTACCTGCTGACGAAGACACTAACCCGGCGGATGACGTTACCCCTCCGGCTGATGATGTGACTCCTCCGTCTGACAAAGGAAGCTGCGATGCACCTGTGGATGCTAACGCCAGCAAATACGCGGCGTGGGAATCCAGCAAAATCTACAACGGTGGCGATACCGTAAGCTTCGACCATCTGGTGTGGAAAGCGAAGTACTGGACTCAGGGCAATCAGCCTGGCTTCGGTGTGGATGCATGGGAGCTGGTGAGCAACGTGAAGATGAACTGGCGTTCTGACCTGGTCTACAACGGCGGCGACACTACCACCTATGAAGGTAACGTTTACCGTGCGAAATGGTGGACCCGTGGTGATAACCCAGCCAACAGCGACGTATGGGTAAAAGAAGGCGCATCAACAGATTGCAAATAATCTAACCCATTAATCACTCCCCCTTTAGAGGGGGAGTGATTCAAAATTCATTTTACAGGATGTTGGTAAGGAGAAATAACCGAAACTGTCAGCAGGTAAAAATGAAAAAGTTAATTTTGTTGTTATTGATAATAAGCCAAAGCGCACTGGCAAATTGTTGGGATAAAGCGGCGCATTATTATCATGTCGATCCTTATTTACTGTACGCGATAGCGAATGTGGAATCCGGAATGAATCCGTATGCGGTTGGGCAAAACCGCGATGGCACGCGGGATGTCGGGCTGATGCAAATCAACAGTTCGCATTTTACCGCGCTTGAAAGCAGAGGCATCGACGAATATCGATTAATCACGGAGCCGTGTACTTCGATCATGGTCGGGGCTTCTATCCTTTCCGGGATGATCAGGGTGTATGGCTACAACTGGGAAGCCGTTGGCGCGTATAACGCCGGACTGAAAAAAGAAAATTATCCGCAGAGGATGAAATATGCCCATAAGGTCTGGGCCAAATATCAGCAACTGAAATTAGCAGCACGTTATTAACGTTTTTTATTTTTGAAGAATTCCTGAAGGTGTTCTTCGAAAAGTGAAAACAGCTGAATGTGGTTTATGTATTAACGGAGTAATACCTAAGCCGGGATATTAACATTTAATTTGAAACGAACAGGAAAACTGAAATGAACAAAAGGACGTTACTGAGTGTACTCATTGCGGGAGCCTGCGTGGCGCCATTCATGGCCCAGGCTGCGAATCTGAAGGAGACCAGCAGTGAGCCGTACACCATCAAAGCCAGCGATCTGGCGAAGAAAGAGAAGGAACTGACGGACTTCCCGCTGATGGCTTCGGTTAAAGAGACCATCCAGACGCTGGATAACGCGCAGGTCGAACTGATTGAGCCAGGCCGGGCGGCGAACCCGGACAACGTTAAACGCGTTGAAGGGATTGTGAAAGCCAGCGACTGGGAATATCTCTTCCCGCTGCGCGCCCAGGCCTATACCTACAGCAACTTCCTGAAAGCCGTGGGTAAATTCCCGGCGCTGTGTAAAACCTATAATGACGGTCGTGACAGCGACGCCATCTGTCGCAAAGAGCTGGCCACCATGTTTGCCCACTTTGCCCAGGAAACTGGCGGCCACGAAAGCTGGCGTCCGGAAGCCGAATGGCGTCAGGCGCTGGTCCACGTACGTGAAATGGGCTGGAGCGAAGGGCAGAAGGGCGGTTATAACGGCGAATGTAACCCGGACGTCTGGCAAGGACAGACCTGGCCTTGCGGTAAAGATAAAGACGGCGATTTCCTGAGCTATTTCGGACGCGGTGCGAAACAGTTGTCTTACAACTACAACTACGGTCCATTCTCTGAAGCGATGTACGGCGACGTGCGTACGCTGCTCGACAAACCTGAGCTGGTGGCGGACACCTGGCTGAACCTGGCGAGTGCGATCTTCTTCTTCGCCTATCCGCAGCCGCCAAAACCAAGCATGTTGCAGGTGATCGACGGTACATGGCAGCCGAACGACCACGATAAAGCCAACGGTCTGGTTCCGGGCTTTGGTGTGACCACCCAGATCATCAACGGCGGCGTTGAGTGCGGCGGCCCGACTGAAATTGCGCAGTCTCAGAACCGTATCAAATACTACAAAGAGTTTGCAAACTACCTGAAAGTGCCTGTTCCGGCGAACGAAGTGTTGGGTTGCGCCAACATGAAGCAGTTCGACGAAGGTGGCGCAGGCGCCCTGAAGATTTACTGGGAACAGGACTGGGGATGGAGCGCGGATACCCCGGACGGCAAGACCTACTCTTGCCAGCTGGTGGGCTACCAGACTCCGTTCAGCGCCTTTAAAGAAGGTGACTACAGCAAGTGCGTGCAGAAGTTCTTTAACGTGAAAATCGTTAACGATGATGGTTCTTCCGTTACCCCGGACGAAACCCCGGTCACGCCAACACCGACGCCATCTGGCGATGAAACGCCAGCGCCAACACCAACGCCGGATGAAACCCCGGTCGAACCTGTTGTGGTGAACCACGCGCCGGTTGCGCAGATTGCCGGTCCGATCGGTGCAGTGGAAGCAGGTGCGCAGGTTTCTCTGAGTGCGGAAGGCTCCACCGATCCTGATGGCAACAAACTGACGTATACCTGGCGTTCCCAGGATGGTCAGACTGTTACCGGTCAGGACAAAGCGGTTGTGACCTTCACAGCGCCAGAGTCTGCGACGGCGCAGCAGTATGAAGTGAGCCTGACCGTCAGCGATGGCGAGCTGAGCAGCACCACGTCTTACCTGCTGAACGTGAAAGCGAAAGCGGCAACGCCATCCGGAGAAGATACGTCTTACCCGGCATGGAGCGCGAACAGCAAGTACAACGCCGGTGATATCGTGAACAACCACGGTAAACTGTTCCAGTGCAAACCGTTCCCGTACAGCGGCTGGTGTAACAACTCTTCAACGTACTATGAACCAGGCGCAGGTCTGGCATGGGCTGAAGCCTGGACGGCTCTGTAAAAGCAAACGGCAACCCCCAGGGTTGCCGTTTTAGTGTCTGCACCCTCTCCCTGTGGGAGAGGGCCGGGGTGAGGGCATCAGTCCGCACTCTCTGTTTTTTGCCGGGTGGCGCTGCGCTTACCCGGCCTACATGAGGCTGGAACGCTTACCGGTGCAACTTCCCGTGATCCCGTAACCACGCCGCCGTACGCACTATCCCTTCATCCAGCGAGACAATCGGTTTATATCCCAGCTCGTTCTCCGCCCGAGAAATATCCAGCGTAAAATCAAAGTTGAGCTTCGACACACCGTAATGCGTCAGCGCAGGCTCTTTCGCCGATTTGCTGCCAAAACGTTCCATGCTGCGGGCAATCATGTCCAGCATTGGGTAGGGAACGGAACGGATCCGGCAGTCGATTTTTAATTCGTCAATTAGCCTTTGCACAATGCTGCGCAGGGTACAGGGTTCGCCGTTAGTGATGTTATACGCGCGCCCCGACACCAGCTTATCGCATTCCGGCTGGCTCGCCAGCCACATGGCGTGAACGGCATTTTCGTAATAGGTCATGTCCACCAGCGCATCGCCACCGCGCGGTAACAGCACGCTGCCGTAGTGATGCATCATCTGGGCCAGTCGCGGGATAAAGACTTTGTCGTGCGGCCCAAACAGGCTCTGCGGACGCAGCACGGTAAAGCGGGTGTGCGGGTTTGACTGGGCCAGCAGGTCGATCACCTCTTCGCCCGCCGCTTTACTGCGGGCAAACTCACAGGCAAAGCGCGCCGGGCGGAAATCTTCCTGAATATCACGATGGTGGTGATAGTCGAAATAGAGCGACGGAGAGGAAATATGAATAAAGTTACGCACGCCCCAGGCGACGGCCCATTCACCCAGACGGCGCGTGGCGCGCACGTTGGCGAGATCAAAGGCTTCCTGGGTACCCCACGGGGAGGTAAAACTGGAGCAGTGCCACAGCGTATCGATACCGGCGAGCATCACCTTGGCCTGAGAGGAGACCAGCTCCGTCAGATCGGCATGGACAAATTCAGCGCCCATTTTTTGCAGGAGCTTACCCATCGCCTCATTGCGACCGGTGGCCCTCACGCTGATGCCTTTGTTGCGCAGAAACTCGACCGCATTTCGGCCTAAGCCGCTGGTCGCCCCGGTAACCAGTACCTTCATAACAATCCACTGTGTTGAAAAGAATTTCGTGCGCATTCTTTCGTGAATTACGATGTGTTGCAATGGGAAAGGTGAAAGATTAAGAGTTTTATTTAGTTATTTTCCCGCTTTTCTTCTGCCAGTAGCGCAATCCGTTTCGCCATTCCGCGGAAGATAAACAGGTGTGCCGGGATCATCAGCAACCAGTAAAACAGACCCGGCATTCCGTGCGGATGCCACCATGCCCGAACGTCCAGTTCACGATGGTCGCCCTTGTCCTTCAGGGTGAAGCAGAGCCGCCCCAGCCCTGGCGCCTTCATGCCAAACAGCAGCGCCAGCTGTTTTTCCGGCTCAACGATAATCACCTTCCAGCTGTCGACGGTATCGCCCACCTTCAGCCAGGGATGGGCAGGGCGGCCTTTTGCCAGCCGGTGACCGACCAGCAGATCCAGCGCGCCGCGCGTTTGCCACAGAATATTGCCGAAGAAATAGCGCTCTTTGCCGCCAATCTGGTTCACAACTTCCCACAGCGCTGCAAGGCTGGCCGTGGTTTTGACCGTACAGCCCGCCTGTTTCGGATAATAGCCGTACTCGGGCCGCCAGCGGGCAAACGCCTGCGCGTCGTAGCCCCAGTCGCTGGAGTTCACCAGCTTCTCTTCTTCTTTCAGCGTATTACGTACCGCGTCGTCAAAGCGGATCAATTCCTGAGGGATTAAGGCGCGCAGCGCGCGATCGTCCGCCAGCAGATCGTGCTTCAGCCCCTGGATCAGCGCTTTGGCGGTCGTCGGCGGCACGGAGGTGATCACATTCAAAAACCACACTGATATCCAGCGGGTCGGGAAGGGGATGGGGATCAGCCAGCGGCGGCGGCCGCTCACCCGCATAAAATGTTCGAACTGCGCCTGATAGCTCAGCACTTCCGGGCCTGCCGCCTCCAGCACGCGATGCTGCTCCGCCGGGTGATCCAGCAATGCCACCAGATAGTGGAGTAAATTCTCCAGCGCAATGGGCGTGGTGCGCGAGCGTACCCAGCGCGGCGGCGTCAGCACAGGCAGGTTGTAGACCATATCGCGCATCACTTCGAACGCGGCGGAACCCGCGCCGACGATGATCCCTGCCCGGAGTTCGGTGACGGGGATACGGGCGCTTCGCAGCGTTTCTGCCGTCAGCTGTCGGGCGCGCAGATGATCTGACTGCTCGTTCTCAGGCGCCTGGAGTGAGCTTAAAAAAATCACCTGCTTCACCGGCGTTTGCCGCAGCGCATCACGAACGTTCATCGCCACCTGACGCTCGTGGGCGATAAAATCGCCGCCTTCGCCCATGCTGTGGACAAGGTAGTAAAGCGTATCGACCCCTTCCAGCAGCGCAGGAAGCGCTTTCGGCCAGTTAAGGTCAACGTTGTGACACGTCACGCCAGGCAAATGTAGCTTTTGCAGGCGTTCCGTGTTGCGTGCCGCTGCCAGCACCTGGTGCCCCTGCTGGCTTAACGCAGTGGTCAGATGCTGACCGATATACCCGCTGGCGCCGAGCACCAGAATACGTTGCGGCACGGTATGCTCCTTAACGCTGTAAAAACGCCTGCCAGTGTTTCACCACCTCGGTCAACTGCTCGCGGTTAACGTCAAGATGCATCACCAGTCGCACGACCGGGGAGGCGTTGATCAGC
This sequence comes from Enterobacter hormaechei subsp. xiangfangensis, assembly GCF_001729785.1. Lineage (NCBI taxonomy): Bacteria > Pseudomonadati > Pseudomonadota > Gammaproteobacteria > Enterobacterales > Enterobacteriaceae > Enterobacter > Enterobacter hormaechei. Next base: position 1,539,402 of record NZ_CP017183.1, read on the forward strand.
ACGCCTCGGGCTTTCATAAAGTCGCCCAGCGCGGCAGCATGCTCATCGCCGACGCGGACAAACAGCATGTTGGTGTCGTGTCGCATGACTTCAGCGCCGATTTCACGCAGCTGCGCTGCCATCCACGCCGCATTATCGTGATCGTCTTTCAGGCGTGACACGTTATTTTTCAGGGCGTACAGTCCGGCAGCCGCCAGAATACCCGCCTGACGCATCCCGCCGCCGGTCATTTTGCGCCACCGGTTGGCGCGTCTGATGTAGTCTGCGCTGCCAACCAGCAGGGAACCTACCGGCGTGCCCAGCCCTTTAGAGAGGCAAATGGTGAACGAGTCGCAATATTGGGTGATCTCTTTCAGCTCGCAGCCGTACTCCACCACGGCGTTGAAGATACGTGCGCCGTCAACGTGGAGGCCGAGCTTGCGCTCGCGGGTAAAATCCCATGCCGCTTTCAGGTATTCACGCGGCAGGACTTTACCGTTATGGGTGTTTTCGAGGCTCAGCAGTTTAGTGCGGGCGAAGTGAATATCGTCAGCTTTGATTTTCGCCGCGACTTTGTCCAGCGGCAGCGTACCGTCCGGCGCAGCATCGATCGGCTGCGGCTGGATGCTGCCGAGCACCGCCGCGCCGCCGGCTTCGTACAGGTAGTTATGCGCCCCCTGGCCAACGATATACTCTTCGCCGCGCTCGCAGTGGCTCAGCAGCGCCACCAGGTTAGCCTGCGTGCCGGTGGGCAGGAACAGAGCAGCCTCTTTACCGCTCAGCTCGGCCGCATAGCGCTGGAGTTCGTTGACCGTCGGGTCATCGCCGTAGACGTCGTCCCCGACCGGGGCGGCCATCATCTCTTCGAGCATGGCGCGGCTCGGGCGGGTAACGGTATCACTGCGTAAATCAATCATGGCATGTCCTTATATTTAAAAAGGCGATGCCAGATGTTTTACCTGAGCCAGTTGGTTTTTGCCAGTTCGATCACCTCGTCACCGCGCCCGCTGATGATGGCGCGCAGCATGTAGAGGCTAAATCCTTTGGCCTGTTCCAGCTTGATTTGAGGCGGGATCGCCAGCTCTTCTTTGGCGACCACCACATCCACCAGCACCGGGCCGTCGATGGCGAAGGCGCGTTGCAGGGCGTCGTCCACCTCTGAGGCTTTCTCCACCCGAATACCGGTGATACCGCAGGCTTCGGCGATGCGGGCGAAGTTGGTGTCGTGCAGCTCGGTGCCGTCCGTGAGGTAGCCTCCGGCCTTCATCTCCATCGCCACGAAGCCCAGCACGCTGTTGTTAAAGACCACGATTTTCAGCGGAAGCTTCATCTGCGCCACCGACAGGAAATCCCCCATCAGCATACTGAACCCGCCGTCGCCACACATCGCCACCACCTGACGTTCCGGTGCCGTCGCCTTTGCGCCCAGCGCCTGCGGCATGGCGTTGGCCATTGAGCCATGGTTGAACGACCCAAGCAGGCGTCGTTTGCCGTTCATTTTCAGGTAGCGTGCTGCCCAGACGGTGGGCGTTCCCACGTCGCAGGTGAAGATGGCATCGTCGTCGGCGAAGTGGCTGATCTGCTGCGCCAGATACTGCGGGTGGATCGCTTTTTCGCTCGGTTTGGCGAGATCGTCCAGCCCCTTACGCGCATCGCGATAGTCGCTCAGGGCTTTATCGAGGAATTTGCGGTCCGTTTTTTCTTCCAGTAGCGGCAGCAGGGCGGCGAGGGTGGATTTGATATCGCCGATAAGCGCCATATCCACCTTGCTGTGCGCACCGATGCTGCCGGGATTAATGTCGATCTGGATAATTTTGGCATCCGTCGGGTAGAACGCGCGGTACGGGAACTGAGTGCCGAGCAGGATCAGCGTGTCGGCGTTCATCATGGTGTGGAAGCCGCTGGAAAAACCGATCAGCCCGGTCATGCCGACATCGTACGGGTTATCGTATTCAACGTGCTCTTTCCCGCGCAGGGCATGCACCACTGGCGCCTTGAGCTTGCCGGCAAATTCCACCAGCTCTTTATGCGCACCGGCGCAGCCGCTGCCGCACATCAGGGCGATATTGCTGGAGTATCGCAGCAGTTGCGCCAGCTTTTTCAGCTCTTCTTCGGCAGGGGTAATGGTTGGCTGTGGCGCAGAGTACCAGTGGGTGGTGGCGGTTTCAGGTGCGGCCTTCAGCGCCACGTCCCCCGGCAGCACAACCACCGAAACCCCGCGATTCAGGATCGCCTTACGCATGGCTATCGCCAGCACCTGTGGGATCTGCTCCGGTGATGAGACCAGCTCGCAATAGTGGCTGCATTCACGGAACAGCTCCTGCGGATGCGTCTCCTGAAAATAGCCGCTGCCGATTTCGGATGACGGAATATGTGCGGCAATCGCCAGCACCGGAACATGGTTGCGGTGACAGTCGAAAAGACCGTTGATAAGGTGCAGGTTTCCCGGTCCGCAGGAACCTGCACAGACGGCGAGTTCGCCCGTGAGCTGCGCTTCGGCACCGGCGGCAAAGGCGGCGACCTCTTCATGGCGGGTGGGCATCCATTCAATGGTCTTCATCTTGTTGAGGCTGTCGCTGAGTCCGTTCAGCGAATCGCCGGTGACGCCCCAGATACGCTTTACGCCAGCCTGCTCCAGGGTTTTCGCTATGTATGCAGCCACGGTTTGTTTCATGGTGGTCCTTCTCCTTTATGTGATATCGCTTACAAGCTTAGAAGAAAGTCGCTGTATTGCCTGCTCAGTCCTCTTTAAGTACAGGTGGTTTTTCTGCGCGACGCGCCTGGCAAAGTCAAACAAATAACGGGCTGCCGTACAGGCAGTAGGCACAACATAGGCCGGGTAAACGTAGTGCCACCCGGCAAAAAGCCCGGTGGCGCTGACGCTTACCGGGCCTACAGGTGAACCACGACAGATTATGCGAGCACAAGATCGCCCTGCGGATGGCACGAACATGCCAGCACATAGCCCTCGGCAATTTCCGCTTCGGTCAGCGTCATGGTGCTGGTGACCGTGTACTCACCGGAAATCACTTTGGTCTTACAGCAACCGCACACCCCGGCGCGACAGGCCGCCGCTACCGGCACGTTGTTGCTTTCCAGCGCTTCAAGCAGCGTGGTGCCCACGCGGCCAAAGAAAGTCTGCGCCGGTTGCAGCTTCGTGAACTTCATCCCGCTGGTCGCCGCTGCCGCTACAGGCGTGAAGAACTGCTCTTTGAAGAAGCGGGTCACGCCGAGCGCTTTCACTTCTTTCTCCACGATCTCCATATAAGGCGCCGGGCCGCAGGTCATCACGGTACGGTTCGCAATATCCGGCACGCTTTGCAGCAGCTCGCGGCTCAGGCGCCCCGCGACAAAACCGTGCGTCGCGTTGTGCTCAGCCACCAGCGTCACCGGGTAGTTGCGCCATTCTTCGGCAAAAATCACATCTTCCGGGGAACGCACGCTGAAAATCACCTGCACGTCGGCCTGAGGACGGTATTTCGCCAGCCAGCGACGCATCGACATAATCGGCGTCACGCCACAGCCTGCCGCCAGCAGCAGGAATTTATCTTCAGTCTTGTCGTCACAGGTAAACTCGCCCTGCGCGTCAGACAGCCAGATGTAATCCCCGCGCTTCACGTCCCGGGTCAGCCACTCGGATCCTGCGCCGTCATCAATACGACGGACGGTGAGCGTAATGTATTCGCTCACGCCCGGCGTGGAGGAGAGGGTGTAGGCGCGCAGGGTATTCGCCGAATTACGCACGCTAACCAGCGCATACTGACCTGGGCGGTACGGGTAGTAGTCATGGCACAGCAGCGACAGCGTCCACACATCCGGCGTCTCCTGATGGATGTGATGAACCTGCATCCGCCACGGACATTGTGAGGTTGGCATGGTCATGAGTTACTCCTTACGCGCTCAGCAGTTGCTTCATATCATCTTCAACGTTGGTCACGGAACGCAGACCAAATTTCTCGTTCAGGATGGCCAGCAGGTCCGGCGTCAGGAAGCCTGGCGCAGTCGGCCCGGTGACGATGTTGGTCACGCCGAGAGAGAGCAGGGTCAACAGAATAACGATCGCTTTCTGCTCGAACCAGGAGAGCACCAGCGACAGCGGCAGGTCGTTCACGCCGCAGCCCAGTTTCTCTGCCAGCGTGACCGCCAGAATGATGGCTGAATACGCATCGTTACACTGACCCGCATCCACCAGGCGCGGCAGACCTTCGATGTTGCCGAAGTCCAGCTTGTTGAAACGGTACTTACCGCAGGCCAGGGTCAGGATCAGGCAGTCTTCCGGTACGCGGGTGGCGAAATCGGTGAAGTAGTTACGTTCCCCGCGCGCGCCGTCACAGCCGCCGATAAGGAAGATGTGACGCAGTTTTTCACGACTGACGAGGTCAATCAGGGAATCCGCCGCACCCAGCAGGGTTTCACGGCCAAAACCGACGGTGATGAGGTGCGGGATTTCGCTGTACGGGAAGCCTGCCATCTGCTGCGCCTGAGCGATAACCGGACCGAAATCGTCGCCTTCAAGGTGGCTCACGCCCGGCCAGCCGACGATGCTGCGGGTCCAGATACGGTCGTCATACGCGCCGACGGTCGGGTCGATGATGCAGTTAGAGGTCATAACAATTGGGCCAGGGAAGCGGGCGAACTCCACCTGCTGGTTCTGCCAGCCGCTGCCGTAGTTACCGATCAGATGCTTAAATTTACGCAGCTCCGGGTAGCCGTGCGCGGGCAGCATTTCGCCGTGGGTATAGACGTTAACGCCAGTGCCTTCGGTCTGCTTCAGCAGGTTGTAGAGATCTTTCAGGTCATGACCGGAGATCAGGATGCATTTGCCTTCGGTCGCTTTGACGTTGACCTGCGTTGGCGTTGGGTGGCCGTAGGTGCTGGTTTCACCGGCATCCAGAATACTCATCACTTTGAAGTTCATCTGGCCGATTTCCATCGAGCATTCCAGCAGGGCGTTCATGTCGGAAGGCCAGGTGCCCAGCCATGCCATGATTTTGTGGTACTGGGCGTAAATAGCGTTATCGTACTGGCCGAGTACGTGCGCGTGCTCCATATAGGCCGCAGCACCTTTCAGACCGTACAGGCACAGCAGGCGCAGGCCGAGGATGTTCTCGCCAATTGCCGCTTTGTCCTTATTTGGGGTGAATTCTGCGGCCTGACGCTGTAGCTCGCCCAGGTCGTCGCTCACCAGCTGTAGCTCCGCCATCGGGTTGTCCACGCGGGCGCTGGCGTCGGCATTCAGGCACTGCGCTTTCAGGGCTTCACGCAGGGCAATCGCTTCGCGGGCATAGCCCACAATGCGTGGAGAATCGAAGTTAACGTTGGTCAGCGTGGAGAAAAATGCGCGCGGCGCAAAGCTGTCGACATAGTGATCGACAATGCCATATTCACGGGCTTTGAAGGCCCAGGCGGACAAGCCTTGCAGCGCCGCAATCAGCAGATCCTGGAGATCGGACGTTTCTGCGGTTTTGCCGCACATACCCTGCGCGTAAGAGCAGCCGTTGCCTGCTGGGGTACGGATGGTTTGTTCACATTGCACACAAAACATAATCACACCTGTTAAAGTTATATTTGAGATACATGTTTAAGGTTATGCCTGTGCTACAGCAGAGAAAAGTGCTTTCTTATACTAAGTGGAGGGTTATTGATTTAGCGCAATTTTGGCGGCAGGTTCACTACCGCCAAAGCAGTATCAGGCTGAGAAGAACGCCATCAGAATGGGTACCAGCAGGCTCAGAATAAAGCCGTGTACAATGGCGGCAGGAACCATCTCCAGCCCTCCCGAGCGCTGTAACACCGGCAGGGTAAAGTCCATTGAGGTGGCCCCGCACAGGCCCAGCGCAGTAGAGCGGCTGCGGCGTACCAGGCCGGGGATCAGCATGATGGCTATCAGCTCGCGCGCCAGATCGTTAAAGAAGGCGGCGCTGCCGATCACCGGACCAAACGATTCGGTCAGCAGAATACCTGAGAGCGAATACCAGCCGAAACCGGACGCCATCGCCAGGCTGGTTTTCAGCGGCAGATCGAGAATAAAGGCGTTAATCACTCCCCCCGCCAGTGAGCTGGCCACAACGATAACGGCAACCATCATGCCCCGGCGGTTAAGGACAATCTGTTTCAGCGTCATGCCATTATTTCGCAGCTGAATACCAATCAGGAAGAGCAGGAAAATAAGCGTATATTCGCTGGCTTCCGTTGCGTGCTGTAAAAATGCCCAGCCGGTCAGACCCAGTAAAAAACCGAGTACCACCACGCCGCACAGCTTTAATGATTCCAGCGCCATCGCAATACGGGAGGGAAGCTTTTCCTGATGATGGTGATTTTTCCAGGGAATAGTGCGTTCCAACCAGAACAGCGCGGCAATATTGCACAGCAGAATAACCACTACCGTAACCGCAGAATAATGCAGGATGGAAAGCAAGTTCGTCGCCAGATTATCCAGGAAGGCCAGGCTGATCCCCATAAAGAACAGAATGACGTAAACAATCCAGCTGAGAAAACGATTAATAAGCTTTAAGGCCGATTCATGACGCAGCGGAATAAGGTAGCCCGCAATCAGGGGCAGAAGAATGATGAGGAGTCCTGAGAACATGAACAGCCGGTCCTTTTGAGTATCAGTTAAGCGCCAGAGACACTACCCAATAAAGGCTGTGAGGTAAAGCTACAAAAAAAGCCGGGTGGCGGCTACGCCTTACCCGGCTTGTCTATTTGGGGTGGTGCGGCCTGATGCCCTCACCCCGGCCCTCTCCCACAGGGAGAGGGGGGAAAACCATTAATCGCGTTTTTCCAGCAGGGTGCGATACAGCACGCCGCCCAGAATACCGCCGATAATTGGCATCACCCAGAATAGCCACAGCTGTTCAAGCGCCCAGCCGCCCTGGAAAATAGCCACCGCGGTGCTGCGCGCCGGGTTAACGGAGGTGTTGGTCACCGGGATGGAGATGAGGTGGATCAGCGTCAGCGCCAGACCAATAGCGATGGGGGCAAAGCCCGCAGGCGCGTATTTGTCCGTTGCGCCGTGGATCACCAACAGGAAACCTGCGGTGAGCACAATTTCAATCACGATAGCAGACAGCATTGAGTAGCCGCCTGGCGAGTGTTCGCCGAAGCCGTTCGACGCAAATCCGCTGGCCGCGGCGTCAAACCCGGCTTTTCCGCTGGCAATTACGTACAGCACCGCCGCGGCAATAATACCGCCAATAACCTGGGCAATAATATAGCCAATAATATCTTTCGCCGGGAAACGTCCGCCCGCCCATAAACCTAATGTGACGGCCGGGTTGAAATGACCGCCGGAAATATGCCCCACGGCGAATGCCATGGTTAATACGGTTAAACCGAATGCCAGCGCGACGCCGACAAATCCAATACCTAATTCCGGAAATGCGGCTGCCAGTACTGCGCTACCGCAGCCACCAAACACCAGCCAGAATGTGCCAAAGCATTCTGCCGCTAATTTTCTGAACATAACCACCTCAATAATAAACGTCCGCGCCCATTCCTGCGCGCGGGTTATATCGCCATAAAGGGATGACGACTCAAAGAGCCAGTATTTTGAAACCATCAACATCCCTTCGCCACTCAAATAAATTCACTAAATTTGATTTAAGGCAATGTGATGTTAATCCTTGTTCAGAACGGAGGTAATTAGAGCATAGCCCAATAATTAAGGGGGCGTATATTCTGCTGTCGTGACCCACAGCCTGCCGCTATACTGCTGATAACTTGAAGGAAAAAGTGGCCGAATTGCGGGGGATGTATGCTACTCGAACGTGTGGAGATTGTCGGGTTTCGCGGGATTAACCGCCTGTCGCTGCAACTGGAACAGAACAACGTCCTGATAGGCGAAAACGCCTGGGGTAAATCCAGCCTGCTGGATGCCCTGACGCTGCTGCTTTCGCCCGAAGAGAACTTGTACCACTTCGTTCATGATGACTTCTGGTTTCCGCCGGGGGATGTCAACGGGCGCGAGAAACACCTGCATATCATTCTGACCTTCCGCGAATCCGAGCCCGGCCGCCATCGCGTGCGTCGTTTTCGCCCTATGTCGGCCTGCTGGGTTCCCTGTGAAGATGGGTTCCAGCGTATTTTCTATCGCCTTGAGGGCGAAATGGCGCAAAACGACGGGGTATTAACCCTGCGTGAATTTCTTGATGAGAAGGGGAATCCGATCCCGCTCGATAATATTGACGAGCTTGCCCGACATCTTATCCGCCTCTCCCCCGTATTGCGCTTACGCGACGCGCGTTTTATGCGGCGGATCCGTAACGGCACCGTGCCGAATATGCCCGAGGTGGAAGTAACCGCCCGCGAACTGGATTTCCTCGCCCGTGAACTGGTCTCACGGCCGCAGAACCTCACCGACGGCCAGATCCGTCAGGGACTGTCTGCCATGGTACAACTGCTGGAGCACTACTTCTCCGAGCAGGGAACGGGGCAGGCGCGCCACCGTCTGATGCGTCGCCGCTCGCACGATGAACAACGAAGCTGGCGCTATCTCGATATTATCAACCGCATGATCGACCGCCCCGGCGGGCGTACGCATCGGGTGATCCTGCTGGGTTTATTCTCCACGCTTTTACAGGCGAAAGGGACGGTGCGCCTGGATCGGGACGCGCGCCCGCTGCTGCTGGTGGAAGATCCGGAAACGCGGCTCCACCCGATTATGCTTTCCGTGGCGTGGCATCTTCTTAATCTGCTGCCGTTGCAGCGAGTCACCACCACGAATTCCGGAGAGCTGCTCTCTCTGACGCCGGTAGAGTATGTCTGCCGCCTAGTGCGTGAATCGTCGCGGGTCACCGCCTACCGGCTCGGGCCCGGCGGGTTAAATGCCGAAGATGGCCGACGGATTGCGTTTCATATCCGTTTTAACCGTGCCTCTTCCCTGTTTGCTCGCTGCTGGTTGCTGGTGGAAGGGGAAACGGAAACCTGGGTGATAAACGAGCTGGCTCGCCAGTGCGGGCACCACTTTGATGCCGAAGGGATCAAAGTGATCGAATTTGCTCAGTCTGGCTTAAAACCGCTGATCAAATTTGCGCGCCGGATGGGGATAGAGTGGCACGTGCTGGTGGATGGCGATGAGGCGGGTAAAAAATATGCGGCGACCGTGCGCAGCCTGCTCAATAACGATCGTGAAGAGGAGCGGGAACATCTGACCGCGCTGCCTGCGATGGACATGGAGCACTTTATGTACCGTCAGGGATTTGACGACGTCTTTCACCGCGTGGCGATGATCCCGGTGGATGTACCCATGAACATGCGTCGGGTGATTGCCAAAGCTATCCATCGGTCGTCAAAACCGGATTTGGCCATTGAAGTCGCGACGGAAGCCGGCAGGCGAGGCGTGGAGTCGGTGCCCACGCTGCTGCGTAAAATGTTCTCCCGCGTCCTCTGGCTGGCTCGCGGGAGGGCCGATTAGCGGTCAGTCGCCTGCGAAACCTGTTGGATCAGGCTATCAAGCAGGGTATAGCGGCGGCGGTATTCGGACCGTTTTTTACTCGCAATCTCTTCCATCGGTTTGCGTGGCATGGTCAGTGGCAGGGCAAAGTTGCCGTTATCCTGCTGCTGTCCGCCAAGGGAGCGCCAGAAGCTGTCATAGTCAGCCAGCAATTTTCCCTCTTTTTTCTTGCGATAGCGCCAGCTGCGGTAGATGTGGGTGGCGTTACTCACCGCGAGGATCTGCTCGACCGGGAAGGCGCCTGCCAGCGTCATGACCGCTTCAACCAGCAGACGTTTTGGGAACAGTCCGTGACAGGCTTTGGTCGCCAGCTGAATGTGCTCGTGCGGGACATGCGCTTTCGCCCCCTGCATTCCGCCGATGAAGAGCGTTGACTTGCCCTGGTATTTGCACAGCGTAAAGGTCAGCTCGGCCAGCACCGTGTTCTGGTGGTCGCAAAAAGTGAGGGTCGCTTCCCCTTCTTTGTCCAGAAACGCATCCGCGCTCAGGCGAACGCTAAACTGCTGTTCCTCTTTGCCCGTTAACGTCACCAGCGTGATGCCCTGGCTGGAGAGGTAGCCGTTGAGCAGCGACGCCGGAAGATGGCGGCTCATCATCTGATAGTGATCGTTCAATGCGTCCAGCGTATTCTGACGACCCATATTTACGGTCAGCCACGGCCGGTGCAGGCGGCACGGCAGGCCGGGCTGCACGCGCAGGATCTGCATCAGACGGGGCTGTTTTGCAAGGTTTCCGAGCAGGCGCGCAGTGGTGAACGGCGTTGCCAGCGAGCGCAACATAAACTTACGTCGATAGGCCGGATTTTGCCACGCCAGCCCCGGCGTGAGGGAACCCGATGTCAGGCTTTTAAACAGTTGCCAGCCCGATTTAGGCTGGGGCAGCGTTGAATAAGGTGTATCGACGATGGAAGACATGTTAGATCCTGCTTCTGGTGGAATATCGCTATTTCAGCAGGCGCTTTATCAACATCGGGTAAACAATTCCCGACGATTACGGGGATCGGGGGTTTCGTTGAGGAGTGGTTTAGATAAAATCAACGGTGATGATAGCCAGAACAACTATTTGGAATATTTATGAACCTGAAGGGAAAACGCAGAAAGCTGTTTCTGCTGCTGGCGGTAGTGGTGTTAGCGGGCGGATTCTGGTTATGGAAGGTACTGAACGCGCCGGTACCACAGTATCAAACGCTGATTGTTCGTCCGGGCGAGCTGCAACAAAACGTGCTGGCGACGGGGAAACTGGATGCCCTGCGTAAGGTTGACGTGGGCGCGCAGGTCAGCGGTCAGCTTAAAACCCTGTCAGTTGAGATTGGCGATAAGGTTAAAAAAGGCCAGCTGCTGGGCGTGATCGATCCTGAGCAGGCGCAAAACCAGATCCGCGAAGTGGAAGCGACGCTGATGGAGCTGCGCGCGCAGCGCGCGCAGGCTCAGGCGGAGCGTAATCTCGCTCAGGTCACCCTGACGCGCCAGCAGGCGCTGGCGAAAACGCAGGCCATCTCGAAACAGGATCTGGACACAGCCGCCACGGAGCTGGCGGTGAAGCAGGCGCAGATTGGCACCATCGATGCGCAAATCAAACGGAATCAGGCCTCGCTGGATACGGCGAAAACCAACCTCGATTACACGCAAATCGTTGCGCCAATGGCCGGGGAAGTGACGCAGATAACCACCCTGCAAGGCCAGACGGTCATCGCCGCGCAGCAGGCGCCAAACATCCTGACCCTGGCGGATATGAGCACCATGCTGGTGAAAGCCCAGGTATCCGAAGCGGACGTCATTCACCTTAAGCCGGGGCAGAAAGCCTGGTTTACGGTGCTGGGCGATCCACAAACCCGCTATGAGGGCGTGCTGAAAGATATCCTGCCGACGCCGGAAAAGGTCAACGACGCCATCTTCTACTACGCGCGTTTCGAGGTGCCAAACCCGCAGGGCGTGCTGCGTCTGGACATGACCGCCCAGGTGCATATCCAGCTGACCGGCGTGAAAAACGTGCTGACGGTTCCGCTCTCCGCGCTGGGCGAATCCGCCGGGGACAATCGCTACAAGGTGAAAGTGCTGCGCAACGGCGAAACCCGCGAGCGGGAAGTAGTGATTGGCGCGCGTAACGACACCGACGTGGTGGTGGTAAAAGGGCTGGAAGAGGGTGAAGAAGTGGTCACCAGCGAAACCCTGCCCGGAGCCGCGCAATGACGGCGCTGCTTGAGCTGAATGACATTCGTCGCAGCTATCCGTCCGGCGACGGGCCGGTGGAGGTGCTGAAGGGCATCTCCCTGCGCGTTGAAGCCGGTGAAATGGTGGCGATTGTCGGGGCGTCGGGCTCGGGTAAATCAACGCTGATGAACATTCTTGGCTGTCTGGATAAGCCCACCAGCGGCACCTATCGCGTGGCCGGGACGGATGTTTCCACCCTGGACGGCGACGCGCTGGCGAAGCTGCGTCGCGAGCATTTTGGCTTTATCTTTCAGCGTTACCATCTGCTTTCACACCTGAGCGCGGCGCAGAATGTGGAAGTGCCGGCGGTGTATGCGGGCGTCGAGCGCAAAAAACGCCTTGAACGCGCGAAGGCGCTGTTAACGCGTCTTGGGCTGGCGGAGCGTGTTGATTATCAGCCTTCGCAGCTTTCCGGCGGTCAGCAGCAGCGCGTGAGTATTGCCCGCGCGCTGATGAACGGCGGACAGGTGATCCTCGCCGATGAGCCAACCGGTGCGCTCGACAGCCATTCCGGTGAAGAGGTGATGGCGATCCTGCATCAGCTTCGCGATCAGGGGCATACGGTGATTATCGTCACCCACGATCCACAGGTCGCGGCGCAGGCGGAACGCATCATCGAGATCCACGACGGCGAGCTGGTCAGCAACCCGCCGCCGCGTCAGTCCAGAGCGGCGGCGGCGAAAGAAGCTTTGCCTGCGTCCACCGGCTGGGGCCAGTTTTCCAGCGGTTTCCGCGAGGCGCTGAACATGGCCTGGCTGGCGATGGCGGCCAACAAAATGCGCACTCTGCTGACCATGCTCGGCATCATTATCGGTATTGCCTCGGTGGTGTCGATTGTGGTGGTGGGCGATGCGGCGAAACAGCTGGTGCTGGCGGATATTCGGGCCATCGGGACTAACACCATCGACGTTTACCCCGGCAAAGATTTTGGCGACGACGAGCCGCAGTATCAGCAGGCGCTGAAATACGACGATCTGGCGGCTATTCAGAAGCAGCCGTGGGTGAACTCCGCCACGCCTGCCGTGTCGCAAAACCTGCGTCTGCGCTACGGCAACATCGACGTGGCGGCCAGTGCTAACGGCGTCAGCGGAGATTACTTCAACGTCTACGGCATGACCTTTAGCGAAGGGGCGACCTTCAACGCGGAGCAGCTGGCGGGCAGGGCGCAGGTGGTGGTGCTGGACGCGAACTCGCGCAGACAGCTTTTCCCCAATAAAACCCGTGTAGTGGGGGAAGTGATCCTGGTGGGTAACATGCCCGCCACGGTGATTGGTGTGGCGGAAGAGAAACAGTCCATGTTTGGCAGCAGCAAGATCCTGCGCGTCTGGCTGCCATACAGCACCATTTCCGGGCGCATTATGGGGCAGTCCTGGCTTAACTCCATTACCGTGCGAGTGAAGGAGGGCTACGACAGCGCGCTGGCGGAACAGCAGCTTGAGCGGCTGTTAACCCTGCGCCACGGGAAAAAGGATTTCTTCACCTGGAACATGGACGGCCTCTTGAAAACGGCGGAAAAGACCACACGTACTCTTCAGCTGTTCCTGACGCTGGTGGCGGTGATTTCGCTGGTCGTCGGCGGGATTGGGGTGATGAACATTATGCTGGTGTCGGTGACCGAACGTACGCGGGAGATAGGCATCCGCATGGCGGTCGGGGCCAGAGCCAGCGACGTGCTCCAGCAGTTTTTGATTGAAGCGGTGCTGGTGTGTCTGGTGGGAGGCGCGATGGGGATTGCGCTTTCGATGATGATCGCCTTCGCGCTCCAGCTCTTCTTACCGGGCTGGGAAATTGGCTTCTCGCCGATGGCGATCCTGACGGCGTTTTTATGTTCCACCTTCACCGGTATTCTTTTCGGCTGGCTGCCGGCGCGAAACGCGGCGCGGCTCGATCCGGTGGATGCGCTGGCGCGGGAATAGCCCGAAAATAAAAATGCCAGCCGATCGGGCTGGCATTTTGCCTGCGGGGTGTACACAATGAATCAGAGAGCTATGCAACCGTTTCTGCTTCAACGGGCACGATAAGACTGGCGTGATTGCCTTTTGGCCCCTGGTGTACATCGAACCGGACGGACTGCCCGGCTTTGAGCGTCCTGTAACCATCCATCTGAATGGTGGAATAGTGAGCGAAGATATCCTCGCCGCCGCCTTCGGGGCAAATGAAGCCAAACCCCTTGGCGTTGTTGAACCACTTAACAGTACCCATTTCCATGCTTCGACATCCTTCGTAAATCTTATAAATTAAGATGGAATGAACCGGTGGTGGAGTGGGGGCTGTTCAAAACCTCGCCAACTCACGCTTGTACAATTTAGAGAAACGGAAGAAGCCGTCAAGCGTTTGGCGCTGGAGTTGGGACAATAATCAACCAAAATTTGAGGCAGTTAACGCTATTGCAACAGTTTGTGACAGACATCGCGGATGACAGTAATAGATGATTGTTATCTAACATCTGAGGTAGATTCAAAGTGGTTATGCATAATGGGTAAGACCAACGATTGGCTGGATTTTGACCAGCTGGCGGAAGATAAAGTGCGCGACGCGCTAAAACCGCCATCTATGTATAAAGTTATGTTAATGAACGATGATTACACGCCGATGGAATTTGTTATTGACGTGCTACAAAAGTTCTTTTCTTATGATGTTGAACGTGCAACGCAACTGATGCTTACCGTTCATTATCGTGGCAAAGCGATCTGCGGCATCTTCACTGCCGAAGTTGCGGAAACCAAAGTAGCGATGGTGAACGACTATGCAAGGGAGAACGAGCATCCGTTGCTGTGTACGCTGGAAAAGGCCTGATAAGGCATAAAATTGGGGGAGGTGCCTATGCTCAATCAAGAACTGGAACTCAGTTTAAACATGGCTTTCGCCAGAGCGCGTGAGCACCGACATGAGTTTATGACCGTCGAGCACCTGCTGCTCGCACTGCTTAGCAACCCATCTGCCCGCGAAGCGCTGGAAGCCTGCTCCGTGGATCTGGTGGCGCTACGTCAGGAACTCGAAGCCTTCATCGAACAAACCACACCGGTGCTGCCAGCCAGTGAAGAAGAGCGCGACACGCAGCCGACGCTCAGCTTCCAGCGCGTGTTGCAGCGCGCGGTTTTCCACGTCCAGTCTTCCGGACGTAGCGAAGTGACTGGCGCCAATGTCCTGGTCGCCATCTTCAGCGAGCAGGAGTCCCAGGCGGCCTACCTGCTGCGCAAACACGAAGTCAGCCGGCTCGACGTGGTCAACTTCATCTCTCACGGAACGCGAAAAGACGAGCCTAACCAGGCATCGGATCCCAGCGGACAGATCAACAGCAATGAAGAGCAAGCAGGCGGGGAGGATCGTATGGAAAACTTCACCACCAACCTTAACCAGCTTGCTCGCGTTGGCGGTATCGACCCGCTGATTGGCCGCGACAAAGAGCTGGAGCGTGCCATCCAGGTGCTGTGCCGTCGACGCAAGAACAACCCGCTGCTGGTGGGGGAATCTGGCGTGGGTAAAACCGCGATTGCCGAGGGCCTTGCCTGGCGCATTGTGCAGGGCGACGTGCCGGAAGTGATTGCCGACTGCACCATCTACTCGCTGGATATTGGCTCGCTGCTGGCGGGCACCAAATACCGCGGTGATTTCGAAAAACGTTTCAAAGCGCTGTTAAAACAGCTGGAGCAGGACACCAATAGCATTCTGTTTATCGATGAGATCCACACCATCATCGGCGCAGGTGCGGCCTCCGGTGGCCAGGTGGATGCCGCTAACCTGATCAAACCGCTGCTCTCCAGCGGCAAGATCCGCGTGATGGGCTCCACGACGTACCAGGAGTTCAGCAACATCTTTGAGAAGGATCGTGCGCTGGCGCGTCGTTTCCAGAAAATCGACGTTACCGAGCCGTCGGTTGACGAAACGGTGCAGATCATCAACGGCCTGAAAACCAAGTATGAAGCGCACCACGACGTGCGTTACACCGCGAAAGCGGTCCGTGCGGCGGTGGAGCTGGCGGTGAAATACATTAACGACCGTCATCTGCCGGATAAGGCGATTGACGTGATTGATGAGGCGGGTGCGCGTGCGCGCCTGATGCCAGCCAGCAAGCGTAAGAAAACCGTGAACGTGGCGGATATCGAGTCCGTGGTGGCCCGCATCGCGCGTATTCCTGAGAAGAGCGTTTCTCAGAGCGACCGTGATACGCTGCGCACGCTCGGCAATCGCCTGAAAATGCTGGTCTTTGGTCAGGATAAAGCCATTGAGGCTTTAACCGAAGCGATCAAGATGGCTCGTGCTGGCCTGGGGCATGACCACAAGCCGGTTGGTTCCTTCCTGTTCGCCGGTCCGACCGGTGTGGGTAAAACCGAGGTAACGGTTCAGCTCTCCAAAGCGCTGGGCATTGAGCTGCTGCGCTTTGATATGTCCGAGTATATGGAGCGTCATACCGTCAGCCGTTTGATTGGTGCGCCTCCGGGATACGTGGGCTTTGACCAGGGCGGCCTGCTTACGGACGCAGTTATCAAGCATCCGCACGCGGTACTGCTGCTCGATGAAATCGAGAAAGCGCACCCGGACGTGTTCAACATCCTGTTGCAGGTGATGGACAACGGGACGCTGACCGATAACAACGGGCGCAAGGCCGATTTCCGCAACGTGGTGCTGGTGATGACCACCAACGCGGGCGTGCGGGAAACCGAGCGTAAATCCATCGGCCTGATCCACCAGGATAACAGCACCGATGCGATGGAAGAGATCAAGAAGATCTTCACGCCGGAGTTCCGTAACCGTCTGGACAACATTATCTGGTTCGATCACCTGTCTACCGAGGTGATCCATCAGGTGGTGGACAAGTTCATCGTCGAGTTGCAGGTTCAGCTGGATCAGAAAGGCGTGTCGCTGGAAGTGAGCCAGGAGGCCCGCAACTGGCTGGCTGAGAAAGGCTACGACCGTGCGATGGGCGCCCGTCCGATGGCGCGCGTGATTCAGGACAACCTGAAGAAGCCGCTGGCGAACGAGCTGCTGTTTGGCTCGCTAGTGGACGGCGGCCAGGTCACGGTAGGGCTGGATCAGGCGAAGAACGAACTGACGTACGATTTCCAGAGTGCGGCGAAGCACAAGCCGGAAGCGGCTCACTGATTTCTTACGTAGGTCTAAAAACCGGGCAAAAGCCCGGTTTTTTTATGCGTGCCAGGGTAAAAGCAAAACGACAACAGTGTTGTCGTTTTTAGTGTTTTCTCCCTCTCCCCGTGGGAGAGGGTTGGGGTGAGGGCAACAGACCGCAGAGGAATTTTGCGAGGCGCTTTCCAGATTCTTTCGAAGTCAGTTGCTGGATAAATTCACAGTAATAAAATGGCGGCGCACCTGCAAAATCAGGTGTCGGGATTGGCGTCCTGATTACACACATATGGAAAGATGTTGCTAACGCAACATCATTGGTTTCGTTCACTCTTTTTTTAGCTGCGGTATAATCCGTATCTTCTATTATGGTGGACTGAACCGGGGCTTCTTTTGAAGCGCCGATTTTCCATATGGTCGGTACGCCAAACCGGTTCAGTCTGCCACCCGAAGTTGGCGTTTCTGGTGGTAGTTTTCAGCTTTTAATATGGAAATTATGAATATGGAAAACCAGTCTATCTCCCAGCTCTATAGCGAACTCTCCCTCAACCCCGATCTCCCCACCCTGGCCGAGCGCTGCAAACTGCTCACCGAAATCCTCCTCGACTGCAAATCACTTCCGCAAACGCAGCCCGTTTGCCGTTGCCTCGGAGCCTACCTGGAAGAGGTGAAATCCGGCCTCACAGAGTCAATGCGTGATTTTCAGGTGGTTGAATTTGAGGACGACGCGGAGCAACCGCGACAAAAAGAGTGGTTGCTGGAAGATACCGAAACGAAATGCGACTACTGCCGGGCGTTAAACCATGTGCTGCTGGTATCGCATGTTGACCGCGATATGCTGCCGCACCTGACGGGACTGCTGCATGACATTACCCACGCGATAGCTGAAGATTTAATCGTACCTATGAACCCGTGCATGACTATACATCTGCCGACACAGCCACACTAAGACCATAAATAAAAAAGGCCGGGAATATCCCGACCTTTTAAATATTCATCTGCCATTACAGGCGAAAACAATTAGCGACTACGGAAGACAATGCGGCCTTTGCTCAGGTCGTACGGGGTCAGTTCAACAGTCACTTTGTCGCCCGTCAAAATGCGGATATAGTTTTTGCGCATTTTACCGGAGATGTGCGCAGTTACCACGTGACCGTTTTCCAGTTCTACGCGAAACATGGTATTAGGCAACGTATCAAGTACGGTACCCTGCATTTCAATATTGTCTTCTTTGGCCATCTAATCCTCTGGGGTATCACTACCAAGTTTTGAACCGGCAAGATAATGCCGAAATTCCTCAATTAAGTAAAGAATTGCGCGTTTAAAACGCAGCAAAACAGTCTCAGCGTATTGCCCAAGCGTCACGGTACAACCGAACGGAAAGCGCATTCGTAAAGGGGAGACGACAGGATAAACGTCAGGACGTTATCTGAAGCGAGGGTCCCAAACGGCGGCGGGGCAACAGGCAGAAGCTACTCTGCGGCATAATTATAACACCCTCATAAAAAATATGCGGAAAACATTTAGGCATTGGGCATAAAGAGCGCTCTGGGAACCCAAAAATCGCGTGGAAGGGTCTCTTTTCGGCATTGTTCAAGGTGTTCGATATAGTGTCGGCGGGAGATTTCAACGGCGCCGAGCGAGGCGGTGTGCTCATTCAGCACCTGACAATCCATCAGCCGTCCGCCACGACGGGCAAATTCCTCGCTAAACACCAGCAGCGCGGTTTTTGACGCATTCGTGGCACGGGAGAACATCGACTCGCCGCAGAACAGCGTGCCCTGCGCCACGCCGTACATTCCGCCGACGAGGTTATCCTCTTTCCATACTTCAATAGAGTGCGCGTAGCCCAGCTCATGAAGCTGGTGGTAGGCGATAATGATATCGCGGGTTATCCAGGTGCCTTCATGACGATCTTCAGCGCAGCCTTCGATAACCTGGCCGAAGGCGTGATTGAGCGTGACGCGAAAGGGTGATTTTGCATGAAACCGCTTCATGCTGCGGCTCAGGTGAAACTGCCCAGGCCACAGCACGGCTCGCGGGTCGGGAGACCACCATAAGATCGGGTCGCCAGGCGAAAACCAAGGGAAGATGCCGCGCTGGTAAGCCATTAAGAGCCGTGCCGGGCTGAGATCGCCGCCCAGAGCCAGCAAGCCGTTAGGTTCACGCAGCGCCCCCTCCGGTGAAGGGAACGCAATATTATGGCGAGAAAGCTGCACCAGGCGCATGACAACAGAACTCCAGTACGCGAGAGAGGACGCTACAAATATAGTCTACAGGCGCTGTTTAAACTGGTAGTAGCGACCCTGTTTTGCCAGCAGCTCTGCGTGACTACCTTGCTCAATTATGTGTCCGTTGTCCATCACAATTATCTGATCGAAATTCACCAGCCCGCGCAGACGGTGCGTGACCATCAGTACGGTTTTACCTTTCATCACATTCGCCAGTAAATCAAGGATTTGACTCTCAGTCGTGGCATCCAGTCCTTCTGTCGGTTCATCCAGCAACATCAGCGGCGCATCGTGCAGCAGCGCACGCGCAATGGCCAGACGACGCAGTTCGCCACCGGAAAGCTGTCGACCCCCTTCACCCAGCCAGCTGTTCAAGCCATCGTCTTCAAGCAGCTTGTGCAGCCCAACCTGCTCCAGCATTGCCCGCAGCGTATCGTCGGAGGCGTCTGGTGCCGCCAGAAGAAGATTATCGCGCAGCGTAGCGCTGAACAGATGCACCCGCTGGGGCACGACGCTGACCGTTTTACGCAAGGCCGCTTCGCTAAAACCAGACAGCGGAACGTCGTTAAACCGAATCTCGCCCTGCTGTGGGTCCCACGCGCGCGTGAGAAGTTGCAGAAGTGTCGATTTTCCACATCCCGTACGGCCAAGGATCGCAATGCGCTGCCCGGCATCAACAGAAAGGGTGATGTCTTCCAGCGCGTTTTGCGCCGGCTTGTCGTAGGCGAAAGTGACATTGCTGAGCGTCAGCGCGACCTGCTCCGGCACAGCGGTTTGACCCGCGCTGAACTTCACTTCCGGCTCCTGCTCGGCAATATCCGTAATGCGCAGCGCAGAGGCAATCACCTGGCCGAGATGCTGAAAGGCGCCCGTAACCGGGGCTAAGGCTTCAAAGGCTGCCAGGGCACAGAAAACAAACAGCGCAATTAGCGGGCCAGGCTGCGCGTTATCGCCCACGCCACCGGAGGCCATCCAGAGCATGGCGATTACGGCAATCCCACCAATTAACATCATCAGCGCCTGGGAGAAAGCGGTCAGTTCAGACTGGCGACGCTGGGCTTCATGCCAGTTCAGCTCCGTATTTTCCATGCGGGCGCGGTAGCGCTTGCTGGCGCCAAAAAGGGTGAGCTCGGCCTGTCCTTGCAACCAGGCGGTGAGCTGCTGGCGGTATTCTCCGCGCAGGCGCGTCAGGTTTTCCCCGGTGGTTTTACCTGCACGATAAAACAGGGGTGGCAGAATAATCAGCGTCATCAGCATGATGCCGCCGAGCGTCAGTGCGATGGGAACATCCAGGAAACTCAACCCCAGCGTGACCACGACAATCACCACAAACGCGCCCACCATGGGTGAAATGACGCGCAGATAGAGGTGATCCAGCGTATCCACATCTGCGACCACGCGGTTGAGTAATTCGCCCTGTCGAAAACGTGCCAGCCCGGCAGGGGAGAGGGGTAGCAGTTTGCTGAACGTATAAATACGCAGGTGTTGCAGCACGCGGAAGGTCGCGTCGTGGCTGACCAGACGCTCGAAGTAGCGCCCGGCAGTTCGCGTAATCGCCGTACCGCGCACCCCGGCGGCAGGCAGCATGTAGTTAAAGCTGTATAGCCCGGCAAAGCCTGCGGCCGCAGACGCGGAGAGGAACCAGCCGGAAAGCGTAAGCAGACCGATGCTGGCCAGCAGAGTGACGATCGCCAGCACGATCCCGAGCGTCAGCATCCATTTGTGGCGTTTATACAGTGCAAGATACGGAAGCAGGGCGCGCATCAGATATCCTCCTGACGGTTCGCCAGCAGGGTCGCAAACGGCCCCTGCGCGGCAACAAGCGCGGCGTAATCGCCTTGCTCAACAATGTGTCCGTTTTCCATCACCCAGATCTGATCCCAGTCGGCAATACCTTCCAGCTGGTGAGTCACCATCAGGGTGGTTTGCTGGCGTGAGGCTGCGTTAAGCGCATCCATCACGCGCTGCTCGCTGTGAGCGTCCAGGCTGGCGGCGGGTTCGTCCAGCAGCATTAGCGAAGAGGGGTTCAGCAGCGCACGGGCAACCGCGACGCGCTGTGCCTGGCCTACTGACAGCCCGGCAGACTGATCGCCAATGACGGTATCGATACCCTGCGCAAGCAGCGGCAGAAACTCGCTGACCCAGGCGCGGTCGAGGACCGATTGCAGCTCATCGTCACGCGCATCCGGGCGTGCCAGCAGCACATTCTCGCGAAGCGTCGGAGCTGGCAGCTGCGGGTTTTGCCCCACCCAGCTTAGCTGTTTACGCCAGGCATCAGGATCGAGCTCGCGCAGCTCCGTTTTGTTGATACGCAGCGATCCGGTGTACGCCATAAAACCTGAAAGCGCATTCAACAATGAGCTTTTACCTGAGCCGCTGGTACCCACCAGCACCACACGTTGCCCGGCAGGCAGGGTAAAGTTCAGCGGACCGGCCAGTACTTTGCCTTCAGGCGACAGAACAGAAAAATCCTGTGCTTCAATGGTCACCGGATCGTTCGTATTCAGCGTTACCTCACCACGCTCCGGATGCGCCAGCGGCGTTTCCATGAAGGTTTTCAGGCTGTCGGCAGCACCCACCGCCTGCGCTTTGGCATGGTAAAAGGTGCCGAGATCGCGAAGCGGCTGGAAAAATTCCGGGGCCAGGATCAGCGCCAGGAACCCAGCGGAAAGCGTAACCGCCGTACCGTAGTGACCAAAGTCCAGCGCGCCGAGGTAGGAGAAACCAAAGTAAACCGCCACCAGCGCAATCGACAGGGAGGTGAAAAATTCAAGTACGCCAGAAGATAGAAAGGCCATGCGCAACACTTCCATGGTGCGCTGACGAAAATCCTGCGACGCCAGGCGAATGTTTTCGGTTTCCGCTTCACCACGACCAAAGATCCGCAGGGTTTCCATACCGCGCAGACGGTCCAGGAAATGACCGCTCAACCGACCCAGCGCCAGGAAGTTGCGGCGGTTAGCATCAGCCGCGCCCATGCCGACCATCGCCATAAACAGCGGGATCAGCGGGGCGGTCCCCAGCAGGATCAGCGCCGCCACCCAGTTAACCGGGAAGATGGCGATAACAATCATCAGAGGCACAAACACCGCCAGCGCCATCTGCGGAAGATAACGCGCGTAGTAATCGTGCATATCGTCGATTTGCTCAAGGATCAGCGTCGCCCAGCTACCGGCCGGCTTGCCCTGGATCCACGCAGGCCCGGCTTCTGAAAGCCGATCGAGCACCTTGCGGCGGATCTCATAGCGGATGTGCTGCCCGGCATGGAACCCAACCCGCTCGCGCAGCCAGACCACCCACGCACGCAGAACGAAAACCAGCGCCAGAACGATAAACGGCAACAGCAGCGCTTCGCGCGGGATGTTCTCCATGATCATATGGTTGAGAATGCGGGCCAGCAGCCATGCCTGGGCAACAATCAACAGACCGCTGATAAATCCCAGAACGCGGGAAATCATAAGCCAGCGGCGGGACAGAACGCTTTGCTGTTTCAGCCAGCGGGTTAACTCTTGTTGACGGGTTTTTTCCATTGCGTACTTTGCAGGTGACGTTATAAGAAATTAGACATCTGCATGTTACACGTGAGCAAAAATAAAGGCGACCAGTGGCCGCCTTTATTTACGTTTGTTACTGACTTGTAAAGATTATTTACCTTGTTCAGCCAGCCCGTCCAGATAGCGTTCTGCGTCCAGCGCGGCCATACAGCCGGTGCCCGCAGAGGTGATCGCCTGACGATAAATATGGTCCATCACGTCACCAGCTGCGAAGACACCCGGAACGCTGGTCTGGGTGGCGTTGCCGTGAATGCCAGACTGCACTTTAATGTAGCCGTTCTCCAGCTCCAGCTGGCCTTCAAAGATAGCCGTGTTCGGGCTGTGACCGATTGCCACAAACAGGCCTGCCACTTCCAGCGTTTCGACGTTATCGGTGTTCTGGGTATCACGGATACGCAGCCCCGCGACGCCCATCTGATCGCCAGTTACTTCTTCCAGCGTACGGTTGGTATGCAGCACAATGTTACCGCTCGCCACTTTGTCCATCAGGCGTTTGATCAGGATCTTCTCCGCGCGGAAGGTGTCGCGACGGTGGATCAGGTGTACTTCTGAGGCAATATTTGCCAGATACAGCGCTTCTTCCACAGCGGTGTTGCCGCCGCCGATCACCGCAACTTTCTGGTTGCGATAGAAGAAACCGTCGCAGGTCGCGCAGGCTGACACGCCGCGGCCTTTGAACGCTTCTTCAGACGGCAGACCGAGATAGCGGGCAGAGGCGCCGGTGGCGATGATCAGCGCATCGCAGGTGTATTCGCCGCTGTCACCCGTCAGGCGGAACGGACGGTTCTGCAAATCCACTTTATTGATGTGGTCGAACAGGATTTCGGTTTCGAATTTGGCGGCATGCTCGTGCATGCGCTCCATCAGCAGCGGCCCGGTCAGGTCGTTCGGGTCGCCCGGCCAGTTTTCCACTTCCGTGGTGGTGGTCAACTGACCGCCTTTTTCCATCCCGGTGATCAGTACCGGTTGCAGGTTAGCGCGTGCAGCATAGACCGCTGCGGTATAACCCGCAGGTCCAGATCCAAGGATTAGCAGCTTACGGTGTTTGGTCGTGCCCATGAGATCCCCATTGTTGTTGGCAGGCAATGGGCTGGATTGTAGGGAATTTGTTGCCGTAAAAAAAGAGCACGGCAGTTTTGCTTCCGATATATGCAATAGACGCGCCCTATGGGTCAGAGGCGGTCACATCACGTCTGCTACTGAAAACAGCGCGTTTATAAGGCAATAAAATGAGGATTAATACCCCTCCGTAATGAATATCCGGCATCTTGTACTAAAAATCGATGTTTTGCTTTGACAATCCCCTGCGCTTTTGCGAAAACATTCAAGGAAGAAAAAAAGACGCACGAACTGCATGCCGCATAGACATGCACGGAAATGCCATTTTTACCGGGTCAGTGAAATCTACGCATGGTGTGGACAGACGCCATACGTGATGTCTGTGACTGCTTTCGGGCAACGGTCTTCTTACCGCAGAACCCGAATCCACATCGCGTCTAATACATAACCAGGCGATGTGATGAATAACGGGTACAGGCTCTGAACAGTGATGTGCACAGGGTCCAGGCAGGAGTAGGGAAGGAATACAGAGAGACAATAATAATGGTAGATAGCAAGAAGCGCCCTGGCAAAGATCTCGACCGTATCGATCGTAACATTCTTAATGAATTGCAAAAGGATGGGCGTATTTCCAACGTCGAGCTTTCAAAACGTGTGGGACTTTCCCCGACGCCGTGCCTTGAGCGTGTGCGCCGACTGGAAAGACAGGGTTTTATTCAGGGCTATACGGCTCTGCTGAACCCGCATTATCTGGATGCCTCACTTCTGGTATTTGTTGAGATTACTCTGAATCGTGGTGCACCAGATGTGTTTGAGCAATTTAACGCCGCTGTACAAAAACTTGAAGAAATTCAAGAGTGTCATCTGGTTTCCGGTGATTTTGACTACCTGTTAAAAACCCGTGTGCCTGATATGTCCGCCTACCGTAAGCTGCTGGGGGAAACCCTGCTGCGTCTGCCAGGCGTGAACGACACCCGTACTTATGTGGTGATGGAAGAGGTCAAACAGAGCAATCGTCTGGTTATTAAGACGCGCTAACACGGAACAGGTGCAAAATCAGTGTAGTTTGATTACACTCCTGTTAATCCATACAGCAACAGTGCCGGGGAGTCCCGGCGCTGTTGTCCGTTTTAGCACACAGGCAGGACATGCCTGATACCTGGAGAGCCTTTCTTGAGCCAGGAATACACTGAAGACAAAGAAGTCACATTATCTAAGCTAAGCAGCGGACGTCGTCTCCTTGAGGCGTTACTGATTGTTATTGCCCTTTTTGCCGTCTGGCTGATGGCTGCCTTACTCAGTTTCAACCCCTCAGATCCCAGCTGGTCGCAAACCGCATGGCATGAGCCTATCCATAATTTGGGTGGCGTTCCCGGCGCCTGGCTTGCGGACACGCTCTTCTTCATTTTCGGTGTGATGGCCTATACCCTTCCCGTCATCATTATTGGCGGATGCTGGTTTGCCTGGCGTCATCGACAGAACGACGACTACATCGATTATTTTGCCGTTTCGCTGCGCCTGATTGGCGCCCTGGCGCTGATCCTCACCTCCTGCGGACTGGCGGCGATCAATGCCGATGACATCTGGTATTTCGCCTCCGGCGGTGTGATTGGCAGCCTGTTGAGCTCCGCGCTGCAACCGATGCTTCACAGCAGCGGCGGCACGCTGGCGCTGCTCTGCATCTGGGCGGCGGGCCTGACGCTGTTTACCGGCTGGTCCTGGGTGAGCATTGCCGAAAAAATCGGCAGCTTTATTCTGACTCTGCTGACGTTTGCCAGCAATCGTACCCGTCGTGATGATACGTGGGTCGATGAAGACGAATATGAAGATGAATACGAAGAGGAAGACGAGGCACCTGTGCAGCGTCGTGAATCCCGCCGTGCCCGTATTCTGCGCGGTGCTCTGGCACGCCGCCAGCGCGTTGCTGAAAAATTCGCTAACCCGTTAGGCCGTAAAACGGATGCCGCGCTTTTCTCCGGCAAACGTATGGATGAAGACGAGCAGATTGAGTATCGCGGTGCGGCCGTCGATCCTGATGATGTGTTGTTCTCTGGTCATCGAGCTACGCCGGGTGAGTATGACGAATACGATCCGCTGTTGCATGGTCATTCCGTGACTGAACCGGTAGCCGCTGCTGCCGCCGCAACGACGGCTGCGCAGGCCCATGTTGCGCCTGTTGAAGCCGTGATGCCGTCCTCGCCTGTTCCGGCACCGGAGTCCGCGATCCAGCAACCGCAGGTGGACTGGCAGGCTGCGCCAGGCGTCCATACGCCTGAACCGACCATTGCGCCGGAGCCTGAAAGCTATATTCCTGTGCAGCAGGAACAGTGTCAGCAATCGTATCAGCCGTCTGAGCCTGCCAGCGAGCCGCAACAGCCGTATCAGGCTTATACGCCCGAACCCGCTGTGCCTGAACAGCCATATGTTGCGCCGGTGTCTGAACCCGAAGTGGTGGAGGAAGCGAAGCCATCACGTCCGCCATTGTACTATTTTGAAGAAGTGGAAGAGCGCCGTGCCCGTGAGCGCGAGCAGCTTGCCGCCTGGTATCAGCCCGTGCCCGAGCCGGTACAGGAGCCTGTTGCAAAAGCGCCTCCTGTAAGCGTTCCACCTGTAGATCCTACGCCAGCCGTTGCGTCGGGTGCTGAAGCCGTGAAGCAGGCAACGGCAGCCGCTGCCGCGTCCGCTCCGCTATTCAGCCCGGCAACCGACAGCGCCCCGCGCCCTCAGGTTAAAGAGGGCATTGGTCCACAGCTGCCGCGCCCTAACCGCGTGCGCGTGCCGACTCGCCGGGAGCTGGCCTCTTATGGCATTAAACTGCCTTCCCAGCGTATGGCGGAAGAGAAAGCGCGTGGTTCTGACTACGAAGATGATGCCGACGAACTGCATCAGGACGAGCTGGCGCGTCAGTTTGCCGCCCAGCAGAATCAGCGCTACGGCGACGAGTATCAGCACGACGTGCCTTCACACCAGGAGGATGATGATGCGGCTGAAGCGGAGCTGGCGCGCCAGTTTGCCGCTACGCAGCAGCAGCGTTATTCCGGTGAGCAGCCTTCGGGGGCAAACCCGTTCTCGCTGTCGGATTTCGAATTCTCACCAATGAAAGATCTGGTGGATGATGGCCCAAGCGAACCGCTGTTCACGCCGAGCGTGATGCCAGAAGCGGAACCGGTGCGTCAGTCGCCTCCGCCACAGGTTTACGCGCAGCCGCAACAACCGGCGCCACAGGCGTATGCTCAGCCGCAGACGCCTGCCCAACCGCCGCAGCCGCAGTTCCAGCAGCCAGCACCACAGCCGCAGGAAAGCCTGATTCACCCGCTGCTGATGCGTAACGGAGACAGCCGTCCGCTGCAACGACCAAGTACGCCGCTGCCGTCGCTGGATCTGTTAACGCCGCCGCCAGCGGAAGTCGAGCCGGTGGATACCTTTGCCCTTGAACAGATGGCCCGTCTGGTGGAAGCGCGTCTGGCTGACTTCCGTATTAAAGCGGACGTGGTGAACTACTCACCTGGCCCGGTGATCACCCGTTTCGAACTGAATCTGGCGCCAGGCGTAAAAGCGGCACGTATTTCTAACCTGTCCCGTGACCTGGCGCGTTCTCTGTCGACCGTGGCGGTACGCGTGGTGGAGGTGATCCCAGGTAAGCCTTACGTTGGCCTTGAGCTGCCAAACAAGAAACGCCAGACCGTTTATCTGCGTGAAGTTCTGGATAACACCAAATTCCGCGACAACCCGTCCCCGCTGACCGTGGTGCTGGGTAAAGATATCGCCGGCGATCCGGTGGTTGCCGATCTCGCGAAGATGCCGCATCTGCTGGTTGCGGGTACCACCGGCTCCGGTAAATCAGTCGGGGTGAACGCCATGATCCTCAGTATGCTCTACAAAGCGCAGCCTGAAGATGTGCGTTTCATCATGATCGACCCGAAAATGCTTGAACTGTCCGTCTACGAAGGCATTCCGCACCTGTTAACGGAAGTGGTGACCGACATGAAGGACGCCGCCAACGCATTGCGCTGGAGCGTCAATGAAATGGAGCGTCGCTACAAGCTGATGTCGGCGCTGGGCGTGCGTAACCTGGCCGGTTATAACGAGAAAATCGCCGAGGCGGCGCGTATGGGCCGTCCGATTCCGGACCCATACTGGAAGCCGGGTGACAGCATGGATGCCCAGCATCCGGTGCTGGAAAAACTGCCTTACATCGTGGTGCTGGTGGATGAATTTGCCGACCTGATGATGACCGTTGGTAAGAAAGTGGAAGAGCTGATTGCGCGTCTGGCACAGAAAGCGCGTGCGGCGGGCATCCACCTGGTACTGGCAACGCAGCGTCCGTCCGTAGACGTTATCACCGGTCTTATTAAGGCAAACATCCCGACCCGTATCGCGTTTACCGTGTCGAGTAAAATTGACTCGCGTACTATCCTTGACCAGGGCGGTGCAGAGTCGCTGCTGGGAATGGGTGATATGCTCTATTCCGGCCCGAACTCCACCTCGCCGGTGCGTGTCCACGGTGCGTTTGTTCGCGACCAGGAAGTGCATGCGGTGGTACAGGACTGGAAAGCGCGCGGGCGGCCGCAATACGTTGACGGCATCACCTCCGACAGTGAAAGCGAAGGTGGCGGCGGTGGTTTTGACGGCGGCGAAGAACTGGATCCGTTATTTGACCAGGCGGTTAATTTCGTCACCGAAAAACGTAAGGCGTCTATCTCCGGCGTCCAGCGCCAGTTCCGTATCGGCTACAACCGCGCGGCGCGTATTATCGAGCAGATGGAAGCCCAGGGTATTGTGAGCGAACAGGGGCATAACGGTAACCGAGAGGTGCTGGCACCACCGCCTTTTGATTAACCTTCAGCGATTGCAAAGAAGGGTAAATCAGCAAAAATTAAGCATATTCTTCTGTCGCCTGCCTTCGGGCAGGTCCAGAATAGAAACGGAACCCCCATATCGGGAAGACGTATTTTAAGGAATAACAATGAAAAAAATCGCCATCGCCTGTGCATTACTCTCCAGTTTTGTTGCCAGCAGCGTCTGGGCTGATGCAGCCAGCGACCTTAAAAGCCGACTGGATAAAGTGAGCAGCTTCCACGCCAGCTTCACGCAAAAAGTGACTGACGGCAGCGGCAACGCGGTGCAGGAAGGTCAGGGGGATTTGTGGGTGAAACGCCCGAATCTCTTCAACTGGCACATGACCCAGCCTGATGAAAGCGTGCTGGTGTCCGACGGGAAAACCTTGTGGTTCTACAACCCGTTTGTTGAGCAGGCGACCGCCACCTGGCTGAAAGACGCGACCAGCAATACGCCGTTTATGCTCATTGCCCGTAACCAGTCCAGCGACTGGCAGCAGTACAACATCAAACAAAACGGTGATGAGTTCGTCCTGACGCCAAAAGGCAGCAACGGTAATCTGAAGCAGTTCACGATTAACGTGAGCAGCAACGGTACCATCAATCAGTTCGGCGCGGTTGAGCAGGACGATCAGCGCAGTAGCTATCAGCTTAAGTCTCAGCAAAACGGCGCTGTAGATGCTTCGAAATTCACCTTTACCCCGCCGCAGGGCGTAACGGTGGATGACCAACGTAATAAGTAAGAGGCATGAGTGAGCAACCTGTCGCTCGATTTTTCAGATAATGCGTTTCAACCTCTGGCCGCCCGTATGCGGCCAGAAAATTTAGCGCAGTACATCGGCCAGCAACACCTGCTGGCTGCGGGGAAACCCTTGCCGCGCGCTATTGAGGCGGGGCATCTGCACTCCATGATCCTCTGGGGGCCACCCGGCACCGGCAAAACCACCCTCGCTGAAGTGATCGCCCGCTATGCTAACGCGGACGTTGAGCGCATCTCGGCGGTTACCTCCGGCGTGAAGGAGATCCGCGAGGCGATCGAGCGCGCACGGCAAAACCGTAATGCCGGGCGCCGCACCATTCTGTTTGTTGATGAAGTCCACCGTTTCAACAAGAGCCAGCAGGATGCGTTTCTGCCGCACATTGAAGACGGCACGATTTTCTTCATCGGCGCAACCACGGAAAACCCGTCGTTTGAACTCAACTCCGCGCTGCTTTCCCGCGCCCGCGTTTACCTGCTTAAATCCCTGACCACAGAGGATATCGTAAAGGTTCTGACCCAGGCGATGGAGGACAAAGCGCGGGGTTACGGCGGACAGGATATCGTTCTGCCGGACGAGACGCGTCGTGCGATCGCTGAACTGGTCAACGGCGATGCGCGTCGGGCACTGAATACGCTGGAAATGATGGCCGATATGGCCGAAGTGGACGATGCGGGCAAGCGCGTATTGAAGCCTGAACTGCTCACCGAAATTGCCGGTGAACGCAGTGCGCGCTTCGATAATAAAGGCGACCGTTTCTACGACCTTATCTCTGCGTTACATAAATCCGTGCGCGGCAGCGCGCCGGATGCGGCACTCTACTGGTATGCGCGTATCATTACCGCCGGTGGCGATCCGTTATATGTCGCGCGTCGCTGCCTGGCCATTGCGTCAGAAGATGTCGGTAATGCCGATCCACGCGCCATGCAGGTCGCTATTTCCGCCTGGGACTGCTTTACCCGCGTCGGACCCGCGGAAGGTGAGCGTGCCATTGCGCAGGCAATTGTCTATCTGGCCTGCGCGCCGAAAAGCAATGCAGTGTATACCGCCTTTAAAGCGGCGATGTCGGATGCACGTGAACGTCCGGATTACGACGTTCCGGTACACCTTCGCAATGCCCCTACAAAGCTGATGAAAGAAATGGGTTACGGGCAGGAGTATCGCTACGCCCATGATGAACCCAATGCCTACGCCGCCGGGGAGGAGTATTTCCCGCAGGAGATGGCACAAACCCGCTATTATCACCCTACAAACAGAGGTCTTGAGGGTAAGATTGGCGAAAAGCTCGCCTGGCTTGCCGGACAGGATCAAAATAGCCCTATAAAACGCTACCGTTAGTTCAATCGTTGCGGTAATGTTGGCAATATATCTCTGTGGCCGCAGGCTGTGGTCACTTTTTCCTTTTTTAATTCGATAAGCACAGGATAAGCATGCTCGATCCCAATCTGCTGCGTAATGAGCCAGACGCAGTCGCTGAAAAACTGGCACGCCGGGGCTTTAAGCTGGATGTAGATAAGCTGCGCGCTCTTGAAGAGCGTCGTAAAGTTTTGCAGGTACAAACTGAAAATCTGCAAGCAGAGCGTAATTCTCGATCGAAATCCATTGGCCAGGCGAAAGCGCGCGGGGAAGATATTGAGCCATTACGCCTGGAAGTGAACAAACTGGGTGAAGAGCTGGATCAGGCGAAAGCTGAACTGGACGTTCTTCAGGCTGAAATTCGCGATATTGCTCTGGCGATCCCGAACATTCCTGACGACAGCGTGCCTGTCGGCAAAGACGAAAACGACAACGTTGAAGTGAAACGCTGGGGTACGCCTCGCGAGTTTGACTTCGAAGTGCGCGATCACGTGACGCTGGGCGAAATGCACGCGGGCCTGGACTTTGCGGCAGCGGTTAAGCTGACCGGTTCTCGCTTCGTGGTAATGAAAGGGCAAATTGCTCACCTGCACCGCGCGCTGGCGCAGTTCATGCTGGATCTGCACACCGAGCAGCACGGCTACAGCGAAACCTACGTTCCGTATCTGGTTAACCACGATACGCTGTACGGTACAGGCCAGCTGCCGAAATTTGCCGGCGATCTGTTCCATACCCGTCCGCTGGACGAGGAAGCTGACAGCAGCAACTACGCGCTGATCCCAACTGCGGAAGTGCCGCTGACCAACCTCGTGCGTGATGAGATCATCGACGAAGACGATCTGCCAATCAAACTGACTGCGCACTCTCCATGTTTCCGTTCTGAAGCCGGTTCTTACGGTCGCGATACGCGCGGTCTGATCCGTATGCACCAGTTCGATAAAGTTGAGATGGTGCAGATCGTTCGTCCGGAAGAGTCTATGGACGCGCTGGAAGAGATGACCGGCCACGCGGAAAAAGTGCTGGAGCTGCTGGGTCTACCATACCGTCGTATGGCGCTGTGCACCGGCGACATGGGCTTCGGTGCCTGCAAAACCTTCGACCTTGAAGTCTGGGTGCCTGCGCAGAACACCTACCGTGAAATCTCCTCCTGCTCCAACGTCTGGGATTTCCAGGCGCGTCGTATGCAGGCGCGTTGCCGCAGCAAATCTGACAAGAAAACCCGTCTGGTTCATACCCTGAACGGTTCTGGTCTGGCAGTAGGCCGTACGCTGGTTGCTGTGCTGGAAAACTACCAGCAGGCTGACGGGCGCATTGAGATCCCTGAAGTGCTGCGCCCTTACATGAAAGGCCAGCAGTTCATCGGATAATTATTTGCTCTAAGACAAAAAAGCGCCTCAGGGCGCTTTTTTTATGCCTCTGATTTGATACGAAGCAATAACCCCTCCCTCTAAAGTAGTAATACTCCTCCGAACGAAAGTCAGCATAAAACACCAATAACGTTGTAATTCGTTATAAATAAAACTACATAGCGGTTTGCGCCGCCTCTCTTTTCTTTGTGAGCAACCAAAGTGAGTCTTTATGAAAATCAAAGCGCCTGAAGCGTTAATGGCTGCCGAGGTCACTCGCCGTGGGTTGATGAAAACCACGGCAATAGGTGGTCTGGCGGTTGCCAGCAGCGCCTTTACGCTCCCCTTTACCCGACTGGCGTCGGCGGCGGAGGCTCTGTCTCCCGCTTCAGCCCCGGAAAAAGTGGTGTGGAGTGCCTGTACCGTTAACTGCGGTAGCCGCTGCCCACTGCGTATGCACGTGGTGGACGGTGAAATCAAATATGTCGAAACCGACAATACCGGCGATGATAACTACGAAGGGTTACATCAGGTTCGTGCCTGTCTGCGTGGTCGCTCAATGCGCCGTCGCGTATATAACCCGGATCGTCTGAAATACCCAATGAAGCGCGTCGGTAAGCGTGGGGAAGGGAAGTTCGAGCGCATTAGCTGGGACGAAGCCTACGATATTATCGCGACCAACATGCAGCGCCTGATCAAAGAGTACGGCAACGAATCTATCTACCTCAACTACGGCACCGGGACGCTTGGCGGCACCATGACCCGTTCCTGGCCGCCGGGTAAAACGCTGGTGGCGCGCCTGATGAACTGCTGCGGCGGCTATCTCAATCATTACGGCGACTACTCTTCCGCACAGATTGCCGCGGGCCTGAACTATACCTACGGCGGCTGGGCAGACGGCAACAGCCCGTCGGATATCGAGAACAGTAAACTGGTGGTGTTGTTCGGCAACAACCCAGGCGAAACGCGCATGAGCGGCGGCGGGGTAACCTATTACCTTGAGCAGGCGCGCGCCAAATCCAACGCACGAATGATCATCGTCGATCCGCGCTACACCGATACCGGCGCAGGGCGTGAAGACGAGTGGATCCCCATCCGCCCTGGTACCGACGCGGCGCTGGTCAATGCGCTGGCGTATGTGATGATTACTGAAAACCTCGTCGACCAGCCGTTCCTGGATAAATACTGCGTCGGTTACGACGAGAAGACGCTGCCAGCCAGCGCACCGGCTAACGGGCACTATAAAGCCTATATTCTTGGCCAGGGCAGCGACGGCGTGGCGAAAACCCCGGAGTGGGCATCCACTATCACCGGCATTCCTGTCGAACGTATTGTTCAGCTGGCACGTGAAATTGGTTCAACCAAACCGGCTTATATCAGCCAGGGCTGGGGACCTCAGCGCCACGCGAATGGCGAAATTGCCACCCGCGCTATTTCTATGCTCTCGATTCTGACTGGCAACGTCGGTATTCACGGCGGTAATAGCGGGGCGCGTGAAGGCTCGTATGAAGTACCGTTTGAACGTATGCCAACGCTGGATAACCCGGTTCAGACCAGCATCTCCATGTTTATGTGGACAGACGCGATCGAGCGCGGCCCGGAAATGACCGCGCTGCGCGACGGTGTTCGGGGCAAAGATAAGCTGGACGTGCCGATCAAAATGATCTGGAACTATGCCGGTAACTGCCTGATCAACCAGCACTCAGAGATCAACCGCACCCATGAAATTTTGCAGGACGATAAGAAGTGCGAAATGATTGTGGTGATCGACTGCCACATGACCTCATCGGCAAAGTATGCCGATATTCTGCTTCCAGACTGCACCGCGTCTGAGCAGATGGATTTCGCGCTGGATGCCTCCTGCGGCAACATGTCCTATGTGATCTTCACTGACCAGGCCATCAAACCGCGCTTCGAGTGCAAAACCATCTATGAGATGACTTCCGAGCTGGCGAAACGTCTTGGCGTTGAGCAGCAGTTCACTGAAGGACGTACTCAGGAAGGGTGGATGCGCCATCTGCACGAGCTTTCCCGCAAAGCCATTCCTGACCTGCCGGACTTCGATACCTTCCGCAAGCAGGGCATGTACAAGCAGCGCGATCCGGAAGGGCATCACGTGGCGTATAAAGCCTTCCGCGACGATCCGCAGGCCAATCCGCTGACCACGCCGTCGGGCAAAATCGAGATCTACTCCGAAGAGCTGGCAAAAATTGCCGCAACGTGGGAATTGCCGGAAGGGGACGTTATCGATCCGCTGCCGATTTATACGCCAGGCTTCGAAAACTACAACGATCCGCTGACGGAGAAATTCCCGCTTCAGTTGACCGGTTTCCACTACAAAGCGCGTGTTCACTCCACCTACGGCAACGTTGACGTACTGAAAGCGGCCTGCCGACAGGAGATGTGGATCAACCCGATGGATGCGAAAGCCCGCGGCATCAGTAATGGCGATCGCGTACGTATCTTCAACGGACGTGGCGAAGTGCATATCGAAGCTAAAGTGACTCCGCGTATGATGCCTGGCGTTGTCGCGCTGGGGGAAGGGGCCTGGTATAACCCGGATGCGAACCGTATCGATCAGGCGGGCTGCATCAACGTTCTCACTACGCAGCGTCCATCGCCGCTGGCGAAGGGCAACCCATCCCACACAAACCTCGTTCAGGTTGAAAAGGCGTAAGGAGTAACCGATGACAACCCAGTATGGATTTTTTATTGATTCCAGCCGCTGCACCGGGTGCAAAACCTGCGAGCTGGCCTGCAAGGATTACAAAGATCTGACCCCGGACGTTAGCTTCCGTCGTATTTATGAATACGCGGGCGGCGACTGGCAGGAGGATAACGGCGTCTGGCATCAGAATGTCTTCGCCTATTACCTGTCGATTGCCTGCAACCACTGCGAAGATCCGGCCTGCACCAAGGTCTGCCCGAGCGGGGCAATGCACAAGCGTGACGACGGTTTTGTGGTGGTGGACGAGGATGTCTGCATCGGCTGTCGCTACTGCCACATGGCCTGCCCGTACGGCGCGCCGCAGTACAATGCCGCCAAAGGCCACATGACCAAGTGCGACGGCTGCCACAGCCGGGTGGCGGACGGCAAAAAGCCCATCTGCGTCGAATCCTGCCCGCTGCGCGCGCTGGACTTTGGCCCGATTGAGGAGCTGCGCAAAAAACACGGCCAGCTTGCTGCCGTCGCGCCGCTGCCGTCTGCGCACTTCACAAAGCCGAGTATTGTGATTAAACCTAACGCCAACAGCCGTCCGACGGGGGACACCACCGGCTACCTGGCAAACCCGAAGGAGGTGTGAGATGGGAAGTGGATGGCATGAATGGCCGCTGATGATCTTCACGGTCTTTGGGCAGTGCGTGGCGGGCGGGTTTATCGTTCTTGCGCTGGCGCTGTTAAAAGGGAACCTCAATACTGAACAGCAGCAGCGTTTAGTGTTAAGCATGTTTGGCCTGTGGGTGTTGATGGGCATTGGGTTTATCGCCTCTACGCTGCACCTGGGCTCACCGATGCGCGCGTTTAACTCCCTGAACCGCGTAGGTGCCTCTTCGCTGAGTAACGAGATTGCCAGCGGTGCAATCTTCTTTGCCGTTGGCGGGCTGGGGTGGTTACTGGCAGCGGTGAAAAAGCTGCCGTCAGGGTTACGCGCGTTGTGGCTCATCGTCACCATGGTACTGGGCGTTGTCTTCGTCTGGATGATGGTCAGGGTGTACAACACCATTGATACGGTTCCAACCTGGTACAGCGTCTGGACGCCGATGAGCTTCTTCCTGACCATGTTTATTGGCGGGCCGCTGCTGGGTTATCTGCTGCTGCGCGTGGCTGGCATTAATGGTTGGGCGATGCGCCTGCTGCCCGCGGTCTCGCTGTTGGCGCTGGTAATCAGTACCGTTGTCGCGCTCATGCAGGGAGCGGAGCTGGCGACCATTCACAGCTCTATCCAGCAGGCTTCGGCGCTGGTGCCGGATTACGGTTCGCTGATGGCCTGGCGTGTGGTGCTGCTGACGGCTGCGCTGGTGTGCTGGATTGCCCCTCAGCTTAAAGGTTACTCGCCTGCGCTGCCGTTACTGTCCCTGGCCTTTGTGCTGGTGCTGGCAGGGGAGTTAATTGGTCGCGGCGTATTTTACGGTCTGCATATGACGGTCGGTCTGGCTATCGCCAGCTAATTTTAGATTTTGTTATAAAAAGCCGGGACATAGCGCCCGGCTTTTCTTTTTTCATTCATGAAATTTTTCGACTGATGTTTCGTTGTAAAAATTCCCGGAAATAAATAAAAACAAATAGATAATTAATATCAGTAGCAGGCTTTGCATTAGCAGGATGAGTTTTTTAAATCGACAAGGCGCATAACGTGCGTGACGCCTGAATCGGTGGATTGACTTTGTTTTTGCCAGTGGCATGATGCGCACGAAATCTGAACTTCCTCACGGTTTTTAATCCATGACCACCTATACCCGCCCGGTGCTTTTGTTGCTCTGTGGCCTGCTTTTGCTGACCCTGGCGATCGCGGTGTTAAACACACTCGTCCCGCTATGGCTCGCCCATGAAAACTTACCGACCTGGCAGGTGGGTATGGTTAGCTCGTCCTTTTTTACGGGCAATCTGCTGGGCACCTTATTAACGGGCAGCCTTATTAAGCGCTTTGGTTTTAACCGCAGTTATTATCTGGCGTCGCTGATCTTTGCCGTCGGCTGCGCCGGTTTAGGCCTTATGGTCGGCTTCTGGAGCTGGATGGTCTGGCGCTTTATTGCGGGCGTCGGCTGCGCCATGATCTGGGTGGTGGTTGAAAGCGCGCTGATGTGCAGCGGCACGTCCCGTAATCGCGGGCGTCTGCTGGCGGCCTATATGATGGTTTACTATGTCGGTACCGTTCTGGGACAGCTGATGGTCAGCAAACTGCCAACTGACCTGATGAGCGTGCTGCCGTGGGTGACGGGCATGGTGCTGGCGGCGATCCTGCCGCTGCTCTTTACCCGTATTGTGAATCAAAACAGCGAACATCAGGAAGCCACCCACGTCTGGCCGATGCTGAGACTGCGCCAGGCGCGTCTGGGGGTTAACGGCTGCATTATTTCCGGGATTGTGCTGGGCTCGCTCTATGGCCTGATGCCGCTCTATCTTAACCATCAGGGCGTCAGTGATTCCGGGATCGGTTTCTGGATGGCGGTGATGGTCAGCGCGGGGATTGTCGGCCAGTGGCCGATTGGCCGCCTGGCGGACCGCTTTGGTCGTCTGCTGGTGCTGCGCGTTCAGGTCTTCGTGGTCATCATGGGCTGTCTCGCCATGCTCAGCAACGCCGCGATGGCGCCCGCGCTGTTCATTCTGGGGGCTGCGGGCTTTACGCTCTATCCGGTCGCGATGGCGTGGGCCTGTGAGAAAGTTGAGCATCACCAGCTGGTGGCTATGAACCAGGCTTTGTTGCTGAGTTACACCATCGGCAGTTTACTGGGGCCGACTTTTACCGCTATGCTCATGCAAAATTATTCTGATAATCTGCTGTTTATCATGATCGCCAGCGTGTCGTTTATTTATCTGCTAATGCTGCTGCGCAAAGTGGGCGAACATCCAACGCCAGTGGCCCATGCCTGATTTATTAAAAGCCTGTCGATGACAGGCTTTTTTGTCCCTGTCACATATAAGACTTTTACTGATTGTGAGTTTTTACTGCCTGGCGATAATTCCAATGAGTTCTCCCACTAAAAGGCAGCCATCATGTCTACTCGTCGTTTTTCCACTACCGCACTTGCCGTAGTGTTGGCTTTAACG
This sequence comes from Enterobacter hormaechei subsp. xiangfangensis, assembly GCF_001729785.1. Classification (NCBI taxonomy): domain Bacteria; kingdom Pseudomonadati; phylum Pseudomonadota; class Gammaproteobacteria; order Enterobacterales; family Enterobacteriaceae; genus Enterobacter; species Enterobacter hormaechei. Next base: position 1,577,039 of record NZ_CP017183.1, read on the forward strand.
TTTGCAACGGCTCCGGCCATGGCTAATCCTGGAAACGGGAATGGCGGTGGTCACGGAAACGGTGGCGGACAAGGTAATAGCGGCAATCATGGTAACGGGAACTCTGGTAACCATGGTAATAAGCACAATAACGGTCAGGATAACCCTGGGAAATCGGATAAGAGCTTTAAAAACAGCAAAGATGTCGGTAATGATGTGGATGCTCGCGTAAGCTTCGATCATGCCCGCCATCTGGCCCTGAATTACGGCTTAACGGGCTACGACTCTCTGCCTCCGGGTATTGCGAAAAACCTGGCGCGCGGTAAGCCACTGCCTCCGGGCATTGCGAAGAAAACCGTGCCAGCCGATATGCTGGGTCAGCTTCCTTCCTATCCGGGCTATGAATGGAGCGTGGTAGGTGACGACCTGGTCTTAATTGCGCTGAGTACAGCGATTGTGACTTCCGTTATTAACGGCGTCTTTAAATAGAATATAAAAAGGCCCGATTTTCACCGGGCCTTTTCGTTAATACATGACCTTGTGGCCATACTGCTCAAGAATACCTTTGACGCGCTCCATCGTCTCTTTTTTTGGCGGCTTCACGCCATCGAGCTTGTACTCTTCACCCATCGCCACCCATTTATGTTTACCCAGCTCGTGATAGGGCAGGAGTTCGATTTTCTCCACGTTACCCATATCCCGGGTAAATTCACCCAGACGATGTGCAGAGTCATCATCATCTGACCAGCCCGGCACCACCACGTAGCGGATCCAGGTCTTGACGCCTTTGTTGGCAATGTATTTGGCAAATTCCAGGGTACGGTGGTTCGAGACGCCAACCAGATTCTGGTGGATCTCATCGTTCATCTGCTTGAGATCGAGCATGACCAGATCGGTCACTTCAAGCAGTTCATCAATAACCGGATCGTAACGGCGCACAAAGCCGTTGGTGTCGAGGCAGGTATGAATGCCTTCTTTGTGGCAGGCGCGGAACCAGTCGCGCACAAATTCAGCCTGAAGAATGGCTTCACCGCCGGATGCCGTCACGCCACCACCGGACGCGTTCATGAAGTGGCGATAGGTCACCACCTCTTTCATCAGATCTTCTACGGTGACTTCTTTACCGCCATGGGTGTCCCAGGTGTCACGGTTATGGCAGTACAGGCAGCGCATCAGGCAGCCCTGGAAGAAAGTGATAAAGCGGATCCCCGGGCCATCGACGGTGCCACAGGATTCAAAGGAGTGAATGCGACCAATAATTGACATTGCGGTGATATCTCCGAATTTGGCCCATCCGGGGGCCTATGTAGATGCACAGCTCAAAGGCTATGTCGAGTCTGTTTTGGCTGTTATCCATTAAGTATAGATAGCGGACAAAAGAGACTGATGAAGCGAGGGTGTTAAAAAGGCCCCACTTGCGTGGAGCCTTTATTGTACGCTTTTTAACGCGTGATTTCAGTCAATTCCACTTACATGGACTGAGTGAAAGTACGGGTAATAACGTCCTGCTGCTGTTCTTTCGTCAGGGAGTTAAAACGTACTGCGTAGCCAGATACGCGGATGGTCAGCTGAGGATATTTCTCAGGGTGTTCCATCGCATCGAGCAGCATTTCACGGTTCATCACGTTCACGTTCAGGTGCTGACCACCTTCGATGGACGCTTCGTGGTGGAAGTAACCATCCATCAGACCCGCGAGGTTAGTTTTACGCACTTCGTCGTCTTTACCCAGCGCGTTTGGCACGATAGAGAAGGTGTAAGAGATACCATCTTTCGCGTAAGCAAACGGCAGTTTAGCAACGGAGGTCAGAGAGGCAACCGCACCTTTCTGGTCACGACCGTGCATTGGGTTAGCACCTGGGCCGAATGGCGCGCCAGCACGACGACCGTCTGGGGTGTTACCGGTTTTCTTACCATACACAACGTTAGAGGTGATGGTCAGAACAGACTGAGTCGGGATAGCGTTACGATAGGTAGTGAGTTTCTGAATTTTCTTCATGAAACGTTCTACCAGGTCAACCGCCATGTCATCAACGCGAGCGTCGTTGTTACCAAACTGCGGATATTCGCCTTCGATTTCGAAGTCGATAGCCAGACCATCTTCGTCACGAATTGGTTTAACTTTCGCATATTTGATTGCAGACAGGGAGTCAGCCGCAACGGACAGACCTGCGATACCACATGCCATGGTGCGAATGACGTCACGGTCATGCAGCGCCATCAGAGAGGCTTCGTAGCTGTACTTGTCGTGCATGTAGTGGATAACATTCAGCGCGGTCACGTACTGTTTAGCCAGCCAGTCCATGAAGTGATCCATGCGATCCATGACTTCGTCATAGTTCAGCACGTCGCCTTTGATCGGTTCAGACTTAGGACCAACCTGCATTTTCAGTTTTTCATCAACGCCGCCGTTGATTGCGTACAGCATGGTTTTCGCCAGGTTTGCACGCGCACCGAAGAACTGCATTTGCTTACCAACAACCATTGGACTTACGCAGCAAGCGATAGCGTAGTCATCGTTGTTGAAGTCAGGACGCATCAGGTCATCGTTCTCATATTGCAGAGAGGAGGTGTCGATGGACACTTTAGCGGCGAATTTCTTGAAGTTCAGAGGCAGTTTTTCAGACCACAGAACGGTGATGTTCGGCTCCGGAGAAGGACCCATGGTGTACAGGGTGTTCAGGAAACGGAAGCTGTTTTTGGTTACCAGAGTACGGCCATCTACGCCCATACCGCCGATAGATTCGGTTGCCCAGATTGGGTCACCAGAGAACAGCTCATCATATTCTGGGGTACGCAGGAAGCGAACCATACGCAGTTTCATGACCAGGTGGTCAATCATTTCCTGAGCGTCTTGTTCGGTGATTTTGCCTGCTTTCAGGTCACGTTCGATGTACGCATCCAGGAAGGTGGATACGCGGCCGAAGGACATTGCTGCACCGTTCTGAGACTTAACTGCGGCCAGGTAGCCGAAGTAGGTCCACTGGATAGCTTCCTGAGCGTTGGTAGCAGGACCAGAGATATCGCAGCCGTATTTAGCCGCCATCTCTTTGATCTGACCCAGCGCACGGTGCTGTTCAGCGATCTCTTCACGCAGACGGATAGTCGCTTCCAGGTTTACGCCGTTTTCCAGGTCAGACTGGAGAGAGACGAACTGCGCGTATTTGTCTTTCATCAGGAAGTCGATACCGTACAGCGCAACGCGACGGTAGTCACCGATGATACGGCCACGGCCATAGGCATCTGGCAGACCGGTCAGAACGCCAGATTTACGACAGTTCAGAATGTCTTTGGTGTAAACATCGAATACGCCCTGGTTATGGGTTTTGCGGTATTCGGTGAAGATTTTTTTCAGCATTGGGTCCAGCTCGCGATTATACGCTTTGCAGGAACCTTCAACCATTTTGATACCACCGAACGGGATGATTGCGCGTTTCAGTGGTGCTTCAGTTTGCAGACCAACAATTTTCTCAAGGGCTTTATTGATGTAGCCAGCATCGTGAGAAGTGATGGTAGAAGCAACGGAGGTGTCAAAATCAACTGGCGCGTGAGTGCGGTTTTCCAGTTTAACGCCTTCCATTACGCTGTCCCACAGCTTGGTGGTTGCGTCAGTCGCACCAGCCAGGAAGGATTCGTCACCTTCATACGGGGTATAGTTTTTCTGAATAAAGTCACGGACGTTGACTTCATTCTGCCAGTCACCTTTCGTAAAACCTTCCCAGGCTGTGGCTAACTTTTCATTAAGCTCGGACATGTAACACCTACCTTCTTAAGTGGATTTTTTATTTACTGCCTGAGACAACCATTAATGATGATCGCCGCCACGCAGGTAAATGACCCAGTATGTCAACCCAACTAACAGACCCCCACCGATAATGTTCCCGATAGTGACGGGGATCAGGTTATCAGTAATGAAGTTCATAATCGTCAGGTGTGAAAAACTTTCCGGGGTTGAACCTACAGCAGTCCAGAACTCCGGGCTTGCAAAGTTGCGGATAACAATCCCCATCGGGATCATGAACATATTCGCAATACTGTGCTCAAAGCCGCTGGCAACAAACATCGCAACCGGCAGAACCATAATCATGGCTTTATCCATCAGGCTACGACCAGAGTAGCTCATCCAGACCGCCAGGCAGACCATCAGGTTTGCGAGGATGCCGAGAGCAACGGCTTCGATAAATGTATGGTGCATTTTGTGGTCGGCGGTTTGCAGGACGTTAAGCCCCCAGCCGCCGTTGGCGGTCATATACTCGCCAGAGAGCCACATCAACAGAACAAAGAGCAGACAGCCAATCAGGTTGCCAACGTAAACGTTGAGCCAGTTGCGCCCCAGTTGACCCCAGGTAATTCTTCCGCTGGCTTTTGCCACAACAATCAGCACCGTTGAGGTGAAGAGGTCGGCGCCGCAGATGACGCAGAGAATCAGGCCCAGTGAGAAGCAAATACCACCAATCAGTTTCGCTATGCCGAAAGGCATCCCGGCCGTGCCGGTGGTGGCTGTGATATAGAAGACGAAAGCGATGGAGATGAACACCCCAGCCGTAATGGCCAGAAAGAACGTCGTCATCGGATGTTTCGTGGCTTTGTAGACACCCGCTTCTTCGGCAACTTTCGCCATCGCAGCGGGGAGTAATAGATCAAAAGGGTTGTCAGCTTTCACACTAACTCTCTCTTTATTAAGTCGGCGACGAGATACTAACAAAGCATTATAGAAGAGAAATTGATATAGATCATATCTCGCCTGGCTTATAGGCCCGCAGTGTGTATGGTTTTACAGCAAAAGCGGAGTAAGTATTTGATTATCCGTATAAAAATAAATTTTAAAAGTTATGAAAAGAGTTGAATTTTTTCCTTCAGCCTCCCATGGAACAGTTAATTAAAATGGAGTATTTATTATAATTAGTAACAGTAAAGCTCAGGTAAGCGTTTTTATATTTACCCGTGGTTAACTTAATTATTACAATTAAACGTCATTGCGGAAAAATAAAAAAAAAGGGGCAATGAAATTGCCCCGTAATATAGCTCAGGCGATTGAATACGCCTACAGCCATTAATGTTATATGCGCTTATTTTGACCAGTAAGCGGCTTTTGCCTTCTGCAATTTTTCATACGCATTCAGCAGTGACTGATGCGCCGGGAAGGCTTGCAGATCGCTGTCAACCGCTTGCAGGCCGTAGAATGGTTCTTCACCGCTCAGCGCCGCGCTGGCAGCTTCAACGGCATCCGCACCGTACATACGCACAAAGGCGTTCAGATACTGCAATGGCTCGCGGTCGTCTTCCTGAGAAAGCAGGAGCAGCGTTTGCAGGCAACGGTAATAATTAGTGCGCTCGGCGGAGAAGACGGACTGGTTAAACTCCATCGTCCACTCGGTCCAGGCCAAAGCCTGATCCAGATCGCCGCCCGCCAGCGCCAGCATCGCTTTCAGCTCGCCGATGCGCAGGGTGTACCAGCCGTTATCTTTTCCGGTCGCCAGACCCAGCAGTTCGCGTACGCGGGTGAAATCATCGTGTCCTTCTTCGTCCAGCTGGGCGATCAGGTTCAGATAATCTTCTTTATCCCACTCGCTGCCTGGCAGGGCCAGCAGGGTTTCACGCAGATGCGCGCCCATGCTGTTGTTTGCCAGCCACAGATCTTCTGCCGGATAAATGTCCGACATACCTGGCACAATAATACGGCACGCGTAAACGCCGAGATGTTCATAGTCGGCAATGTAGACTTCCTGATCTTCCGCGTGGAAGATCGCCATCAGGGTGGCGAACTCTTCTTCCGTCGTACCGGCAAAGCTCCAGTCCACGAACGGATAGTCCGCGTCCTGTTTGAACATATCCCAGGAGATCAAACCGCTGGAGTCGATGAAGTGCGTTTCGAGGTTGGTGTGCTCGGCGACCTCTTCGTCATCAAAGGTCGGCGGCGTAAACACGTCGAGATCTTTCAGGCTACGACCTTGCAGCAGTTCGGTCACGGTACGCTCCAGCGCCACGCCGAAGTCAGGGTGCGCGCCGAAGGAGGCGAAGCAGGTGCCGTTGGCCGGGTTGAACAGCACTACGCAGATAACCGGATATTTGCCGCCCAGAGAGCCGTCATAAGCAAAGATTGGGAAACCTTCTGCTTCCAGTTTGGCGATGGATTCCACCACGCCCGGGTAGCGCGCCAGCACGTCAGCCGGGATCTCCGGCAGGCTGATGGATTCAGCAATAATGCGGTTTTTGATGTGACGCTCGAAAACTTCAGACAACCCCTGCACGCGCGCTTCGTTGCGGGTATTACCGGCAGACATGCCGTTGGACACATACAGGTTGCCGACGATGTTCATCGGGATATAGACGGTCTGCTCGTCAGACTGACGGGTAAACGGCAGGGCGCAAATACCGCGATCGTCGTTACCGGACTGCAGATCGATCAGCATGCTGGCGGTCAGTTCGTTTTCCGGATCGTAGAAGGCACGCAGGCGCGCGTCGAGAATTCCTTCCGGCAGTTCATCGTCTTCGGTCAGCGGGAACCATTTTTCGTTCGGATAGTGAACGAACGGGCCGTTGGCGATGGTTTCGCCCAGCCAGAAGTCAGCAAAGAAATAGTTGGTGGACAGACGCTCAAAATACTCACCCAGCGCGGAGGCCAGTGCCGCTTTTTTTGTCGCGCCTTTACCGTTGGTAAAGCACAGGGCACAGTCTTTATCGCGAATATGCACAGACCAGACATGCGGCACCGGATTGAGCCAGGAGGCTTCTTCGATGTTAAAACCCAGGTCGGTCAGTTTCTGCTGGAAGCGAGCGATGGAATCTTCCAGAGCGGCGTCTTTGCCGGGGATAAACGTTTGAGTCATGGCGTTCACTTTTATCGTACGTAAAGCGCGCAATGATACGGGTTTTGCCTGACGGGTGCTATCTCCGGCGAAAATAAAAGACTGGGCTATGCTTATTGTCAGTAACTCACTGTTAAGGCATAGAAAAATGAAAGCATTCGATCTCCAGCGGATGGCGTTTGATAAAGTCCCCCCTGAATTTTTAGGCGAAGTGGCGCTGCGTAGTCTGTATACCTTCGTTCTGGTCTTCCTGTTTCTTAAAATCACCGGTCGTCGCGGCGTGCGGCAGATGTCGCTTTTTGAAGTATTGATCATCCTGACGCTGGGTTCCGCGGCGGGGGATGTCGCCTTCTATGATGATGTGCCGATGGTGCCGGTATTTATCGTTTTTGTCACACTGGCGCTGCTTTACCGCCTTGTCATGTGGCTGATGTCGAAAAGTGAAAAGCTGGAAGATCTGCTTGAAGGGAAGCCGGTCGTTATCGTCGAGGACGGTCAGCTGGCCTGGGAAAATGTGCAAAGCGCCAATATGACGGAGTTTGAGTTCTTTATGGAACTCCGTCTGAGCAGTGTTGAGCAACTGGGGCAGGTGCGTCTGGCGATTATGGAAACGAATGGTCAAATCAGCGTTTATTACTATCCCGACGATGAGGTGAAGCCCGGTCTGTGCATCCTGCCGGATATGCTTATCGAACGATACAAAACTGTACCTGAAGCGGGGGAGTATGCCTGCATAAAATGTAGTCATGTGGTGGTCATGCAGGCGGGCGATCATCAATTATGCCCCCGCTGTACGAATCCAGAATGGACGAAGGTTAGCCGGGCTAAACGCATCACCTGACAGCGATTTTGTCGGTTTTGTGACAACGGTACGGCAGATTGTATTGTGTGACGAGTGACACATTTCTTCGGCCATCAGTTTTAGACATTGCGGCGCGTGTCACTGAATGATAAAACCGATATCCACAGTTATAACTTATGGCTTTTAGCGTGGTGAGGGGAAATGGCTCAAGTCTTTAATTTCAGTTCAGGTCCGGCAATGTTACCGACAGATGTGCTCAAACAGGCTCAACAGGAGCTGTGTGACTGGAACGGTCTGGGTACGTCGGTGATGGAAGTCAGCCACCGGGGTAAAGCGTTTATTCAGGTGGCGGAAGAGGCAGAAAAGGATTTTCGCGATCTGCTGAATATTCCCTCGAACTACAAAGTATTGTTCTGTCACGGCGGTGGACGCGGCCAGTTTGCGGGTATCCCGCTCAATCTGCTGGGCGACAAAACCACCGCTGATTACGTTGATGCGGGCTACTGGGCGGCCAGTGCGGTAAAAGAAGCGCATAAATATTGCACGCCGAATGTCATCGATGCCAAAGTGACCGTTGACGGTCTGCGCGCCGTGAAGCCGATGAGTGAGTGGCAGCTTTCTGACAACGCCGCGTATCTTCACTACTGCCCGAACGAAACCATCGACGGTATTGCCATTCACGAAGAGCCAGACTTTGGCGAAAATGTCATTGTGACGGCGGACCTCTCTTCAACCATTCTGTCCACCCCGCTGGATGTCAGCCGCTACGGCGTCATCTACGCGGGTGCCCAGAAAAACATCGGTCCTGCGGGCCTGACAATCGTTATCGTGCGTGAAGACCTGCTGGGGAAAGCCCATAAGTCTTGCCCGTCAATTCTGGATTACACCGTCCTGAACGACAACGATTCCATGTTCAACACCCCACCAACGTTTGCCTGGTATCTCTCCGGCCTGGTCTTCAAATGGCTGAAGCAAAAAGGCGGTGTGGCGCAGATGGATAAGATCAATCAGCAAAAGGCTGAACTGCTGTACGGCGTGATCGACAAGAGCGATTTCTACCGTAACGATGTCGCCAAAACTAACCGTTCGCGCATGAACGTGCCGTTCCAGCTGGCGGACAGCAACCTGGATAACGTGTTCCTGGAAGAGTCCTTCGCGGCGGGTCTGCATGCGCTGAAAGGCCATCGTGTGGTAGGCGGGATGCGCGCCTCTATCTATAACGCCATGCCGCTGGAAGGCGTTAAAGCCCTGACTGATTTCATGATCGACTTCGAACGTCGTCACGGTTAATTGGCTGTTTTTCACCCCCGCAGCGTTCCTGCGGGGTTTTTATTATGTTGAGTTGAGAGTTGAGTTTCATGGAATCCCTGACGTTACAACCTATCGCGCGGGTAGATGGCACCATTAATCTGCCTGGTTCAAAAAGTGTCTCGAACCGCGCTCTGCTGCTGGCAGCTCTGGCAAACGGCACCACCGTCCTCACTAATCTGCTGGACAGCGATGACGTGCGCCATATGCTCAATGCACTGAAAGCGTTGGGCGTTCAGTACGCGCTGTCTGACGATCGTACCCGTTGTGAAGTCACTGGTAACGGCGGCGCGTTACATTCTGCTGAAGCGCTGGAGCTTTTCCTGGGTAACGCCGGTACCGCGATGCGTCCTCTGGCCGCTGCGCTGTGTCTGGGGAGTAACGATATTGTGCTGACCGGTGAGCCGCGAATGAAAGAGCGTCCGATCGGCCATCTGGTGGATGCCCTGCGCCAGGGCGGCGCGCAGATTGATTATCTTGAGCAGGAAAATTACCCGCCCCTGCGTCTGCGCGGGGGATTCACTGGCGGCAATGTTGAGGTTGACGGTAGCGTTTCCAGTCAGTTCCTGACTGCGCTGCTGATGACCGCACCGCTGGCACCACAGGACACCGTTATCAGCATTAAAGGCGACCTGGTTTCTAAGCCGTACATTGATATCACCCTGCACCTGATGAACACCTTTGGTGTTGAGGTGGAAAACCAGTCTTATCAGCGCTTCGTGGTGCGCGGAGCGCAGCAGTATCAGTCCCCGGGCCACTACCTGGTTGAAGGCGATGCTTCCTCCGCCTCCTATTTCCTTGCCGCAGGTGCGATTAAAGGCGGTACGGTAAAAGTGACGGGCATTGGCCGCAACAGCGTGCAGGGCGATATCCGTTTTGCTGACGTACTGGAAAAAATGGGCGCGGTGGTGACCTGGGGCGATGACTTCATCTCCTGTACCCACGGTGAGCTGAACGCCATTGATATGGATATGAACCATATTCCGGATGCGGCGATGACCATTGCTACCGCTGCGCTGTTTGCGAAAGGCACCACCACGCTGCGAAACATTTACAACTGGCGTGTGAAAGAGACGGACCGCCTGTTCGCGATGGCAACCGAGCTGCGTAAAGTGGGGGCCGAGGTAGAAGAGGGCGAAGACTACATTCGCGTCACGCCGCCGGCAAAACTGCAATTTGCAGAAATTGGCACCTACAACGATCACCGCATGGCGATGTGTTTCTCGCTGGTGGCGTTGTCAGATACGCCAGTCACTATCCTTGATCCGAAGTGTACGGCAAAAACGTTCCCGGACTACTTCGAACAGCTGACGCGCATTAGCACCCTGGCCTGATGATCGTATGCCGCATCACCTGATGCGGCATTTCCTTACGCTTTCTGACACTCATCCTCTTTCATTTCTTCTACACTCTGCTTCAATCATTCCGTAATTTGCACGCAAAGGTAACAGTTGCGCACGTTGGCGCGTATAATGCGCGGCGTTCATGTAAACGGTATGCCTTAATTAAGGAGAAAAAGATGACGGCAATTGCCCCGGTAATCACCATTGATGGGCCAAGTGGCGCAGGGAAAGGTACTCTGTGCAAAGCGATGGCGGAAGCATTGCAATGGCATCTTTTAGATTCGGGAGCAATCTATCGCGTGCTGGCGCTGGCTGCGCTGCATCATCATGTGGATGTTGCGTCTGAAGAAGCGCTGGTACCGCTGGCTGCGCATCTGGATGTGCGCTTTGTCTCGACCGATGGCAACCTTGAAGTGATCCTGGAAGGGGAAGATGTCAGCGGTGAAATCCGTACCCAGGAAGTGGCCAATGCGGCCTCTCAGGTGGCGGCTTTCCCACGCGTTCGTGAAGCGCTGTTACGTCGCCAGCGCGGTTTCCGTGAAGCGCCGGGGCTGATCGCCGACGGCCGCGACATGGGAACCGTGGTATTCCCTGATGCGCCAGTGAAAATTTTCCTTGACGCCTCTTCAGAAGAACGTGCCCATCGCCGCATGCTTCAGTTGCAGGAAAAGGGGTTTAGTGTTAACTTTGATCGCCTTTTATCCGAGATAAAAGAGCGCGATGACCGCGATCGTAACCGCGCCGTCGCACCACTTGTTCCCGCGCAAGACGCATTAGTGCTGGATTCAACCAGTTTAACTATTGAGCAAGTGATTGAAAAAGCGCTACAATATGCGCGCCAAAAACTGGCACTCGCGTAATCGCGACCGATTTAGCAGTACCCCCGCTGCAATGGATTGACGGCGGGTATGTGAAACAACCCCATCCGGCACGGAGCCAGGTGGACGTTAATATTAACCTGAAGATTAAACATGACTGAATCTTTTGCTCAACTGTTTGAAGAATCCTTAAAAGAAATCGAAACCCGTCCGGGTTCCATCGTTCGTGGCGTTGTTGTTGCTATCGACAAAGACGTTGTACTGGTTGACGCCGGTCTGAAATCTGAGTCTGCCATCCCGGCTGAGCAGTTCAAAAACGCCCAGGGCGAGCTGGAAATCCAGGTAGGTGACGAAGTTGACGTTGCTCTGGACGCAGTAGAAGACGGCTTCGGCGAAACCCTGCTGTCTCGTGAGAAAGCTAAACGTCACGAAGCATGGATCACGCTGGAAAAAGCTTACGAAGAAGCTGAAACTGTGGTCGGTGTTATCAACGGCAAAGTTAAAGGTGGCTTCACTGTTGAGCTGAATGGTATTCGTGCGTTCCTGCCAGGTTCTCTGGTAGACGTTCGTCCAGTCCGTGACACCCTGCACCTCGAAGGCAAAGAGCTTGAGTTCAAAGTAATCAAGCTGGACCAGAAGCGTAACAACGTTGTTGTTTCCCGTCGTGCCGTTATCGAATCCGAAAACAGCGCAGAACGCGATCAGCTGCTGGAAAACCTGCAGGAAGGCATGGAAGTCAAAGGTATCGTTAAGAACCTCACTGACTACGGCGCATTCGTTGACCTGGGCGGCGTTGATGGCCTGCTGCACATCACCGACATGGCGTGGAAACGCGTTAAGCACCCAAGCGAAATCGTGAACGTGGGCGACGAAATCACTGTTAAAGTGCTGAAGTTCGACCGCGAGCGTACTCGTGTATCCCTCGGCCTGAAACAGCTGGGCGAAGATCCATGGGTAGCTATCGCTAAGCGTTACCCAGAAGGTACTAAACTGACTGGTCGCGTAACCAACCTGACTGACTACGGCTGCTTCGTTGAAATCGAAGAAGGCGTTGAAGGTCTGGTGCACGTTTCCGAAATGGACTGGACCAACAAAAACATCCACCCATCCAAAGTTGTTAACGTTGGTGATGTAGTGGAAGTGATGGTTCTGGATATCGACGAAGAACGTCGTCGTATCTCCCTGGGCCTGAAGCAGTGCAAAAACAACCCATGGCAGCAGTTCGCGGAAACCCACAACAAGGGTGACCGTGTTGAAGGTAAAATCAAGTCTATCACTGACTTCGGTATCTTCATCGGCCTGGACGGCGGCATCGATGGCCTGGTTCACCTGTCTGACATCTCCTGGAACGTTGCAGGCGAAGAAGCAGTTCGTGAATACAAAAAAGGCGACGAAATCGCAGCAGTTGTTCTGCAAGTTGACGCAGAGCGTGAGCGTATCTCCCTGGGCGTTAAACAGCTTGCAGAAGATCCGTTCAACAACTGGGTTGCACTGAACAAGAAAGGCGCAATCGTAAACGGTAAAGTGACTGCTGTTGACGCTAAAGGCGCAACCGTAGAACTGGCTGACGGCGTTGAAGGTTACCTGCGCGCTTCCGAAGCTTCACGTGACCGCGTTGAAGATGCAACTCTGGTTCTGAGCGTTGGTGACGACGTTGAAGCTAAGTTCACCGGTGTTGACCGTAAGAACCGTGCAATCAGCCTGTCTGTTCGTGCTAAAGACGAAGCTGATGAGAAAGATGCAATCGCAACTGTGAACAAACAGGAAGATGCAAACTTCTCTAACAACGCAATGGCTGAAGCTTTCAAAGCAGCTAAAGGCGAGTAAGTTCAGGTTCGCACCATCATTTGAGCTGTAACGCATTTACAGCGCGAAGGATGGAGAGCAGACTTGACAGATTGCAGGATTCGTCCTGTAATCAATAACAAAGGGCGGCTACGGCCGCCCTTGTTTAATAAGCTGTTCAGCTAATGGGTTTGAAAGGAACCGGAGGAATCATGACCAAGTCAGAATTGATTGAAAGACTTGCCAGTCAGCAACCGCATATCCCTGCCAAGGCTGTGGAAGATGCCGTTAAAGAGATGCTGGAGCATATGGCTACCACTCTTGCCCAGGGCGAGCGCATTGAAATCCGCGGTTTCGGTAGTTTTTCCCTGCACTATCGTGCACCACGTACCGGGCGTAACCCGAAGACTGGCGATAAAGTGGAGCTGGAAGGAAAGTATGTTCCGCACTTTAAGCCGGGTAAAGAACTGCGCGATCGCGCCAATATTTACGGTAACTGAGTTTAATCATCAGGGTTAAACTGAGTTTAAAGAAAGCACCTTAGGGTGCTTTTTTTGTATCCCGCCCCTGCATTTCTGAATACGCGCCGCATTTAAATTTTCTCTTTACTGTAAACGCTAAAAAACGTTGCAGCGTCCGCTGTAAATCACGCCTTTTCTGTCTGACGACGCATCAGTCCCGCCGCATAATCGCCTGAAACATGGAGGTGAAGATGGGGATCCACGTTATCAGTATGTGCGCCATTCTGGCCATAATCCCGCTCTATTGGTTACCCGTTTTGCCAGATTTGCATATTGTCTGGTTGCTGATTGCCGCAGGAATTGCGTTATCAGTACAGCAGAGAAAATGGCTCAGGTTTTCAGGCCTCGCATTGCTTTTTATGTGCTGGGGGATCCTGGCCGCTCAGGAAAGCGTGTGGCCGATGAACCATTTAACGAAAGTTCCGCAGCAGGCCGAGGTGGTCATTACCGCAACGGACGGCGCAACGATGCATCAGGGAAGGATTGTCAGCCTCAATGGAGAACGTGTGTGGGCTGCCATGGGCGTGGCGCTGTATGGCAACTATCTGCCGCAAAACGTCTGCGTGGGTCAACGCTGGGCAATGACCCTGCGGCTCAGGGCGGTACACGGAGAACTCAACGATGGCGGCTATGATTCACAGAAAAATGCCTTTGCCCGACATCAGACGCTGAGTGGACGGTTTACCCATGCGGCGCTCGTTGACGAAGGCTGTAGCCTGCGTGCGCAGTACCTGACATCACTACAGAGTACGCTTTCAGCATATCAGTGGGGACCCGTGATACTGGGGCTGGGAATGGGGGAGCGGCTGTCGGTCTCGCGGGAGATAAAAAACCTGATGCGTGAGACCGGAACGATGCATCTGATGGCAATCTCGGGATTGCATATTGCGCTGGCCGCTTCTGTCATCTGGTTTCTGGCGCGAGGCATCCAGTTCTTCCTGCCGGGCCGCTGGATTATCTGGCAAATCCCCTTGCTGGCAGGGCTGATTTTTGCCGCGTTTTACGCATGGCTAACAGGCTTACAGCCGCCTGCGCTGCGCACGGCTATCGCGCTTGTGGTACTGGCGGCATTAAAAATGAGTAGTCGCCAGTGGTCGCCCTGGCAGGTATGGCTTACCTGCGTGGCGGCGATCTTGGTTTTCGATCCACTGGCGGTCCTGTCACAAAGCCTGGCGCTATCAGCGTTTGCGGTCGCCGCGCTTATTTTTTGGTATCAGTGGTTGCCTCTCCCGCTCTGGCAACGTGGCCGGTGCCTGCGGCCGCTGGTTACGCTGTTGTATTTGCAGGTCGGTATGCTGCTGCTTCTGTTGCCGCTTCAGGTGCTGATTTTCCATGGTTTCAGTCTCTCCTCGCTGGCGGCGAATCTGTTTGCCGTTCCTCTGGTCACGTTTATCTCAGTTCCGCTGATCCTGCTCGGCATGTTTCTGCATCTGTTTCCGGTGGCGACGCTGGAAAGTATCGTCTGGCTGGCTGCCGATAAATCTCTGGCAGGGCTTTTCTGGCTATTGATGCGTTTACCGAATGGCTGGCAGGACGTTGATGAACGCTGGCAATACCTGACGTTACTGCCATGGCTGCTGATCATTGGCTGGCGATTCAGGGCCTTCAGCGCAGTACCCGCAGTCTGTCTGGCAGGCAGCGTGGTGCTGGCATTTCCCCTCTGGCACAGGGCCAAAACAGACAGCTGGTCCCTGCATATGCTGGATGTAGGGCAGGGGCTGGCGATGGTCATTGAGCGTCACGGGAAGGCCATTCTGTATGACACTGGGTTGGCATGGCCCGGTGGGGACAGCGGGCAGCAGCTGATTATCCCCTGGCTACGCTGGCATCATCTGAGGCCGGAAGGGGTGATCCTGAGCCATGAACATCTCGACCACGCGGGGGGACTGGCATCGCTAAAAGCTGCCTGGCCCGCAATGTGGATCAGAAGCCCCTTATCCTGGGCCGGGCATCTTCCTTGCTTTCGTGGAGAGCGATGGCAGTGGCAGGGTTTAACGTTCTCCGTGCACTGGCCACCCGAAAATACCTCGGCAAAAGGTAACAACCGCTCCTGCGTGGTAAAAATCGATGACGGCGAACAAAGCGTTTTACTGACCGGAGATATTGAAGGGCAGGCAGAACTGGCAATGCTGAGCCACCGCTGGCGTCAACTAGCGTCTACACTGATTCAGGTGCCGCATCATGGAAGTAACACGTCATCTTCAACACCGCTGCTACAGCGCGTGGAGGGACAGGTTTCGCTGGCCTCGATGGCCCGCTATAACGCGTGGCGTTTCCCTTCCATCAAAGTAGTCAGGCGCTATCGAACTGAGGGATATCTCTGGCTTGATACTCCGCAGTCCGGACAGATATCTGTGACGTTTTCGCACCAAAGTCGGCAAATTCGCCGCTTACGTGAACACTATTTACCGCGTTGGTATCATCAGTGGTTTGGCGCGCCCGTAGATAACGGGTAGAATATGCGGCTATTTCAACAAATGCTGGTTTTTTGAATGCATAACGACAAAGATCTCTCCACGTGGCAAACGTTCCGCCGGCTCTGGCCGATGATTGCTCCTTTCAAAGCAGGCTTGATCGTGGCGGGCGTAGCGTTAATCCTCAACGCAGCCAGCGATACGTTTATGTTATCGCTTCTCAAACCGTTACTGGATGACGGTTTCGGTAAAACGGATCGTTCAGTGCTGCTATGGATGCCGCTGGTGGTTATTGGGCTGATGATCTTACGCGGAATCTCCAGCTATGTATCCAGCTACTGCATCTCCTGGGTATCCGGTAAAGTGGTGATGACCATGCGCCGTCGGTTATTCAGCCATATGATGGGGATGCCGGTCTCATTCTTTGACAAGCAGTCAACCGGTACCCTGCTGTCGCGTATTACCTACGATTCAGAGCAGGTTGCGTCGTCCTCTTCCAGCGCACTGATTACCGTTGTGCGTGAAGGCGCATCCATCATCGGCCTGTTCGCGATGATGTTCTATTACAGCTGGCAACTGTCGCTGATCCTTATTGTGCTGGCGCCGATTGTCTCCATCGCGATCCGCGTGGTATCAAAGCGTTTTCGCAACATCAGTAAAAATATGCAGAATACGATGGGGCAGGTGACTACCAGCGCCGAGCAGATGCTGAAAGGCCATAAGGAAGTGTTGATCTTCGGCGGTCAGGAAGTCGAAACCAAACGCTTTGACAAGGTCAGCAACAGAATGCGTCTGCAAGGGATGAAAATGGTATCGGCCTCGTCGATTTCCGATCCGATCATTCAGCTGATTGCCTCTCTGGCCCTGGCCTTCGTCCTGTATGCCGCAAGCTTCCCGAGCGTCATGGAAACCCTGACTGCGGGTACCATTACCGTGGTGTTCTCATCCATGATCGCGCTGATGCGTCCGCTGAAATCGCTGACTAACGTCAACGCCCAGTTCCAGCGCGGGATGGCAGCCTGTCAGACGCTGTTCAGCATCCTCGATTCCGAACAGGAAAAAGATGAAGGTACACGCGTGATCGAGCGCGCTAAAGGCGACCTGGAATTCCGTAACGTGACCTTTACCTATCCAGGCCGTGAAGTGCCGGCGCTGCGTGATATCAGCCTGTCCATCCCGGCGGGTAAAACCGTCGCGCTGGTCGGTCGTTCCGGTTCGGGCAAGTCGACCATTGCCAGCCTGATTACCCGTTTCTACGATATCGACCAGGGCGAGATCCTGCTTGATGGTCACGACCTGCGGGAATATACCCTCCAGTCGCTGCGTAACCAGGTCGCGCTGGTCTCGCAGAACGTGCATCTGTTCAACGATACGGTGGCGAACAACATTGCGTATGCCCGTACCGAAGAGTACAGCCGTGAAGAGATCGAGAATGCGGCGCGTATGGCCTATGCGATGGACTTCATTAACAAAATGGATAACGGTCTGGATACGATCATTGGCGAAAACGGGGTGCTGCTCTCCGGTGGTCAGCGTCAGCGTATCGCGATTGCCCGTGCGCTGCTGCGCAACAGTCCGATTCTGATCCTCGATGAAGCAACGTCCGCACTGGATACGGAATCTGAACGCGCTATCCAGTCTGCTCTGGATGAATTACAGAAAAACCGTACCTCGCTGGTTATCGCGCACCGTCTGTCGACCATCGAACAGGCTGACGAAATCGTGGTGGTGGAAGATGGCGTGATCGTTGAACGCGGCAGCCATGCGGACCTGCTGGAACAGCGTGGTGTTTACGCGCAGCTTCATAAAATGCAGTTCGGTCAATGATTGCACGCATCTGGTCGGGTGAATCCCCTCTGTGGGTGCTGCTTCTCCCGCTCTCCTGGCTGTATGGCCTGGTGAGCGGTGCTATTCGTCTGCTTTACCGCCTTGGGATCAAGCGCGCCTGGCGCGCACCGGTACCGGTAGTGGTGGTCGGCAACCTGACGGCGGGTGGAAACGGCAAAACCCCGGTGGTGATCTGGCTGGTAGAGCAGCTCCAGAGGCGCGGTATCCGCCCGGGAGTTGTCTCACGCGGTTACGGTGGTAAAGCGGCGCAGTATCCACTGGTGCTGAGCCCAGCTACGACAACCGCTGAAGCCGGTGATGAGCCGGTACTGATTTACCAGCGTACCGGCGCGCCGGTTGCGGTATCGCCGGTGCGCAGTGATGCCGTGAAGGCACTGCTTGCGGAGCATGATGTACAAATCATCATTACCGATGATGGTTTGCAGCATTACGCGCTGGCGCGTGACAAAGAGATCGTGGTCATTGACGGTGTGCGGCGTTTTGGCAACGGCTGGTGGCTTCCAGCCGGTCCAATGCGCGAGCGTGCGTCGCGCCTGAAAACCGTCGATGCCGTGATTGTGAACGGTGGTGAAGCCAGAGCGGGCGAAATCCCGATGCTTCTTCGTCCCGGACAGGCCGTAAATATGCTGACCGGCGAGCGTAAAGACGTCGCGCAGCTGGATCGTCTGGTTGCGATGGCCGGTATAGGTCATCCGCCGCGTTTCTTCGCAACGCTGGAGCAGTGCGGCGCGCGGCTGGAAAAACGGGTGCCGCTGGCCGATCACCAGGCGTTAGTTGCCGAAGAGGTTGAAAGGCTGGCAGCGCCGGGCCAGACGCTGATCATGACGGAAAAAGACGCGGTAAAATGCCGGGCCTTTGCGAAAGAAAACTGGTGGTATCTGCCGGTTGACGCTGAACTCAGCGGCGAACAGCCGGAACATTTGCTCAAGGAACTGCTCGCGTTAGTGCAGTAACTTCTACGCGGTTCCGGTGGCGCTTTGACTGACAGGAAAACGCATGTCTCTACCGCAACTCTCACTTGCAGCCGCACGAAACCTGCATCTTGCCGCCCAAGGGCTTCTGAAAAAGCCCCGCCGCCGCGCGCAGCCAGCTGATATCCTCTCTACCGTGCAACGCATGTCGTTGCTGCAAATCGACACCATTAACATCGTGGCGCGTAGCCCGTATCTGGTCCTGTTTAGCCGCCTGGGAAACTATCCTCCGCAGTGGCTGGATAATGCGCTGAGTCAGGGCGAACTGATGGAATACTGGGCGCATGAAGCCTGTTTTCTCCCGCGCAGCGATTTTGCACTGGTGCGTCACCGCATGCTCGCCCCGGACAAAATGGGCTGGAAATACCGCCAGGAGTGGATGGTGGAACACGCGGATGAAATAGAACAACTGATTGCCCATATTCAGAAAAACGGTCCGGTACGCTCCGCGGATTTTGAACACCCGCGAAAAGGCGCCAGCGGATGGTGGGAGTGGAAACCGCACAAACGCCATCTTGAAGGGCTGTTTACGTCGGGCAAAGTGATGGTGGTCGAGCGCCGCAACTTTCAGCGCGTCTATGACCTCACGCACCGCGTTATGCCTCACTGGGACGATACGCGTGACCTGCTGTCTCAGGAGGTAGCCGAAGCCATCATGCTCGGGAACAGCGCCCGCAGCCTTGGCATCTTCCTCCCGCAGTGGCTGGCGGATTATTATCGTCTGCGTCAGCCGCAGCTAAAACCACTGCTCGAAACGTGGCAGCGCGAACAGCGCGTCATGCCGGTCTCGGTAGAGTCGTTAGGTGAAATGTGGCTGCATGCGGATTTGTTCCCTCTGCTGGCGCAGGCGCAGGAGGGCAAACTCCAGGCGAACCACAGTGCCGTGCTGTCGCCGTTCGACCCCGTTGTCTGGGACAGAAAGCGGGCCGAACAGCTGTTTGATTTCAGCTACCGTCTGGAATGCTACACCCCGGCGCCCAGGCGTCAGTATGGTTATTTTGTTTTGCCGCTGCTGCACAAAGGACAGCTTGTCGGGCGCATGGACGCTAAAATGCACCGTAAAACCGGCATGCTTGAAATTATCGCGCTCTGGCTGGAAGAGGGCATAAAGGTGACGGCTGGCCTGGAAAAAGGGTTAACGACTGCGCTCAGTGAATTTGCGCGCTGGCAGGGGGCGCATGAAATTGTACTCGGTCGCGTGCCTGTGGAGCTGTTTGCGACCTGTCGAGATGGCTGGGAAACAGACACTCCCTGAAAAGGGAATGTGATAAGCTTTAGGGATTACCCATACGGAGGAACTATGGATCACCGTTTACTAGAAATTATTGCCTGCCCGGTGTGCAACGGCAAACTGTATTACAGCCAGGATAAACAAGAGCTGATTTGCAAACTGGACAGCCTGGCGTTCCCGCTGCGTGACGGTATTCCGGTCCTGCTGGAAAATGAAGCCCGTTCACTGGTGGCAGAAGAGATCAAACCATGAGTTTTGTTGTCATTATCCCTGCGCGTTATGCTTCAACGCGCCTGCCAGGTAAACCGCTGGTGGATATCAATGGCAAACCGATGATTGTGCATGTCCTTGAACGGGCACGCGAATCGGGCGCCGGACGTGTCATCGTCGCCACCGATCACCCGGATGTCGCGCGAGCGGTTGAGGCCGCGGGTGGGGAAGTGTGCATGACCCGTGCCGATCATCAGTCAGGCACCGAGCGCCTGGCGGAAGTCGTCGAAAAATGCGGTTTCAGCGACGAGACGGTGATTGTGAACGTGCAGGGCGATGAGCCGATGATCCCGGCGGCGATTATCCGTCAGGTGGCCGACAACCTGGCTCGGCGTCAGGTCGGGATGGCAACCCTCGCGGTGCCGATTCACCACGCTGAAGAGGCGTTCAATCCGAATGCGGTGAAAGTGGTCATGGACGCAGAGGGCTACGCGCTCTATTTCTCCCGCGCCACCATTCCGTGGGATCGCGATCGTTTCGCGCAATCGAAAGAGACAATCGGCGAAACCTTCCTGCGCCACATCGGTATTTACGGCTACCGCGCCGGCTTTATTCGTCGCTACGTCGCCTGGGCACCAAGCCCGCTGGAGCATATTGAAATGCTCGAACAGCTTCGCGTGCTGTGGTACGGCGAGAAAATTCACGTTGCGGTTGCCCAGGAAATCCCCGGCACCGGCGTGGATACCCCTGAAGATCTCGAGCGCGTACGCGTCGAAATGCGTTAATTCGCTGGCATCCCCTCGTCTGGGGGGGATGCTCTCCCGCCAGGCGATTTTCCTTTTCTTTTTCATTATTGATCTCTACCGGGTGACATCCGGGTTTCGCGCGCTCATTATAAAAGCAGTAGTCTTAATGGGGGTAATCTCATATGGAACAGCTGCGTGCTGAACTCAGCCATCTCCTTGGCGAAAAGCTAAGCCGGGTGGAATGCGTGAATGAAAAGGCCGATACCGCACTCTGGTCGTTGTATGACAGTCAGGGAAACCCCATGCCGCTGATGGCCAGAAGTTTTACCTCGCCGGGCGTCGCCAGACAGCTGGCCTGGAAAATGTCAATGCTTGCGCGGGAAGGGACTGTCCGTATGCCGACGGTCTACGGCGTGATGACCCATGAGGAGCATCCCGGCCCGGATGTTCTGCTTATCGAGCGTTTACGCGGGGTTTCTGTTGAAGCCCCGACGCGTACACCGGAGCGCTGGGAACAGCTGAAAGATCAGATTGTCGAGGCTCTGCTTGCCTGGCATCGGCAGGACAGCCGGGGTCTTGTTGGCGCGGTAGACAGCACCCAGGAAAACCTGTGGCCGCTGTGGTATCGCCAGCGTGTCGAAGTGCTGTGGGGCACGCTGAACCAGTTCAACAACACCGGCTTAACGATGCAGGACAAACGTATTCTGTTCCGCACCCGGGAATGTCTGCCGACGCTGTTTGAGGGTTTTAACGACAACTGCGTGCTGGTTCACGGCAACTTCACGCTACGCAGTATGCTTAAAGACTCGCGCAGCGACCAACTGCTGGCGATGGTCGGGCCGGGGATCATGCTCTGGGCGCCGCGCGAGTACGAACTGTTCAGGCTGAGCGAGGGCGGGGCGGCGGAAGATTTGCTCTGGCACTATCTTCAGCGCGCCCCCGTTGCGGAGGCCTTTCTCTGGCGACGCTGGCTCTATCTTCTCTGGGATGAGGTGGCGCAACTGGTCAACACCGGGCGCTTTAATCGCGCCAGTTTCGATCTGGCCGCAAAATCACTCCTGCCCTGGCTTGCCTGACGAACCCTTAAGCCACTGCCACAAGCGGCCAAGCGTCTCGTAGCCGACGCGGTCGCTGTGCATCAGCCATACCGGGGACGGGATTATCCGTTCCCACGGATTGAGCGGGGCGTCAATGGCCAGCTGGTTTGCCGGAGCAGGAAGCGGATGCAGGCCCTGCTTCTCAAAGAAAATCATTGCGCGCGGCAGGTGTGAAGCAGAAGTCACCAGCAGGAACGGCACATCACCGATGGCCTGTTTCACCGCCGCCGCCTCTTCTTCGGTATCTTTTGGGCTATCCAGCGTGATGATGGCGGAACGCGGTACGCCAAGTGATTCAGCCACTCTTGCTCCTGCTTCAGCGGTACTGACCGGGTTGGTTTTTGCCGCAGCGCCCGTGAAGATCATCTTCGATCCAGGATTGGCCAGCCACAGGCGGATCCCCTCGTTCAGGCGCGGCAGGCTGTTGTTGATCAGGTTCGAGCTGGGCGCCCAGTTCGGATCCCAGGTATACCCGCCGCCCAGCACCACGATATAGCCCACCTTCTGATTTCCCTGCCACGTCGGGTAGGTGTTTTCAATCGGACGTAATAAACCGTCAGCGACCGGTTGCAGGCTGAGTAACAGCAGCGCCAGCCAGCCCACGGTAACGAGGGATTTACCGCTTTTCTGAAAGCGGCTAAACCATATCATTGCCAGCCCCAGCGCGATGAGAAGCAACAGCAGGGGAAGGGGAAGCATCATGCCTCCGATATATTTTTTTAGGGTAAAAAGCATCCTTTTTGGTTCCTTTTTTAACCATACAGCAGGCGATTGTCGGTGATATTACACCAGAGTGGTTCATTCTCCGCGCGGGTGTGACAAAATAGCGGTTTTGCAGTGAGTGGAACCCTCCCAATGCGGGATCGCAATTTTGATGACATCGCGGAAAAGTTTTCGCGCAACATTTATGGCACCACCAAAGGTCAGCTTCGTCAGACGATCCTCTGGCAGGATCTGGACAAGCTGCTGGCTGAATTCGGTGACCGACCGTTGCGCGTGCTGGATGCCGGCGGTGGGGAAGGTCAGACTGCAATTCTGATGGCGCAGCGGGGACATCACGTCACGCTTTGCGATCTTTCTGCCGAGATGGTTGCGCGCGCCGGGCGAGCGGCAGAAGAGAAAGGTGTGAGCGACAACATGCATTTTATACATTGCGCCGCTCAGGACATTCCGCAGCATTTGGAAACGCAGGTTGATCTGATATTGTTTCATGCTGTGCTCGAATGGATCGCCGAACCCCAGGCGATGTTAAAAACGCTGTGGTCGATGTTGCGCCCGGGCGGTGCGTTATCGCTGATGTTTTACAATGCCAACGGCCTGCTAATGCGAAACGTGCTGGTCGGCAATTTTGGCTACGTACAGCAGGGCATGTATAAAAAGAAACGACGCACGCTTTCACCGGATTTCCCCCGTGAACCGCAGCAGGTCTATGGCTGGCTGGAGGAGATCGGTTGGGAAATTACCGGCAAAACCGGCGTGAGGGTGTTTCATGATTATCTGCGTGATAAACAAAAACAGGATGACTGTTTAGACGCCTTAACAGAAATAGAGACGCGGTACTGCCGCCAGGAGCCTTATCTGAGCCTTGGCCGCTATATACACGTCACCGCGCGCAAGCCGCAGATGCAAGGATAATCTATGAGTGAATTTTCCCAGACAGTCCCCGAACTGGTTGCCTGGGCCAGGAAAAACGATTTCTCCATCTCGCTGCCGGTAGACAGACTCTCATTCCTGCTGGCGGTTGCGACGCTAAACGGCGAACGCCTGGATGGCGAAATGAGTGAAGGCGAACTGGTGGATGCGTTCCGCCACGTCAGTGATGCGTTTGAGCAAACCAGCGAAACCATTAGCGTGCGTGCCAACAACGCAATCAATGATATGGTGCGTCAACGTCTGCTGAACCGCTTTACCAGCGAGCAGGCGGAAGGAAACGCCATCTATCGTCTTACGCCACTGGGCATTGGCATTACCGACTATTACATCCGCCAGCGCGAATTTTCCACGCTGCGTCTCTCCATGCAGCTCTCTATTGTTGCAGGTGAGCTGAAGCGTGCCGCCGACGCGGCTGATGAAAACGGTGACGAATTCCACTGGCATCGCAACGTTTACGCGCCGCTGAAATACTCGGTCGCCGAGATTTTCGACAGTATCGATCTGACTCAACGTCTGATGGACGAACAGCAGCAGCAGATGAAAGACGATATCGCTCAACTGCTTAATAAAGACTGGCGTGCGGCTATCTCCAGCTGTGAACTCTTGCTGTCAGAAACGTCCGGTACGCTGCGTGAGTTGCAGGATACGCTGGAGGCGGCGGGGGATAAGCTACAGGCCAATCTGCTGCGCATCCAGGACGCGACAATGGCGCACGACGATCTGCATTTTATCGACCGTCTGGTGTTTGATTTGCAGAGCAAGCTTGACCGCATTATCAGCTGGGGCCAGCAGTCAATCGACCTGTGGATCGGTTACGACCGCCACGTGCATAAATTTATCCGTACCGCCATCGATATGGATAAGAATCGCGTCTTTGCTCAACGTCTGCGCCAGTCGGTACAGACCTATTTCGATGCGCCGTGGGCGCTGACCCACGCCAACGCTGATCGTCTGCTGGATATGCGCGACGAAGAGATGGCGCTGCGCGATGAAGAGGTCACCGGTGAACTGCCGCCGGATCTGGAATACGAAGAATTTAACGAAATTCGCGAGCAGCTTGCGGCGATGATCGAAGAACAGCTCGCTGTCTACAAAACCAGACAAGCACCGCTGGATCTTGGCCTCGTGGTACGCGACTATCTGGCGCAGTATCCGCGCGCGCGCCACTTCGATGTTGCCCGCATTGTTGTAGACCAGGCGGTGCGCCTGGGCATCGCACAAGCCGATTTCACCGGACTGCCGCCGAAGTGGCAGCCGATTAACGATTACGGAGCCAAGGTACAGGCGCATGTCATTGACAAATATTGAACAAGTGATGCCAGTTAAGCTGGCACAGGCGCTGGCGAATCCGTTGTTTCCGGCGCTGGACAGCCAGCTGCGTGCCGGTCGTCACATTGGCCTTGACGAGCTGGATAATCACGCCTTTTTGATGGACTTTCAGGAGTACCTGGAAGAGTTTTACGCTCGCTATAACGTTGAGCTGATCCGCGCGCCGGAAGGGTTTTTCTACCTGCGTCCGCGCTCTACCACGCTTATTCCGCGCTCGGTGCTTTCCGAACTGGATATGATGGTCGGCAAAATTCTCTGCTACCTCTATCTCAGCCCGGAACGTCTGGCGAATGAAGGGATCTTCACCCAGCAGGAGCTTTACGATGAGCTGCTGTCGCTGGCGGATGAAAGCAAGCTGCTCAAGCTGGTGAATAACCGCTCAACGGGGTCCGATCTGGACCGTCAGAAATTACAGGAAAAAGTTCGCTCATCCCTTAACCGTCTACGCCGTCTGGGAATGGTCTGGTTCATGGGTCACGACAGCAGCAAGTTCCGCATCACCGAATCGGTCTTCCGTTTTGGCGCCGACGTGCGTGCGGGTGATGATGCGCGTGAAGCGCAGCTGCGCATGATACGTGACGGTGAAGCGATGCCGGTGGAAAACCATTTGCAGCTCAATGACGAGCACGAAGAGAATCAGCCGGATAGCGGGGAGGAAGAGTAATGATTGAACGCGGTAAATTTCGCTCACTGACGCTGATTAACTGGAACGGCTTCTTTGCCCGAACCTTCGATCTGGATGAGCTGGTGACAACGCTCTCCGGCGGTAACGGGGCGGGTAAATCCACCACCATGGCGGCCTTCGTGACGGCGCTGATACCTGACCTGACCCTGCTGCACTTCCGTAACACCACTGAAGCGGGCGCCACGAGCGGCTCTCGTGATAAAGGTCTGCACGGTAAGCTGAAAGCGGGCGTTTGTTATTCAGTGCTGGACGTGATCAACTCCCGCCATCAGCGCGTGGTTGTTGGCGTGCGTCTGCAACAGGTTGCCGGCCGCGACCGTAAAGTAGATATCAAACCGTTTGCGATCCAGGGGCTGCCTACCTCCGTACAGCCAACCGCGCTGCTGACGGAAACCCTGAATGAACGTCAGGCACGCGTCCTGACGCTCCAGGAGCTGAAAGACAAGCTGGAAGCCATCGAAGGCGTACAGTTTAAGCAGTTTAATTCCATTACCGACTACCACTCTCTGATGTTCGATCTCGGCGTGGTAGCCCGTCGTCTGCGCAGCGCGTCAGATCGTAGTAAATACTACCGTCTGATTGAAGCCTCCCTGTACGGCGGTATCTCCAGCGCCATTACCCGCTCCCTGCGCGACTACCTTTTGCCGGAAAACAGCGGCGTGCGTAAGGCCTTCCAGGATATGGAAGCCGCGCTGCGTGAAAACCGCATGACGCTGGAAGCGATTCGCGTTACGCAGTCTGACCGGGACCTGTTTAAGCACCTGATCAGCGAAGCCACCAACTACGTGGCGGCGGACTATATGCGCCACGCCAACGAGCGCCGTATTCATCTCGATCAGGCGCTGGAGTATCGCCGCGAGCTGTTTACCTCCCGCAAACAGCTGGTGGCCGAGCAGTATAAGCATGTCGAAATGGCGCGCGAACTGGGCGAGCACAATGGTGCGGAAGGGGATCTGGAAGCCGATTACCAGGCGGCCAGCGATCATCTGAATCTGGTGCAGACCGCGCTGCGTCAGCAGGAAAAAATCGAGCGCTACGAAGCCGATCTTGATGAGCTGCAAATTCGTCTTGAAGAGCAAAATGAAGTGGTGGCCGAAGCTGCCGAATTGCAGGAAGAGAACGAAGCCCGCGCGGAAGCCGCCGAGCTGGAAGTGGATGAGCTGAAAAGCCAGCTCGCTGACTACCAACAGGCGCTGGACGTGCAGCAGACGCGTGCGATTCAGTACAACCAGGCGTTGCAGGCGTTGCAGCGTGCCAAAGAGCTGTGCCATCTGCCGGACCTGACCCCGGAAAGCGCTGACGAATGGCTGGATACCTTCCAGGCCAAAGAGCAGGAAGCCACTGAGAAACTGCTTTCTCTCGATCAGAAAATGAGCGTGGCGCAAACGGCGCATAGCCAGTTTGAGCAGGCGTACCAGCTGGTGGTGGCGATTAACGGTCCGCTGGCGCGTAACGAAGCGTGGGACGTTGCCCGTGAGCTGCTGCGCGACGGCGTCAATCAACGCCATCTGGCCGAACAGGTGCAGCCGCTGCGCATGCGCCTGAACGAGCTGGAACAGCGTCTGCGTGAACAGCAGGAAGCCGAGCGTCTGCTGGCGGAATTCTGCAAGCGTCAGGGTAAAAATTACGATTTCGACGAGCTTGAGGCCCTGCATCAGGAACTGGAAGCGCGTATTGCGGCCCTGTCCGATACCGTATCGAATGCCAGCGAACAGCGCATGACGTTGCGTCAGGAGCTGGAACAGCTTCAGTCCCGTTCGAAGACGCTCTTACAGCGTGCGCCGATCTGGCTGGCTGCACAAAGCAGCCTGAACCAGCTCAGCGAACAGTGTGGCCAGGAGTTTGCCTCCAGCCAGGACGTCACCGAATACATGCAACAGCTGCTGGAGCGTGAGCGTGAAGCGATTGTTGAGCGTGACGAAGTGGGCACGCGCAAGCGTGACGTCGATGAAGAAATCGAGCGTTTAAGCCAGCCTGGCGGCTCAGAAGATCCGCGTCTGAATGCCTTAGCCGAGCGTTTCGGCGGCGTGCTGTTGTCTGAAATTTACGACGATGTTGGTCTGGACGATGCGCCGTACTTCTCCGCGCTGTACGGTCCATCCCGTAACGCGATTGTGGTGCCGGATCTGTCGCTGATTTCTGACCAGCTTGCAGGGCTGGAAGACTGCCCGGAAGATCTCTACCTCATCGAAGGAGATCCGCAGTCGTTTGATGACAGCGTATTCAGCGTTGACGAGCTGGAAAAAGCGGTGGTGGTGAAAATCGCCGATCGCCAGTGGCGCTATTCGCGCTTCCCGGAACTGCCGCTGTTTGGCCGCGCCGCGCGTGAAAGCCGCATTGAAAGCCTGCATGCCGAGCGCGAAACGCTTTCTGAACGTTTTGCGACCCTGTCGTTTGATGTACAAAAAACGCAGCGTCTGCATCAGGCGTTCAGCCGCTTTATCGGCAGCCATCTGGGCGTGGCCTTTGAGCCCGATCCGGAAGCCGAAATTCGCAAGCTCAACACCCGCCGCGGTGAGCTGGAGCGTGCGCTGGCTAGCCATGAAAATGACAACCAGCAGAGCCGCGTCCAGTTCGAGCAGGCGAAAGAGGGCGTTGCGGCGCTTAACCGCATTCTGCCGCGCCTGAACCTGCTGGCGGACGATACGCTCGCCGACCGCGTGGATGAAATTCAGGAACGACTGGACGAGGCGCAGGAAGCCGCGCGCTTTGTGCAGCAGCACGGCAATCAGCTGGCGAAGCTGGAGCCGATGGTTTCCGTTCTCCAGAGCGACCCGGAACAGTTTGAACAGTTAAAAGAGGATTACGCCTGGTCACAGCAGGTGCAGCGCGAAGCGCGTCAGCAGGCGTTTGCCCTGACGGAAGTGGTGCAACGTCGCGCGCACTTCGGCTACTCCGATTCAGCAGAAATGCTGAGCGGGAACAGCGATCTTAATGAAAAGCTGCGCCAGCGCCTTGAGCAGGCGGAAGCGGAACGTACGCGCGCGCGCGAAGCGATGCGTACTCACGCCGCACAGCTGAGCCAGTACAGTCAGGTGATGGCGTCGTTGAAAAGCTCCTTCGACACCAAGAAAGAGCTGTTAAACGACCTGCATAAAGAGTTGCAGGACATTGGCGTGCGCGCCGACAGCGGTGCAGAAGAGCGGGCACGTATTCGCCGCGATGAGCTGCATGCTCAGCTCAGCAACAACCGTGCGCGTCGTAATCAGCTGGAAAAAGCGCTGACCTTCTGTGAAGCGGAGATGGACAACCTGACGCGTCGCCTGCGCAAGCTGGAACGTGACTATCACGAGATGCGCGAGCAGGTTGTGACCGCGAAGGCGGGCTGGTGCGCGGTGATGCGCATGGTGAAAGACAACAACGTGGAGCGTCGTCTGCACCGCCGCGAGCTGGCGTATCTGTCGGCCGATGAACTGCGTTCTATGTCGGATAAGGCGCTGGGCGCGCTGCGTCTGGCGGTGGCGGATAACGAACACCTGCGCGACGTGCTGCGCATGTCCGAAGATCCGAAGCGTCCTGAGCGCAAAATCCAGTTCTTCGTGGCGGTGTATCAGCACTTGCGCGAGCGTATCCGTCAGGACATCATCCGTACCGACGATCCGGTTGAAGCGATCGAACAGATGGAGATCGAGCTGGGCCGTCTGACGGAAGAGCTGACCTCCCGCGAGCAAAAGCTGGCAATCAGCTCCCGCAGCGTGGCGAATATTATTCGTAAAACCATTCAGCGCGAGCAGAACCGTATCCGTCAGCTGAACCAGGGCCTGCAAAGCGTGTCGTTTGGCCAGGTCAACAGCGTGAGGCTGAACGTGAACGTGCGTGAGGCGCACTCCACGCTGCTGGACGTGTTGTCTGAACAGCATGAGCAGCACCAGGATCTGTTCAACAGTAACCGCCTGACCTTCTCCGAAGCGCTGGCGAAGCTGTATCAGCGTCTGAATCCGCAGATTGACATGGGCCAGCGTACGCCGCAAACCATCGGCGAGGAGCTGCTGGACTACCGCAACTATCTGGAAATGGAAGTTGAGGTTAACCGTGGCTCAGACGGCTGGCTGCGCGCGGAATCCGGTGCGCTCTCTACCGGTGAAGCCATCGGTACCGGTATGTCGATTCTGGTGATGGTGGTGCAGAGCTGGGAAGATGAAGCGCGTCGTCTGCGCGGCAAAGACATCTCTCCATGTCGTCTGCTGTTCCTCGATGAAGCCGCGCGTCTCGACGCCCGCTCCATCGCCACGCTGTTTGAGCTTTGCGAGCGACTCGATATGCAGCTCATCATCGCGGCGCCGGAAAACATCAGTCCGGAAAAAGGGACAACCTATAAGCTGGTGCGTAAGGTGTTCCAGAACAGTGAACACGTGCACGTCGTGGGCCTGCGTGGTTTCGCCCCGCAGCCACCGGAGTCATTACCGGGCACGGCTGACGCCTCTTAACCTGGGGTGCGACAAATAGCGGCGCTCATGCGCCGCTTTTTTTATTCACTTAACTTGTGTTCAGGGCTGCGTTATCTTTAAACTTCTTTACATAAGGCAAGGCAGCAGCGTGTATGCCTTTCTATACTGAAGGAAAGCTCCAGAATACTGGGCATGTCGTGAAAAACAGGGGGCAAGGGATGTTGCTTAAGAAGAATCGTGGTCGTCAGCTGTCTGCGCTGAGTTTGTGCCTGACAGTGATGTTTGCTCCACTGTTTACCGCTCAGGCCGATGAGCCTGAAATTGTACCGACTGACAGCTCCGCGACGATGGGCGCGCAGCCGACGTCGCTGTCACAACCGCTGGATCAGTCTCCGGCGACGGCCATCATGGCCGGCATTAAACCACTGCCGGAAGGCATCGATACTGGATCATTACGTCAGCAGCTTATGACCGGGCTGCCCTCGGGCTATACTCCCGCTTATATTAACCAGCTCACGCTGCTTTACGCTGCGCGCGATATGAAACCGATGTGGGAAAATCGCGAGGCGGTACGTGCCTTCCAGCAGCAGCTGGCTGAAGTGGCGATTGCAGGTTTTCAGCCGCAGTTCACGACCTGGGTTGAACTCCTGACCGATCCTGCCGTGACCGGACAAGCGCGTGACGTGGTGCTGTCTGATGCCATGATGGGCTACTTACAATTTGTTGCGGGGATTTCGGTGAACGGCAACCGCTGGTTATACAGCAGTAAGCCGTACAAGCTGGCGACGCCTGCGCTGTCCGTCATTAACCAGTGGCAGCTGTCGCTGGATAACGGCGAACTGCCGCGCTTTATCGCAAGCCTTGCGCCTGCCCATCCGCAGTATGCCACGATGCATCAGTCGCTTCTTGAGCTGGTTGCGGATTCCCGCCCGTGGCCTCAGCTGCGCGGCACCACAACGCTGCGTCCGGGGCAGTGGAGTAGCGATGTGCCTGCGATCCGCGAAATTATGAAACGCTCCGGCATTCTCGACAGCGGCCCTAAAATTGCGCTGCCCGGTGACGAGACGCAAAATGCGGTCGTCAGCCCGTCGGCGCCGGTAAAAGAGAAAACCGCCGTTGCGTTGAGCAATAAGCCCGCCGCTTACGATCGCGAGCTGGTCGCCGCAGTGAAGCAGTTCCAGGCCGCGCAGGGGCTGGGCGCTGACGGCGTGATTGGTCCATCTACTCGCGACTGGCTGAACGTCTCTCCGGCCCAGCGGGCTGGAGTGCTGGCGTTGAATATCCAGCGCTTGCGCTTGCTGCCGGGCACGTTATCCACCGGCATTATGGTCAACATTCCGGCGTACTCCCTGGTCTACTATCAGGACGGTAGTGAAGTGCTGGCGTCCCGCGTGATTGTCGGCCGACCTGACCGTAAAACGCCAATGATGAGCAGCGCGCTGAATAACGTGGTGGTTAACCCGCCGTGGAACGTGCCGCCGACGCTGGCGCGCAAAGATATTCTGCCTAAGGTCTGGAATGACCCGGGTTATCTGGAGCGACATAACTATACGGTGATGCGTGGCTGGAACAGCAAAGAAGCGATTGACCCCTGGATGGTGGACTGGTCAACGATTACGCCTTCGAACCTGCCGTTCCGTTTCCAGCAGGCACCGGGCGCACATAACTCGCTGGGACGTTACAAATTCAATATGCCAAGTTCGGACGCAATCTATCTGCATGATACCCCGAACCATAATTTGTTCCAGAAAGACGCACGCGCGCTCAGCTCGGGCTGTGTCCGCGTGAACAAGGCCTCTGAGCTGGCAAATATGCTGTTGCAGGATGCAGGCTGGAACGATACGCGGATATCAGATGCGCTGAAGCAGGGAGATACGCGTTACGTCAATATCCGCCACAATATTCCGGTCAATCTTTACTATCTGACGGCGTTTGTAGGGGCAGACGGACGTACCCAGTATCGTACAGATATTTACAATTATGATCTGACAGCGCGATCCGGCGCACAAATTTTGCCAAAAGCGGAACAATTAATCAGGTAAATGAAGTAGTTCGGTAAAAATGATTGTCGTAAGTTATGGTGAATATGAGGCGATCTGGCTGCAAGCCGCGTATTTACTGGGGTTGGGCGCCTTGACGTAACAGGTTTTGCCAGTTATGGTGCCCTTCGTGCGCTAAGCATATTGACAATTTCTTTTACCTGTAGACCTGATTATCATGGACAAATTTGACGCTAATCGCCGCAAATTGCTGGCGTTAGGTGGCGTTGCGCTGGGCGCAGCAGCCATCCTTCCGACGCCAGCATTTGCCACCCTCTCGACACCTCGTCCGCGTATTTTAACGCTCAACAATCTGCATACTGGTGAGACGCTTAAAGCGGAATTTTTCGATGGCAGAGGCTATATTCAGGATGAATTAGCAAGACTCAACCATTTTTTCCGTGATTTCCGCGCGAATAAAATCAAAGCCATCGACCCTGGATTATTCGATCAGCTTTACCGCTTGCAGGGACTGCTAGGGACCAAAAGGCCGGTGCAGCTCATCTCTGGCTATCGCTCTCTGGATACCAACAATGAACTGCGTGCTCACAGCCGTGGGGTAGCGAAAAAAAGCTATCACACCAAAGGGCAGGCGATGGATTTCCATATTGAGGGCGTTTCGTTAGCCAATATTCGCAAAGCGGCGTTATCTATGCGCGCAGGTGGTGTAGGATACTACCCACGTAGCAACTTTGTGCATATTGATACCGGGCCGGTTCGGCACTGGTAATAACGAAACACAGGAGCAGTATGAACTATCGTATTATTCCGGTTACCGCGTTCTCACAGAACTGTTCATTGATCTGGTGTGAACAAACTAAACTGGCCGCGCTTGTTGATCCCGGTGGCGACGCTGAGACAATCAAGCAGGAAGTCGCTGCCAGCGGTGTAACGCTGATGCAGATTTTACTCACCCATGGCCATCTCGACCATGTGGGTGCAGCGGCTGAACTGGCTGAATACTACGGTGTGCCGATTATCGGCCCGGAAAAAGAAGATGAGTTCTGGCTACAGGGATTACCTGCTCAAAGCCGTATGTTTGGCCTGGAAGACTGTCAGCCACTGACACCGGACCGCTGGCTGAACGAAGACGATCGCGTTAACGTAGGGAATGTAACTTTACAGGTGTTGCATTGCCCCGGACATACGCCCGGCCATATTGTCTTCTTTGATGACGTGTCGCGTCTGCTGATTTCCGGTGACGTGATTTTCAAAGGGGGCGTAGGACGCAGTGATTTCCCACGCGGCGATCACGGTCAGCTGATTCAGTCGATTAAGCAGAAGTTATTACCGTTAGGTGATGATGTGACGTTTATCCCTGGACACGGACCAATGTCAACGCTGGGGGATGAGCGGTTGCATAACCCGTTCCTTCAGGATGAAATGCCTGTCTGGTAAACCCGGTAAAATAAAAAAGCCTGCACGATGCAGGCTTTTTTTTAGGGATGCAGGTTACAGCACCGCGACAATGGCTTCGCACAGCGGCGCCATGTTGTCAGGCGTCATACCTGCAACGTTCACGCGGCCAGATGCAACGGCATACACGCCAAACTCTTCACGCAGGCGCAGCACCTGCTCTTTGGTCAAGCCGCTGAAGGAGAACATGCCGTTCTGCTTGATGATGAAGCTGAAGTCACGGTCAGCGCCTTTCTCAGCCAGCGTGTTCACAAACAGCAGACGCATGCGCTGAATGCGCTGACGCATATCGTTCAGCTCTTGCTCCCAGATGGCGCGCAGCGCATCGTTGCTCAGGATCGTCGCGACCACAGACGCACCGTGTGCCGGTGGGTTGGAGTAGTTAGCGCGGATCACGGACTTCATCTGGCTGAATGCGCGATCGACGGTTGCTTCGTCAGCAGCCACCAGCGTACAGGCGCCGACACGCTCGTTATACAGACCAAAGTTCTTGGAATAGGAGCTTGCGACTATCAACTCCTGATGCACGGCGGCGAATGCACGCAGACCTTCTGCATCTTCTTCCAGACCACGGGCAAAGCCCTGGTAAGCGAAGTCAAACAGCGGCAGCCAGCCTTTTTCAACGGACAGCTTAGCCAGCTGTTCCCACTGCTCAAGCGTAGGATCGATACCGGTTGGGTTATGGCAGCAGCCGTGGAACAGCACCACATCGCCCGCCTGGGCTTCGCTCAGGCTGGCCAGCAGGCCGTCGAAATCCAGCGCGTGGCTGGCTGCGTCGTAGTAGGCGTATTCACGCACTTCCAGACCCGCAGAATTAAACACGCTCTTATGGTTCGGCCAGCTTGGATTGCTTACCCACACACGCTTCACAGAAGTGTTTTTCGCCAGGAAATCTGCCGCCACGCGCAGTGCGCCGGTACCGCCTGGGGTCTGCGCCGTGCGGGCGCGTTTTTCGCTCACAATGGTGCTGCCTTTGCCGAACAGCAGCTCCTGGGTGCAGCGACCAAATTCAGGGATACCATCAATACCGAGGTAGTTTTTGGTGGTTTCGTTTTCCAGCAGATACTGCTCAGCTTTTTTGACGCTGGTCAGTACCGGAGTTTTGCCGGTTTCATCTTTATATACACCAATACCCAGGTTGATTTTTCCAGGGCGGTCGTCGGCGCGAAACAGATCGGCCAGGCCCAGAATTGGGTCGGCAGGAGCGGCAGTAATGTTCTCAAACATGACGAAGTTCCATTGTGATTACAGAAGTGAAATCCGCTATCAGGTTAACGGTAGATTTACAAAATGCCAACCGTTTGCGACGAAAAGCGTGCGGCTTTTCAAAAGTCGCTATTATTTTCTCTCAGGAATAAAAAAACAGGGCCGAAGCCCTGTTCATTAAGCATATAACAACGAGGTGTGCTGATTAGAACTGGTAAACCAGACCCAGAGCCACGATGTCGTCGTTGTTGATGCCCAGCTTGTTGTCGTCTTTCAGCTGGTTGATCTGATAGTCAACATAGGTAGACATGTTTTTGTTGAAGTAGTATGTCGCACCAACGTCGATGTAGTTGATGTAGTCTTCATCACCGATACCTTCTACGTCTTTCGCTTTAGATTTGTAATAAGCGATGGATGGACGCAGACCGAAATCGAACTGGTACTGAGCGACGACAGAGAAGTCCTGAGACTTGTTAGCGAAACCACGGCTGCCCAGACGCGCTGCGTTACGCATTTCGCCATAAATAGCTGCCAGGTAGATGTTGTTCGCGTCATATTTCAGGCCGGTTGCCCACTGTTCAGCTTTGTCGCCTTTACCCCATTCCAGCGTCTGCTGGTTGTTGGTACGGTCAGCGGCGCCATAAGCACCCACAATGCCGAAGCCTTCGAAATCATAGCTCAGTGAGGTTGCCCAGCCGTCGCCGTTGGAACGTACTGCATCAGTACGCTCGTTTTTGCCCAGGTACTGAACACCAAAGTTCAGACCGTCAACCAGGCCGAAGAAGTTGCTGTTACGGTACGTCGCCAGGCCACCGGTACGGCCAGAGAAGAAGTTATCGCTCGCGCCGGTGTCGCCACCGAACTCAGGGAGCATATCGGTGATGCCGATTGCATCATAGACCAGACCGTAGTTACGACCGTAGTCGAAGGAGCCTGCGTCACCGAATTTCAGACCTGCGAATGCCAGACGGGTTTTGTTGCCGTTCTGTGCATCGCCACCTTCAGAGTTGTTACCCTGGAAGTTGTATTCCCACTGACCGTAGCCAGTCAGCTGATCGTTGATCTGAGTTTCGCCTTTGAAGCCCAGACGTGCGTAAGTGTTGTCGCCATCGTTGCTGTCATTATCGGAGAAGTAATGCAGGCCGACTGCTTTCCCGTAAAGATCTAATTTGTTGCCGTCTTTGTTATAGATTTCAGCAGCGTTTGCTGCACCGGTTACCAGCAGGGCAGGGACTACCACTGCCAGGATATTGCGCTTCATCATTATTTATTACCCTCATTGGTTTTTTTATGACACTCGCCACTGCCGTCAATAAATTCTGTCAATAAATATTTCCGGAACTATTGATGAGAGTTAGGTGTCTTTATGTGTCTGACAGGCATCTTTCCATTCATAGAACCGTTTCGCTACACTGAAAGTGCTACAATCTTCAAAATTCAGTTACCAAAAGAAAATATATGTAACTAAATATGTATTTTTGGGAACTTTGTGAAGCACCTCAAACTTCAGCGCTTTCTGGTGAATTAACCCTCCGCTTTATTCTTATATATATGATTTCCTTATGTTTAATTTAGCTAAAGGCCTTTCGTATAAACAGAAGTTAAACGGCTCATTTTTTCTTATAATCGACAAAAGCCATCCAGATGGCTGTGAGGGTGGTTGTTTTTTGTGCTATTGCGTAAGGATTGTATTAAGCGCCATAAAAATGGAGTTAATTTTTTATCTCAGGGTATTTCGTGGAAACAAAACGTAACAGGTAGAGGTAATCGCGGGGTTGTGGTTTAAAGACGCTTACTTTTGACTGACGAAAACTGACATTGCAGGATAAAATAATGGCCAGCATTTGCTGGCCATTAAGGATTTGGTCGGTTAGAAACTTGCGTTACGCGGTGTGCGTGGGAACGGAATCACATCACGTACGTTCTGAACACCTGTTACGTAAGCAATCAGACGTTCAAAGCCCAGGCCAAAGCCGGAGTGCGGGACGGTGC
Organism: Enterobacter hormaechei subsp. xiangfangensis; assembly: GCF_001729785.1. Classification (NCBI taxonomy): domain Bacteria; kingdom Pseudomonadati; phylum Pseudomonadota; class Gammaproteobacteria; order Enterobacterales; family Enterobacteriaceae; genus Enterobacter; species Enterobacter hormaechei. Next base: position 1,613,627 of record NZ_CP017183.1, read on the forward strand.
CGTAGCGACGGAGATCGCGATACCAGCTGTAGTCCGCCGGGTTCAGACCCATCTCCTGCATACGCGCGTCCAGCACATCCAGTCGCTCTTCACGCTGGGAGCCACCGATAATCTCACCGATGCCCGGCGCCAGCACGTCCATCGCGGCAACGGTTTTACCGTCTTCGTTAAGGCGCATATAGAACGCCTTAATGTCTTTCGGATAATTTTTCACCACAACCGGTGCTTTGAAGTGCTTCTCTGCCAGATAACGTTCGTGCTCGGAGGAGAGATCCACGCCCCAGTAAACCGGGTTTTCGAATTTCTCACCGCATTTTTCCAGGATAGCGACCGCGTCGGTGTAATCCACCTGCGCGAAGTCTGCGGAGACGAAGCGCTCAAGACGGGCGATGGCGTCGTTATCGACACGCTCAGCGAAGAATTTCATGTCGTCTGCGCGCTCTTCGAGAACCGCTTTGAACACGTATTTCAGCATCGCTTCTGCCAGGCCTGCCACGTCATTCAGATCGGCAAAGGCCACTTCCGGCTCCAGCATCCAGAATTCCGCCAGGTGACGGCTGGTGTTGGAGTTTTCCGCACGGAAGGTTGGGCCGAAGGTATAGATCTTAGACAGCGCACAGGCGTAGGTTTCGCCGTTCAGCTGGCCAGAAACCGTCAGGAAGGCTTCTTTACCAAAGAAGTCTTTGTCGTAATCCACTTTACCTTCCGGCGTACGCGGCAGGTTTTCCATATCCAGCGTTGAAACGCGGAACATTTCACCTGCGCCTTCGGTATCGGATGCCGTGATCAGCGGAGTAGAAACCCAGAAGTAACCCTGCTCGTCAAAGAAGCGATGCAGCGCCTGCGCCAGCGTATGACGCACGCGGGCAACCGCACCAATCAGGTTGGTGCGCGGACGCAGGTGCGCAACTTCACGCAGATATTCGATGCTGTGACGCTTTGCAGCCATCGGGTAGGTGTCCGGATCTTCAACCCAGCCGGTCACTTCCACCGAGGTCGCCTGAATTTCGTAGCTCTGACCCTGGCCCGGAGAGGCCACCACTACACCGGTGACGATCACGGAACAACCGGTTGTCAGGTGCAGAACGTCATCATTGTAATTGGGCAGAGAATTATTAATGACGGCCTGTACAGGATCAAAGCAGGAACCGTCATAGACGGCGAGGAAGGAGATGCCAGCTTTAGAATCTCGGCGAGTACGCACCCATCCGCGCACGGTGACCTCCTGGTCAACGGCGACACGGCCCTGGAGTACGTCGGCTACAGGCACAACGCTCATAATATTCTCTCTGTTAATAGTCGGAAAAAATAAACACTTGTCCGCCCTTATAGGGGGGATATCTATGTTACCTGCCATCCGCTATCAGACAAGTAAATTTCACCGTCTTGAGAGAAGAAATAAGAAATAAATAAGAGAAGGGGAGCCATGAAGGCTCCCCCGAAGCCGTTAACTGGCTTTTTTAACCTGAGGCAGATCGAAGGCTTTACGTAATGCGCGGACAAACGCTTTGTCATGGCAGATGGTTTTGCCAGGGCTGTCGGAGAGCTTCGCGACCGGCTTACCGTTACATTCCACCAGTTTTATGACGATGTTCAGCGGTTTTACCTGAGGGATATCACAGGTTAACCGCGTACCAATCCCGAAACTCAGGTTCACCCGCGATGAGAAGTGGCGATAAAGGTCGACGGCTTTCGCCAGGTCAAGGTTATCGGAAAAGACCAGCACCTTACTCATTGGGTCGATACCCAGCTTTTCGTAATGGGCGATGGCTTTCTCACCCCATTCAACCGGGTCCCCGGAATCATGGCGCAAACCCTGGTAGCGTTCGGCAAACTCAGGGCCAAAGTCGCGCAGGAACGCGTCCATGGTAATGCAGTCGGTAAGGGCAATACCCAGCCGATCCGGGTATTCCTCTAGCCACGCGGCGAGGGCGGCGCGCTGGCTGTTGGCAAGGTCAGGGCTAATCTGCTGGTGCGCCTGGAACCATTCGTGCGCCTGGGTGCCCATCGGCGTTAAATCAAGGCGACGTGCCAGATCGTAGTTACTGGTGCCAACGAACCACGGCTCCTGTTGCAGACGTCTGACAATGGCTTCCTGAACCTCGCGAGAGAAGCGGCGGCGCGTGCCAAAGTCCATCAGACGGAAGCGGGACATATCCAGCCCTTCGGTCAGTCTGGAAAACTCAACGAGTTTATTCTCCAGAGCGGCGACCGCCTGCGTCACACCGGTTTCAGGGGAGCGATAGCGGTGGGCCAGCTCGCTGATCACGGCCAGAAGCGGCACTTCCCACATGATCACCTCGCGCCACGGGCCGGTCAGACGAATGTCCAGCTTGCCGTTATCATTGGTGACGGTGACCTGTTCCGGCTTATAGCGGAACTCACGCAGCCAGTTCAGATAGTCCGCTTTAAAGAAAGGCAGGCCTGAAAGCCACTGATATTCGTCATCGGTGAGCGCCAGATGCTGCATGGCCTCGACCTGTTCACGAATGGAATCTGCGTAGATACCCAGCAAGTCGTCACCCCGGCAGCGAAATTCCGCCGCAACATGGACATCATGATAGTGGTGAAACACGGCTTGCTGCATATGCAGCTTGTACGCGTCGGTATCCAGCAACGTATGCAGAACCGGAGAAGCGAATTGAGTCATAGGTGCGCTGTAGCATCCTCTCACGGGAGCGTTTAGTACAATAAACAACTCCGGAGTATACCCTGTTTAGTGATTTATTGAACCCCGATCACAACATAAGCACACTTTATGGTCGAGAGCATTTCGTGCCCCGTGTTATAAAAATGTAGCTAAAAAGGGCGTTGTGCCTGAAAAGATGAACATTCTGCATAGCGCGTTTTACACAACAGGAATATATTGAATCGTTACTCGACAAACGATGCATAAGGTTTTCTATGACACAACAGCCACAAGCTAAATACCGCCACGACTACCGTGCGCCGGAATACCTGATAAGCGATATCGATCTGACTTTCGACCTGGATGCCACAAAAACCGTCGTGACGGCGGTAAGCCAGGTGACGCGCCAGAGCGCGACAGCCGTGCCGCTGCGTCTGGATGGTGAAGACCTGACGCTGGTTTCCCTGCATATTAACGATGAAGCCTGGTCAGACTATAAAGAAGAAGGCAACCAGCTGGTCATCGACAACCTGCCGGAACGCTTTACCCTGCGCATCGTGAATGAAATTAGCCCTGCCGCCAATACCGCGCTGGAAGGGCTTTACCAGTCAGGCGTAGCCCTGTGTACCCAGTGTGAAGCCGAAGGTTTCCGCCACATTACCTGGTATCTTGATCGCCCGGACGTCCTGGCGCGCTTTACCACCAAAATTATTGCCGACAAAACGCTGTACCCGTACCTGCTCTCCAACGGCAACCGGATTGGCGAGGGGGAACTGGAGAATGGCCGTCACTGGGTACAGTGGCAGGATCCGTTCCCGAAACCCTGCTATCTGTTTGCGCTGGTAGCGGGAGATTTCGATGTTCTCCGCGACACCTTTAAAACGCGCTCTGGCCGTGAAGTCGCGCTGGAGCTGTTCGTGGATCGTGGCAACCTTGACCGCGCACCGTGGGCAATGACCTCTCTCATCAACTCCATGAAGTGGGATGAAACGCGCTTTGGTCTCGAATATGACCTCGACATCTATATGATTGTTGCTGTCGATTTCTTCAACATGGGCGCGATGGAGAATAAAGGTCTTAACATCTTTAACTCCAAATACGTGCTGGCGCGTACCGATACCGCCACGGATAAAGATTACCTCGATATCGAACGTGTTATCGGCCACGAATATTTTCATAACTGGACCGGGAACCGCGTCACCTGTCGCGACTGGTTCCAGCTGAGCCTGAAAGAGGGCTTAACCGTCTTCCGCGATCAGGAGTTCAGCTCCGATCTGGGATCGCGGGCGGTGAACCGCATCAACAACGTGCGCACTATGCGTGGTCTGCAATTTGCAGAAGATGCCAGCCCAATGGCCCACCCGATCCGCCCGGATAAAGTCATTGAGATGAATAACTTCTACACCCTGACGGTGTATGAAAAAGGCGCTGAAATTATCCGCATGATCCACACCCTGCTGGGCGAAGAGAATTTCCAGAAAGGGATGCAGCTTTACTTCGAGCGTCACGACGGCAGTGCGGCCACCTGCGACGATTTCGTCCAGGCGATGGAGGACGCCTCTAACGTGGATCTGTCTCATTTCCGCCGCTGGTACAGCCAGGCCGGTACGCCGATCGTGACGGTCAAAGACGACTACAACCCGGAAACCGAGCAGTACACGCTGACCATCAGCCAGCGCACGCCGCCAACGGCCGAGCAGGAAGAGAAACATCCGCTGCACATTCCGTTCAGCGTTGAGCTGTACGACAACGAAGGCAACGTGATCCCGTTACAGAAGGGCGGTTACCCGGTGCATAACGTGCTGAACGTGACCCAGGCAGAGCAGACCTTTATCTTCGATAACGTCTATTTCCAGCCCGTTCCCGCCCTGCTGTGCGAATTCTCCGCGCCGGTGAAACTCGAATACAAGTGGAGCGATCAGCAGCTGACGTTCCTGATGCGTCACGCGCGCAACGATTTCTCGCGCTGGGATGCGGCACAAAGTCTGCTGGCGACCTACATCAAGCTGAACGTCAACCGTTACCAGCAGGGCCAGCCGTTGACGCTGCCGGTTCATGTGGCAGACGCGTTCCGTGCCATCCTGCTGGATGAGAACATTGACCCGGCGCTGGCGGCTGAAATTTTAACGCTGCCGTCTGCGACTGAAATCGCCGAGCTGTTTGACATCATTGATCCGATTGCCATCGTCGCCGTGCGTGAAGCACTGACCCGCACGCTGGCGACCGAACTGGCAGATGAGTTCCTCGCCATTTACAACGCCAACAAGCTGGACGCGTATCGGGTGGAACATGCGGATATCGGTAAACGTTCCCTGCGCAATACCTGCCTGCGCTATCTGGCGTTTGGTGAGGCAGAGCTGGCGAACACGCTGGTCAGCAAGCAGTACCACGAAGCCGATAACATGACGGATGCCCTGGCCGCGCTGGCTGCAAGCGTTGCCGCCGAGCTGCCGTGCCGCGATGCGCTGATGCAGGAGTACGACGACAAGTGGTATCAGGATGGTCTGGTGATGGACAAGTGGTTCATCCTTCAGGCCACCAGTCCGGCAGCCGATGTACTCAGCAAAGTACGTAGCCTGCTGAAGCACCGTTCGTTCACCATGAGCAACCCGAACCGCGTCCGCTCTCTGATTGGTGCCTTCGCCAGCAGCAACCCGGCCGCGTTCCATGCCGAAGACGGCAGCGGTTATCAGTTCATGGTTGAAATGCTGACCGAGCTGAACAGCCGTAACCCGCAGGTGGCGTCTCGTCTGATTGAGCCGCTGATCCGCCTGAAACGTTACGATGCGCAGCGTCAGGCGAAAATGCGCGCCGCGCTTGAGCAGCTGAAAGGGCTGGAAAATCTGTCTGGCGATCTGTACGAGAAGATTGCTAAGGCCTTAGCGTAATAAAAAATTGCCCGGTGGGCAGGTAAAAGCAAAACGGCAACCTCGGTTGCCGTTTTTAGTTTTTTCTCCCTCTCCCTGTGGGAGAGGGCCGGGGTGCGGGCATCAGGCATTAGCTTTAATCAACACCCGTTCACTTACCCCACGCTTCATCACCCGATCCAGCACTTCGGCTTCCAGCTCCCCCAGTCGGGCCGATCCCACGCGGCGAGGACGCGGAATATCTACCGTCAGATCCAGACCAATTTTACCTTCTTCTATTAACAGCACCCTGTCTGCCATTGCCACGGCTTCACTGACATCATGCGTCACCAGCAGCACCGTAAAGCCGTGCGTCTGCCATAGGGTTTCAATCAGATCCTGCATTTCGATCCGCGTCAGGGCATCAAGCGCGCCGAGCGGTTCATCAAGCAGCAGCAGGCCGGGACGATGAATCAGCGCGCGTGCCAGCGCTACGCGCTGCTTTTGTCCACCCGACAGGGCCGCAGGCCACTCTCCCGCGCGATTCTCCAGCCCTACCGCAGCGAGTGCCTGCCGGGCGTCCTCCCGCCAGCTGCCCTTCAGGCCCAGCCCGACGTTATCCATCACCGTTTTCCACGGCAGCAGACGCGCATCCTGAAACATCATGCGCGTATCATCCTGAATCGTGGCCAGCGGCGTAGTGCCTGCAAGAATGTCACCGCTGTTTGGCGCTTCCAGCCCGGCTAAAAGACGCAGCAGGGTACTCTTGCCGCCACCGCTGCGGCCGACAACGGCAACAAACTGTCCGGCAGGAATGTGCAGATCCAGTGCATTCAGAATGGTGTTGTCGCCGTAGCGTTTGGTCACGCCGTTCAGCAGTAACGGTGTTCCCTGGTTCAGTCGTGCAGTATTCATGCTTTCGCCTCCTGAGCGGTGTAGGCCGGGTTCCAGCGCAGCCAGCTACGTTCCAGCCACTGGGCGCTGACGTCCGCAAGTTTGCCGAGCAGGGCATAAAGGATAATGGCAACCACCACCACGTCCGTTTGCAGGAACTCGCGGGCGTTCATGGCCAGATAACCAATGCCGGAGTTAGCCGAAATGGTTTCCGCCACGATCAGGGTTAGCCACATCAGGCCGAGCGCAAAACGCACCCCAACCATAATGGAGGGCAGGGCGCCCGGCAGGATCACATGGGTAAACAGGGCAAAACCTGACAGGCCATAGCTGCGGGCCATCTCAACCAGACCGCGATCGATATTGCGGATCCCATGCCAGGTATTGATATAAATCGGGAATAACGTTCCCAGAGCCACGAGGAAAATTTTGGCGCTCTCATCAATGCCAAACCACAAAATAACCAGTGGGATAAGCGCCAGATGCGGCACGTTACGCAGCATCTGAACGGAGGTATCCAGCAGCCGCTCACCCCAGCGGGACAGGCCGCTGATCAGCCCCAGCGTCAGGCCGATGCTTCCGCCAATCGAAAAGCCGATTACCGCGCGCCAGGAGCTGATGGCAAGATGTTGCCACAGCTCACCGCTGGCGCTGAGCGACCAGAACGCTTCCACAACGCCCTCCGGAGAGGGCAAAATGCGGCTCGACAGCCAGCCAGTTGAAGACGCCAGTTGCCAGACGAGGACAATGCCGACGGGCAGAAACCACGGCGCGGCGCGCAGTAGCCATTTTTGTGCGGTTGCAGACATGGTGGCTCCTTAGCTTTGCGCGACTTTTCTCGGGATAAACGCGTTCGCCACGGCTTCGCCCTGTAACTGAAGCTGGCGTGGCTGCGGAATTTCCGGGATAGCGACATCCAGGTGCGGAAACAGCAGTTCACCCACCTTGTACGCCTCCTCCAGATGCGGGTAGCCAGACAGGATAAAGCTGTCGATCCCCAGCGCCGCGTATTCATTAATGCGTGCCGCTACGGTTGGGCCGTCGCCGACCAGCGCCGTGCCGGCGCCGCCGCGCACCAGACCCACCCCGGCCCACAGGTTCGGGCTGATCTCAAGATTTTCACGCTTGCCGTTGTGCAGGGAGGCCATCCGGTGCTGGCCCACGGAGTCGGTTTTGGCAAACGCCGCCTGTGCTTTAGCGATAGTATCGTCGTCCAGATGAGCGATCAGACGGTCGGCGGCTTGCCAGGCCTCGTCGTTGGTTTCGCGGACGATCACGTGCAGGCGAATACCAAAGCGTACCGTACGGCCATGTTCTGCGGCTTTAGCGCGTACCTGAGCAATTTTCTCTTTCACCAGCTCCGGTGGCTCGCCCCAGGTCAGATAGAGATCGACCTGCTCAGCCGCCAGCTCCTGCGCCACGTCCGACGATCCGCCAAAATAGAGGGGAGGGCGCGGCTGCTGTACCGGCGGGAAGTAGAGCTGCGCATCGCGAACGTGGATATGTTTCCCTTCGAAGGTGACGGTTTCCCCTTCCAGCAGACGTCGCCAGACGCGGGTGAACTCAGCGGAGGCTTCATAGCGTTCGGTATGATCGAGGAAAACGCCATCCCCCGCCAGCTCCTGCGGATCGCTGCCCGTCACAAGGTTGAACAGCGCACGGCCGTTGGAAAGCCTGTCCAGCGTTGCCGCCTGACGCGCCGCGACGGTGGGCGACACCACGCTCGGGCGCAAGGCTACCAGGAATTTCAGGCGCTGGGTGACGGGGATCATTGACGCGGCAACCAGCCACGCATCCTCACATGAACGGCCCGTCGGGATCAGCACCCCGGTAAAACCGATGCGGTCTGCCGCCTGGGCGATCTGCTGTAGGTAGCCGTGATCGACCGGGCGGGCGCCTTCTTCTGTGCCAAGATAGTGTCCATCACCGTGGGTGGGTAAAAACCAGAAAAGATTCAGACTCATGATTTTTTTCCTTCAATGCCAGCGGGTTGCCAGATGCGTTCGCGAATATTCACCTGCTTTGGAACCAGGCGGTTTTGATAAAAGAGGTCTGCCGTTTGCTGCTGGAGAGCGGCAACGTGGGCGTCAACCGGTGCTATGGTGGTGGGAGGACGGTGGTCAAGATAGGTGGCGATCACCGGTTCAGGCAGGCCCATGGTTTTTGCCAGCAGCGTGATGCTCTGCTGACGCTGGCTTTGGGTCAGCGCATCGGCCTGAGAGAAGGTATCCAGCACCTGCTGAATAAATGCGCCATTTTTCTCAGCGTAAGGACGTGCCGCCAGGTAGAACGAACCGGTCTGCTTCAGGGTGGTGCCGTCTTTCAGCACCCGCACACCGCCCTGCAACAGTGCGGCGGAGTAGTACGGATCCCAGATAGCCCAGGCATCAACATTTTTTTGCTGAAACGCCGCGCGCGCATCGGCAGGCGTCAGGTAAACGGGCTGGATATCGGTGAATTTTAGGCCGGCCTCCTGCAACGCGCGCAGCAGCAGGTTGTGCGAGCTTGAACCTTTCTGGAAAGCAACCTTATGGCCTTTGAGGTCGGCGACGCTTTTGATCTCGCTGTTTTCGGGCACCAAAATAACCTCTGCCTTCGGCTTGGCTGGCTCAACGCCAACGTAAACCAGATCCGCCCCGGCAGCCTGCGCAAAGATCGGCGGGATATCGCCGGTGCTGCCTAAATCAATACTCCCGACGTTCAGCGCCTCCAGCATCTGTGGTCCGGCAGGGAACTCGACCCATGAGAATTTGGTCTCCGGGAAACGCTTCTCCAGCAACGCATGGCTTTTCGCCAGCACCATGCTGACGCTGCCTTTCTGATAACCGATACGCAGGCTCTCCGGCGCTTTCACCGTCGCCTGAGCCAGCGACGCCACTGCCAGCAGACCTGCCAGCCCGATACGGGTAACTGTTTTAAACATGCGCCACTCCTTGTGATTGATGAAATGCCGCCGCGTGGCGATCCCGACGGTTCAGGGCGTGCCAGAAGGTTTCAAGCGCGCTGTCGAGGCGGGTTTGCAGATTCGGCGTGAAATGCGGTTTATGCTGGTAGTCGATTACCTGTGAGTCGTCAGCGAAGACGCCATGCAGGATCTCCTGTGCTTTCAGCGCGTTCAGAACCGGCTTGAGGGCATAATCCACCGCCAGTAAATGGGCTACCGTACCGCCTGTGGCCAGCGGCAGGACGACCTTACCGTCCAGCGCACGTTCGGGCAGCAGATCGAGGAGCGTTTTCAGTGCGCCGGAAAAAGAAGCTTTATAAATCGGTGTCGCGACGACCAGCCCGTCAGCACTCTTAAGCTGTTCGATCAGGGTTTTCAGCGCCGGGCTGTCGAAACGGGCGTAGAGCAGATCTTCAGGCGCGAAATTGTGCAAATTCCAGTGACACACTTCGACATCCAGAGCATTAAGCTTTTCGCGAGCGTATTCCAGCAGTGCGCTGGAGCGAGAGGGGAAGCGGGGGCTTCCGGCCAGGGTAATGACGCGCATGGTTGCTCCTTATAACTAATTGTTTGCTTTTATCTAACATTCATAACAATTTTCAGGAGTGTGACATTGCGTGGTTATTCCACTAAATGATTTATCCTCAGGATGAATGCAGAAAAATGCATAAGAAGCGAACCGATAAGTAAACGATTGCGTTTTACGTGGCTTTTTTTGCCACAGGTCAATTCCCTTTCCGGGCGGGATCGCACATAATCCCCTCCCGGTTTGCACACCGGGAATCCAGGAGAGTTCATGTACTACCCCTTCGTTCGTAAAGCCCTTTTCCAGCTCGATCCTGAGCGCGCTCATGAATTTACATTTCAGCAGTTACGCCGTATTACAGGAACGCCTCTGGCCGCGCTGGTGCGTCAAAACGTGCCGGAAAAACCAGTTCAGTGCATGGGCCTGACTTTCAAAAATCCACTGGGCCTGGCGGCCGGTCTGGACAAAAATGGCGAATGCATTGATGCACTCGGTGCGATGGGCTTTGGCTCGATCGAAATCGGGACGGTAACGCCGCGTCCGCAGCCGGGAAATGACAAGCCACGTCTGTTTCGCCTGGTTGAAGCCGAAGGGCTGATCAACCGCATGGGCTTTAATAACCTTGGCGTCGATCATCTGGTTGAGAACGTTAAGAAAGCCCATTTTGATGGCGTGCTGGGTATAAATATTGGCAAAAATAAAGACACGCCGGTCGAGCAGGGTAAAGATGACTATCTGATTTGTATGGAAAAAGTCTATGCCTATGCCGGTTATATTGCGGTGAATATTTCCTCGCCTAACACCCCAGGGCTGCGTTCATTACAATATGGCGAAGCGCTCGACGATCTTCTTAGCGCCATTAAAAATAAACAAACGGCGCTACAGACGATCCACCATAAATATGTTCCGGTCGCGGTTAAGATCGCCCCGGATCTTTCGGCAGAAGAATTGATCCAGGTTGCCGACAGTTTAGTTCGCCATAATATTGATGGTGTGATTGCGACCAATACGACACTCGATCGCTCTCTCGTTCAGGGAATGAAAAACTGTGACGAAGCGGGTGGATTAAGTGGCCGTCCGGTACAATTAAAAAGCACCGAAATTATTCGCGCACTCTCCGCGGAATTAAAAGGCCAGCTGCCGATTATTGGCGTGGGTGGCATTGACTCCGTCATCGCTGCACGTGAGAAGATGGCGGCAGGCGCATCGCTGGTGCAAATTTATTCCGGCTTTATTTTTAAAGGGCCGCCGCTGATTAAAGAAATCGTCACGCATATCTAATCTTTTCTCTTAATCAGACAACCAGGGCTTTATTTCCAGCCCTGGTTGTTTTATATTCCGTCATTGTTGCTTATTTAGACATTATAGTCTTTTATTACTAGTGTTATAAGCGAAGCGGCAAACAGGACATTTTTAGTACAGGACGTTTAGGGGACGGGAGAGAAACATGCGAATTAAACCTGACGATAACTGGCGCTGGTATTTTTGTGAAGAGCATGACCGTATGATGCTCGACTTAGCCAATGGCATGTTGTTTCGCTCTCGTTTTGCGCGCCGAATGTTAACGCCAGACGCGTTTGCTCCCTCAGGCTTTTGCGTTGACGATGCTGCACTCTATTTCTCTTTCGAAGAAAAATGCCGCGAGTTCGATCTCTCCAAAGAACAGCGCGCTGAACTGGTATTAAATGCACTGGTGGCGATCCGTTTCCTGAAACCGCAAATGCCGAAAAGCTGGCATTTCCTTGCGCACGGCATGAGCTGGACCCCGGCTATCGGCGATGCGGCGAGCGTCAATCTGAGCGATACCGAAGAGGAGGTGAATTTGCTGGTGGTTGAACCCGGTGAAAACGCTGCGCTCTGTTTGCTGGCCCAACCCGGCGTGACCATTGCCGGGCGAGTTATGCAGTTAGGTGATGCCATCAAAGTGATGAACGACAGGCTGAAGCCACAGCTGCGCGTTGATTCCTTCAGCCTCGAACAGGCGGTTTAAGCTTCCAGCTGTACGGATGTTTTCGGGACACAGCTACAGCACAGGATCGTGCCGTCACCGCCAATCGCAGATTTCTTCAGGGCACTCACTTCACCTTCGACCAGTTTAATGCGACAGCATCCGCAAATCCCCGCGCGACAGGAATACGGTACGCGGATACCCGCCTGTTCCAGTTGTTCCAGTAGCACCTGCTGATTGTTACCACGGATAACTTTGCCTTCCCAGTGAATATCCACCGCGGAAGCGACGTTGGTTACCACGTCAACCATCTCTTCTTCCTGACCTGCGCCGTACACCCTGGCAGGCCCGCGGGTAAGGATCTCGATCTCGTCGCCCACGCGGATCACACCGCTGGAGCGGGGGATCAGGTTCTGGCCGAAGTCGACATCACCTTTATCCTGCGCGGTGCGAAATGACTGCAAGGTTTTTAGCGGTTCACCGGAAGGATGCTTCTGGCCTTTCTCCGGGCTAATGGTGGTGAGAATACAGCGGCTGCACGGTTTCACCACGTCAAAAATAACGCTGCCGATGCGGATGACTTTCCAGGTATCTTCATCCCAGGCCTCCGCTCCGGTCACCACCAGATTCGGGCGAAACTGCTCCATCTGCACGCTGGCTTTGCAACGTTTTTGTAAATCTCGCAGCGAGGCCTCGCTGGTCAGCAGAAAGGGAAAACCATCCGCGAAGGAGAGGGGAACCGCATCGTGGCGCTTCACGCGACGGGTCAGCGCAGGCCCAACCCAGCGCAGCTGAACGTCACGGGAGAAAAAGCCGCTGAGCCACTGGTTAATGTTATCCGGCGCGATACGCGCGGTAAAATGATTGCCCCACACTTCCGTTGGCGCATCAAGCGGCGCAAAATCAGCAAAGCGGATCACGACGCTTGAACCGTCTGGCGCGGTCAAATGCAGCCCGTCATGAAGCGGGGAAGGCGTAAAGCGAACCATCTGCGGGAACTGACGTGCGGTGATAAACGTACCGTCAGGCTCGGTGACCATAAAAATACGATCGAAGGCGAATCCGCTCATATCGGCCAGCGCGTGAGTCACGCCGATACCGCGCATCGATTTCACCGGATGAATAAAAAGCCTGGATAACGTCGCCACTACACACTCCCGCTAAAGAAAATAAGCCTTCAACTTTATGACATACACGCCATATTAGCTATAATGCGCGACAATTTTCTATGAGTAAAAGTGACGATATGAATTCTCTGTTTGCCAGTACGGCCCGTGGGCTGGAAGAGCTGTTAAAAACTGAACTGGAAGCCCTGGGCGCGAAAGAGTGCCGGGTGGTTCAGGGTGGTGTCCATTTTGAGGGCGACACGCGGCTTATTTACCAGAGCCTGATGTGGAGCCGTCTGGCGTCGCGCATCATGCTGCCGATGAAAGAGTGCAAGGTCTACAGCGATCTTGATCTCTACACCGGCGTACAGATGATCGACTGGACAGAGATCTTCACCCCGGACGCCACCTTTGCGGTGCATTTCAACGGCGTCAACGATGAGATCCGCAACAGCCAGTACGGTGCCCTGCGCGTTAAGGATGCCATTGTGGACTGCTTCACGCGTCGTAATAAAGAACGTCCGAACGTTGACCGTGAAAACCCGGATCTGCGTATCAACGTCTGGCTGAACGGCGATACGGCCAGTATTTCCCTTGATCTGAGCGGCGCAGGCCTGCATCTGCGCGGTTATCGCGATCGCACCGGGATGGCGCCGATCAAAGAAACGTTGGCTGCCGCTATCGTGATGCGCTCCGGATGGCAGCCAGGTACGCCGCTGCTCGATCCGATGTGCGGTTCCGGTACGCTGCTGATTGAAGCCGCGATGCTGGCCACCGACCGTGCGCCAGGGCTGCACCGCGGCCACTGGGGCTTCAAAGGCTGGGCGCAGCACGATGAGGCCATCTGGAAAGAGGTCAAAGACGATGCGCAGACCCGCGCCCGTAAAGGGCTGGCGGAATACACCTCTCACTTTTACGGTTCGGACAGCGATGCACGGGTGATTGAACGTGCGCGCAGCAACGCCCGTCGTGCCGGTATCGGCGAGCTGGTCACCTTCGAGGTGAAAGACGTGGCGAACCTGACCAACCCGTTGCCAAAAGGCCCGTACGGTACGGTGATCAGCAACCCGCCGTATGGTGAGCGTCTGGACAGCGAGCCGGCGCTGATTGCACTGCACAGCCTGCTGGGCCGCAACATGAAAGCGCATTTCGGCGGCTGGAACCTCTCCCTGTTTAGCGCCTCGCCGGAGCTGCTGAGCTGCCTGCAATTGCGTGCCGATCGCCAGTTCAAGGCGAAAAACGGCCCGCTGGACTGCGTGCAGAAAAACTACCATCTGGCAGAGATAGCGGCGGATAGCAAACCGTCAGGCGTGGCGGAAGATTACGCCAACCGCCTGCGCAAAAACCTGAAGAAATTTGAGAAGTGGGCAAAGCAGGAAGGCATCGAATGTTATCGCCTGTACGACGCTGACCTGCCGGAATACAACGTGGCGGTTGACCGCTATGCGGACTGGGTAGTGGTTCAGGAATACGCCCCGCCGAAAACTATCGATGCGCAAAAAGCGCGTCAGCGTATGCTGGATGTGATTGCGGCCACCATCGCCGTACTCGGCATTTCGCCAAACAAGCTGGTGCTGAAAACCCGTGAGCGTCAGAAAGGCAAAAACCAGTATCAGAAGATGGGCGAGAAGGGTGACTTCATCGAAGTGGGCGAATATAACGCGCGCCTGTGGGTTAACCTGACCGACTACCTTGATACCGGTCTGTTCCTCGACCACCGTATCGCCCGCCGCATGCTGGGCCAGATGAGCAAGGGCAAAGACTTCCTGAACCTGTTCTCCTATACCGGCAGCGCCAGCGTTCATGCGGGGCTTGGCGGCGCGCGTAGCACCACCACGGTCGATATGTCCCGTACTTATCTGGAGTGGGCAGAGCGCAACCTGCGTCTTAACGGCTTAACCGGTCGTCAGCATCGCCTGTTACAGGCCGACGTGCTGGGCTGGCTGCGCGATACCGACGAGCAGTTTGACCTGATCTTTATCGATCCGCCGACCTTCTCTAACTCCAAGCGTATGGAGGATAGCTTTGACGTTCAACGCGATCACCTGCGCCTGATGACCGACCTGAAGCGCCTGCTGCGTAAAGGCGGCACCATTATGTTCTCGAACAACAAGCGCGGATTCCGCATGGATCACGACGGCCTGGCCGAACTGGGACTGAAAGCACAAGAAATCAGCCAAAAAACGCTGTCTCAGGACTTTGCCCGTAACCGTCAAATCCACAACTGCTGGCTGATTTCCGCGGTCTGAAAGGAAAAATAAATGTCTTTAATTAGTATGCACGGCGCGTGGCTCTCTTTCAGCGACTCACCGCTTCTCGATAATGCAGAGCTGCATATCGAAGATAACGAGCGCGTCTGTCTGGTGGGCCGTAACGGCGCAGGTAAATCGACGCTGATGAAAATCCTCAACCGTGAGCAGGGGCTGGATGACGGCCGTATTGTTTACGAGCAGGATCTGATCGTCTCTCGTCTGCAACAGGATCCGCCGCGTAACGTCACCGGCAGCGTTTACGATTTTGTGGCCGAAGGGATTTCAGAGCAGGCGGAATACCTCAAGCGTTACCACGAGATTTCGCATCTGGTGATGACGGACCCGAGCGACAAGAATCTCAACGAGCTGGCAAAAGTGCAGGAGATGCTCGATCACCACGGTCTGTGGCAGCTGGAAAACCGCATTAATGAAGTGCTGGCCCAGCTTGGCCTGGAAGCGGATATGGAGCTGTCGGCGCTCTCCGGCGGCTGGCTGCGTAAAGCGGCGCTGGGCCGTGCCCTGGTGAGCGGGCCTAAGGTGCTGCTGCTGGACGAACCGACGAACCACCTGGATATCGAAGCGATTGACTGGCTGGAAGGGTTCCTGAAAACCTTTAACGGCACCATTATCTTCATCTCCCACGACCGTTCGTTCATCCGCAATATGGCCACGCGCATTGTCGACCTCGACCGCGGCAAGCTGGTGACTTACCCGGGCGATTACGATACCTATCTACTGGAGAAAGAAGAGAACCTGCGCGTCGAAGAGCTGCAAAACGCCGAGTTCGACCGCAAGCTGGCACAGGAAGAGGTCTGGATCCGTCAGGG
The DNA here is from genome assembly GCF_001729785.1 of Enterobacter hormaechei subsp. xiangfangensis. Taxonomy (NCBI): domain Bacteria; kingdom Pseudomonadati; phylum Pseudomonadota; class Gammaproteobacteria; order Enterobacterales; family Enterobacteriaceae; genus Enterobacter; species Enterobacter hormaechei. Next base: position 1,629,599 of record NZ_CP017183.1, read on the forward strand.
CATCAAAGCCCGTCGTACCCGTAACGAAGGCCGCGTTCGCGCCCTGAAGGCGATGCGCCGCGAACGTAGCGAACGCCGTGAAGTCATGGGGAGCGCCAAAATGCAGGTTGAAGAGGCGTCCCGCTCGGGCAAGATTGTCTTCGAAATGGAGAACGTGAATTATTCGGTTGACGGCAAAGTGCTGGTGAACGATTTCTCCGCTCAGGTTCAGCGCGGCGACAAAATTGCGCTGATCGGCCCGAACGGGTGCGGTAAAACCACGCTGCTGAAACTGATGCTCGGTCAGCTCCAGGCCGACAGCGGTCGTATCCACTGCGGTACCAAACTGGAAGTGGCGTACTTCGACCAGCACCGCGCAGAGCTGGATCCAGACCGTACGGTGATGGATAACCTCGCTGAGGGCAAACAGGAGGTCATGGTTAACGGCAAGCCGCGTCACGTGCTGGGCTACCTTCAGGACTTCCTGTTCCACCCGAAACGCGCCATGACGCCGGTGCGCGCGCTGTCCGGCGGTGAGCGTAACCGTCTTTTGCTGGCGCGTTTGTTCCTGAAACCCAGTAACTTATTGATTCTCGATGAACCGACTAACGATCTGGATGTCGAAACGCTGGAACTGCTGGAAGAGTTGATTGATGGTTATCAGGGAACCGTGATGCTGGTCAGCCACGATCGTCAGTTTGTCGATAACACCGTGACCGAGTGCTGGATCTTCGAAGGCGAAGGACGCATCGGGCAATATGTAGGCGGCTATCATGACGCGCGTGGACAGCAATCACAGTCGCTGGCGCAAAAACAGGCGAAGACTAAAAATGTCGCTGAACCTGTTGTTGCAAAAGCAGAAACTGTCAAAAAGTCTCCTGCTAAAATGAGTTATAACTTGCAGCGCGAGCTGGAGGGGCTGCCGCAGCGTCTGGAAGAGCTGGAAGCTGCACTGGAAGCACTGCAAATCCAGGTCGCTGATGCGTCATTCTTTACGCAGCCTCACGACTATACTCAGAAAGTATTGGCTGAACTCTCCCAGGCTGAACAGGCGCTGGAAGAGGCATTTGAGCGCTGGGAGTACCTTGAGTCTCTGAAAAACGGCGCATAAACAGGGATAATCTATGTGTGACCAGCACCATGCCGATCGGCATATATTATGCTCGCAATGCGATATGCTCGTGGCGTTGCCAGAGCTTGGTCACGGACATAAAGCTGCCTGCCCGCGCTGCGGCGCTACGCTGACGACCGAGTGGGACGCGCCAAGGCAGCGTCCTACGGCTTATGCGCTGGCAGCCTTATTCATGTTACTGCTCTCCAATCTCTTCCCTTTCATCTATATGAAAGTAGGTGGGATGACCAGCCAGGTAGATTTACTGGAAATTCCTGGCGTGATGTTCTCGGAAGATTACGCCAGCCTTGGCACCTTCTTTCTTCTGTTCGTGCAGATCGTCCCGGCTTTTTGCCTGGTCGTCATTCTGCTGCTGGTCAACCGCGTCAGGATGCCCACTGTCCTTAAAATCAAACTCGCGCGGATCCTTTTCCAGCTGAAAAGCTGGGGGATGGCGGAAATTTTTCTCGCGGGTATCCTGGTCAGCTTCGTGAAGCTGATGGCCTACGGCGATGTGGGGATTGGCAGCAGCTTTATTCCGTGGTGTCTGTATTGCGTGCTGCAACTGCGCGCGTTCCAGTGCGTGGACCGACGCTGGGCCTGGGACGATATTGCCCCGGCGCCGACGCTCTCGCAGACGGTAAAGGTGGGCGTACCGGGTATCCGTCAGGGGCTTCGCTCCTGCTCGTGCTGCACCGCCGTGCTGCCCGCGGATGTCGAGGTGTGTCCGCGTTGTGAAACAAAAGGTCACGTCCGGCGCAAAAATAGCCTGCAATGGACCATGGCGCTGCTGGTGACCTCTGTCATGCTCTATCTGCCCGCCAATATCTTGCCGATCATGATCACCGATTTGCTCGGCGACAGAATGCCCTCGACCATACTGGCTGGGGTGATTTTGCTGTGGAGCGAGGGATCTTACCCTGTAGCAGGCGTCATATTCCTCGCCAGTATTATGGTTCCGACCTTAAAGATGATTGCCATTGCCTGGCTTTGCTGGGATGCAAAAGGGCACGGTAAGCGAGACAGCGAGCGCATGCATCTGATTTATGAGGTCGTGGAATTTGTTGGCCGCTGGTCGATGATTGACGTGTTCGTGATTGCGGTTCTCTCAGCGCTGGTGCGTATGGGTGGGCTGATGAGTATTTATCCCGCTATGGGAGCGCTGATGTTTGCGTTGGTCGTCATTATGACCATGTTTGCGGCCATGACCTTCGACCCTCGTTTATCGTGGGATCGTGAGCCCGATTCAAGCCATGAGGAAGAGTAAGAGCATGGAAAATAAGAGTGGAGAGGCTAAAGTGCAGAAGGTCAGAAACTGGTCGCCGGTGTGGATTTTCCCCATCGTGACCGCGCTGATCGGTGCATGGATCCTGTTTTATCATTACAGCCATCAGGGACCGGAAGTCACGCTAATTACCACCAATGCAGAGGGGATTGAGGGCGGAAAAACCACCATCAAGAGCCGCAGCGTGGATGTGGGTGTCGTGGAAAGCGCGACCCTGACGGATGATTTAACCCATGTTGAAATCAAGGCCCGCCTGAATGCTGGCATGGAAAAACTGCTCCATGAAGATTCTGTTTTTTGGGTAGTGAAACCGCAGGTTGGGAGAGAAGGGATCAGCGGCTTAGGGACGCTATTGTCCGGGGCTTATATTGAACTCCAGCCCGGCAACAAAGGCGCCCAGCCAGCAAACTATCAGCTGCTGGATTCACCGCCGCTTGCGCCACCGGATGCAAAAGGGATCCGCGTTATTCTGGACAGTAAAAAAGCGGGCCAGCTCTCGCCGGGCGATCCGGTGCTGTTCCGTGGGTATCGCGTCGGTTCGGTTGAAACAAGCACCTTCGATCCGCAAAAACGGACCATCAGCTATCAGCTATTTATCAACGCGCCTAATGACCGCCTGGTGACCAGCAACGTTCGCTTCTGGAAAGACAGCGGGATCGCGGTAGATCTCACCTCTGCGGGGATGCGCGTTGAGATGGGTTCACTCACCACGCTGTTTGGTGGGGGCGTCAGTTTTGACGTGCCGGAAGGTATAGATCTGGGACAACCGGTGGCGGAGAAAACCGCCTTCAGACTGTTTGACGATCAAAAAAGCATTCAGGATGCGCTCTATACCGATCACATCGACTACCTGATGTTCTTTAAGGACTCTGTACGCGGCTTGCAGCCAGGGGCGCCAGTTGAGTTCCGCGGTATTCGTCTGGGGACAGTGGGACAAGTGCCTTACTTTGTTCCGGGACTGAAGCAGATGCTTGATGATGATTATCGTATTCCGGTGCTGATCCGCATTGAGCCTGAGCGTTTGATTAACCAGATAGGCGAGGACCAGGATATTGGGGAGCATATCAGCGACCTGCTGAATCGCGGGCTGCGCGGCTCGCTGAAAACCGGCAACCTGGTCACAGGGGCGTTGTATGTCGATATGGACTTCTATCCAAAAGCGCCACCAATGACGGGTATCCGTGAATTTGGTGGCTACAAAATCATTCCTACGGTCAGCAGTGGCCTGGCGCAGATCCAACAGCGCCTGATGGAAACGCTGGATAAGATCAACAATCTGCCGCTGAATCCAATGCTTGAAGCTGCGACGGGATCACTGCATCAGAGCCAGGCGACGATGCAACGTCTGCAAACCACCCTGGATAATATCAACAAGATCACGGCCAACCAGTCCATGCAGCAGCTGCCGCAGGATATGCAGAAAACGTTGCGCGAACTGAATCGTAGTATGCAGGGCTTCCAGCCGGGCTCAGCGGCCTACAACAAGATGGTGGCGGATATGCAACGTCTTGATCAGGTTTTACGCGAGCTACAGCCCGTTCTGAAAACGCTCAATGAAAAGAGCAACGCACTGGTGTTTGAAGCGAAAGACAAAAAGGACCCTGAGCCTAAGAGGGCGAAACAATGAAAAAATGGCTAATCATCGCAGGCGCACTGGTATTAACGGCCTGTAGCTCTGGAAGCGATAACAAAAGCTACTACCAGCTGCCGTTAAGCGCCCAGTCCGGTGCGCAGAGCAGCACCTCGCAGGGCAGCCGTCTGCTGTGGGTTGAACAGGTTGCCGTGCCAGATTACCTGGCGGGCAACGGGGTGGTCTACCAGACCAGCGATGTGCAGTACGTAATCGCCAACAATAACCTGTGGGCCAGCCCGCTGGATCAGCAGCTACGCAATACGCTGGTGGCGAATCTGAGCAGCCAGCTCCCCGGTTGGGTCGTTGCCTCGCAGCCTCTGGGAAGCGATCAGGACACTCTGAATGTTAACGTGACGGGATTCCATGGCCGCTATGATGGTGCCGTTGTTATCAGCGGGGAGTGGCTGCTGAATCACCAGGGTCAGCTGATTAAGCGTCCTTTTCATCTTGAACTCAAGCAGCAGAAAGATGGCTATGACGAAATGGTGAAAGTACTTGCGCAGGGATGGGCACAGGAGTCGGCTGCTATCGCAAGAGAGATTTCCCGCCTGCCATAAGTAAAATTCATCGACGAAAGCCGCACTCAGCTTCTTGCTGATTGCGGCTTTTTTTTCGTTTTGCGTTCAGGTTGTTACTTGTCCCGCGTCACATTTTTTGTACAAACGATCTTCCATGTAGCTCACAAATATGACACCCGTATGAATTTTGAACGTTGACGCTGACGTCGATTCGGGGTATTCGTTAACTGTGCTTGCACATATTGCAACCACTGTTTTCTTTCCACCAGACAAAAGAATGAGGGAAACGAGGCATGAAGAGACAGAAACGAGATCGCCTGGAAAGGGCTCATCAACGTGGTTATCAGGCTGGCATCGCCGGACGTTCAAAAGAAATGTGTCCCTATCAGGCCCTGAATCAAAGGTCCCAATGGCTAGGGGGCTGGCGAGAAGCCATCGGAGACAGGGCAGTACTTGCTTGATACCGTCTCTTTAAAAAGAAACCTCCGCAATGCGGAGGTTTCGCCTTTCTGGATGGGGCTAAAAGCCGTTATCAGAAAGCGGAGGTATCCTGGAACAGACCCACTTTCAGGTCGTTCGCGGTATAGATCAGGCGACCATCTACCAGCACTTCACCGTCCGCCAGGCCCATAATCAGGCGGCGGTTAACGATGCGTTTGAAATGGATACGGTAGGTGACTTTCTTCGCGGTAGGCAGAACCTGACCGGTGAATTTCACTTCGCCTACGCCCAACGCACGGCCTTTGCCTTCACCGCCAAGCCAGCCCAGATAGAAGCCAACCAGCTGCCACATGGCATCGAGGCCCAGGCAGCCAGGCATTACCGGATCGCCAATAAAGTGGCAACCGAAGAACCACAGGTCCGGGTTGATATCGAGTTCTGCTTCTACGTAACCCTTATCAAAGTTGCCGCCGGTTTCGGTCATTTTCACGACACGGTCCATCATCAGCATATTTGGGGCTGGTAACTGCGGGCCTTTCGCGCCAAACAGTTCACCGCGACCAGAGGCAAGAAGGTCTTCTTTAGTATAGGATTCGCGTTTATCTACCATGTTCTCAGTAAGCCTTATTTTAGTGAAGGACGCAGGATAGCTAACACGTGTACGCTGAACAAGTCCGATCAGTTCGCACTAAACCAACTTAACCAGCGTAACGGCCACGGATAACGATGACGAGCATCCTGCTGTGTCGCCTGAGCTATACGTTCCTGAATGGTCTGCATCAGGGTTGTCTGGCCTTCGCCGTCCCAGACCAGGTTTGTCAGTAAGGGTAGTGCATCCTCAACCCCTTCGATGGCCCAGACGGTGAATTGTTCCTGCTCTACCGCATCCAGAATCGCCTGGCTCAGGCTCAAATGGCGAGCGTTTGGCGCCGGAATAATCACGCCCTGTTTGCCGTTTAAACCGCGCTGCTGGCAGATAGCGAAGAAGCCTTCGATTTTCTCATTCAGTCCGCCCACCGGTTGGGCACGGCCAAACTGATCCACGGACCCGGTAATCGCAATATTCTGGTTAATCGGCACGTCTGCAAGCGCGCTGATCACGGCGCACAGCTCCGCCATCGAGGCGCTGTCGCCGTCGACTTCGCTGTAGGACTGTTCAAAGGTCAACGAGGCAGAGAAGGGGATCTGCTGCTCGAGCTGAAGTTCAGACATCAGGAACGCCTGCATGATCATCATGCCTTTGGCATGAATGTTTCCGCCCAGTTCGGCCTTGCGTTCGATATCGGTAAATTCGCCGTCACCAATGTGTACGACACAGCTGATACGGGAAGGCTCACCAAAGGCGCGCGGGTGTCCGGGGAACTCGATGACGGACAAGGCGTTGATTTGCCCGATACGTTCGCCTTCGGTCTCCACCAGAATCTGTTCCAGCAGAATTTCATCCTGCATACGGTCAGCAAGATAACCTTCACGCCATTCACGCTGGGCCAGCATCTGGCTAAGCTGCTCACCGGTAAACGGACCGTTACCGCTGATAGCCCCCACTTCACGCAGCTGTTTACCGATCCAGAGCGGGCAGAGCGGCAGGGTTTCCTGATCGCCAGTGTAGCGTACGGCCTCGCGGATTAAGCCCGGCCACGCATCCTCGGCAGGCGAGGGCAGTGCGAAACGTTCCGCCACGGCCATAACCCACTGACACCACTGCGCCATGTCATCGGCATCGGCGATCTGAATATTGTCTTCAAATTCGCTATAGACAGCCTGCTCCGCGAGTTCTGGCTCCATTTCCTGGAAATCAGCCAGAGATTCACGGTCGCCCGTCAGCACGACGGTCAGCGACAGCGGCATAGACGGAATGGATACAGGCAGCGGACGCGAATCGTCGTAGCCTACCCAGTCAAAACGTTGCTGCGTCACCACCGTTTTCAGGCGCATCCACAGCAGAGGCTGCGCAAGCAGGGTGCGAAGGGAGATGAGCAACACGCCGCCATTCGCGCGGTGTACCAGCCCCGGTTGCAGTGACACATCGCCATTGAACTGACGAAGGCAGCCGAACAGCTGTTCTGCTTCCACCCAGTTGGCGGTGATCACCTCGCCTTTTGCAGCGAACTGTCCGTCTGCCTGCGTGGCAGGTTCGTACGTCACGTCACGTCCGGCAATATGATACTGGCCACCAAAAACGGCATTCGTTTTTGGCTGCAACTGGCGCATGGCATCACCGAGAAGCGTCAGATACTCGGCTTCTTCCGGGGCTTTGAGCAGCATGAAAGGAGATGTAGCCCATAGGGATGACATCTGCTCCAGCGCGTAATGCAAACGCGGTTGTGTATCGCTAAGTATGAATTCGTGTTCTTTTGTGAGGTCTGGCTGTGCAAACAGCTCCTGATAGCTCTCGGTATCCGGAACCAGGTCACGCCATGCAAGTTTCGTAATGGTCAAAGTTGATGTTTTTTAGTCAGAAGTAAAACCGTGGAGTATACCGTAAGCGGCGCACTCTGCCCAATCAGGATTCGGGTTTTCGTCATGCGGATCGCCTGCGGCGTTTCACAGGATATGATTTCTTTTCAGCAGATTGCCAAAAAACTGATATTCTGAACAGAGTTACACGGTAACACTGAGATCGCAATGAAATATCAACAACTGGAAAACCTCGAAAGCGGCTGGAAATGGAAGTACCTGGTCAAAAAGCACCGTGAAGGGGAGCTGATCACCTGCTACATCGAAGCCAGCGCGGCGCAAGAAGCTGTGGATATGTTGCTGACCCTCGAAAACGAACCGGTACTGGTCAACGGCTGGATTGAGAAACACATTAATCCGGCCCTGTTAAACCGGATGAAGCAAACTATCCGTGCTCGTCGTAAACGGCATTTCAATGCCGAGCATCAGCACACCCGTAAGAAATCCATCGACCTGGAGTTTATGGTCTGGCAGCGTCTGGCCGGGCTTGCGCAACGGCGCGGGAAAACCCTGTCGGAAACGGTGGTGCAGCTGATTGAAGATGCCGAGCACAAAGAGAAGTATGCCAGCCAGATGTCGACGCTGAAGAACGATCTACAGGCACTGTTAGGTAAAAAATAAGCGTTTTGCTTTTCTTCAGATAATAAAAAACCCCGCATGGCGGGGTTTTTTTATAAGACGATAACTTATGCCGCAGGCTGAGTTACAACGTCTTTGATACCTTTAACTTCGATCTCTACGCGACGATCTGGTGCCAGGCAGTCGATCAGTGCAGCGCGTGGTTTCACGTTGTCACAGGTAGAACCGGTAACTGGGTTAGATTCGCCCATACCACGTGGGGAGATCTTGTTAGCTGGGATACCTTTAGATACCAGGTAATCAACTACAGACTGAGCACGTTTCTCAGACAGACCCTGGTTGTAAGCGTCAGAACCGATACGGTCGGTGAAGCCCAGAACCACTACAGAACCGTCTTTAGGATCCAGGTTGCTCAGCTGGGTGTACAGCTGATCCAGTGCCTGCTGACCTTCTGGTTTCAGGGTAGCTTTGTTGAAGTTGAACAGAACGTCAGACTTCAGAGTGAAGTGCTTGGTCTGTACTTCTGGCGCTGGAGCCGGAGCTGGAGCTACGACTGGCGCATCTTCCTGCTGACCGAAACGGTAAGAAACACCAACGCTCAGCATGCCGTTGTCTGGACGAACGCCAACGGTAGCACCGTCACCGATGTTGTTAACCCACTGGTATTCCAGACGGGTAGCGATGTCACGGGTCATTGCCCACTCAACGCCACCAGCGAATACTGGGGAAACACCCGTGTCGTGGTCGTCACCAGCGATGCTGTTGCTGGAGTCTGCACGCCATACCATGCCGCCCAGACGGGTGTACACGTCCAGATCGTCAGTTACTGGGTAACCCAGTTTAGCGGTCAGCTGTACGCCTTGAGCTTTGAAAGCGCCATTTACGTTGTCGCCTTTGTAAGGCATACGACCTAACCAGTCGTAACCCATTTCAAAGCCAACATACGGGTTAACCTGATAGCCACCGAACGCACCTGCACCCAGCTGGCTCTCGTGAGTAGGGCCATCGTTGTTCAGGCTGCTGTTGTACCAACCGGTGTCATGGAACTGAGACCAGCCCAGTTTACCACCTGCATACCAGGTATTATCTTTCGGAGCGGCCTGCGCTACGGTAGCGAAGCCAGCCAGTGCCACTGCAATCGCGATAGCTGTCTTTTTCATTTTTTGCGCCTCGTTATCATCCAAAATTTGCCATGAATATCTCCATCGGAGGAATCACGGTTAAATCCTTCACCGGGGGGCGTGGTCAAATATAAACCTACCGATATCTTCGGCTTAGGCCGAGCACCCCTGGCGATGTAAAGTCTACAACGTAGCTGAAAACTTACAAGTGTGAAGTCCGTCAGGCATATGAAAAAAAAAGTTCCGTATACCTAATATTTAACAATTTTTGAACGAATTTTGTGCAGTAAAATTAACGAGAACCGCGTCAGACAAGCCTTGCCGCAGTTTTGGCGCGTTGAACTTTTTTTGCATACTGCGGTCGAAAAAAATTCCAGGAAAACTCTTAAAATCACTCAATGGTACACATTTGAGTGAATTTTTAGCCCGGGATGTTGTCCTCTGCGATAGGAATCTCCACGAACTGGCCGCATGATGAAACCCATCGCGTTACCTTCTTCAGCCGCTTCAGTCAGACGCAAATGTTCCTCTTGCGACAGATCCTCAGGCAACCACCCAATCACGACGCTATAGTTCCCGGTACGTAATGCCCGGACCATCGACTCGACCGTATCGCAAGGGGAGAGTTGATTAATCTGCATCACCTTCGCTAACGGCAGCCCAGCCGACTGAACCCATTCGCGACTTAATTTTTGCTGTGGCGTCAGCCAGAGCTGCCAGCGAGACTGTTGCCCGAGCTGCTGCAAAAGCGGCAGGAGTAAGAGTTGTGTCAACAGCGGCTGGTCTTCACGGTAAACCACTTCACTGATAAGCCCTGTCGATTCACGCCCGATAGAATTCTGCGCAGCATTGCCTGCGGCAGAAGTAGAAGGTGTTAAGTGATTTGCATAGCCTGAAGTGTACATAATCATTCCAGCCCTGTAGTTACTGTATGGATATACAGTAACCCCTGTATGCATAAAGATCAACCTCATTTTCGGAAAGCGACTCGCAAATTTCATCCATTCCTGGTGAACATGAAAAAATCATCTTGCCCAACGGCAATAAGTTGCCTATTTTCCTGCTAACGGATCCGTTAGTAAGAAATATCGTGGTTACTGTATGATTTTTAATGGAATTATCATGAAAAAGATATCTTATGAGCGGATTTATCAATCTCAAGAATACCTCTCTCCGCTGGGCGAAATTCATCATCGCGCCCTGTTTGGCGGTTATACCCTGGCCGTGGATGAAGCGGTGTTCGCGATGGTGTCTGACGGCGAGCTGTACCTTCGCGCCTGTGAGCAAAGTGCAAAATACTGTGTAAAAAACGCTTCCTCTTTTCTGACCCTGATGAAACGAGGACGCCCAGTGCTGCTTAATTACTACCGTGTGGACGAAGGTCTGTGGCAAAACAGGGAAAAACTGCTTCAGCTCTCCTCGTTTGCGCTCGATGCCGCCAGGAAAGAGCGCTACCAGCGCCATCAGCGTAACCGGCTTAAAGATCTGCCGAACCTGACCTTTCAGATTGAGGTCCTGCTTATGGAGGCGGGCATTACCAATGAAGAGACGCTACGACAGTTGGGGGCGAAGACGAGCTGGCTGAAAATGCGCTCTAAGAATAAAGCGCTGAGTATCCGGGTATTGTTCGCGCTTGAAGGCGCGATTGAAGGGTTACATGAAGCGGCACTCCCGGCGGATATTCGCCGGGAGCTTACGGAGTGGTTTAATGCGCTGCCTGAGTCGCAGGGCCATCATTCCGCCAGGTAGCGATCTGCTGTCGCAGCCGACAAATTTCCGGCAGCAAAGCGATAAGCAGGCCAATTTGCTGAAGGACCAGTGGAGCTTTGTTGTCGGTGCCTGGATCAAGGTGTGCGATACGTTGCACCAGTTCATCCAGTGCCTGGTGAACCCGTGGCTCATCCGCAGGTTGATGATGAAGCGCATCATCAACGTAGCAAACGGCGTCGTCCAGCAGCGCCAGGATGTCCGGATTCGTCAGTTTCTCTCGGTGGGCGCCAAGGGTAGAGATATAGCTGGTGAACGTGTGGTTCAGACACAGCAGGCGGAAAGCTGTCTCCCGGATTTCTGCCGTAGCGCGCGGCTCAGTTGACATATTCGAGACAACGGAAGCCAGCTCTGCGTCAGTGTTATGCGCATCGCGACGGGCAATCCGATAGGCCAGACGGTTATCGCGACCCTGATGGTATTGCTCAAGAATAGCATCCAGGTAGCGGCAGTTGGCGTTCATTGCTCTGTCGGACACGCGCGGTAAATTTCGGAAACGCCAGTCAGGCCAGATAAAACTCACCGCCGCCCAGGCGATGGCGCAGCCGATTAGCGTGTCAAACACACGGGGGAGGGCCACCTCAAAGCCTTCACCCAGCAGATTGAAGCAGAGCAGCACCAGCAGCGTGATGAACATCGTGGCGTGGGCATACTGCACATTGCGGAAAGCGAAGAACAGTACACCGGTAATCACAATCAGGATCAGTTGCCCTTCTACGGATGGCACAAAGTAGAGCACCGGCAGCCCGATGGCGACCCCGACTAATGTCCCGACAATACGCAGCGCGAGCCGATGGCGGGTAGCGTTATAGTTCGGCTGGCAGACAAACAGGCTGGTCAACAGGATCCAGTAGCCGTGGTGCAATCCTGTTATCTGGATAAACGCGTAGCCGACGCACAGTACCAGCGACATCCTTACCGCATGGCGAAAGAGGGCGGATTCCGGCGTAAAATGACGGCTCAGGCGCAGCCACATATCGCTGAAACCGTTGAGACTGTCGTCGGCAAGCTGGTTGTCAGCGTCATTGCCCGGCATCGCCATCGCCTGTTCAGACTCAATGGTGGCGAGCTGAGCATCAATGGCTCTCAGGTTGTTGAGCAGGAATCCCAGGGCTTTGAACTGTTCCGGTGATGTCCCACTGGCCTGAACGCGATCGAGCGCTGCATCCAGGTGGCTGAATGCGCGTTCAAAGCGCGGATCGTGCTGATAGGGCGTGCGCAGCAGTATTGAGCGCGCAAGTTGCTGGCAGGCCTGAGACTGCATCGACAGCAGGCGCTGGAAACGGAACATCACGTCGCTATAGCGGAATTTCTCGCGCAGGTCAGCGTACTGCACATGCGAGGAGCTGGCGCGCTCGTGAATATCCTGGGCGACAAAATAGTAGTGCAGTGTGCGCCGTGTACCGCGCTGACCGCGATCGCCGCGCAGACGGGTGAGCAGAGACGCTTTGGTCTGATTCAGCGTGGCGACCAGCTGGCCATTTGCCAGCGCCAGATCGTACAGGGGCGCCTGACTGTCCTCTTCAATATCTGGATCAAACAGCCGGGATTTCAGCTCCAGATAGTGGGCCAGCTGTTCGTAACTGCGGGCAATGTTGTCCTGTAAGGCACGAACCGGAAAAATAAGATGCCCGGTTAAGGTCAGCAGGTTATACCAGATAGCGCCCAACAGCAGCAGGACCGGTTGCTGATACCACTGCTCGTAAAGAGAGACGCCCAGCATGGTGTAAATGGCAATCAGCAGGGCGCCAAACGCGATAGTGGCGTAGCGTTGCCCGAGGCCGCCGAGCAAAATGAAGCCGCTGGTGGACACCGTCAGCCCTAAGGCAAACAGCCAGGGCCACGGGAAAAGCAGCTCAACGGAGGCGGAAGCAATAAAGAAGCAGACCAGCGTGATGACCAGATTACGCAAACGACCGGCCAGGCGGTCGTCGAGATCCGCCAGCGCACCGGCCACCACCCCAAGCGTGAGGGGGATGGTGAGCTTCACATCATTCAGCCACCACGGCAGAGCGACGGTGCCGCAGAGGGCGAGAAAAATCCTGACGTTATACAGCCAGTTACTGTTCCATGTATAGCGACGAAGCAGGGGGCTTAGCATGAGAGCGGCCAGTCCTTATTACTGAAAACGACGACGGGCGTTGGCTTCACGCGCGGCTTGCGCGACTTCGACCGGGACAACTCGGCGTCCTACCGGCCACAGGGCGATGGTGGCAATTTTGAAATTAGCGATGCCAACCGGAATGCCAATAATCGTAATGCACTGGGCGATGCCGGCGAAAATATGCATCAGACACAGCCACCAGCCAAAGAAGATCAGCCATAAAATATTCAGCAGCGTGCCGCCGGTATTCATCAGGGCATTTTTTCTTTCCGGCTCCAGCTCATCCACGTGCACGGCTTCATTTCCATAAGGAACGAGGGACAGTTTGGTGATTTCCCAGCAGGAGCGCGTCAGCGGAAGGGTGAAGATGAGCACAATGCTCACCAGGGTGGCAAAAAGCCAGGAAAGGGTGGTGGCAAAACCGCCAAGGACAAAATTCAACACATTCAGAACGGTACGCATAAACCCTCATTTCCTTCGATATGATTAACGCCCGGTGATTGTAACGTTTTTTTGGGCTGGAGCACCTTAAAACTGGCAGTTAAACTGTCTGACAAATTATGACCTCGTGGATCCGGCAGGATATGGAACTGAAAGCAACTTCAATGGGCAAACGCCTGGCGCAGCACCCTTACGACAAGGTTGTCCTTCTCAATGCGGGAGTGAAAGTCTCCGGGGAACGCCACGAATATCTTATTCCGTTTAATCAGCTACTGGCCATTCATTGTAAACGAGGGCTGGTATGGGGGGAGCTGGAGTTCGTCTTGCCGGCAGACAAAGTGGTGCGGCTTCACGGGACCGAGTGGGCGGAAACCCAACGCTTCCACTACCATCTGAACACGCGCTGGCAACAGTGGAGCCAGGAGATGAGCGTGATAGCCGCACAGGTGCTGCAACAGGTGCTGGACGATATCGCGCTAAGCAATACGCAGCAGAAGTGGCTGACGCGCCAGCAAACCGCCGGGCTTCAGCAAAAAATTGCCCAGGCGCTGACGGCATTGCCTTTACCGGTGGCGCGGCTTGAGGAATTTGATAACTGCCGCGACGCGTGGCGGAAGTGTCAGGCCTGGCTGAACGATATCGAGAAAAGCCGTCTGGCGCATAACCAGGCCTGGACTGAGGCGATGCTTACGCAATATGCCGATTTTTTCAGTACGGTGGAATCATCGCCCCTCAATCCTGCCCAGGCGCGCGCCGTGGTGAATGGCGAGCAGTCTCTTTTAGTGCTGGCAGGCGCCGGGAGCGGCAAAACGTCGGTGCTGGTGGCACGCGCGGGCTGGCTTCTGACAACGGGCGAGGCGGTTGCCGACCAGATTTTGCTGCTGGCCTTTGGTCGCAAGGCGGCGCAGGAGATGGATGAGCGCATTCAGGCGCGTTTGCATACCCAGGATATCTCGGCGCGCACGTTCCACTCCCTCGCTTTACACATCATTCAACAGGGCAGCAAAAAAGTCCCTGTTGTCAGCAAGCTGGAGAACGACGCTCAGGCTCGCCAGACGCTGTTTATCAAGGCATGGCGTCAGCAGTGCAGTGAAAAAAAGGCGCAGGCGAAAGGCTGGCGTCAGTGGCTTGAAGAGGAACTCAACTGGGAGGTGCCGGAGGGCAGCTTCTGGCAGGATGAAAAGCTGGCGCGCCGGCTGGGCTCTCGTCTCGACCGGTGGGTAAGCCTGATGCGCATGCACGGCGGCTCTCAGGCGGAGATGACAGAAAGCGCACCGGAAGCGATCCGCGCTGTGTTTTCTAAGCGGGTTAAGCTGATGGCGCCGATGCTGAAAGCGTGGAAAACCGCGCTGAAAGACGAAAACGCGGTCGATTTTTCGGGGCTGATCCATCAGGCCATTATCATTCTGGAGAAAGGGCGCTTCGTCAGCCCGTGGAAACACATTCTGGTGGATGAGTTTCAGGATATCTCGCCGCAGCGCGCTGCGCTGCTTTCGGCGCTGCGGGCGCAGAATAAACACACGTCGCTGTTTGCCGTGGGCGATGACTGGCAGGCTATCTACCGTTTCAGCGGGGCGCAACTATCCCTCACGACAGCCTTCCACCACTATTTTGGGGAAGGCGATCGCAGCGATCTGGACACCACCTACCGCTTCAACGCGCGGATTGGCGAAATAGCCAACCGTTTTATTCAGCAGAACCCGCATCAGCTGTCGAAACCGCTTAACAGCCTGAGGTCTGGGGATAAAAAGGCCGTCACGCTGCTGGCGGACGATCAGCTGGAACCGCTGCTGGATAAACTGAGCGGCTATGCGAAACCGGATGAACGAATTCTGGTGCTGGCGCGTTACCACCACCTCAAGCCGACGGCGCTGGAAAAAGCGGCGACGCGCTGGCCAAAACTACAGCTCGATTTCATGACCATTCATGCCAGTAAAGGGCAGCAGGCCGACTACGTGATTGTGGTGGGGCTAAAAGAGGGGAGCGACGGTTTCCCGGCGCCGGCGCGGGAATCCGTGATGGAAGAGGCGTTATTACCTGTTCCGGAAGATTTCCCGGATGCAGAGGAGCGGCGCTTACTGTACGTGGCGATAACCCGCGCGCGCCATCGCGTGTGGCTCTTGTTCAACAAAGAGGAGCCGTCGGTGTTTGTCGATATTTTGAAGAGTATTGACGTGCCGGTGGCGAGAAAGCCGTAACGCGCCGGGCAAATTCTGTAGGCCCGGTAAGCGCAGCGCCACCGGGCAAAAAACTACTTCAGTCTCTCCGCAAGATAACGCTGATAATCCGGGATCAAAATCTCCACCGGATCGTTAAACTGCGGCGATTCAATGATGAAATCTGCCGTTGAAAGATTGGTGGCTACCGGAATGTTCCATACCGTCGCCAGACGCAGCAGCGCTTTAACGTCCGGATCATGCGGAACCGCGTTCAGCGGATCCCAGAAGAAAATCAGAACGTCAATTTTACCTTCTGAAATCTGAGCGCCTACCTGCTGGTCACCCCCCATCGGGCCGCTCAGCATGGCATTCACTTCCAGACCGGTTTCGCGGTGGATCAGGTTGCCAGTTGTTCCCGTAGCAGAAAGGGCATGATGCTGTAAAAGAGGCTGATGGCGACGAACCCAGTTAAGCAGCATTTGTTTACAGTGATCGTGCGCAACCAGAGCAATGTGCTTGCGCGCCGGAAGTGTACGTGTTGTCAGTTCCATAATCTTATCCGTGAGGTTACCTCGCTACACGATGACGGGAACTGACTGATGCTGCAAGAGAAAGGACAAAAAAATGTGGCTTACGACGAAGGTTGTTGTTTTGCCCATTGCAGAAAACGGGCGCGCGTGTCCGGATCGGCATTCTGGAACCAGAACTTGAGACGTTGCTCAGTAAGGGTCTGCGACTGAGGGGGGAGTACATCCAGCTCCGATACGCCCGAAAGCAGGGTACTGTCATCCGCCATCATGGTGGCGAACTGGGGCAGCGAGGCGCGCCTGCTGGCCCTGTTGTAGGTCTCGGTGTCCGCTTCATAGTCAGTTCCCTTTGGCCTTTTTGTCAGCGCCAGAATATCCAGCTTTACCGGGATGGGCATGGAATCCCCGTCCACCAGTTCAATGCGCGGCGAGGCATCAAATGCCAGTGACTCCTTTTCTGTCTCAAGGCGCGGGAGACGAAAATTGACCTGGCTGATACGCTGGGTATTAAAGCTGACCACCAGCGGAGGCGAAATGTACACCTGCTGTTCGTTGTCGGCGAAGCGAATGGTCTTTTCCACCCGAAAAACCAGCTGATGCGGGCCGTTATCCAGCTCGATGCTGTCTGCGCCCCGTAGCAGGGAACTGGAGACTTTTTTCCCGTCCAGCACCAGCAGGTCAATGTCGGTTGAGAGTCTGAGGGTGGTTGCGAAAACACAAACCGGCATGATTAACGCAACCACAGCCCAGGCAATGCCGGTTTTCATAGCAGACTCCTGTAGACAAACTACCCGGTAAGAATGTATCAAAATTTTTCGATAAACACGTTTACTAACATATAGACATATTCTGCCGTTTTGCCCTCATACTTCTGTATGGGATGCGTGGTTGAGATGTTCGCTTTGACGTACACTTTGAAAAAAACCAGGAGGAACAGCATGAAAGAGAACGACATTGTCGAGATTCTGACGACCACGCGCACTATCGCGCTGGTCGGCGCGAGCGATAAACCGGATCGCCCAAGCTATCGGGTCATGAAATACCTTCTGGACCAGGGATATCACGTGATCCCGGTCTCGCCGAAGGTGGCGGGGAAAACGCTGCTGGGTCAGCAGGGTTATGCGACGCTCGCGGACGTGCCGGAAAAGGTGGATATGGTGGACGTTTTTCGTAATTCAGAAGCGGCCTGGGGCGTGGCGCAGGAAGCGATCGCCATTGGCGCGAAAACGCTGTGGATGCAACTGGGCGTGATTAATGAGCAGGCGGCCGTGCTGGCACGCGATGCCGGGCTGAAAGTGGTGATGGATCGCTGTCCGGCAATCGATATTCCCCGTCTGGGGCTGGCAAAATAAAAAAAGCCCGTTTGACGGGCTTTTTTACACCTTTAGTTACGCAGTCTTGGTGCCTGTAACTGTTTGCGGATGGTCTGAGCAAGCTCGTCCATAGTGGGTTGTTCCGGATGCTCATCCTGTAGTTCACCACTCAGCTGCGCTTCGGCAAGATAGGTATGGACAGGCTGACCATCGTCGCCCTCCATAACCACATGATACCAGGGCGCGGCGCGAAGCTCTGCGTCAACGGCCAGATCGTCTGCTGACGGTTCATCAAGGGAATACTCCGGGTCGATATCCACGACCACACCCAAATATCCAAGCAAGGTGTGGCGGACCTGCTGGCCGATACCGAATTTGCTGGCAATCATAGTCACCTCCCGGGAAACATTACATACACACTATGTGCGGGCAATATTTCTCTTTTCAAGTTACATGACGCGACAGGCAAACCCTTTCAGATACAGCCCTTCCGGGTAGGTAGCGATCACCGGGTGATCGGCGGCCTGACGGAACTGCTCTATAAATTGTACATCACGACCCGCATCTATTGCGGCATCGGCGATGATTTTTTGGAATAAATCTGTCGTCATCAGGCCAGAACAGGAGAACGTCAGCAGCACGCCGCCCGGGTTCAGCAGCTGGATCGCCAGCATGTTGATGTCTTTATAGCCACGGCAGGCGCCCATCAGCTGGCTTTTATTTTCCACAAACTTCGGCGGGTCCATCACGATGACGTCAAATTTCTCGCCCTGGTCGCGGTATTTACGCAGTAGTTTGAACACGTCGTCGCGCACAAACTCCGCTTTGCTCAGATCCAGCTTGTTCAGCTCAACGTTCTGTTTCGCCACATCCAGCGCTTCCTGTGAGGTGTCGACGCTCACAACCTGGGCACAGCCGCCCATCAGGGCAGAGACCGCAAAGCCGCCGGTATAAGAGAAGCAGTTCAGCACGCGCTTATCGGCAACGTACTGGCGCGTTGCCAGACGGCTGTCACGCTGGTCGAGGTAATAACCGGTCTTATGGCCGCCCTGGATGTCCACCAGCAGCTTCATGCCGTGCTCCTCGATAGGCAGCAGGGCAGGCGGCAGTTCGCCGGTGACCGGGCCCTGCGTCAGCTCCATGCCCTCTTTTTTACGTACCGCCACGTCGCTGCGGTCGTAAATGGCACATTCCGGGAACAGGGTTTGCAGGGCGCTAATCAGCGCGGCACGCTGGTATTCCGCCCCGGCGCTCAGCAGTTGCAACACCAGGAAATTGCCGAAGCGGTCAATGGTCACGCCCGGTAGCCCGTCGGATTCACCGGCAATCAGACGATAGCTGTCCAGCCCGTCACGCTTTGCCAGCCACTCGCGCCACTGCTGCGCCTGTTGCAGACGACGGACAAAGAAGTCGATATCGATGGCTTCTTCTTTATTGAACGTCCAGACGCGCGCGCGGATCTGAGATGCAGGCGAGTATGCGCCGCGTGCTAACCATTTCCCCTGATGGTCAACAATATCGATGGTTTCACCGAGGCTGGCTTTACCTTCCATGCGGGCAACCGCGCCGGAAAAGACCCAGGGATGACGGCGCAGTAATGACTTCTCGCGCCCTTTGGCTAACACTAAACGTACACTCATAATTTGCTATTCTGTCGATTCCAATGAAATGGCCGCCATTTTCCCGACTTCAGTGAGGAAATGCAACGCGCCAGTCGGATAAGGAGAAGGATGATGTCAAATGTTTGCACCATTGCCTGGGTCCATGGCCTTGTACAGGGCGTCGGATTCCGCTACAGCACCCAGCGCGAAGCCCTTCAGCTCGGGCTGACGGGGTATGCGCGTAACATGGATGATGGCAGCGTGGAAGTTGTGGCCTGCGGTGAGGCGGATCGGGTTGAGAAGCTGGTGGCGTGGCTGAAAGCGGGCGGGCCGCGCAGCGCGCGGGTTGATAAGGTGCTAACGGAACCGCATCAACCCGGCCGGGAATACGCTGACTTCAGTATTCGCTATTAAATGCATTTTACCGGCTTTGGCAGGCCGGCGATTTTTGTCGCCTGTTTAGCCGGGCCTTTCGGAAACAGGCGATACAGATAACGGCTGTTGCCTTTCTCTTCGCCAAATTTATTCGCCATGGCTTTGACCAGCATGCGGATAGCTGGCGACGTGTTGAATTCAAGGTAAAATTCTCGCACGAAGCGCACCACTTCCCAGTGTTCCGGGGAGAGGGTAATTCCTTCGTTTTCCGCAATTTTCTCCGCCAGCGCTTCGCTCCACTGGCTGCTCTCTTTCAGATAACCGTCGTTATCGGTTTCGATCTCTTTGCCTTCAAAACTCAACATATTCATTCACGCGTTAGTCAAAAACCGCCTCAGTCTACCAAAAAAACAAAGCCCCGCATAAGCGGGGCCCTGTTCACAGCACGGTGAGTTAATCGCGGCTGGCGAAGCCCAGGATGCTCAGCAGGCTGACAAAAATGTTGTACAGCGACACATACAGGCTCACGGTGGCGCGGATATAGTTCGTCTCACCGCCGTGAATGATGTTGCTGGTTTCATACAGGATTGCGCCGGATGAAATCAGGATAAACACCGCGCTGATTGCCAGATGCAGCGCAGGCAATTGCAGGAAGATGTTCGCCAGCATACCGACCAGTACAATCACGATACCCGCCATCAGCATACCGCCAAGGAAGGACATGTCCTTACGGGTGGTCAGCACGTAGGCCGAGCAGCAGAAGAACACCAGCGCGGTACCGCCCAGCGCCATACCAATCACGTCGCCCATTCCGGCAGACAGATAGGCATTCAGGATTGGCCCCAGAATGTAGCCCAGGAAGCCGGTAAAGGCGAACGCGGAGAGAATCCCCACCGGTTTATCCGCGGTTTTGTAGGTCAGGAACATCAGACCGTACATACCCACCAGCGTCAGGATCAGGCCTGGAGAAGGCAGCATCAGTACGGTGCTGGCCGTTGCGGTGATGGCCGAAAACGCCAGCGTCAGGCTGAGCATGAAATAGGTATTGCGCAGCACCTTATGGGTGCTGAGTAGCGATGTGCGGTCGCATGAAGAAGTAATTATACGATCCATGAGTCACTCTCTTATGACAGATGTAATTAGCGCAAAGAATAGGAAACGGCGCGGCAGACGCAAAGTGGTTTTACCCATCTTTACTCAGCCCCTTAGGGATTATGCTGGTTTTTTATTCTGGCAAAGCCGTTGTACTCAGAATGAAGTGCGGTTTGTAGGGTGTATTCAGATCAACCTCTTATAGGTCACTGAAAAATATTGCGTTATTTCCCTAAGGCCGCTAAGAGTTATTTCCGGATCGTCATAAAAACAGACAATAAGGCGAAGGAAATGAAACCACAAACACGCACGCGCTTTACGCTCTCTTTGTTAACCGCAGGGGTCCTGTGCGCCAGCACGGCAACCTGGGCGGCTAACGTGCCGGCAGGAACCCAGCTGGCAGATAAGCAGGAACTGGTCAGGAACAACGGCACTGAGCCCGCCTCGCTCGACCCGCATAAAGTCGAAAGCGATGTCGAATTTAATATTATCAGCGATTTATTCGACGGGCTGGTCAGCGTCTCTCCGGCAGGTGAAACCCAGCCGCGCCTGGCGGAGAAATGGGAAAATAAAGACAACACCGTCTGGACGTTCCATCTGCGTCCGGGCATTACCTGGAGCGATGGAACCCCCATCACCGCGGAAGATATTGTCTGGAGCTGGCAGCGGCTGGTCGACCCGAAAACCGCCTCTCCGTATGCCAGCTATCCCGGCAGTATGCGTATCGTCAACGGCACTGATATCGCAGAAGGCAAAAAAGCGCCCGAGTCGCTGGGGGTGAAAGCCATCAATGACAGCACGCTGGAAGTGACGCTCACGCAACCCAACGCCGCTTTCCTGGCGATGCTGGCTCATCCGTCTCTAGTGCCAATAGATAAAGTCCTGGTGGGCCGTTTCGGAGATAAGTGGACCAAACCGGAGCACTTTGTCAGCAGCGGGGCCTATAAACTGTCACAGTGGGTGGTGAACGAACGCATTGTCGCGGTGCGTAACCCGAAATATTGGGATAACGAACATACCGTCATCAACAAGGTGACCTATCTGCCCATTTCCTCTGAAGCCGCTGACGTCAACCGCTATAAAGCGGGCGAAATCGACATTGTCTACACGGTGCCGATCAACCAGTTTGCACAGCTGAAGAAAACGCTGGGGAGCGAGCTGGACGTTTCACCGCAGCTTGCCACCTATTATTATCAGTTCAACACCACCCGGCCGCCGTTCAACGACGCCCGCGTGCGCAAGGCGCTGAACCTGGCGCTGGATAAAGACATTATCGCCGATAAAGTATTAGGGCAGGGTCAGCGCCCGGCATGGCTCATCAGCCAGCCGGATATTGGCGGCGTCAAGCTCCAGAATCCGGATTACGCCAGCTGGCCGATGGATAAACGCATTGCCGAGGCGAAAAAGCTGCTGGCCGAAGCCGGATTTAACGACAGCCATCCGCTCAGCTTTAATCTCCTCTATAACACCTCGGAATCGCACCAGCGTATTGCCATTGCCGCCAGCTCAATGTGGAAGAAGAACCTCGGCGTGGAGGCGAAGCTGCAAAATCAGGAGTGGAAAACCATGCTTGATACCATGCACACCCATAACTTTGACGCGGTACGCTACGCCTGGATTGCCGATTACGACGATGCGGCAACCTTCCTGAACAACTTCCGTACCGGGGACAGCCAAAACACCACTCAGTACAGCAATCCGGACTACGATCGGGCACTGGTGAACGCGGCGAAATCGAAAACGGCGGAGGAGCGCGGTAAATTCTACCAGCAGGCAGAAGATCTGCTGGGACGCGATGTCCCGGCGATCCCTGTTTATCATTACGTGCGCACGCACCTGGTGAAACCGTGGGTAGGGGGCTTCACGCCAGACAAGCTCGGGTACTACTACACCAAAGATATGTACATCAAAAAGCACTAACGATCCGCGGTGGATATTATGCTGCCAAAACGGCCAATCTGTCGTCTATTCAACCGATTAAACGCATTTTGGCTATTTTTAAAGCGAACGAATGCGCGTACTCTTTACAGCGCGCGGTGAGGTGTTTATAGTTCGCCTCACTTAGGAAGCGTGGCCGAGCGGTTGAAGGCACCGGTCTTGAAAACCGGCGACCCGAAAGGGTTCTAGAGTTCGAATCTCTACGCTTCCGCCAAATTCGAAACCCCTGCGATAGCAATATCGCAGGGGTTTTTTGCTTTTGCGCCAGGCTTCCGTCATGCCACCATGTTGTAGCTTATCGTGATCCCGGCGTCGGCCTTGCAGACCTGAGCTTTTACGCACCAGGTGTCCTCAATGTTTGCCGGCGTCAGAACCGCTTCGGGCGCGCCCGTGGCGGCGATCTGCCCGGCCTTCAGGAGGATCAGACGCTGGCAATAATTGGCTGCAAGATTGAGATCGTGCAGTGCAACAACCACCGTAAGCGGCAGCTGTGAAACGAGCCGCATCAGCTCCAGCTGGTGCTGAATGTCCAGGTGGTTTGTCGGTTCATCGAGCAACAGCACCTGCGGCTGCTGGGCCAGCGCGCGGGCTATCTGGCTTCGCTGGCGCTCTCCGCCAGACAAAGAGTGCCATCGCCGCTGGCGTAAGCGGCATAACTGCATCAGGCCAATCGCCTGCTCAACCGCAGCCTCATCGTCGCGCGAGGTTCTCTGGAATGTTTTCCGGTAGGGCGTACGCCCCAGTCTGACAATGTCCTCAACGGTCAGTTCTCCGTCGACCTCAGCATGTTGCGGGACAAACGCCATGTGCTGCGCGCGTTTTTTCAGCGGCATCATGCCGAGCGTTGTGCCATTAAGCGCCACGCGTTCGCTGAGTCGTGGAAACAGCCCGGCGAGACAGCGCAGCAGCGTCGACTTGCCCGAGCCGTTTGGCCCTAACAGGCCGATAATCTGCCCGGATGGCAGGTCGAGATCGATATTCTTAAGCACCGTCTGCGCTTGTCGGGTTACGGTTAACCCGGCCACAGTAATATTCATGGATGCTCCTTTCGGTTTTGATAAAGCAACGCCACAAAGACGGGGGCGCCCACCAGCGCAGTCACCACCCCGATGGGGAGAACCTGGTGCACAATCAGCGTGCGTGAGACGATATCGGCGAGGATCATAAAGTGGGCGCCGATAAGAAACGTCAGCGGGATCGAGCGACGATGGCCCGGCCCGCATAGCATGCGCGTCACATGGGGAATGACCAGCCCGACAAACCCCACTGCGCCGGTGGCGCTCACCAGCGTTGCGGTAACAATGGCACAGGTCAGCAATAAGACAATACGCACGGCGGTAACCGGGATCCCCAGCGTGGTGGAGACCTCATCCCCGAAGGTGAAGGTGTCCAGCGCCCGTGAAAAGAGCAATACCACCAGTAAACCCGCCAGCGTAACGGCCAGCGCCAGCAGCGCGTCAGGCCAGCGCACGCCGCTCAGACTTCCCAGCAGCCAGAACATGACGCTACGGGACTGCTCGGCATTGGCGGACGTGCTGACGACGTACGCGGTCATGGCGTTGAAGAGCTGGGTGCCCGCAATGCCAGCCAGCAAAATGCGCGACGGGCTTTCACTCATCCCGTTTGTTATCACCATGATGAGCGCAAAGGCGGCGCACGAGCCGACAAACGCACCGCTGCTCACGCCAATCACGCTTCCCCCCATGCCGAGAAGCATCACGCAGACGGCCCCCAGCGAGGCGCCCGCGGAAATCCCCAGCAGATAAGGCTCAGCCAGAGGGTTACGCAGGATCGACTGTAACACCAGCCCGCACAACGCCAGGCCGCCGCCGTTGCACGCGGCCATTACTGCCCGGCTCATGCGATATTGCCAGACGATACCTTCCTCCGTTTGCGGCAACGCATAAGAGGTCAAACCCAGTCCGTTGAGGATCGCTTTCCCGGTACTGGCATACGACACCGGCATATCCCCGATACTGGCGGCAAAGACCAGCATCAGCGGCAGCGCCATGGCACCTGCTGCCAGTAAACCCTGCTGGCGGCGGTCAAAAGCGAAATGACTCATTGTTCATCCTGGAAAGAAGCCAGCCGATCGCTGATAAGCTCAACCGCATCGACGTTACGCAATGAAGGGTTTAACGACATCGCTGGCACCACGATGATGTGGTTGTTCCTGACCGCAGGCATGTTCTTTGTCACCGGGTCACTGCGCAAGAACGCTTTTTTTACCTCAACCTCATCGGCAGGATAGAGCCTGCGCGACATCCCGGCGATAACAATCACGTCCGGCTGCGATCGGGCAATATGTTCCCACGTTACAGCGGGCCATTCGTCGTGAGAGTCAATAATGTTCTTCAACCCCAGCGTGCGGCTAATCCAGCCAGGCGCGCCGTAATTCCCCGCCACCCAGGGATCGCCATTCAGACGGCTGCTGGAGAACCAGAATACGACGCTAAGTTGTTTCGCGGAGGCGCGCGCCTGGGCCTTTTTAATACGCTCCGCCAGCGCACGATTGAGCTGCTCACCTCGCGCGGAAACATCAAAAATCGTCGCCAGATCTGTCACTTCCCGCGTAATTTCCGCCAGTGAAAACGGCGCGCTACGTGCTCCGTCTGCGTTTGAGGTTTCCGTTACCGTTTTATCCGTGCAGTCGGCAGGGGAGATCCACGTATTAATCCCCAGCGACGCAAACTGTTCACGGGTTCCCACTTCTCCCTGCGGACCAATGTGCCAGTGATACTGCGCGAGAACGAGTTCAGGTTTCTGCCCTACCACGGCCTCAAAGGAGGGGGAATTATCCGCAAGCCGGGGGAGGTTTTTCCCGGCATCCTCCAGCGTGGGTGGCAGCGTGCCGAACCAGACTGACGTCGCGGCGATGGTTTTCTCCAGCCCCAGTGCGAGCAGTAATTCTGTTTCATGCTGACCCACGGTCACGACGCGCTGAGGAGCCTGCGTAAAGGTCTGCTTTACGCCGCAATTTTCAATCGTGAGAGGCCAGGTGGTTGCGGCGAAAGCGGCAGGTGCCATGGAGAGCAGTGAAGCCAGAAATAACCCTTTTTTAAGTAACATAGAACGCTATCCGAAATTGTTATATTATAACATAATACATATATTGCGATTGAGAGCAACACGCTCACCGTCGCTTGTTGCAGAAACGAAAGGCTGGACTATTCTCAACATACCCACCTGGCATTCGCGGGTTGCCTGAAAAATAACAAGATTTCTGACCTGGGGGAGTGAGGATGAAAAAGATCCTGCTCGCGTTTGCGTTCTGTTTTGCCGCCCTGAGCGCCTTCTCATCGTATGCCGCAGAGCCCCGCCAGGCGCCTACGGAGCAGGAGCGCGCCCGAACGGTCTATATCTTCCATCAGCCCATCGTCATGCTACAGGCGAAATTTGGCCTGACCACGCCGGAAGAGCGCGTTTTACGCATCCGCAACACCCTGCGCAATTTTACCGAGGCGGATGTGCGTGAGCCGCTCAGCATCGTCCCCGTGACCCGCTATAACCAGCAGGGACGGCTGATAGTGATGAACGGTAAACCTGTGATGCTGCTGACGGAAGGGGATTTGGACGAAGGGGACGATCTTACCCTCGATCAGGCCGCACAGCGCGTGCTGGCGCGCATGGAAGCACAGAGAATGGCGCTGCGCGATCAATACGATTCCGGCTGGCTGGCGCTGTCGACGGTAAAAGCTGCCGCTGGCCTGCTGGCGCTGTTGCTGCTCTGCTACGGCGCGTGGCGATCCTGGCGCTGGTTCCGGCGCGTCTACCGTCGGCGTATTGTGGAGAATCGCAGCCGGGTGCCGCAAAGCTGGCGGCGGTACATTGGCGCCATTGAGATTCGGCTTTACGCCTTGCTGATGTTCCTGCTGGGGTTGATCGGCTTTTACGTCTGGCTGAGCTGGGCATTCAGTCTGTTTCCGTGGACGCGGGTGTGGGGCACGTCGCTGGGAGACTGGACGCTTCGCGTGGTGCAGCAAATCGCCCTGGCGATTGTCTCGGCCTTGCCGGGGCTGACGATTGTTCTGATCATTTTCCTCATTACCGCTTTTATTCTGAAGCTTCTTAAGATGGTGCTGAATCAGGTGGAGGCTGGTCGTCTGCAACTTCCCGGCGTACATCCGGAAACCGTGGGGGCTACCCGTAAGCTCATTTCCGTTGCCGTCTGGCTATTTGCTCTCTCCGCCGCCTGGCCGTTTCTTCCCGGTGCAAACTCGCTGGCGTTTAAAGGTATTAGCGTCTTCTTTGGACTGATGTTAACGCTGGGTTCGGCAGGGGTGATGAACCATGCCATGAGCGGTCTGGTCCTGATTTACTCCCGCGCACTGCGTAAAGGCGATGTCATTCGGGTAGCGGATAACGAAGGCAAGGTCAGTGAAATTGGCATGCTGGCGACCAAAATTATTACCCGGGAAAATTATGTCGTTACCGTGCCCAACGCGGTGGTGGTGAGCGGTAAGATCACCAATCTGAGCGCGCTACAGCCCGATGGCAGCCTCAATCTGACGGTCAGCGTCACTATCGGTTATGACACCCCATGGCGTCAGGTGCATGCCATGCTGGAGCTGGCCGCGAAACGGGCAAAAGGGTTTGACCTTTCCGAGCCGCCGCTGGTGCGCCAGTTAGGGTTAATGGACTGGTATATCGCTTACGAATTGCAGGTCCGCCTGCTGCCCGATCAGTCCCTCGCGGTTGCCCGCAATGAACTGCATAGCCAGATACAGGATGTGTTTAACGAATTTAACGTGCAGATCATGTCCCCGAATTTTGTTATGCAGCCAGAGGGCAGCGTGATGGTTGCCAAAGAGAACTGGTATACCGCGCCAGCCAAACCCCCTCAGGGCGAAACGTGACGGCCCGGTTTTTCCGTGGCAAGGCAAAATGTCACAGCTTTTAATCGACGATCGCCGATTTTACACGGGTCATCGCCAGAATGTTTTTTGAGCGCATATTTAATTTCTCGATGATCCTCACGCGGTAGGCGCTGGTCGTTTTTTGTGACAGTTGCAGCTTTTTCGCGATCTCATGGTTTTCCAAATGAAACAGCTTCAGCACGTCATACTCGCGTCGCGTAAAGGAGTGTGTCCTGAGCGCCCGGTAAAAACGCATCAGTTGCTGAAAAGGGTGAGCAGTAAAATGCATCGACGAATAGATAATATTATCTATTCTCACCGCGCGGTTGGCTTCTATCTCATGCATCAGGACAATGTAATCACGCTTAACTTTTTTGACCTGCCGAATGGTTTTATTGCGTAACTTATCCTGTTCAATCGCAATGATAAAATCCATCGCCTGATCGACCCCATCAAGATCGTGAATATCCGCGTCATCGCGAATCAAATGGGTTGATGTCAGGGAGCTTGATACACCATGGCAAAGGTAATAGTTATCACTGATAAATAAAAAATTCATAATCGTCGTTAAATAAAGTCATGGCTAATCTCTTATCGCAGTGATCCACGGTTAATGGGTGTTGTGCGAAAAAGAGTCTAAATGACCACCCGCGAATCTAATAAACGTTATGAATGTAAAAATAAATGTTTACATTTTAACCAGTCGATGACGAAGAAATCAGCGGGACGGAAGGGGACGACGAAAGACGTGTAACGTTATGCAATTTCGTGCTTTACATCATGCTCAGAGATGTTTATAGTGCGCCTCACTTTGGAAGCGTGGCCGAGCGGTTGAAGGCACCGGTCTTGAAAACCGGCGACCCGAAAGGGTTCTAGAGTTCGAATCTCTACGCTTCCGCCAAATTCGAAAACCCTGCGATAGCAATATCGCAGGGTTTTTTCGTTATTCCAGCCCCAGCGTATACTGCGCAATTTTGAAGTAGATAATCAGCCCGGTGCCGTCGATTAACGTGGCGATAAACGGTGCGGAGACCACCGCTGGGTCGATTTTGCAGCGTTTCAGTACCATCGGGATCACCGACGAGACGATAGCGCTCCACAGCGTAATGCAGACCAGCGTCAGGCTGACGATGAGCGTGATTTCCATCCCAATGCCCATCATCCAGGCGCGAACGCAACCCGCCAGACCCAGCGTGGCGGCAATCATTAACGAGGTGCTCATCTCTTTGCGCAGCACACGACCCACATCGCGAAGGTGGACTTCACCCAGCGCCATGGCGCGCACCAGCGTCGAGGTGATCTGCGTCCCGCTGTTTCCGCCGGTGCCAATCAGCAGCGGAATAAAGAACGCCAGCGCAATTGCGGATTCCAGCGCCTCTTCAAAATGCTGGATCACCGAGCTGGTATACGCTTCCGCGACAAACAGCAGCAGCAGCCAGACGGAGCGTTTCTTCCACAGGCTAAAGGCGCTGGTTTCCAGATAGGGCTTCTCCAGCGGCAGCGTCGCCCCCTGAAGCTGGGCATCTTCAGTAACGTCATCTTCCAGCAGATGGGCGATTTCACGCTCGGTAAGGCAGCCCACCAGCTTGCCGTGGGTCACCACCGGCACTACATCCGCACCCGCATGCGCCAGCAGCCCGGCGACATCCGCCCGCTCATCTTCCGGTTTGAGCTGAATAAAATCCGATATCATCAACCCCTTAACGGGCTGCACGGTGTCGGTGGCCTGCAACAATTTGCGTACGGCGATCAAACCCGCGAGGCGACCGTTATCTTCGATAAAAATATGCGACGGAATATCATCATCTTTTAATTTTTCAAAGAACTGCTCGCGTGCCAGAGCCACGCATAATGAAATATCAATAACGATAAAATCGGTATTCATATATTGCGCGATGGCGCTGTCATTGAAAGCCAGGTTTTGGTTGTGAATAGCGTAAGACATAGTAAATTCCCTTTGAATAATAAAATCTCTCAGGGGCGAGCAAGACAGGGCATGTCGGAAAGGAGATCCCCACGTCCTGGGTTCAGCACTGTACACCGTATCCCGCAAGGGAAGTTATACTGACAAAGCCTTGATTCGACAGTGCCTGTTTTACCCTGTGCCGGTTCTCTCGAACCCACCAGAGCGATAACGTTTATTTGTACAGGAGCCTCGCCATAACGAGATCGTTGTAAAACGAGAGGGATAATACGCTTATTTAAAACTGCTGCTGAGGAATTTTAATAATGTTGAAGAACGGTTTAAATGAATAGTATTAAACGCATGTTGAGGTTTTATTTAACTGTTTTCTTTTTAAATGGAGAATTCATTTGTTACCGGAGAGAGTAAAATGGCATGGCTGGACACGCTGCTGGATCATTTTGCGCATTATCCGACGCATCTGTTCGCGCTGCTCGTTGTTATGGCGTTGAGTAAATCGACGGTGCTGGTCTCCTCGGTGCTGCCGCCCGCATCGGTCATGCTGATGGCGGGGATCGCCGTCAGCCAGTCGAGTCTGCATCCCGGAATGACGTGGCTGGCGGTGGTGATGGGCGCTACGGCAGGTTCGGTGCTGAATTACCATATCGGCCAGCTGATGGGGCATACCCGGCTGGTGTCACGCCTCACCGCAAAACATGCCGATAAGATTCTGCGGGTACAGCATCAGCTGCAAAAGAACGGCGTAGTCGCGCTGTTCACGTCGCGTTTCCTGGCGGTGCTGCGTTATATCGTGCCGCTGGCGGCCGGCATGCTCAGGATGAGCGCGATGAAGGTTTACGTCGTTAGCCTGCTGTCAGCCTGCGCATGGGCGGCGCTGTATGTCGGCATCGTCACCGGCATCAGCATCTGAACGTATTCATCAGTTTGAGAAATGCTTCCCGAAAAAACGGTCACCAGTCTGTCACACTCAGCGTAACGATAAAAACGCATGAGGAAAAAGGGATGAGAAAAGCACTACTCGCTGTCGCCGTGGCAGGAACGCTTTCAGTGACGTTTGGGGCGCAGGCACAGGACACGCCGGATGGCTATCAGCTGGAACAGGTGCTCATCATGAGCCGCCACAACCTGCGCGCGCCGCTTGCCAATAACGGCAGCGTGCTGGAGCAGTCCACGCCGAAGCAGTGGCCGGAGTGGGACGTCCCGGGTGGACAGCTCACCACCAAAGGTGGCGTACTGGAAGTGTATATGGGTCACTATATGCGCGAGTGGCTGGCAGAGCAGGGGATGGTGAAGACGGGTGAATGCCCGCCAGCGGATACCGTCTATGCCTACGCCAACAGCCTCCAGCGCACCGTGGCGACCGCGCAGTTCTTTATCACCGGCGCGTTCCCCGGGTGCGATGTTCCTGTGCATCACCAGGAAAAAATGGGCACCATGGACCCCACCTTCAATCCGGTCATTACCGATAACTCCCCTGAGTTTCGCGAGAAAGCGCTGAAAGCGATGGAGACGGAACGGCAGAAAATGCAGCTGGATGAAAGCTACAAACTGCTGGAACAGCTGACAAACTACAGCGACTCGCCGTCCTGCAAGGAGAAAAAAGTCTGCTCCCTGACGGAGGCGAAAGATACGTTCAGCGCCGATTATGAAAAAGAGCCGGGCGTCTCCGGGCCGCTGAAGGTGGGTAACTCGCTGGTAGATGCTTTCACGCTACAGTATTACGAAGGCTTCCCGACAGACCAGGTTGCCTGGGGGGAAATCAAAACCGATCAGCAGTGGCGCGTGCTGTCGAAGCTGAAAAACGGCTATCAGGACTCGCTGTTTACGTCGACGGAGGTGGCGCAGAACGTGGCTAAACCGCTGGTGAAGTACATTGATAAAGCGCTGGTGACCGACCAGGCAAAAGCGCCAAAAATCACCCTGCTGGTAGGGCACGACTCTAACATCGCCTCGCTGCTGACCGCGCTGGACTTCAGGCCTTATCAGCTGCACGACCAGCAGGAAAGAACCCCGATTGGCGGTAAAATTGTCTTCCAGCGCTGGCATGATAAAAACACTAACCAGGAGCTGATGAAAATTGAGTATGTTTACCAGAGTTCAGATCAGCTGCGTAACGCCAGCGTACTGTCGCTGCAATCCCCTGCGCAGCGCGTGACGCTGGAGCTGAAGGGCTGTCCGGTGGATGGCAACGGCTTCTGTCCTGTCGATAAATTCAATGCGGTGATGGATAACGCGGCGAAATAGAAAATAACCCCCCGCGTGGGCGGGGGGAACGTTCAGACGTTTTTACGTTCGATGGTTTGCTCGCCCCAGAACAGCGAGTCTTTGTCGGTTTTTTTGAAGGCGCGAACCAGCACTTCATCGTTGCCTTCTTCCCAAATCTGTTCAGCCAGCTTTTCGTCATAATTGGCGACTTCAAAGATGGCTTCGGCAATCTCCGGAGAGGTATTGCGTAAACTTGCCCATTCGCCCACGTGGTGAGCTTTGGATTCTTGAGTTGGCATACTTGTCCTCCTGTTAGGTTAGCCGTTCAGTTTTTTGGCAAGACCCGCGACGTATTCACCCTGATAGCGGGCGATTGAAAGTTCTTCATTGCTTGGCTGACGTGAACCATCCCCACCGGCAATCGTTGTTGCGCCATAGGGCGTACCACCACGGACCTGGGAGACATCAAACAGTTCCTGCGCGCCGTAGCCAATCGGCACAATGACCATCCCATGATGCGCAAGCGTTGTCCAGGTGGAAGTGATCGTCTGCTCCTGGCCGCCGCCCGTGCCGGTAGAGCTGAACACGCTGGCCAGCTTGCCGTATAACGCGCCGGAGGCCCAGAGCCCGCCCGTCTGGTCGAGGAAGGTGCGCATCTGGCCGGACATATTGCCGAAGCGGGTCGGGGTGCCGAAGATAATGGCATCATAGTCCGCGAGCTCCTGCGGGGTGGCGACCGGGGCGTTTTGTGTTTTCCCCCCGGCTTTGGCGAAGGCTTCCGCCTGCATGGTTTCCGGTACGCGTTTAACCACGACCTCAACGCCGTCTACTTTGTTTGCGCCTTCTGCTACTGCGTGAGCCATGGTTTCAATGTGTCCATACATGGAATAATAGAGCACCAGAACTTTTGCCATTTTGCATCACTCCTCGTTGGTTTTTCTTACAGCGGATCGCTGCGTTCCTTTAAAGATATGACATCACAGCCAGACTGCAAAAATGAACGGCATTTCTTTGATATATAACAATATCTTTTGGTTATGCGCCTTGTAGCAAAATGAAACAACTTTCGCGGCGGGGATTTTTCAAAATATAAGAATGGCTTATGAATGACTTCCTCAATATTTCATACGAAAGGCTGAGATCATGTTGCAGAATATTACCTCTCGCTTGCCGGATAGCCGCATTACACTAAGCTTAGTTTCACGCGGCACAGATAAAGGCACTGTCCTTGAGCCGCGAGGTGAAAGAATCCTCTTTTACTGAATGCAATATGATGTCTAATGTTTCACACTCTGGAGGTTAGAGATGGCAAACCATCGTGGTGGTTCAGGTAATTTCGCTGAAGACCGTGAAAGAGCATCAGAAGCAGGTCGTAAAGGTGGCCAGTCTAGCGGGGGCAACTTTAAAAACGACCCTCAGCGCGCATCAGAGGCTGGTAAAAAAGGGGGTAAAAATAGCCACGGCAGCAACAAGTAGTACGCCGGGTTAACTCTCTGCCGCCGGGTTTCCCGGCGGTTTTTTTATGTCTGCTACATTGAACTGTCATCAAAGGCATCGCACACTACAGGATTGATTCTTCGTGCTGGTGTCCCATGTCCGTTTCCCGTTTTACCTTCTCCATTAAGCCTCAGGAAGCGATCCTGATTTTGATCACCATGTTCTGGGGCGGAACCTTTCTTGCCGTTCAGTACGCGGTCACGATGAGCGATCCGTTTTTCTTTGTAGGGCTGCGTTTTGCAACCGCGGCGGTTGCCGTGGCGCTTATTTCACTGAAAACCCTGCGCGGATTGACCCTGAGAGAGCTTAAAGCGGGTGTCGCCATTGGCGTGGCGATTGCCATGGGTTACAGCCTGCAAACGTGGGGGCTCCAGTCTATCTCCAGCAGTAAATCCGCCTTCATCACCGCCATGTACGTACCGCTGGTGCCGCTGTTGCAGTGGCTGTGCCTCGGCAGAATGCCGGGCCTGATGTCGTGCATTGGCATCGTGCTGGCGTTCATCGGCCTTATTTTATTAGCCGGGCCGGAAAATAATCTGCTGGCGCTGGGGCCGGGGGAGATCATCACTCTGGTGGGGGCCGTCGCCATTGCGGCAGAAATTATTCTGATTAGCGCCTGGGCAGGAAAAGTGGACGTCAAGCGGGTGACGGTGGTGCAGCTTGCCACCGCGTCGCTGGTGGCGTTCGCGACGATGGTGCCGGCAGGGGAGTCCGTCCCGCCGATGTCTACCGGGCTTATCGTCGTGGCGCTGGGGCTGGGCATTTTCAGCGCCATTATCCAGGTTACCATGAACTGGGCGCAGCGCAGCGTATCCCCGACACGGGCGACGGTCATTTACACCGGTGAACCGGTGTGGGCGGGTATTTTCGGGCGACTCGCCGGGGAGCGTCTGCCGCTGCTGGCGCTGGTGGGCGCGGCATTTATTATCGCCGGGGTGCTGGTGAGCGAGTTGAAGTTAAAAAAACGACGTAAGGCGACTGCCGGATTGAGCGCTGAACAAGGGGCAGATAGCTAACAACGCGCACCCTGTCCGTTTAGCCCGGCGGCGCTTCGCTTGCTCGGGCCTACTTGCCAATTGTAGGCCGGGTAAGCGTAGCGTCACCCGGCAAGAATGCGGCACGTATTTCAGGTGGAAGGGGTGATGGCTTTTCCTTGCGGTACATCCCTTTTCCGGCGGCTCAGCAGGGCGTTGAGCAGGATCGCGCCGAAGGTCGCCGTGCCAATCCCGCCTACCGTAAACCCGCCCAGCGTCAGGGCGAAATCACCCGCCCCCAGCACCAGTGTCACCGCCACCATGATCAGGTTACCATTCTGGCTCAGATCAACATGATTCTGCACCCAGATACGTGCCCCCGCGACGGCAATAAGACCAAATACCACAATCGAGGCGCCGCCAATCACGGGTGCCGGGATGGTGTGGATCAATGCGCCGAATTTTGGGGAAAAGCCGAGCAGCATCGCCATCACCGCCGCCGCCACGAAGACCAGCGTCGAGTAGACTTTGGTCACTGCCATCACGCCGATGTTTTCCGCGTAGGTCGTCACGCCGCTGCCGCCGACCGAGCCGGAGAGCATGGTCGCCAGACCGTCTCCCACAAACGCCCGTCCCATATACGGGTCCATATTGCGGCCGGTCATTCCCGCTACGGCTTTCAAATGGCCCAGGTTTTCAGCCACCAGAATCACCGCGACAGGCGCGATGAGCATCATCGCCTGAGCGTTAAAGGTGGGCGAGGTTATGTGCGGCATGCCGAACCAGGCGGCCTGATGAATCAGTGTGAAATCAACCGGTTTGCCGAGGCCGAGCACGTTCGCCAGCAGCGCGTAGACCAGACAGGCCGCAATCAGCCCGACCAGGATCAGCAGCCGCTGGATCATGCCGCGCGTAAAGACCGCCACCACGCCGATGCACAGCACCGTAATCACCGCCATCCAGCTTTCAAACGGTGAGCCGGAAACGCTCTTCACCGCAATCGGCGCGAGGTTCAGGCCTATCGCCATCACCACCGCCCCGGTGACGACGGGGGGCATCATCCGCTCGATCCAGCGTGTGCCGACTTTGATCACCACCAGACCGGTCAGGGTATAGACCAGCCCACAGGCGATAATGCCGCCGAGGGCCACGCTCAGGTTGGGGTTAATACCCTGACCGTTAAACCCGGTCGCTGCAATGACCACTCCAACGAAGGCGGCGCTGGAGCCCAGATAGC
Source organism: Enterobacter hormaechei subsp. xiangfangensis (assembly GCF_001729785.1). Lineage (NCBI taxonomy): Bacteria > Pseudomonadati > Pseudomonadota > Gammaproteobacteria > Enterobacterales > Enterobacteriaceae > Enterobacter > Enterobacter hormaechei. The sequence goes on from NZ_CP017183.1 coordinate 1,664,733, forward strand.
TGGGCACACGCCCGCCGGTGACAAAAAAGAACAGCAGGGTACCCATACCCGACATCAAAATGGCGAGGTTAGGATCCAGCCCCATCAGCATGGGCATCAGCACCGTCGCACCAAACATCGCGACCGCATGCTGCACGCCCATCACCATTGTCTGCCCGAGCGGGAGCCTTTCATCCGGCGCGACCACGCCTGCTTCTGTGGAGGTCGATTTCAACTGCCAGTGGGGAAGTCCGAACATGATCTGTCTCCTGAATGCGGATTAACAGGCGGGTCGCATAAGTGCGTGATAGCCGCGGTCGAACCACACCAGCCCTTGCGGCGCCGGGTGGCGTACGATGGATACGATGTCGCAAAACAGAATGTCGTGAGTGCCAACGCTCACCACCTGGCTGATGCGGCAGTCGAACGAGGCCAGCGCATTTTCCAGACGCGGGCAGCCCGTGTCGCCTGTCTGCCAGCGGGCAGCGGCAAAGCGGTCCGCCATCGGCGTTTTCCCGCCAAACAGGTTGGATAAAGGCTCCTGTCCGGCACTCAGCGTGTTAACGCACAGGGTGCGGTTCTCGCTGAAAATCGGCCAGACCGACGCGCCGCGGTTGAGGCACACCAGCAGAGTGGGCGGGGTATCGGTTACGCTGCATACCGCGCTTGCGGTAAAGCCCGCCATTCCCGCCGGGCCGTCGGTGGTGATGATATTGACCGCCGCACCGACGCAGGCCATGGCATCACGGAACGTTTGTTGATCGGGTGTCGTCATGATGGCTCCTTACGCCAGCCCGCAGGCATCGTCAAAGGCCAGACGCGGCAGGCGTCCGTACAGTTTGGTCGTATCGCCGTAGCCGATGTTGATCAGCAGATTGCTTTTAAGCAGCGTGCCCGTGAAAAAGGCCGCGTCCACTTTTTCCCGGTCAAAACCGGACATCGGCCCGGTGTCGAGCCCGAGCGCGCGGCAGGCGAAAATCAGGAACGCGGCCTGCATTGAGCTGTTGCGAAAGGCGGTTTCTTCCGCCAGCGCGGGGCTTGCGGTAAACCAGCTTCTGGCATCGCCGTGCGGGAACAGTTCAGGCAGGCGCTCATAAAACTCGCTGTCCCAGGCGACAATCGCCGTGACCGGGGCAGTGAGCGTTTTCTCAAGGTTGCCGCTGGAGAGCGCCGGGCGCAGCTTTTCTTTTCCTTCCGGGCTTCGCACAAACACAATGCGCGCCGGGGAGCAGTTGGCGGACGTCGGCCCCCATTTCATCAGGTCATAAATCTCGTGCAGCGTCTCGTCACTGACCGGTATATCCAGCCAGCCGTTATGGGTACGTGCGCCGGTAAACAGCGTTTCCAGCGCGGCGGGCGTGATGGCTTCGCTCATTCAAACTCCTTACAAAGCGGATTCTGGGCTGTGCAGCAGGCTGGCAAGCCCGTTCAGCAGCAGAGTGTTAAAGATGTCCGGCGCGGTCACGTTGCAGGCATGCCCGCCCTGGCGCATGACCGTTTTGCGGGCGTGCGGGAGTGCGGCGTGCAGTTCATCAGAACAGACGGACGGCACCAGCAGATCGTCGGTGGAACAGATAATCTGCACGGGGCAGCGAACGCGTGCAGCGTGGCGGCTGAAATCGGCCTGTTTCAGGGCATGCAGCCTGCGCAGCAGATTGGCTTTGCCCTGAAAATGGGCCAGCGCCAGCGCGTGCTCGGCCTCCAGCCGCGGGGCGCGGGCGGCCATCCAGTCTGCCGGGTAGAGGAACAACGGCTGTGCCTCTACCCACGCCTGCGCGCCGCCCGAATGCAGCAGACGTTCGCGAACGTCAAAACAGCGTCGGGTATGGGCATTGAGCGTCAGCCAGCCGTTGACGCAGACCAGCGCGGTAAGGGCGTCGGGCTTATCGATGGCCAGCCGCAGGCCCACCAGCGCCCCCAGCGCGTGGCCGACCACGCAGTAACGGGCGATCCCGGCCCCGGCTAACGCCAGTGCGAGCTCGTCGGCCATGTGTGCGAGGGTGTAGTCTTCCGGCAGGGTATCCGGGTTATTCCCCGTGCCCCGCTGGTCGTAGCACACCACCTGATACTCCTGCCCCAGCACGGCGAGCTGAGGCAGCCAGTAGCTCCCGCTGCCGCCGAGCCCGGCAATCAGTACCACCACGGGCGCGCCCGCAAAGGGGGGCGGGGAAATGGACAGTTTCATGGCGGCCTCACTTCGCGATGTGCGCAACGGTGGCAATTTCAACCAGCGCTTCGGGCTTTACCAGCCCGCACTGGATGCAAAACCGCGCCGGTTTATCGCCGGGGAAAAACTCCGCGTAGATTTCGTTAATCGCGGCGTAGTTTTTCCAGTCGGTGATAAAGATGCTGTTGAAGGTCACGTCCTCCATCGTACCACCCGCCGTTTCGATCACGGTTTTGATCGTCTCCAGCACGTGGCGGGTTTGCCCCTTTGGGTCGTTGATAAACACCACGTTGTTGTCTTTATCAAACGGCAGCGTGCCCGAGACATACACCACGCCGTCGGCGAGGGTGCCGGGAACGAAGGGGGCAATCGGGGTGCTGGTGCCCGGCGGAATAATCACGGATTTCGGCATAGCGTTTCTCCTCAGGCGATGCGGGCGAGCGGGGGATTCAGCGCGTCGCAGAAATCATTGACGTTACTGACCCAGCCAAAAAAGGTTTCGATATTGAACAGGGCGGCTTTCTGGGCAAAATCCGGCCCGGCCTGATGGGTAGCGTCTTCCAGCACCACGCCAAAATACTCGAGGAAAAAGCCGTCGCGCAGGGTCGACTCCACGCAGACGTTGGTGGCAATGCCCGTAAAGACCAGATGACGAATGCCCCGGCTGCGCAGCAGGCTGTCGAGCGGGGTATTGAAAAAGCCGCTGTAGCGCGGTTTCGGCAGTACGATATCGCTGGCTTCCGGTACCAGCTCATCCACCAGCTGATAATCCCAGCCGCCTTTCGCCAGCAGCGTGCCCTGGAGTTCTGGCCGTTGGCGCATGGTTTTCAGGGCGTTGGATTTGTGAAAGTTGGGGGAGCCGGGACCACCAGCTTCGACGTACTGGTCGTCCCAGCCGTTCTGGAACCAGACGATGAGCATGCCCGCAGCGCGCGCAGCGTGCACGGCGGTTTTGATGTTCTCAATCACCGGCTGCGTGGTGGAGACGTCAAACCCGGCCAGATCCAGATACCCGCCTTTACTGGCATAGGCGTTTTGCATATCCACCACGATCAGCGCGCTGCGCTGCGCGTCAAAGGTAATGGCTTCCGGGCGAGCGTTGAGGGTCGTCATTACGCCACCTCCTTCGTCACGGCAGGGATGTGGGCGCGGCACTGCATCAGCGGCTGAATGCGCTCGCCGAAGGTTTCCACGCCGGTGAGAAAATCATCGAAGGTCAGCAGCACGCCTTCGGCGCCGGGCACGGCAGCCACTTCGTCGAGCATTCTGGCGACGCTGGCATACGAGCCAACCAGGGTGCCCATGTTGATATTGACGGCAGACGTCGGGTCGGCCATCTGGCGAACGTTGGTGTCCGCGCCGGAGCGGGTATCCTTCTGGCTCTGCTCGGTCAGCCAGCTCAGCGCTTCGTCATCCGCGCCGTCCTTGTATCGTTCCCATTTGGCGCGCGCGGCGTCATCGGTTTCGTCGGCAATCACCATAAACAGCACGTAGGAGCCCACGTCGCGCCCGGTTTTATCGGCGGCCGCTTTCATGCGTGCCGCAGTGGGCGCGAAGGCGGCAGGGGTGTTAACGCCTTTGCCGAAGCAGAAGTTGAAGTCGGCGTATTTCGCGGAGAATTCCATCCCGGCGTCGCTCTGCCCGGCGCAGATAACCTTCATCGGCACCGACGGCTGCGGGCTGACGCGGCAGTCGTTCATGGTGAAGAAATCGCCTTTGAAATCGCTTTTGCCGGTGCCCCACAGATCGCGCAGCACCTGCACATATTCAGTCAGGTAGTCGTAGCGACGGGAGAAGTAATCGTCCCCCGGCCAGATCCCCATCTGCTCGTACTCCGGCTTTTGCCAGCCGGTGACCAGGTTAACGCCAAAGCGCCCGCCGGAGATGGAGTCGATGGTGGAGGCCATCCGCGCCACGATCGCCGGGGGCAGGGTAAGGGTGGCGGCGGTGGCGTAGATCTGGATCCGCGAGGTGACCGCCGCCAGGCCCGCCATCAGGGTAAAGGACTCCAGGTTGTGGTCCCAGAATTCGGTCTTACCGCCGAAACCGCGCAGCTTGATCATCGAGAGCGCAAAGTCGAAATGGTAATGCTCCGCTTTCTGCACGATGGCTTTATTCAGCTCAAAGGTCGGCATGTATTGCGGGGCAGTGGTCGAGATAAGCCAGCCGTTGTTGCCGATCGGTACAAATACGCCAATTTTCATCACGAACCTCTCTTCATTACGTCGCAGGTGTCACGATGTTTTTGCAAAGGCAGTGCCAGTTTTGAAAATCACTTTGTTATTAGGGTGTTAAATGATGGTTGTTGAAATTAACAGCGAAAATGTGGACTAGATGGTCAAAATCATTGCACAGAAAACAGGCACTCATGCGCGCTGAGGGTGCAGAAGGTCGTGGCGAGACGGGGGTTTTGCTATGCTGAGCGCAGGACAGAAAATGGAGAGCGAAAATGACACAAGGCGCAGTGAAAACACCCGGAAAACGTTCGCAGGCGGTGAGCGCCAAGAAACAGGCGATCCTCAGCGCTGCGCTGGAGACATTTTCGCAGTTTGGTATTCACGGTACGCGCCTTGAGCAGGTGGCGGAGCAGGCCGGGGTGTCCAAGACCAATCTGCTCTACTACTACCCGTCGAAAGAGGCGCTGTATGTGGCGGTGATGCAGCAAATCCTCGATATCTGGCTGGCACCTCTCAAGGCGTTTCGCGAAGAGCTGGCCCCGCTGGTGGCGATAGAGGAGTACATAAGGCTGAAGCTGGAGGTATCGCGTGATTACCCGCAGGCATCCAGGCTGTTCTGTCTGGAGATGTTGCAGGGCGCGCCGCTGTTGCAGGCGGAGCTGACGGGAGATCTAAAGCAGCTGGTGGACGATAAATCGGCCATTATTGCCGGATGGGTCGCCAGCGGAAAACTGGCGCCCGTCGATCCGCATCATCTGATCTTCATGATTTGGGCCTCAACCCAGCACTACGCTGACTTCGCGGCCCAGGTCGAGGCGGTGACCGGTAAAACGCTCCAGGACGAGGCGTTTTTCCAGAGCACCCTGGAAAACGTACAGCGGATGATTATCGAAGGGATCCGTGTGCGCTAATCAGCCGGTTGGAAAGGGCAGCTTAAATTGCCCTCTTCACACTGCATCAACGAGGCCAGAAAGGCTTCGCGCTCCGCTGTTTTCTCCGTCAGGCACTGGTTGATAATCATCGGCTGAATAGTGCCACCTTCGGTTCCTGAACCCATCAATTTACAGTCTGCGTCACGCAGGGCGATCCACGCCTGCTGCGCCTTTTTCAGCAGGTCGCGCTGAGGGGCTGCCGCGCGTTTGATGGCGGCCTGGTACGTCTGGTTGAGCTTTTTATCCGCAGCCTGGTACTGCTCTGCCGCACAGGCACTGAGTTCTGTCTGGGTGGTCGCTTTGTCGCACTCGTCGGCCAGCGCGCTGGCGCTGAGCAGCAGTGCTGCGCCTGCGATAAGATATCGTTTCATACACTCCCCAATAAAATAAGGCTCCGTCTCCGGAGCCTTATTAGCACAGCGTTAGCCGATTGTCATCAGGCTGGCGTTACCCCCCGCCGCCGCGGTGTTGACGCTGAGCGAGCGCTCAACGTACAGACGCTCCAGCAGCAGGTTGGTTTCCCCGCGCGCAAAGCCCTGCACGGAAACGATGGCACCGCTGCGGGCCGCAACCTGCTCGCACAGTTCGCGCAGCTGGTCGGAATCACCGTGGTAGATCACCGCGTCAAACGGCTGGGTCAGCAGGGCATCGGCCTTCGCAAAGCGAATGCGGGCCGAAACCGCTTTTGGCAACTGTTTGGCGAGGTCGCGATGCAGGGCATCTTCCGGCCACAGCACCTCACAGCCCGTTGCCGTTGCGGCTGCCAGCTGCACCAGCGCATCCTGCTCGTTATCCGCCACGCACAGCACACGCTCGCGCGGCATCAGCGTCCAGGTGTTGCGCTCGCCGGTAGGACCCGGCAGCAGACGCTGTGTTCCCGCCTGCGCCAGCTCGCCGTACTGCTGTGCAATCGCACGCAGCTCAGGACGATTTTCAGCCCACTTAATCAGCGCGTCCAGCGGCTGGGTCAGCACGGCTTTCACCTGCGCATCCACCGGATATTCCGCGTCCTGACGCGCCAGCGTCACGCCCAGCGCATTTTCCGGACGGTTTGCCAGCAGACGGTACAGATAGAGCGGACCGCCCGCTTTCGGGCCGGTGCCGGAGAGACCTTCACCGCCAAACGGCTGCACGCCCACGACCGCGCCAACCATGTTGCGGTTGACGTACAGGTTGCCAACTCTAGCATTGCCGGTCACCTGGGCAATGGTTTCGTCGATACGGGTATGCACGCCAAGCGTCAGGCCGTAACCCGAGGCGTTGATCTGATCGATCAGCTCGTTGAGGTTGTTACGGTTGTAGCGCACCACGTGCAGTACCGGGCCGAAGACCTCTTTTTTCAGCTCGTCGAAGCTTGCCAGCTCAATCAGCGTTGGCGGCACGAAGGTGCCGGTCTGCCACTCGCGGGCATCTTCGCTGTTCTCGCGCACCGCCTGGAACACCGGACGGCCTTTGGCACGCATGGTCTGAATGTGGTTTTCAATGTTGGCTTTGGCTTCCGCGTCGATCACCGGCCCGATGTCGGTGGTGAGACGGCCCGGGTTGCCCATGCGGCATTCCGCCATCGCACCGCGCAGCATCTTCAGCGTGTGGTCAGCCACGTCATCCTGTAAGCACAGTACGCGCAGGGCGGAACAGCGTTGGCCCGCGCTGTCGAAGGCAGAAGCCAGCACGTCAACGACGACCTGCTCGGTGAGTGCGGAGGAGTCCACGATCATGGCGTTCATGCCGCCGGTTTCAGCGATCAGCGGGGTAGGACGGCCCTGCGCATCCAGACGGGTGGCGATGTTGCGTTGTAGCAGGGAGGCCACTTCGGTAGAACCGGTAAACATCACGCCGCGTACGCGGTTATCGGAGGTCAGTTTGGCCCCGACCGTTTCACCGCGCCCTGGCAGCAGCTGCACCACGCCCGCCGGTACGCCCGCTTCCAGCAGAATGTTAATGCCCTGGGCGGCAATCAGCGGGGTCTGCTCTGCCGGTTTCGCCAGCACGCTGTTGCCTGCGGCCAGCGCCGCGGCAATCTGGCCGGTGAAGATCGCCAGCGGGAAGTTCCACGGGCTGATACACACCACCGGGCCGAGCGGACGGTGGGTTTCGTTGTCGAAATCATCGCGCACCTGACCGGCGTAGTAGTGCAGGAAGTCGACCGCCTCGCGCACTTCGGCGATGGCGTTGCTGAAGGTTTTACCCGCTTCACGCACCAGAATGCCGATCAGCTGCTGCATCTGATCTTCCATCAGCACCGCCGCGCGTTCCAGAATGGCGGCACGCTCCTGCGGCGGGGTGGCAAACCAGATTGGCGCGTTGTTCACCGCGCTCTCCAGGGCCTGCTCCACTTCCGTTTCCGTGGCTTCGCGCACGTAGCCGACGATATCCTTCGGCTCTGCCGGGTTGATCACCGGCTGCATTTCACCGTCCTCAACGGACTGCTCAAGGATCGGCCTGGCCTGCCACTTCTGCAATGCGCTGTTTAGCAGGGCAGAAGAGAGCGACGCCAGACGGTGTTCGTTGGCGAGATCCAGACCCGCCGAGTTGACGCGACCTGCACCATACAGCTCGCGCGGCAGGGCAATCTTCGGATGCGGCAGACCAATCTGGCCTTCCTGCGCCGCCATCTTCTCAACGGCCTGTACCGGATCGGCCACCAGTTCGTCCAGCGGCAGGGTGGTATCGGCGATGCGGTTAACGAAGGAGGTGTTCGCCCCGTTCTCCAGCAGACGACGCACCAGGTAGGCCAGCAGGGTTTCGTGGGTACCTACCGGGGCATAGATTCGGCACGGACGGTTCAGCTTGCCGTCGGCCACTTTACCGGTCACCTGCTCGTACAGCGGTTCGCCCATGCCGTGCAGGCACTGGAACTCGTACTGGCCCGGATAGTAGTTCTGACCCGCCAGGCTGTAGATCGCCGCCAGGGTGTGGGCGTTGTGGGTGGCGAACTGAGGATAAATCAGGTTCGGCACGCCGAGCAGTTTTTTCGCGCAGGCGAGGTAAGAGACGTCGGTATAGACCTTGCGGGTATAGACCGGATAACCTTCCAGACCTTCCATCTGGGCGCGTTTGATTTCGCTGTCCCAGTAGGCGCCCTTCACCAGACGGATCATCAGGCGGCGACGGCTGCGGCTGGCCAGGTCAATCAGGTAGTCAATGACGAACGGACAGCGTTTCTGGTAGGCCTGGATAACGAAACCAATCCCGTTCCAGCCCGCCAGCTCCGGCTCGAAGCACAGTTTTTCCAGCAGGTCGAGGGAGATCTCCAGACGGTCCGCCTCTTCGGCGTCGATGTTGATGCCGATGTCATACTGGCGCGCCAGCAGGGTCAGGGACTTCAGGCGCGGGTAGAGTTCTTCCATCACCCGGTCGTACTGCGCACGGCTGTAGCGCGGGTGCAGGGCGGAAAGCTTGATAGAGATGCCCGGACCTTCATAAATACCGCGACCGTTGGACGCTTTACCGATGGCGTGGATCGCCTGCTGGTAAGAGACCATGTAGGCCTGCGCGTCGGCGGCGGTCAGCGCCGCTTCACCCAGCATGTCGTAGGAGTAGCGGAAGCCTTTGTCTTCCAGCTTGCGGGCGTTCGCCAGCGCTTCGGCAATGGTTTCCCCGGTGACGAACTGCTCGCCCATCAGGCGCATCGCCATGTCCACGCCCTTGCGGATCAGCGGCTCGCCGCTCTTGCCGATGATGCGGTTCAGGGAGCGCGACAGGTTGGCTTCGTTATGGGTGGAGACCAGCTTGCCGGTAAACAGCAGGCCCCAGGTGGCGGCGTTAACGAACAGCGACGGACTGCGGCCAATGTGAGAGTGCCAGTTGCCGTTGCTGATTTTGTCGCGGATCAGGGCATCGCGGGTGGCTTTATCCGGAATACGCAGCAGCGCTTCCGCCAGACACATCAGCGCCACGCCTTCCTGTGAGGAGAGGGAAAACTCCTGCAGCAGACCCTGAACCATCCCGGCGCGTCCGCTGGCGGTTTTCTGATTACGCAGCTTGTCGGCGAGCTGATACGCCAGGCTGTGCGCCTGAGCGGCAACGGCTTCAGGCAGGCGCGCCTGCTCCAGCAGCATCGGCACGGCGTCGGTTTCGGCACGGCGGTAGGCGCCGGTAATGGCGGCGCGGCTGACGGACTGCGGCAGGATCTGCTCGGCAAATTCGAGGAACGGCTGGTGGTTCTCCTCAACGGCCGTCGCGGCTTCTTCGCTTTCGTTCGCTGCGCCCGCCAGCAGGGCAGGCAGCTCCGGCAGACCTTCTTCACTCTCCAGTCTTTCCAGATAGTTAAAAATCGCCTGCTTGATTAACCAGTGCGGTGTGCGGTCGATGCGGGTCGCAGCGGTTTTAATCCGTTCGCGGGTAGCGTCATCCAGCTTAACCCCCATGGTGGTCATCCCCATGCCAAAACTCCTGTTGTTCTGTAATAGCGTTCTGTTGATAGCGTGAAATATCCACCATGTTGCAACTTTGTGCAACCGTGTTAAATGTGACCTGGTCTGCAAGCTGGAAAATGAATGGATTGTTAACGATTAGTTAGCTGTGAAAAAGAACGTGCGGCCGTTTCTGAGCCCAGTTTTTATGCGGTGCTTAACACTTTTTAAAGGTGCAACCCGTAAAAGCGTGAGCGAGTGCAACCTATAGGAAAGACGTATAAAACCAGTGATGAAATTCATGTAAATGCAGTGTTAAATCGTTTGTCAGTGGGATGCGTATACGGCAGGATAGCGCGCCCAACGGAAACACATACACACATCACTACGTTCCGGTGATGACATAACAAGGCAACCCGGACGGTTGTCGCTCGACATTTTGGAGAATTTGAATGGCTATTAGCACACCGATGCTGGTGACATTTCTCGTTTATATTTTTGGCATGATCCTGATAGGGTTTTTGGCATGGCGTTCCACTAAAAACTTTGACGACTACATCCTCGGCGGGCGCAGCTTAGGCCCGATGGTCACCGCACTCTCTGCGGGCGCTTCCGACATGAGCGGCTGGCTGCTGATGGGGCTGCCGGGCGCGATTTTCATCTCCGGTATCTCCGAAAGCTGGATCGCCATCGGCCTGACCGTTGGCGCATGGATCAACTGGAAGCTGGTAGCAGGCCGTCTGCGTGTGCATACCGAAGCCAACAACAACGCCCTGACGCTGCCGGACTACTTCACCGGACGCTTTGAAGATAACAGCCGTATCCTGCGCATTATCTCTGCGGTGGTGATCCTGCTGTTCTTCACCATCTACTGTGCTTCCGGCATCGTGGCGGGCGCGCGTCTGTTCGAAAGTACTTTCGGCATGAGCTATGAAACCGCCCTGTGGGCCGGTGCGGCCGCGACCATCCTCTATACCTTCGTGGGCGGATTCCTGGCGGTAAGCTGGACCGACACCGTGCAGGCGAGCCTGATGATCTTCGCCCTGATCCTGACTCCGGTGATTGTCATTTTCACCGTCGGCGGCTTTGGCGAATCGCTGGAAGTGATCAAGCAGAAGAGCATCGAAAACGTCGATATGCTGAAAGGGCTGAACTTTGTCGCCATCGTCTCCCTGATGGGCTGGGGCCTGGGCTACTTCGGCCAGCCGCACATTCTGGCGCGTTTCATGGCGGCGGATTCTCACCATACCATCGTTCACGCGCGTCGCATCAGCATGACGTGGATGATCCTGTGTCTGGCGGGCGCGTGCGCGGTTGGCTTCTTCGGCATTGCGTACTTTAACAACAACCCGGCGCAGGCGGGCGCGGTGAACCAGAACGCCGAGCGCGTGTTCATCGAACTGGCGCAGATTCTGTTTAACCCTTGGATTGCCGGTATTCTGCTCTCCGCGATCCTGGCTGCGGTGATGTCCACCCTGAGCTGTCAGCTGCTGGTGTGCTCCAGCGCCATCACCGAAGACCTCTACAAAGCGTTCCTGCGTAAGGGCGCGAGCCAGAAAGAGCTGGTGTGGGTAGGGCGTTTTATGGTGCTGCTGGTTGCGCTGGTGGCGATTGCGCTGGCAGCAAACCCGGAAAACCGCGTGCTGGGGCTGGTGAGCTACGCGTGGGCGGGCTTCGGTGCCGCGTTTGGGCCGGTAGTCCTGTTCTCCGTCATGTGGTCACGCATGACCCGCAACGGTGCGCTGGCGGGGATGATTATTGGTGCGGTGACCGTTATCGTCTGGAAACAGTTCGCCTGGCTGGGCCTGTACGAAATCATTCCTGGCTTCATCTTCGGCAGCATCGGTATCGTTGTCTTCAGCCTGCTGGGTAAAGCACCGTCTGCCTCCATGCAGAAACGCTTTGCGGAAGCCGACGCGCACTACCACACTGCGCCGCCGACTAAGCTTCAGGCTGAGTAATCTCCCCTCACCCTAACCCTCTCCCCGGTGGGGAGAGGGGATAGTCCTTTCACCTATGTGAGTCTTCATCAATGAGAATTAAAACAGGGTTAATGATGGCAGCATTCGTGATGCTGGCGGGCTGTAACGCACCCGCGCAGCACGTGCCGGTGGAAACCTGCAAAGCGGATAACCAGATGCAGCAGACCACGCTCTATTTTGGCTTGAATCGCCCGGCAGGGGCGCAGATTACCGGCAGCGAGTGGCAGCAGTTTGTTGACCAGGACGTGACGCCGCGTTTTCGCGATGGCTTAACGGTGTTTGATGCCCGTGGTCAGTGGCTGGGTAACGACGGCAAGGTGGCGCGCGAGCCGAGCAAGGCGCTGATGCTGATCCACGGGAAAGATGCGCAGAGTGAGAAGAATATTGAAGCGTTGCGCGGGATCTATAAGTCACGCTTCGCGCAGGAGTCGGTGATGCGGGTTGACCAGCCGGTGTGCGTGCAGTTTTAATGAAAAACGGCGGGAAATCCCGCCGTTGTAGTATCGTAGGCCCGTGCAAGCGAAGCGCCGCCGGGCATTAACCGCACAAAACTTACAACACCAACCCCGCAAAGCTCGCCGAAAGCAGGCTCACCAGCGTCGCGCCGTACACCAGACGCAAACCAAACCGCGACACCACGTTGCCCTGCTGCTCGTTCAGACCTTTTATTGCCCCCGCCACAATGCCAATGGAAGCGAAGTTAGCGAACGACACCAGGAACACGGACAAAATACCCAGCCCGCGAGGTGACATTTGATGGGCAATTTTTTGCAGCTCGATCATCGCCACAAATTCATTCGCCACCAGTTTAGTTGCCATAATGCTCCCCGCGTTTAAGGCATCGCTCAACGGAATACCAATAAGCCACGCCAGCGGATAAAACACATAACCCAGAATCTGCTGGAAGCTCATGCCAAATATGCTGGAGAAGAGGGCGTTAACGGCGCTAATAAGGGCGATAAAACCAATCAGCATCGCCAGAATAATCATTGCCACCTTAAAACCGGCCAGAATATACTCGCCCAGCATTTCAAAGAAGCTCTGGGATTCGTGCAGTTTTTCCAGCTTGATATCCGGCTCCGCTTCCGGGCGGGTCGGGTTAATGACCGAAAGAATAATAAAGGTGCTGAACATGTTCAGGATCAGCGCCGCGACGACAAATCTGGCGTCGAGCATGGTCATATAGGCCCCGACAATCGACAGCGACACCGTCGACATAGCCGTGGCAGCCATCGTAAACAGACGACGCGAGGAGAGATCCCCGAGTACGCCCTTGTAGGCAATAAAGTTTTCCGACTGACCGAGGATCAGCGAGCTCACCGCGTTGAAGGATTCCAGCTTGCCCATGCCGTTCAGTTTTGACAGCAGCGTCCCGATCACCCGAATAAAGATCGGCAGAATGCGCCAGTGCTGAAGAATACCGATCAACGCTGAGATAAAAATAATGGGGCAGAGCACGCCAAGGAAAATAAACGCCAGCCCTTTTTCACCCATCCCGCCAAAGACAAAATTCGTCCCTTCGGCAGCGAATTTAAGCAGCGACTCAAAGAAACCGGAGACGTATTTAATAATAAACAGACCGCTTTCTGCATGCAGGAAAAAGAACGCCAGCGCAATTTCAATCACGATCAGCTGTAAAACGAAACGAATACGAACTTTTCGGCGGTCGAAACTCACCAGCCAGGCAAGCGCAAGAATAATCACCAGCGCCAGCAGGAAATGGACAATTTTAAACATGGTTTATTTTCAGTTGGTTTTCGAGGTGGACATTTAGCCACAGCCCCGGTTAACCGTAAATGGGCATTTTCGTTATACCTTATAAACGCAACGGTTACTCAAGCAATTATTACTCCGCAATGCGTTTACATCTGGTCATCAAAACGCAACACATTTCGCTTGTTTTTCTTGTTGCCGTAATGATAATCACTATCACAAGAATTTACCTTTCTTTGCATCAGTTGACCGCGATAAACATTTAAGGTGTCGGCATGTTTGTTCCTTTTCTCATTATGTTACGTGAAGGCCTTGAAGCGGCCCTGATTGTTAGCCTTATCGCCAGTTATCTGAAGCGTACCCAGCGCGGACGCTGGATTGGCGTGATGTGGGTTGGCGTTTCCCTTGCCGCGGCGCTCTGCCTGGGGCTGGGTATTCTTATCAACGAAACCACCGGTGAATTTCCGCAGAAAGAGCAGGAGCTGTTTGAAGGCATTGTTGCCGTAATAGCGGTGGTGATCCTCACCTGGATGGTGTTCTGGATGCGCAAAGTTTCCCGTAACGTGAAGGTACAGCTTGAGCAGGCGGTGGATAACGCCCTGCAAAAAGGCAACCACCACGGCTGGGCGCTGATCATGATGGTCTTTTTCGCCGTGGCGCGTGAAGGCCTGGAGTCCGTGTTCTTCCTGCTCGCGGCTTTTCAGCAGGACGTGGGCATCTGGCCGCCGCTGGGCGCGATGCTCGGGCTGGCCACGGCGGTTGTGCTTGGTTTCCTGCTCTACTGGGGCGGCATTCGTCTTAACCTGGGCGCGTTCTTCAAGTGGACCAGCCTGTTTATTCTGCTGGTGGCCGCGGGACTGGCGGCAGGGGCGATCCGCGCCTTCCACGAAGCGGGCCTGTGGAACCACTTCCAGGACGTGGCGTTCGATCTCAGCAACGTCCTGTCGACCCATTCACTGACCGGTACCCTGCTTGAAGGGATCTTCGGCTACCAGGAAACGCCGAGCGTCAGCGAAGTGGCGATGTACTTTATCTATCTGGTTCCGGCGCTGATCCTGTTCGCTATGCCGCCGCGTACCGGCTCGCAGACGTCGCGCGTTGCGCCGTAAGTGCTGTTTAAGTTACAACATACTTTAAAGGGAAGAGTCATGGCCATTCAGTTCCGTCGTAGTGCGTTATGCGCAGGCATCGCCGCGCTGTTCGTGTATGCCTTCGCCGCTCAGGCAGCAGATATTCCGCAGGTCAAAGTCACCGTCAACGATAAACAGTGTGAGCCGATGACCATCACGGTTAACAGCGGTAAAACCCAGTTTATTATTCAGAACCACAGCCAGAAGGCGCTGGAGTGGGAAATCCTGAAAGGCGTGATGGTGGTGGAAGAGCGCGAGAATATCGCGCCGGGCTTCAGCCAGAAGATGACCGCAAATCTTCAGCCCGGGGAATATGACATGACCTGCGGCCTGCTGACTAACCCGAAAGGTAAGCTGATCGTCAAAGGCGCAGCGACGGCGGACGCGGCCAAAGGCACGGCGCTGCTGAGTCTCGGCGACGCTATTACCGCCTATAAAGCCTACGTCACCAAAGAGACGGCGGACCTGGTGGCAGGCACCAAAGCCTTTACCGACGCGGTGAAAGCGGGCGATATCGAAAAAGCGAAATCCCTGTATGCGCCTACACGTCAGCACTACGAGCGCATCGAGCCGATTGCCGAGCTGTTCTCTGACCTCGATGGCAGCATTGACGCCCGTGAAGACGACTACGAGCAGAAGGCCGCCGATCCGAAATTCACCGGCTTCCACCGTCTGGAAAAAGCCCTGTTTGGCGATAACTCCACCAGGGGGATGGAGAAATACGCCGAGCAGCTAAACAGCGACGTGCTGGAGCTGCAAAAACGCATCAGCGAGCTGGCATTCCCACCGTCGAAAGTGGTGGGTGGCGCAGCGGGCCTAATTGAAGAAGTAGCCGCCAGCAAAATCAGCGGTGAAGAAGATCGTTACAGCCACACCGACCTGTGGGACTTCCAGGCAAACGTTGACGGCGCACAGAAAATTGTCGATCTGCTGCGGCCACAACTGCAAAAAGAGAACGGCGAACTGCTGGCGAAAGTGGATGCCAATTTTAAGAAAGTTGACGCTATCCTGTCGAAATACCGCACCAAAGACGGGTTCGAAACCTACGACAAGCTGACCGATGCTGACCGTAACGCGCTGAAAGGCCCGATTACGACGCTGGCGGAAGATCTCTCCCTGCTGCGTGGCGTACTGGGTCTGGATTAAGCGATGAACGAGCATGACGAGTACGACGTGGCGGAACCTTCCCGACGTCGGTTGTTAAAAGGGGTAGGGGCGCTGGGCGGCGCGTTTGCCCTGGCGGGCGGCTGTCCGGTGGCGCATGCGGCAAAACCGCAAAGCGCCCCCGGCACGCTCTCCCCGGACGCGCGTATGGAAACGCAGCCGTTTTATGGTGAGCACCAGGCGGGGATCCTGACGCCGCAGCAGGCCTCGATGATGCTGGTGGCTTTCGATTCGTTGGCGAGTGATAAGGCCGACCTTGAGCGTCTGTTCAGGCTATTAACCACGCGCATTGCCTTCCTCACCGCCGGCGGTCCGGCACCGGAAACACCGAATCCGCGCCTGCCGCCGATGGATTCCGGGATCCTCGGGGCGTTTATCGCTCCCGATAATCTGACCATCACCGTGTCGGTGGGGGAATCACTATTTGATGATCGCTACGGTCTGGCGAAGCAGAAGCCGAAAGCGCTGCAAAAAATGACGCGATTCCCGAATGATTCTCTCGACGCGGCGCTGTGCCACGGCGATCTGCTGTTGCAGATCTGCGCTAATACCCAGGATACGGTGATCCACGCCCTGCGCGATATTATCAAGCACACCCCGGATCTGCTGAGCGTGCGCTGGAAGCGGGAAGGTTTTATCTCTGACCACGCCGCGCGCAGTAAAGGGAAAGAGACGCCGGTCAACCTGCTGGGCTTCAAAGACGGTACCGCCAACCCGGACAGCAGCAATACCGCGTTGATGAACAAGGTGGTCTGGGTTACGGCGGATCAGGGCGAACCGGCCTGGGCGGTGGGCGGCAGCTATCAGGCGGTGCGTATCATTCAGTTTCACGTGGAGTTCTGGGACCGCACGCCGCTGAAAGAGCAGCAGACTATCTTCGGCCGCGATAAGCAAACCGGCGCACCGCTCGGCATGAAGCTCGAGCACGATGAACCCGACTACGCCCGCGATCCGAACGGGGATGTCATCGCGCTGGACAGCCATATTCGCCTCGCCAATCCTCGCACCAAAGAGACGCAATCCAGCCTGATGATGCGCAGGGGTTACAGCTACTCGCTGGGGGTGACCAACTCCGGGCAGCTTGATATGGGACTGCTGTTTGTCTGCTATCAGCACGATCTGGAGAAAGGATTCCTCACCGTGCAGAAGCGGCTCAACGGCGAAGCGCTGGAAGAGTACATTAAGCCCATCGGCGGCGGCTATTTCTTTGCCCTGCCCGGCGCGCGTGACGCGAACGCCTGGCTCGCTCAGGGTCTCATAGAAGCCTGATAATCGTCCCTGCGACAGTTCGCGGGGACATTATTTTTTTCCCGGACTATCTTATTGTTATATTTCTGTAATATTTCTATATAAGACTGATTTTCCATGTAGGGGCAGTCCGAAAAGTTGCATTCAGGTAAAATAAATGTTGCATTTATGATAATTCCTGATGTACTTAAGAGAAGACAGCGGTAGTTCCCGGCAGTGATGTTAACTCACTATGGAGATCGCGAATGGTTGCGTCCTGTACTGGACAAGGTAAACACATCAACCGCAGTACCCGGCGCGGAGGCTCAGACTCCGGCAGCGATTTCTTCACCACCAAATTATCTCCTTCACCTCAACAACCTTTTTCTACCGACGTGCATAACGGTGCGCGTAGCCGTTGTATATCGTCATCCGGTAATGCAAGCAATGGCTTACAAGGAAGCCAACCCTCTGATGTTCGTGCGCATAATCGTGCCGATGCTGGCGCGTGTGATGAATACCAACAACTCAAGGTGCTATCCATGGGAAGACAGAAAGCAGTGATCAAAGCTCGTCGCGAAGCAAAACGTGTGCTGAGACGGGATTCACGTAGTCATAAACAGCGTGAAGAAGAATCGGTCACCTCGCTTGTGCAGATGAGCGGCGTAGAATCGATTGGCATGGCGCGGGACAGCCGCGATGCATCGCCAATTGTGGCGCGAAATGAAGCTCAGGCGCACTACCTGAATGCTATCGAGAGTAAACAGCTCATCTTTGCAACCGGGGAAGCCGGATGCGGGAAAACCTGGATCAGCGCCGCCAAAGCGGCGGAGGCGCTGATTCATAAGGACGTGGAAAGGATCATCGTTACCCGTCCGGTACTGCAAGCGGATGAAGATCTGGGCTTCCTGCCCGGCGATATTTCCGAGAAGTTTGCCCCGTACTTCAGGCCCGTCTATGACGTGCTGGTGAAGCGGTTGGGCGCTTCCTTTATGCAGTACTGCCTGCGACCAGAGATTGGCAAGGTGGAAATCGCGCCGTTCGCCTATATGCGCGGACGTACATTTGAAAATGCGGTCGTTATTCTTGACGAGGCTCAGAACGTGACCGCTGCGCAAATGAAGATGTTTTTAACGCGCCTCGGGGAGAACGTGACGGTGATCGTCAACGGCGATATTACCCAGTGTGACCTGCCGTCGGGCGTTAAGTCTGGCCTGAGCGATGCCATGTCACGTTTTGAGGAAGATGAGATGATAGGGGTGGTACGCTTCACAAAAGAGGATTGCGTCCGCTCGGCGCTCTGCCAGCGCACGTTACAAGCGTATTATTGAATATTCTGTTGTGTTCAAGGCCCGGGAAACCGGGCTTTGTTTTTTGTGCATTTTACCCCCTCTTCCCTGGGGAGAGGGTTAGGGTGAGGGGCTCAGGCCGCACCGAACTGCATATAGCACCGGGGGGGATTGACTCGCTGCGCTCGCCCTGCGGGCAGCCTGTTCGCTACGCTCTCAGTCTGTCCAACTGGCTGCGCCAGTTGTCGAACCCCGGTCGGGGGTTCTCATTCCCCCCAAAGGCGTACAACATGCGAAAAAAAAAGCCCGCATTTTCATGCGAGCTCTTCTTCAAATATGGCGGTGAGGGGGGGATTGACTCGCTGCGCTCGCCCTGCGGGCAGCCTGTTCGCTACGCTCTCAGTCTGTCCAACTGGCTGCGCCAGTTGTCGAACCCCGGTCGGGGGCTCTCATTCCCCCCAAAGGCGTACAACATGCGAAAAAAAAGCCCGCATTTTCATGCGAGCTCTTCTTCAAATATGGCGGTGAGGGGGGGATTCGAACCCCCGATACGTTGCCGTATACACACTTTCCAGGCGTGCTCCTTCAGCCACTCGGACACCTCACCATATTGTTTTGCTGCCTGACCGCTTGGGGGGCAACGGGGCGCTACTATAGGGAGTTGCGCTAAAACGGTCAAGCAGATTTTCAGCATTCGTGCTTGTTCGGTTAAGCCTTAATCAGCTTATGTCGCAGCGCGCAGGATTAACGCTGCGAATCGAGCACTTCGCTATTTTTCACCACGTCCTGCGCTTTGCTGTAGCTTTCGATCAGCAGCTGGTAGGCCGGGAAGATGTGTGTGTACACCTCAGCCCATTCACCCGCATCTTCACGGTTCCACGTGCGCTGAATTTCGGAAGCAACGGCTGCCGTGTCCATCGGCACCACGCCTGCCTGCACCACGCGCGCCAGGGTGATCTCCTGCGCCATTTTGCTGTAGGTGCCAGAGGCATCAATCACCGCAAATACTTTATATCCGTCCGCCACCGCATTGATGGACGGGAAGGCCATGCAGACGCTGGTGATCGTCCCCGCGATAATCAGCGTTTTGCGCCCGGTGGCTTTCACCGCCGCCACGAACTCCGGGTTATCCCAGGCGTTGATCTCACCCTTGCGTGCGACATACTGTGCGTGCGGCGCGTTGGCGTGGATCTCCGGGATAAGCGGGCCGTTCGGTCCCTGTGGAACCGACGCCGTGGTGATCACCGGGATCTTCGCCAGCGAGGCGATTTTTGCCAGCGCTGCTGCACGGGCGCGCAGCTCAGGCATTGGCATGTCTCCAACGGTCTGGAACAGCCCGCTCTGGTGATCGATAAGCAGCATAACGGCATCGTTTACGTCAATAACGGGACGTGCACCGTTGAAGTTTGCAGGGGTAGACATAATGCGCTCCTTTTTACGTTTAGATTTGGCCAAAGCGGCCGGAGTTGAAATCGCGAATAGCCTCGGCGATTTCGGTTTTACTGTTCATCACAAACGGGCCATAGCCCACGATGGGTTCATTCAGCGGCTCCCCGGCCATCAGCAGCACTTTGGCATCGCTGCTGGCTTCGAGATGCAGTTTGTCACCGCTCTGGCTCAGCACGACCAGTTGCGCCTCACCGGCAGGCGTGGTGCCGTTCACCGTCACGCTGCCTTCAACGACAACCAGCGCCGTGCTCCAGCCTTCGGGCTGATTAAGCGTCAGGTGGCTACCCTGATGCAGCGCGAGATCCCACACGTTCAGCGGTGAGAAGGTATGCGCCGGGCCGGTTACCTCTCCAAAGCGGCCAGCAATCACGCGCAATGTTCCGCTGTTATCTGGCAGGGTGACCACCGGGATATCCGCCTGAGTGATGCTCTGGTAGCCAGGCGTCGCCATTTTGTCTTTGGCGGGCAGGTTGACCCACAGCTGCATCATTTTCAGTTCACCGCCTTTCTGCGAAAACGCGCTGGAGTGGAACTCCTCGTGCAAAATGCCTGCGCCCGCCGTCATCCACTGCACGTCACCTGGACCAATAACGCCGCCTCTGCCGGTTGAATCACGGTGCTCCACTTCGCCTGAGTAGACGATGGTTACCGTTTCAAAACCGCGATGAGGATGCTCGCCCACGCCGCGTTTCGCGCCATCCGCCGGGAAGGTATGCGGTCCGGCGTAGTCCAGCAGCAGGAACGGGCTCAGGGGCTCGCCATGCGTCTGGTAAGAAAACATCGAACGAACCGGAAAACCGTCACCGACCCAGTGCGGACGAGGTGCGGTATACACGCCTGTTACGTTTTTCATGATTAACTCCTGATGTCCTGTTGATGGAATTAGCTTATATTCAGGGTTAATATCCCGGTAGATAGCAAAAATGACATTCACTGTTCCTTAAATGGAACAATGGAGGCGTATGCAGGACCTCAATGATTTCGTATGGTTTGTGAAGGTGGTGGAGCATGGCGGCTTTGCAGCGGCGGGTCGGGCGCTCGATCAGCCTAAGTCGAAACTGAGCCGTCGGATTGCGCAGCTGGAGGAACGCCTGGGTGTTCGGTTGATACAACGTACCACGCGGCAGTTTGCGGTGACGGAGGTGGGGCAGACATTCTATCAGCACTGTAAAGCTATGCTGGTGGAGGCTGAAGCTGCGGAGGAGGCGGTGGCTGCTTTACAGGCTGAGCCGCGTGGTATGGTCCGGATCACCTGTCCTGTCACCTTGCTGCACGTTCACGTGGGGCCCATGCTGGCGCGGTTTATGGCGCGCTATCCGGGGATCAACCTTCAGCTCGAAGCCACCAACCGCCGGGTCGATCTGGTGGCGGAGGGGGTGGATGTGGCGATCCGCGTTCGTCCGCGCCCGTTTGATGACAGCGATCTGGTATTAAGGGTGCTGGCGGACAGGGGACACTGTCTGGTTGCCGGGCCGGCACTGATTGAACGGATGGGCAACCCGGCGATGCCCTCTGAACTCAGCGAGTGGCCGGGGTTAAGTATGGGGGCGGGCAAGCACCTGCATAAGTGGGAATTGAACGGGCCGGAGGGCGCAAAGGCAGAAATTCACTTCACGCCGCGCCTGGTGACTACCGACATGTTGGCGCTGCGGGAGGCGGCGATGGCGGGCGTGGGCGTGGTACAGCTGCCCATTTTGATGGTGAAGGATCAGCTGGCTTCAGGTGAACTTGTTCGGGTGCTGAATGCCTGGGAACCCAGACGGGAAGTGATCCATGCGGTGTATCCTTCCCGGCGCGGCCTGCTGCCATCGGTCAGGACGCTGGTGGATTTTCTCACCGAAGAGTATGCAAAGATGGTTGAAGACTAGCTTTTTGTAGGTCGGGTAAGCGTAGCGCCACCCGACACAATTACCGCAGGGGCTGCAAAGTTCGAATCCCCCACAGGCGTGCAACATGTGAAAAAAAAGCCCGCATTTTCATGCGAGCTCTTTTTCAAATATGGCGGTGAGGGGGGGATTCGAACCCCCGATACGTTGCCGTATACACACTTTCCAGGCGTGCTCCTTCAGCCACTCGGACACCTCACCATATTGTCATCCCGTTGTTGTCGGGACGGGCGCTAATGTAAGGAAAAGCCGTACTGCCGTCAACCCACTTTTTCAGTAATTTAGCGTGTTTAGACAAACTTCAGGCAACCTGATTCCTAAATGTGCGAAATGCGCCTCTTTTATCAGCAACGCGGTTTAGCGATAAATTTGTTATGCTGGCAAGCCAGTTGAAAATGAAAATAAAACAGCGCAATAAAAGGCAATGACTATGGATATTATCTTCTATCACCCCACTTTTGATACGGCTTACTGGATTAGCGCGCTCACGGCGGCTCTGCCTGGCGCACGCGTTCGCGAATGGAAACAGGGCGATAATGAACATGCCGACTACGCGCTGGTCTGGCATCCCCCGGTCGAAATGCTTCAGGGACGCCGTTTGAAGGCGGTGTTTGCTCTTGGTGCAGGGGTGGATTCCATTCTCAGTAAGCTGAAGGCACACCCTGAAATGCTGCCGGAAGATATTCCCCTGTTTCGTCTGGAAGATACCGGTATGGGGCAGCAGATGCAGGAATATGCCGTGAGCCAGGTGCTGCACTGGTTCCGCCGCTTCGACGATTATCAGGCGTTCAAACAGCAATCCCACTGGGAACCGCTCCCGGATTATCAGCGTGAAGATTTCACCATCGGCATCCTCGGCGCGGGTGTACTGGGCTCAAAAGTCGCCGAAGCGCTCGCCCCGTGGGGCTTCCCACTGCGCTGCTGGAGCCGGAGCCGTAAGGAGTATCCGGGCGTCGAGAGCTTTGCCGGAACGGACGAACTCCCGGCGTTCCTGAAAGGGACTCGCGTCCTCATTAACCTGCTGCCGAATACGGCGGAAACGGTCGGCATTATCAATGGCACGCTCCTCAACCAGTTGGCAGAAGACAGCTACTTAATGAACCTGGCGCGCGGGGTACACGTTGTGGAAGACGATCTGCTGAAAGCGCTGGATAGCGGTAAACTGAAAGGCGCAATGCTGGATGTGTATAGCCGCGAACCGCTGCCAAAAGACAGCCCGCTCTGGGCACATCCGCGCGTGGCGATGACGCCCCATATTGCGGCCGTGACGCGACCGGCGGAGGCCGTGGCGTACATCTCGCATACCATCAGCGAAATAGAGAAGGGTAACGCGGTGACCGGACAGGTCGACAGACAGCGAGGCTACTGAGAGAAACCCGGCGTTCGCCGGGTTTTTGCTAATATTCGCCGCTGATAACTGCTATCCTTTGGAAAAACCGCAGAGGAGAGAAAGATGTATCCCGTTGACCTGCATATGCACACCGTCGCCAGTACCCACGCTTACAGTAACCTCCATGATTATATCGCTCAGGCGAAGCTGAAAGGCATCAAACTGTTTGCGATAACCGATCACGGTCCGGATATGGCGGATGCGCCGCACTACTGGCATTTTGTGAATATGCGTATCTGGCCACGCCTGGTGGACGGTATTGGGATACTGCGCGGCATCGAAGCGAACATCAAAAATACCGACGGTGAAATTGACTGCACCGGCCCGATGCTGACCTCTTTAGATCTGATCCTCGCTGGCTTCCATGAGCCGGTCTTTGCGCCCCAGGATAAAGAGACCAACACCGCAGCGATGATTGCCACTATTGCCAGCGGCAACGTGCACATTATCAGCCACCCGGGAAATCCGAAATACCCGATTGATATTCAGGCCGTGGCGCAGGCGGCAGCGAAGCACCGCGTGGCGCTGGAGATTAACAACTCCTCCTTTGTTCACTCGCGTAAGGGCAGTGAAGCCAACTGCCGCGAAGTGGCGGCGGCCGTGCGTGACGCGGGCGGCATGGTGGCGCTGGGCTCTGATTCACACACGGCCTTCACGCTGGGGGATTTCAGCGAGTGCCTGAAAATATTGCGGGACGTGAATTTCCCGGAAGAACAGATCCTGAACGTCACGCCGCGTCGTATGCTCGACTTCCTTGAGTCGCGCGGCATGGCGCCGATTGATGAATTTGCCGATCTTTAATTAATAACGGAATAAAAACATGAATGAGTTTTCCATCCTTTGCCGCGTGCTGGGCACCTTATATTACCGCCAGCCGCAGGATCCGCTGCTGGTTCCGCTGTTTACCCTGATTCGTGAAGGTAAACTGGCGCAGAGCTGGCCGCTGGAACAGGATGAATTGCTGGAACGCTTGCAAAAAAGCTGCGATATGCAGCAGATTTCAACGGATTACAACGCGCTGTTTGTGGGGGAAGAGTGTCGCGTGTCGCCGTATCGTTCTGCCTGGCAGGAAGGTGCGACCGAAGCGGAAGTTCGGGCGTTTCTTTCAGAACGCGGCATGCCGCTGACGGATATGCCTGCCGATCATATCGGTACCCTGCTGCTGGCGGCCTCCTGGATTGAAGATAATGCAGGTGATGATGAGAACGAGGCGATTGAGACCCTGTTCGAAACGTATCTGCTGCCGTGGGTTGGCACCTTCCTGGGTAAAGTGGAAGCCCACGCCACTTCGCCATTCTGGAGAACGCTGGCTCCGCTGACGCGTGACGCTATCGCTGCTATGTGGGACGAGCTGGAAGAAGAGAACGAAGAGTGACTTGAATCACAAAAATCCTGCAACGATACATTTCAACTTGCACGTAATGTGCTTCTGATCTCATTTCTATGGTGCGCATCTGCTAAGATGCGCACCATGAACATATTACTTTGTATTGCAATCACGACTGGCATCCTCTCCGGCCTCTGGAGTTGGGTGGCTGTTTCTCTCGGCTTGTTGAGCTGGGCTGGTTTTCTTGGCTGCACGGCCTATTTCGCCTGCCCGCAGGGTGGTCTCAAGGGGCTCTTTATTTCAGGCTGCACGTTACTGAGTGGCGTGGTCTGGGCGCTGGTCATTATGAAAGGCAGCGCGCTGGCGCCGCATCTTGAAATCCTGGGGTACGCCATGACCGGCATTGTGGCCTTCCTGATGTGCGTTCAGGCAAAACATCTGCTGTTGTCCTTTGTGCCCGGCACATTCATGGGTGCCTGCGCGACCTTTGCAGGGCAGGGGGACTGGAAGCTGGTGGTCCCTTCGCTCATGCTGGGGTTACTGTTTGGCTACGCCATGAAGAACAGCGGCCTTTGGCTTGCGGCCCGACGCGAGAAGAGCCAGAGCGTTCCTGCGGTAAGTAAATAAAAAAAGGCGAGACGGAATTCTCGCCTTTTTTTTGCGCCGCTGATTATGACTCTGGCGGCACCGACATCTCACGATATTTCACCAGCACCGCATTACTCACGTCACTTTTATTCTGAAGATCCCACAAGCCGCGATCGATACCGTCATTAATCAGGAAAATCACGCCGGTTTCGATGGCCGACATCAGACACAGCATGACCGGCTCGTTAGAGGTATAGCCAATTTCACCCTCCAGCAGACGCTGGTAATCGATAAAGCGGAATACCCCGGCCTGCACTTCATAAGAGAGAATCGTTTTGCTGGTGGTCACCGAGGATAATATCTCACCCGTGCTCACGTTAACCACGCGCAGGTTGACGGCAATCTGGTCCAGCTGATACTGCGTGTCGGCCCCGATGCCAAAGTAACGCGCACCCGCGCCACCCGATTTCACGTTACTTTCGTAGCCGATAATCGAGCCTTCCACCATGATATTGGCTGCGGTGAGAGACTGTAGCGGCATGCGGTTATTGACGCCAACGGTACCATTCTCCTGCGCGGCACGAATGATTTTTCGTTCGTTAAGCAGGTTTTGCAGCCCCTGACGTTCCAGCGGGATAAACCAGCGAGAATCTTTCAGGGCGGTAACCAGCATCGCGGTGGCGCTCTGCGGTACGGCTGTCGAGAAGTTACTGGCCGGATACGGTTTGAACTGACCCGTCTCATCCTGAATGTTATACACCGAGACGAATATCTTTCCGGTTGGGACCGGCAGATGCGTCAGATCCCGATAGCTCTGGGCACGAGGCATCAGGGTGGGTTTAGCGGCTTCTTTTGGCGGGGCAGTTAAACAACCGCTTAATAAGCACACTGCAACTAAAATAAAAAAGCGCTGCATAATAATTGTCCTTATTTCGGGGTTGTTTAGAAATCAGTTGAACTGGTCTGCAAACCGGAAACCTGGATTGTCGACGTTTTACCGGTTTTTCGGTCTGTCACATTTAACTGAAGCTGCCCGTCTTTATTGGCAATATCGACGATAAAGTCGTTAGTGACCATCCGGCCGGGTTTTCCGGTATTAATGTTAGTTAATAAGCCACCTAATATTTGCGACTGGATGGCCTGAGTAAAATTATCCAGGGCTGACGGGGTCTCGATACCGAAATCATCGTCATAGCTGGGGTCTTTATAGGAGTTTTGAGCCTGAGCCTGGTTAAGCATAAAGGCTCCGTTATTCGGGTTGCCGCCAAAATTAGGGTTGCGGAACTGGAATGTCATATTTCCGGCCCAGCTCAACGGCGCAATGAGCATTAACGAAATCACTGTGTGTGCGAGACGCATTACAGCCTCCGAAATTGGTATCGTTGTTAGAACTCATCTTTTGCTAAATCGCCTGTGCTCAAAAGGGCTTTGTCTAACTGTAGGCGGTTAATAGCTTCTTCTGTTTGTGCCAGCGCGAAAGCGACGTTCTGATCGAAGTCTCTTTTCGTTGGGAATAAAAAAGTCTGGTAAATAACGTCCTGATTAGCGGTTATTGTGATCCAGCTTCCCCACCGCGCACTGGGCCGTTCGTTGATGGTTAAGTTACCCGGATAATCGCTTTCCCACTTATCGCTGAAGGCACGATAAAAATCGTGTCCGACAGAGGTGACGGTGTGGTCGGTTAACAGTCCGGGAACTTCTACCTCAACAGCCTGAAGGTTTCCGGCAGCAAGCATAATGCCTGCGGCGGCAATCCAACTTAAGGTGCGTTTCATGCTATTAACGCCTGAGGTTATCGTTTGCCCACGACACCGCCTGCGTGCGATTTTTAACAGCTATCTTTTTGAAAAGATTATAAAGATGCGTCTTAACCGTATTTTCGCTGATAAATAACGAACGGGCGATTTCAATATTTGAAGCACCAATACGCAGTTTGTTCAGGATCTCTTTCTCACGGTGCGTCAGAAGGGCTGATTCCGAACTGTTATAGCGATAATTTCCGGAGTGGGTAATGAGGTAGCTGGCCAGTTTCTGCGAGAAATAACACTCCCCCCGCAATATGCCCTGCAAACCCTCCACGACACGGTTTTCTTCTTCAGTGACGTAAAACACGCCGTTAATATGCGGCCAGCTCTCAATTTCGCGGAAAGGATACTCATCAGGCGTATTTAATAACAATACGCGGATATTATTGTTTTTCCTGCTTAAATTATCTTGCCAGTAATGAATGAGTTTTTTATCCGCTTCCATCATATCGAGAAGAATGATGCTGCCAGAAGCGATATCATCAAAAGAACGTTGAATATTATGCAGTTTCCCGTTAAGAGACAGGCATTGCTTTAAATGCTGCAATAACGCTGTCGCTTGTAAGGAAGGTTTTGTGATCAACAATAATGTATGACCGGGTAAGCTATGGACTTCATTAAACATGATGAAACCCCACGTTATTTATGACACCCGGCAGTTGCCCTCGTATTATTGAAAAGGGCACCAGAGGTACTGACAGGTGTGGCACTGCTGTGTGTAGTTAAAAAACCTTCCTCCAAAGGAGGCGGTAAAATTAAAAACAAATAACGTACTGCTGTTTTCAATCTAGCTATTGCAAACTTTAAAGCAAGTGTTAATCGTGTAACAGAATGTAAAATTCGATATTAATTTGTGTATATTTCAGGGCTAATAGATTTTAAGATAAGGGGAAAGTTGTACATGTGTATAAACGTGCACAGATTTTAAAAACCATAAAGTATATTATAATGGGTTGAATTATTTGGCTTTGTATTATTCTAAGCCAGCCGGTAAAAAGTATGATCTCTGCTAAAAACATAAGACTTCCCTAAGCCAGAATTTTTTCTTAAGAAAACTTGCTTCGTGTCACGCGCGTGGCAAAGGGCATTGTCTTTTTTGTCTGAAGAAGCCGGTGCAGGTTGGACAGTCTGTCTCGCTGTTGTACAAGCGCAGGAAGACATTTTTGGTTTCTGCTTTAGGCGTGTATCCCGTCGTTTCAGGCGAGATTTACGACTTTGAGGTGAAGGAGAATATAAAAATAAGGCGCACGGGTGAGATATTAAACATGTTTCGGCAGACATACTCTTTTCCGTAACGCGGCGTTAACAAAACGAATCGCGTTAACGGAGCAAGAGATACTTTTTTATAGCCAGGTCCAGGGTGACAGCATGAAAAACAAAACGTTGTTTATGATGTTTACATTACTGGGTGCGCCTGGGTTTGTAATCGCAGGTGATTCAGATTTAGCCAGTTCTGAATATAATTTTGCGATAAATGAATTAAGTAAAGCTTCATACAATCAGGCAGCCATTATTGGTCAACAGGGTTCAGGAAATAATTCTGATGTACGCCAGGGCGGTTCTAAATTGCTGTCCGTTATTTCTCAGGAGGGCGGGAATAACCGCGCGAATGTTGATCAGTCAGGGACGTATAACCTTGCTTATATCGATCAGACCGGCAACGGCAACGATGCGAGTATTAAGCAGGGCGCTTTTGGCAACACCGCCATGATTATCCAGAAAGGCTCGGGTAACAGGGCGAATATAACGCAGTATGGTACGCAGAAAACAGCAGTTGTAGTGCAGAGACAGTCGCAAATGGCTATTCGCGTTATTCAACGTTAGCGATGTGTGACGCCTTAATCAATCCGATGGGGGTTTACCATGAAACTTTTCAAAGTGGCAGTTATTGCAGCAATCGTAGTTTCTGGCAGTGCTTTCGCAGGTGCGGTACCACAATTTGGCGGCGGCCACGGTGGTGGCTGGGGTGGCGGCAATAACGGCCCTGACTCAACCCTGAGCATTTACCAGTACGGCGGCGGTAACTCCGCGCTTGCTTTGCAGACGGACGCCCGAGATTCTGAATTGACCATTACCCAGCATGGTGGTGGTAACGGCGCAGATGTTGGCCAGGGCTCTGATGACAGTTCTATCGATCTGCTGCAAAAAGGCTTTGGTAACAGCGCCACCATCGACCAGTGGAATAGCAAAGACTCTGTTATCAACGTGAAACAGTTCGGCGGCGGCAACGGCGCGGCGGTAGACCAGACAGCGTCCGGCTCAACGGTGACTGTGCACCAGGTTGGCTTTGGCAACAACGCGACCGCACACCAGTACTGATTCATTTCTGTACCAAAAAACAGGGCATGCGCCCTGTTTTTTTTCGGGAGGATCTCATGAGCACCTTCATTCTCCTTGCCGCGCTTGCCAGCCAGATAACGTTCAGCACCTCACAGCAGGCAAATATGACAACCATTATTCCTCAGGTCACGCTGGCAGACGCTTGCGAATGTCAGGTTGAGGTGTTATCTGTCCGACAGGGGCAGGGGGGACAAAGTACATCGCGGCAGAAAAATACTCTTTTTATACCCGCTAATCAGCCGATTGATTTAACGCGAATCAGTTTAAATATTCGCTCAGGGGATGCGGTAAAAATAATCGTCACCGTTTCCGATGGAAAATCGCTTCATTTATCACAGCAGTGGAACGCACCGGTAAGTGCGCTTTAATAATTCATGAAATCAATGATTTAATAAAGTGGCGGCGCTGCACAGGTAAGCTATGCTGATATCAAGAACCCAGTCATCGGGTTGCTTAAATTGATACTTCATAACGGAGCGTTTTTACCCCTCAAGGACGAATTTCATTGAGGAGTACAAATAATGTTCAAATCCGCAGCGTGTATTATTTCTGGTCTGGGACTGATCCTGTCCTCTTTTTTTTCTCCGGCTTATTCAGCAACTATAGAAAATGGTGGGGTGATTCATTTTCGTGGCGCGGTGGTCGCTGACCCGTGCGAAGTCACGCCCCGGCATCAGCAGTTTGCGATCTCCTGTCCGGAAAATAACCGTATGAAAACGCATACCATCAGTTATGACGAGGCGCTCCGGGGCCATCATCCTCATTCAGCTCTGGCCGCTGTCAGCATGAAATACCTGAATGAACAGAAAACGCTTGCGGTCGTTCAGGTGGATTACCGCTAACCGACGTTTTTTTCGCGGCAGTTTTTCTCCTTCTCCCTCTGCGATACACTGGTGAAAAAGGCGGGTTGCAGAGGGTGTTTATGAGACCGCAAATCGACGTTATTCATGGCGATATCACGACGGTGCGCGTTGACGTGATCGTCAACGCAGCCAATTCCTCCCTGATGGGTGGTGGCGGGGTAGACGGTGCCATTCACCGGGCCGCAGGCCCTCAACTCCTTGAAGCATGCAAAACCGTGCGTCAGCAGCAGGGAGAGTGCCCGCCGGGGCATGCTGTTATTACGCTTGCGGGCGATCTCCCGGCCAAAGCGGTGATCCATACCGTTGGACCCGTCTGGCACGGTGGCGACCGCCATGAGGCTGAGATTCTGGAGCAGGCGTATCGTAACTGCCTGCGGCTTGCGGCGGATAACGGGTATAAGACCATGGCGTTCCCCGCCATTAGCACCGGGGTGTTCGGTTATCCAAAGGAAGCAGCAGCTACGATCGCCGTGAATACCGTTTATCACTACCTTTCCCTCAAACCCATGCCGGAAAAAGTCATTTTTGTCTGTTTCGATGAGCACACCGCCGACCTGTATCAGCGGATTTTGACCGCGCGCAGCCAGGCATTTTGATGTCTGAAGTGCAAAAACGGCGCCCTGGAGGCGCCGTTTTGTTATCCCGCTTTAACCTGAGGTTTGCCTGAGAACAGGAAACGCAAAAGCGGGATCCGCAGGTGGATTTCATACAACACGATGGCAATGCCAACCACAAAGACCAGGCCGGTGAAGAAGCCCAGCGCATTCGAGGCGATATGCGGCGTAATGTACGCCCCGAAAAACAGCGTCAGCGGATGGTGAACCAGGTAGATAAACAGCGAAGCATTAACGAAATAGGTGACGCGACTGGATTTAAAATTCAGCAGACGATGGCCAAGGGCGAACACCACGTTCACCATCCACAGGCCCATCAGCATCGTTATCACGCTCTCTGTCTCATACATCCACGCGTCCCCGCTGCCATAGCGCTGATTGAGAAGATAGGCGGCAAAGGCCAGCGCAGCACCCACCGCACACCAGGGAGAGGGGGTGGTAAACAGCGCTTTAAGCCGGGGATGAATAAATGCCAGCGCCCCAATCAGGAAGAAGGGAATGTAGAACAGGGTCTGCATCACCACGAAATTAAACAGCCCATCGCTCAGAATGGGAGGGTAGACAATGAGCAGGGTACGCCTGACGGCGGCATACGCGACCCCCAGCGCAAGAAACAGCAGCGACAGCTTGCCCAGGGTGATGTTGGCGAAGAAGGTCGAGGATGCGGTGCTCGCGCGCTGACGCAGCTGGCTGAAGATCAGCAAACTCACCGTGGTTAGCACCACCAGTACCAGCAGGAACCAGAGGTGGGAAATAAGCTCCCAGACCAGGGTGTTGTATTTCTCATAGAAGGAGAGATTCGGCCAGTTTTCCGCCTTGCCTTTAACATGCTGCAACATGATGAACTGCGGCAGCGTCAGCAGCGGAATGGCCGTCAACATCGGTATGCCCACGCGCTCCACGCGCACTTTCCACCATCGCTTGAGGGGATAGCGCAAGAAGAGCATGTAAGAGAAATAACCGGAAATAACAAAAAACACCTGCATGCGGAAGGCATGGATAAAATCATTAAACAGCGTCAGCCACCAGGAGGGCATCTGGCTGTTCACGTGCCAGGTGTGGCTGGAATAGATCAGTGAAATATGAAAAGGGATCCCCAATAGCATGAGCCATGCGCGGATCGAGTCGAGGAAATATTCACGTTGTACAGGGGTTGTGCTCATATAACTTTGCGCATTCTCAGACTTTTCGCCTTATCCCTAAGGCTCATAATGGTTACATTCGGAGCCAACCCTACACCAAGACCGACACCCTGTCTCCAGGATAAGCACGCAAAGTGAAAAGCGGGTTCTTTCATTTGCTTAATCCATGAGCCAGCGAGCTGAACAAAGCAGTGATAATGTTGTCGGATTGCCTGAGTTTCCATTAAAATGGATCGGATCGATATAAGCACACAAAGGGGGAAGTGCTTACTTATTATGAAACATAAACCACAAATGATGAAAATGCGTTGGTTGGGTGTAGCAGTGCTGTTGTCACTGTATACCTCATCTGCACTGGCCTTTAACATCGATGATGTCGCAAAACAGGCAAAATCGATGGCGGGCAAGAGCTACGAAGCGCCAAAAAGTAACCTGCCCTCCGTTTTCCGCGACATGAAATACGCGGACTATCAGCAGATCCAGTTCAATCACGATAAAGCGTACTGGAACAATATTAAAACCCCGTTCAAGCTTGAATTTTACCACCAGGGTATGTACTTCGACACGCCAGTTGCCATCAATGAAGTGACGGCGACCGCGGTACGCAAAATCAAGTACAGCCCGGATTACTTCAATTTTGGCGATGTGCAACACGATAAAGACACGGTGAAAGACCTCGGCTTCGCAGGCTTCAAGGTGCTTTATCCGATTAACAGCAAAGATAAAAACGATGAAATCGTCAGCATGCTTGGCGCCAGCTACTTCCGCGTGATTGGCGCGGGGCAGGTGTACGGGCTTTCTGCGCGCGGTCTGGCAATTGATACCGCGCTGCCATCAGGTGAAGAATTTCCACGTTTTCGCGAGTTCTGGATCGAACGTCCAAAACCAACCGACAAACGTCTGACAATTTATGCGCTGCTGGACTCCCCTCGTGCGACCGGCGCTTATCGCTTCGTGATCATGCCAGGGCGTGACACGGTGGTTGACGTGCAGTCTAAAGTTTACCTGCGCGATAAAGTGGGCAAACTGGGCGTTGCACCGCTGACCAGTATGTTCCTGTTTGGGCCGAACCAGCCATCTCCGGCGACCAATTTCCGTCCTGAACTGCATGATTCCAATGGCCTCTCCATCCATGCCGGTAACGGCGAGTGGATCTGGCGTCCGCTGAACAACCCGAAACACCTCGCGGTCAGCAGCTTTGCGATGGAAAACCCGCAGGGCTTTGGTCTGCTGCAACGTGGCCGTCAGTTCTCCCGCTTTGAAGATCTGGATGACCGCTACGATCTGCGCCCAAGCGCCTGGGTTACGCCGAAAGGCGACTGGGGTAAAGGTAAGGTTGAGCTGGTTGAAATTCCAACCAACGATGAAACCAACGATAACATCGTGGCGTACTGGACACCGGATCAGCTGCCTGAAGCCGGTAAAGAGATGAACTTCAAGTATGCGATTACCTTCAGCCGTGACGAAGACAAGCTGCACGCACCGGATAACGCGTATGTGATGCAGACGCGTCGTTCAACGGGTGACGTGAAGCAGTCCAACCTGATTCGTCAGCCGGATGGCACGCTGGCATTTATCGTGGACTTCACCGGGCAGGATATGAAAAAACTGGCGCCGGATACTGCCGTGACGGCACAGGCCAGCATTGGCGATAACGGTGAAATCGTTGAAAACGCCGTGCGGTACAACCCGGTCACCAAAGGGTGGCGTTTGACCCTGCGCGTGAAGGTGAAGGATCCGAAACAGACCACTGAAATGCGCGCCGCGCTGGTCAGTAACGATAAGCCGCTGAGTGAAACCTGGAGCTATCAGCTACCTGCCAATGAATAATACATCTGAATATATTGATGCCATGCCGCTGACGGACATTGAAAAAGCGGCGCTCCCTGCGAGCGACATCCGCGCGGTTCACACCGCGCTGGATGGTGAACTTCGTCATTTTTCCCGTGATGATGATACGCCGCTGGGGTCAGTGAAGGCACGTCTGGAGCAGGCATGGCCGGACTCGCTGGCAGAAGGGCAGTTAATCAAGGATGACGAAGGGCGTGACCAGCTACAGGCGATGCCGAAGGCCACGCGTTCCTCCATGTTCCCCGATCCGTGGCGCACCAACCCGGTGGGCCGCTTCTGGGATCGTCTGCGTGGGCGTGACGTGACACCGCGCTATCTGTCACGTCTGACCAAAGAACAGCAGGCCTCCGAGCAGAAATGGCGTACCGTAGGAACGATTCGTCGTTACATTCTGCTACTGCTGACGCTGGCGCAGACGGTTGTCGCCACCTGGTACATGAAAACCATTCTGCCGTACCAGGGCTGGGCGTTGATTAACCCTGCTGACATGATTGGCCAGGATATCTGGGTCTCCTTCATGCAGCTGCTGCCGTATATTTTACAGAGCGGCATTCTTCTGCTGTTCGCCGTGCTGTTCTGTTGGGTCTCCGCCGGGTTCTGGACGGCGCTGATGGGCTTCCTGCAACTGCTGATGGGGCGTGACAAATACAGCATTTCCGCGTCGACGGTCGGGGATGAACCCCTCAATCCTGAGCACCGTACCGCGCTGATCATGCCTATCTGTAACGAAGACGTTGACCGCGTATTCGCCGGGCTGCGTGCCACCTGGGAGTCCGTGAAGGCGACCGGTAACGCGGCGCATTTCGACGTCTATATCCTGAGCGACAGCTACAACCCGGATATTTGCGTGGCAGAGCAAAAAGCCTGGATGGAGCTGATTGCCGAGGTGCAGGGGGAAGGGCAGATCTTCTACCGCCGTCGTCGTCGTCGTGTTAAGCGTAAGAGCGGGAACATTGATGACTTCTGTCGTCGCTGGGGTAACCAGTACAGCTACATGGTGGTTCTGGATGCGGACTCCGTGATGAGCGGCGACTGCCTGAGCGGGCTGGTCCGTCTGATGGAAGCCAACCCGAACGCGGGTATTATTCAGTCCTCGCCAAAAGCGTCAGGTATGGACACGCTGTATGCGCGCTGCCAGCAGTTTGCGACCCGCGTCTACGGGCCGCTGTTTACTGCCGGTCTGCACTTCTGGCAGCTGGGTGAATCTCACTACTGGGGCCACAACGCCATTATCCGCGTGAAGCCATTCATCGAGCACTGTGCCCTGGCGCCGCTGCCGGGTGAAGGGTCGTTTGCCGGGTCCATTCTGTCGCATGACTTTGTGGAAGCTGCTCTGATGCGTCGTGCAGGGTGGGGCGTCTGGATTGCCTACGATCTGCCTGGCTCGTATGAAGAGCTGCCGCCGAACCTGCTGGATGAGCTCAAACGCGACCGCCGCTGGTGTCACGGTAACCTGATGAACTTCCGCCTGTTCCTGGTGAAAGGGATGCACCCTGTTCACCGTGCGGTGTTCCTGACGGGCGTTATGTCCTATCTGTCTGCGCCGCTGTGGTTTATGTTCCTGGCACTCTCGACCGCGTTGCAGGTTGTGCATGCTCTGACGGAGCCGCAATACTTCCTGCAACCGCGCCAGCTGTTCCCGGTGTGGCCGCAGTGGCGTCCGGAGCTGGCGATTGCGCTGTTCGCGTCGACCATGGTGCTGCTGTTCCTGCCTAAGCTGCTCAGTATCATTCTGATCTGGTGCAAAGGTTCGAAGGAGTACGGTGGTTTCTGCCGCGTGACCCTTTCACTGCTGCTGGAAGTGCTGTTCTCGGTCCTGCTGGCGCCGGTGCGTATGCTGTTCCATACGGTGTTTGTGGTGAGCGCGTTCCTGGGATGGGAAGTGGTGTGGAATTCACCGCAGCGTGACGATGACTCTACGCCGTGGAGTGAGGCCTTTATGCGCCACGGCTCTCAGCTGCTGCTGGGCCTGGTGTGGGCCGTTGGTATGGCCTGGCTGGATCTGCGTTTCCTGTTCTGGCTGGCGCCAATCGTCTTCTCGCTGATCCTGTCGCCGTTTGTGTCGGTGATCTCCAGCCGTTCCACGGTGGGCCTGCGTACCAAACGCTGGAAGCTGTTCCTGATCCCGGAAGAGTATTCTCCGCCGCAGGTGCTGGTGGATACCGATACCTATCTGGAGCAGAACCGCAAACGCACGCTGGATGATGGCTTTATGCACGCCGTGTTTAACCCGTCATTCAACGCGCTGGCAACCGCGATGGCGACGGCGCGTCACCGCGCCAGCCAGGTGCTGGAGATCGCCCGCGATCGCCACGTTGAGCAGGCGCTGAACGAGACGCCAGAAAAGCTTAACCGCGACCGTCGTCTGGTGCTGTTGAGCGATCCGGTGACGATGGCACGGCTTCACTACCGCGTGTGGTCCGCGCCGGAGAGATACTCTTCGTGGGTGAACTACTATAAGGACGTTAAGCTGAATCCGCTGGCACTGAAGGCGAAGTAAGTTGTTAAGTAGGGCGGGTAAGCGAAGCGCCACCCGCCAAATGAAATACCGGCTTAATCGCCGGTATTTTTTTAGAGGTCAGACATGAAAGTAATCATTGTCGTCATGATGGCATGCCTGCTCAGCGGCTGCGGCAGCATTATCAGCCGCACCATCCCCGGGCAGGGCCACGGGAATCAATACTACCCCGGCGTACAGTGGGACGTTCGCGATTCTGCATGGCGCTATCTCACCGTACTCGATCTGCCGTTTTCGCTGATTTTCGACACCCTGCTGCTGCCCATTGATGCCAGTCACGGCCCTTACGAGTAACGGGAGCTCATCGCTCGTCCCATTCGTCCGCTGCGGCCTGACCCTCTTCGGTATCCAGCGGCGGTTCGAGCTGAAACTCGCCTTCGTCCCATTCGTGCAGCGTATTTTCTTCCAGCCACTCCTGACGTAACTCAATTTCGTCATAGTCGCCGTCGAATACCGCCTGTGCACCTTCACCACTCAGTATCGGCAGACATTCACCATCTTCACCTTCATCAGCAAAGAATTCGGCCTGCCACATAATATCGCCGTCCTGTAGGACGTATTTTTGGATATTGAGTTGTTGCACGTCAGCATCTTCTTCCTCAATGCCGGGATTATCAGCGAGGAACTCTTCGCGAGCGGCATCAATTGCTTCTTCCAGCGTGGCGTACATGGTCATTGGTGTCTCCCTGTTTTTCGTGAAGGTATTCAGGGAAAGAATAGCTGATTATGTGATTTTGCAAGTATGAATGCGAAAATTAGCCGTCACGATGTTGTCTTATTCGCCCCGGGCGTAGCGCCCGGGATAAGCTGAGCCACGAATAAACGGCGTTGAACAGCACGACGCCTGCTGTCACGATAAAGACCGCCCGGAAACCGAAACTGGCTGAAATCCCCGCACCGACCAGCGGCCCGGTGACGTTACCCAGATCGCGAAACGACTGGTTATAGCTGAAAATACGACCGGCTATCTGGTTGGTGGAATTATAGACCAGCAGCGTCTGCACGGCCGGGAGCAGTGCGCCATCGGCAGCCCCCAGCAGGAAGCGCAGGACGCCGAGCTGCCAGGGAGACTGCACCATCGCCATGGGGATCAGCAGCAGGACGGAGACGATCAGGGCGCAGATCAGGATCTTTTCCGGGCCGATACGGTCTCCCAGCTTGCCGAGCCGCGGCGCGCTCAGTAGCGCCGCCACGCCGGGAACAGAGGCGATCAGGCCGCTGATAAAGGCGATATTGCTGACGTTTCCCGCCAGATCGCGGACATAGAGCGTCAGAATAGGCGCGATTGAACCGGTGGCCACCTGGATAATCATGGTGGTCACAAACAGACTCAGCACCAGCTTTGGGTTTTTCAGCGAGGCCAGTACATCCCGGGCGTGCAGCATCTCTTTTTTAGCTACCGGCGCGAAATTCTCCCGGATACAGATAAGCGTCACCAGGAAGCAGAGGAACAGCACGCTGGCGGTAATGAAGAATACCGGCCGCAGTCCGTAGTGGTCGGCGAGCAGCCCGCCCGCCAGCGGGCCCAGCAGTGCGCCACTTACGCCGCCAGTAGAGAGCGTGCCCAACGCCCAGCCGCTTTTCTGGCGCGGGATTTGGGTGGCGATCAGGGCGTTGGCGTTAGGGATAAATCCCCCGAGCAGACCCAGGAGTGCGCGTAATATCAGAAACTGCCAGACGTTCTGCGCCATCCCCATCAGCAGCATAATGATCGCCATGCCGAGCGCGGAGCGCAGCAGCATAATTTTGCGGCCTTTGCGATCCGCCAGCCCACCCCAGAAAGGCGACGCAATGGCGGAGAACAGGAACGTAATGCTGAACACCAGGCCGGACCACATATTCAGGGCGCTATGTCCGGTGACGCCGAGCTGTTCAACGTAGAGGGGCAGGAAAGGCATCACCAGGCTAAAGGCGGCGCCAGTAAGAAAACAACCCAGCCACGCAACCGTCAGGTTACGTTTCCAGTTTATGGGAGCATCTGTGGGGGACATAACTATCCGCATAATGAGGTGCAGGGCACCGTGACCAGTGAGGTAATAAGCCTGCTAATTATGCGCCCGGGGTATGATTGCCGCAATGACGGGGAGCTTTTAAAGCTAAAACAACATGCGGCCCGGATGGCCGCATGCAGGTTAATAACGTGAAGGGACGCCCTGAGGCCGGGTTTTAAAGCGGCGATGCAGCCACATGTACTGCTCCGGGGCGAGCATAATGCATTTCTCGACAACGCCGTTCATCCAGCGGGCGGTGGTTTCCGCATCAATCAGCGGTGGCGCGAGCTCCGGCTCCAGCATGATGAGCTGATAGCCTGAACCGTCTGGTTTACGGCGCGGTACAAACGGCACGATAGCCGCTTTGGACATTCGCGCCAGCATCCAGGTCCCGGTGGTCGTCGCTGCATCTTCCACCGCAAAGAACGGAACAAACACGCTGGATTGCGGGCCATAGTCATGATCCGGGGCGTACCAGACCACCTCACCTGATTTCAGGGCGCGGATCATCCCTTTCAGGTCTTTTCGGTCGATCATGCTTTTATTGGAGCGCATGCGTCCGTTGGTCTGGATCAAATCGATCACCGGATTATCGTTAGGACGATAAACGCCAATACCGGGCGCCTGCATGCCGAACATGCGTGCGCCAATTTCGAGCGTCAGAAAATGAACGCCAATCAGCAGGACGCCAGTCTGGTTGGCCTGAAGAGTATGCACTGGCTCCATGCCGGTCCCAGCCACTTCCGTCCAGCGCGCCATGCGCTTATCCGACCAGAACCAGGCCATACCGGTCTCCATCAGCCCCATGCCGACAGATTCGAAGTTTTTAACCACCATGTCGTGGCGCTCAGATTCACTCATCTGAGGAAAGCAAAGCTCAAGGTTGCGATACGCGATCCTGGCGCGACGCTTCATAAACTGCTGAGCAATGCGACCCAGCCCTTTACCCATGCGGAAAATGACGGGATAAGGCAGCTGTACAATTAGCCACAACAAGCCAATGCCTGACCATGTTAACCAATAGCGGGGATGCAAAAGCGCGGCAGTAAATTTCGGTAACTGGGTCATGTCTGTCCTGTGTTCTAACGTCCTGAAAGGCTATTGTCTCATTTTTTAAGGCATAGCCAAAATGTCTGTCATCGAAACATGAAAGAATATGCAAATGTTAAGTCTGATTAATCAGATTCACTGAAATGTAGCGTAAATTGTGTGGATGTAAATTGTCTTTGTTTGCTATATCATGCCGACCGATTTTTATTTCTCAACGATTGCAGGACATGTACACCATGCCAGTGTTACACAACCGCGTTTCGAATGAGATGTTGAAAGCGCGTATGTTGGCCGAAACCGAACCGCGCACAACGATCTCTTTCTATAAGTATTTCACCATCGACGATCCACAGGCGACCCGCGATGCGCTTTACCAGGCTTTCACCGCCCTGAACGTGTTTGGTCGCGTCTATCTGGCACGTGAGGGGATTAACGCGCAGATCAGCGTGCCGGAAAGCAAGGTCAGCGCCTTCCGCGATCTCCTTTACGGGTTTGATCCGGCGCTTAACGGCTTACGCCTGAATATTGCGCTGGATGATGACGGTAAATCATTCTGGGTGCTGCGCATGAAGGTGCGCGAGCGTATTGTGGCGGATGGCATTGACGATCCGAGCTTCAATGCTGCTAATGTGGGGGAATACCTGAAGGCCGCTGAAGTGAACGCGATGCTCGACGATCCGGATGCGGTGTTCATCGATATGCGTAACCACTACGAATATGAAGTGGGGCACTTCGAAAATGCGATGGAAATTCCTGCCGACACCTTCCGCGAGCAACTGCCGAAAGCGGTTGAGATGATGCAGGAGCATAAAGACAAAAAGATCGTGATGTACTGTACCGGGGGGATCCGCTGTGAAAAAGCCAGCGCCTGGATGAAGCACAACGGGTTTAATAAAGTCTGGCACATTGAGGGTGGGATTATCGAGTATGCCCGCCGCGCCCGTGAGCAGGGTTTACCGGTGCGTTTTATCGGTAAGAACTTTGTGTTTGATGAGCGTATGGGCGAGCGAATTTCAGAGGATGTGATCGCGCACTGCCACCAGTGCGGAACACCGTGCGATACGCATACCAACTGCAAAAACGACGGGTGTCATCTGCTGTTTATTCAGTGCCCTGCATGTGCCGAGAAGTTTAATGGCTGCTGTAGCGAGCTGTGCAGTGAAGAGAGTATGTTGCCTGAAGAAGAGCAACGTCGTCGCCGTGCCGGACGCGAGAACGGGAATAAGATCTTTAATAAATCCCGGGGCCGACTGAATACCAAACTGGGTATTCCGGACCCGGAGTAAAACACTGCCCGGCGGCTCACAAGCCTGCCGGGCCTGTTTTATGACTTCTGCTGAACGCCTTCCACCGAAATAATCAGCTCTACATCCTGCGATGCCGGGCCTAAATCCGTGGTGATATTAAAATCTTTCAGATGAATTTTGCCTGCGGCTTCAAAGCCAGCACGTTTTCCGCCCCATGGATCGTCACCCTGTCCAATTAATTTGGCATCCAGTGTGACCGGTTTTGTTACGCCGTTCAGCGTGAGATTACCGGTAATAGCCAGTTTATCACCGTCTTTCTTCACCTCTGTCGACGCGAAAGTAGCTTGCGGGAATTTGCCCACGTTCAGGAATTCAGCGCTGCGCAGATGTTTATCACGCTCGGCGTGATTAGTGTCGACGCTGTTGGTATTAATGGTGACGTTCACTTTATCGGCAGCAGGGTTTTTCTC
This sequence comes from Enterobacter hormaechei subsp. xiangfangensis, assembly GCF_001729785.1. Taxonomy (NCBI): domain Bacteria; kingdom Pseudomonadati; phylum Pseudomonadota; class Gammaproteobacteria; order Enterobacterales; family Enterobacteriaceae; genus Enterobacter; species Enterobacter hormaechei. The sequence continues at coordinate 1,705,379 of NZ_CP017183.1, forward strand.
GTCGAAAGTAAATGTGCCATCGAAATCATTGAACGTGCCATATAACCAGCTGTAACCCAGATGCTGAATACGGAAATTGACGAAGGCATGTTGGCCCTCTTTATCAATTTTATAGTCGGCGGCCAGGGCCGAACCGGTAGTAAATAACAGCGAACCTAATGCGATACCCAACAGGCGTTTTTTCATTTTATGCTCCAGAGTCAACTGACGAACGGCCAAGCATGCGCTTCAGCGTATCGTCTTTATCAATAAAGTGGTGTTTCAGGGCCGCAAGGCCATGCAGGACAGACAGGATCACTACGCTCCATGCCAGCCACAAATGAACCACACCTGCGGTGTCAGCCTGTGAACCGGCGTCAGCCAGCGTGGCTGGGACATCAAAAAGCCCAAATACGCTGATCGGTTTGCCGTCTGCGGTCGAAATGAGATAGCCGCTGATCAGAATGGCGAACAGCAGGGCATAGAGTGCGATATGCGCGCCAACAGCGCTTATGCGGGTAAGTCGGCCATGGCTTTTGGGCGCAGGAGGGGGCGGAGAGATATGTCGCCAGATCACGCGAAAAACCAGACCCATCATCAGCAGAACCCCAATGCTTTTGTGCAATTCGGGGGCCTGATGATACCAACCGTCATAATAGCTTAATGTCACCATCCAGAGGCCGAGACCAAACATGGCATAGACGGCAATTGCAAATAGCCAGTGTAAACACATGGATATTATTCCGTAGCGACGGGAGGAGTTACGCCATTGCATATGAATTTCCGTTCTCAAATGACTGAGCAATAAAAATGGACGGGTTAAATAAATAATGCAACTGAAAAAAATGAATAATGTATTTTATTTAATTTATTTCAGCGAATTTGAATGTGTTTGCGCAATGTATTTCAATCGCTTCGTTCAATAAATTTGAGGCGACGTTTTTTAAAAAATATAAGTTAAATAAATTTAAAGGAGTGTCAATAAACGTCAGCGAGAATGTTCAGAAGAATACAATATAGATAACGTCAATGATCGCCAGTAGCGACCAGAGAACAATGTAGAGCATGAAATGCTCGCGGATGTTATTGATAAGGTAATTCACCAGTCTGCGCATCATGCCCCTCTCGCTAAACAGGCCCCGGTTACTCGGAGCCTGAAGAGGTATTATCGATCAAAGCGCGAGAGCGCAAAGGGCTTGAGATCAAACGAAGGCGCTTTCCCCTGAGCAAACTGGGCGGCGATTTCACCTAACACAGAGGCAAATTTAAACCCGTGACCGCTGAGCCCGGTTACGAGCAGGGTGTTGTCGTGCCCCGGCAGGGTGTCGATGATAAAGTCTTCATCCGGGGTGTTGTCGTAGGTGCACGCTGCGCCGTAAAGCAACCCGCCTACGCCCGGCAGGATATTACGCAGGAACGTGAAGGCTTCGGAACCATCCTGCGGATAAGCTCCGTACGGTTTGCGTTCTTCCGCAGAGGAAATTACCTGCCCGCCGTTATGTTTGCCAATCTTGAGCGCGTCTTTTTCCGAGGGGAAACCGTAGAACTGGTCGCCATTGGGTAACTCGCCTGTAAACGCCGGGAATTTGTTCTGGCTGCTGTAACGCCCGTCAGACTGGAACCAGGAGAAGACTTTTCGCACCGGCTGGATGGGCAGGTCCGGCAGCAGTTTCGTCACCCACGTTCCCGCACTCACCAGCAGACGCGTGGCGGTATATTCACCTTCAGAGGTGGTGACGGTTGAACCCTCTGCATGGTGGGTGATGCCCGTGACCGGACAGTTGAACAACTGCGCGCAGCCCGCTTTGGCGGCGAGATCAATCCAGGTCTTAATGGCCGTTTCGCTGTGCAGTACGCCAGAGTTGGCTTCAAACAACCCAATGTAGTCTTCAGGGACAGAAATTTCCGGCCAGCGCGCCATGAGGCCGTTCGCATCCAGACGCTCGACGTCCAGGCGGTAGGCTTTCGCGCTCTCCTCGACGGTCGCCAGAAACGTGGAGCTGGCTGGCCCCAGGTTAACGACCCCGGTGCGCTCAAAAATGCGTTCTTCGGTGAGGGCGGCCAGCTCATCCCACAGCGTCTGAGCCCGAAGCACCAGCGGTACATAGCGCTCACCTTCGCCATAAGCGTGACGTATCAGACGGGTATCGCCGTGATGGCTTCCTTCAGAGTGGGGGGGACGATGGGCGTCAATCATCAGCACATTCAGACCCGCCTGCGTGGCGTAATAACCGGCGGCAGATCCTACGGAGCCGCTTCCGATAATGATCAAATCGTATTTCATAGGCTTCTCTTTACTAACGCTTTGTTAGCAGAGTAATTAACTATGTAGGCTTATACAAGAACGAAATAAATAAGGCACCGCGAGGGTGCCTGTTGAGTGAAGAGGCATAAGATTAATGCCGTTTATACTCATTTTCCTGGTAGTCGCCAGATTCTATTTTTGCGATGCCTGCTTCCAAAATAGAGATAAACTGACGGGCGACGTCTGTTGTAAGCCACAGCGTCTGTCCAACTTCCGCTTCATCACGGTTTAGCTGATTTGGGGTCTGGTAGTGCAAACGCAGCATCAGCGCATCGTAGCTGTCTACGGTGCTGATATCCCAGCCAACAAGCGGATGGGTCTGGATCACTTCACTATTCTTTTCCATTATAACCCCCTTAATGCGTGTTAGAAGACAACGACTTTGAGGTTCAATGCATGTTTTTCTGAAAGCAATTTCAGTATATCAATTAATAAGGGTTCAGCAGGAAAAAATAAACGGGTAGCAACACATTTTTCTGCTTTTTAGGATTGTTCGAACAATAAAACGCCATCTTGTTCACGATTTTCTAAGAAGATGCTGAAATATTTTGAACTTTCAGGAGACGAAACGAAAAAAAGCCGGGGCGACCCGGCAAAAAACACAATGAGGGAGCAAATTTTAATCAGTGATGAACCAGTCGTCGGCGCTTTCCCATGTTTCCTGCAAAATTTCGCTGATGCGTTCTTTGTCTTCTTTCGCGCCGCCGATGACGGAAAGATGGTTTGCTGTCGCATAACGTACCGTTACGGCGCCATCGATTTCAGGAAAAGTGCTGTTAATACGTCGGGATAGTTCACCCGCCAGAGCGTCGAGTGCGCCAGCAGGCAGGACGGTGGATTTGGCAATGGTGACTTCAATACGCATAAATGCCCCCTGTGTAATATACTGTTTATTTATACAGTTATATTATCGGTTTGACAACAGGGGGCGACAGTTTTTTAGCGTTTTACCGTCCAGTTTACGGTTTCACCGGCCAGGAAGGGGATCAGCGTATCGTCGGTGAGCGCAATCGACGCTTCAACCTGGCTTTCTTTGCGCTCCAGCTCAATGAACGTGTCATTGATCGGCAGACCGTAGAAACGCGGGCCGTTAAGGGAGCAGAAGGCTTCGAAATGGTCTAACGCATTCATCTCTTCAAACACGGTTGCGTAACTTGCCAGGGCGGTCGGGGCGTTAAAGCAGCCTGCACAGCCGCAACTCGCCTCTTTACGGTGACGGGCATGCGGGGCGGAATCCGTGCCGAGGAACGCGCGCGGGAAGCCGCTGGCGACCAGCTCACGTAGCGCCTGCTGGTGGATGTTGCGCTTGAGGATCGGCAGACAATACAGATGTGGGCGAACGCCGCCCACCAGCATGTGGTTACGGTTAAACATCAGGTGCTGCGGAGTGATGGTGGCGGCAATCAGCTCGTTTCCATCCCGGACATACTCTGCGGCATCTTTAGTCGTAATGTGTTCAAACACCACTTTCAGCCCCGGAAGACGCTGGCGCAGCGGCTCCATGACCGTTTCGATAAAACGTGCTTCACGATCGAAAATATCAATGTCAGCGTGGGTCACTTCCCCGTGCACCAGCAGCGGCATGCCCAGTTTTTGCATACGCTCCAGAACGGGCATGATGGCGTCGATACTGGTCACCCCATGGCTGGAGTTGGTGGTGGCATTCGCCGGGTAGAGCTTCGCGGCGGTGAACACACCTTCGTTAAACCCGCGCTCAACCTCATTGGGATCCAGCGAGTCCGTCAGGTAGCAGGTCATCAACGGGGTAAAATCGTGCCCGGCCGGAACGGCGTCAAGGATACGCTGGCGATAGGCAATCGCGGCCTCGACGGTAGTGACTGGCGGAACCAGGTTAGGCATAACAATCGCACGGCCATAAATTTCGCTGGTATACGGCACGACGGTTTTCAGCATGTCGCCATCACGAAGATGGATATGCCAGTCGTCTGGGCGGCGGATTTTGAGAACCTGGGATTGTACAGTCATGGAAGCTCCGGCTTGAAAGAGATCAGTCATAAGATGGCTGTTTTTGCCGGACACAAATCATAAGCGGAAACGTTTTCGTTTGCACACTATTCCGTTAAAAAAACGGGCGCCTGAGCGCCCGGAGTATTTAGTCGGTGAAAGGGATGATGATTTCACCCGGTTTCACCTCTATCCCTTTGGCATATTTTTTCGCCAGAGATTCACCTTTGCTTTTGTCTTCGCTCAGAACATAGGCAGGCTGTTGGTTAAAGTAGTTCTGCAACGACTGGTTGAGATACGGCATCAGCGTTTGCAGCACCGGTTTCATTTTATCCGGCGTTACAACCGCATCGACGATTTCCATCTCTTGCAGGAAAATTGCCCCTTTCTCTTTATTAAAGACCGGCAGCGCCTTGAGCTTCAGCTTGATATCCGCTTTCTGATTGCCGAAGAGCGAGGTCATATCGAGGCTGGCATCGCCGGAAAGGGTGACTTTGTTAGGCTCCTCGCGACCAATCTGGCTGGCGAGATTCGTCAGGACGATATGCGCATCCGCAAGGCCGGGCACGCCGATATCTTTTGAAAAGTTATTATGTTTTTCCAGCGCCTGATTAATTTCCTGCTCACTGACGGTGTACTGCGTAAGCTGGTTACATCCCACCAGCAGACCACTGACAATTAACGCAGCGGCAATAACGATCTTTTTCATGGCGTTCCTCAACATAAAATCGGCGCATCTGTCCTGATACGCCAGTATGTCAGGGTGATCCTACAGAAACCAGCAGAAAAAACTGATAATGCAAGAGGTCAGGCGCCAGGCTCCAGCATCCCGCGGGTGCTGCGTTTATCACTGAACTGCCACCAGAGGGCAATCAGCGTCATAAAGCCGACCATGCCGAGCATGACCCACGGCAGCTCCGGCTGATGGAGCGCTTTTCCGGCATCAAACAGCCAGCCGCCACCGGTGTAACCCAGCGCGCCGCCAAGCGCCAGCCCGAGACGGCTGAAGCCCATGTAGCTGCCCCGGGCCCGGGCGTCGGCAAGTGACGCGCTCAGCGTTTCACGGGCTGGCTCGGCAATGATTGAGCCAATATAGAAGGTGCAGATCAGCATAAACAGCTGCTGAAGCGAACTTACCAGACCGATGGGCATCATGCTCAGCGTCATCAGCAACAGCCCGGCCATCAGACGGTGCTCAAGCCGGAAACGGCGCTCGCTCCAGCGGGCAATTGGATAGAGCAGAGTCAGTGAGAGGCAGGCCTCTATGGCATACATCCATTTCACCGCTGCCGGCGTGCCGGCAATATCGTTAACCATAATGGGCAGCATCAGCATGACCTGCACGGCGAGCATGTAGTAGCCGGTCAGGGTTAACACATAGGTGACGAAGCGTTTATCGCTCAACACACGGTCAAGCCCTTCCCGCACAGGTGCTTTCACCGTCGACAGCTTCCATGCGGGCAGAAACAGACCGTTAAACAGCGCGCAGAGAATAAACAACACCGCGCCGGTGGCGCAAACCAGGCGGAAATCGTATTGCAGCAGCCAGCTTCCCAGCAGGGCGCCCACTACCGCGCCAGCGCTGTCCTGCATCATCAAAATCGAGAAGAAGCGCCCCCGATGTTGCGGACGGATAAGCTTAACCACCAGCGCGGTACGCGGTGGGTCGAAAAGGGTGCCGCCAATCCCGGAAAGGAAACAGGAGAACCACAGCAGCCAGGGTTCATGAGCGATTGCCATGGTGGCGAATCCCGCCGCACGTAACAGCATGCCGGTGACGATCATCGGTTTCGCGCCGAAGCGGTCAGCTATTGCGCCGCCAAACACGCCCAGACCCTGTTGTACAAACTGGCGTAGACCCAGCGCGATCCCGACCATCAATGCCGCCCAGCCCATTTGATCGACAAAACGAATTGATATAAGCGGAAAAACGACAAAAAAGCCGAGCACGACCAGCATGTTATCGACGAGCAGGAAATATTTACCCAGGCTCCTGGCCTGTGATACGCGGGACATTTTCCCTCCAGGGAAAATAAAAGGTGAGCACGCTAACATTCTGCGGTGTCGCCGCTCTTTTTCCCATACCCGCTGGCGACAATATTTTTTTATCAAAAAGGTGCTTTGATAGAGAGTTCTCATCGAAAAATGTGAAAAGCGATCAAAATGGTATGTCACTGTTTTCACAGAAGGCGCAGGCACAGGTATAGTAAAGCTAACAGGCAGAGCAGAAGCGACGGGAAGGAGTGGTAACGATGTTTGGCTATCGCAGTAATGTGCCAAAAGTGCGTCTGACGACGGACAGGCTGGTCGTTCGTCTGGTGCATGAGCGTGATGCCTGGCGTCTGGCGGATTATTACGCCGAGAATCGCCAGTTTTTAAAACCCTGGGAACCCGTTCGGGACGAGAGCCACTGCTACCCCTCTGGCTGGCAGGCGCGCCTCAGTATGATTGCGGAATTTCATAAACAGGGAAGTGCGTTTTATTTCGCGCTTCTCGATCCGGAAGAGAAAGAGATCGTTGGCATTGCCAATTTTTCAAACGTGGTACGCGGGTCGTTTCACGCCTGCTATCTCGGGTATTCCATCGGCCAGAAATGGCAGGGACAGGGGCTCATGTTTGAGGCGCTGACGGCGGCGATTCGCTACATGCAGCGCACGCAACATATCCATCGCATTATGGCTAACTACATGCCGCACAATAAGCGCAGCGGCGATCTGCTGGCCCGCCTGGGGTTTGAGAAAGAAGGCTATGCCAAAGATTATCTGCTGATTGACGGCGAGTGGCGGGACCATGTGCTCACCGCGCTCACCACACAGGAGTGGACCGCGGGTCGTTAAGGAGAAAAGATGAAATATCAGTTAAATGGCGCCGAAGCGCGCGTGATCGGCTGCCTTCTGGAAAAGCAGGTCACCACGCCGGAACAGTATCCTCTGTCCGTGAATGCCGTCACGATGGCCTGCAACCAGAAGACGAACCGTGAGCCGGTGATGAACCTTGGCGAGCACGAGGTGCAGGATATCCTTGATGAGCTGGTGAAGCGCCACTACCTGCGCACCGTCAGCGGCTTCGGTAACCGCGTCACTAAATATGAACAGCGCTTTTGTAATTCTGAATTTGGCGATTTAAAACTCAGCGCTGCGGAAGTGGCTGTTATCACCACGTTGCTGCTGCGCGGGGCGCAGACGCCGGGGGAACTGCGCACACGCGCCTCCCGCATGCATGAGTTTCAGGATATGCAGGACGTTGAACAGACGCTGGAGGGATTAGCCTCACGCGAGGACGGTCCCTACGTGGTGCGTCTGCCCCGCGAACCGGGCAAGCGTGAAAGCCGCTACATGCACCTGTTTAGCGGCGACGTGGAGCCCTCTGCGCTGGCCGTCGTATCCGACACGCCAGCATCAAACGAAAGCCTGACCGCGCGCGTGGCAGCCCTGGAAGACGAGGTTGCCGCGCTGAAGCAGCGTCTGGATGCGTTACTCGCACATCTGGGAGATTAATCGTGACAACATTACGCATTGGTGTTGTGGGGCTGGGAGGGATTGCGCAAAAAGCCTGGCTGCCCGTTTTAGGCGCCGCGTCAGACTGGACGCTGCAAGGGGCGTGGTCTCCCACCCGCGAGAAAGCAGAGCGCATCTGCAAAACCTGGCGCATCCCTTATGCCGGTTCGCTACAGGATTTAGCCCGTGAATGTGATGCGGTATTTGTGCATACCTCAACCGCGACGCACTACCAGGTGGTGAGCGAGTTGCTGAATGCAGGCGTTCACGTCTGCGTGGATAAACCCCTGGCGGAAAATGTACAGGATGCTGAGCGACTGATTGAGCTGGCCGCGCGTAAAAAGCTGACGCTGATGGTCGGCTTCAACCGCCGTTTTGCGCCGCTCTATCAGCAGCTTAAAGCGCAGTCCGGCTCGTTCGCCTCTCTGCGTATGGATAAGCACCGTACCGACAGCGTGGGGCCGAGCGATCTGCGCTTCACGCTGCTGGATGATTATCTCCACGTCGTGGATACGGCCCTGTGGCTGAGTAACGGAAAAGCCCAGCTGCAAAGCGGCACGCTGTTGACCAACGAGCAGGGTGAGATGGTTTACGCCGAACATCATTTTGCCGTTGAGCATTTGCAGGTGACGACCAGCATGCATCGTCGGGCGGGCAGCCAGCGCGAGTCCGTGCAGGCCGTTACGGATGGCGCGCTGTATGACGTCACCGATATGCGAGAGTGGCGGGAAGAGAAGGGCAATGGCGTGGTTGCGTTACCCGTTCCCGGCTGGCAGAGCACCCTGGAACAGCGTGGCTTTGTGGGCTGCGCGCGTCACTTCATCACCTGCGTGCAGAATCAGACGGTTCCTGAAACGTCCGGGGAGCAGGCCATTCTGGCGCAGCGCATCGTGGAACGACTCTGGCGCGAAGCCATGTCGGAATAACTCGCTGTAACATCTGCCGATAGTAATTCGTTGAAATCCGGTTAGACTAAGCGCCGCTTGTTGGCTTTGCCGGGTGGCGCTTTCGCTTATCCGTCCTGGAAATCCGTAGGGTTGTGGAACTTCACGTTAATGAACTTATTAAAATCGCTGGCGGCCGTCAGCTCGATGACCATGTTTTCCCGCGTGCTTGGCTTTGCGCGCGATGCCATTGTGGCAAGGGTTTTTGGCGCAGGGATGGCGACTGACGCCTTTTTCGTTGCGTTCAAGCTGCCGAACCTGCTGCGCCGTATTTTTGCCGAAGGGGCTTTCTCACAGGCATTTGTCCCGATCCTTGCGGAATATAAAAGCAAGCAGGGCGAAGATGCCACCCGCGTCTTTGTGGCTTACGTTTCCGGTTTACTGACGCTGGCGCTGGCGATCGTGACCGTCCTGGGCATGCTGGCAGCGCCCTGGGTAATCATGGTAACGGCACCGGGCTTTGCCGACACGGCGGATAAATTTGCCCTGACGACGCAACTGCTGCGGATAACCTTCCCCTATATTCTGCTGATTTCGCTGGCGTCGCTGGTGGGTGCCATCCTGAATACCTGGAACCGCTTCTCCGTGCCGGCCTTTGCCCCCACGTTCCTTAATGTCAGCATGATTGGCTTTGCGCTGTTCGCCGCGCCGCATTTTAACCCACCGGTGCTGGCGCTGGCCTGGGCCGTGACCGTCGGCGGGGTGTTACAGCTTGCTTACCAGCTTCCGCACCTGAAAAAGATCGGCATGCTGGTTCTGCCGCGCATTAGTTTCAAAGATGCGGGCGCAATGCGCGTTATTAAACAGATGGGACCGGCGATACTCGGCGTGTCCGTCAGCCAGATCTCGCTGATCATCAATACCATCTTCGCCTCTTTCCTGGTGTCGGGCTCGGTGTCCTGGATGTACTACGCCGATCGTCTGATGGAGTTTCCATCAGGGGTGCTGGGCGTGGCGCTGGGGACTATTCTGCTGCCGTCGCTGTCGAAAAGTTTCGCCAGCGGAAACCACGATGAATACTGCCGCCTGATGGACTGGGGACTGCGTCTCTGTTTTCTGCTGGCATTGCCAAGCGCGGTGGCGCTGGGGATCCTGGCAAAACCGCTGACGGTGTCGTTGTTCCAGTATGGAAAATTCACCGCCTTTGATGCCGCCATGACCCAGCGTGCACTGGTAGCCTACTCGGTGGGGCTGATGGGGCTGATCGTCGTGAAGGTGCTTGCGCCCGGTTTCTATTCACGTCAGGACATCAAAACGCCGGTTAAGATTGCCATTGTGACGCTGATTATGACGCAGCTGATGAACCTCGCGTTTATTGGACCGCTGAAACACGCGGGGCTGTCATTGTCGATTGGTCTGGCGGCCTGTCTGAACGCCGGGCTGCTGTACTGGCAGCTGCGCAAGCAGGATATCTTCACACCGCAGCCGGGCTGGGCAAGCTTCCTGCTGCGTCTGGCGATCGCGGTAGTGGTGATGGCGGCCGCGCTGGTTGGCATGTTGTATGTCATGCCTGAATGGGCGCAGGGCACCATGCCTTACCGCCTGATGCGTCTGATGGCCGTGGTGGCGGTCGGGGTGGTGGCGTACTTTGCCACGCTGGCGGTGCTTGGCTTCAAGGTGAAAGAATTCACCCGCCGCACGGTATAAACGTCAAAAGGGGAGTTCACCAGAAGGTGCTCCCCGCTTCATGACGTGCCGCTACTGCGTCAAATCGAAATCTTTTTCCCGCCCGTGATACGTGCCGTGGCCGTCTGACCATCCGCACCGTACAGCCCCGGCTCTTTATAGGGCTTTAACACCTCAAGCGCCTGCTGATTACGGATAATCTGACCTTCCAGCAGCCAGCCGTTATGCTGGTTGAGATCGCGAAGATGCTGGGTTTTTTCTGTAATGGTCTGCCAGCGTTCGTTGATCTCATCATTGGCGCTGCGTTTCGCGTCTTGCTCAGCGCGTCGCTGTTTTTCCAGATAATCCAGGGTCGCCAGCAGCGAGCTTTTATCTTCAGTTATGCGTTGCAACGCGCTGCCGTTGATTTGACCAGAAGAGAGGTGGTGCTGTTCGGCATCCATCACCGTTTTCAGGTCGTTCAGGACCACCGTCATCTGATCCAGTATTTCTGACAGTCGACTCATACGGTTAGTTACTCTGGAGGAAACTCTGTGCGTCCTGAATCAGCGCATCAGCGATTTTGCTGGTATCCATTTTCAGTTCGCCGTTACGGATAGCCGTTTTCAGCGCTTCAACACGTTCCATGTTGATATCGCTGCTGCCTGGCTGCATCAGCTTCGACTGCGCATCGCTCAGCGTGACGCTGGTGCTGTTAGCGGTCGACGTTTTTTCCAGACGCGTTTTTTGCGGGGCAGCCTCATTCGTTTCGCGAGGTTGTACAGTGCTAACCGGCTTCAGGGCTGATGTACGATCAATGCTCATAGTGTTGTCCTCATCGAGGGTTCGCGGCGTTTGCGCCTGACATCATCATTTGTTGAATATTTATCGGCAGTCGCCGCGAAATCTTTAAAAAGATTACAGGTTAATCAGAATATTCCCATCAGGACCGACCGTGCCGCTGACCACCTGGCCTGAGGACATTCTGACCCGGGCATTTTGCGCCACTGCGGCATTATTCAGCGCTTTTCCTTCGCTGTTGATACTAAAGCCTTCGCCATTGGCGACCACCATCACCTGTTGTCCCGCTTTCACCCGCCATGCCTGGCGCAGCATGGATAGCTGTATCGCCTGTCCAGGGGCGACATCGCGCAGGCTGACCGCCTCCTGAGCCTGGTTAATGTCCAGCATCGTCCGCGGTGGAAGCTGATCCAGACGGCCTCGCTTCAGCGTTACGCTGTCAGGTTGCAGCAGGCTGCCTCGCGGAATCGGAACGGCGGCGACAACATAATTGCCCGTCGCCTGTACCGCAACCTGTAAATACCGTTTTTCATTGGCGCAACGCGCCAGCACGTTCACGTTACCCCATAACTTTGTGCTGCCGGTCACGCTAAATGACGGGGCTTCGCAGGAAGGGTAAAGGTTAGGCGGGGTGCGCACGGTCACGCGTACGTGATCGCTGAAACCGGCCAGCTTCTGCGCAAAGAATGCATTGAGCTGGTCCTCTAACCCCTCAGCCTGCACCAGAGGGCTCAAAAGCAGTAGGGTCGCCGCCAGGCCACGTTTAAAAGTCCGCATCGCACGTTCCACCATGTCCAGAATTAAGCAAATTCTACCCGCAGTGGTTTTCCATCAACGCAACAAATAGCGACGCATTTTGCGCTTATTCCGTCGATAAGGGAGACGCCTTGAGATTTAAGCTGTGAACTGAAATTTTCTCATCAGCGGAGGAGACATGCTCGATAAACTCGACGCCGCGTTACGTTTTCAGCAGGAAGCGCTCAATTTACGCGCCCAGCGGCAGGAGATTTTAGCCGCCAATATCGCCAACGCGGATACCCCCGGGTATCAGGCGCGCGATATTGATTTTTCCAGTGAACTCAAAAAAGTGATGGAGCGTGGACGTGCCGAAGGAACGGGTGTCTCACTGGCCCTGACATCCTCACGTCATATTCCCGCTCAAGCGATGACCGCGCCAACGACCGACCTGCTTTACCGTATTCCCGATCAGCCCTCGCTTGATGGTAACACCGTCGACATGGACCGGGAGCGCACACAGTTTGCCGATAACAGCCTGCAATACCAGACAGGCCTGACGCTACTCGGCGGGCAAATTAAAGGCATGATGACCGTCCTACAGGGGGGCAATTAGTAAATGGCCTTGCTGAATATTTTTGATATCGCCGGTTCGGCATTAACGGCGCAGTCTAAACGACTGAACGTGGCCGCCAGTAACCTGGCCAACGCCGACAGCGTGACAGGCCCTGACGGGCAACCGTATCGCGCTAAACAGGTTGTCTTCCAGGTTGATGCTGCACCGGGTGCGGCAACGGGCGGCGTAAAAGTGGCGGACGTGGTTGAGAGCCAGGCACCCGACAAGCTGGTTTACGAGCCAGGCAACCCGCTCGCGGATGCCAGCGGCTACGTGAAAATGCCGAACGTGGATGTGGTCGGGGAGATGGTGAACTCCATGTCCGCGTCGCGCAGCTACCAGGCAAACGTCGAAGTGCTTAATACCGTGAAGAGCATGATGCTCAAAACACTCACTCTCGGCCAGTAAAGGAGACACGCATGTCCATCGCCGTAAACGTGAATGACCCGACAAATACCGGCGTCAATAGCACCAGCAGTGCGACCGGTTCCAGCTCTCTCACCGGCAGCAATGCCTCCGATTTACAGAGCAGCTTCCTGACCCTGCTGGTGGCGCAGCTGAAAAATCAGGACCCGACCAATCCGATGCAGAACAACGAACTGACCACGCAGCTTGCGCAGATCAGTACCGTCAGCGGCATTGAGAAACTGAACACCACGCTCGGCTCGGTCTCCGGTCAAATCGATAATAGCCAGTCCTTGCAGGCCGCCAACCTGATCGGTCACGGGGTGATGATCCCGGGGACCACGATTCTGGCGGGCACCAGCACTACCGATGGCACGTCCACCACCACCACGACGCCGTTTGGCGTTGAGTTGCAGCAGCCGGCCGACAAAGTCACCGCCACAATCAAAGACGCCAGCGGCAACGTGGTGCGCACGATTGAGATTGGCGAGCTTAAAGCGGGCGTTCATACCTTTACCTGGGATGGCAGCCTGACCGACGGCACTAAAGCGCCTAACGGCTCGTATCAGGTTGCGATTAGCGCCAGCAACGGCACCACTCAGCTGGTGGCTCAGCCGCTACAGTTTGCCCTGGTTCAGGGCGTCATCAAAGGTAGCGATGGTAACAAACTGGATTTGGGTACCTCCGGTACCACCACACTCGACGAAGTTCGGCAGATTATCTAAGCCTTCATACTTATCAGGAGTAAGTCATGGCCTTTTCTCAAGCGGTCAGCGGCCTGAATGCTGCGGCCACCAACCTGGACGTCATTGGCAACAACATCGCCAACTCCGCGACCTATGGTTTTAAATCCGGTTCTGCGTCTTTTGCAGATATGTTTGCAGGCTCTAAAGTGGGCCTGGGCGTGAAGGTGGCGGGTATCACCCAGGACTTCACCGACGGGACGACCACCAACACCGGTCGCGGTCTGGACGTCGCCATCAGCCAGAACGGTTTCTTCCGTATGGTGGATGCCAACGGTTCCGTATTCTACAGCCGCAACGGCCAGTTCAAGCTGGATGAAAACCGTAACCTGGTGAACATGCAGGGGCTTCAGTTAACCGGTTATCCGGTTGCCGGCACGCCGCCTACGGTGCAAACCGGTGCGAATCCGCAGGCGATCTCCATCCCAACGACGCTGATGGCGGCGAAGTCCACCACCACGGCCTCTCAGCAGATCAACCTGAACTCCACCGATACTGCACCAACCGTCGCCTTCGACCCGGCCAACCCTGACTCTTACAACAAGAAAGGCACCGTGACGGTGTTTGACAGCCAGGGTAATGCGCACAACATGAACCTGTTCTATGTCAAAAACGCGACGCCAGCTAACTCCTGGAAGGTGTATTCCCAGGACGGCAGCGTAGCGGGAGATGCAGCGAAACTGGCAACCACGCTGACCTTTAATGCGAGCGGCGTGCTGACGGGTGGCGATGATATCAAGATCACAACGGGCACCGTTCCGGGCGCGACGCCAGCCACGTTTGACATGAGTTTCGCCAACTCCATGCAACAGAATACCGGTGCGAACAACATCGTGGCGACGAGCCAGAACGGTTATAAGCCGGGCGATCTGGTGAGCTACCAGATCAACGATGACGGTACCGTTGTCGGTAACTATTCGAACGAACAGACCCAGGTGCTGGGCCAGATCGTGCTGGCAAACTTCGCCAACAACGAAGGCCTGAAATCCGAAGGGGACAACGTCTGGTCTGCCACGCAGTCTTCCGGTGTTGCCCTGCTGGGTACTGCGGGTTCCGGTAACTTCGGCACGCTGACCAACGGCGCGCTGGAAGCCTCTAACGTCGATCTGAGTAAAGAGCTGGTGAACATGATCGTCGCGCAACGTAACTACCAGTCCAACGCGCAGACCATCAAAACCCAGGATCAGATCCTTAACACGCTGGTTAACCTGCGTTAAGCAGCTGACGGGAAAGCGCAATGGATCACGCAATATATACAGCGATGGGCGCAGCAAGCCAGACGCTCAACCAGCAGGCTGTTACCGCCAGCAACCTGGCGAACGCCTCCACGCCAGGTTTTCGTGCGCAGCTCAACGCGCTGCGTGCGGTGCCGGTAGAAGGGCTGTCATTGCCCACGCGTACGCTGGTCACCGCTTCCACCCCGGGCGCCGACATGACGCCAGGCCAGATGGATTACACCGCGCGTCCGCTGGACGTTGCCCTTCAGCAGGACGGCTGGCTGGCGGTGCAAACGGCTGACGGCGGGGAAGGGTATACCCGCAACGGTAATATCCAGGTGAGCGCCACCGGGCAGCTGACGATTCAGGGGCATCCGGTGGTGGGCGAAGCCGGTCCGTTGACGGTGCCGGAAGGGTCAGAGCTGACCATTGCGGCAGACGGGACGATTTCGGCGTTAAACCCGGGCGACCCGGCTAACACCGTTGCGCCTGTCGGTCGTCTGAAGCTGGTGAAAGCGGAAGGCAACGAAGTGCAGCGTGGCGATGACGGGATGTTCCGTCTGACCCAGGCGGCGCAGGCCACGCGTGGCGCCACGTTACAGGCCGACCCGACCATCCGCGTGATGTCCGGCGTGCTGGAAGGCAGTAACGTCAAACCGGTAGAAGCCATGACCGACATGATCGCCAGCGCCCGCCGCTTCGAAATGCAGATGAAAATTATCAGCAGCGTCGATGAAAACGCAGGCAAGGCTAACCAACTTCTGGCTATGAGTTAACAGGACTCCCTATGATCAGTTCTTTATGGATCGCGAAAACCGGTCTGGACGCACAGCAAACCAATATGGATGTGATTGCCAACAACCTGGCAAACGTCAGCACCAATGGTTTCAAGCGCCAGCGTGCGGTTTTCGAAGATTTGCTTTATCAAACGATTCGTCAGCCAGGGGCGCAGTCTTCTGAGCAAACCACGCTGCCGTCCGGTCTGCAAATTGGTACCGGCGTGCGCCCGGTTGCCACCGAGCGTCTGCACAGCCAGGGCAACCTGTCCCAGACCAACAACAGTAAAGACGTTGCCATCAAAGGTCAGGGTTTCTTCCAGGTGCAGCTGCCTGACGGGACCTCCGCCTATACCCGCGATGGTTCGTTCCAGGTGGATCAGAATGGTCAGCTGGTGACAGCGGGCGGCTTCCAGGTTCAACCTGCGATCACCATCCCGGCGAACGCGCTGAGTATCACCATTGGTCGTGACGGTATCGTCAGCGTCACTCAGCAAGGTCAGGCCGCGCCGGTCCAGGTTGGACAGCTCAATCTGACGACCTTCATGAACGATACCGGGCTGGAAAGCATCGGTGAGAACCTCTACACCGAAACGCAGTCTTCCGGCACGCCAAATGAAAGTACCCCGGGCCTGAACGGGGCGGGGCTGCTGTATCAGGGGTATGTGGAAACCTCGAACGTTAACGTGGCGGAAGAGCTGGTGAATATGATCCAGGTCCAGCGCGCCTATGAAATTAACAGTAAAGCAGTGTCGACGACCGACCAGATGCTGCAAAAACTGACGCAACTCTAAGGTGTAGCCCGGTGCGGTAAACGTCGCACCGGCTCCCTGTTTTCGAAGATGAAGGCAATGCAAAAAAACGCGGCGTTTCGTTATCCGATCCTGACTGTTCTGGCCGTCACCCTCAGCGGGTGTGCCTGGATCCCGTCTAAACCATTGGTACAGGGTGCGACTACCGCCCAACCCGTTCCCGGCCCCGCGCCGGTGGTGAACGGCTCTATTTTCCAGACCGCGCAGCCGATTAACTACGGTTATCAGCCGCTGTTTGAAGACCGTCGTCCGCGTAACGTTGGCGATACGCTGACCATTGTGTTGCAGGAAAACGTCAGCGCGAGCAAGAGCTCGTCGGCGAACGCCAGCCGCGACGGCAAAACCAATTTTGGTTTCGACACCGTACCGCGCTATCTGCAAGGGCTGTTCGGCAACGCCCGTGCGGATGTGGAAGCCTCCGGCGGCAACACCTTTAACGGTAAAGGTGGCGCGAACGCCAGCAATACCTTCAGCGGAACGCTGACGGTAACGGTTGACCAGGTTCTGGTGAACGGCAACCTACACGTGGTGGGCGAAAAACAGATCGCCATTAACCAGGGTACGGAATTCATTCGTTTCTCCGGTGTGGTTAACCCTCGCACTATCAGCGGCACCAACACCGTACCGTCCACCCAGGTGGCGGATGCGCGCATTGAGTACGTCGGCAACGGCTACATCAACGAAGCGCAAAATATGGGCTGGCTGCAACGCTTCTTCCTTAACCTATCGCCGATGTAAGCGAGGTGACCTATGTATAAATTTCTCTTCGCCGTGGCGCTGTCGCTGGTCGCTACCGTTGCGCAGGCCGATCGCATACGCGATCTCACCAGCGTGCAGGGCGTGCGCGAAAACTCCCTGATTGGCTATGGCCTGGTGGTGGGGCTGGATGGGACGGGTGACCAGACGACCCAGACGCCGTTCACCACCCAGAGCCTGAACAACATGCTCTCGCAGCTCGGTATTACCGTACCGGCCGGGACCAACATGCAGCTGAAAAACGTGGCGGCCGTGATGGTGACCGCGTCTTATCCGGCCTTTGCGCGTCAGGGGCAAACCATCGACGTGGTTGTCTCGTCGATGGGTAATGCCAAAAGCCTGCGTGGCGGTACGTTGCTGATGACGCCGCTGAAAGGCGTTGACAGCCAGGTGTATGCTCTGGCGCAGGGCAACATTCTGGTTGGCGGAGCAGGCGCGTCGGCGGGCGGCAGCAGCGTGCAGGTGAACCAGCTGAACGGGGGACGTATTACCAACGGCGCGATCATCGAACGTGAGCTGCCGACCCAGTTCGGCACCGGCAACACCATTAACCTGCAACTGAATAACGAAGACTTTACGATGGCGCAGCAGATCGCTGACACCATCAACCGCAGCCGGGGCTACGGCAGCGCCACCGCGCTGGATGCCCGCACCGTGCAGATCCGCACGTCAACCGGCAGCAGCAACCAGGTGCGGATGCTGGCCGATATCCAGAATATGGAAGTGAACGTGCCGGTTCAGGATGCGAAAGTCATTATCAACTCCCGTACCGGCTCGGTGGTGATGAACCGCGAAGTGACGCTGGACAGCTGCGCCGTGGCGCAGGGCAATCTCTCCGTCACGGTTAACCGCTCGGCCAACGTCAGCCAGCCGGATACCCCGTTTGGTGGCGGTCAGACGGTAGTGACCCCGCAAACGCAGATTGATTTACGACAGAGCGGCGGTTCGTTGCAGAGCGTGCGCTCCAGCGCCAACCTGAACAGCGTGGTGCGTGCCTTGAATGCGCTGGGTGCAACGCCAATGGATCTGATGTCCATTCTGCAATCCATGCAAAGTGCAGGCTGCCTGCGCGCTAAACTGGAAATCATCTAAATGCTGACCGATAGCAAACTGTTGACCAGTGCCGCCTGGGATGCCCAGTCGCTCAACGAGCTGAAAACCAAAGCGGGCAAGGATCCGGCGGCGAATATCCGCCCGGTTGCCCGTCAGGTGGAAGGCATGTTCGTGCAGATGATGTTGAAAAGCATGCGTGAAACTCTGCCGAAAGACGGCATGTTCAGCAGTGATTCCACGCGGCTTTACACCAGCATGTACGATCAGCAGATTGCCCAGCAAATGACCGCCGGAAAGGGGCTCGGCCTGGCGGACATGATCGTGAAGCAGACCGCAGCCGCTCAGGGACTCCCGCCTGAAGAGGCCCCGCCGCAGGTGCCGCTGAAGTTTGATCTGGAAAAGGTGACCAGTTATCAAAATCAGGCGCTAACGCAGATGGTGCGTAAGGCGATGCCGAAGCCGGCAGAAACGCGTGACGAGCCGCTCTCCGGCGACAGCAAAGACTTCCTGGCGCAGCTCTCCCTGCCGGCGCGTCTTGCCAGTGAAGAGAGCGGCGTGCCGCACCATCTGATTCTGGCGCAGGCGGCGCTGGAGTCGGGCTGGGGGCAACGTCAGATCCGCAGGGAGAACGGCGAGCCGAGCTTCAACATCTTTGGCGTGAAGGCCACCTCCAGCTGGAAAGGGCCGACCACGGAAATCACCACCACCGAATATGAAAACGGTGCGGCAGTGAAGGTGAAAGCCAAATTCCGCGTCTACAGCTCGTATCTGGAAGCGTTGTCGGATTATGTCGGGCTGCTGAGCCGGAACCCGCGCTACACTGCGGTGACCCAGGCCGCCACGCCAGAGCAGGGCGCTCAGGCATTACAGAATGCCGGCTACGCGACCGATCCAAACTATGCACGCAAGCTGACCAGCATGATCCAGCAGCTGAAATCCATGTCTGAGAAGGTCAGTAAAGCGTATAGCACAGATCTCGAAAATCTGTTCTGAAAGTTCTCAAGTCCCGGAGGAGGTTGCCGATAACCTTCATCAGGACTCGTGTCTGAACGTATAAAAGGAACCCCCATGTCCAGTTTGATTAACAGCGCCATGAGTGGCCTCAGTGCTGCGCAGTCGGCACTCAATACCGTCAGTAATAATATTTCAAGCTACAACGTGGCAGGTTATACCCGCCAGACCACCATTCTGGGGGCATCAAACAGCACCCTGACCGGTGGTGGCTGGGTGGGTAACGGGGTCTATGTCTCCGGCGTTCAGCGTGAATATGATGCGTTTATCACCAACCAGCTGCGTGCGGCGCAGAACCAGAGCAGTGGGCTGACCACGCGCTACCAGCAGATGTCAAAAATTGACGACGTGCTGTCGGATACCACGAACTCGCTTTCTGCCAACCTCCAGGATTTCTTTAAAAGCCTGCAAACGCTGGTGAGTAACGCAGAAGATCCGGCTGCACGCCAGACGGTGCTCGGTAAGGCGGATGGTCTGGTAAACCAGTTTAAAACCAACGATCAATATCTCCGCGATCAGGATGCGCAGGTCAATACGGCGATTTCTACCAGCGTCGATCAGATCAATAACTATGCGAAGCAGATTGCTAACCTTAACGATCAGATCTCCCGGCTGACTGGCGTAGGGGCGGGCGCATCCCCGAACGAACTGCTCGATCAGCGCGATCAGCTGGTGAGTGAACTGAACAAGATTGTCGGTGTGGACGTTACCGTACAGGACAGCGGCACGTATAACATCTCTATCGCCAACGGTTACACCCTGGTACAGGGCAGCAACGCAAGTCAGCTGGCGGCGGTGAAATCCAGTGCGGACCCAGCGCGTACAACGATTGCGTATGTGGATGCCGCAGCAGGCAACGTGGAGATCTCTGAAAAACAGATCACCACGGGGTCGCTTGGAGGGCTGTTAACGTTCCGTTCTCAGGATCTGGATCAGGCGCGAAACACCCTCAACCAGATGGCGCTGGCGTTTGCGGATGCCATGAATACCCAGCACCAGGCGGGCTTTGACGCCAACGGAGATAAAGGCGGCAAGCTGTTTGATTTTGGCTCCCCGGCAGTGCTGAGTAACGGCAAAAACACCGGAAGCGCGTCCGTTACGGCAACGATGACGGACAGTACCAAGGTCCAGGCGACAAATTACAAAGTTGAGTATAACGGTACTGACTGGACAATCACGCGTCTGTCGGACAACACCAGCTTCACGGCCAAGCCTGACGCCAGCGGTAATCTTTCGTTTGATGGTCTTAACGTTAAGATTAGCGGCTCAGCCAATAATAAAGACAGTTTCATCGTCAAACCGGTGAATGACGTCATTGTGAATATGGACGTTGCGATCAGCGACGAATCCAAACTGGCGATGGCCTCCGCGCAAGGAAGCGGCGAAAGTGACAATACCAATGGCCAGAAGCTGCTGGATTTGCAGAGCGCTAAGCTGGTGGGGGGGAACAAAACCTTTAACGATGCTTATGCCGCGCTGGTCAGTACGGTGGGCAGCACCACGGCGTCGCTGAAAACCAGCAGCGAAACCAAAGTTAACGTGGTGACGCAGCTGACCAAACAACAGCAGTCAATCTCCGGGGTTAACCTGGATGAAGAGTATGGCAACCTGCAACGCTATCAGCAGTACTATCTGGCGAATGCGCAGGTGCTGCAAACGGCGAGCACGCTGTTTGATGCATTGATCAATATCCGCTAAGGCTGAGGCATAAAAAATGCGTATTAGTACTCAAATGATGTATGAGCAAAGCATGCGCGGCGTGACGAACTCCCAAAGTCTCTGGCTCAGCTACGGCGAGCAGATGTCTACGGGGAAGCGCATCAATCGTCCATCTGACGATCCGATTGCCGCTTCGCAGGCCGTTGTGCTCTCTCAGGCACAAACGCAAAACAGCCAGTATGCGCTGGCGCGCTCCTTCGCTACGACGAAAGTCTCGCTGGAAGAGAACGTGTTATCGCAAGTGACAACCGCTATCCAGGCTGCTCAGGAAAAGATTGTCAATGCGGGCAACGGTACGTTAAGTGACGATGACCGCGCTTCGCTGGCCACGAACCTGCAAGGTATTCGCGATCAGCTCATGAACCTGGCTAACAGCACGGACGGTAACGGCCGCTATATTTTTTCCGGTTACAAGACCGAAGCGGCGGCTTTCGACCAGACTACGGGTGATTATAAGGGCGGCGGAACGCCAATCAGCCAGCAGGTTGACTCCGCGCGCACGATGCAAATCAGCCATACGGGCACTGAAGTTTTCGATAGCTTCACCAGCAATGCGAAGCCAGAGCCAGATGGTAGTAAACCGGAAACGAATTTGTTCAAGATCCTCGACTCCGCAATTGAAGCGCTGAATACGCCGATTGGGGAGGATGAAACGAAAGCCGAGGCGTTTACGGCGGCTATTGATAAAGCCAACCGTGGCCTGAGCAACTCCCTCAACAACGTGCTGACCGTGCGCGCCGACCTCGGCATCAAGCTGGATGAGCTGGGCAAGCTGGACGCTCTGGGTGAAGACCGCGCGCTGGGTCAGACCCAGCAGATGAGTAACCTGGTTGACGTGGACTGGAACTCGGTGATTTCGTCCTACACCATGCAGCAGGCGGCGTTGCAGGCCTCGTATAAAGCCTTTAGCGATATGCAGGGTATGTCTTTGTTCCAGATGAACAGATAAGACTCTGACCTGTTTAACATGTCTTGAAACTGGGCATGTTTTGACTGCCCAACCCGTCCGGGTTGGGCATTTTTTTTTTACACACTTTCTGCCTGTGCGGACAGCACCCGGGCGCTTTCAATCACTCTGATAGCCAGCGCAATGGCACCACACAGGGTTGCCAGAGCCACCACGCCAGACCAGCCTGCCAGCGTGTAGATATTGCTGCCTAATGCCGAACCCAGCGCCATTCCGATGAAAATGACGGTAAACAGCAGGGCGTTCAGGCGTCCGCGGGCCTGCGGCTCAAGGCTGTAGACCAGATTCTGGTGGGCCACGAGGCTGGACTGCAAGCCGAGATCGAAACCGACAGCGGAGAGGGCAATCAGGATCAACTGACCGTGTATACCCAGTGCCGGCATCAGGAACATCAGGGCAAACGAGAGGGTCACCAGCGCGGCACCCAGTTGGGTGACTTTACCGGCGCCCAGCTTATCTGCCAGACCACCTGCCAGCGGTGCGGCCAGCGCGCCAGCGGCTCCGGCAATACCAAATCCACCAGCCACGGCGCTGCCAAGGTGATACCGTTCCAGCAGCATGACCGCCAGCGTTGACCAGAATGCGCTAAAGGCAATCGACAGAAAACCCTGGGCCAGCGCGGCCCGACGCAGCGCCGGGTAGCGGCGCCAGAGGTGTTCCATGGAGCGCATCAGCGCCGGGTAGCTCAGCGTGGAGTGAACGGCGAAGCGGGGAAGCACGGCCCACATGACCACGCCGACAAAGGCAATACTTGCGGCGGCCAGCTGATACATCACCCGCCAGCCAAAGGCTTCACCCACCACGCCGCTCACGGTTCTGGAGAGCAAAATCCCCAGCAGCAGGCCGGTCATCACCGTGCCGACCGTTTTTCCCTGTTTGCCTTCCGGCGCGAGGATCGCTGCGGCCGGGACAATATCCTGCGCCATGGTGGCGGCCATGCCAATCAGCAGGCTGGTGAGCAGCAGGGAGTGCAGTTGTCCGGTCAGGCTACAACCCAGCAGGAACAGCGCCAGAGCCGCACTTTTTATCAGGATCAGCGTTCTGCGATCATGACGATCGCCGAGCGGCAGCAGAAACAGGATACCTAAGGCATAACCCGCCTGGGTAAGCGTCGGGACCATGCCCATGCCTTCGATACTCAGGTTCAGGTCTGAGCCCATCAGCGGCAGCAGAGGCTGGGCATAATAGATGGATGCCACGCTAAAGCCCGCACCGAGCGCCAGCATTAAGATTACCCAGCGGCTTACGGCCCGGGTGGTAGTTGTGTTCATAAGATGTTCCTCATTCGTCGTGTGCGGCTATTTTTTATCAGTACGCCTTGCGACGGTAGCGGGCGCGGTGGTAAAACGCTTATACGTGTAGCGTATGGATGGAAATGGTATGAAAAGGCCTGAGCGTATAGATCGGGTAGAACTGATGCGAACGTTTGTTCGCATTGTGGAGGCGGGGTCTCTTTCTGCGGCAGCACGTCAGCTGGCAACAACCCAGGCAACGGTGAGCCGACGGTTGCAGTCGCTTGAGACCATGCTGGGAGTACGCCTGATGCTGCGCACAACCCATACGACCCGGCTGACCGATGACGGCGAACGCTGCTATCAGCATGCCCGACGGGTGATTGACAGCTGGCTGGCGCTGGAAGACGAGGTAGGGCAGACGGAAGATGAACCGGTTGGGGTGCTGAGGGTGCGCGCCCCGCACGCGTTTTGCCAGGATCAGCTTCTTAAACCGTTAACCGAATTTTTGCAGCGCTATCCCCAGCTTTCTGTTGAGTGGATGCTCAACGATCGCTCGGTTGATTTCCTCGGCGACAACCTTGACTGTGCTATTCGGGTGGGTGTGGAAGTCGATCCGGCAACCGTGTCCGTGCTGCTGGCTGAAGTGCCGCGCTCGGTGGTGGCTTCACCGGAATTACTGGCCCGTTATCCCGCGGTTAAAACGCCGGAAGATTTGCAACAGCTTCCCTGGATTGCCATCAGCTCTTTTTATCAACGCCATGTGGAGCTTTTCCACGATGCATCATCTGCCCCGACGCGGGTTACCATTACGCCACGCCTGAGTACCGACAGCCTGTATGTGGCGCGCAATACGGCACTCACCGGGCTAGGCGTTGCGGTGGTATCCAGCTGGACAGTACAGGATGATATTCAGGAAGGACGACTGGTGCATCTACTGCCAGAGTGGCAGCCGGCAGCGCTACCGGTACATCTGGTTTACCCCTGGTCTCGTTATTATCCGGCGCGCTTGCGGCGTTTTCTGGAGCTGATGCGGCAGATAATGCCGGAGGTTACCGGAATGAGAAAGCCCCTGCAACAGCCATAAAAAAGCCGACCCGAAGGTCGGCTTTCAGTATTAGCGTGCGTTATTCAACAGGCTGAGGACGAGTAGCTGGCGCAGTAGCCATGTGCGTTGCACTGTGACCACCGGCAGCACCTTTGCCTTCGAAGTTGAATGCCGGACGAACCCAGTCGCTATGGCGTGGCGCTTCAGGTACATACTCAGGTGCCGGGGCGCGAGTCATCGGCGCGGTAGCAACGTGAGCAGGCGCTACAGCTGCAACGACCTCAATCGGCTCTGATTTCACTTCAGGCGCTTTGACCTCTTCGACAACAGGTTCAACCTGAATCTCGACGTCCTGAACAACCTCTTCAGTCACCGTTTCGACGGCAACGTCTGCGGTCTCTTCTGCTGCGGAGACTGGCTCAGCGTCTTCCGCGACTTCTTCAGCCACCACGGTATCTTCTTCGGCAATGATCTGCGGAGCGGCATCAACCGGCGCAGCAATGACTTCAGGATGAGTCGTTTCCACTTCCACAGCCTGCGGTGCCGCCGTGTCAACAACCTGCGGTTCAACCACGGTTGCCGCTTCAGTCACGACGTCTTCCACCGCTGCTACCGGTGCAATCACCTCTTGGGTCACAGCCTGTTCTTCAATAGCCTGCTCCGGGCGAGCAACCGGATAACGGATCCAGACTTTACCGGATGCCATCTCTGGTGACGCACACGCCACGGTCAATGGCATTGGCGACTGAGTTGGGTAACGCTCGTCACGGTAACGACGACGACGCTGACCGCTCACGCGCAGATGACGCGGAGAACGACGGGAGCGACGCGGCATACCTGCGTTGTCACGGTTTTCGCTGCTTTCGTCCTGCTCAACCTGATTTTCTACTACGGCTGGCAGGTCAACTTTCGCAACCTGTGTACCCGTTGTGCTTTCTGCTGCTTCAACCGCGATAACGTCGTTTTCTTCCGCCTGAACAGCACCCACACGCACTTTCTGGGTCAGCTGACGCTGCTTACGACGCGGCATAACCTGAGTACGCTCTTCCTGCTCCGTGTCCTGCTGTTCAACAGGCGCTTCGCGGTTCAGGTTTTTGACTTCCTGCTGGGCCTGGCGTTTCTCGTCGTTACGACGACGGTTACGCTCACGGCGAGGTTGCTGCTCGTCACGCTGTTTGCTCTTCTCGGACTCATCGCCCGCCTGCTGGCGAATCTCACGATCTTCAACGTTCTGCTGTTGCTTCTCGCGACGGTTGCGACGGTTGTCCTCGCGTTGTTCACGACCTTCGTTGTTCTCGGAACGATTATCACGGCGCTCGTTACGATCGCTACGGTCGTTGCGGTCATTACGATCGCGACGATTGTTCTGACGCTTACGACGGTCCTGCTGACGCTCTGGTTTCGCTTCTTTTGGCGCTTCTTTCGGCTGCTCAGGCTGAACTTCTTCGCCAGCGAACATTTTTTTCAGCGCGCCGAAGATGCGGCTCAGGAGACCCGGCTGCTCAGGCTGCGCTTTTGGCACGGCAGGGGCCGCCTTTTGCACGGCAGGTTTTGCCGCTGGTTTTTCCAGCGTCGCTTCCGGCGGGGCTTCCGGCATGATGAAGGTTGCTAATGCAGGCTGCTCAGGCAGTTTACGCTCGGCAGGCTCTTCATCCGATGGCAGCGCCATTTCTTCTTCATGCAGCTTCGGTAGCAGGTAGCTGAGGGTGCTTGTCTCTTCACCTTTACGCACGCGCAGCACGTGATAGTGCGGGGTCTGCATCTCGTCGTTTGGCACGATGATGCAGCGAACGCCGCCCTGTCGCGCTTCGATTGCGCTCACCGCTGCACGTTTTTCGTTCAGCAGGTAGGAGGCAATCGGCACCGGAACAATGGCGTGAACCTCTTTGGTGTTCTCTTTCAGCGCTTCTTCTTCAATCAGACGCAGAATAGAGAGGGAGAGCGATTCATTGTCACGCACGGTACCTGTCCCGGAACAGCGCGGGCAGACGTGATGGCTGGACTCGCCGAGTGACGGGCTCAGACGCTGACGGGACATTTCCAGCAGGCCGAAGCGCGAGATATGGCTAATCTGGATACGCGCGCGATCCTGGCGCACCGCTTCACGCAGACGGTTTTCAACCGCACGCTGGTGGCGAACCGGGGTCATGTCGATGAAGTCGATAACAATCAGACCACCCAGGTCGCGCAGGCGGAGCTGGCGGGCGATTTCATCAGCGGCTTCTAGGTTGGTGTTGAAGGCGGTCTCTTCGATGTCGCCGCCGCGGGTTGCACGCGCGGAGTTGATGTCGATAGCGGTCAGCGCTTCGGTGGTATCGATAACGATAGAACCGCCGGACGGCAGACGCACTTCACGCTGGAAGGCAGACTCGATCTGGGATTCAATCTGATAGTGGCTGAACAGCGGGATTTCACCGGTGTACAGTTTAATTTTGCTGGTGAAATCCGGGCGACCCAGCGCGGCGATGTGCTGGCGAGCCAGCTCAAGCACTTTCGGGTTATCAATCAGAATTTCACCGATGTCCTGACGCAGATAATCACGGAAGGCACGCACAATGACGTTGCTTTCCTGGTGGATCAGGAACGGAGCAGGACGGCTTTCAGCCGCTTTCTTGATGGCTTCCCAGTGCTTCAGACGGAAGCTCAGGTCCCACTGCAATGCTTCGGCAGATTTGCCGACGCCTGCGGTGCGCACGATAAGGCCCATGCCGTCTGGTAGCTCAAGACTTGCCAGCGCTTCTTTCAGCTCTGTACGGTCATCACCTTCGATACGGCGAGAGATGCCACCCGCACGCGGGTTGTTTGGCATCAACACCAGATAGCTTCCTGCCAGACTGATAAAGGTGGTCAGTGCGGCACCTTTGTTGCCACGCTCTTCTTTATCGATCTGGACGATAACTTCCTGACCTTCACGCAGAACATCTTTAATGTTCGGACGGCCATGGGAGTTGTAGTTTGCAGGAAAATATTCGCGGGCGATTTCTTTGAGAGGAAGGAAACCGTGACGCTCAGCACCGTAATCGACAAATGCAGCTTCAAGGCTTGGTTCAATGCGGGTGATTTTGCCTTTGTAAATGTTCGCTTTTTTCTGTTCGTGTCCAGGACTTTCGATATCCAGATCGTACAGGCGCTGCCCATCCACAAGGGCGACACGCAACTCTTCTTGCTGAGTTGCGTTGATTAACATTCTTTTCATCGTAACTTACTCGTTATTCTTACATTGACGACAAAGCTGCGGGCAAGGTGACGCTTTCCGGGGTATGAACCGATGGCCTCGTGTCTATTCACGTCGCCAACCTCACGGTTGTCGCTCGCTTAAGAGGCGCAGAGTGTCGGTTGCCTGTGTTTCATACGGAAACACAGCGCAATTATCAGGGGAATTGCCTGGGAAAACTCTCCAGAGAACAATCCTTATACCGGGAAGTACTGCAACCCGCAGCCCGCTAACTGCCTGAAAGATCAATACGTCTTACGCCATTGCTGCGTGGATGATCGGTCAGACAAAATTGGTCATTCCGTCGACATCCTTACAAAACCCGGATTTAACGCGGAAAACGGATTCATTATTCCACTGCTCGCCGGGTTATAGCAAGATGACTTTTACCAATTATCACCCGGTTACTCACAGTTTCTTCACTTCAACGGGGTGATTGGTTTAATAACCACCAAATCGATTGCGCGAAAGGGGAGCGGTCCGGATAAAAGTAAATATAAGCATAGAAAAATGAGTGGCGCTAATGCCTGACGCTATTTAGAATCGCCAACCATGAAAACAGAGACTCCAGCCGTAAAAATGGTTGCCATCGCCGACGACGAGGCGGGGCAACGTATCGATAATTTTTTGCGCACCCAGTTGAAGGGTGTGCCAAAAAGCATGATTTATCGCATCTTGCGTAAGGGCGAGGTGCGGGTGAACAAAAAACGCGTGAAGCCAGAGTATAAGCTCGAGGCGGGCGATGAAGTCCGCATTCCACCGGTACGTGTTGCAGAGCGTGAAGAAGAGGTCGTTTCTCCGAAGCTGCAAAAAGTCGCGGCCCTGAGCGACGTTATCCTTTATGAGGACGACCACATTCTGGTGCTGAATAAACCGTCCGGAACGGCGGTACACGGGGGGAGCGGCCTGAGCTTCGGCGTGATTGAAGGGTTACGCGCGCTGCGCCCGGAAGCGCGTTTCCTCGAACTGGTTCACCGTCTTGACCGTGATACCTCTGGCGTGCTGCTGGTGGCGAAAAAACGTTCTGCGCTGCGTTCACTGCATGAACAGCTGCGCGAAAAAGGGATGCAGAAAGATTATCTGGCGCTGGTGCGCGGCCAGTGGCAGTCCCACGTGAAAGTGGTGCAGGCGCCGCTGCTGAAAAATATTCTGCAAAGCGGCGAGCGCATTGTTCGTGTTAATCAGGAAGGGAAACCGTCTGAGACGCGCTTTAAAGTTGAAGAGCGCTACGAATTCGCCACGCTTGTGCGCTGTAGTCCGGTGACGGGGCGTACTCACCAGATTCGCGTCCATACCCAGTTTGCGGGCCATCCGATTGCGTTTGATGACCGCTATGGCGATCGCGAATTTGATAAGCAGCTGGCGGGGACGGGGCTATCGCGTCTGTTCCTGCATGCGGCAGCGCTTAAGTTCACCCATCCTAATACCGGTGAAGTTATCCGTATTGAAGCGCCGCTGGATGAGCAGCTCAAACGCTGTCTGAAAGTTCTGCGCGGCTGATTTTGTGCCGGGTGGCGCTGCGCTTACCCGGCCTACATGTTTTTCTCCCTCTCCCACAGGGAGAGGGCCGGGGTGGGGGCATCAGGCCGCAACGGTCACATCGTCAGCGGATTACACTCTTCTCGCCTTAACATCTGGCACAGCGCAATCAGCGGCAACCCCACCAGCGTATTGGGATCGCGGCCATCGAGCTTGTCGAACAACGCAATCCCTAGCCCTTCACTTTTAAAGCTCCCTGCACAGTTCAGCGGACGTTCCCGACGCACATAATCCATAATCTCCTGTTCGCTAAGATGACGGAAGTGCACATCAAACGGCTCGCACTCGGTTTGCAGATGACCGGAAGCAGAATTATAAAGCGCCAGGCCGGTATAAAAGGTTACGATACTGCCTCGCGCACGCAAAAGCTGCTGACAGGCGATTTCTTCCGTATACGGTTTGCCGGTGATTTCGCCGTCCAGCACACAAACCTGATCGGAGCCTATAATCAGATGAGCGGGGTAACGTACGGCCAGCGACTGTGCTTTCTCTTTCGCGAGACGGGTCACCAGATGACGCGGTGACTCGCCCGGCTGTGGCGTTTCATCCACCTCCGGCGCAGCGCATTCAAACGGGATCCCGAGCTTTTCCAGCAGCATTCGGCGATAAGGTGAAGTGGAAGCAAGGACGAGATTTGGCATATTTTTATCACCAGATATAGCGTATCGATGCCAGCCATTTTAAACTACAGGCCGCAATGTGTGCGAATAATTGGCAAAAGGCAGCTCTGGTTGCCTTTTTCTTTGACTCTATGACGTTACAAAGTTAATATGCGCGCCCTATGCAAAAGGTAAAATTACCCCTGACTCTTGATCCGGTTCGTACGGCTCAAAAACGCCTCGATTACGAAGGAATCTATTCTTCCGATCAGGCTGAGCGTATTGCCGAATCTGTAGTCAGTGTGGACAGTGATGTAGAATGCTCCATGTCGTTCGCTATCGACAACCAGCGTCTCGCCGTGTTAACCGGTGATGCAAAGGTGACGGTAACGCTCGAATGTCAGCGTTGCGGGAAACCGTTTGTACAGCATGTTCACACAACGTATTGTTTTAGTCCGGTTCGTTCTGACGAACAGGCTGAAGCACTCCCGGAAGCGTATGAGCCGATTGAGGTTAACGAATTCGGTGAAATCGATCTTCTGGCGCTGGTTGAAGATGAAGTCATCCTCTCCCTGCCAGTCGTTCCGGTGCATGATTCTGAACACTGTGAAGTGTCCGAGGCGGACATGGTCTTTGGGGAACTGCCTGATGAAGCGCAAAAACCAAACCCATTTGCCGTATTAGCCAGCTTAAAGCGTAAGTAATTGAGGAGTAAGGTCCATGGCCGTACAACAGAATAAACCAACCCGTTCCAAACGTGGCATGCGTCGTTCCCATGACGCGCTGACCGCAGTTACCAGCCTGTCTGTAGACAAGACTTCTGGTGAGAAACACCTGCGTCACCACATCACCGCTGACGGTTTCTACCGCGGCCGCAAGGTTATCACTAAGTAATCACGCGTCAGCGTGATTAGGCTTAGTGAGGAACTTCCCCGTGCAAACGGGGAGTTTACCGAACCAGGCTGCGACGATACCTTGACACGTCTAACCCTGGCGTTAGATGTCATGGGGGGAGATTTTGGCCCTACCGTGACAGTGCCTGCAGCATTGCAGGCACTGAATTCTAATTCGCAACTCACACTTCTTTTAGTCGGTAATCCCGACACAATCACGCCATTACTTGCAAAAGCTGACTTTGAACAACGTTCGCGTCTGCAGATTATTCCTGCGCAGTCAGTTATTGCCAGTGATGCCCGGCCATCGCAGGCTATTCGTAATAGCCGCGGCAGCTCTATGCGAATGGCGCTGGAGTTGGTGAAAGAAGGGCGAGCGGAGGCTTGCGTCAGCGCGGGAAATACTGGCGCGCTGATGGGGCTGTCGAAATTATTGCTCAAGCCGATTGAGGGCATTGAGCGTCCGGCGCTGGTGACGGTGTTACCGCATCAGCAGAAGGGCAAAACGGTGGTGCTGGATCTGGGCGCTAACGTGGATTGTGATAGTACAATGCTGGCTCAGTTTGCCGTTATGGGGTCGGTGCTGGCAGAAGACGTGGTCGGGATTAACAATCCCCGCGTTGCGTTATTGAATATTGGTGAAGAAGAGACCAAAGGTCTGGACAGTATCCGCGACGCTGCGGAAATACTCAAACAGGTCCCCTCCATCAACTATATTGGTTATCTCGAAGCCAATGAGTTG
This sequence comes from Enterobacter hormaechei subsp. xiangfangensis, assembly GCF_001729785.1. Lineage (NCBI taxonomy): Bacteria > Pseudomonadati > Pseudomonadota > Gammaproteobacteria > Enterobacterales > Enterobacteriaceae > Enterobacter > Enterobacter hormaechei. The sequence goes on from NZ_CP017183.1 coordinate 1,736,552, forward strand.
CTGACGGGCAAAACGGATGTATTAGTGTGTGATGGCTTCACCGGAAACGTGACGTTGAAGACCATGGAAGGGGTCGTACGAATGTTCCTTTCTCTGCTGAAATCGCAGGGAGACGGTAAAAAAAGGTCCTGGTGGCTGATTATATTAAAGCGTTGGTTACAAAAAAGCCTGACGCGGCGATTCAGTCACCTCAACCCCGACCAGTATAATGGCGCCTGTCTGTTAGGATTGCGCGGCATCGTGATTAAGAGTCATGGCGCCGCCAATCAGCGAGCATTTACCGTCGCGATTGAACAGGCAGTGCAGGCGGTGCAGCGTCAAGTCCCTCAGAGGATTGCCGCTCGCCTGGGATCTGTATTAGCTAAAAGTGACTGAGCGTACATGTATACGAAGATTTTAGGTACCGGCAGCTACCTGCCAAAACAAGTGCGTACCAACGCCGATCTTGAAAAAATGGTAGATACGTCTGACGAGTGGATTGTCACGCGCACAGGTATCCGTGAACGTCGTATCGCCGCGCCAGACGAAACTGTGTCCACCATGGGCTACGAAGCCGCTCAGCGAGCGCTTGAGATGGCTGGCATTGATAAAGAACAGATCGGGCTTATTGTGGTGGCGACCACCTCTGCCACGCATGCCTTCCCAAGCGCAGCGTGCCAGGTGCAGAACATGCTCGGCATCAAAGGCTGCCCGGCATTTGATGTTGCAGCAGCATGCGCGGGTTTCACCTATGCACTGAGCATCGCCGATCAGTATGTAAAATCGGGCGCCGTAAAATATGCGCTGGTGATCGGCGCTGACGTGCTGGCGCGTACCTGCGATCCAACCGATCGCGGAACGATCATTATTTTTGGCGATGGCGCGGGCGCGGTGCTGCTGGGGCAGTCCGAAGAGCCGGGCATCATCTCCACGCACCTGCATGCCGATGGCCGCTACGGCGAGCTGTTAACGCTGCCTAACGCCGATCGCGTTAATCCGGACAGTTCAATTTACCTGACAATGGCAGGTAACGAAGTGTTTAAAGTGGCCGTGACTGAACTGGCTCACATCGTTGATGAGACGCTGGAAGCGAACAATCTGGACCGCGCCGCACTCGACTGGCTGGTACCGCATCAGGCTAACCTGCGTATTATCAGCGCGACGGCGAAGAAGCTGGGCATGTCTATGGATAACGTTGTGGTGACGCTCGATCGCCACGGCAACACCTCTGCGGCATCGGTACCGTGCGCATTTGACGAAGCGGTACGCGATGGACGAATTAAACGGGGCCAACTGGTCTTGCTTGAAGCCTTTGGTGGCGGGTTCACCTGGGGTTCCGCGCTGGTTCGTTTCTAGGATAAGGATTAAAAAATGACGCAATTTGCTTTTGTGTTCCCGGGACAGGGCTCGCAAACTGTTGGGATGTTGTCTGAAATGGCAGCAAACTATCCGGTTATTGAAGAGACTTTCCGTGAAGCTTCTGACGCGCTGGGTTATGATCTGTGGGCGCTGACCCAACAGGGCCCCGCTGAAGAACTGAACAAAACCTGGCAGACTCAACCGGCACTGCTGGCGGCATCCGTCGCATTGTGGCGCGTATGGCAGCAGCAGGGCGGCAAAGCGCCGACGCTGATGGCGGGTCATAGCCTCGGTGAATACTCTGCGCTGGTCTGCGCTGGCGTGATTGCCTTCGCTGACGCGGTACGCCTGGTTGAATTGCGTGGTAAATTCATGCAGGAAGCGGTGCCAGAAGGCACGGGCGGCATGTCTGCCATCATCGGTCTGGATGATGCTTCTATCGCTAAAGCCTGTGAAGAATCTGCTGAAGGTCAGGTCGTTTCTCCGGTAAACTTTAACTCGCCAGGCCAGGTGGTAATCGCGGGTCATAAAGAAGCGGTTGAGCGTGCAGGCGCTGCCTGTAAAGCTGCGGGCGCAAAACGTGCACTGCCCCTGCCGGTGAGCGTGCCGTCTCACTGCGCGCTGATGAAGCCCGCAGCCGATAAGCTCGCGGTTGAGCTGGAAAAAATGACCTTTAACGCACCGACGATTTCCGTTGTGAATAACGTCGATGTGAAGTGCGAAACCGCGCCGGAGGCTATCCGTAACGCGCTGGTTCGCCAGCTCTACAGCCCGGTTCAGTGGACTAAAACTGTTGAATTTATGGCGTCTCAGGGCGTGGAACATCTGTATGAAGTCGGTCCAGGTAAAGTACTTACCGGTCTGACAAAACGTATTGTAGATACCCTGACTGCCTCGGCGATTAACGAGCCGGAAGCCATGAAAGCGGCACTCTCGCAATAAAAGAGGAATACCATGAGTTTTGAAGGAAAAATTGCCCTGGTGACCGGCGCAAGCCGCGGTATTGGGCGCGCTATTGCTGAAACACTGGTTGCGCGCGGCGCAACGGTGATCGGGACTGCGACCAGCGAGAATGGCGCACAGGCCATCAGCGACTATCTGGGTGCGAACGGTAAAGGTCTGGTACTGAATGTGACTGAACCAGCATCTATCGAATCTGTTCTGGAAAATATTCGCGCAGAGTTTGGCGAAGTGGATATTCTGGTCAATAATGCCGGGATCACTCGCGACAACCTGCTGATGCGAATGAAAGACGACGAGTGGAACGATATTATCGAAACCAACCTGTCATCTGTATTCCGTCTGTCAAAAGCGGTAATGCGCGCTATGATGAAAAAGCGTCATGGTCGTATTATCACTGTAGGTTCTGTGGTTGGTACCATGGGAAATGCTGGTCAGGCTAACTACGCTGCGGCGAAAGCAGGTCTGATCGGTTTCAGTAAGTCGCTGGCGCGTGAAGTCGCGTCCCGCGGAATTACTGTAAACGTTGTTGCTCCGGGCTTTATTGAAACGGACATGACGCGTGCGCTAACTGATGAGCAGCGTGCGGGTACGCTGGCGGCAGTTCCAGCGGGTCGTCTTGGCGACCCTAAAGAAATCGCCAGCGCGGTTGCATTTTTAGCCTCTGACGAAGCGGGTTACATCACTGGTGAAACCCTCCACGTCAACGGCGGGATGTACATGGTTTAATCACGATCGAAAATATTTGCGTTATTTGGGCAAATGGCCTCAAAATAACGTAAAATCGTGGTAAGACCTGCCGGGATTTAGTTGCAAATTTTTCAACATTTTATACACTACGAAAACCATCGCGAAAGCGAGTTTTGATAGGAAATTTAAGAGTATGAGCACTATCGAAGAACGCGTTAAGAAAATTATCGGCGAACAGCTGGGCGTTAAGCAGGAAGAAGTTGTGAACTCCGCTTCCTTTGTTGAAGACCTGGGCGCAGATTCTCTTGACACCGTTGAGCTGGTAATGGCTCTGGAAGAAGAGTTTGATACTGAGATTCCGGACGAAGAAGCTGAGAAAATCACCACCGTTCAGGCTGCCATTGATTACATCAACGGTCACCAGGCGTAAGTGAACATCTCCAGGCGGTCATTCGACCGCCTGAGTTTTATCTTTTGTTGTCCCACGAATCTCTTTTTTTATCCCTCCCTGGAGGACAAGCGTGTCTAAGCGTCGTGTAGTTGTGACCGGACTTGGCATGTTGTCTCCTGTCGGCAATACCGTAGAGTCCACCTGGAAAGCTCTCCTTGCCGGTCAGAGCGGCATCAGCCTAATCGACCATTTCGATACTAGCGCCTATGCAACGAAATTTGCTGGCTTAGTAAAGGATTTTAACTGTGAAGAGATCATCTCGCGCAAAGAACAGCGCAAGATGGATGCCTTCATTCAATATGGAATTGTCGCTGGCGTTCAGGCCATGCAGGATTCTGGCCTTGAGATTACGGAAGAGAACGCGACCCGTATCGGCGCCGCTATCGGCTCCGGGATTGGCGGTCTTGGTCTGATTGAAGAAAACCATACATCTCTGATGAATGGCGGCCCGCGTAAAATCAGCCCGTTCTTCGTTCCGTCTACGATTGTCAACATGGTGGCAGGTCACCTGACCATTATGTTCGGCCTGCGTGGCCCAAGCATCTCAATCGCGACAGCCTGTACGTCTGGCGTGCATAACATCGGCCAGGCCGCGCGTATCATTGCGTACGGCGATGCAGATGCTATGGTTGCGGGCGGCGCTGAAAAAGCCAGTACCCCACTGGGCGTCGGTGGTTTCGGTGCAGCGCGTGCGCTCTCTACCCGAAACGATAATCCTCAGGCGGCGAGCCGTCCGTGGGATAAAGACCGTGATGGTTTCGTGCTGGGTGACGGTGCAGGCATGATCGTACTGGAAGAGTACGAACACGCGAAAAAACGTGGCGCGAAAATTTATGCTGAAGTTGTTGGCTTTGGCATGAGCAGCGATGCTTATCACATGACGTCTCCTCCAGAGAATGGCGCAGGTGCTGCGCTGGCGATGGAAAACGCCATCCGTGATGCGGGCATTACGCCGGCACAGATTGGCTACGTTAACGCGCATGGGACGTCTACCCCTGCGGGCGATAAAGCAGAAGCGCAGGCTGTTAAGTCTATCTTCGGCGAATCTGCCAGCCGTGTGCTGGTGAGCTCCACGAAATCCATGACCGGTCACCTGCTGGGCGCTGCGGGGGCAGTAGAGTCAATCTACTCTATTCTCGCGCTGCGCGATCAGGCTGTACCACCAACCATCAACCTGGATAACCCGGATGAAGGTTGCGATCTGGACTTCGTTCCTCACGAAGCGCGCCAGGTTAGCGGTATGGAGTATACCCTGTGTAACTCCTTCGGCTTCGGTGGGACTAACGGTTCTCTGATCTTCAAAAAGGTCTGAGTCTGGTTAGTCGCTGACGATAAAAAAGGTCCGCTTGCCGGGCCTTTTTTATTAGGCGAAATCCCCTTGTCCGGCTGTTCACATCCTGCCAGACTGAGCCTCCACGCATAAGGAGCCACTATGTTTTTGATTAATGGCCTTGAGCAAGACACGCTGCCGGCAAGCGACAGGGCGACCCAGTTTGGCGATGGCTGTTTCACGACTGCGCGTATTCTCGACGGTGACGTGTGCCTGCTCGGGGCCCATATCCTTCGTTTACAAAAAGCCTGCGAAACATTACTGATCCCCTTCTCGCAGTGGGACATTCTTGAAAGTGAGATGCGTCGGCTGGCGTCAGAAAAAGCAAGCGGCGTCCTGAAAGTCATTATCAGCCGCGGGAGCGGTGGCCGGGGCTATAGCGGTTCTGCCTGTCTGCATCCTACGCGGATCCTTTCCGTTTCAGATTATCCTTCCCATTATGCGCACTGGCGTGAAGAGGGCGTAGCCCTGGCGCTAAGTCCGGTACGTCTGGGAAGAAACCCGATGCTCGCTGGCATAAAACATCTCAACCGCCTTGAACAGGTGCTAATTCGTACTCATCTTGAGCAGACGGAGGCCGGGGAGGCGCTGGTTCTTGACAGCGAAGGGTACATTACGGAATGCTGTGCGGCTAATTTACTCTGGCGGAAGGGTAGTGACGTGTTCACGCCTTCGCTGGAGCAGGCCGGCGTCAACGGCATTATGCGGCAGTTTTGTATGCACCAGCTGGCACGCGCAGGCTTTCGTGTTGTCGAAGTCAACGCTAAGGAAGAGGCGCTGTTGGCTGCCGATGAAGTTGTTATCTGCAATGCGCTGATGCCCGTTGTCCCCGTTCGCGCTTATGGCCGCAAATGCTGGTCATCCCGCGAGCTGTTCCAGTTTCTGGCCCCGTTATGTGAGCAAACCAGGTAGTCATGAAGAAAATGTTACGCTTTGTCCTCCTTCTGATCGTTGCGTTAGGTATCGCTGGCGGAGCAGGAGTGTGGAAAGTCCGTCAGCTGGCGGAGAGTCAGATCCTGATAAAAGACGAGACGATTTTTACCCTGAAAGCGGGGACCGGGCGGCAGGCGCTTGGTCAGCAGCTGTATGACGACAAAATTATCAATCGCCCACGCGTATTCCAGTGGCTGCTGCGTATTGAACCGGACCTGTCCCATTTCAAGGCCGGTACCTATCGCTTTACCCCTGGCATGACCGTGCGCGAGATGCTGCAACTGCTGGAAAGTGGTAAAGAAGCCCAGTTCCCGCTGCGTTTCGTGGAAGGTATGCGTCTGAGCGATTACCTCAGGCAGCTGCGTGACGCGCCGTACATCAAGCATACGCTGAAAGATGACCGCTACCAGACCGTGGCAGACGCCTTAAAATTCGAACATCCCGAGTGGGTGGAAGGCTGGTTCTGGCCCGATACGTGGATGTATACGGCAGGCACGACGGATGTGGCCATTCTGAAGCGCGCGCACAACAAAATGGTCGCGGCGGTAGACGCTGCCTGGGAAGGGCGAGCAGAAGGCCTGCCTTATAAAGATCAAAACCAGTTCATGACGATGGCCTCGATCATCGAGAAAGAGACGGCCGTTGCTGCCGAACGTGACCAGGTTGCCTCGGTGTTTATTAACCGTCTGCGCATCGGCATGCGTTTGCAAACCGATCCTACCGTCATCTACGGCATGGGCGAAAACTACAACGGCAGGATTTCCAGAAAAGATCTGGAGACGCCAACGGCGTATAATACTTACGTGATTAGCGGCCTGCCGCCTGGACCGATTGCGACGCCGAGTGAAGCATCGTTGAAGGCCGCCGCGCACCCGGCCAAAACGCCGTATCTCTATTTTGTGGCTGACGGAAAAGGGGGGCACACGTTCAATACCAACCTGGCCAGCCACAATCGCTCCGTTCAGGACTATCTGAAGGCACTTAAGGAAAAAAATGCGCAGTAAATACATTGTCATTGAGGGACTCGAAGGGGCGGGCAAAACAACTGCCCGTAACGTGGTGGTGGATACGCTTACGTCGCTTGGCGTTGCCGATATGGTCTTCACCCGCGAGCCGGGCGGTACGCAGCTGGCGGAAAAACTGCGCAGCCTGGTTCTGGATATCAAATCCGTTGGCGATGAAGTTATTACCAACAAAGCGGAAGTGCTGATGTTCTATGCGGCGCGCGTTCAGCTGGTGGAGACGGTGATCAAACCCGCTCTGGCAGAAGGGAAATGGGTGATTGGCGATCGCCACGATCTCTCAACCCAGGCATATCAGGGCGGTGGCCGGGGTATCGACCAGACCATGCTGGCTACGCTTCGCGACGCGGTTCTGGGCGATTTCCGTCCTGACCTGACGCTGTATCTGGACGTGACCCCTGAGGTGGGCCTGAAGCGCGCCCGCGCCCGCGGCGAACTGGACCGCATTGAACAGGAATCTTTTGATTTCTTTAACCGCACCCGTGCGCGTTATCTGGAGCTGGCCGGGCAGGACAAGACCATTCGTACCATCGATGCGACGCAATCCCTTGAAGACGTTACGCGTGATATTCAGCAGACAGTTACGCAGTGGCTACAGGAGCAGCAGGCATGAAATGGTATCCATGGTTGCGCCCACACTTTGAACAGCTGATCGGCAGCTATCAGGTTGGTCGGGGGCATCATGCGTTACTGATCCAGGCGCTTCCGGGAATGGGTGATGATGCGTTGATTTACGCCATCACCCGCTTTCTGATGTGCCAACAGCCGGAAGGACATAAAAGCTGCGGTAAGTGCCGGGGTTGCCAGCTCATGCAGGCGGGCACGCATCCTGACTATTACACCCTCGAACCCGAGAAAGGCAAAAATACGCTCGGTATCGACGCGGTGCGTGAGGTCAGTGAGAAACTGTACGAATATGCGCGTCTGGGCGGGGCGAAAGTGGTGTGGCTGAAAGACGCCGCGCTGCTCACGGAAGCCGCAGCCAACGCCCTGTTAAAAACCCTGGAAGAGCCGCCAGAGAACACCTGGTTTTTCCTCTCCTGCCGCGAGCCGGAACGCTTGCTGGCGACGCTGCGCAGTCGCTGCCGTCTTCACCACCTCGCTGTCCCTCAGGAATCCTGGTCGCTCGCCTGGCTTGAGCGAGAAGTGACGGTGTCACAAGACGCGGCGCGCTCGGCGTTGCGCCTGTGCAGCGGTGCGCCTGCGGCTGCGCTGGCCTTATTGCAGCCGGAGGTGTGGTCCCAGCGTGAAACGCTGTGTCGTGCGGTTGAATCAGCCCTCGACAGCCATGACTGGCTGAGCATGCTGCCAGCGCTGAACAGCGATCAGGCTCCGGAACGGCTGCACTGGCTGGCCGCACTGCTGCTGGATGCGCTCAAAATCCAGCAGGGGGCTACGCTTCTGACTAACCCTGACGTGTGGGCGTTGGTCACCACACTTGCGAATCGCCTGTCAGGGCAGTCGCTGCACGCTATCCTTCATGATATCTGCCAGAGTCATGAACAACTTTTGACGGTAACCGGTCTCAATCGCGAGCTTTTACTGACCGACCAGTTAATGCGTATCGAACACTACCTGCAACCGGGTGTCATACCGCCGGTTTCCCACCTCTGAGAGAGACATTATGTTTTTAGTCGACTCACACTGCCATCTCGATGGCCTGGATTATCAATCCCTGCATAAAAATGTGGACGACGTGCTGGCGAAAGCCGCCGCGCGCGATGTGAAATTTTGCCTGGCCGTGGCGACCACGCTGCCGGGTTACCGCTCCATGCGTGAACTGGTAGGCGAGCGCGATAATGTCGTCTTCTCCTGCGGCGTGCATCCGCTGAATCAGGATGAAGCTTACGACGTTGAGGATTTACGCCGTCTTGCCGCAGAAGAGGGCGTAGTGGCGATGGGCGAGACCGGTCTGGACTATTTCTACACCCCCGAAACAAAACCTCGCCAGCAGGAATCCTTCCGCAACCACATCCGTATTGGCCGTGAGCTGAATAAGCCGGTTATCGTTCATACCCGCGATGCGCGCGCCGACACGCTGGCGATCCTGCGGGAAGAAAAGGTGACGGATTGCGGTGGCGTACTACACTGTTTCACAGAAGACAGAGAAACGGCGGGTAAGCTGCTTGATTTAGGCTTTTATATTTCATTCTCGGGGATTGTCACGTTCCGCAATGCTGAGCAACTGCGTGATGCGGCGCGCTATGTTCCGCTGGATCGTATTCTGGTGGAAACCGATTCCCCGTACCTGGCGCCGGTGCCTCATCGCGGCAAAGAGAATCAGCCAGCGATGACCCGGGATGTCGCTGAGTATATGGCCGTTCTGAAAGGTGTCAGTATCGAAGAACTGGCTCGCGTGACAACGAAAAACTTCGCCAGCCTGTTCCATATCGACCCCGCCCGCCTGCAATCTGTCTGATACACCTGTTATTTTTAGGCTCGTAATTAATAAGTAAAACGAGTAAAGTTCACCGCCTCATTTGGGGCGGTGATGGCGTTTTTAGACACATCCAGACATGCTTTATGTAAATATCTGCAAGTTTTTTGGCCGTCTTGAACTGAAACGTGATAGCCGTCAAACAAACTCAGAGGGAATTATTTTACTCTGTGTAATAAATAAAGGGCGCTTAGATGTCCTGTCCACGGCGCGGTACTCCCCCCGGGCCAATGCGTGAAAACGTAAAAAAAGCACAAATACTCAGGAGCACTCTCAATTATGTTTAAGAATGCATTTGCTAACCTGCAAAAGGTCGGTAAATCGCTGATGCTGCCAGTATCCGTACTGCCTATCGCAGGTATCCTGCTGGGTGTCGGTTCTGCAAACTTCAGCTGGCTGCCAGCCGTAGTTTCCCACGTGATGGCCGAAGCAGGCGGTTCTGTTTTTGCTAACATGCCGCTGATCTTCGCTATCGGTGTTGCTCTGGGCTTCACCAATAACGACGGTGTATCTGCTCTGGCGTCCGTTGTTGCTTACGGCATCATGGTGAAAACCATGGCTGTGGTTGCGCCGCTGGTCCTGCATTTACCTGCTGAAGAGATTGCCGCTAAGCACCTGGCAGACACCGGTGTTCTCGGTGGTATCATCTCCGGTGCGATTGCAGCGTACATGTTTAACCGCTTCTATCGCATCAAGCTGCCTGAGTATCTGGGCTTCTTCGCGGGTAAACGTTTTGTGCCGATCATTTCTGGTCTGGCCGCGATTTTCACCGGTGTTGTCCTGTCCTTCATCTGGCCACCAATCGGTACGGCAATCCAGACCTTCTCTCAGTGGGCGGCTTACCAGAACCCGGTTGTGGCGTTCGGTATCTACGGCTTCATTGAGCGCTGCCTGGTACCATTTGGTCTGCATCACATCTGGAACGTTCCATTCCAGATGCAGATTGGTGAATACACCAACGCAGCAGGCCAGGTATTCCACGGCGACATCCCACGCTACATGGCGGGTGACCCAACGGCAGGTAAACTGTCTGGTGGCTTCCTGTTCAAAATGTACGGTCTGCCAGCTGCCGCAATTGCGATTTGGCACTCTGCTAAACCAGAGAACCGTGCAAAAGTGGGCGGTATCATGATCTCCGCAGCGCTGACCTCGTTCCTGACCGGTATCACCGAGCCGATCGAGTTCTCCTTCATGTTCGTTGCGCCGATCCTGTACATCATCCACGCGGTACTGGCAGGTCTGGCATTCCCAATCTGTATCCTGCTGGGTATGCGTGACGGTACGTCCTTCTCTCACGGTCTGATCGACTTCATCGTTCTGTCCGGTAACAGCAGCAAGCTGTGGCTGTTCCCAATCGTGGGTGCAGGCTACGCAGTGGTGTACTACACCGTCTTCCGCGTGCTGATCAAAGCACTGGACCTGAAAACGCCGGGTCGTGAAGATGCAACGGAAGACAGCAAAGCCGGTGCGACCAGCGAAATGGCGCCTGCTCTGGTAGCTGCTTTCGGCGGTAAAGAGAACATCACTAACCTGGACGCGTGTATCACTCGTCTGCGTGTGAGCGTTGCCGACGTTGCGAAAGTAGACCAGCCGGGTCTGAAAAAACTGGGCGCAGCGGGCGTCGTTGTTGCAGGTTCTGGTGTTCAGGCAATCTTCGGTACTAAATCCGATAACCTGAAAACTGAAATGGATGAGTACATCCGCAACAACTAAGCTGTGACCTGGGGAGACTAAGGCAGCCGAATGGCTGCCTTTTTTATTATTGCGGCTTGTGGTGCCGGGTGGCGGCTGCGCCTTAACTGGCCTACGTGATGGGTAGGCCCGGTAAGCGCAGCGCCACCGGGCTTCTGTCACTCAGAAATCGTAGCTCGCGCTCACCGAGACGTTCAGCGGCGCGCCATACACCGCATACGATCCGACGTAGTCGTAATACTCTTTGTCGAACAGGTTGTTGACGTTAGCCTGTACCGCAAAATCTTTGGTGACCTGATAACGGCTGAACAGGTTCACCAGCCCATAGCTGCCTTGCTCCGCGCGGGAACGTCCTGCCGGGCCGCCTTCCACGTCCGTCCACACTTTGTTCTGCCAGTTTACGCCACCGCCCACGGTCAGTTCCGGCAGCATTGGCAACTGATAGCGGGTGAAGAGCTTCATGGTTGTGCGCGGCTGATCGGAGCTGACGGCGTTGCCATTCTTATCTTCTGCGATGTAACGCGTCGCGCCGAAGGTCAGCTGCCAGTTATCGGTCAGGGCACCGTTAAGCTCGAACTCGACCCCTTTGCTGACCACCCCGTCCAGCGATTCATAGATCGACTCACCGCTCGGCATGTAGGTGTAGGTATTGCTGGCGACGTTATCCTGCTCAATGCGGAAAATCGCCAGTGAGGTGGTGAGGCGGGTATTAAACCAGTCTGCCTTCACCCCGGCTTCGTAGCTTTTGCCCGTGGTAGGGTCGAGATAACGTCCGTTGGCATCGCGCTTATCCTGCGGCTGGAAGATAGAGGTATAGCTGACGTAGGTCGACCAGTCCTCATTGATGTCATACACCAGGCCAGCGTACGGCGTGACATCATCTTTGGTGCTTTCCAGACGGGTATTCGGCGATCCTGCCGGGTTATAACGAATATTGTATTGGGTGTAGCGCGCGCCCAGGATCAGGTGCAGCGGATCGGCCAGCGAGAAACGAGCCGAAGAATAGGCTGAAGACTGGCGAATATCATCCTTGCTGTAGAGTTTCCACGGCGTCCACTGCGGATCGGCGATGTTCCCGTTCCAGTTCTTAAAGTTGCCGACATCCACCATGCCGTATACCGCATCCGGCATGGAGTTGTCGTAATGGTTACGTTGACGGCTGAAGCTGCCGCCGAACATCATTTCATGTTGACGACCAAAGAGATCGAAGCCGCCGCGCAGGAAGGCGTCGACCGCATCCTGTTTACGTTCCCCGCGGTTCCAGCCGCCGTAACCCACCAGGCCCGCGCCGGTCTCTTTATCCGGATAGCCGGACATATACATCAGCTTAGAGTCAAAGTTGGTTTCAGCATGCATGCCGTTGATGTGCGCTTCCCAGCCATTATCGAAACGCTGGGTCAGGTTAGCGAAGATGCGGGTGCTGTCTTTATCCGAATAGGCCCAGTCAGGCGCGACGGTCTGGCTGCGATTGTAGTTAGTCTTACTTCCGTCGCTGTACCAGGTCGGCAGTCCGCCCCAGGTTGGGTCGGCGGTATGGCTTTCCTGATACTCATACCCTACCGAGAGAGTCGTGCTGTCGGTGACATCCGCGTCCATCACGCCGTAGAGGAATTTCTTCCGGTAGTGGTAGTTATCCACGAAGCTGTCGTTGTCCTGATAACCGGTGATCAGACGACCCCGTACCTTACCTGACTCTACCAGCGGCGCCTGGAGATCCAGCACGTAGCGCTGCTTGTCCCAGCTGCCGTAGCTGGCGGAGACGTTACCTTTAAATTCCGGGCTGTCCGCGTGCTTACGCACCATATTAACGTACGCCGCCGGGTTCCCCGTGCCGGACATCAGGCCGGTGGCGCCGCGAACCACTTCAATGCGGTCATAAATCGCGGTATCGGCGGCGGTATCACCAAAGTTCCACACTTCACTGATGGAGGTTGGCAGGTCGTCATAGGCGTAGTTGCTGACGAAAAAGCCGCGTGAGTAAAACACGGTACGGTCGCTGTCCTGCACCTGGGCCGTAATGCCCGTGGTGTTCGTCAGCACCTGTCCGATGGATTGCAGATTCTGGTCAGCCATACGTTGCTGGCTGATAACGCTGACGGACTGTGGGATGTCGCGGGGAACCAACAACAGTTTGGTGCCGGTGGTGGTGGTTTTTACGCTGTAATCCTGATCCTGGCTGGCAGAAAGATCCTGTGTGTTGTCAAAACCCCCGTCAACGACAACGGTATCTTCGGTGGTTGAAGCAGCGAAAGCGGCGGTTGGCGTCAATGCCATAGCAATGCAGGCGGCCAGCAACGAAGGTGTTGCGGCAGGCTGACGTTGCCCATCCCTGGTGTGATTAATGAAAGACATCATCAAACCCTTAGTGAATGGTGAAGGTATTTCGCGACAGTCCCACTAGCACAGGCTGACGTCGTTTTCTATGTTAAAAATGCGCATGAAAATGCAAATGCGAAATATACGCATTGTGATTAACGCTGTAAACAGATGTTTCGGGATGAACTGAAATAAGGTTTCAGAAAAGAAATGTCCTAAAGCGATGCCTCTTCAGCCAGATGGGGGACAATCAGGAAAGAAATCACGGGAGAAGGTTGAAAGGACAGGAGAAACTCGCTCATACTCTTGTCTTGTGTCACGCAGTAAATCAGACAATGTGTGTTAACAACGGACGCACGACGCCAGATTAAACTTAAAAGGAAAAGGTCATGGCTGAAGAAACGATTTTCAGTAAAATTATCCGCCGCGAAATTCCGTCGGATATTGTCTATCAGGATGAACTGGTCACGGCTTTCCGCGACATTTCTCCCCAGGCGCCGACGCACATCCTTATTATTCCCAATATTCTGATCCCGACCGTTAATGACGTTAAAACCGAGCATGAAGTGGCGCTGGGCCGTATGCTGACGGTGGCCGCGAAAATCGCTGAGCAGGAAGGGATTGCTGAAGACGGATACCGTTTGATCATGAACTGTAATCGCCATGGCGGCCAGGAAGTCTATCATATTCATATGCATCTGCTGGGTGGACGTCCACTGGGACCGATGCTGGCACATAAAGGTCTTTAATATGTTAACTGGGCGTATTGCAGCGCTGATCGTGACGCTGGTAATGGTTGGGTGCAGCGCGCGTCCAGCCATCCCGGTCAGTGAAGAACAGACGCTGGTGATGGAGTCCTCAGTGCTTGCTGCGGGCATCACGGCGGAGAAGCCTTCGCTGACCATAAGCGAAATCCAGTCTTCAGCCTCTTCTACGCTCTATAACGAAAGGCAAGAGCCAGTGACGGTGCATTATCGCTTCTACTGGTATGACGTGAGAGGTCTTGAGATGCACCCGCTTGAGGCGCCGCGCAGCGTGACCATCCCGGCAAGATCGTCGGTCACGCTCTACGGCAGCGCCAGCTATCTGGGTGCACATAAGGTGAGACTTTATCTTTATTTGTAAGGAGTGAACCTTGATTAAAACAATGAGCCGTTATGCGCTCCTGAGTGCCTTTGCACTCTTTCTGGCGGGTTGTGTGACGCGAACGGAAGAACCTGCACCGGTGGATCAGGCGAAGCCGGGAACGGAACAGCCAACAACGCCAGCGCAGCCTGTTCCAACCGTGCCGTCTGTACCGACCATTCCGGCGCAGCCTGGCCCGATCGAACATCCGGACGACACCGCACAGCCTGCGCCGCGAGTACGCCACTATGACTGGAATGGCGCAATGCAGCCGATGGTGGGCAAAATGTTGCAGGCACAGGGTGTTACGCCCGGCAGCGTGCTGCTGGTGGACAGCGTGAACAACCGTACAAACGGTTCCCTGAATGCGGGAGAAGCGACGGAAACCCTGCGCAACGCGCTGGCAAACAACGGTAAATTTACGCTGGTCTCTGCTCAGCAGCTCGCGGTCGCAAAGCAGCAGCTTGGTCTGTCGCCTCAGGACAGCCTGGGTTCGCGCAGTAAAGCGATTGGTATTGCCCGCAACGTTGGCGCGCAGTATGTCCTTTATTCTAACGCGACAGGCAACGTGAACACGCCGTCGTTGCAGATGCAGTTAATGCTGGTTCAGACCGGCGAAATTATCTGGTCAGGTAAAGGTGCCGTTACGCAACAATAAGCGCACGCGGCATGATGTCCTGACGCGTTATTTCCCTCAATACCATGTTATCGCGCCGCAAGCCCCCGCCGGGCTTGGCGGCGCGAGTTGCATTATTGAGCATGGCGACCATCGGCTGGTTTTACGTCAGCATCACGATGCCGCCGCGCCTGCCTCCCATTTTCGTCGCCAGTTCCGCGCCCTGAAGCGCCTGCCCGCCGACCTTGCGCCACAACCTCATCTCTTTATCAGAGACTGGATGGCGGTGGCGTTTATTGCGGGTGAGATCAAAAGCGAGCTTCCCGATACGCCTGCGCTGACAGCCATGCTGTATCATCTGCATCGCCAGCCGCGTCTGGGCTGGCGGGTAACGTTACTTCCTTTGCTGGATCACTACTGGCAGCAGGCTGCGCCTGGACGACGCACGCCCTACTGGCTGGCGCAGCTTAAGCGGTTGCGTAAAGCGGGAGAGCCGCAGGCGTTACGTCTGGCGCCGCTGCATATGGATGTCCACGCGGGGAATATCGTTCATACCACGGCAGGCGAGAAACTTATCGACTGGGAATATGCCGGAGACGGTGACGTGGCGCTCGAACTTGCTGCGGTCTGGATGCCTGATGAGGCGTCGCGCGAGCAGCTGATAACCGCCTATGCCCGAAACGCCAACATCAATGCGCTCACCCTTGCGCGGCAGGTCGCGCGCTGGCGTCCGTGGGTGTTGATGCTGATGGCGGGATGGTTTGAAATGCGCCTTCAGCAGACAGGTGACAAACAATTTATTGCGCTGGCAAATGATGCCTGGCGTCAGTTACAAACGAAAGGATAAGAGAGGTTGGTGTGGGTCCAGTAATGTTGGATGTCGAAGGATTTGAGCTGGATGCGGAAGAGCGCGAAATTCTGGCGCATCCGCTGGTAGGGGGGCTGATTCTTTTCACCCGCAATTATCATGATCCGGAGCAGTTGCGTGAGCTGGTTCGCCAGATCCGTGCGGCGTCGCGCAATCACCTGGTGGTGGCCGTAGACCAGGAAGGTGGGCGTGTGCAGCGTTTCCGCGAAGGGTTTACCCGTTTACCCGCCGCGCAATCTTTTGCTGCGCTGCTGGGGATCGAAGAGGGCGGTCAACTGGCGCAGGATGCCGGCTGGCTGATGGCCAGCGAGATGATCGCCATGGATATCGACATCAGCTTCGCCCCGGTGCTGGACGTAGGACACATTAGCGCGGCAATTGGTGAGCGTTCGTATCATGACGATCCGCGTATTGCGCTGGCAATGGCGACGCGCTTTATTGACGGTATGCATGCTGCGGGCATGAAAACCACCGGCAAACATTTCCCGGGCCACGGGGCGGTGACGGCGGATTCCCATAAAGAAACCCCGCGCGATCCGCGCCCGGAAGCAGACATTCGCGCTAAAGATATGTCGGTTTTCCGCTCGTTGATCGCTGATAACAAGCTGGATGCCATCATGCCTGCACACGTCATCTACAGTGAGGTCGATCCGCGTCCGGCCAGCGGCTCTCCACACTGGCTGAAAACCGTGCTGCGTCAGGAGTTAGGCTTCAATGGCGTAATTTTCTCTGACGATTTATCCATGGAAGGGGCGGCGATTATGGGTAGCTATGCCGAACGTGGGCAGGCTTCGCTGGATGCGGGTTGCGATATGATCCTCGTCTGCAATAATCGTAAAGGGGCGGTGAGCGTGCTGGATAACCTGTCGCCGATCAATGCTGAACGTGTTACACAATTGTATCATAAAGGTTCATTTAGTCGTCAGGAGCTGATGGACTCGGCGCGCTGGAAAACGGTAAACGCCCGGCTTGAAGCCCTGAACGAGCGCTGGCAGGCACATAAAGCAGCCCTTTAATTCATCCCGGAAGGCGTAGCGTGGTGAGACGATGATCATCTATTTACACGGTTTTGACTCAAACAGTCCTGGTAATCATGAGAAAGTGCTGCAATTGCAGTTTATCGATCCGGATGTCCGGCTGATCAGTTACAGCACACGTCATCCGAAGCATGACATGCAGCATCTGCTTAAAGAAGTGGATAAAATGTTGCAGCTCAATATCGACGATCGCCCGCTGATCTGCGGCGTGGGGTTAGGAGGATACTGGGCAGAGCGCATCGGTTTTTTGTGCGATATCCGTCAGGTCATTTTTAATCCTAACCTGTTTCCGAACGAAAACATGGAAGGCAAAATCGATCGCCCGGAGGAGTACGCCGACATCGCAACCAAATGCGTGAGCAATTTCCGTGAAAAGAACCGCGATCGGTGTCTGGTGATCCTCTCCCGCAACGATGAAGCGCTGAACAGCTCCCGCGCCGCCGAGCTTCTGCACCATTACTACGAAATTGTCTGGGACGAAGAGCAGACCCACAAGTTCAAAAACATTTCCCCGCACTTGCAGCGTATTAAAGCCTTTAAAACGCTGGGCTGATCTCCCTGAACCTGATAAAGGCTCGGTACGTGAAAGCGTACCGGGCCTCTTTTTTGTCAGAGTTGTCTACTTTTAAACCATCAAAACTTGATACATATCAATTTTGGTATGACCAATGCGCCTGACGTGCTATTCTCAATGAATCTGAACGGTTTCAGCGCAGTAACCTGTTGTTAATTAAGGGTTATTTATATAACTTTTAATTAACAATTGGTTAATAATTTGAGGGGGTCACGTTGACTACGCCATTGAAAAAGATAGTGATTGTCGGCGGTGGTGCTGGCGGACTGGAGCTGGCGACGCAGCTGGGTAAGAAACTGGGTCGCGGTAAGAAAGCCAAAATCACGCTGGTGGATCGTAACCACAGCCATCTGTGGAAGCCGTTACTGCACGAAGTGGCGACCGGGTCGCTGGATGAGGGCGTGGATGCGCTCAGCTATCTGGCGCATGCGCGTAACCACCACTTCCAGTTCCAGCTGGGTTCGGTGGTGGATATCAATCGTGAAAACAAAACCATCACGCTGGCTGAGCTGCGTGATGATAAAGGCGAGTTGCTGGTTCCTGAGCGCAAGCTGGCCTATGACACGCTGGTGATGGCCCTGGGCAGTACCTCCAATGATTTCAACACCCCAGGCGTAAAAGAGCACTGCATCTTCCTGGATAACCCGCATCAGGCGCGTCGTTTCCATCAGGAGATGCTTAACCTGTTCCTGAAGTACACCAACAACATGGGTGCTAACGGCAAGGTCAACATTGCTATCGTGGGCGGCGGCGCAACGGGCGTTGAATTATCGGCGGAGTTGCACAATGCGGTCAAACAGCTGCACAGCTACGGCTACAAAGGGCTGACTAACGAAGCGCTGAATGTGACGCTGGTGGAAGCAGGTGAACGCATTCTGCCTGCGCTTCCGCCGCGTATTTCCGGCGCGGCGCACAACGAGCTGACTAAACTGGGCGTGCGCGTGCTGACCCAGACCATGGTGACCAGCGCGGATGAGGGCGGCCTGCATACCAAAGACGGCGAGTACATCCAGGCCGACCTGATGGTCTGGGCTGCGGGGATCAAAGCGCCTGATTTCATGAAAGATATCGGTGGGCTGGAGACAAACCGCATTAACCAGCTGGTGACAGAGCCGACGCTGCAAACCACGCGCGATCCGGACATCTTCGCCATCGGCGACTGTGCCTCCTGCGCACGTCCGGAAGGCGGATTTGTACCGCCTCGCGCTCAGGCTGCGCACCAGATGGCAAGCCTCGTGCTGCATAACATCCTGGCGCAGATAAAAGGCAAACCGATGAAAGCCTATGTCTACAAAGACCACGGCTCTCTGGTGTCGCTCTCAAACTTCTCCACCGTGGGCAGCCTGATGGGTAACCTGATGCGCGGCTCCATGATGGTGGAAGGGCGCATCGCCCGCTTCGTGTACATTTCTCTGTACCGTATGCACCAGATTGCGCTGCACGGCTACTTCAAAACCGGCCTGATGATGCTGGTTGGCCGCATCAACCGCGTGATCCGTCCACGCCTGAAGCTGCACTAATTTCTCTCTCCCTCCGGACCCTCCGGAGGGAATTCTTAGCACATCATGCTGTGCATTTCCCTCCTGACGCTTAAGAGTTCTCTTAAACCCACGTTGTCCCGGCCAACAACCCTGATTTTGATCCTTTATCTTATTGGCGAAGCGTTTATTGCGCTGCAAAATTGCTACCAATTGCAACAAAGGAGGAAGTCCCGTGAATAAATCAATGTTGGCGGGTATAGGGATTGGCGTCGCAGCTGCGTTAGGTGTGGCTGCCGTTGCCAGTCTGAACGTACTTGATCGTGGCCCGCAGTATGCGCAGGTGGTTTCCGCTACACCGATCAAAGAGACGGTCAAGACGCCTCGTCAGGAGTGCCGTAATGTTTCTGTCACCCATCGTCGTCCGGTTCAGGATGAAAACCGTATCGCTGGCTCCGTGCTGGGCGCGGTTGCTGGTGGGGTGATTGGTCATCAGTTTGGTGGCGGCCGTGGTAAGGATGTCGCGACGGTGGTTGGTGCGTTGGGTGGCGGTTATGCCGGTAACCAGGTGCAGGGCGCGATGCAGGAAAATGATACCTACACCACAACGCAGCAGCGCTGTAAAACCGTGTATGACAAGTCTGAAAAAATGTTGGGCTACGACGTAACCTACAAAATTGGCGATCAGCAGGGCAAAATCCGCATGGATAAAGATCCTGGTACGCAGATCCCTCTCGACAGCAATGGTCAGCTGATACTGAATAACAAAGTGTAAAAAAGATGTTCTCTGAACTTAGCTCCTCATGCGCTCAGGCTGAGGAGCTTTTTTTGCGTCAGAGTTTAAGAAGTTCAGGCCACAGGCGCAGCGTTGTGTGCGTAATCCCCTGCAATTTTTCCAGCGTCGCGCCTTCACGGGCGCTGATGGACATCCCCTGTAAAATACAGCTCAGATACTGGGCCAGCTCCTGCGGACGGCAATGCGCCGGGATTTCGCCGCGCAGCTGACGCTGAGCCAGAAACGTGCTGAGCGTCTCCTCCTGCATCGCATGTCGCGATTTGACCGTGTTGGCAATCTCTTTAGACGATGCCGCGAGGGTCGCGGAGGTGTTGATCATAAAACACCCCGCAGGCGTGTCCTTGCTGGTATAGCAGGTCGCGATTGCCGTGAAATAATCCTGTAATGCCTGCTCAACCGTTTTTTCTTCACAGAATAGCTGGGCTTCATGTTTTGCCGCGAAGCGCGAGATGTATCTGTCCAGAACGGCCCGGAATAAGCCTTCTTTGTTGGTGAACTCTGCGTACAGGGTAGGGGCTTTAGCACCCGTAGCTTCCACGAGATCGGAAAGCGACGTGGCTTCATACCCATGCTGCCAGAAGAGCGTCATGGCCTTATCGAGCGCCGCATCCCTGTCGAACACTTTTGGTCGGCCACGGCTTTTCTTTGCGCAACGCGTGACATCGGTTGTCATGTGCCGTTGGTCCTCTGTTGTTTTGTTGAATAGTCATTATAAAAATAAACGTCTGCAACGACCAGCGGTGATTTCTGAAAAATAATTTAATTTTATCTTTTTGAAATATAAGGCAAATGAAATTAATTTAACGACCATTATAAAAATGAGTTGACGTGTGACCTGGATCACATCTATCATTTACCTATCGATCGTTAACTAAATAACTAACGACCACTACATCATCTGCCTAAAGGTATAAAATCATGAAAAACGTTAAAACCCTCATCGCTGCCGCCGTTCTGAGTTCACTCTCTTTCGCAAGCTTCGCTGCTGTTGAAGTGCAATCCACTCCAGCAGACCAGCAGAAAGTCGGTACCATCTCTGCCACTGCCGGGACTAACCTGGGCTCTCTGGAAGATCAGCTGGCGCAAAAAGCTGACGAAATGGGTGCGAAATCATTCCGCATCACCTCTGTGACCGGTCCTAACACCCTGCACGGTACCGCAATTATCTACAAATAAGCGTAACGCAACCCTCCGTTATGCCACTGCAATAAAAAACGCCCTGCTGATGCAGGGCGTTTGTCGTTATTGCTGCTTTACATTGACTGCTGAGCAACCTCATGATGCCGCGTAACATCGGTTGGCATCCCCGAACGTGCTTCCATCGCCCGCTCCATCACTGCGCCATCGGTGTTGGCATTCGTTTTAAAGCTCACCATGGAGGCATTCAGATTAATCGGCAACGTCTGCGGATCGTCATTGATGTTTTTCGATAGCGGCTGGTGGATCTCAACCAGACGGACGCCACCTGGCTCTTCAGATACTTTAATCGGCGTATTAATGATATTCACTTTCGTGCCAGGGGCGATCACGCGGTAGAGCGTTTTGATATCGTCATCGCGCAGGCGAATGCAGCCGGAGCTGACGCGCATCCCGATCCCGAAATCCGCATTCGTTCCGTGCAGAAGATAAACCCCACCATATGCCGCCAGGCGAATTGCATGATGCCCCATCGGATTATCCGGGCCAGCAGGTACCACGGCGGGCAGGTCGATACCTTGAGCTTTATAACGGGCGCGAATGTTTGCCGTCGGGGTCCAGGTAGGATTAGCGCGCTTATCAGAGACGGTGGTGACCATGGTAGGTGTGAGCGTATCGCCCCCCAGTTGACCAATACCGATAGGGTAGACGGTCACTTCGTTCTTGCCCGGCGGGTAGTAATACAGACGTAGCTCGGCGAGGTTAATCACAATGCCCTGACGCGGCGCGTCCGGCAGGATGGTTTGCAGCGGAATCGTCAGTACGCTGCCCGCCCGGGGCACGTACGGATCTACCCCCGGGTTGGCCTGCAACAGCGCCAGGAACCCGACGTTATATTTTTTGGCAATCGCTTCCAGCGAGCCGCCATCGTTTTCAACCACGTGAAAGCGGTTTTCACCTACGACGTTGCTGCCGGCGGGCGGAAGAGGCCAGGTATTGGCGCGAGCAGGGAGCGCGACGGCAACCGTCGCGGCCAGCGCAACCAGAGTTAACCAGCGGGTAAAACGCGAAGAAATCATCATTATGATAATCCATACAAATGATAAGGTTATTGTTTTATAAGGCGTTAATGATAATTATGGCGAATGTATAGTCGGGAAGATCGGGCGAAGTGCAAAGAGTTTGTAAATTGTCCCCCACCAGCCGGGCGCTGGCGGGGGAAACCGTTATGCGATGGCGTTCTCTTCCAACTGACGCATAAAGTTACGCACCCAGTCCATGCGGGTTTTACGTTCCGTCAGATCCTGAGTAAATTTCAGACGCGTAGGGCCATCAAGACGGAAATGCTGCGGCTGTTTTTGCAGGAGGCCAATCAGCCACATCGGATCGACGTGGTTCTTTTCGGCAAACTCAATTACGCCGCCTTTCTCATTGCCTTCAAGTTTGCGAATGCCCAGCTTCTGCGCCTGCTGACGCAGGCGGGCAATATCCAGCAGGTTGCGCGCCGCATCGGGCAATATCCCAAAACGGTCAATCAGTTCGACTTTGATCTCTTCCAGCTCGCCTTCGCTTTTCGCGCTGGCAATGCGTTTGTAGAACGACAGACGGGTATTCACGTCAGGAATAAAATCATCCGGCAGCAGGGAAGGCATGCGCAGTTCCACTTCGGTCTGCTGGCTGGTGAGATCTTCCAGAGACGGTTCACGTCCGGCTTTAAGCGCGTCGACGGCATTTTCCAGCAGCTCCATATACAGCGAGAAACCGATGGTTTCCATGGAGCCGCTCTGGTCTTCACCCAGCAGCTCACCGGCGCCGCGGATCTCCAGGTCGTGGGTCGCCAGCGCAAAGCCAGCGCCCAGATCTTCCAGCGAGGCGATCGCTTCCAGACGCTTTTGCGCGTCGGTGGTCATTGCCTTCGGATGCGGCGTCAGCAGCCAGGCGTAGGCCTGATGGTGCGAACGCCCGACCCGCCCGCGCAGCTGGTGCAGCTGAGCCAGGCCGAAGTGATCCGCCCGTTCGATGATGATGGTGTTCGCCGTCGGAATGTCGATTCCGGTCTCAATGATGGTGGTACACACCAGCACGTTAAAGCGCTGGTGGTGGAAATCGTTCATTACCCGCTCCAGCTCGCGCTCGCGCATCTGGCCGTGACCAATGGCGATGCGCGCTTCCGGCACCAGCTCTGCCAGCCTGTCGGCGGCTTTCTGAATATTTTCAACGTCGTTGTACAGGTAATAGACCTGGCCACCGCGCAGCACTTCGCGCAGGATCGCCTCGCGCACCACCAGATTGTCGTACTCGCGAACAAAGGTTTTCACCGCCAGACGGCGCGCCGGTGGGGTAGCGATTATCGACAGATCGCGCATGCCGCTCATCGCCATGTTCAGGGTGCGCGGGATCGGCGTTGCGGTCAGGGTCAGAATGTCGACGTTGGCGCGCATCGCTTTGATGCGCTCTTTGTGGCGCACCCCGAAGCGGTGCTCTTCGTCAACGATCAGCAACCCCAGATCTTTCCACTTCACGTCACTTTGCAGCAGCTTGTGAGTGCCGATCAGAATATCAATTTTGCCTTCACTTGCCTGTTCCAGGATCTGCGTCTGCTCTTTGGCACTGCGGAAGCGGGACAACATTTCGATACGTACCGGCCAGTTGGCGAAGCGGTCGCGGAAGTTGTCGAAGTGCTGCTGGGCAAGAAGGGTGGTCGGCACCAGCACCGCCACCTGCTTGTTGTTCTCAACCGCCAGGAAAGCGGCGCGCATCGCCACCTCGGTTTTACCGAAGCCCACGTCGCCGCAGACTAAGCGATCCATCGCCAGCGGCTGGCACATGTCGCTCAGCACGGCGTTGATGGCCTGGGCCTGATCCGGCGTAGTTTCAAACGGGAAGCTGTCGCAGAACAGCTGGTACTGCTCTTTATCATGCTTAAACGCATAGCCCTCTTTGGCCGCACGCTGAGCGTAAATATCCAGCAGCTCGGCGGCCACGTCGCGCACTTTTTCCGCCGCTTTCTGGCGTGCACGCGCCCAGGCATCGCCGCCCAGCTTGTGCAGCGGCGCATTCTCTTCCGCGCCCCCGGCGTAGCGGCTGATCAGATGCAGGGACGACACCGGAACATACAGCTTGGCGTCGTTAGCGTAGGTCAGCATCAGGTATTCACCTTTGATGCCACCTGCTTCGAGGGTGGTCATCCCCTGATAGCGACCCACACCGTGTTCCAGGTGAACAATCGGCTGACCGGGGTGCAGTTCGGCCAGGTTGCGGATCAGGGTGTCCGGGTTGATGGTGCGACGGCTGTCCTGACGACGGCGCGCGACGCGCTCGCCCAGCAGGTCGCTTTCACATATCAACGCCAGGTTATTGAGCGTATCAATGAATCCGTGTTCGGCGGCGCCGATCATCAGGTAACGGCCATTTCCGGTCGCTTCGCTCAGGCGAAGAATACGCTTTGGCGCGACTTTGATCCTTCCCAGCAGTTCGCCCAGCGCTTCACGGCGACCTTCACTTTCAACGGAGAAGACCACCGGCCCGGTGAAGGACTCAAGAAACTTGCGCAGATTATCGAGCGGGGATTTCTGCTGCGCCTGAACGGCCAGGTCAGGCAGCATCCGGAAGGCGAGGTTAGTGTTGGCGGCCTTATCGGCAAGCGAATCGGTTTTGAGCTGCATACGCGGCCAGCGTTTCAGCTCGGCGTTGAGCTCGTCGGTACGCAGCCACAGCATTTCCGGCGGCAGCAGCGGACGCATCGGGTCAACGCCCCGGTTTTCAAAGCGGGCGCGCGTTTCGCTTTCAAAGCGGCTGGCGCTGGCGTCGATATCCCCGGTGTTAACAATCAGCGTATTTGCCGGGAAGTAGCTGAACAGCGCCGGCAGCGGTTCGTTAAAGAACAGGGGCTGCCAGTACTCGATCCCGGCCGGAAGGGTGCCTTTGCTGACCTGCTGGTAGATATGTTCGGCATCACGCTTCACGTCGAACCTGTCGCGCCACTGGCTGCGGAACAGTTCGATGGCGGTTTTATCCGTCGGGAACTCATGGGCGGGCAGCAGATTAATAGAGTCCACTTCCTCCAGCGTGCGCTGGGTGTCGGCGTCGAACACGCGCAGGCTGTCGATCTCATCATCGAAGAAATCCAGACGGTACGGCTGGTCGCTGCCCATCGGATAGAGATCAAGCAGCGCACCGCGCGTCGCGTATTCGCCGTGCTCCATCACCTGATCGACATGTCGATAGCCGGCTCCATCCAGCTGCACGCGCAGGGCATCGCGCGACAGGCGCTGGCCTTTTTTCATCACCAGCGCATGGCCGTGCAAATAGCTGTGCGGGCAGACGCGCTGCATCAGGGTATTCACCGGCACAATCAGCACGCCGCGCTGCATGGTGGGGAGCTGATACAGCGTCGACAGGCGCGAGGAGATGATCTCCTGGTGCGGAGAGAAACTGTCGTAGGGAAGCGTTTCCCAGTCGGCCAGGCTGAATACCAGACTGTCGGTGAACTGACGAATTTCGTCGTGCAGGCGCAGGGCGTTTTGCATGTCCGGGGCAACCAGCACCACCGGCCCTGGATGCCGCTCGGCAATTTCCGCCACCAGCGTGGCGCAGGCCGCGCCTGTCAGTTCGCCCAGCTGGCGTTGGTCACCTGCTTTTACAGGCAAGGAAAAACGATAGTGTTCAGGCATGGCTATGTCAGAGTCTCTTGGGGATATACCAACAGTATTGGGGCATATCACTGATACGCAATGTCTTTATTATCCTCGATCGTTATGCATAAGCAAATCGTAACCGCACAAGAGGGAAAGTGCCCCCGGATGGGGGCCGAGGAGATTAACGGGTAGCAGTCTGTGGAGAAAGCCGCGCGGGAGGGGAGAAGAAAAGGTCGCCAAAGAGGGCGGTTGAGAGCTTACGTGCCCCCAGCCCAACCAGCGTGCAGACGAGCAGGCTGATAAACGGATAGACCAGAATCAGCGTTAACTCCGCCCAGATCGGCCAGTACGCCGCATTCATTTCGCGAATCAGGAGCAGGCTAAACGCCTCAATTAAAATGCGGTGGGTGGTATAAATCGCGATGGTGTTTGAACCGATGACGTTCAGCAGATTATTGGGATGAACGGCATAACGCTGCTCGAAGCTGTAAAAGAGCTTCATGATGACCACGATCGACAGCAGTGAGAGCGGCAGAGGAACATTAGCGAACCACAGTACTACCGACACCGCGCCAGAGGCGATAAGTACCAGCCAGCTGCGGCGCAAATTCATCCCTTTCATCCACGCCATCAACTGCGCGCCGTACCATGCGCCGAGGCTGTAGTAGATCATGTTGCGAACCACGCTGTTCATTCCCCACCACGGTAACGGCAGGAAGTTGATGGCGATGCTTGCCAGCGCCAGAATCCCCAGCATCGGCAGTTTCCAGCGGCTCAGCAGCTTACAGAGCGTAAAGTAGACCACTAACGCGTACAAATACCACAGGCTGGTGCTGGCCGTGAGCATTCCCAGTACAAACTCTGAAACGGAATCGGCGTAGGCCGCATTGGATGCTGTCGCCAGTTCTCGCTCGGGGGCGAGCCAGGCATTCAGATGGGTCAGCGCCTGCCATTGCAGGACGCCCCACAGGGCCAAAACCCAGACGATGCTCCAGATCCGCTTGTCGAGACTGGTGCGCCAGTTCACCTCGTCGATATAACGACGGATCAAATAGCCGGAGATAAAGAAAAACACCGGCATACGGAACGGGGCAAGGTAAAGATTAAAGTAGACCCAGCATTTGGCGAGCAGGCCCGATAACGGATGCTGTAGCCCGTCAAGGTGAGGATAAAAGGTGATCACCGAGTGGTAAATTACCACCAGGCAGATGCACAGGCCTTTTATCTGGTTAATCCATAATGCTTTTTGTTTCATGGTGCGTGACGACCTTGTTGCCATAAACGAAACGCCGATTGTTGTAAAATGAAGCCCTGATGTAATGGGTAACAGTCTGTATCAGGACGATTTTCGGAAAAGGTGGAGGCTGTCTGGCGGAAGTTCAGTCAGTAGCATGATGATTTATCTGAATTTTTCGGAAAAATGATTACCGAATCTTACGGTTTCAGTCATTTACGCTTAACGGATTCGCTTATATACTCGTGGGTCTGCTATCAGCAAACAGACGGATTTCATGTATCAACCTGTCGCACTCTTTATAGGCTTACGTTACATGCGTGGGCGCGCCGCGGACCGCTTCGGTCGCTTTGTCTCCTGGCTTTCGACTATTGGCATTACGCTTGGCGTGATGGCACTGGTGACGGTGCTTTCCGTCATGAACGGCTTCGAGCGCGAGCTGCAAAACAATATCCTGGGGCTCATGCCGCAGGCCGTTCTCTCTTCCACTCAGGGTTCCGTTAATCCGCAACAGCTGCCGGAAAGCGCGGTGAAGTTACAGGGTGTCACGCGCGTTGCGCCGCTCACGACGGGCGATGTGGTGCTGCAAAGCGCCCGTAGCGTGGCGGTCGGGGTGATGCTGGGTATCGATCCCGCGCAAAAAGATCCGCTGACGCCGTTCCTGGTCAATGTGAAACAAACCGACCTGGAAGCGGGTAAATACAACGTCATCCTCGGCGAGCAGCTTGCCGGGCAGCTCGGGGTCAACCGTGGCGATCAGCTGCGCGTGATGGTGCCGTCAGCCAGTCAGTTTACGCCGATGGGGCGTCTGCCAAGCCAGCGCCTGTTCAACGTGATTGGCACGTTTGCGGCGAACAGCGAAGTTGATGGTTACCAGATGCTGGTGAACATTCAGGACGCCTCGCGTCTGATGCGCTACCCCGCGGGAAATATTACCGGCTGGCGTCTGTGGCTTGATGCGCCGCTGAAGGTGGATACCCTCAGCCAGCAGACGCTACCGGAAGGGACGAAATGGCAGGACTGGCGCGACCGGAAAGGCGAACTGTTCCAGGCCGTGCGCATGGAGAAAAACATGATGGGGCTGCTGCTGAGCCTGATCGTGGCCGTTGCCGCGTTTAATATCATCACCTCGCTCGGGCTGATGGTGATGGAGAAGCAAGGCGAAGTCGCCATTCTGCAAACCCAGGGGCTGACTCCGCGCCAGATCATGGCGGTATTTATGGTCCAGGGCGCCAGCGCCGGCATCATCGGCGCGCTGCTCGGCGCGGCGCTGGGGGCGCTGCTCGCCAGCCAGCTCAACAATCTCATGCCGATTATCGGCGCGCTGCTTGATGGCGCGGCGCTGCCGGTGGCTATCGAGCCGCTCCAGGTGGTCGGTATTGCGCTGGCCGCGATGGCCATTGCGCTGCTTTCTACGCTTTATCCTTCCTGGCGGGCTGCCGCCACTCAACCCGCTGAGGCTTTACGTTATGAATAAGATCCTGTTGCAGTGCGACAACCTGTCCAAACGCTATCAGGAAGGCACTGTGCAGACCGACGTGTTGCACAATGTGAGTTTTAGCGTGGGCGAAGGCGAGATGATGGCGATTGTCGGCAGCTCTGGCTCCGGTAAAAGTACGTTGCTGCACCTGCTTGGCGGGCTGGACACGCCAACCGAAGGCGATGTGATCTTCTCCGGGCAGCCGCTGAGTAAAATGTCGTCTACGGCGAAAGCCGAGCTGCGTAACCGCGAGCTGGGCTTTATCTATCAGTTCCACCATCTGCTGCCGGACTTTACGGCGCTGGAAAACGTCGCAATGCCGCTGCTGATTGGTAAAAAGAAACCCGCGGAAATTAATGCCCGCGCCAGCGACATGCTAAAAGCGGTAGGGCTGGGTCATCGCGGGAATCACCGTCCGTCTGAGCTTTCCGGCGGTGAGCGTCAGCGTGTGGCCATCGCCCGTGCGCTGGTCAACAACCCGCGCCTGGTGCTGGCGGATGAACCGACAGGTAACCTCGATGCGCGTAACGCAGACAGCATTTTCCAGCTTCTCGGCGAACTGAACGCCGCGCAGGGAACCGCGTTTCTGGTGGTCACCCACGATTTACAACTGGCTAAGCGGATGGGGCGTCAGCTGGAAATGCGCGACGGTCGTCTGAATGCTGAACTGACGCTGATGGGAGCGGAGTAATGGCTTCACCGTTATCGTTACTCATCGGGTTACGCTTTAGCCGCGGTCGTCGCCGGAGCGGGATGGTTTCCCTTATCTCCGTGATCTCCACCATCGGTATCGCCCTGGGCGTGGCGGTGCTGATTGTGGGCTTAAGCGCCATGAATGGCTTTGAGCGTGAACTGAATAACCGCATTCTGGCCGTTGTCCCTCACGGTGAAATCGAGCCGGTTAACCAGCCGTGGTCCAACTGGCAGGATGCCATGAACAAAGTGGAAAAGGTGCCCGGTATTGCGGCGGCTGCACCTTACATTAACTTTACCGGGCTGGTAGAGAGCGGGGTAAACCTGCGCGCCATTCAGGTGAAAGGGGTAAATCCTCGTCAGGAAGAGCGTCTGAGCGCGCTGCCGCGCTATGTGCAAAATGGCGCATGGGCAAACTTTAAGGCTGGCGAGCAGCAGATCATCATGGGCAAAGGCGTTGCCGATGCGCTGAAGGTGAAGCAGGGCGACTGGGTCTCGATCATGATCCCGAACGCCAGCGCTGATCACAAATTGCAGCAGCCTAAGCGCGTACGTCTGCACGTCACCGGTATTTTGCAGCTGAGCGGCCAGCTCGATCACAGCTTCGCGATGGTGCCGCTGGAAGATGCACGCCAGTATCTGGATATGAGCGACAGCGTGACGGGCATTGCCATTAAGGTTAAGGACGTCTTCAACGCCAATAAACTGGTGCGTGACGCTGGCAGCGTGACGAATAACTATGTCTACATCAAAAGCTGGATCGGCACTTACGGGTATATGTATCGTGATATCCAGATGATCCGCGCGATTATGTATCTGGCGATGGTGCTGGTGATTGGTGTGGCGTGTTTTAATATCGTCTCGACGCTGGTGATGGCCGTTAAGGATAAGAGCGGCGACATCGCCGTGCTGCGTACCTTAGGGGCGAAAGACGGTCTTATTCGCGCCATCTTCGTCTGGTACGGTTTACTGGCGGGGCTGTTTGGCAGCCTCTGCGGCGTGGCGATCGGCGTGGTGGTTTCCCTTCAGCTGACGCCGATTATCAACGGGATTGAAGCGCTTATTGGCCATCAGTTCCTGTCAGGCGATATCTATTTTATTGACTTCCTGCCGTCTGAACTGCACTGGCTGGACGTTATTTATGTGCTGGTTACAGCACTTTTACTGAGTCTGCTGGCAAGCTGGTATCCGGCGCGTCGCGCTAGCCGAATTGATCCGGCGAGGGTATTAAGTGGCCAGTAATTTCGTCATGGTTTAGCGGTCTTTTGGCCGCTGAATCAAACAGAGGAATGCATCATGTATTACGGATTTGATATTGGCGGCACCAAGATTGCGCTCGGCGTGTTCGATAAAGATCTTAAGCTACAATGGGAAACCCGCGTCCCCACGCCGCGCGAAAGCTACGATGAATTTTTAACCGCCATTGCCGCACTGGTGGCGCAAGCGGATGAACGCTTTGGCGTCAAAGGCAGCGTTGGCATTGGTATTCCGGGTATGCCCGAAACCGACGATGGCACGCTGTACGCGGCCAACGTGCCTGCCGCCAGCGGCAAACCGCTGCGGGCCGATCTCTCCGCGCTCCTTGAACGCGACGTGCGCTTAGATAACGATGCCAACTGCTTCGCGCTCTCTGAAGCCTGGGATGATGAATTCCGTCGCTTCCCGCTGGTGATGGGGCTGATCCTCGGAACGGGCGTCGGTGGCGGGATTGTCATTAACGGTAAGCCCATTACCGGGCGCAGCTATATTACCGGCGAATTTGGCCATATCCGCCTGCCGGTGGATGCTCTGGAGGTCGTCGGACGTGATTTCCCGCTGACCCGCTGCGGCTGTGGGCAGCACGGCTGTATTGAGAACTACCTATCAGGCCGCGGGTTTGCATGGCTTTACGAACACTTCTATCATCAGAAACTTGAGGCCCCTCAAATCATTACCCTGTGGGAGCAGGGGGATGCGCAGGCGCGTGAGCACGTCGAGCGCTATCTGGATCTGCTGGCGGTGTGTCTGGGGAATATCCTGACTATCGTCGATCCGGATCTGCTGGTGATCGGGGGAGGGCTGTCAAATTTCACTGCGATTACGGAACAGTTGTCCGGGCGTCTGACCCGACATTTATTGCCGGTCGCCCGCGTGCCGCGCATTGAGCGTGCGCGACACGGGGACGCAGGAGGCATGCGCGGAGCCGCATTCCTTCATCTCACCGATTAGTTTACGAGGTTATTATGCTGTCGCGTCGCCAGGGTCGACTCAGCCGTTTTCGCAAAAATAAACGCCGCTTACGTGAACGACTGCGTCAGCGGATCTTTTTCAGAGACAGGATGATGCCAGAAGCGATGGATAAACCCAGAGTGGTGGTGTTGACCGGGGCGGGGATCTCCGCCGAATCCGGTATTCAGACTTTCCGCGCAGCGGATGGACTGTGGGAAGAACACCGAGTTGAAGATGTGGCGACGCCGGAAGGTTTCGCCCGCGACCCGGCGCTGGTGCAGGCGTTCTACAACGCCCGCCGTCGCCAGCTTCAGCAGCCGGAGATTGCGCCGAATGCGGCGCACCTGGCGCTGGCAAAGCTGGAGGAGGCGCTGGGGGATCGTTTTCTGCTGGTCACGCAGAACATCGACAATCTTCACGAAAGGGCCGGAAACCACAACATCATTCACATGCACGGCGAACTGCTCAAGGTGCGGTGCGCCTGGAGTGGTCAGGTGCTGGAGTGGAAAGAGGACGTGCTGGACGAAGACCGCTGCCACTGCTGTCAGTTCCCTTCGCGTCTGCGTCCGCATGTGGTCTGGTTTGGCGAAATGCCGCTGGGAATGGATGAGATCTACAGCGCCCTGGCCATGGCGGACGTCTTTATCGCCATTGGTACTTCGGGACATGTCTATCCGGCGGCGGGATTTGTTCACGAAGCGCGACTTCAAGGTGCCCATACGGTGGAGCTTAATCTGGAGCCAAGCCAGGTCGGGAGTGAGTTTGAAGAGAAACATTACGGTCTGGCGAGCGAGGTGGTGCCAGCCTTTGTGGATAAACTCCTGAAGGGGCTATAAGAGTAACGGGCGACATTGCGTCGCCCGTTATGCATTAACGGCCTGCTTTTAGCTTCTGATAATATTCTTCATACAGGCGGCTCGCGTCACCGACGTCGTTCTGCCATTCCCCTTTGCTGATGGTTTCAGCGTCCGGATAAAGCGATTTATCATTTGCCACTTCAGGGCTTAAAAGCTTCCGTGCGGCCAGGTTTGGCGTCGGGTAGCCGATAGTTTCCGCCACCTCTTTTGCCACATCCGGGCGCAGCAGGAAGTTGATCAGCTTCAGGGCACCCTCGACGTTTTTCGCATTCGCCGGGATCGCGAGGCTGTCCATCCAGAAGATGCCGCCCTCTTTCGGCCAGACCACCTCAAGCGGCGTCCCGGCCTGACGCGCCACAAACGCAGAGCCGTTCCAGACCATCCCCAGATTCACTTCACCTTCCATATACGGGTTAGCCGGGTTATCCGAGTTGAACGCCGCCACGTTTGGCATCAGCTTTTTCAGTTCGTTATACGCTGCTTCGATTTCTTTCGGATCGGTGGTGTTGCCGGAATAGCCGAGTTTACGCAGCGCCACCTGGAACACTTCGCGCGCATCGTCGGTTAACAGCAGGCTGCTTTTGTATTCCGGCTTCCACAGGTCAGCCCAGGATGAAACCGTTTTGGGATCAATGGCATCGCTGTTGATGCCAATTGCCGTCGCGCCCCAGATGTACGGAATGGAGTAGTCGTTGTTCGGGTCGAACGGCTTGTTTAGCATCTCAGGATCGAGGTTAGAAAAATTGGTTAGCTTCGTTTTGTCGATCTTCTGGATCATGCCTTCTTTGCGCATCTTGTCGACGAAATAGGTCGACGGCACCACCAGGTCATACGCGCCATCTTTATAGGTTTTGAGCTTGGCGTACATGGTTTCATTCGACTCGTAGGTCGAATAGATCACCTTGATGCCTGTCTCTTTGGTGAACTGCTCCAGCAGGCCCGGCGGCACATACTCGGTCCAGTTGTAGAAATAGAGCGTTTTGCTGTCATCAGCATGCGCAGCGCCCATTCCGAGCACCAGTGCCGCAGCGGCAAGCATTTTTTTCATTTCTGTGTCCCCTGAGATTTTGTTTTATCACGAGCAATAACCTGGCTGGCAATCACCAGAACCAGCGATAACACCAACAGAATAGTCGCCAGCGCGTTCACTTCGGGTGAAACACCGACTTTAACCATTGAGTAGATCTTCAACGGCAGAATTTCATAGCTCGGCCCGGTGACGAAGGAGGACACGACCACGTCGTCCATCGACAGGGTAAAGCTGAGCAGCCATCCTGCTGCCACGGCGGGCATCGCCAGCGGCAGAATGATTTTGCGCAGAATGGTCATCTCGCTGGCACCCAGATCTTTCGCCGCTTCCAGCATGCGTACGTCGAACCCTTTCAGACGCGCGTAGACGGTTACCACCACAAACGGCAGACAGAAGGTGATATGCGAGAACAGCAGCGACCAGAAACCGAGCTGGACGCCCAGCAGCATAAACAGCACCAGCAGTGAAATGGCCATCACGATATCCGGGGACATCATCACCACAAACAGCATGCCACTGACGAACGGCTTACCGCGAAAACGGTAGCGGTACAGCGCCACGGCGGTCAACGAGCCAATCAGCGTCGCGAAGGTGGCAGAGAATACCGCCATCGTCAGCGAGTGCTGAGCGGCCTGTAGCAGGCTGTCATTGTTCATCAGCAGGCCATACCATTTGGTGGTAAACCCTTGCCAGTTGATCCCGAAGCGCGAGCTGTTAAAGGAGTTCACGATCAAAATGATTATCGGAATATAAAGATACGCATAAATGGCGGTCATAAAACCACCGCGAAGCAGTCGACCGATCATTCCAGCTCCACCTTCTTATTCAGCAGGCGTGAGGCACGCCAGTAAACCAGCAGCATCAGCCCCATCACCACCGTCAGCGTTATGCTGGTGGCCGAGCCGAACGGCCAGTCGCGAATGTTAAGGAACTGGCTCTTAATCACGTTACCGATCAGCAGGTTTTTCGCCCCGCCCATCAGGTCCGAGACGTAGAACAGCCCCATCGCAGGCAGCATTACCAGCAGACAGCCGGCGATAATACCCGGCATGGTCAGCGGAATAATGATGCGGACAAAGGTTTGTAACTTACTGGCGCCCAGGTCTTTCGCTGCTTCCAGCAGCGGTTTATCGAGCTTTTCAATGCTGGAGTAGAGCGGCATCACCATAAACGGCAGCAGGATATAGACCAGGCCGACAATCACCGCGCCCGGGGTGAACATGATGCGGATCGGCGTCTCGATCACCCCCAGCCACAGCAGAAACTCGTTCAGATAACCTTTGGTGCTGAGGAAGATTTTCAGCCCGTAGATGCGGATTAACGAGTTGGTCCAGAACGGCACAATCAGTAAAAACAGCAGCAGCGGCCGCACTTTTTGCGGCAGGCGGGCCAGGAACCAGGCGAACGGATACCCCAGTACCAGGCAGGCGAGGGTGGCAATCAGCGCCATATTGAGCGAGTGCAGCAGCACGTCAAAATAGAGCGGATCGAGCAGGCGCGCGTAGTTGTCCAGCGTAAAGACCATCGCCACGAAGTTCGCGTCGTCGCGGGTCAGGAAGCTGGTCACGATGATCATCAGGTTGGGAAGAAAGACAAACAACACAAGCCAACCGACGATCGTGGCAATCACCACATTCTGGAACTTACTTGTGTTCTTCATCAGCCAGTACAACCTCCCAGCTTTCTACCCAGTTGATGACCATTTTCTGATCCAGCGAGTGGTCGAAGTCCGGATCGTCCTCGTTAAAGAATTCGCTGACCATCACCATTTTACCGTTTTCCAGTTCGACCACGGATTCGAGGGTCATCCCTTTGTAGTTACGTTCGCGAACGTAACCGATCAGACCTTCGACGTCAGCCGTGTCGTGGATCTCATCAACGCGGAGATCTTCCGGACGCAGCAGGACGTTGAGCCTTTGCCCCTTTTCCACGGCAAAGTTCACCGTGATGTTGCATTCGCGGCCTTCCACGTTCGCGCGCACGCGCTGCTCGTCCAGACGCTCAATCACCGTGGCGTTGAAAATATTGATTTCACCAATGAAGCTGGCGACGAACAGGTTTTTCGGCTCTTCGTAAATTTCACGCGGGGTGCCATCCTGCTCAATCTTGCCGTCGCGCATCACCACGATACGGTCTGACATGGTCAGGGCTTCTTCCTGATCGTGCGTGACAAACACGAACGTAATGCCGAGCTTACGCTGAAGTGCTTTCAGCTCGTTCTGCATCTGCTTGCGCAGCTTGTAGTCCAGCGCGGAAAGGGATTCATCCAGCAGGAGCAGGCGAGGTTTGTTGACCACGGCGCGGGCAATGGCCACACGCTGCTGCTGACCACCGGAAAGTTGATGAGGCTTGCGCTGGGCGAATGCCTCCAGCTGCACCATGCGCAGGGCTTCGGTAACCCGAGGCGGGATCTCGCTGGCCGGTGTTTTTTGCATCCGCAGGCCAAACGCCACGTTCTCAAACACGGTCATGTGCGGGAACAGGGCATAGCTCTGAAAGACGGTATTGACGTGGCGATCT
Source organism: Enterobacter hormaechei subsp. xiangfangensis (assembly GCF_001729785.1). Lineage (NCBI taxonomy): Bacteria > Pseudomonadati > Pseudomonadota > Gammaproteobacteria > Enterobacterales > Enterobacteriaceae > Enterobacter > Enterobacter hormaechei. Next base: position 1,772,011 of record NZ_CP017183.1, read on the forward strand.
TCGGCAGGAACCTGGGTAATGTCCTGGTTCTCAAGATGGATATGGCCGTTATCGACGCTTTCCAGCCCGGCGATAAGGCGCAGGACGGTGGTTTTGCCGCAGCCGGAGGGGCCGAGCAGCGTGAGAAACTCACCGTCATTGATGGTCAGATTAAGGTCGGAAATGACATCTTTGCCATCGAAACTTTTACGAATTCGTTCCAGTTGCACCAGCGGTGAAAGGGAACGGGGTTGTGTATTCAATTTTCGCGCTGTCCCATATAGACGCCTCAGGCAGCAGACTGAAGCGGGGTTTGTGTATAACCACCTTGGTGACTCGTAATGAGGGCGGACATTCTACGGCAAACCCATTGAATCGCCAATCCTTCTCACTTATTCATAAGCTACATTTATTAACGCAGAACGATATAAACGTAAAAAGTTCTCGTTTGCGGGATAAAAGTGACCTGACGCAATATTTGCGTTTTGCTGCTTAATGATAATGTTGTCACAAAAAGTGAGGGTGACTGCATGGATAAACTACTTGAGCGTTTCTTACATTACGTTTCGCTGGATACCCAATCTAAGCCGGGGGTCCGACAGGTGCCAAGCACCGAAGGCCAGTGGAAGCTGCTAAATCTGCTGAAAGAGCAGCTGGAGGCTATGGGGTTGGTTGACGTCACGCTCAGCGAAAAAGGGACCGTGATGGGAACGCTGCCGGCGAATATTGACGGCAATATCCCGGCAATTGGCTTTATTTCTCATGTCGATACCTCACCTGATTTTAGCGGTAAACACGTTAATCCGCAGATTGTTGAAAACTACCGCGGCGGTGATATAGCACTGGGCATTGGCGACGAAGTGCTGTCGCCAGTGATGTTCCCGGTACTGCATCAGCTGCTGGGGCAGACGTTAATCACCACCGACGGCAAAACCTTGCTGGGGGCCGATGACAAAGCGGGCATCGCCGAGATCATGACGGCGCTGGCGGTGCTGAAGGGCAAAAATATCCCGCATGGCGATATCCGCGTGGCCTTCACGCCGGATGAAGAGGTTGGAAAAGGCGCGAAACACTTTGACGTTGAGGCGTTTAACGCGCAATGGGCCTACACCGTTGACGGTGGCGGCGTGGGTGAACTTGAGTATGAAAACTTCAACGCGGCATCGGTAACGATCAAAATCGTCGGGAATAACGTGCACCCGGGCTCTGCGAAAGGAGTGATGGTGAATGCATTGTCGCTGGCTGCGCGTATTCATGCGGAAGTGCCCGCCGAAGAGAGCCCGGAGATGACGGAAGGGTATGAGGGTTTTTATCATCTGACCAGCATCAAGGGGACCGTGGACAGCGCGCAGATGCACTATATTGTCCGCGATTTCGACCGCAAAGCCTTTGAAGCGCGCAAGCGTAAGATGATGGAGATCGCGAAAAAAGTCGGCAAGGGGCTACATCCGGATTGCTATATTGAGCTCATCATCGAAGACAGCTATTACAATATGCGCGAGAAGGTGATGGAACATCCGCACATTCTTGATATCGCCCAGCAGGCGATGCGCGATTGTGACATCGAGCCGGTGATGAAACCGATCCGTGGTGGAACCGATGGTTCACAGCTGTCGTTTATGGGCCTGCCGTGCCCGAACCTGTTTACCGGTGGATATAACTACCACGGCAAGCATGAGTTCGTGACGCTGGAAGGGATGGAGAAAGCGGTGCAGGTGATTGTGCGGATAGCGGAGTTAACCGCGAAGCGGTAAAAAAAGCCCGGTGGCGCTTCGCTTACCGGGCCTACAGGAACGGCTTTTGTAGGCCGGGTAAGGCGTAGCTGCCACCCGGCAAACATCATGGTTCAGTCCTCAAAAAACCAGTACCCGCTGTTAACCAGCGCGGCCAGCATGGCGAGGAAGGAGGGATCGTCCAGCGCGTCGCCAAAGGTATCCGCAGTCAGCACCATATGGCTGGCAATCGCTTCCAGCGCCGGGCGATGCGGAGAGTCCAGGCGCTCGCCGTTGACGAATACCTCTTCGCCAATGCGCAGTACACGTAATCCGCCCAGACGAACCAGCTTATCGCCCTGCTGGAGCGCATCATAAATTTCATCTGCCTGATAAGGCGGCTCTGGCGGTGCGACGTCCAGTTCGTGACGCGACTGGCTGATAAACTCGCCAAACCACTGTCTGAAGTGCTCCGGTTCGTTGATCAGATCCAGCATCATCCCGCGCAGCTTATCCAGCTCCTCTGGCAGAATATCCGCCGGATGCTCACGCGCCGGAACGTCCGGATCGCTGTAACGGTAACTGCCCAGCTCACGCTGTAAAACATAGTCAGCAAATCCGCTGATCATCTCGCGCCCGCTTGGCGCGCGGAAACCAACCGAATAGTTCAGCGAGTTTTCCAGGGAATAACCTTCATGCGGGAAGCCCGGTGGGATATAAAGAATGTCACCTGGCTCCAGCTCTTCATCAATGATCCCTTCAAACGGATCAACCTGGAGCAGATCCGGGTGCGGGCAGTGCTGTTTCATTGGCACTTTTTCGCCCACGCGCCAGCGACGGCGACCGGTACCCTGAATGATAAACACGTCGTACTGATCCAGATGCGGACCCACGCCGCCACCGGGAACGGAGAAGGAGATCATCAGATCGTCCATTCGCCAGTCTGGCAGGGCGCGGAAGGGACGCATTAAGGCTGCGGTAGGTTCGTGCCAGTTGTTGACCGCCTGCACCAGTAAAGACCAGTTGTTTTCGCCCAGGTGATCGTAGCTTTCAAAGGGACCGTGGCTGACCTGCCATTTCCCGTCCTGGTGGCTTACCAGACGGCTGTCTACCTCGTTTTCCATCGCCAGACCAGCGAGTTCGTCAGGAGAAATAGGGTCGATAAAATTGCTGATCCCGCGTTTAAGAACGACCGGGCGTTTTTGCCAGTAACGTTCAATAAAGTCGGGCCAGTTAAGCGTTAATTGATAATCCATATTTATGTATTCCGCAGGCTCTTACTGAGTCGGATTATAACGGAAGCCCCGCTCCCTGGCTGCGAGATCCGCGTATTTTTCACATTCCGGGTCAACTATCGTTCGATAAGGGATGCTGGCGGCCAAAAATGACTTCCATCCGGGCTCCGCCCAGCAAACTTTCACCGGTTTCAATCTTGCCCTCGTACTGATCGACTATTTCCCTGGCGACGGATAATCCGACGCCCTGGCCTGGCCGCAGCGTATCGGCGCGCTGGCCGCGATCGAACACTACTTCGCGTTTATTACGGGGAATGCCAGGACCATCATCCTCAACGATAATATGCAGTTCGTTATCCGTTACCCGCGCGGAGACCTCGACAAACTCCAGACAATATTTGCAGGCGTTATCGAGCAGGTTTCCCATCACTTCCATAAAGTCATTCTTCTCGCCAACAAAGCTAATTTCCGGTGAGATATCCAGACTGATGTTGACCCCTTTACGCTGGTACACCTTGTTCAGCGCCGAGGTGAGGTTATCCAGCAGCGGGGCTACCGGGTGCAGTTCACGGCTCAACAGGGCGCTTCCGGAGCGCATGCTCGCGCGGTGCAGGTAATAGCCGATCTGCTGTGAAATACGGCTGATTTGTTCCAGCATCACCGGCTCTGCATCATCCACGCTCATTTTCGAACTGCGCATGGAACGCAGGGTACTCTGCATCACCGCCAGCGGGGTTTTCAGGCTGTGCGTAAGGTCGGTGAGCGTCGTGCGATACTTGTCGTAGCGTTCACGTTCGCTTTTCAGCAGGCGGTTGAGGTTGCGCACCAGGCTGGTCAGTTCGCGCGTAGTTTCCGGGTTCAGCTTCTCGCGGTGATGTTCTTCCAGCTCGCGCACCTCTTTGGCAAGGGATTCAATCGGGCGGAGGCTCCACCATGCAGCAACCCACAGGAGAGGGATCACCAGCAGCAGGTTGGCAGCCAGAACATACACAAACCAGTTCCATACCATATATGAGCGTTTCAGCTCAACCGGGATGGTATCGATCACCACAATGGTTAACTGCGGCATGTTCAGGGTGGCGGGATAAAGGTTGATGGCCACAGAGTGGGTCATCTCCGTGTCGTCATCTTCGGCACGGATCTCATTAAGCTTGATCTGTAAGGCGCGATCGTCACGCAGCAGGCTGCTGGTGGAGTTGAGATCGGCTTCTATTTCATGAAAACCGTTGGTTTTCAGCCATTCCGGACGGATGCGCTTTTTCAGCCACGGGACATCGCGCTGGGCCCACAGCAATTTCCCTTTTTCATCGTAGATCAGCGCCAGCGTCGGGCTCTGCTGATTCAGGTTTTCCGGCATCTCGACGGTGATTCGGTTGTTCTCCCACTTCGCCAGGGTATAAAACAGGTTACTTTCGCCGCGAAGCAGGCGGAAGGTGGTTTTATCGAAGCTCACGCTATACCCGACCAGCGCCACCATCCCGTAAGAGAGCGACAGCACCAGCACGACGGCGGCGGTTGCCAGCAAAAAGCGAACCCGCAGCGAAAGGGGTAAAATGTGACGCAAAATCCCTTTCATTTAGCGTAATTCAAACAGGTAACCCTGACCACGCACGGTGGTGATCACGTCATGCGGGTACTGCGCCTGAATTTTTTTACGCAGGCGGCCCATCAGCACGTCAATGGTGTGGCTTTCGCGCAGTTCGGCATCCGGATAGAGCTGAAGCATCAGAGAATCTTTGCTCACCACTTTACCGTTGTTACGGATCAGCGTTTCCATGATGGTGTATTCGAATGCGGTCAGCTTGATCACTTCATCATTAATAGAAAATTCGCGGCGGGAGAGATCCACCTGGAATGGCGGCAGAGAGATCACCTGCGACGCCAGCCCGCTGTTGCGGCGCAGAAGCGCCTGCATACGCGCGGCGACTTCTTCAATATGGAAGGGTTTAGTCACGTAGTCATCCGCGCCAGCGCTCAGGACTTCAACCTTGTCCTGCCAGCCTTCACGGGCAGTTAGCACCAGCACCGGCAGGGAAACGTCATGGCTACGCCAGCGGCGGATAAGGGACAATCCGTCTTCATCCGGTAGCCCTAAATCGACAATGGCGATGTCCGGCAGGTGTTCATTGAGATAATAATCGGCCTCTTTTGCGTCTTCAGCATCGTCCACCTGATGACCCATCTCCTGAAGTTGAACTTTCAGGTGATGACGTAGCAATGCGTTATCCTCAACAACCAGTACGCGCATCATCATTTCTCCCTTTATAAATGGTATGAATAGTTTAACGCTGATTATTCAGGTTGACACCAGCGCGATGAAATTAAATGATTTTTTTGCATGCTCCAGAACACAGGGGGCATGACGCCAGGCGCGGGTAATATAAACGGACTTGTTTTCGCAAGCTTCTGCAATCCGGATAAAACAGCCATCCGTTTATGAAATGTTGAAGGCGAGTCGCTTTTTTGACAGAAGGGTCACGCCAGTTTTGTAAAGATTGCCCTTTTTTTTGTAAGGATGTTCTCACTATGTCTGCCTTTGTCTACGATTATTTTATGGTGCGAAATTAGATTTGCATAAGATGTGCCAGAAAAGCAGCATTTTTACACGACAAAACAGCAATATAGCGAGTAAAGAGGGTTTTATGGAATGGAAGGTTGTTGAGACTATTGCGAGCCCGGAAAGCGGAACTATCTTTTGCAAAGTTGAAACACAGTATGGCCTGAATTATATCCTGTGGTTAAAGGGAGATTATTACGTTCGTACAGGTGAAATCATCACCACCTCAAACCAGGGGATCCTGATTAACGATCGACGCCGTAGAGTATGGATAGCGCAGGCAATGCCCTTTACATCCATAGGCTGGATGGGGTTCAAACAGAAAAACGCGTGTCCAGGCAACCGGCAAGAGATGGATCGTCCGTGCACGGCTGAAACCCCGTGCCAGTTCAAACTGTGCCCGTTCGGCTTAAAACGATATATTCCGGAAAGTTATTCCACGACGAAAATTAACAACCATCCTGACGGCAGGCTTTAATCCCGGCAAAACAGGTAATGTGACGTGAAAACATCAACTCGATGATGAAAAACAGCCCCCTTTCCGGGTGGAAAGGGGGAAGGCGATTACTTCAGCTCGTCAACCATAGTGATGGCACGGCCAATATAGTTTGCCGGGGTCATCTCTTTCAGGCGCGCTTTTTCTTCTTCTGGCAGCGCCAGACCGTCGATAAACTGTTTCATACCTTCAGCATCAACGCGTTTACCGCGGGTCAGCTCTTTGAGTTTCTCGTACGGTTTTTCGATGCCGTAACGACGCATCACGGTCTGAATCGGCTCCGCCAGCACTTCCCAGTTGTGATCCAGCTCGTCCAGCAGACGGTCGCGGTTAACTTCCAGTTTGCTCACACCTTTCAGGGTGGACTGGTAGGCGATCAGCGCGTAGCCAATACCTACGCCCAGGTTACGCAGCACCGTGGAGTCAGTCAGGTCGCGCTGCCAGCGGGATACCGGCAGCTTGCTCGCCATATGCTGCAACACGGCATTCGCCAGACCCAGGTTACCTTCGGAGTTTTCGAAGTCGATTGGGTTCACTTTGTGCGGCATGGTGGACGAACCGATTTCCCCGGCGATGGTTTTCTGCTTGAAGTGGTTCAGGGCGATGTAACCCCATACGTCACGATCGAAGTCGATCAGGATGGTATTGAAGCGCGCAATGCAGTCAAACAGCTCGGCGATGTAGTCGTGCGGCTCAATCTGGGTGGTGTACGGGTTCCACTGGATCCCCAGAGAGGTCACAAAATCTTCGCTGAACTGGTGCCAGTCCACTTCCGGGTACGCGGCGATGTGGGCGTTGTAGTTACCCACCGCGCCGTTGATTTTGCCGAGGATCTCAACCTGCTCCAGCTGACGATACTGGCGTTCCATGCGGTACGCCACGTTCGCCATCTCTTTACCCATGGTGGATGGGGTTGCTGGCTGGCCGTGAGTACGGGACAGCAGCGGAATGTCGCGGTATTCCACGGACAGCGCTTTCACCGCATCAATGATTTTACGCCAGTAAGGGAGTACCACCTCTTTTCGCGCGGTAGAGAGCATCAGCGCGTGAGACAGGTTGTTAATATCCTCAGACGTACAGGCGAAGTGAATAAATTCAGATACCGCGTGCAGGGCAGGGACGCATGCCACTTTCTCTTTCAGGAAGTATTCAACTGCTTTCACGTCGTGGTTGGTGGTGCGTTCGATGGTTTTAATGCGCGCGGCATCTTCTTCGCTGAACTCAGCAACGATTTTATCAAGGTAATCGTTTGCCTTTGCGTCAAAAGCAGGAACTTCCTTGATTGCTGTCTGGGCGGCCAGCTTTTGCAGCCAGCGTACTTCAACCTGAACACGGAACTTCAGCAGGCCATATTCGCTGAAGATCCCGCGCAGCGCGCTGACTTTATCGCCGTAGCGTCCATCGACAGGGGATACGGCGGTCAGTGAGGATAATTCCATAATTCGCAACTCCGGGAGGTTAACAATGAGCAAGAATTTGTTTTGCCTGAGTCGTCAGGCGATGACGAGAAAACATTAACTGTAGGCGGCCACCGCCGACCTGTTGCCACAGCACGGCGGCACGGATGCCTGCCAGCAGCGAAGCGCGTACCTTCGCCTGTACCTGTGGGCTTTGCAATACGGCAGGCGAACCGGTGACCTGAATACGCGGGCCGAGCGGGCTAATCACGTCAACATAGATACCGGCCATCGCGCTCAGCAGGGTCTCAGACTGGAGGTCAAAGTGGTCGAGCTGGCGCTGTAGCCCGGCGATGCGATCGCCCAGGGTATTCATTGCGCCTTTTGCCGCGTTCAGCTTACGTTCCAGCACCATCAGGCTTAAGGTGTAGCGGGTCAGTTCCGCATTCAACCCCTGACGGTTGCTGGCGTTGAGCACGCCGAGCAGAGTTTCAAGACCGAGACGAAGATTGGTTTCACTGCCGCCAAAGACGCCCAGCGTGGAGCCTGGGTTGAGGTCGATAACGCTGTTAAGTGAAACGTGCAGGGCGTCAGCGTCGCAATGACCCTGATGCGCCAGCTGTTGCACCAGACGGGCTGACTGGCAAATTCCCGCCAGCGCCAGGGTGATGTCGTAATAGTTCTTCGCCACACGGTCTCCTTTATGTGTGCAAACGGTTTAAACAGCAGGCAGCGGCAGGCGCTGTTCAATGATCCCACCGCCGAGGCAAATTTCGCCGCTGTAGAAAACAGCAGACTGGCCAGGGGTAACGGCGGAAACCGGCTCGTCGAAACGCACGTCAATGCGATCGTCATCCAGTGCGGTTACGGTGCAAGGGATGTCCGTCTGGCGATAGCGCGTTTTCACTGTGCAGCGCAGCGTGCCTTCCAGCGGCTCGCGATCGACCCAGTGCAGCTGTTGCGCGATCAGTCCAACGGACATCAGGCGCGGGTGGTCGTGACCCTGAGCCACAACCAGAATATTGTTTTCGACGTCTTTGTCGACCACATACCACGGATCTTCGCTGCCCTCTTTGGTGCCGCCGATACCCAGACCTTTACGCTGGCCGAGAGTGTGGTACATCAGTCCCTGGTGCTGACCAATCTCATCACCGTCAACGGTGACGATTTTGCCCGGCTGTGCAGGCAGGTAGCGCCCCAGGAACTCGCGGAATTTACGCTCGCCGATAAAACAAATACCGGTGGAGTCTTTTTTCTTCGCGGTGATCAGATCCAGATCTTCAGCAATCTTACGCACTTCCGGCTTTTCCAGCTCGCCGACCGGGAACAGACTTTGGGCAATCTGTTCGTGGCTCAGCGTATAGAGGAAGTAGCTCTGATCTTTATTGCCGTCCAGGCCGCGCAGCAGCTGGCTTTTGCCATTCACATCCGCGCGACGCACGTAGTGGCCAGTCGCAATGTAGTCTGCGCCCAGGTCTTCCGCAGCGAATTCCAGGAAGGCTTTAAATTTGATCTCTTTGTTGCACAGGATATCCGGGTTTGGCGTGCGGCCCGCTTTGTACTCTTCGAGGAAGAGTTCAAAAACGTTGTCCCAGTATTCTGCGGCAAAGTTAACGGTGTGCAGTTCGATGCCGAGCTTATCGCACACGGCCTGCGCATCGGCGAGATCCGCAGCGGCAGTGCAGTATTCCTCGCCATCGTCTTCCTCCCAGTTCTTCATGAACAGGCCCTCCACCTTATAGCCCTGTTGCTGCAACAGGTAGGCGGAAACGGAGGAATCGACACCGCCGGACATGCCGACGATTACTTTTTTCTGGCTGTTATCTGACATGGAATACTCACGACATTGAACTTCAAGGCGGCGTATTCTATCACGCCCCCCCACCATTGACACCCTCTGTAAACGGCCAGTTAAATTCTGCAATGACATCCAGCGGCAGGCGCGCCGTAGACTGCCAGCAGCGGATGCTTTCCGCAACCAGTGGCGAGCGCAGGTTTGGCGCGTTCAGGATCTCGTCTGCGGTCACCCACAGGCAGCGATCGATATCGTCGTCGTGCGGTTCAGTGGGGCACGTTTCGTTAAGCTCAACGGCGAATAAAAAGCGCAGGAAAGGCGTCTGGTCAGGCGCTATCCACTGATGCATACGGATAAAGTGCTGCGGTTCGGCGCGGATACCCGTCTCTTCCCAGAGCTCGCGTTTCGCTGCCTGCAATAAGGTTTCATTGGCTTCAAGATGCCCGGCTGGCTGGTTCCACAGCGCTTTGCCGTTAATGGTCTCTTCCACCACCAGGAATTTCCCCTGCGCGTGGACCACGCAGGCGACCGTAACATGAGGTTTAAACATCAGTTCTCCTTAGGGGTAACATCCCGCCATTCCCCGTTTGCCAGCGAGTCCAGCGTATAGCTGCCCATGGCGTAGCGAATGAGTCGCAGGGTAGGGAAGCCCACATGCGCAGTCATGCGCCTGACCTGTCGGTTGCGGCCTTCATAAAGGGTGATTTTAAGCCAGCTGGTAGGAATGGATTTACGCTCACGAATCGGCGGGTTGCGCGGCCACAGCCACTCGGGTTCATTCACACGTTCAATACCAGCCGGCAGGGTGGGACCGTCGTTCAGCGTTACGCCGTTGCGCAGCTTTGCCAGCGACGCGTCGTCCGGCTCGCCTTCAACCTGCACATAGTAAATTTTTCCGGTACGTTTGCCCGGCTGAGTAAGCCTGGCCTGGAGCACGCCGTCATTGGTAAGGACCAGCAGCCCCTCGCTGTCGCGATCCAGGCGTCCCGCTGCGTAGACTCCCTGTACGGGGATAAAGTCCTTCAGCGTGCTGCGCCCGGCCTCGTCGGTAAACTGCGGCAATACATCGTAGGGTTTATTGAACAGTATGACCCGCGTTGGCTGGGGTTCTGGCGTTCTTCTGGTGGCTTGTCGTGAGCTGAATCGCTCAACCCGGTGTTTTCTAAAAGAAGTTTTCGTCATGGTATTTTCAGGCGTTATCAATTGCCGCATTATAGCCTAATAACGAAGACCTTTCATGGCGTCGGACAATCAGGTACTATCGGAAGGCTCATTACAATTTATTAACATAAGATCAGTAACAACCAGAAGCGCTCGAAGGAGAGGTTAATGGAAAGCAAAGTAGTTGTTCCGGCGGAAGGTAAAAAGATCACCCTGCAAAACGGCAAGATTAACGTTCCTCACAACCCGATTATCCCGTTCATCGAAGGTGACGGTATCGGTGTAGACGTTACCCCGGCGATGCTGAAAGTGGTTGATGCCGCTGTTGAGAAAGCCTACAAAGGCGAGCGTAAAATTTCCTGGATGGAAATTTACACCGGTGAAAAATCCACTCAAGTTTATGGCCAGGACGTCTGGCTGCCAGCCGAAACGCTGGACCTGATCCGCGACTATCGCGTTGCTATCAAAGGCCCTCTGACCACGCCAGTTGGCGGCGGCATTCGCTCCCTGAACGTGGCGCTGCGTCAGGAACTGGATCTGTATGTGTGTCTGCGTCCGGTGCGTTACTACCAGGGCACCCCAAGCCCAGTTAAGCACCCGGAACTGACCGACATGGTTATCTTCCGTGAAAACTCTGAAGACATCTACGCGGGTATCGAATGGAAAGCGGACTCTGCTGACGCAGAAAAAGTGATTAAATTCCTGCGCGAAGAGATGGGCGTGAAGAAAATTCGCTTCCCTGAGCATTGCGGCATCGGCATCAAGCCGTGCTCCGAAGAAGGGACCAAGCGTCTGGTGCGTGCCGCCATCGAATACGCTATCACCAACGATCGTGACTCTGTGACCCTGGTGCACAAAGGCAATATCATGAAGTTCACCGAAGGCGCGTTCAAAGACTGGGGCTACCAGCTGGCGACCGAAGAGTTCGGCGGTGAACTGATCGACGGCGGCCCATGGCAGAAAATTAAGAACCCGAACACCGGTAAAGAGATCATCATTAAAGATGTGATTGCCGATGCGTTCCTGCAACAGATCCTGCTGCGTCCTGCTGAGTATGACGTGATCGCCTGTATGAACCTGAATGGTGACTACATCTCCGATGCGCTGGCAGCACAGGTGGGTGGTATCGGTATCGCCCCGGGCGCGAACATCGGTGACGAGTGCGCCCTGTTCGAAGCCACTCACGGTACTGCACCGAAATACGCAGGCCAGGATAAAGTCAACCCAGGCTCTATCATTCTGTCCGCAGAGATGATGCTGCGTCATATGGAATGGTTCGAAGCCGCAGACCTGATCGTTAAGGGTATGGAAGGCGCTATTAACGCGAAAACCGTCACCTATGACTTTGAACGTCTGATGGAAGGCGCTAAGCTGCTGAAATGCTCAGAGTTTGGCGACGCGATTATCGCGAACATGTAATCCAATTGCTGGATTAAACAAGAACGGGAGCCGAATGGTTCCCGTTTTTATTATTAGTTTTCTAACAGTTATCAAAATTTTATCAAAACGATTTATCAAAATGAGGTCACTGTGAAGCGCATTCGAATTAAAAAACCAAGATGGATCTTTGTTGTATTGTTTATTCTTTTAATGCTTGCTCCATTTTTTATCAAGAGTATCAATTACATCGATTACTTTGAAGGGAATTTGTTACCGGAATTCACAGGGGTGATTTTAGAATTTATAATCATTCTTTATATTATTGATCATCTCCAAAGGAAAAACGAAAGACAGAATAAAGTAAAAGCAGAAAAACGACTTCGCGAAATGTTTATTTTTTTCTTTAACACATTAAACAAACATGTTCCCGAAAGTTACAGAGTAGGGAAGTTTTATGGGAGTGAGCACGAAAAAAATAGTAAAGAATTAATGTCGTTGAAAGGTTATATTGAAACTCATGGATTAACTGAGAGTGCAATAAAAGATATTCGTATACACTGCAAAAATGACATAGATCTTTTCAATAGCTTTGTTCCAGTGGTTGCGACTTTGGAAGAAAAACATTTAAAGGCATGGATGAGAATTTCATATTATATGAATGCAATAATCACAGAGCGAGAAACAACACAGGATTCAGTCATTAAAATTATTGAAAAAATTCAATCATTTGATGACGAATCCTTTAGCAAAAAGCTCATTGTTGACTAATTCGTACTGTGGTCCAATTTTTTCCTCTATCATCATGGTATCGATCGGTTTGGTTCTGAGTTTTATGACCTAAAAGTATTCTTGTATCGATACCTTGTTCCTTATAGAGTCTTTCAGATAAAGACCTTTGTTCATGAAACGTAGCCGGCGTACCTACTTCCCAATTTATTTCTGCTTTATCACGGGCCTTACTAAAATTCATTGTTATTGTGTTCGACCTAACCTGTGCACCTCGTTCTGCCATTGAGGTTGCCCGGAAGAAGTGGATTAGATATGGACTCACTGCATAGTCGCGGCAACGCGCAACTACATCTCTCAAACTCCAGTCAATCGCGTTAAGCTTAAGGGAAAGCGGGATCGCTATCTTGCTCCCCGTCTTCTCCTGAACGATATGAAGATGATCATCCCAAATATCACTAAACTTCATGTTGGAAATATCCCCGAGGCGCTGACCCGTAACGAGCGCCAATAGCATTGCATTGCCCATATATTGATGGTGGGCATCAGCAATCGCGAAAATCTTTTGCCATTCTTCGAGGTTTAAACGTTGTCGGCTAATTCGCCGACGCGGTTGTTTTGTCGCAAGAGCCGGGTTATAACCCGGCGGTACCTCGCCATAATGTTGGGCTTCCTTGAAAACATCGATTAAAACAGAGCGGATCACCTGGGCCATCCTCGGTTGACCTTCTGCAACATAGGACTCCAGTATCTGTGCAACATCCCGAACATCGACGGATGAAATCAATTTCATTCCCACGCTCTCACGAAGTAGGGCTACTGGTTTAGCCTTTTGCTTATGAGTGTTCGGCTTGATATCACCATTCTCCAGTCTTTCATCCTGAATTTTCCAATAACGATCTAACCACGTATTTGTTGTTATCGCCTTTCCTTTGCTGGAGGCGATCTTGTCACTGATAGCCAAAACCTGCCTGGTGCGCTGTTCAGCTAGTCGCTCATTGGCTTCAATTGCTATCGCTGTTGCTTCGGCCTCGTTAGTTCCAAGGCTATGAAACTTACCTGTAACGGGATGCTTATACCGCCAGTAGATTTTATTTACCTTACGACTGTAGAGCGGATAAAGATTAGGTATCTTGACGTTGTTTTTACGTGGTCGGGCAGCCATCAGACAGTATCCTTTGAAGCATAGGCGAATCAGATTTTTTAATTACGGGCTGGGTTAAATTACCTGTGATCTCGGCATCTTCTCTTACCCGCCAATATCTCCCTTCTTTGGTGGCCGGGGGAGTGAACATGCTCTCTTTTGCGTATCGGCGTAAGGTATTCAGACTTGGGGGATTACTTCGGTATTTTTCCGCAGCCCATTCTTCTAAAGTCAGCATTTGAAGCATGTGATTTACCTCATAATGGCCCATATTCGGGCCATATTCTGAAATTAAAAAATCAGTGTTCAGTCAGACGCTGCCAGATTGCTGACACGTATTTGACCTGATGAAGCGCATCCGAAATAGCCTTGTGTGGTTCTCCCTCAAATGGGATCTCATAGCGAGGCTTGCACCCAACGGTTTTACCCAACTCAACAATGGTTCTTACATCCCGGTTATTCCAGAACTTCCATGGGCAGGGGATCCCCGCCCGGTCATAAGATGCTTCAAGCAGGACATTGTCATAAGTGGCACCATTCCCCCATACCTGTACAGAATCAGGGCCGTTTGCCGCATTCTCGGATATAAAATCATTTAGCTGCAATAAGGCATCATCTAGCGGAATAGCATCATCCATCACTAACTCAGAACGAGCCTCAGGCGAAGCTTTAAGCCAGAATATTATGGTAGATGCATCCGGAACCCCGCCGCTGGCCATGGAAGATTCTAGGCTAATCACTTTGTAAAATTCCGAACCGGTATCACCTGTAGATGGATCAAAGAACACGGCCCCGATAGATACGACTGGTGAATCAGCTTTTTTACCAAAAGCTTCAATGTCGATCATAAGGTGTGTATAGAGCATTTCAGGCTCGGTATGATTATGATGACCGGAATCATTATTTATGGCAGTTGTGCTGCTATAAGTTTCAGTAGTGCTTGCGCTTGAGATAGTTTCTTCCGTGCCTTCTGATAACGCAGCACCGTCCGGGGTTTCATCATTGTCAGTTTCTTCCATCTGCACATTATCAACGTACTCCGCCGCGGTATTTTGTTGGTCGATTACAGCGTTGCTGGTGGCCAGCCCTTCAATAGAAAAAAGACCATTACCAACTTTTTCGAGAACCGGCTGCGTGTCGCCGTCGACCTGAGTCCCCTCATTCTGGTCGCCAGTTTCAACAGCAGAGTCATTAGTTACCTCGTTTGTCCAGCTCACCTCAGGGTTATGGCGCGCAGCCGCAAGAGTTTCGTCTGATGGAGCAGAATGATCGCTTTCAGTCAGGTTCGCGTTAATGAATCCGCTGAGACGTGCTGGATACAGGTAATGCTCTGGGTGAGCGCTGCGGATAAGTGCAAAGATAGCTGCACGCGAGTAATCCAAAACTCCCGGAGTTGCACGAAGAGCTTTAGACCATTCTTTGAATGGACTTTCTTTTTTACTCACGATCTCTTTTGCCCGACGGAAAACACCACCAGGGATATCATAAATGTTGAAATCCATTGGTAACGTGGCCAGCGCAATCTCTAAATCGAGAGTGTCTAGATCATGTTTAAGGTCAGGGTTTCTGTCGGTCTTGTTGCCTCCGCCAGCATTCGTACCGCTTTCAGTACGCTGTATTTCTGCAACGCGACTGCCTTTGGCCCATTCTTTTACCAGCAGGCCGCGGTCAATGTAATCAGTCGCCGCCCAGATTCTGGTGAATCGGAGAACCAAAGCGAGTTCGTGACGCTTTTCCTGCCCGAACACCTTGCGAATGGCCTCGGTATAGCGCCACAGGTCTTTGGTGTTGTAACCCTTAACCTGTTCGCAGTTTTCTGCCGCCAGCAACAGGTTCTGGACATAGCTATTGTCTGTGTCCATCTCAAGCGCGCTGATACCTTCGTATTCTTCGCGGGTTAAGTGGTGGCGCAGTTCGTCGGCGGTGAACTGGGCGAGTAGCTGCTTGCGGAAGGGCATACGAACGACAGGATAACGTGTGGTTTCGTCATCATTCTCGTCAATCTGGATAGCGTTAACAGGTTCAAAACCCTGACCTGCTATAACGCCAGTGTCGCTGGTGCTTTCAGATTTCAGAAGGGGAAATTTGCCGCTGCGCCAGTCTTCCACTAATTGGTTGCGAGCGCTGGCATCTGCTTTAGCCCAGTCAGCCATGAATGCAGCGATATCTTCAGTTTCGTGCGTTTCATCTGGCGCGAATACCTGCTTAATCGCCTGAACGAGTTTCCACTCAGCGTTCAGGCTGAGTTCGGCAACTTCAGGGATGTCGCTCTTCGCCAGCAGCAGGTTCTGAAGATAGGTGTTACCTTCATCCAGTGACATTTCGCTGGCAGCCAGCTGCTGCTCTTTTGTGATGTGTGATTGATACTTGTCGCTGGTCAGGTGAACGGCAAAACGTACTGCTGGAGTGCGGTTTTCAAGCGGGACACTCTTTTCAACTGTAGTGGTCGCTTCCGGAGCAGCAGTGTTGTTGTCCACGGCACCAGTAGACTCAGCACCAGCCTTTGGCAGCCAGGTGCGTCCATCGTCCTGGAGTACGTAGCGTTTGCACCAGGTGTAATCCACTGTGCTTTCTTCCGGCAGGTCGTTGTAAACAGGGAAATCGGTACGGACAGGCTTGCTATAATCCTTGCCCCGGCCGGTTTCAATGCCAGCATCTTCCAGCTCTACATCCAACTGCAAATTGGCTCGTGCTTCTGATTTAGCCGTGAACCAGATAACGGCATCTTCTTTGCCGGATTTCTGCGTTGCCTTGATTAAATGAAAGAATTCCATATCGGGTCCTTAATTTTGGTTGTAAGATACCCGCAGCTAGTGATTGCCGCCTTGGGTAGTGGTCATTGGTCAAAACTCGATTCCGGAAAGCTTTGGTCGGCTGACCGGGTACTTAACCCGCCTTGCGCGGGTTTTGTGCTTTTAGGGGGCTGGTAACAGCCATTGGTCATAACTCGATTAAAATTTGAAAGCAGGCTGTTGGTCTCCAGCCGGTTTATATGGGTAACACTCTCCTTTAATGTGCTGCTCTTTGGCAGCTGCATCACAGCCAGATTCGGTTTGGTATACACCGAGCATGATGTCTGAGCATTCCCCGGTGAGGGCACAGACGGTAACGATCAGAGCAAATAACGAGCTCATACTTTTAGCTCTGGATTGCCTTTTTGGGCCAGTAAGTAGCAAAGCTTACGAACCAGAACTTCAAACAGATTTAAGCGTACGGCTTGGCAGCCAGCTCTTTTGCGTGCGAAATCGATCATGGTTAACTCCTGTGTGCCTTTAACGCCAGGCTGGCGGAACGGTAAACCTGCTGCGCGATTGTCTTGCCATCTCATCCGGTGTTTCGTATGCCACCGGCAGCTACTTCGTGGGCGTCCTGCCTTGATGACTGATTTTCTAAAATCAGGCTACAAATAAATATACCATAGGTCAAGTTGAAATTGATAAAAAAAATACCAGCAATAGTTTCCTTATCAGCTTTTGGAGGGTTCACGCGCAAAAAAAGCCGCTTATAGCGGCCTTTAACGATACATTTTGAAGGTTATGGCTGAGGATCTATTTTTCTTTTACGTAAAAATTCCGCCATAAACGCATCGAGCTCTTCAAGCCGGGTTTTGGCTAAGGAAATGAATCTATCCTGCTCGGCTTCCGGAAGTTGATCAAAAACTTCTAATAGTGCTGATTGGTGGGGGGTTAAAACTGTTTTACTCTGCGTTAGAGAAGCAACGTGCTGCTCTTCTTCATCAGTCATGAAAAACCAATAAAGAGGCTTTCCAAGGGCTTCAGGCAAGAGAACCAGTTTCTCCTTGCGCGGGAAAATCCCTGAGTTACACCAATGGCTAACGGTTTGCGAGTTGACGCCTATCCGGCGCCCCAGTTCAGATTGAGAAATGCCTGCCTCATCAATAGCTCTTTGCAAACGTTCTTCAAAGTTCATTTTCAGTTCCAAATCTAACCAGTTGTCCAGCATACAAAGTTTCTTTTCAAATGTGGCCAGTTAAATTTCTTGACATTGATAAGTAAATTATCAAGTATGTGGTACGGAATTTAGGAGGCTCAATGAACCATAACATTCAAAAGAAGATTATTTCTCTGTGTGGCAGCCAATCAGAGCTGGCTCGCCGCTTAGGTAAAAACTCGCAGACTGTATCTGTCTGGTTTCGTACTCAGGTAGCTAGCACAGAGGTTTTAAACGCATGCAGAGCTTTGGATTGGGAAGTCACCCCGCATGAATTACGTCCAGACCTCTATCCCAACGCAACAGATGGTTTACCTCAGAAGGAGGCTTAATCATGCAGTCAGCTACATATCAACATCATAACCAACGCTTGGCCGGACCGCTGAAAACTCAAAATCAATTTATGGCGCATCGGCGAGACAGCTTTAAGCACCGTTCAATACAGGTTGCAGTTCGAGAGTGGGAATCAACTTTGCCCGGTCAGGCGCAGGAAAAAATCGCTCAGCTGGTGGCTGAGCAGTGGGCGAAGGAAGGGGGCCGCGGCATCGCGGTCAATAAGCAGAATTTATTCCGCTATCTGAAAAATGAAGGAGGGTCGGAGAAATATACTGCTTACGTTATGCAGCTGTCGGGCGCAATCCTCGCAGCTATGCCTATTGAGATAGCCAGAAAGCATGGACTCAGTAACGCCAGAACGGAAGCTGAGCTGGTGGCGAATGCAATCAAAGAATGCAGTGAGGCGCATCAAGCTAAGTTGCTGGGCGTCCCCCTTCAAAAGCTTGAAAAAGAAATTCGTGAAGCGGCAATCGCTTTGTTCAACATGTTACCTGCTGACGCGGCGGGACCACTACTGGCGAGCATCAGCGCCGTAGCGCCGCAATTTTTTTAATCGAGTTTTGAGCAATAACCATTACGTACCGGGAAACCGGACAAGGGAGTAACCATGGCAGCTCTGCCTTACATGCAACTTTACATTGCTGATTACCTGGCGGACACCATGCATCTGTCTACAGAAGAGCATGGCGCATACCTGCTGCTGATGTTCAATTATTGGCAAACAGGTCGCCCGATCCCCAAAAACCGCCTCTCGAAAATAGCACGGCTAAGCAACGACCGTTGGGATGCCGTTGAGCCATCGTTGAAAGAATTTTTTAACGACACTGGCACCGAATGGGTGCAGGAGAGAATTGAGCGGGATCTGGAGGCTGTGAAAAATTCAATCAGTCAAAAGTCGGCCGCAGGTAAAGCGTCCGCCCAGGCCAGAAAGGCCAAAAAAGGAGCAAACACCCAACAAAACAGTAACGAGCGTTCAACGGGTGTTAATGCTCCGTTTGAACAGAGCAGCAACGGCAACTCAACTAATAAAGATACAGATACAGATACAGATCTAAAAGAGAAACAAGAGAGAGAGTTAAGCGCGCAAGAATCATTTTTGCCACCAATCGGCAAATTCCCGATTACCGATGACTGGATGCCGAGTGATGACTTTGTCGGGCAAGCCGCACAGTGGGGAATTAATCTCGGTGACCGCCCTGGTTATACCCCAGTGGAACTTCAGCAGTTCCGCGATTACTGGAAGTGCGAAGGGAAGGTAAAACACCACCTGCAGTGGGAACAGACTTTCGCCTCGAGCCTGAAAACATCCCGAGCCAAAACCTTAACCTCTGGGGCATCTTCTCGCCGTCAGGCAGGCTTTGGCATCTCACAACCAGACACTGAGATCCCACCGGGATTCAGGGGGTAACTATGAAATCGACGCACGATTTGCTTGGTCGTCTCCGCAATATCATGCCTGCAGGTGTCCAGCCGAAGTTTACCAGCAGTCAGGAATTGATGGCCTGGCAGCAGGAAGAAGGTCGGAAGCGTGCAGTAGAGCTGGAAAAACTAAATCAGCGGGCGCGAGCGGAGAGGATATTTGGGCGTTCAGGGATATGCGATCTGCATAAGGGGTGCACTTTCTCGAATTATCAGGTCAGCAACGACGGGCAAAAGCATGCCCTCACCATGGCAAAGAGCTATGCCCATAACTTCGGGTCTGGTTTCACTAGTTTCATTTTCAGTGGGAGTTGCGGGACGGGGAAAAATCATCTTGCTGCAGCAATCGGAAATTACCTGTTGCAACGTGATCACTCCGTTCTGGTGGTTACAGTAACCTGGTTAAAGCACTCTCCGATGCCATTTATGAAGATGACGCTCATATCTGGGATGCACGGATTACGAAGCTATGGGGTGAAGTCGGTCAGATAATTATCAGGAATATCGACTGATGCGCGCGCTCCTTCAACCTGTAATCGCCAGAGAGCTTGGTGTCGTGCTGTTAAAGCCCGGCAGCGAACTTATGAGCTTATTCGGTGGTGGTAGAGTGCTGATTGAGCGACAGCCAGATAGCATGGCTCATCTGGAAACGGGTCGCGTTCCTGATGCCCGCCAGCCTCTCGGTGATGATAAATCGCTACGCACTTTCTTTCTGAATGACAAAGTGATTCATGCCGGTGGCGGGATTAGTGGCCTGGATTACTGGTTGCTGCGATACGCTGGTGGACGGTGCCAGTACGAGCATAGTGATTACCACTATCACGAACTAACTATTATGCACCATGAGCCTGGCTCCATCCTGCTTTGTGGCTATTGCGATAACCACTTGCGAGAGCAGCGTACCGAAGCACTGGCAGAGTTGGCACGCAGAAATGTAATTGCCTTTGTTTTGGATTCTGTCCGCATTCATCTTTGCTTGGACAAAAGCCGGGAGATCTCACTTGCAGAGCTCTGCTGGTGGGCTGTTCGTAAAGAAGTTACGGATGCACTTCCAGAATCATGCGTTCGTGAAGCTCTTCGTCTTCGTGAAGAAAGTCCAATTGGACGAGAAAGTGACATAATTCCCGAAGTACCGGCCACCAGCATCCTTGAGAAATTAGTGTCAGCCGTTGACCTGCCTGAAGCGCTGACAGAACCGCTGGTGGGCGTGATGGTGGATCCAGTTCCTCCTCAGTCTTTCATGCGTCGACCAAAGCGTCTGCGCTGGGAAAGTCGCGATTATCTGAATTGGGTGAAAACACAGCCCTGCGAATGCTGCCAGCAGCAATCAGACGACCCGCATCACTTAATCGGATGGGGGCAGGGTGGCATGGCAACAAAAGCGCACGACATCTTCTCCATTCCACTTTGCCGAAAACATCATACCGAACTGCATAACGACCGCCTGGCATTCGAGCGCAAATATGGCTCGCAGTTGGAAATGATCATTAGAGTACTGGACCGGGCCTACGCGCTCGGCATTCTGGCGTAAGGAGAACTTATGAGCGATATGTATGAATTAATGGACCGATGGGGAGCATGGGCAGCCGCTGAGAATAGTGGCGTGGATTGGCCTCCGGTAGCAGCAGGTTTCAAAGGTCTTATTTCATATGATTATAAATCACGGTTGAAGTGTACTGATGTAGAAGGGATTGTAATTGATGGCTGCGTGGCCCAACTTAAAAAAATTCAATTGGAAGCATATGAAATAATTATTGCGCATTTTGTTTTTGGGATATCGCTTAGGCGTATCGCTAAAAATAAAAAGTGTTCAGATGGAACGATCAGGAAAAAACTACACTTCGCTCTAGGTTTTCTTACAGGATGTTACACTCCTTAAATATAAATATAAATATAAATATAAATATAAATATAAATATAAATATAAACGCAACAGGCCGTAAAAGGCCTGTTTATTACGCTTTTGTTAATTCTGTTTCGAATAGTTTTAATTCTTTACATCGAGAAGTTACAAGATCCAATTTCGAGGCGATTAACTCTGCATAAGGAATATAAATATCATGCGATTTTTTTAGTTTGTACTTCCCGGGCCCTTTCCTTTCTTTTTTGAAACCAGCACCAATTAATAACGTTTCACAATTCTTAAGATCTTCATAAGCGATCGGTTTTGATAAGTTTTTGAAAATATCATGGGTATCGTCAAAGCTTGCAACAATCCATGTCTCTGTAGAGTAGGACGGAAGTAGAAATATTAGGTTTTCAGGGACGTTGATTAAACCTAATTTATTTAATAACGAGTCTTGGCAGTATTTTCTTCTATCATCTTTATTTTCATCGAATCGCTTCTTCAAAAAATTAAGTTGATCAGCGATGTCCGTATCCATCTGAATTATTAATCCATCAGCATTAGCCCCTTTGACAAGCGCTTGCCAGTTTTTCCTCAATACCACTTTCTTGAGTGCCTCAGATAAATGGCTAAGTGAACCCTCATCTTTATTTCCATATAATGCACACCATTTCGTCACCCCAACATAACCATGCCTTTCCCATGTTCCTGTGGAGTCTTGTTGCGGTGAGATATGCCGGATTTCAACATCTTTTTTTGTCTTGCGACAAATCTCTTCTGCAACCCGACGGATGACTGGGATGTCAGATGGGCCTTCACAAACAAGTAAATATAAGAGCGGTTTATTCATTATCAAAATTCCGTTGGCATGCCGCCAAACGCCCCCGATAGCCAGATTTCTGATAGTTTCATGCCGAAATATTGTTCTTCCCAAATTTCCCTGGTCATGTTTTTAGGCGGAGAAATTCGCGTAAAAGTGCTTTGTCCGTCAGATGATCTTGATGCCACAATCAATCTGTGTTCGTCGTTAAACAAATCAAGCGCATCGAGAGTACAAGGGTTGTGAGTGGTTAAAAAAATCTGCTTCTGGCAGTGTTTTTCGCTGCTTAAGAAAAATGCAATTTTTTCCATTAGTTTGCGTACCAGGCCAGGATTCAATGCACTATCAACATTATCTAACGCAAATATATTTGGAGAATCCTTGTGAGCAATCAAAATCAAAACAAATAAAATAAATAAAGCACCTTCACTAACATCATATGCATAAAGATCATTGAAATTAGATTTCATATACATATCTTTATATTTGACGACTTTTCTACCTAAACTGACATGTTCGGATACTAAAGAACTATCAATTTGACTGGTAACGCCCAAAGTCGAAAACCAATCTAAGAGTTCGAAGAAATTAAAAATTTCATTTTGCTTAGTTTCGTCAGCGTATTTGAATGTTTCGCTTAGTGCATCGGCTAGTCTTCCACCATATAGGCCAAGTGGTGATTTGTTGCTGTTGTCGGTTGCAACGCCTCTTAATATAGGCGTTGAAGGTGAGTAAATAGCATAGCTATCCAAATCCGTTAATTGTTTAGAAATTTTGCTATCGTTTTTCAATAGAGCGCGATAAATGGATAAAACACTATTTGTTTTTTTTAAATCACCTTCAATTCTTTTTCCGAAAATGGTGCTTCCATTATTTGAGCGTCCGGCAAGAGTTACGCCAAGATTGCTTTTTAGCGACTCAGCATTGTAAGTAAAGCCATTGATTGCGTTTAGGCTCATTCGATACGAAAGATCTTCAAGCTCAGCTTCGAGTGTTAAAGTATTTCTACGATCCTTATTTCTAAAGGAACTTCTGAAAATTTCATGTGAGGACAATCTAGAGCCTCTACGTGACAGACGCTCATAATCTACGCCACCTTCGACCGATGCAGAAATCATGGCTATAGCTTCAAGAAGGTTGCTTTTACCCGCTCCGTTAGTTCCAATTATTACGTTTAATCTGCCAAATTCTATTTTTTGATCCCAAATTGATTTAAAACCTTTGATCTCTAGGGATTTGATCTTTGACATTTTTCTTCCCTTATAAACTATCACTTTAAAGTGATGTATCAAGATGTAAAGACTTTACAAACACAGCCTTCACTGAAATTCATTTGAGAGTCATTTTACACCAAAAAAGTCACGCGTACGCAAAATTTAGCATACGATGTGCAGAATGGTTTGATTAGTTGAAGCTTAGACTGCACCCTTGCAGAACCTCTTTCGCACATAGCTTATTGCGATTCTTAGTCATAGACCTCTGTGGATTTTCACTTTTATCACCATTGAACGAACTATTTTCAAAACTTTTCCTGCTGCTAAATGCAGCGGCGATTCTATGCTTGTTAGAAATAAGTCATTGATTTAAAACAGTTTATGGCATCTATTGGTGGTGCAGGTGCAGGCATTTATTATGGACAAAATAACGACAGGTATTTCCTACGGTGCGTCAGGAGGGAGTGCCATTTACTGGTTTAGAACACTTCTTGACGGTTACTCCCCAGAACAGTGGGCGGCTATAGGTGTGATCGGTAGTTTACTGTTCGGCTTGCTCACCTTTCTTACTAACCTCTACTTCCAAATCAAAGCGGACCGTCGACGAGCTGCGCGAGGTGAATAATGTCCAATAAGTCTAAGCTCAGCGCGGCAGTGTTGGCCCTGATCGCTTCAGGTGCATCTGCGCCATTCATTTTCGACCAATTCATCAGCGAGAAAGAAGGCAATGCGCTGGCGGCCGTTGTTGATCCGGGTGGGGTCTGGTCTTTATGTCACGGCGTTACCGTTATCGATGGCAGGCGTGTTGTTAAAGGCATGACGGCCACTGAGGAACAATGCCGGAAGGTTAACGCTTTTGAACGCGATAAGGCATTAGCTTGGGTTGATCGCAATATCAAAGTGTCTCTGACAGAGCCACAGAAGGTGGGTATCGCATCCTTCTGCCCGTATAACATCGGCCCCGGTAAATGCTTCCCATCGACCTTCTATAAGCGCATCAACGCGGGTGACCGCATCGGTGCATGCGAGGCAATCCGCTGGTGGATTAAAGACGGTGGCCGTGATTGTCGTCTAACCAAAGGCCAGAAGAATGGCTGCTATGGTCAGGTTGAGCGACGGGACCAGGAAAGCGCGCTGGCGTGCTGGGGGTTAGACCAATGAAAATTAATCCGGGTCTTATAGGCGTTGTTGTTATTGCTGTCCTTTCGGTCGCTCTCGTTAAGAGTTGCTCCGACGCCAGTAGCCTTCAGAGCGATAACGACGTTCTGCGAAGTGACAACTCTATGCAGGGGCAGGTGATCGCCACCCTGGCATTCAACTTCAATCGATTCAATCAGGTTGCAGAACATGCCAACAGGCTTAACTCCCTGATCGACACCAGCACCGAAGAAACCGTAATCGAATACCGGGAGATACTTCGCCGTGAAAAAACCTGTGATCTGCCTGTTCCTGCTGACATTGCTGGTGGGCTGCTCGAATACGCGTACCGTTTACGTTCCAGCGCAATGCACGCCAATACCGACGGACCTGACGCAGCCGATGATAGTCCCACTGCCGCCGGCTCAATAACGTACTGCCAGGCTGTGCTCTGGATTAAGCCGCTGTTGGCCGTAATTGAAAAGGGCAACAATAACTTCGCTGGTATTCGTAAAATAGAGAGTGAACGAAAATAATCTTTATCCCTGCTTATAGGTAGACATTTCAGCAAGCATTCATTAAGTGTCTTAGGCAATGCTTTTGGATATAATCACCTAAAACAAAGTGGGGTGAGCATGAATCCTGATTATATTTCTTACGAAACACTCACTGCAACTCGCGAGTCAGCTGAGTGGGCTTTCTGGGCTATGGTTGCAGCTTGGGTAAGCGCAGGGGCAACGATTATTACTCTCGGCTTCGCTTATCGAGCACTGTCCACTTGGAGAGAGCAGGAAAAAACAAAAGTTAAGTTAGATTTTAGGGCTTCCCTTAGGCACTTGAAATCAGCTTTACTCTTTATGCCCGCTAATATTGATCCCAATGAGCTAGAAGCTGAGCGTGAGCAGGTCATAGCAAAATGGTTATTCAAAGACGTGGACTTCATAACTCAGCAGATTGAGTCTGGAGAACAACACGTACAAAGATTTGATAATCTGCTAGCGGTATTTGAAAATTGTATTTCAGCATGGTTAGCAACAGAGCATTTGTTTGATGGAACTGACTTGGCTAGAGTTTGGCTTGTTATTGAGGATGATTTCGAAAAATATATTTGTGGTGAAGGTAGCAAGTCTCCATTAATACAGTCGCTGAATAAATTAACCGCAACTAGATTTGTATTTGACTCTAAGTAAAAGCTTAGACAGTTAAAGTAAGGTCTGATACTCCTAGACTGAGCTATCGCAAGAAGCCACTGGTTCGCTGGTGGCTTTTTTATCGATTTAATATGCTGTTGACTATGCCCTAAGGCAACAACTGAGGTTGCATCTGACACGATGAAACACACTCTCATTCGCCAGAAAATTATTGATGTGCTTGAAGAGGCCATCGGGAACGACGTCATGTTTTTTGACGGGCGCCCGGCTGTCATTGAGGAGGAGGATTTTCCTGCCGTAGCGGTCTATCTGACCGATGCGGAGTATACCGGCGAAGAACTTGATGCCGATATGTGGGCGGCAACGTTACATATCGAGGTCTTCCTGTCCTCGCAGGTACCAGATTCCGAACTGGATGAATGGATGGAAAGCCATATCTATCCGGCCCTCGCTGATGTTCCCGGCCTCGATTCACTGTTAACGCTCATGGTTCCACAAGGCTTCGATTACCAGCGCGATGATGCGATGGGGCTGTGGACTTCCGCCGATATGAAATATTCAATCACTTACGAAATGTGAGGAAACATGCCAACACCAAATCCACTTGCTCCTGTAAAAGGGGCCGGTACTACGCTCTGGCTTTACACCGGAACGGGCAACGCTTTCGCTAACCCACTCTCTGATATCGACTGGAATCGCCTGGCGAAAATCAAAGAACTTACCCCGGGTGAAATGACCGCCGAATCTTATGACGACACTTACCTCGACGACGAGGATGCCGACTGGAACGCCACCGCCCAAGGGGCAAAATCTGCTGGCGATACCTCGTTCACCCTCGCCTGGAAGCCGGGCGAAGAAGGGCAAAAAGACCTGGTCGCATGGTTTATTGATGGCTCAGTACGCTATTACAAAATCAAATACCCTAACGGTACCGTCGACGTTTTCCGCGGCTGGTGCAGCAGCCTGGGTAAAGCCATTCCGGCAAAAGAGGTCATTACCCGTACAGCGAAAATCACCAATACCGGCAAGCCGGAGCTGGCTGAAGAAAGCGGGACCCCGAATATCCCCGTGACCGGCGTTACGCTCGATAAAGCCACGGCAAGCGTGGTCGTGGGCGCAACCACAACGCTCAATGTGACGGTTACCCGGCCCGCCCAAGCCAAAATCTCCCCGGGATAACACCTGTCCTGTCGAGCTGTAAGCATCCCGTGTCGCGCTACTTCCTAAACCGACGTTTTATAGATTGCCCCGAGGTAGCCTTGCCGATAACTTCACCTGATTTTTTTGCAGAAATGAGTGGGTGAAAAATATGCAAATCGGCTATGTAAGGGTGTCAACAAATGACCAAAATACGGATCTCCAGCGACAAGCACTCGAACGCGCAGGATGTGAACAGATTTTCGAAGAAAAAATGAGCGGAACGGTAGCAAACCGACCAGCGCTCAAAAAGCTTCTGCGAACGCTGGGTGAGGGCGACACGCTGGTGGTATGGAAGCTGGATCGCCTCGGGCGAAGCATGCGAAATCTGGTGCTGCTGGTGGACGAGCTTCGACAGCGCGGTATTCACTTCAAGAGCCTTACGGACAGCATTGACACCTCAAGCCCGATGGGGCGTTTCATTTTTCACATCATGTCAGCACTGGCGGAAATGGAAAGAGAGCTGATTGGTGAACGCACCCGGGCTGGTCTGGCGGCTGCGAGGGAAAAAGGCCGGATCGGCGGCAGGCGCTCGAAGTTAACTCCTGAACAATGGGCGCAGGCCGGGAGGCTCATTTCAAATGGTGTTGAAAGGAAGCAGGTAGCAATAATTTATGACGTGGCAGTTTGCACGCTATATAAAAAATTTCCTGTATCTAAGCTGATTTAACCCTTAAACGAGCCTTAGCCGTGGGACTTTCAACAATTGTGATGAGAGAGTATTACCGCATACATAATCGGAGAAAGCCTATGAGAATATAACCACGACGTGACTTCTGATTATATGCCCCATTTACTGCTCATTTTTTGCTACTATATGAGAGGCAATGCCTATCATCTTAAGCGGATCTAAGTTAATGGAATGAATAATTATGAGTGAAAATGATACTATCCCAAAGAAGTCTAAAAGCCAGATTAACAAAGCGGTATTCTTTACATCTGCTTTGTTAATTTTCCTTCTTGTTGCTTTTGCCGCTGTATTCCCGGATGTAGCCGACAAAAATTTTAAATTACTTCAGCAACAAATATTCACGAATGCCAGTTGGTTCTACATCCTTGCTGTAGCACTGATTTTACTAAGTGTCACTTTTCTGGGGCTCTCACGCTACGGTGATATCAAGCTGGGTCCGGACCATGCGCAACCTGATTTCAGCTATCACTCCTGGTTTGCGATGCTCTTTTCGGCAGGGATGGGGATCGGTCTTATGTTCTTTGGCGTTGCCGAACCTGTGATGCATTATCTTTCACCTCCCGTCGGCACACCAGAGACTGTTGCGGCAGCGAAGGAAGCAATGCGTCTGACATTCTTTCACTGGGGTCTGCATGCATGGGCAATCTATGCCATTGTGGCGCTGATCCTGGCCTTCTTCAGTTATCGTCACGGCCTGCCTTTAACGCTACGTTCTGCACTCTATCCCATTATCGGAGATCGAATTTATGGGCCTATAGGCCATGCAGTTGATATTTTCGCCGTTATAGGCACGGTCTTTGGCGTTGCAACATCGCTTGGGTACGGCGTTTTGCAGGTAAATGCCGGTTTGAACCATCTTTTCGGGGTACCCATTAATGAAACGGTGCAGGTTATTCTGATCGTCGTCATCACGGGGTTAGCGACGATTTCGGTGGTGTCCGGCCTGGACAAAGGAATACGTATTCTTTCTGAGCTCAACCTTGGCCTGGCGGTGCTGCTGCTAGCGCTGGTTCTGTGTCTCGGACCAACCGTGCTTCTGCTGAAGTCGTTTGTGGAAAATACGGGCGGTTATCTTTCGGAACTGGTAAGTAAAACCTTCAACCTTTACGCGTATGAGCCCAAGTCGAGTAACTGGCTGGGCGGGTGGACATTATTGTATTGGGGATGGTGGCTTTCATGGTCGCCGTTTGTGGGGATGTTCATCGCAAGGGTTTCCCGTGGCCGAACCATTCGCGAGTTTGTCACTGGCGTGCTGTTTGTTCCCGCCGGTTTTACGCTCATGTGGATGACGGTGTTTGGTAACAGCGCGATCTATCTCATTATGAACCAGGGGGCGACTGACCTCGCCAATACAGTTCAGCAGGATGTCGCGCTGGCCCTGTTCAATTTCCTAGAGCATTTCCCGTTCTCCTCCGTGCTGTCATTTATTGCAATGGCGATGGTCATCGTCTTCTTTGTAACGTCTGCTGATTCAGGAGCAATGGTTGTGGATACTCTGGCATCAGGTGGGGTAGCAAACACACCGGTCTGGCAGCGAATTTTCTGGGCCTCGCTCATGGGAATTGTTGCTATTGCACTTCTCCTTGCGGGAGGGCTAAGCGCGTTGCAAACGGTGACAATAGCAAGTGCATTACCCTTCTCCGCTATCTTATTGATATCCATATACGGACTTTTAAAAGCGCTCCGTCGGGATTTGACTAAGCGTGAAAGTCTGAGCATGGCGACTATTGCCCCAACAGCTGCACGAAACCCAATTCCATGGCAGAGAAGGCTGCGCAATATTGCTTATCTACCGAAACGTTCCCTTGTGAAACGCTTTATGGATGACGTTATCCAGCCTGCCATGACGCTGGTTCAAGAAGAACTGAACAAGCAAGGGACGATAAGCCATATCAGTGACGCAGCTGACGATCGTATCCGACTTGAGGTCGATTTGGGCAACGAGCTGAATTATATTTATGAAGTGAGGCTTCGCGGGTATAACTCACCGACCTTCGCTCTGGCTGCGATTGATAATGATGAGCAGCAGGCTGAGCAGCATCGATATTATCGCGCTGAGGTCTATCTTAAAGAGGGCGGACAAAACTATGATGTGATGGGCTGGAACCAGGAACAGCTTATTAATGACATGCTCGACCAGTACGAAAAACATCTGCACTTCCTGCATCTGGTTCGTTAATATCCCCATGCCGCTCTAAGGGCGGCATTTATTTTTCTCGGCTACAATACGAGGGAATGCAGTATGATTTCGCGTTGGCAATGGATTCTGAGGCAAATATTTAAAAAACTATGGTTCAGGGCAGCGTTATTCGCAATTGTAGCAATAATAACTGCTCTATTATCTATTCTTTTTAAATCAATGATCCCTGAGTCGGTATCAGTTAAGGTTGGCGCAGAAGCAGTGGATAACATTCTAAACATACTGGCATCGAGTATGTTAGCTGTTACCACCTTTTCGCTGAGCATCATGGTCACAGCATATGGTTCAGCTACCACTAATGTAACGCCAAGAGCAACACGTTTAGTTGTTGAAGACGTAACCACACAAAATGTATTGGCCACCTTCATCGGTTCATTTCTCTTCAGCCTGGTAGGAATCATTGCCCTTAATATGGGAGCCTACGGAGAAAGGGGCAGAGTCATTTTATTCGTTGTCACACTGGTGGTCATTGCCTTAATCCTCATCACATTGCTTCGTTGGATACAGCATTTGACCTCTCTGGGAAGGGTTGGCGAGACGACAGCAAAGGTGGAACAGGCAGCAACCGAAACATTTATTCAAAGAGCAAAAAGTCCATATTTAGACGGATATCCATGGCTTGAGAACAATGAACAGCCAAACGGAACGGTTGCCGTTTATCCGGAGATGATTGGCTATGTTGAATATATTGATATGCTGAAACTCAGCAGGCTGCTGACTGAGGATCATCGACATGTATATCTTGTGGCACAGCCAGGCAGCTTCATACATCCTTCGATGCCAGTTTTGTATCTGAGTCAGGGGCAGGGGCCATTAATCAGTAAAGATTTGCTAGATACAATCAATGTGTCGGATGTACGTTCATTTTCTCAGGATCCCCGATTTTGTCTTAGCGTTATGGCTGAAATAGCCTGCAGGGCTCTTTCACCAGCAGTGAACGATCCTGGCACCGCAATTGATGTCATTGGCAGAGGTGTGCGAATACTATCCGCTTATGCGCAGAATAAATCTGATGAAATTAGAGTGACATATCCTTCAATACATGTTGCGCCACTTCAGAACAGCGAGTTACTGGAAGACTTTTTCTTACCTATTGCCCGTGATGGTGCCGGTATGAGTGAGATCCAAAGGAGAGTGCTCAAAGGACTTTCTATGTTAGGAAGTAGTTGGCCCCACGAGTTTGAAGAAGCTGCACTTATTTTGGCTCGAGAAACATTAGAGTATGTAAATCGTGCCGATCACACCGATTCCGATAAGGCTCGGATTCAGTCAGTCTATAAAAGTTTATTTTCTATCAAACATACAGAAACTATCGATGACAAACCTAACAAGACGACCTAATGAGTTAGGGATGAGTTTCCTAAGTGAATTTTGTTAAAAAGAGGTTATCAAAACCCAAATTTGATATAGCTTAATCAATGGGTTAGCCGAAGGTTTAACACGCGTGATAAGAACTATAATTATGGTTTTTTTTCTCGAAAATCAATGGGTCATGTTGGCTTCAATGATATACTGCTGCGTCATATGGAATGGTTCGAAGCCGCAGACCTGATCGTTAAGGGTATGGAAGGCGCGATTAACGCGAAAACCGTCACCTATGACTTTGAACGTCTGATGGAAGGCGCTAAACTGCTGAAATGCTCAGAGTTTGGCGACGCGATTATCGCGAACATGTAATCCACTCGCTGGGTTAAATGACAACGGGAGCCTGAGGGTTCCCGTTTTTTATGCACACAAGACGGAAACAACGCTATGACCCATGATATCCCGCTCAAGTATTATGACATCGTCGACGAGTATGCGACTGAAACGGCGAAACCGGTAGAAGAGGCAGAGCGTACGCCGCTGGCACACTATTTCCAGCTGCTGCTCACTCGCTTATACAACAATGAGGAAATCAGTGAAGAGGCGCAGCGGGAGATGGCTGTCCAGGCGGAGATAGACGAAGCGCGCATTGACGATATTGCGAACTTCCTGAATCAGTGGGGCAATGAATAACGCGTCATCGCGCTGAGTCTGCCAGCAGCCTGGCGAGGTCGTGCCGGGTTAGCGACTTTGAAAAGTACCAGCCTTGTACGAGGGCATCGGGGTATCTCTGCGCGATGAACTGAAATTGTGTTTCGCTTTCAACCCCTTCAAAAACCAGGGTTTTGTTCAGTTTAGCGAGCGCGTCGCTGAAGATCACCAGGATATCCTGTTTATAGTGCTCGCTGATGCCGTCCACTAACGACTTATCTACCTTGATTTCGTCATATTTGAGATTTGTGAGCCTGGCAAGATTAGAGTTTTGCACGCCAAAATCGTCTATTGAAATTTTGACGCCTGCCGATTTAAGCTCCTCACAAAACTCTTCAAGGATGGCCGAGGTGGAAACGCCATTCTCGGATAACTCAACTTTGATTAACGATAAAGGAATCGCGTTCTCTGAGCATGCATGACGTAATACCGACAGGAATTTGCCGTCTTCAATTTCCGTCCGGCCAACGTTCAGTGAAATCATTAACTGATGTTCAGCGGCCAGCGCGGCAATTTCCGCCAGGGATTTCTTTATCATGTTCTGATAATAAACGTTATACAGGCCAATTTTTTTGATTAACGGGATAAACAGCTCAGGAGAAACCTCTTTGTGATTGTTATCCTGCCATCTTGATAACACTTCAACCCCGACGATTTTCTTATCAGCAACCCGAATAACAGGCTGAAAATGAACGCTGATGGTATTCGCTTTTACCGCTTTGACCAGCGTTCGTTCCAGAGAACGTCGGTCTTCATAAAGTCGAAGAGAAAACAGCGTCAGGGATACCCAGATAAAGTATAAAAACAAGCACAGAAGCACCATCACTACGTGGGAGAGCGAAGCCAGTCCGGCATCGTGGTGTGTGACGGTAACGCACAAATCCCAGCGTGTACTGCACTCTGTCACAGCCAGCGTAAATAACAGAGACTGTAAGCGGCTGAAGTTTTCTGATGGCGGCGTAACGGTGAAAAAGGTGCGGCCGAAATCTTTAGTGGAAGAACGAAGCGAATAGTTGGCGGTAACGGGGGCAAATTTATCGTAGGCTGAACGGGAGGTGAAAATAATAAGGTGGTTATAAATTGTCGCATTACCGATAAAGAAATCTTTCTGCGAAAACTGCGCCAGACTGAATCCGTTCTGGGTTTTATGCAGCTCAGGGGGAAGGGCGATGGGATTTGCCAGCTTGCCCCAAAACGCGGTGCAGGTGATTTTCCCCTTTTCAATAAACCCCACATCGGCGAAATAGAGACTACGCATCTTTAATTTTCGGTAGACGTTCAGACTGGCGCTATCGCATCCCTGCGCGGAGGTATTTTTAAGCGTACTGGCGATATTTTGCGTTAACTCTTCGGAATAGCTTAAGAGCGTGTGGGAGATCTCCCTCTGCCGGTTCTTTTGCTGCTCAACGATAATGGCGTTAACCGCATACAGCGACAGGACGACCATTAGGGTTGAGATGATAGCAACGGCAATGGCCTTCTTCATTTTCCTGCTGTCCCGCCACGTCCTGAGGTGCAGGGATCTTATCACAGGTCATAAAAGCTACAAGTATGAGAGTTGAGCCGGCGCGGAATCGGAAGGAAATCCACCCTGCCAGGCTCCTTTCAACTCAGAACCACTCAAACCGTGTTGAGAGCAGTAACAGTAGCGTACTGGCAGAAACAAGATTAAGGCAGATGACGAACTTGCTCGATACGTTCATGTTATCAACGCTTTTTGGTTATTCAGAAGCCACAGAGAATAGCGTTTCACCTCCACAGAAAAAACGCCAGATTTTGGTGGGTTGAGGCAAAAAAAAAAAGCCCACTAAAAAGTGGGCAAGAAATACTGGAAGCAATGTGAGCAATGTCGTACTGAATACCTGAGTTATTTGCTCAACTATTCAGTAATGAGAAAGATAATCTTTCTCAGTAGAAGATGCAACCCCAGGATGAGTGTGGATCGACATTTTTTACTGCTCATATTTTACTCAAACGAGCCGTGTGATTCTTATCACAAATTTCCTTTCTCAGATCCTGTGCTATCCTTTTCTGTGTCGTTGATTTAATGACAAAAACCATACAGAGAGGAAAGCTATGGGAATTTTATCCTGGATTATCTTTGGGCTGATTGCGGGGATCCTGGCGAAGTGGATTATGCCGGGCAAAGATGGCGGCGGTTTCATCGTCACGATCATTCTGGGGATTGTGGGTGCAGTCGTCGGCGGCTGGATCAGTACCCTGTTCGGCTTTGGCAGAGTTGATGGCTTCAACTTCGGCAGCTTTGTCGTCGCGGTGATTGGCGCGCTGGTTGTTCTGTTTATCTACAGAAAAATCAAAAGCTAAATCTGACCTGTGTTAAAAAAGGCTGCCTGACGGCGGCCTTTTTACTTTGGGCGTTACCACCAGCCTAACTGCGTACCGGCGACGGCCACGATGGCGACAATCAGCATGATGATGGTCGTTTTTCTCATTTATGCCCCCGGCGCGGCGTAACCGCCAAGGAAAAACCAGCCTAAAAACACCACCGCTGTGATAAAAATAACCACCGGAAAGAGGATCCCTATTCTCATGCCATCACCTGTTTGAGTTTGTATAAGGCCGTAGAGTGTACGGTTTTAATCTAACGCGACAAAGCCTGTTTTGCTTTTTCCTTTTTTATCCTGATACATCGCGAGGTCCGCGGTGCGCAGGGCGCTATCTTCATCCGTGCTGTGAGGATCAACAATAACGACGCCAAGGCTTGCACCGGGATAAAGAATGGTGGCATTGCCTAACCCGTATTCGCCCGCAATAAGACCATTGAGGCGGGTTTTGATTGCGTTGATCTCTGTACTGGTGTCGCCATCATCGCTGTGACTCAGGCTGGCAACCAGAAATTCATCGCCGCCGAGCCGGCCAATAATCTCATCCTGCGTTTGCTCGTGAGTCAGTCGCTTGCCGACCTGTACGAGGAAGCGATCGCCCGCCTCATGCCCGTACTGGTCATTGATTCGCTTGAAATCATCGAGGTCAATAAAGGCAATCATGACGTTGCGGCTAAGATGGCGCGCCAGTGAGAACAGGGTGGTAAGGTTTTCAAAAATGGCGCGACGATTCGGCAGGCCGGTAAGGGCGTCGGTGTAAGAGTGGGTAATGAGCGCCGCATTTGCTTCACGAAGCTGAAGCACAAGCGACTCTTTCTGAATATACTGACCAATTAACCCGGCAAAGAGCCTGATCACCTGCTCGCCACGCTCGCTGAACTGTTTCTGTGCGGTGCTGGCAGCGCAAAGCGTGCCGTACAGAGAACCGTCAGCCAGGTGAACCGGCACGCTCATATAGGTTGTAATACCCAGTGCTTTTGCCGCTTCACACTCCGGCCAGCGGTCAGGCACCTCGTTACTGAACAAAGTGTCGCTATCCATGGCGCGCTTACAGAGCGTTTCGTCCCAGGGCACGCTGAACCCTTCCGGGATTTGCATTTGCTTGCTGTTACGGGCATATAAAATGTGCTGCAAACGCGCGTTAATATCGATTTTGGTCAGGTAGGTTGATTCCATATCCGTCACAATTTCCAGCATTTCCAGTAGCTGACGCACAAGACTGTCGAGAGATTGCTCAGTGGAGAGGGTTTCTGAAACACGGGCAAGAATGATATCTGACATGAGGCAGGTTGACTCCCATGCAGAAGACCTCTGTATCTGCATGTTATGCTGAAAATTTAGACTCCGGTCATAGTAAAACATGAACAGGATTAATTTTATAGATTCTTCTGAAAGCGGATGAGGGAGAGGCTAAAAAAAAGCCCCGATGTTGAGATCGGGGCAAAACATCTTGATTACGGAATGATGTTCTCTGGTCAGTGTGAGAACAGGTATCACTATAAGAGGGAATCGTGCAGGTTTAATGGAGAAATCATGGAGAAAACGGCGATGACCCGTTACTCTGACGTTTTTACACCCTGAAGGATCATGATAATGAAATATCTTCTCCTGGCGCTGGTTGTACCGCTGGCCGCCTGCTCAACAAAGACCACCCCTCCTGATGCGCCTCAACCGCCGCACGCTATTGGTATGGCAAACCCGGCGTCAGTGTACTGTCTGGAGAAAGGGGGAGAGCAAATCCCTGTTCAAAGCCCGCAGGGTGTACGTACCGAGTGCAAATTACCAGGCGGGGAAGTGATCGATGAATGGGATCTCTACCGACGCGATCACCCGCAACCAACCAGATGACAAGGGCAATAAAACTGCGATACACTTCTCTTTAGGATTATTCTTAGCCAGTTTCTGGCAGTACGTTTGCGAGAAGAAGTATGTTTCAGTTAAAACCGGGCAGCATGGCGATGATCGTGGGTGCGCGTACGGCGGCAGGCCGTCGAAATATCGGTAAATCCGTGGAGCTGTTTGGCCTTTGTCAGCCGGGCCAGCGTTTTGTAAACCCGGTTAACGGCGTCATGACGCAATTACCTGATACATCAGCACGTGCGCTGTGGCTGGTCACCGGTGATGTTTACGCCTTTGATAACCAGCACGGTTTTGCGTTTGTTCGCCCGGAACATTTGATGCCGCTAACTCCCGACGAGATGCCACACAACGTGGATGAGCTGGCGATCGGTTAATCACAGTTTACGTAGCCAGTCCGCCAGTACCCGCGCGTGATTCTGCTCCCTGTTTTTCGCCCCGTAGAGTAGCGTCACGGTCTGCTGTCGGGCGAGGGCCGCCAGGCGTTTGCCTTCATCCTGATGCTGCGCCAGCTCTTTACGATAGGCTTCACTGAACGCAGTGAAATCTATCGTTTCACTGTGAAAAGCTTTTCGCAGTTCGCTGGACGGCGTTAGCGATTTACACCACTCATCACAGGCGAGGTCGGTCTTTTTTATTCCTCGCGGCCAGAGTCTGTCTACCAGCACCCGGTAACCATCGTCTGACGTTGCCTGTTCATATACGCGCTTACATTGAATCATCCGTTTTCCTCCTGCCGTGCGACGTTCGGCAAGAACACTATAGCACCCGGCTTTTATCCACCCAATTTAAGGTATTGTGATAATTGCAAAAGATCGGTAGTCTGAGGCTCCTTATGTTATCTGAAAATCCTCCGGCATAAGGAATCTCTCATGGAACTCTCCCCGGTTAAAACGACGCTGCGCATTGCGCTGGTTGGTGATTTCAATCCTGATGTTATTACGCTCCAGGCGATCCCGCTGGCGATTGACGACGCCGCTGCGGTTCTGGATCTCACCGCTGATTATGACTGGCTCGCCACGCCTGAGCTGACCAGCCCCGAAGACCTCGTCGGGTATGATGCCATCTGGCTGGTACCGGCAAGCCCGTATAAAAACACCGAGGCGGCGTTTATTGCGGCGCGTTACGCGCGTGAGAATAGCATCCCCTTTCTCGGCACCTGCGGCGGGTTCCAGCATGCGCTGATTGAGTATGCGCGTAATGTACTGGGCTGGCACGATGCAGGCCATGCCGAAACCGATACCGAGGGAAGGATGGTGATTGCGCCGCTGACCTGCTCGCTGGTAGAAAAAACCGACGCGATAGAGCTGCGGAATAACACGCTGATTGCCAAAGCGTATGGCAAGCCGGAAATTCAGGAGGGGTATCACTGCAATTACGGTGTCTCGTCTGAGTTTGCCAGCCAGCTTGAGCGGGGCGACATGCGCGTAACGGGCTGGGACGAGCAGGGCGAGATCCGCGCGGCAGAGCTGATAACCCATCCTTTCTTTGTCATCACCCTGTTCCAGCATGAGCGGGCTGCGCTTCAAGGGCGACCTGTCGTGCTGGTACAGGCCATGCTGCGGGCGGCGCAGGGATAAAAAAAGCAGACCGTCAGGTCTGCCTTGAATGTCAGCGGGGTGTGATCTCCCGGTCACGCCCGGCCAGCATGCCGCACAGGGCCATCACTACCGCAGCCAGCGCACAGGCCAGCAGCGGAATGCGCCAGTCTCCGGCGGTATCGTGAATTTTCCCCATCAGCGGTGGGCCACAGGCCGCCAGAAGATAGCCAATCGACTGTGCCATGCCGGAGAGCGCGGCGGCCTGATGTGCCGAGCTGGCCCGCAGTCCGATAAACGTCAGGCCGAGGATCATG
Source organism: Enterobacter hormaechei subsp. xiangfangensis (assembly GCF_001729785.1). Taxonomy (NCBI): domain Bacteria; kingdom Pseudomonadati; phylum Pseudomonadota; class Gammaproteobacteria; order Enterobacterales; family Enterobacteriaceae; genus Enterobacter; species Enterobacter hormaechei. The sequence continues at coordinate 1,809,628 of NZ_CP017183.1, forward strand.
GTGGCGCCGGATCCAAAGCCAAACACCAGCGTCCAGACGACGGCCAGCCCCGGCGCGAACCAGAACCCGGCCGCACTGACAGCGCACATCAGAGCGACAAGCCCGGCTATGCCACGCTGATCGTTAAGACGGTGCAGGATCAGCGGAATGGCGAGACCGGGAACAGCGGTTGCCAGCTGGAGAAGCCCGTGCATGGAGCCAGCCTGCGTTTCGCTGTAGCCGTGGCTAAGCAAAATCGCGGGTAACCAGCCGATAATGACATAGTAAATCAGCGAGTTAATGCCCATAAAAAGCGTCACCTGCCAGGCGAGTGCCGAGTGCCAGATAGCCCGGTTGTGCAACGCGCCCGCGCCGGTCAGGGTGGCGGCCGGCCTCTGGCGCCATTGCGGTAACCACAGCAGCAGCGCCACCAGCGGGAAGAACATCAGCATCAACAGCGCTCCGTGCCAGCCACCACTCCCCAGCGACAGCGGGACGATCAGCGCCGACCCTGCGGCAGCGGCGGCCCCCATCGTCAGCGAATACGCCCCCGTGAGTTTTGCGACCTGGCCCGGAAAATCACGTTTGATTAAGCCAGGTAACAGGACATTGCCCAGCGCAATCCCACAGCCCACGATCGCCGTACCGATAAACAGCAGCGCGGCCGACGGCAGCGAACGTACGCCAATCCCGATGCAAATCAGCAGCAGAGCGATAAAAAGGCTGCGCTCCATGCCCAGGCGCCGGGCGACGCCTGCGGCAAGGGGAGAGATAAAGGCGAAGGCAAGCAGGGGCAGCGTTGTGAGCAGGCCGGTTTGCGCCGTGCTTAAGCCATAGTCCTGTCGGATGGTGTCGAGCAGGGGGGCGACACCGGTAAAGGTGACGCGCAGCGTCGTGGCGATCATCAGGATGCCTGCAACCAGCAGCGCACCCTGTTTCCCGGAAGGTTGAATAGCAGTAGTCATTATTGTCTCTTACGTTCAGGCGAGCGCATACCATACCGATTTAAGTTGTGGTTGAAATCAGGCTAAAATGACAGTTTATCGCTAATATCGGACAACTTTATGTACGGACTGGGGCTCGACGGCTACGATCCCGATAGCCAGCACGACGCGGCGGTGGCCTTTCGCATCCGGGTGGTGGCACAGGAACAATTTATTCCGCTGCATCAGCACCGCAAAGGGCAGCTGATTATGGCGCTGGGTGGAGCGATCACCTGTGAAGTGGAGAGCGCGATGTTGATGGTGCCGCCCCAGTATGCGGTGTGGATCCCAGGACAAACGCCGCACAGCAACAAGGCGACGCCCGGCGCGCAGCTTTGCCTGCTGTTTATTGAACCCGGTGCGCTCGAATTGCCGACGCGTACCTGTACGCTGAAAATATCGCCCCTGGTGCGGGAGCTGGTGCTGGCGCTTGCGGACAGGTCACGGGAAGAGTTGCCTCTTCCCGCTACCGGAAGGCTGGTAGACGTCCTGTTTGATGAACTGCCCCTGCAACCGCAGGAGCATCTACAGCTGCCGGTATCTCCGCATCCAAAAATTCGCCTGATGAGTGAGACCATGGCAAACGAACCTGCCGCCTGGCAGACGCTGGCGCAGTGGGCCAGCCACTTTGCCATGAGCGAACGCAATCTGGCGCGGCTGGTGGTGAAAGAGACCGGCTTAAGCTTTCGCCGCTGGCGGCACCAGCTCCAGCTGATTGTCGCATTGCAGTTTTTGATCGGCGGGAAGTCGGTTCAGCAGGCGGCGCAGGCGCTGGGGTATGACTCCACCACCGCCTTCATCACCATGTTTAAGAAAGGACTGGGACAGACGCCCGCCCGCTATATCGCCAGCCTGACTACGACTTCCCGATAAACAGCGAAACCAGACCGGCAGCAATCAGCGGGCCAACCGGCACGCCACGAAACAGCGCCACGCCTAACACGGTGCCCACCAGCAGCCCGGCCACCAGCGAAGGCTGGCTGCTCATCAGCGTCACGCCGCGACCGCCAAGCCACGAGACAAAAACGCCCACCGCAATCGCCACCAGCGATTTCCAGTTTACAAAGGAGTGCAGCAGCGTTGAGGCCGGTAGCGTTCCGCTGGCAATCGGGGCCATCACGCCGATGGTCAAAATAATGATCCCGATGGTAAGCCCCTGTTTTTCTATCCACGGGAAGAAGGTGTTCAACGGTGTGACGCGAACGATGATCAGGACCAGAATGGAAATCGCGACGGTGGTGTTGTGGCTGACAAAACCCAGTGCAGCCAGGGCCAGAAGTATGAGCAGTGTAGGGTCGAACATGACGGGATCCTTGCCAAAAATAGTAAGCCTGCTTACTTTACGCGCAAACGCGACGGCAGGCAGGCTTTACTGAAAAAATTGTCTATTTTTGGGCACTTGCCTGACGTCAGTCCACCAGCTGCTGGATAAGCGGACTTCCTTCGCGGATAAACACCGGGATGGTTTCCAGCGCCGCAGGCACCCTGATATGCTCCCCACCGGCGTAGCGCTCACCGTTGAGAGCGACCCAGCTATTGCCCGTCGGCAACCAGACATCGCGCTCACGCTGGCCGGCCTGCATAACCGGTGCCACCAGAAGATCTTCGCCAAACAGATACTGATCTTCACACGCCCAGCTCTGCTTGTCCTGCGGATAGTGCCAGAACAGCGGACGCATGAGCGGGTCTCCGTGCAGATGAGCCTGCTGGTACAACGCGTCAATATACGGGCGCAGGGTTTCGCGCACGGTAAGCCAGTGCTGCATGATGGCGTAATTCTCTTCTCCGTAACTCCACAGCTCATTAGGCGAACCGCTGTTACACTGAGGAATGCCGTCACGGTAGCGCTCCGGAGGCTGGATCTGCGGTTCGCGATAGCCGTGCATGCGCAGAACCGGTGTAAACACCGCCCACTGGAACCAACGGATCAGTAATTCGTGGAACGCCGGGTCGTTAACGTTCCCTCCCTGGAAGCCGCCGATATCGGTCGTCCACCATGGGATCCCCGCCAGGCCCATATTCAGTCCCGCGGCGAGTTGATTGCGAAAAGCATGGAATGAGGAGTGGACATCACCCGACCACGCCAGCACGCCGAATCGCTGGCTGCCTGCCCAGGCGCAGCGTACAAGGTTAACAATGTCGGTTTCACCGTTTGCCTGGAGCCCATCGTAAAAGCCCTGCGCAAAATCACGCGGGTAGCGATTGCCCACTTCCAGTACCGGACCGGCATGGTAGCGATAGTTGTCAAAATCATAGGCGCGGTATTCCGGTTCCGCTTCGTCCAGCCAGAACAGCTTAATGCCCATGTCGTAGTAATTTTTCTTCACCGTATCCCAGACGAATTTCCGCGCCTCAGGATGGGTCGCATCAAAGAAGGTGGTATTGCCCATAAAGTCGAGGTTGACCTGCACGCCACGTTCACTGCTGACCAGCCAGCCTTTGGCTTTCATCAGCGGATAGAGAGGGCTGCGCGCCTCTACCGTTGGCCACACCGACACCATCAGCGCAATACCCATTTCGCGCAGCTCGTCGACCATCCCTTCAGGGTCGGGCCAGTCTACGGGGTCGAAGCACCAGGTGCCCTGATTCGGCCAGTGGAAAAAGTCGATGACCATCACCGACAGCGGCAGATTACGGCGGCGATACTCCCGCGCAACCTCCAGCACCTCCTGCTGGGTGCGGTAGCGTAATTTGCACTGCCACAGCCCGCTGATAAACGCCGGGGCGGCGGGCGGAGTTCCGGTGGCTTTTACATACTGGCGGGTGATATCCACCACCGTGTCAGCGGCGGTGATCCAGTAGTCCATTTCTCCCGTCACGCGGGCGCGCCATTCCGTCTGATTTTTTGCAAAGCTGGCTTCACCAATCGCCGGGTTGTTCCACAGCAGGCCATAGCCAAGGCTGGACTGCATAAAGGGCACGCTGGCCTGGGAGTTGCGCTGTGCCAGTTCCAGCGTACAGCCTTTCAGATCCAGCCACGGCTGTTGATACTGACCCATGCCATAGATGTGTTCATCCGGACGCGATTCAAACCGGACGGTGAGCTGATATTTTCCCCCCATTAGCGGCTTAAATTCACGGCCATCCAGCTTCAGGGCGCTGACATATTTATCCTGACTCTTCTCGCTGGCACCGATACCCACCGTTGAACGCTGGCGCCACATCTCTTCCAGCAGCAGTTCGCCGCGCTGATTGTAGAAGGCCAGCTGACCTTTAAGGTTCAGCGTCGCGGTAATATTGCCGTTGCGCAGCGTCAGGCTTTCCGCTTCGGCGATAATCTCAGCCTGGCAAGGGGCGGCGGGCAACAGTGCCTGTAAGGCGTCCTCAAAAGCCGGGGAGCAGGTGGCCCTGACGCGCAGGCTGTTTTCTCCCCACGGTTCAATACGCAGGATCTGGCGTTCAAAACGCCATTCGATGCTGTTGGAATGTTGAATCAGCTCACTCATGGATAACGCGTCCTTCTAAACAGGGTTTTTGGCGAGATGGATGGATTGCATTGTGCTGTCGTCGAGCTTATACCAGCGCAGCGTGGCAAACGCGCAGAGTGACAAGACGCCAGGCACGACGGTGAAGAGGGCGATGATGCAGTACATGGCCGTGTTGGTCTGCTCCGGGGCATTGGCAACATAACCGCTTAAGCCCAGCGTCCAGCCAACAATCGCGCCGCTGATCGCCATCCCCAACTTGAGTACGGCGAGGAAGGTGGAGAAGATCACGCCGTCCATGCGTTTGCCCTGTTTCCATTCGCCGTAATCGGCGACGTCCGCCATCATTACCCACATCAGCGTGGTGGTGGCCTGGTAAAGGGTGGAGACGATAAACGTCATGGGCACCAGAATAAGCACCGACTTAGGCGCAAAGAACAGAGCGATGCTGAGTACCCCCGCCAGTACGGAACAGTATCCAAACATCTGCACTTTGCTGACGTTCTGCGTCAGACGTTTGGCCAGCGCGCTGCCTGCGGCTTTCCCGAGAATATGCGCCCCGAGCATCCACATAAAATAGCTTGCGCTACCGAGATAATAAGTGACGAAATACATCATTGCGCCAAGGCGAATAACGCCAAAACCAATGTTGGTTAATACCAGGACGGCGACAATCCGCCATTGGTCGTTTCGTAATAAATCCCGCAGTTCCGCAAGATAATTATTGTGGGTAGCGGGAGCCTTAATACGTTCACGCGTATTGGCGAAGCAGATCCAGAACATGACGACCGCGACGGTCGCCATAATGGCCATTGCCCAGCGGTAGCCCAGTAATTTATCGTCGCCACCTAAAAACTCTGCCAGCGGCATCATAAAGAATGTCGACAGCGCGCCACCCAAAGTGGCAAGGAAAAAGCGATAAGACTGTAGGGAAATTCGCGCATCGTTGTCGGGCGTAATCACCGCGCCCATGGAGCAATAGGGAATATTGATTGCGGTATACATCAGCATCATCAGGGTATAACTGACGGTGGCGAAAATCATTTTACCGTGCAGATCGAGGGACGCCGGCACGGCGTAGGTCAGCAGACAACTTGCGCCAAAGGGCAGCGCCAGCCACAGCATCCAGGGACGGAATTTGCCCCAGCGCGTGCGCGTCCTGTCAGCGATATAGCCCATCGCCGGGTCTATTATGGCATCGGCGGTTCTCGCCAGAAGAAACATGGTGCCCACGAATGCGGCAGGTAGCCCCACCACGTCCGTATAGTAAAACGTCAGAAAAATAATGACGTTATCCAGCCCAATATGGCTCGCCATATCGCCTAACCCATAACTGATCTTTTCTTTACGGGTAATTATCTCGGTCATTGTATTCACCTTGCCAGTGTAAGGTTTATTTTTGAGGTGCTCCGTAAACAGGGTTAACCAGGATGAAAAGGTTAACAATTGCGAGATCTGGCATCGGGGTTACGTAAATTTCTTTTCGTGATACCGGTAACAAATAAAGTATTTAAACAGTGACTTTATACGGAGAAGGATAGTTAACAGCGAATCGTTTCAGCGAAAAAAATCGTCTTTTCGCGGACGCGTCATTGTCATTTAGCTGTCATTGTGGGGGAGTAAAAAAGAGGTAAATGGGCAAAGCAGAGGGCATCATGAACGATCCTATGTTTGTCGAAACGCTAATTATTTCCTCATCATTTTTTATCATCGCGATTATTTTGATTGCTTCCGTGCTGCTGCTGGAAAACGGCTGACCGTTAGCCAGCCGCTGTATTTATTGTTTACGGAACGTCACCAGTTCAGGACGGGCGATACGCAGATAGTCCTGGGTATCCATAATCACCGACTTTTCCAGCAGGCCGGCGTTAAAGGCGATCTCATCGAAGCGCTCAAACAGCAGCGGATCGGCGACCAGCGTCAGATCCGGATGAAAGCTGAAGGGGGGAATGGCGCCGAAAACGCAGCCGGTAAGCGCATCCACTTCTGCCGGACTGGCGAGAGAGGCCTTTAGCCCACCGAAATGGCTGGCCAGCAGGCTCAGATCGGCCTGCCGATCGGCGGCAAGGATTGCCAGAATATGTTTCTTAACGCCGTTGCCTTTTACCTTGCAGACCAGTGCTTTTGCACCCTGCCGGAGATCGGTCCCGCGAATTTCACTGACCGCTTCGCATTTCCCAACGGCCTCATGCGCCACCACGCGAAAGCGCGCCTCCTGCTCGGTTAATAAGCTGATTAGCCGCTGATGGGTCGTCGTCCCGGTCACGTCATCAGACATAACGATTTCACCTGTGATTTGCCAATACGTAGCTTGCTACATTAGCACGGGACGGAGAGGGCTGAAAGAAAACAGCCAGCGGGAGCGCTGGCTGTTGGGTCATGCGTTGCTGGTGGATGACTGTTTCTGGAGCAATTCGCTAAAATCTAAGTGACTGAATTTAATTCGTAAAACTCTTTCCCCAAAACATCCCCAAAATAATTCCCCAAAACTCCCTGTTTAAATCACAACTTTTTTCCATTCTAGACCACGATCATCTCCATACATTACGCTCATTGCTTCGGTTTTATGCCCTAAAAGAGTTTTGACATCTATACCCTGAGCTTTGTATGTTCTTGATGAAAGCGAGCGCTGTTCATGAAACGGCGGGAGGGCAGTGCAATCCTTAGGCCAGGTAATATTTGCTTTATCTCTTGCCTCCTTAAAATATCTTGATATCGTTTTTTCTGGAACGTGAGATCCCGCTTTACCGTAAGCGTGATGCTTAACATGGTGGATCAGATAAGGGCTTACTACTCTATCGCGACACTTACTAATAACATCAGCCAGAGTCAACCCGATTGCATCGCACCTTAAATTTAAGGGGATAGCTAACTTCATTCCGGTTTTATTTTGGGTAACATGAAGGTGATTATCCCAAATGTCACTAAACTTCATCTCGACTATGTCACCTATCCTTTGCCCGGTTACTAAAGCCAAAAGCATAGAATTTTGAGCGCAAGGCGGTAAAGAGCCTGCGCTTTCAAAAATCAACTTCCATTGTTCAATGCTAAGTCTGCTTCGTTTCACTTTGGCTATTGGATTTTTTACAGCTAAGGCTGGGTTGTAGCCAGGATCAACCTCGCCAGCATGCTGCGCCTCTTTGAACACGTCGTTTAGTACGCTTCTTATCAGTTGGCCCATTCTGTGCTTTCCCTCTGCCTTATATTCATCAATAATTTTTGCAATGAGTCTTGTATCAACATCCTTCAGGCGAAGGTTTGGCACTCTATCTGCGAGAATCTGAGAACATAATCGTCTGGATTTTACAGTAGGGTTTTTTATCTCACCATCACGCAACCTTTCCATCTGAATTTCGATGTATTTTTTAATCCACTCAGAAACACGTATACCTTGATCCTTTTTCCCTGAGCTCTTCATTGCCATATCAATCAGAGCATAAGATTGCTGAGTTTCTTGTTCTGCGGTTATACGGTTCATCTCGATTGCAGCAGCTTTTGCCGCTTCATCATCTGTTCCGAATCCAATAAATGAACCTGTTACAGGGTGGCGATATTGCCAATAAATTTTTGAAGTACGCTTATCTAACTTACAGTAAAGGTTGGGTATTTTGACATTATGTTTTCTGGGGCGAGCTGCCATTTATTGCTTTCTCCACTAACTGGCGGGCCTTGTCTGATAATGAAGTTGAAATATCAACACTGCCAACCATGCCAACAAAACGAGCATCTTCATCTATAACCCAGCGTCGACCTTGCTTTAAGGCTGGCGGATAAGTCTGTTTGGTCTTTGCTATTTTGTTTAATGCTGAGTTGCTTAATGGATATTTGAATCCATTAGGACCAGATGCCCACTCATGAAGTGTTACTAACTGCCCCATGCGTTTCTCTCCACTTAACCGGCTGCACCCGGTGTTTATTTCTGCAATTTATCCTTCATGCTCTTAACTGTTACCGTAAGCAGATCGATATCAGTCACTTTGCCATGAATTATTTCAGCTATCCGCTCAACGATAGCGCGGTAGTTTGTTTGTTTGGCACCCTGAAGCATGGCGGAACACATGGCGTCATATTCAGATATTGGCTGCAATCTGTATCCAGCTGGCACAGCTACCAGCGCTGGAGGCTCGGTGAAGAGTCGCTCAATCACACAGCTCTCAAGTTCGAAAGCATCTGGCTGTCGATGATCCGTATAATCCCAGTGCTCGCTACCGATAGCAGATGGTGGCTTTAGCTTTGATCTGAACGCCACAGGCTCCGCTTCGAGCGATGCCAACGCCCGCTTCATTGCCGCCAGCGCCATAGCCGCATCTTCGTTTACTGCGCCTGGCGTCGCATCGCGCTCTTCTTCAAGCTCTGCGATTGTTTTCAGGAGCCATTCTTGGGTAAGTGTGCTCATGGGTTAGCTCTCCACTTTAGCGGCATTTTTACGGTTTGAACGACACACCAGAGCCCAAAAATTCATTTCGCAAATCAGCGCCGCCGTTGTTTCTGCCCGGCGACGAAATCCCAATTTATTAGACTTACCAACAGAGCGTTTACGCTGACGCATTACTTTTCTCGTGTGCGCCGCCTGTACTTCATCACGGCGCTGTTTTGATGCATAAACGCCCTTTGCTGGCACCTTACGCGCCTGTTTTTGATAAGCCGTTAACAGGTCGTGTACGTCAGTAAATTTAGCCATGCTCAATCTCCTTTACCGGCTGCGGCCAGAGCCGACTTAGAAGCATCAATATTCCACTGCGCATCACCACAGCACAGAATCCCGTTTGAGGCTTCGTAGCCAAACGCCTCTGTATGTTCGATAAAGGCGTGCGCGCATTGCAGGTGGTGTGATAGCTCAGCAATCCGCTTCTCTGCTGCTTCCAGCTCATCCATCAACGTCACCGCATCTAGAGCCATCTGCTGTATGATTTCAACGTCAGCGTGACCTAGGGTGTAACCAGCTTTCAAATCGGCAACTGCTTGCACGGCCCGTTTGTCGATGTTGCTCATTGGGCGGACTCCTGCTTCTGCTTGTTGTATACGGCCCAACTCAGAGAATCGAGCTTGTCACGGCCTGCTTTGTCGTACATGTGGATGCCGTCTTTGCAGGCGTGTTCGAGTTTCACCTGCTCCTCAAGCTGATTGAGTTCGTCGTATGACAGGGTCGCCAGCTTCAGGCGATTCCAGCCAAAGTTGCGGATGCGTGTCATGACTGCACTCCTTTGCGAAGCTCGTCGGCGAATTCACGGATAGTGTCATCAAGGTCTGGACACAGCAGGCTGTCAGCGAACATCTCCACACCCTGGGCCCGCACTTCAGCCAGGAAAGCGTCGGTGGCTGGGCATTCAGCTCGGATTTTCACCTCGGCCTCTACCCGCGTCAGGAATCCGCTCTTACCGTCATTGCTGACCATATTGCTTTCGAACCATTCATGCAGTTCACCAACGGAAATATCATCAGGAATTTCAGCACCGGCTTCGTCCGTTGTTCCTTCCAGCCATTCGCGAGCTGCAGCCTGATATCCATGTGAGAGGCACACCAAGGCAGCCTGAGCGCCGAGCATGGTCTTATGGAACATCCAAGAGGTGTTGAGTTCACGTGCGGCTCCGTTTAGCAGATACGCATTCTCAGCAGCCAGCGCAGCGAGCTTGGCTTCCGATTCGGCAAGTTTCTTACGCAAACCAGTTTCACAGCTATGCGCACCGCTGCGCCCCCTCTCAAAGGAGAATCCGCAGTCACAATAAAAAACGTTTTCTTTTTCGGTAATCATGATGCTGCTCCATGACGCTGAACGGCGATAGCTTTGTGCTCGTCGATGATTTCCACGACTTCTGCATGGACCAATCCTTCGAGATAGATAACACCTGTGTCGCTTATACCCGCCAGGCTGATCAGCTCTACAAGGCGACGCGCTTTCTTAATGCTAATTTCTGGCGCTATAACGCTGCGGGTGACTTTCTTCTTACCTTTGGCAGCAGCAGAAGCTTTATCCTTCTGAAGAACCTCACCGGCCTTTTCGCCAAACTCTTTTACTCGGTCAACGGCCACATCTACAGACACGGTCCCGGACTTAACTTCTTTCTGAACGTCGTGATTGGCTGTGCTAAGAAGCAGAAGCTTTTCGACAGTAGGGACAGACTTATTCACCAGTTTTGCTATCTCGCTGGTGGTCTGGTTAAAGGCGTTATGTAGCTCCTGAATAACAGCTGCCTGTTCCATATCGGATAGCGGAAGCTGGTTATTACTGGTCATGATGCGCGCCAGGCGCTGAACATCGTTACCGTTGAACGGCATGATATGGATGCGGTCTACTGGCTTACCAGCTTCTGCACAGCGTGCATAGCAGCGACGCCGACGGTGGCCTTCAACAACCCACACTCCACCTTCATCACGGGCGATAACCTCCAGCGGGGGAACGGAGCCACCGTTCATCAGGTAGTTGAAGAGGTCATCATCTGCCTGGCGGGTTCGTTCATCATCTTCGCGTTTGTTGAAACCTTCCCGCACATGGATTTGGTCAAGGCTGATGAACATCCCGGTATCGGTGCGCTTGATGGTCCCGTCACGGGTCATTTGCTTGAATGAGTTAGCCATCAGAGAGCCACCTCGTTATTTTGGGAAATAACGACGGTAGACAACTCACGCAGTTCTCGCTGGGCTTCCAGTAAATGCATATTGGTTCTGATCTTCGTGTGGCGTTCAACAATGCGGTCACACTCTTTGGCCCAGCTTGCGACATCTTCACGCAAGGTGACGTTCTGAGCAGCCAGTTCCTTACGCTGAGCCATCGCTTCACAAAGCGCGACGCTGGTATAGTCCAGGCGGTTAGCCAGTTCGGTCATAATGCCGCGATAAGCTGGCGGAAGGAGAGGGGCGGCCTTACGCGCTGCGTCGATCAGCTGCTCCCGGGTCATGTGTGGTTGTAACTCGGTGACGTTCTGTGTGTTCGTCATGGATAGTTTCTCCGTGTTATACGCGCTCTGCACAGCGCTGAATTTTGGTTGCACGAATCCCTCGCCGGTTGGCGACAAAAAATAAAGGGGGTTCGTTTTAGTAAGCACCCAACCAGGGCACTTAGTGAAACGGGCGGCTGCCACCGCCAGTCAGCTTCTCCACAATTGAGAGCGCGTTCTCCTGAGTTGATTTAACGACTACGGCCTCTCAAGTTGAACGCTGAACGCGCTTTCAGTTGTGTAAAAGGGGCGGTCGACATTAAGGACATTCAAAACTGCCGACCGCCAAGACTACACACAGCATCTGGTACAGCTACTACGGTTAACACAACTGGAAGCGCACTCCGTTCGTTTACTTATCTGTCATCCACAACCGATAGTTGATGAAGTGCGCTTTCATGTTGTGTGCCGGGATTCCACCGGCTCCCATCTGTTTTTATAGCCACTCAGATATCGTCTGGGCTGTCACCTGATCGCCACGCTGGTGAAACGTCTCTGGCCGTCGTGCTTGCCTGGCTTGCACATTCCGGCTACCCGCTGGATCTGGATACTTGAAGGAATCCCCGGACCGCTGCGGCATATGTACCATATACCGTACTGCTAACCTACCGATGGTCTTAAACATCATCACCCCGGCGCATATTGAGTATCACCAATAGTAATTAATTGGTCAACACCTGTAGTGATAAAAACATCATCAGTAGTGTTAACTTTATGATTGTTAAGGTGAAAAAAGATGCAAAAAAAAGGAGCCGGATGGCTCCTTATTCGAAGATATTTTCAGGCCATTGGGCCTTAACAACTTTGCCTATTATCCTGCAATTCTCATTACATTCAATCGCCTGATAGCGAGGGCTGGGGTTTAGAGGTTCAAGCCATGGCTTCCCATCTTCTCGAACATATTTTTTAAAAGTTACCTCTGAATCGTTGAAGATACCTGCAACACAGAAATCACCAGGCTCAACATCCTGTTCTGGATCTATGAGTATAAGCATTCCCTCAGGAAAACTCGGTTTTACTCCTGGCGGGGCAGTCATCGAATGACCTGATACCTCAAGCCAAAAGGCAGAATCACTGGCTTTAACAGTCGTTGAAACCCATTCCTTCGCGTCTCGTTCTGTGTATGTATTAACCGGGCAAAATGAGCCAGCCTGTACTTCGGTTAATAGCGGGTACTCATACACAGAGGAATGATTCCTTCCGTTCGCAATCGCCTCAAACATAGCTGATATCTCAGCTGCAAGGGATGGGCTGAAATCATCGACTTTTACTCCGAGAATTTTAGCGAACTGTGCAGCATGGGTAGCGTTGATAGCATTTGTGCCATTCAGTAGCTGAGCGACACCACTTTGTCCCATACCCATTTGTTCAGCCAAAAGCTCCTGTGAGAGCCCCAGCGCTTTTTTCTTGGACTCAAAGATAGCTTTCAGCCTGTTGGCATCGGCAATTTGTTCGGCGGTCAATGGTTTCTTTTTCATTCTCATAATTTATCACCGCACGGCATAATCACCAATCACCGCTAGTGTTGACATAGTTATCACTAACAGTGATACTCCTTATGTGCAAACCACGAGGAAAACCAATGAAGATTATTCCGCTATCTGAATATGTTTTGGAAAACGGTCAGGCCAAAACAGCTGAAGCTCTTGGGGTATACCAAAGTGCCATCAGTAAAGCCCTCAAGCGTAATCGCAGGGTAAACATCCTGGTTAATGAAGACGGGAAAATTGAAGCCGAGGAAGTACGACCATTCCCTAACAAAAACAAACCTGCTGATCCTGACGTTGCAGTAACACCGTAACCCAGAAATCAGCATTTCGTAACTACCAAAGGAAAAACTACATGGTAGAGCCAAGTCTGAAAGAAGTAGTTAAAGCGATGTGCAAAGCGTACCCAGGAGGCCGTGAAGCTATGGCCGGTGCTCTTGGCATGTCAGTAACGCAGTTCAACAACAACCTGTATGAGAAGAATGGTTGCCGGTTCTTCGAAGTGAACGAGCTGGAGGCCATGGAAGACATCTCGAATACGTCCCTCCTGGCGGATTACTTTGCCCGTCGCCGTGGCGCGCTGCTGGTGGACGTTCCTCAACTTGAAGACCTTGATCGTGTCGACCTGTTTGATCGTGCCATGAGAACGTCAGCAGCGCGTGGACGTGTTGATACCGTGATCCAGAGAGCTCTCGAAGATGGAGTAATCGAACGTCATGAAGCTGAAGAAATCAACGAATATCACCGCCGTCATCTGGCCGCGCGTGAAGAAGAAATCCGCGCGATTGTCGCGCTGTTTAGCCGTAAGAAAAGCCAAAAGAAGTGACGCCCGCGAGTGTGCAGCTCCGGGCGTCGTGGCGTGTCGTATTCAGTGGAGAAACTAACGCATGAACAGTTTAAACCGATTAAGACCAGCGAAGCAATTCAGATGCCTTCCACTGGTGGGAAAAGACTCCCCGTTCGGCTATGTGGAGAGATTAAACAACCAGGCGGATCAAAACAACTACCAGCCTGAGAACGCGATGGTAGAGGCATTTGCACTGATGAACGAGAAGGGGCGTGAGGAATGGCTGAAGTTGACCGGCGATTCAGAGACCACAGAGGCATCACCGTCCACGTCATCAGATGGGAGCCCGAGACTCGACGCGTTATATACCTTCGCGAAGGGTACGATCATGAGTGCTTCAGCCCTCTTGAGCAATTCCAGCGTAAATTTACAGAGTTAAAGGACGACCATGAGCCTATTAATGCCATCCCGCCCGATAGTGATTAACCCTGACCTTGCGTACAGCATTGGGCTGAACGAGGCCATTGCGTTGCAGCAGGTTAATTACTGGCTGAAAGAAACCACCTCCGGACTGGAGCGTGACGGCGTGCGCTGGATTTACAACACTAATGAGCAGTGGCTGGAGCAGTTCCCGTTCTGGTCTGAATCCACCCTGAAGCGCACATTCACCCGCCTGAAAAACCTTGGCGTGCTCAAAGTTGAGCAGTTGAACAAGTCTCAGCGCGACATGACGAACTATTACACGATCAACTACGAAAGTGAGCTTTTAGATGAGGTCAAAGTGACCAAATCGAAGAGTTCAAAATGCACTCTTCCATCAGGTCAAAATGAACCGATGGAAGAGGTCAAAGTGGAACGTTCCATCGGGTCAAAACGAACCGCTCTCATCAGGTCAAATTGCACTGATGTTCTTACAGAGAATACAACAGAGAATACTACAGATATTAAAAACCCTATTTGTCCGGTTGCACCGCAACCAGACCGTGATGTGTTGATCACTGATCAGGCTAAACAGGTTTTAACCCATCTGAATCATGTGACCAGTTCGCGTTATCAGGTTTCAACAACCTCGCTGCAAAACATTCGTGCCCGAATCGGGGAGGGCTTCTCCGTTGAAGAGCTGTCGCTGGTGGTGGACTACTGCAACGCCAAGTGGAGTGACGATTTAACAATGGCGGCCTACCTGCGCCCGCAGACACTTTTCCAGCCAACGAAGTTTCCAGCTTACCTGAAGTCCGCTACCAACTGGGCGAATGCCGGAAGGCCAGCGCGAGTTAACGGCAAGTGGGAGCGTGAGGATGGAATCTTCAAATCCAGCTTCCAGAATACCGACTACAGCAAAGTCCCGGCGGGCTTCAGAGGAGCGAACTCATGAGCCTTCTGAAAGATATTCAAATATTCATCGCTGATAATCCTGGTTTAACGAACAAACAGATCGCAGCTTCAATGCCTCAATACGACGTTCACGCTGTTCAGCGCGGTGTATGCCATCTGGTCAAACTGAATCGCGCAACCCGCCAGCATAACGGCAAGTGCTACCAGTATTTTGCCAAAGCACCGGGTGGGGAGGTTGGCGAGGGGCGTTCTGCACTGAAAATCAACCGGGCTGATAAACCAGCTGTATCGGAACAGGAAGAAGCGCCGAATCCAGCTGTAACCAGGATGATGGATAAGGCTCAAGGCCTGTTTGAAAAAGGGCTCTACCAGCGTGCGGCCACAGTTCTGTTGGATGCCTTTAATCGCTCTAAGAACGAAGAGCAGCGGATGAAGATACTGATTGAGCGTCAGCGTTGCCTGAGCATGGCGCCGAAAGTGAAAGCACCCTCTGATGCATGGTGTCTGGCTGGCCGAGCGAGGAATATCTGATGAAATACTCACTGATTTACGCTGACCCAGCCTGGCTTTATGACAACAAAGCCAGTAACGGTGCAGCAGAAGATCACTACGACACGATGAAACTGATCGACATGAAGCGCTTACCGGTTTGGGACCTGGCTGCCGATGATGCAGTTCTGGCTATGTGGTTTACCGGAACCCACACCCGCGAGGCTATCGAACTGGCTGAAGCGTGGGGCTTTAAGGTCCGCACGATGAAGGGCTTTACCTGGGTAAAGTTCAACCCACTGGCAGAGCAGCATATCAACAAAGCACTTCAGGCTGGCCGTGTGGAGGATTTTTACGACTTCCTTGAACTGCTGAACGCACAAACACGCATGAACGGCGGGAACTACACCCGAGCCAATACCGAAGACCTGTTGATCGCCACCAGGGGAAATGGACTTGAACGCAAGTGCGCCAGCATCAAGCAGGTTATCTACAGTCCACTCGGTAAGCACAGCCAGAAGCCAGCAGAGGCGCGTTTCCGTCTGGAGAAGCTTTACGGTGATGTTCCACGCATCGAACTATTCAGCCGTTGCGGTGCGCCTGGCTGGGACCACTGGGGAAATCAATCTGAATCACCAGATGTTGAGCTTATACCGGCAGTTGCCGTTCCCATGAAAAAACCTCAGGAGCGCGCCGCATGAAAAAGTTATCTACCGAGCATGAGAACGCTGTGCGTGATGTAGCCCGTCAATGCAACGATGCCATCAAAAAAGCCCTAAAGCAGAAGCCAAAGCCAAGCTGGAATGTCGTAGTGCCTCCGATCCTGAAGGAGTACCACGAGAAGGTTAAACCGATGGGCGTAAGCCTGGTGATGTTTAACAGCGTAATCGGACGCCTGAACGGGCGTTATGGAGTCGAGTCATGATCGAATTAACGCCGCGTCAGAATGAAGTGTTCGAAGCTATCAAGGTTCATATCGAAAAGGCTGGCTTCCCACCTACGATGCTGGAGCTTGCCGGATTAATTGGCTGCGCATCACCGAACGCTGCTGTAGCGCACGTGAAGTCACTTAAGAAAAAGGGTTACATAACTGTTGCTCCTGGCGCAGCCAGGGGCATTACCGTCGTCAAAACGGAATGGGATGCAGATCCAGTGACGATCATCAAAGACTTGCTATCCGGTGAGGATAAGGCCAGAGATAACGCTGTTGAATGGCTGAAAAAACAGGGAGTGACGTTATGAAGCTGGTGCTCCCGTTCCCACCGAGCGTAAACACATACTGGCGAGCCCCGAATAAGGGGCCGTTAAAGGGCCGCCATTTGATCAGCGCCAAAGGCAGGGCATATCAAAGCGCGGCCTGTGTCGCCATTGTCGAGCAGCTTCGCTTCCTTCCAAAGCCATCAACAGCCCCGGCTGCCGTCGAAATTATATTGTACCCACCAGACGAACGCCGCCGCGACATCGACAACTACAACAAGGCTTTGTTTGACGCGCTCACGCACGCAGGCATCTGGGAGGATGACAGCCAGGTGCAGAAAATGCTGGTGGAGTGGGGACCGAAGGTACCGGGTGGACGTGTAGAAATATCGATCAAGAAACATGAACCTCTGGCGGGTGCAGCCGCCTGATAAGTGGAGAAGAGCATGAATCAGATGAACATCACCGTAACGTGTCCGACAAACCATGCTGCCGCGATAGGTCAGCAGATAACGATGTCCAGTCGTGAAATTGCGAAGCTGGTCGATTCACGTCACAGCAATGTCTGTGTAACCATCGAGCGTCTGATGAAATCCGGCGTTATTGGGGGGTATGCTGCAATGCAGTACACCCATCCTCAGAACCAGCAGACTTACCATTACTACGAAGTTAACAAGCGAGACAGCTATGTGATCGTCGCGCAGCTGTGCCCGGAGTTTACTGCCCGTCTGGTTGATCGCTGGCAGGAACTGGAGAGCGGGGCCGGGATGGTTGTTCCCCAATCACTCCCTGAAGCACTCCGGCTCGCCGCTGATCTTGCTGAACAGAAGCAACGTCTGAGTGAAGAGCTGGCAATTGCCGCACCGAAGGCTGAATTTGTTGATCGCTACGTCAAAGCCACCGGGTCAATGACATTCCGGCAGGTTGCCAAGCTCCTTAACGCCAAAGAACCCGAGTTCGCCATGTTCCTCATTGAGAACGGCATCATGTACCGCCTGAACCGCGTGCTTACTCCGAAGAGTAAACACATCGAAGCAGGCCGATTTGAAGTTAAGACCGGGACCACCAACCAGACCAACTATGCGTTCAATCAGTCTCGTTTCACGGCGAAAGGGGTGCGCTGGATAGGTGGACTTTGGGCAGAGTATGTCGCTAAGGGGCAAATTGCGTGAGAGCCATACTGACGCCTGAAATTGCGCCGATGTCCGGGGTGGTTCTGTTCCGCCCTGGTACCGAACTGCTCTGGCTATTCCGTCAGGGAAGGGTAGTTATTGAGCCACCATCCGAAGCCATACAGCATCTGCCATCTGGATTAATCCCTGAAGCCCACCAGCCCCTGACTGACGATGCCAATATGCAGGCTATTTTCGTTAACGAGAGGGTCATTCAGCGAGCCGGTGGATTGAGTAGCCTTGATGCCTGGCTGGAGAGAAAATTTGAATGCCAGTGGCCTCACACTGACTGGCATGCCAGTGACTTTACGGTAATGCGCCACGCTCCGGGGAGCATTCGTCTTTGCTGGTCGTGTGATAACCATTTACGTGAGCAAACCACTGAAAGACTGGCAGGAATTGCCATGCAGAACCTGGTAAAATGGCTGCTGGAAAGGGTAAATATTGATTTAGGTTTCAGCCCTGACCACACTCTTTCGCTTCCTGAGTTCTGCTGGTGGATGGTACGTAATGATCTGGCTGACCTTGTTCCTGAATCAGTGGCGAGTAAAGCACTCAGAATCAAGCCAGAACAGCACAGTTCAGTGATGAGGGAAAGCGACATTGTCCCGTCATTACCGGCTACGCAAATCTTTCAGGAGAAGGCAAAAAAGATAGTGGTGGTGAAGGTTGATCCTGAAACTCCGGAATCTTTCATGCTGAGGCCAAAGCGCCGACGCTGGGAAAACGAGAAATACACCCGCTGGGTGAAGTCGCAGCAGTGCTGTTGCTGTAATAACCCGGCAGACGACCCCCACCACCTGATAGGCCACGGGCAGGGTGGAATGGGTACTAAGGCGCATGACCTTTTTGTGATACCGCTGTGCAGAGCGCATCACGACGAGTTACACGCTGATCCTGTGGCATTTGAAGCGAAATACGGCGACCAGTTAACGCTGCTGTTTCGATTTTTAGATCGTGCGCTGGCAATCGGCGTATTAGCATGAAAAGTGGAGAAAACATGCGTGACATTCAGAAGGTATTAGAGCGTTGGGGAGGTTGGGCCGCGAGCGATAGTTCTGGTGTGGATTACTCACCAATCGCAGCTGGTTTCAAAGGGCTTCTTTCTCAAACAAGTAAATCCCGCTTATCTTGCACTGACGACGACGCCCTGATTATAGAAGGGTGTTTGGCTCGGCTTCGAAAACGAAAACCATATGAGCATTCGCTCTTGGTTGCTCATTATTTATATGGCATCTCAAAACGGAAAATCGCGAAAGCGAGAAAGAAGGATGAGAAACTTATTCGCATAGAGATACAGATGGCTGAAGGGTTTATTGAAGGTTGCCTTAGTATGCTAGAAATCAGACTGGAAATGGATGAGTAGGATAAAAACGCTTTATACTTATTTGAAGGAAGCCTGATTAATCGGGCTTCTTATTCATGCTGTCTAGAATATCTTTTTTCCTCTTTTCAGTCTCCGCTCTATGAATGAGAATACTTTTAAATCTTTGTGCTTCATCCATGTTCGCCTTTATAAAGAAAAAAGTATGTAATGAAGAAAGTACCAAGCCACCAGTTAAAGTGAAAAATAAAGTAAAATATTTAGAGGTTGCATTTATGCTGAAGAATCCAATCGCAACAACGACTGCGGAAATAACATGGTAAGCTAATATTGTGCTAAGTCTTTTTCGTTTTAGGGATATTATCGGCCTCAATCTCCTGAGTTCATCCGAGGTGAGTGATGGATGCTCGTCAGTCTCAGGGATTTTGAACATTGCTTGGATGCAATAGCTTGAGCAGAATAACAATAATGTAAGTATAATCCATGGGGTAGGGGCAAGCTTTAAATTCGTATTGCACACTATGAAATAAAACAAAGTAGAACCTATGAAGAAGGCTAAAATAAATTGACATAAGAATGATTTGTAACTCATTTTAACCTCCTTATAGCTGAACTATTTAACTGCGACTTCACCTGCGCCAATCTTGGCGTGAAGCCATTTGTGCATCTGCAAATATAAATGATTTTCGTCTATTAGTCCATTATTATATTGTACGTTAATTGAACCAGATAGCTTCAAATCACCACCTTTAATGGTTCCGCCTCCCTTAAGAGTTATTTCAATGTCATCTTCATCCATGTTGCGTAAAGAGGTTGCTAGAGTATCCATTAGCAATTGCCCATCTTTATTAGTTTTTCTAAAGTAAGTAATTTCCAAGTTTACCTGTAGGTTTGATTCGTCCAAAGAGTCTTCTAGTTTTAAATCATCAAACCATTTTTCACCGAATGCTGCCTTTAATATGTTCCCACCTTTACCAGTAGGCATGAATTTCATTTTTCTTACTTTTTGAACATTTCCCTCAGAAGGTATGTTCGGGGTTCGAACAATCTCAACTGAAGTATCATTTTTACTTTTTATAGGGACGCTGCCCAAGTTAATTTTGCTTACCGGGTTTTTCTCAAGTTTTTGAATTGTTTCTTCAGTTGGTTTATCTTTCAGCATTAAAATGCTGTCATCGGAAAATGAATTTCCAAAGCTATGAATAAGCCAATTAAGGTGAGTCTCTAAGTCTTTGGATCTCAGGGCGCTAGACTGTACGATTATAAGGTGATTTTTAAGCACGCCAAAATATAATATAGAGTCAATGAATTCTCTTTTAATCTTCTCTTTGTGCTCATCTGAAACATTCTCATCAACTTCAAGCTTTATTTGTTCAGAAGTGATGGCATTTATATCGTAGAAACTTACGTCATCACTTATAGTCATTAGCGCTTGGCTTTTCCCTTGCTCAAATAGAATTAACTGACCAAACAAAATCGTCTGATAAGTACTACTTCTGTTTATTAGGCGATATCCACTCGAACTATCCGATGGAGTGATCTGCTCACGCCTCATGCCAACCTTGGGAGCAGTCCCATTTGTAGAGATTATCGATTCCAGAATCGACTGAAGGTCAGCGTCGCAGTTAGCTATTGCAGCTCTTTTGTAGTGAATCGCTTTTTGACGATTTTGCCTTGACATCCATAATCCTTAATGATAACCAAATCAGTAACTACCAGCTCAAAGCCATAAGAACTGGCACCATTTCAAAAACGATATAAGAAAAATGATAAAAAATCATTAGCGCGGTCCGCATTTTATCATTTACTGTGTTAAGAGTGGTATCTACGCCACGGACTTAAAACGATTCGAAAATCTCGCTACAACGGGGTTTTGTCATTTTAGAGGCTGCCTAAAGGCGGCCTTTTTCATATCCGCGCCACGCTCGGCGCAATTCAACCACAGAGCCTTTCAGGGGGGAGCCATAGGGAACGGTCGGTGTGACTGTCTTTGCGGACTGATCATTCCTGATGGCCTTTGACAGAGTGAATTTTTCATCGGTGCTATAGTTAATGTGGCATTCGATAATGCTCTCGATACTGTTAACACTTGGTGGGGATACACCTGCTTCGCAGAGACAACTGCATGACCCATGACCAGCAACCCAATGCTGGTCTTTTTTTTCCGCCATTAGCTCAACTGGAAAGAGCACGGAGCTTCTACCTCTGTGGTTCGGGGTTCGAATCCTCGATGGCGGACCAGATATTTACTTCACTAACGATTTAGTATTTTTAACGCCAACACTCTCACCGCTGCCATATAATCAAATCCTCACAAGGAGGAGACGGCCATGAAAGAAGGTTTCTACTGGATACAGCACAACGGCACAGTCCAGGTAGCTTACTACACCGATGGTGTCACTGAGGATCTTGAAACGGGTAAGACAATAACTGGTGTCTGGCATCTGACACGAGGTGATGATATTTGCCACAACGGTGAGGCTGAAGTGATTGAAGGCCCACTGTCTGTGCCATTGAAATGAATATATTCATCTGATTACTTGGCAGATTCTTTGTACTGCACATATGCTATTTAAGCATCCTGCGGAATGGATGTGTTCTGAAAGCATTTTGGTGGTGAATTCCCTATGCGGAGGGGTGTTCCAGAAGATACCTGAAAAGGAAACCTCTCAGACGCGGGAATGTTTGCTGGAGTAATTCTCACCGGGAGGCACCCGGCACCACTCTCTCAGCTATTGCCAAATTAGCAACTATGCCTGCTGTCCGAGCAGGCTTTTTTTTGTCGATACAGATAAACTATTGACCGCGTGAATATATCCTGAGTAAGTTATGCATGTGGCGAATCCCATCTAAGCGGTGGGGCGTCTGGTTAACTGCTATTTGCAGGTATGCGCGCGACTTTGATAACCAGAGATAAGTCACCGGGAGGCACCCGGCGCCACAAATTTTTCAAACTTTCGTCCCATTGGAAGGGTATAGAGTGTTCAAGTTTAATTCATCCTTACTTGCGATTTTTCTACTGTCAGGTTGTAGTTCTGATCTGGTTTTAAGCCCACCTGAACAACCTGATTACAAACCAATGCCTGACATCACCCAATCTGTGACGCCGACGCAACAGCGTGCGATCATGGCTGGAGAGAGGCCTGATTGGTCAGAAAGAACACCAGTAAGCGCTGCGAAGCGATATTAATAAACGCTTATCTGATAAGGCTGCCATTGGGTGGCCTTTTTTTATTTCCCCTCAAATTTACTGAGAGGATTCACAGCAATATGAGGGTGACAGATGTCCGATCCATTTTCTGGGACGGGGCTGGCCGGTTTAGCTTTGACTGGAGCCAGTGTCTACGGCCTATTGACCGGAACTGACTACGGTGTTGTTTTTGGTGCATTTGCGGGCGCCGTATTTTACATAGCGACAGCGGCTGACCTGAGTGTGTTACGTCGCCTGGCATACTTCTTCGTGTCGTATATCGTCGGCATTCTTTCTTCGGGGCTGTTGGGTTCAAAACTCACATCCTGGACGGGGTACACCGAGAAGCCTCTGGATGCTATCGGTGCCGTAATAGCTTCTGCGTTAGCCGTTCAAATCCTTACGTTCCTGAACAAGCAGGACATCGGCTCGCTGGTGGCGCTGATAACGCGCCGGGGAGGTTCAGGTGGTACTAAATGATCCAACAGCAACTATCAACGCGCTGCTCTGCGCCGGAGTTGTAATTACTCTGATGTTTTACCGCCGTGGTGATTCGCGGCATCGGCCATGGATTTCGCGTTTAGCCTGGCTGATTACCGTCACTTACAGCGCTGTACCGCTGGCGTACCTGTGTGGGATTTACCCGCATTCATCATGGGCCACCATTGCGGCCAATATCATATTCCTTTCAGTGCTGGTGGCCGTCAAAGGCAACGTTGCACGTCTGGTTGATCATCTGAGGCACTAATGGACAAAGCACAATTTCAGAAGGCGGCTGGTATAAGCGCCGGGTTAGCTGCGCGCTGGTTTCCACATATCGACGCCGCCATGAAGGAATACGGCATCACTGCACCGCTTGACCAGGCCATGTTTATTGCCCAGATGGGGCATGAAAGCACCAGGTTTACCCGTGTTGTGGAAAATCTGAATTACGCGGTTGAAAACCTGGTACCGACGTTCGGTAGCCACCGCATCACTCCACAGCAGGCCGCCGCACTTGGCAGAACGGCAGAGCACCCGGCTAATCAGAGAGCGATCGCCAATCTGGTATACGGTGGTGAGTGGGGAAAAGAACACCTGGGCAATCAGGTTGCCGGTGATGGATGGAAATATCGCGGTCGCGGCCTGAAGCAAATCACCGGGCTCAGCAATTATCGCAACTGTGGCCACGCGCTGAAGCTGGACCTTGTAACCCAGCCTGAATTGCTTGAACAGGATGAATACGCCGCGCGCTCAGCTGCATGGTTCTTTGCCTCCCGCGGTTGCCTGCTTCATTCCGGCGACGTTGAGCGCGTGACACTATTAATCAATGGCGGCCGTAACGGGCTGGATAAACGCCGCGCGCTGTTTAACCTGGCGAAATCAGTTCTGTTGTGAGGTGAATGTGGGGATCGAAACGATAATCGGGCTGGCCGCACTGGTTATTTCCGCTATTGCCGGCGCTTTTGGCCTGGGCCATATTCGCGGCACCAGCAAAGCGGAAGCGAAAGCAGACCAGCAGCGCACTGAAGAGAAGGCCGCCGCCACTGAAGCAGTAGCAGAGCGCCGTGTTGAAGCAACGAAAGAGGCCAGCAATGTACAGCAGACTGTTAACCATATGTCTGGCGACGATGTTGATCGCGAGCTGCGGGACAACTGGACCCGTAAGGGTTGAGGTAGTGGACACGGCTTGCGACTGGGTTAAACCCATTTACGGCACCGCTCATGACTGGGATGTTCTGGACCGCCAGACGAAGAAAGACATCCTGGCGCATAACAAAGCGTGGCAGGCTAACTGCCAGAAACAGGAGTGAAGCATGCTGCTGTGTTCACATTCAATAGCGGGGATATTTCCATACCCACC
Source organism: Enterobacter hormaechei subsp. xiangfangensis (assembly GCF_001729785.1). Taxonomy (NCBI): domain Bacteria; kingdom Pseudomonadati; phylum Pseudomonadota; class Gammaproteobacteria; order Enterobacterales; family Enterobacteriaceae; genus Enterobacter; species Enterobacter hormaechei. Next base: position 1,833,774 of record NZ_CP017183.1, read on the forward strand.
CAAGAGAGAGCCACAGATGAAAGTTCAGGATTTAAGTCATGCCTATAGCATCTGGGAAAACATTCGAGAACTGCAAAAACAGCGCGATCTCATCGCTGGCGGAGGTGGTCTCGGTGTGACTATCCAGTCAGCATATCAGGATGCTGCCTTTGAAGAGGCAATCCGGCCTCATGCTGTAGCAGAGCTGGAACGTCGTATTGAGAAACAGAAAAAAGTCATCATCGACCTCGGTGTTTCTTTTTCTGACGGCTAGGCATTGCAGCAGGCATTCACTGAGTGCCTGTGATAATGTTTTCGGACATATTTTTCAAGGAGCTTTACATGTCCGAATATCTTTTAACCTGGGAATATTATGACCAGGACTGGAATTTGTGTGAGAAAGGAAATTTTGTGATGAGGGTTAATAAAGGTGATTCTTTCTTAGATAGCCTGACTGGTTACACCGAAGCGATGGCTGAAGCCAGAGGTGCAGAAAAGAACAGGGTAGTGGTTAGCTACTGCACAAAAATAAATTAGCTCTTAAACCAACCTATAGCCTCGCAATAGCGGGGCTTTTTATTACCAGAAGAAGGAGAAGAAGCATGTTAACAGTAAAAGTAATGTCGCCAGGTGGCGGCGAAGAGATTCATTGCGGGTTGAGTGTAGGGTTCAATCCGGGGCAGCAGAGCATCGCGGTATCGGGAATGGACAAAAATGTATTCCTGAAACCCGGCGAGGTCGCCTATGTGATGAACCAGAATGGAAAGACGGTATCTCGTTACGAGCATATTGCCAGTCAGGAAGCACTGCATAACGCGGTGGATTCGTAGCCATTACAAAGCTCACCTGCTGGTGGGCTTGATAATAGTTGTCCCCACAACCGGATAATGTTGGCGGCATCCCCTGTGAGATATGGGGAAGAGCAGGCAACGATTGACTACCTGCTCTTATCTTTTAAAGACTAAATCCAAGCTTTTTGGCAAGGTTTTTAATCAAACTATTGGTATTGAGATATTCCGTTGTTCCTACAGCAGCGCCGCAAGAAGCGCACTGGATGAAAAGGATACGAAAATTACTGTTCGAGACAGGATGCTCCTTCATTTCGAACCTTGTAGATGAGCACTTTGGGCAAGAAGTTGTAGCCATAAAAATCCTTATAAGAGGTAATCAGCCATCCCTCTTGTTTAGGTTCGCTGATGTCCCACCATCAACGGACTGAGTAGTCAACATATCCAAAATTAATAATCCTAGCAATTACATGGTTTTGGTTTTATGCGCATCGCACGCGCACATCAAAGAAAGTCTTTCAGCTGTGAGCCTGGGCAAACCGTTAACTTTCGGCGGCTTTGCCGTGCGACAGGCTCACGTCTAAAAGGAAAATTAAAATGTCAGAATCTTCAATCGTCCCTTACGTAAAAACCACTCCCAAACCTTTTGGTGTGAACGTCGAATGGAAATGGCCGGGTGGATGCGCGGTGCTAGAAATGCAATGCCTTCATGAAGATGGCCGACTTGTGAAAGAACGCATCTTCTGGCCAGCTACCGTATACCTTATTTCCGGGCTCAAAACTGGTGAGCGAGTTCAGGTGCGTCTGCGTCCAATTGCAGAGGATGGCTCAGCACGAGATTGGCGAGCCAGTGACTGGATCGAAGGCGTTTCTTCTGTCGATGCCGAAGAAATGGTTCAAGCGCTGCAAGACGATATTCGCAGCAACGCAATGTTCGACGCCCTGAGTTGTGATGGTGGTATTTCCCCAGAAGAAATGCGGGATGCCGTGGAGCACATCAAGCGCACCAGGATGGCGAAAGCTTTAGGCAAGTCGCTGGCTGAACTGTCTCCATTCACCATGAAGAACGGACAAGTGTTTATCAATGATGCGTTTATCGGGAATGGCATTACGTCAGAGAGCGGCCGTATATATGCTTCTGGTATGGGTGTTTCTGTAGACAATGGAAAAGAGCAGGTTGAGTTTGAAGCTGAAAAGTTTGAAATTGCTGCCAGTTCCAAAGGCCCGCTAGATAGCGCCTTACAAGAGGCCATCAAAAAGATAGTGAACGAAGCCCTGCAGAAAGCTACTCAGCCAGGTGGCCTGCTGCATTCTCGGAAGTAGTTTTATGGCATCCAATTCACCCTGGCATAATCTCTACAACACGAAGCGCTGGTATCGACTCCGCTATCACCAGCTGCAAAAGCAGCCCCTTTGCGAGTTCCACCTCAAACGAAACCAGATCGTGTCAGCGCTGGTGGTAGACCACATCATCCCGCATAAAGGCGATGAGGCGCTCTTTCATAACCCAGAAAATCTTCAGTCGCTTTGCAAACGCTGTCACGACTCAGTGAAGCAGCGCATGGAGAAGGGCGGAACGGTAACGGAGTTCGACAATGATGGTCGGGTTATCTGGTAACAGGAGTATGCAATGCAAGATATGAAGATTGAATACCGGGGCGGTAAGCTTGTTGAACTGAGCATTGATGGCGTGAGTTTCAGCTCTGTTACCGCCATCAACTTCAACCACGAGGTGGGCGAGACGCTACCTACGGTCAGCCTGACCTTCCCGCTCGGTGTCGGAGAAAGACTGGTGCCCGCCACCCTCTCCCGCGAAAACCTGCGAATCATCGAGAAATGATATTAATTCTCATTTGCATACCTGAGGGCTGGGGGGAGGGGTAAAACTCTGGCGGCAAAATCTTAAAGACCGCGCTCCCCCATTTCATTTTAAAAACGTCCAGAAAAAAAGGAAAAAAGCGATGGCACAGCGAGGCAGAAAGTCTCTGGCTGCGACGTCTGCTGTCTCGCTGCCGGCACTGGCTGAAAGCAGGCTACAGCCGTCCATTCATCTGAGCGATCCGGAAATAAACGTCTGGGTCCGGTTGGTCAATGACAACCCCGCCAGCTCATTTACCGAAACGCACCGCGACATGCTGGAAATGTACTGCCGCCATGTTGTGCAGGCTCGGTTGCTCACCACCCAGATTGAAGAATTCGAACTGGAGTGGTTGTCCAGAGAAGATGGGCTGAAGCGTTACGACAAACTGCTCACGATGCGCGAGCGTGAAGTGCGCTCTGCGTCCTCACTGGCGACGCGGCTGCGGATCACCCGGCAGGCGACTGCCGATCCCAAAACGGTAGGTCGTGCCAACAACAATCTGCCACGGGAGAGAAAACCCTGGGAAATTGAATAAGGCTCTTCGATGGCTAAAAAAACTCTGACAAGAGCCGAGAGGAATATCCTCTGGTGCGAAAGAAATATCGTTATCCCTGAAGGTAAGTTTGTTGGCCAGCCCCTGAAAATGGCTGAGTTCATGAAAGACGACTTCAGGGCTATCTTTGACAACAAGCATGGCACTCGCCGCGCCATCATCAGCCGCGGGCGCAAGAACGCCAAGACCGTTGAAACCGCCATGCTGATGCTGCTCTATCTGGTGGGGCCAGAAGCGGCGCCGAACTCGCAGCTGTATTCTGCCGCACGTTCGCGTGACCAGGCGGCCATTCTGTTTAACCTGGCCTCCAAGATGTGCCGGATGAATCCGGTGCTTATGCAGTATGTTGCGATCAAGGATTCAGCAAAAGAAATTCACTGCCCTGAACTGGGTTCTTATTATCGCGCACTGAGCGCAGAAGCCACCACGGCCTACGGTTTCTCGCCGCGATTTGTCGCCCACGATGAGCTGGGGCAGGTTCGTGGGCCGCGTGACCCTCTTTATGAAGCGCTGGAAACGGCGACCGCTGCTCAGGATAACCCTATCTCGGTAATCATCAGCACCCAGGCACCCGATGCGAGCGACCTGCTCAGCCTGCTGATTGATGATGGCCTGACCGGGGCCGATCCGCGAACGGTGGTCAGGCTCCAGACCGCGCCGGAAGATATCGATCCTTTCTCTGTTGAAGCCATCAGGCTGGCAAACCCCGCCTTCGATGTATTCATGAACCAGAAAGAAGTGCTGGATATGGCCGCCAGCGCAAAACGCCTGCCGTCGCGCCAGGCAGAGTTTGAGAACCTTGTACTAAACCGCAGGGTTGAGGCGAAAAGCCCGTTCGTGAGTCAGACCGTATGGCACATGAATAAAGAGGAACCCGGCGAACTGGCGGGCGCTACCGTCTGGGGCGGCCTGGACCTTTCCAGCGTGTCGGACCTCACCGCGCTTATTCTCAACACAACCCATGGCGATGTGCACTGTAAGTTCTGGCTACCTGAGGAAGGGCTGGCAGACAAAGCGCGTAACGATCGCGTGCCTTATGACATCTGGGCGAGGCAGGGCTGGCTGAACACGACACCGGGAAAAGCCATTGAGTATGCCTTTATCGCCAGGGAGCTGCGGCGCGTTTTTGATATCTGTAACGTCAGGGTGCTGGCGTTCGACCGCTATAACATGCGCTTCCTTCGCCCTCATCTCATCGACGCCGGATTCACTGAAGCGGAGCTTGAGCGGTTTGTGGAATTTGGCCAGGGCTTTGTTTCTATGTCTCCCGCACTCAGGGAGCTTGAGGCCAGATTGCTCGGTGCGCAGCTGAAGCACGGCAACCATCCGATCCTCGAAATGTGCGCCAAAAACGCCACGGTAATCACCGACCCCGCCGGTAACCGCAAATTTGTAAAAGGCAAGTCGAGTGGCCGTATCGACGGCATGGTAGCACTGGCAATGTCCATCGGGGCACAGTCCAGTGACGATGTAGAGGACCCGGGAGATGTTAACGATTTTATCTATAACTTTTTGAGCGTGTAAAAATGGCAGATACCGATTACAGCATTGACCTGCGAACGCGATCGCCATTCTGGGCGCGCATGGCCTCCATCCTGACCGGTGGCAGACTGGTTACACCAGAGAAAGGCTCTCAGATGGCTGGCACCTCTGCGCACGGCGTTGTTGGTGAATCCGTTGTCACTGATGAGCGAAACATGCAAATCAGCACGGTGTGGGCCTGTATCCGTCTCATTTCTACAGTCACTGCATCTTTACCGCTTGATGTTTACGAGACCAAAGACGATCAGCGCAGCAAGGTTCCTGGCAACCATCCTCTCGCAAAACTACTGAGGTTCCGGCCAAACAATTTCATGACCGCTCTGGAGTTCCGCGAAGCCATGACCATGCAGTTGTGCGCCTACGGTAATGCTTACGCGCATGTGGAGCGAAACAGCGTCGGCGACGTTATCAGTATGGTTCCTCTGATGAGCGCCAATATGGAAGTGCGGCTCAGTGAAAACGGCAAAACCATTATCTACCGCTATCGTCGTGACACGGAATACGCCAACTTTTCACAGAAAGAAATTTTCCATCTCAAGGGATTTGGCTTCAACGGGCTAACCGGCCTGTCTCCGCTGGCGTTCAGCGCGAAGTCTGCAGGTGTCGCCATTGCCATGGAAGATAATCAGCGTGAGTTCTTCGCGAACGGCGCGAAGTCTCCGCAGATCCTGATGACTGATGGCAAGGTGCTGACTAAAGAGCAGCGCGGTCAGCTGGAGGAGAACTTTAAGGAGATTGCAGGCGGACCGGTTAAAAAGCGGTTGTGGATCCTGGAGAGCGGGTTTACTACGCAGGCTATAGGGGTTTCGCCTCAGGATTCGGAAATACTGGCTGCACGAAAATTTCAGGTCGCCGAACTGGCCCGCTTTTACGGTGTGCCTCCGCATCTGGTAGGCGATGTTGATAAAACCACCTCCTGGGGCTCGGGAATTGAGCATCAAAACCTGGGTTTTCTTCAGTACACGCTAAAACCCTACCTTGACCGTTGGGAGTACAGCATTGAGCGCTGGCTGGTGAAAGAGTCAGAACAGGGCGCTATTCATGCCGAACATAACCTCGACGGGCTGTTACGCGGCGACTCAACAAGCCGGGCATCATTCATGCAGATCATGGTCAATACCGGCATTCGCACCGTTAACGAGGTTCGACGGCTGGATAACCTGCCACCACTGCCTGGCGGTGACGTGGCGACGCGCCAGTCGCAGAACGTACCCATTACCGATCTTGGATCAAGCAAAGAGCCCCGCAATGACGGGGCTTAATTTTTATGGGGGCCATGATGCCTGAAATTCAAAAGACGCTGGCGTTCGACCAGACCGAAATCAAGTTTACCGGTGACGGCAGTAAGGGAACGTTTGAAGGGTACGCCTCGGTTTTCAATAACACCGATTCCGATGGCGACATTATTTTGCCCGGCGCTTTCGCTGGTGTGGTCGCTAACCAGAGCCGCAAGGTGGCTATGTTCTTTAACCACCAGACGCGAGCCATCCCGGTTGGCAAGTGGGATGCCATGCACGAAGACGAGAAGGGGCTTTTTGTACGTGGGCAACTCACTCCGGGGTTAAGCCTGGCCGAAGATCTGAAGGCCGCCATGCAGCATGGCACGGTTGAAGGCATGTCGGTCGGTTTTTCAGTCGGCCCCGATGATTACACCGTCGGCACGTCAGGCCTGATTTTCAAAAACATTTCTTACCTGCGGGAAATCAGTGTCTGCACCTTCCCGGCAAACGAACTGGCAGGCGTAACTGCCATGAAGAGCATCGACGGCATTAAAACCATTCGTGACGCGGAGGCCTGGCTGAGGGATTCAGTCGGCCTTACGCGCGCTGAAGCGCAGGCGTTTATCGCCCGCGTGAAGTCCGCAGGCCGAAGCGAGTTCGGCGGCGGCGACATTGACGCGCTGGCACAGCGCATAACTTCCTTTGCCGCTAACCTGCGGAATCCTTAACGGAGCAAAACATGTCTGAATTAGCAACCCTGGAAAAAGCGATCGAGAACTCCCAGAAAGAAGTGAAGGAGCTTATCGAGGAGCAGCGTAAATCCATCAACCAGAACGGCGAAATCAACAAGCAGCTGCAGACCGATCTGGCTAAAGCCCAGGATGAACTGAAAACGACCGGTACCCGCCTGTTCGATCTTGAGCAGAAGCTGGCTGGCAACTCGCCTGAACAGACCGCCAAGAAGTCCTTTGCAGAGCGCGTATCCGAAGACCTGATGAAAGGCTGGGACGGCTCACGCACCAAAGCGAAAGTGACCAGTTTTGATAAAGCGATTGGGTCTGGCGCCAACTCCGCCGGCGCCCTGGTTCTGCCGCAGCAGAATCCTGGTATCTTGATGCCTGGCCTGCGCCGACTGACTGTCCGTGACCTTCTGGCCCAGGGCCGAATTTCCAGTAACGCGCTTGAATACGTGCGAGAAAACGTCTTCACCAATGCCGCCGCTCCTGTGGCCGAGGGCACCCTGAAGCCGGAAAGTAACATCACCTTCACCAAAGAGACGGCGAACGTCAAAACCATCGCCCACTGGATCCAGGCATCGCGCCAGATTATGGACGATGCGCCAGCGCTTCAGTCCTATATCAATACCCGCATGATGTATGGCCTGGCGCTGGCGGAAGAAAACCAGATGCTCAACGGCGACGGTACCGGCGATAATCTGGAAGGACTCAACGTGGTTGCAAATGATTATGAGACTGCGCTGAATGCCTCGGGTGATACTGGTGCGGATGTGCTGGCGCACGCTATCTATCAGGTATCACTGAGTGAATTTGAAGCCGATGGCATCGTCCTTAACCCGGCAGACTGGCACCGGATTGCGTTGCTGAAAGACGCCAACGGCAACTACATCCTCGGTGGCCCACAGGCGTTTGCGTCAAAAGTGCTGTGGGGGCTGCCTGTTGTCTCCACCACGGCGCAGGCGGCGGGTAAATTTACCGTTGGCGCGTTCGGCCTGGCCTCTCAGGTCTGGGATCGCATGGATGCAACTATCGAAATCAGCAACCAGGACCGCGACAACTTTATCCGCAACATGCTGACCATTCTGTGCGAAGAGCGCCTGGCGCTGGCGCACTACCGTCCTGCCGCCATCGTCACCGGCGATATTGCGGTTTCTTCCGGCGAATAACAGAAGGGCGCGGTCAGCAATGGCCGCGTTTAACCTATGAAAATTAAAGCTCTCCGTATGTTCTCGCATTATCACCTGGGCACTGTATCCCAGGGCGAAACCCGCATCGTGAAAAAAGAGGTTGGCGAGATGCTGGTAAAAATGTACCTGGCTGAAGAGGTTGAACCTGAGAAGGTGAAAAACTCCAGTCCTGAACAGCCTGAACAGCCTGAACAGCCTGAACAGCCTGAACAGCCTGAACAGCCTGAACAGCCTGAACAGCCACAAAAAGCCAAAACCGGGGGTAAAGGTGGAAATAAGCGCGGAGCAGATGGCGCTGATAAAGACGCATCTGAGGGTTGATAACGACGCCGAAGACTCTCTTATCACTGCCTACACCACGGCGGCCGTCGATTATGTTGAGAAATTTTGCGACGGTTCGCTGGTGGAATCCCTTTCGCCGCCCCCTGAAGACAAAGAGCCTCCCCGGGAGGTTCTTTTTACGCCCGGGATCTGGGCGGCAATGCTTCTGCTGATTGGCCACTGGTATGCGAACCGGGAAGCCGCGTCGCAGAATCTGGCGGAAACCCCGCTGGGCGTTGAGGCGTTGCTGATACAGCACCGTCGGTGGCACTGATGGCCTGCTCCGGATGCGCCGCCCGGCGTGAATGGCTTAAAAAGTGGATGAAAATCGCCTATGAACGAGCAACAGGTAAGCCAGCTGCTGGCAGCAATGGCAGCCCAGACAGCAGCAATGAACCGACTGGCGGAGTCAAACGAGGCTCTGACGGCGGTGATCTACCAGTCGATGGTAGTGGAAGAGAGTGACGCTGAACTTCCACAGCATACTTATCTCAGCGGAAATCCCAGGGGGTGAGCATGCAGGCCGGAAAACTTCGTCACCGCGTTACATTGCAGAGGCCTGTTAAAACCCAGAATCCGGCTACCGGAGCCATCATTAACGGCTGGGCTGACGTTGCTACCCTGTGGGCCAGTGTTGTCGATCTGTCCGCGCGTGAGTTTGTAGCGGCCCAGGCAGGGCAGAGCGAAGTCACGACGCGGATCACTATTCGCTGGCGCGATGATGTAACCAGTAAGCACCGAATCCTTTATCTCGGCCGTGTTTATAACGTCCATGGCGTTCTGTCCGACGATAAAAGCGGGCGCGAATATCTGACACTTCCATGTTCGCAGGGGGTTAACGATGGCTGATGGTATTGAGTTCAGCATTACTGGCGTCGATTCTTTGCTGGGAAAACTGGATGCCGTCAGCGTCGATCTGCGTCGCAAAGGTGGCAGGGCTGCGCTCAGGCGTGCCGGCAACATCATCGTCGAGAAAGCGAAGACTAACGCCCGTCGCGTTGATGACCCGGGCACCGGCAGGAGCATCGCAGATAACATCGCCATGCGCTGGAATGGCCGTCTTTTTAAGCGTACGGGCGATCTCAGTTTTCGCATTGGCGTTCTTCACGGCGCGGTCCTTAAAAAGCACCCCGATCTTGGCAGGAATGCACCCACTCCTCACTGGCGCCTTATTGAGTTCGGTACCGAAAATGTTCGTGCCCAGCCAATTATGCGCCCGGCAGCGGAAAGCAGCATCGGCGAGGTGATAAATACCTTTGGCACTGATTATGAAAAGGCCATTGACCGTGCCATTAAGCGCGCTCAGAAAAAAGGAATACCACCATGATTGCGCCCATATTTGGTGTATGCGCGGCAAGTGCGGCGGTAACCGCGCTAATCGGCTCTGATCCTGTTCGACTATACCCCTTCGGCCAGCAGGATGATGCTGTCGTTTACCCGTATGCGGTGTGGCAGAACGTCACTGGCTTGACGGAAAACTATCTGGCGCATCGGCCGGATGCAGACTCCTTTTCGCTGCAGGTAGATGCGTACGCCGACACGGTGGACGAGGTTATCGCCGTCGCCTCTGCGCTGCGTGATGCCATTGAGCCGCACGCGTACATCACACGCCTTGGCGAGCAGGAGAAAGACCCGGAAACAAAGCGCTATCGCTACTCATTCGATGTTGACTGGATAGTCACTAGATAAACGTATTATTCAACCACCGGCCTTGAGCCGGTTTTTTTATGACCGGAGATAACAATGTCTGTATTGACGCAAGGTACGCAGCTCTTTGTGCTCGCAAAAGGCGCGGTGAGCGAAGTTGAATGTATCACTGCATTCTCACCCGGCAGCAACCCGGCGGACCAGATTGAAGACACCTGTCTTTCTGAGCGCTTTGATCGCAGCTATAAGCGTGGTCTTCGAACGCCTGGCACAGCATCACTGACGCTTAACGCTGATCCTAAAAATACCAGCCACATCATGCTCTACAACCTGTCCATTTCGGACGACGAAGAGGATCAGGACCTGACGTTCGCGATTGGATGGTCAGACGGAACCGCATCGCCAACTGCGGCTGAAGATGGTGCATCCGGTGCAGTCGATGGCCTGGTGTTACCTGACAGCCGCACATGGTTCGTATTCAAAGGCTATGTGTCCGACTTCCCGTTTGATTTTGCAGCAAACACGGTTGTTTCTACTTCTGCATCTGTCCAGCGCTCCGGATCTGCTGTTTGGGTGCCAAAAGTCGTGACCCCATAAAATCAGGGCGGCAACGCCCTCATTAATCAGGATAACTAATGAAATTAACACTTGATGCACTCAAGGAGTCCGGCGCGTTTACCGGTCGCCCGGTTGAGAAAGAAATCACCTGGACTCAGGGTGATAAAAAAATCACCGCGACCGTGTATGTCCGCCCGATGGGTTATCACACAGCAACGTCCGATGTGCTGGCTTTTGGGGGTAAGGTCGATGGTGTGGCAGGGCGTATCGCCGCATCCATCTGCGATGAACAGGGTAAACCCATCTTCACCCCGGCTGACATTACTGGTGAGGCCGATCCTGAACGTGGAGCACTCGATAGTGGCCTGACGGTAGCACTGCTTCTGGCCATTCAGGAAGTTAACGATCTGGGAAAGACTTCGAGCTCAGCGCCGAAGACGAATTCTGGTGCGAGCTCGTCCTCAACGGAATCGGAGGCAGAACAATCGCCGAAGCGCGGGAATCGCTCTCCTTCAAAGAGTCGCAGCTCTGGGCAAAGTACCGGGAACGATACGGAAGTCTGAACCCTATGTTGCGGGTTGAGTGGGGTGCCGGGCTGGTGAGCAGCATGATAGCCAACGTTAACAGAGACCCCAAACGCCCACCATTCAACCCGACCGATTTCACACTGCACTTTACCAAAGTCAAAGCTGCTGATGGACCAATCTCGTTAGAGGAAGCCAGAGCCAGCTGGACATAATGCCGCCACCGGAGAGTTTATGGCTTCCAAATCACTTGGTACGCTGACAATCGACCTGATTGCAAAAACGGGCGGTTTTGTCTCCGGCCTTAATCAGGCAGAACGCGCCTCTGCAAAGTGGAGCAAACAGGTACAGGATGATGCAGCATCCGCCAGCGCTGCACTGGCGGGTATTGGTGCGGCAGCCGTAACTGCTAGTCTGGGTGTTGGAGCGGCTGGTTTTCAGTTACTGAAAAGCACTTCCAAGCAGATTACCGAAACAGACCGCTGGGCAAAGTCGCTAAGGATATCAACTCAGGAGCTTTTAGCATGGCAGTTTGCTGCTGAAAAGGCAGGGGTGTCCGGCGATCAGATGGCTGATATTTTTAAGGATATCGGCGATAAGATAGGTGACGCTGTCCTGAACAAGTCGGGTGAAGCAGTTGATGCCCTTAATTCCCTGGGTTTGTCCGCTGAGAAATTATCCAAAGTAAGTCCTGAAAAACAGCTCCTGGCAATTGGTGAATCACTTGGCAAGATCGGCACGAATGCCGAAAAGACAACCATACTTGAAAGCCTGGGCAATGACCTTTCAAAACTTCTTCCGTTGTTCGATAACAATAATGAGAAACTGAAACGGTTTATTGATCTGGCTAAGGATTATGGGGTAGCGCCAGACCCATCTTCCATTGATGACCTGGTTAAAGTTAACCAGCTATTCGAAGACATGGAGGCTCAGGTTGCTGGCCTGAAGATGGAGATTGCCGCAGGTCTGGCAAAGGTTGACCTTGGACAACTGCAAAACTCTCTTGATGAACTTCACAATGTTTTAACTGATCCTGCTGTCCTGCAGGGTATCTCTGATCTGGTGTCTGAAGTTGCACAGCTTGCTGGATGGCTTGTAAAAGCCGCCGCCGGCGCTGGTCAACTCGCCGCAAGCACCGGCAACAGATTTGCCGCTCTGAGCGGTAAAATTGACCTCAAAAATATCGATCAGGTAAATGAGCGCATTGCTTATTTGCAAAAAAACCTTGAAGGAAGAAAGGGTTTTTATTCGCAGGACAAATCAATGTTCGCCTGGTTCACTGGTGGGAATGATAGTGTAAAAGCACTCAACGATGAACTGAACACCCTTATCGAAACCAGAAACAGGCTGTCAAAACCTGCTGTTGGCATTCTTCCGCTTGGTGCTGCTACTGTCGGAATTGGGAAACCATTCTCCCTTCCACCGGGCGAGACTAACGGCAAAGTTACGCCTGATGCAAGCGCAAGAAAACTGGAAAGCTCTTTCAAATCCATGGAGATGGGTTACCTGCGCCAGATTGCGCTCATCGATACCACCGGCAAAAAAACGGTGGAGGTGACCGAGCAACAGAAACTCCAGTTCGATTTGGCGGAGGGAAAGCTCACCGGAATTAACAACGCGCAAAAAATACGGCTTCAACAGTTGGCTCAGGAAGTGGATCGCCTGAACGCCGTCAAAAAAGCCAACGAAGAAAATGCCAGGGTGGCGGCGTTTGTGGCAAATCTGCAGGCACAAAACGAGAATGCACGTGCAAATTTGGGCGTGGATGTGCAGGGTGCCGGAATCGGCAATAAGCAGCGTGAGCGGCTCAGGGAACGCCTGAGTATTGAGCGCGACTTCCTCGACCAGCAGCGGGAGCTGCAAAAGCAGTATCAGTCCCGTGATATAAGCCAGACGGTTTATGACCGGGAAACTCAGGCCCTGAAGGATGCGCAGGCCGAAAGGATCGAAGTTCAGGAGGATTACTACAAGAAAGTTGATGCGCTACAGGCTGACTGGGTAACAGGCGCCCGTGACGGACTTGCCGACTGGGTGGATGATTCCACGAACTATGCAATGCAGGCTGCCGACGTCATGAAAACCGCACTTTCAGGGATCAGCAGCAACATTGTCGAGATGCTCAACGGCAATAAAGCGAGCTGGAAAGACTGGGGTATCAGCGTTCTGAAAATCATAGAACAGGTGATGGTAAATATGATGATCGCGAACGCCGCCAGCTCTATCGGTTCGCTGTTTAGCGGTGCCGCCTCATCCTCAGCCAGTAGCGGAACAGCAATCCAGAACTACGGTGCTAACCTGCAATTAAACGCCAAAGGCGGCGTTTACTCTTCAGCCGATCTCAGTCAGTACAGTAACTCTGTCGTCAGTTCACCGACGCTGTTTGCGTTTGCAAAAGGTGCCGGCCTGATGGGAGAGGCGGGTCCTGAAGCCATTATGCCTCTTACCCGCGCGTCTGATGGTTCACTGGCTGTCCGCGCCGTGGGAAATGGCGGCGTCACGCCAGGCAGTGGAGGGGCGCCACAGGTATATATCACTATTGACGGAAACGGCAATACATCTACTCAGGGCTCAGCTGGCTTCGAACAGTTTGGCGCTGAAGTCGGGCGGTTCGTGGATAAACGATATAAACAAAACATGATGCGCGATATTCGCCCTGGCGGTGATATCTGGAATCTTGCAAAAGGAGGCCGCTGATGGCTCTTGAAACATTCAGCTGGTGCCCACGCATCAACGCGGAGCAGGAGGTAACGTTCCGCCGGCGCTCCGCAAAATTTGGTGACGGATATGAACAGGTGGCCGGTGACGGATTAAATCCGCGTTCACAAAAGTGGAATTTACAGTTTACCGGTACCGAAGCGTATATCGGGGCCATTAAAAACTTTCTCGATCGCCATCAGGGAACAAAGTCTTTTCAGTGGCACCCACCGCTTGAACCACTGGGGTTGTATCGCTGTGATACTTACACTCCTTCGCCGCTTGGCGCTGGGCTCTTCAACCTTTCAGCAACTTTTGAGCAGACCTATAAACCATGAGTCTTAACGCAGATTATCAGAAGCTTGAACCCGGCGATGAGGTCAGGCTGTTTGAAGTGGATGGCACTGCATTTGGTACAGGTGAGGTGTTACGGTTTCACAGCTACAGCCTCGCACATACTGAAGCAGAAATAACGGCGGCCGGCGGTGACGAAAACAAGCTTCCGGCCAAATCAATCTGGTGGCAGGGCGAAGAATATAAAGCGTGGCCATGCCAGATTGAGGGGATCGAGGCTTCTACTTCGGGAAGTAGTGCGCAACCAAAACTTTCGGTTGCTAACCTCGACAGCTCGATCACCGCCCTTTGCCTGGCTTACGACGATATGCTGCAGGCGAAGGTGACGATACACGACACCCTGGGTAAATATCTCGATGCGAAAAACTTCACCGGGGGTAACCCGACAGCCGATCCGACCCAGGAAAAGCTGAAGGTTTTCTACATCGATTCAAAGAGTAGCGAAACAAACGAGGTAGTCGAATTCACCCTCTCCAGCCCAATGGATCTGCAGGGGCTGATGATACCTACGCGCCAGCTCCATTCGTTGTGCACCTGGTGCATCCGTAACAAGTACCGTACCGGTGATGGTTGCGACTATGCCGGAACCCGCTATTTCGACAAAAACAATAACCCGGTGAGCGATCCCTCGCTGGATGAATGCAACGGAACGCTGAAAGCATGTGAGCTACGTTTTGGCAAAGGTAATGAGCTTTCGCATGGTGGTTTCGTCGGTACATCTTTGATCAGGAGCTGATATGCGCCAGAAAACCATTGATGCCATCATGGCGCATGCTGCTGCTGAATATCCTCGTGAGTGCTGTGGTGTGGTGGCGCAAAAAAGCCGTGTTGAACGTTATTTCCCGTGCCGGAATCTTGCCGCGGCGCCGGAGGAAAATTTTGTCCTCTGCCCTGAAGATTACGCAGCTGCTGAGGACTGGGGTACGGTGATCGCCATCGCTCACAGCCACCCTGACGCCACTACGCAGCCGAGCGAACTGGATAAAGCGCAATGCGACGCAACGCTTTTACCCTGGCATATCGTGAGCTGGCCCGAGGGGGATTTACGCACCATTCAGCCGCGCGGAGAGTTACCACTGCTGGAGCGTCCGTTTGTGCTCGGGCACTTTGACTGCTGGGGGCTGGTAATGAGCTATTTCCGGCAAACGCATGGTATCGAACTCCACGATTACCGGGTTGATTATCCCTGGTGGGAAAACGAATATCCGGGCAACTTCTATCAGGATTGCTGGTACGAGTGCGGATTCCGTGAATTCGACGGGCCGCCTAAACCTGGCGATATGGTGATCATGCAGGTGCAGGCTGATAAGTGGAACCACGCGGGTATACTGCTGGAGGGCAATATGCTGCTGCACCACCTGTACGGTCACTTGAGTCAGCGAGTACCATATGGCGGTTACTGGCAGGAACGAACGATGAAGATTCTACGTTACAAATCTCTGTGCTAACCTTTTGTAAAACCAAAGGGGATAGGGATATGAAAAAAGCATTTTTGGCACTTTCTTTGTTAGTCATGGCTGGATGTTCGAGCATGCAGGATCTTCGGAATGAGCCAGCGTCAAATACTTTTCAAACAAGGAAAAAAATTGATGCGGTATCTGAATGTATACTTGTTGGCTGGCAAGAAGAAAGCCAAAAATACGGAAGCGTTTTTATTCAGCCTTATGACGGTGGCAAAACTGTTTTTACACAATCTCAACTTGAGATGGTTGATTTAATATCTGAAGGTGGAATTACCAAGATAGAATTTCGACATCAAGGTGGCCTTTTTGCTTATCGAATCAACAGCCGGATAAAAGTAATAGAACACTGTATCTAACCAATACTTAACCCGCTTCGGCGGGTTTTTTTATGGTGAGAATATGAAAGAAGTAATGACAACAATTCAGCTCGGCGGAGTATTAGGAAAGACCTTCGGTAAAACACATAAGCGACTTATATCCCGTACTGGTGAAGCAGCTATTGCTTTAAGTAAAACATTACCCGGTTTCGAAAGCTTCATGATCAGCAGTAAGCGTCGTGGATTAACTTTCGCAGTATTTAAAGGAAAAAGGAATATTGCCGCCGATGAGATGGGTTTTCCGTGTGAAGGCGACGTAGTAAGGATCATGCCAGTTGTTATCGGTAGTAAGCGAGCTGGTCTTTTTCAGACCATATTAGGAGCAGTTTTAATAGCCGCGGCTGTCTTTGTTTCTGGTGGTGTTGGCGCTGCTTTCGCTGCTGGTGGCTTGACGGGGTTTGCTGCTGCCACTGGTGCCTCGTTGGTCCTCGGTGGGGTTATTCAGCTGCTTTCACCGCAGCCATCAGGCATAGCCAGTAAACAAAGCGCAGATAACCGTGCATCGTATGCGTTTGGCGGGGTGACAAATACCGCCGCACAGGGTTACCCGGTTCCGCTCCTTTACGGCCGCCGGCGAATCGGCGGGGCGATTATTTCCGCCGGGATTTATGTCGAAGATCAGCAGTAGATAACAAACCTTTTTACAAGCCACCTTCGGGTGGTTTTTTTATGGGCGCGATATGGCTAAAACAATTACCGGACGAAAAGGGGGGAGCTCCAGCTCCCGAACTCCTACCGAACAGCCTGATGATCTGCAATCTGTAGCGAAGGCAAAGATCCTCGTTGCGCTTGGTGAAGGGGAGTTTGCTGGACAGCTCACCGGGAAGGATATCTACCTGGACGGAACGGCGCTGGAGAACGCCGACGGCTCCCAAAACTTCAGTGGCGTTACGTGGGAATTTCGCTCGGGTACTCAGGCCCAGAAGTACATTCAGGGTATACCCGGCACCGAAAACGAAATTAGGGTGGGTACTGAAGTAACGAGCGCTACAGCATGGACACGAACCTTTACAAATACCCAGCTTTCGGCGGTACGTTTGCGTCTGCAATGGCCCTCCCTTTTCAAACAGGAGGACGATGGCGATCTGGTCGGATACTCGGTTAATTACGCGATTGACTTGCAGACTGACGGCGGGACATGGCAGACAGTCCTCAATACCAGCGTGACCGGGAAAACGACCTCAGGTTATGAGCGTAGCCACCGTATTGATTTACCTCAGGCTGGCAGTACCTGGACAATCAGACTGCGCAAAATTACCGCTGACGCTAACAGCGCGAAAATCGGCGACACGATGACGCTACAGAGCTTCACTGAGGTGATTGATGCGAAATTGCGATATCCGAATACCGCGCTGCTGTACATTGAATTCGACTCCAGCCAGTTTAATGGTTCTATACCTCAGATCTCCTGTGAGCCTCGTGGCCGCGTTATTCGGGTTCCTGATACTTACGACCCGGAAACCCGCTCTTACAGCGGGACATGGACCGGGGCGTTTAAGTGGGCATGGACGGATAACCCTGCGTGGATATTTTACGATCTGGTTGTTTCTGACCGGTTCGGCCTCGGTCACCGTTTGACTGCTGCTAACATCGATAAATGGACGCTTTATCAGGTCGCCCAGTATTGCGATCAGATGGTGCCGGACGGTAAGGGTGGCGATGGAACAGAACCACGCTATACCTGCAACGTGTACATCCAGGACCGAAACGACGCTTATACAGTCCTGCGTGATTTTGCGGCCATATTCCGTGGCATGACGTACTGGGGTGGCGATCAGATCGTTGCTCTGGCCGATATGCCCCGTGATGTGGATTACAGCTATACGCGCGCTAACGTTGTTGGCGGTCGCTTCACCTATTCAAGCAGCACCACGAAAACCCGCTACACTACAGCGCTAGTTTCATGGTCCGATCCCGGTAACGCCTACGCTGACGCGATGGAACCCGTATTCGAGCAGGCGCTGGTGGCGCGGTACGGCTTCAATCAGCTGGAAATGACAGCCATCGGCTGTACCAGACAGTCAGAAGCGAACCGAAAGGGGCGCTGGGGTATTCTCACCAACAACAAAGATCGCGTTGTTTCGTTCGATGTCGGGCTGGACGGAAACATACCGCAGCCTGGCTATATCATCGCTGTGGCAGACGAGCTGCTTTCCGGAAAGGTTATGGGCGGCCGCATCAGCGCCGTTAATGGTCGCGTTATCAAACTTGACCGTGTAGCTGATGCGGCAGCAGGTGATCGCCTTATCCTCAACCTTCCCTCCGGAGCGTCACAGAGCAGGACCATTCAGGCGGTTAACGGGGAATCGGTCACAGTCACCACCGCGTACAGTGAGACGCCTCAGGCCGAAGCTGTCTGGGTGGTTGAGTCAAACGAACTCTATGCGCAGCAGTATCGTGTTGTGAGTGTCGCTGATAACGATGATGGCACTTTCACCATTACCGGTGCATGGCACGATCCGGATAAATATGCCCGAATCGATACCGGAGCCATCATTGACCAGCGGCCGGTGAGCGTGATCCCGCCGGGTAATCAGTCACCGCCAGAAAACATCGTAATCAGTTCGTTTTCGGTGGTGCAGCAGAATATCAGCGTCGAAACCATGCGCGTGAGTTGGGACCAGGCGCAGAACGCTATCGCCTATGAAGCGCAATGGCGCCGCAACGAAGGGAACTGGGTTAACGTGCCGCGCAGCTCCACCACGTCATTCGACGTTCCTGGGATTTATGCCGGGCGTTATCTGGTACGGGTGCGCGCCATCAATGCCGCAGAAATTTCATCCGGGTGGGGCTATTCAGAAGAGAAAACGCTGACCGGTAAAGTGGGCAATCCCCCGAAACCGGTCGGCTTCATCGCTTCTGATAATGTGGTTTTCGGTATCGAGCTGAGCTGGGGATTCCCGGCGAACACCGACGACACGCTGAAGACGGAAATTCAGTACAGCCTGACAGGGACTGAAGACGATGCGATGCTGCTGGCAGACGTACCCTATCCGCAGCGCAAGTATCAGCAGATGGGCCTTAAGGCAGGGCAAATTTTCTGGTACCGCGCGCAGCTGGTGGACCGCAGCGGAAACGAGTCAGGGTATACAGACTTTGTGCGCGGGCAGGCCAGCATCGATGTATCCGATATCACCGATGCGATCCTGGAGGAGATTAAAGATTCCGAGGTATTTAAGGATCTGATTGAAAGTGCTGTAGACAGTAGCGAGAAACTGGCCGAGCTTTCTGATGCAATTAAGGAGAACGCCGATGGGCTGGCTGCCGCCGTAGGTTCGAATAAGCAGACAGCAGAAGCAATCATCGGCAACGCGCTGGCTATTGCCGATGTTATCGTGCGCCAGACAGCCCAACAGGGCGCTAACTCTGCGACATTCGAACAGCTCCGGGAGGTGATCGCTACTGAAACGGAGGCGCGCGTAACGGATGTTACCCGTCTTGAGGCAAAAAATGCGCAGAACGAGGCGGGAGTTACCGAGGTAAGGCAGGCTCTGTCAGATGAAGCTCAGGCAAGGGCTACTGCTGTTGACCAGCTCACTGCGAGTACTCAGGTCATTTCTGATAAAGCTGATTCGGCTTCGAGTAAAGCTGACGCTGCATCAGGTAAGGCAGATGCGGCCGAACAAGCCAGCTCGCAAAATACTGCTGATATCACCACGTTGCGACAGGTTGTCACCGACACGACTTCATCAATGGCATCCCGTCTGGAGGAACTGGGAGCAAGGACAGATACTGCCAGCGGCGGCATTCAGAGTAACTCCATCGCGCTAATAACGAGTACGCTGGCGCAGGTTGATCAGCAGGTGAGACTCAGCGCGCAGTACGGTGACAGTAAAGCCAGCATCGATCGTATTGATAATGTTATGGCAAGCGACAGGGAGGCAACAGCGCGTTCGCTGCTGAGTTTGCAGACTGACGTGAACGGCAACAAGGCAGCAATCAACAGCCTGGACCAGACGTTTTCCAATTATCAGCAGGCCACGGCCACGCAGATAAACGGCATTACGGCGACCATCAACGGGCACACTTCAGCGATCACTACCAACGCGCAGGCCATTGCGAACGTCAATGGCGACCTGAAGGCGATGTACAGCATCAAGGTCGGGTTATCCAGCAACGGTCAGTATTACGCCGCAGGGATGGGGATAGGCGTGGAGAATACGCCGTCCGGCATGCAGTCGCAGGTTATCTTCCTGGCTGACCGCTTCGCCGTTACTCACCAGGCCGGAGCGACCGTTACGCTTCCGTTCGTTATTCAGAACGGGCAGGTGTTCATCAGAGACGCGCTGATAGGTGATGGCACCATCAACAACAACAAGATCGGCAACTACATCCAGTCCAATAACTATGTCGCTGGCTCAGTCGGATGGAGGCTGGATAAGGGAGGTACGTTTGAGAACTACGGTTCGACAGCTGGTGAGGGGGCCATGAAGCAGACTAATCAAACGATCAGTGTCAAGGATGCCAACAATGTGTTGAGGGTGCAGATAGGGAGAATCACTGGCACATGGTAACGGGAGGCCTCTTACGGGGCCTCTTTTTTTTCAGGAGGACTGGATGGCGGAATATGGTGTTCAGACATGGGACGCCTCAGGCAATGTTAATAATTATGGCGTTAAGCCTGTCAGCGTTTGTGGCTATCTCCAGCTGGCCCAGAACCAGAAAACAGGCTCTTACACCGTAGCGCTTCCACCGGGTTGCAGGCTGACCTATTTTCAGAGCATGAACGGCGAACAGTTTGGTACGAGTCGGAGGAAGATCACCATTTCAGGGGGAACCGCAACAGTGTCAGCAGTAGGCGATACCGACTACTCAGCAGGGACTGAGCCTGCGGCAGCGGCTTATCTCATTTTCCAGATCGAGAGGGCATAAATGGCGGAGTATGGCGTTTTACTGACGACGACCAGCGGGGAAGTATGGGTGACCGCGAACAGCTCGCCAATCGCTCTACAGGAACGAAAGATAGCGGCACTTCAGGGAACATCGGGGTTTAATACCAAAGTGACGCACACATTCCCCGCAGGTCAGCCTGTTGTCGCCTTCGTTCATTGCACGGTAGAGGTCGAAATCACTCAAACGATAAGCGGGAACACCATCACGATTGATTTTCTCAGACCGAATGCAACCGGCACAGCGTACGTTTATTTTTTCTCTATTTTCCCGCAGACAAAGCCAGACTACGGGCTGGCTGTGTGGGATGCATCAGGGACGCTGATTTTAACAAACGAAACGCGCACGCTGAGCGATGTTGTCACCCTCGGTACCGCCGGGGTGGATGCCAGCTCAGGATACAACATCAATACAACTCTGGCGGGGAAGTGGGCCTGTATGCCTGCCATGCTGGGGCTAATTACCGGGGTTATATCGGCTGGCGGTCAGCCGCAGCCATACTCGGCCATATACAAGAGCATGGCAAAACTTGAGGGAAGCAATACGCGGATATTCGCCAGGCCGCAGACAACCCCCGGCGGCAACCTTCAGAACGTTACGTATTCGAATCTGAGGAACGTGATTATGGCCATTAACTGCGCCAATTATGATTGATCGTTTTGAACGATCAATTTCGAATAATTGATCTACCAAATCAATTATATCCCGTTGATTCATATTGTTATTGTGTAGCTTCATGATGCCCTGGGATATAACCCCTATGAAAAATATGATTCTTTGCCTGGCGGTAGCGGTATTGCTCTCCGGTTGCGCTGGCGTTATTGAGAAGCAGCAACCCGTATGCACCGGAACAGCCCTGGTCGGCGGACAGGAAAGCAGCGTCCAGATCTACGGAGTCCGTAAACAAAACAATCAGACGCAGTACCGCGCCGGTTATCCCTTTAACTGGTCATGGGTGAGCGCCAACACGTTCACCAGCACCACCTGCCACTAACCCATTCAGTTTTGAACAAACCCCGCTCCGGCGGGGTTTTTTATTGCCTGGAGAAAACATGATTTATACTACTGGCACTATCGCCATCAGCGGAAACACCCTTACAGGTACCGGCACAAACTTCACTGCTGCTGGATCTCTTATTCGTAACGGATGTACCGTTATTGCAATGACCAGCCCTGTGCAGGTATTTCAGATTACCACCATCGGCAGCGCAACAAGTCTCACCGTAACGCCAGCAGCTAACCCAACTGTTCCCGCTGGAACCCGGTTTGCCATTCTTCTGAGTGACAGTCTGAGCGTGGATGGGCTGGCGCAGGATATCGCTGAAACCTTCACGATGTACCAGCGCTACATGAGCGGGTTCGCTGATGTAATGAACGGGACATCTGATGTCACCATTACTATCAACGGCACTGCCCTTACCGTGCCGGGTCAGAAGTCACTGGCTAAAAAAGGGGCTAACAATGATATAACCAGCCTAAGCGGTCTGACTACCGCACTCAGTATCAGCCAGGGCGGAACAGCTGCAAAGAATGCTGCTGACGCTCGCACAAACCTCGGTTTGGGAAGTAGCGCAACGAAAGAGGCTCAATCCTCCACAATTGACACCACAGTCGGGGTTACGTTGATTAACGGTGCATGGGGTCTTGGCGCTGGAGGTGTAAACTCAATTTCCTGGGGAGATATTGCAAGGCAAGGTAGATCCTCATTCGTTTCCAGTCAGACCGACGCTCCAGCTCAAAATACATTATTTTTTGGAATAAATGCATCTCACCATACCGATGCAGGTTATGCTGCACAGTTTGCAGCCAGGGGGCAAATTGGTTTCTTTTGGCGCACTCGAGAGGCTCTCAGTTTCAATGCCTGGCGAAAAGTTTACGATGATGGTAATACCACCAAAGCCAGCGACGGAACTCTTAAGGCTGCTTCACCGGTTGCCCGTATTGTGAAAAGCCAGGAGGAATGTCAACGCACTGATATAGATGAACCAGGTTTTGTCTGGTGCGGGTGCGGTACGGCGAACGCCGAGGCTGAAGGGATCAAAATCTCTCGGCTGGAAGTTGGGGTATATATTCTTACCGGTTCGGATGGCCTGGCATCAGAAGGCTGGCAGCTGCTGCCGCCAATGGACCCTGGCGGTATGGGGGAACTGGGTGTTGTTGAAGCAGAGCAGACAGAAAGCGGTGGGCTGACGATTCGGCTTTTTAAGCGGAAATACATACTCAGCGAAGAAGGCGAAATTGTTAAAACGAAAGGGGCTCCTATAGATGTTCCTGCCAATAGCTGGATCGACGTTCGCCTCGATATGCCAAAGGATAGCATCTGGAAAACAAGAGCTTCCGAAGCTTCTCTTGAACTGACAGAGCAGCCTGGGGACATTCAGCCTTAAAAATTAATAGGCGAACCCAAATTGATCTGCATTCCATTTGAAACTACTGTATATAAACACAGTAATAAAGGGAGTGCAGATTATGCCCCGAATTTCAGATATTCAGGCCGCCTTTGTTGCGGCCATAGAGCTTAACCCAAAGGGCTACCGCTACCTGAGAACAGACAGCTTTATAGAAAAGTTGCGTGGTTTTAACTGGCACTTCACCCGAGCCGACGCCAATGCATGGATAGAGCGCAATCAGCCAGGCTTCGCTGACAAGACGACAGACGGTAGCGATAACCGGTACTGGATCCTGAGAAACATGGGGAGGGTCCTCTGATGGGATTTGCATCACCTGCTACCGATTACGTCGAACGCCAACTTTCTCCATCCGTTCTGTGCAACATAGGGGCCGAAAGCAGGGTGCTTGAAACAGATGTTGGGTTTGCAGTCATTGAGCCAGCCACGAAAAAAAGGCCAGGAGATGTATTGTTAATTTTGTGCGACGGCCACACGCAGTTTGCAAAACTCATTGGCAAGGCGCTAATTACGGATGATGGTGAAGCGATTGAGGGATCAGCGCTTGAAGAAGTGGAAGTGCTGGGTAGGGTGACGTTCTTCATCAATCGTGCATTAGATGATGATTGCCCTGCAATATAGAAAGTTCCCCATGCTTCACTGACGAATAACCAGCCATAAGCGGCTGGTTTTTTGTGTGGTTTGGTCGGAACGAGAGAATTTTAACCTCCATCCCATGATGGCATCCTAAAGCTCAAAGGAAGTTTTGCATAATCACTTCTTCAAAATCGCATTCCCCAAAATAAAATTTAAGTGAATGAAAAACATGGAGAAAAATGAGGATGGAAATGCAATAAAATCAGCCAGAAAAACAGAGTTAACTGGCTGATTAATAACATTTAATTGGAGGTTGTCGAACTCTGCTTCTGGAACAGTTCCCGGAAGACCGGATAGATGTCATCCTGGTCACGAATGTGCTGCATCGCAAAGTTATCAAACATCGCTTGCAGATGCTCATACTCACGCCATAGCGTCTGGTGGGCGCGACGGGTAATTTCAATGTAGCTGTAGTAACGCACCACCGGCAGGATCTTCTTCGCCAGAATTTCATGACACAGCGGCGAGTCATCCGCCCAGTTATCGCCATCCGATGCCTGCGCGGCGTAGATGTTCCACTGCGCCGGATCGTAGCGCTCCTTCACTACCTCATCCATCAGCTTCAGGGCGCTCGACACGATGGTGCCACCGGTCTCCTGCGAGTAGAAGAACTCATGTTCATCCACCTCTTTCGCCTGAGTGTGATGGCGGATGTAGACCACCTCCACGTTCTTATACGTTCTGCTCAGGAACAGATAGAGCAGAATATAAAAACGCTTAGCCATATCCTTGGTGGCCTGATCCATTGAACCTGACACGTCCATCAGGCAGAACATCACCGCCTGGCTGGAAGGCTCAGGGCGTTTTTCGTAGTTCTTGTAGCGCAGGTCGAACGTGTCGATAAACGGCACCCGGTCGATCTTCGCCCGCAGTTCGGCAATCTCTTTTCGCAGGCGCTCCTCTTCCAGCAGTTGCGCCGGTTCCGTGTTTTCCACTACTTTCAGGCTGGTTTCCAGCTCGCGCAGTTCGCGCCGTTTGCCTGCCGTCATCGCCGTGCGTCGCGCCAGCGAGTTTTGCAGTGAACGCACCACGCTGATGTTGGCGGGCACCCCATTTGCGGTATAGCCCGCACGATGGGTTTTGTATTCGTTGAGCTGACGGTGCTGATTCTTTCTCAGATTCGGCAGGGCCAGATCCTCAAACAGCAGATCGAGATATTCGTCTTTTGAAATCTGGAAGACAAACTCATCCTGGCCTTCTCCGTCCTGGCTGGCTTGCCCCTGACCGCTGCCAGAACCGCCGCCTCCGCCCTGGGGTCGCTCGATTCTGTCATTCTGGACGAAGTGGTCATTACCTGGGTGTACACGATGGCGAAGGCCGCCACGCCCCTGATGAAACATCGGTTCGCTGATGTCATCGTTGGGGATGGAGACGGATTCGCCGCTGTCGACGTCGGTCACCGAGCGTTTGTTGATGGCCTCGGAGATCGACTGTTTAATTTGCGCTTTATAACGGCGCAAGAAGCGCTGGCGATTCACCGTGCTCTTGTTTTTGCCGTTAAGACGCCGGTCAATAAACCAGGTCATATATCCCCCGTACTGCATTTGCCAACTTGCAGCGTCCGTAAGTGCCGGACATTTTGTTGGCCCGGTAAGCGCGTTACCGGGCACTTGTTTTAAGACGATTTACGCACGCGCAGATACCATTCACAAAGCAGGCGGACCTGTTTGCGCGTATAGCCTTTTTCCATCATACGGTCGACAAAATCGTCGTGCTTTTTCTGCTCGTCGGTTGAGGTTTTGGCGTTGAACGAGATAACCGGCAACAGCTCTTCCGTGTTAGAGAACATTTTCTTCTCTATAACGGTGCGCAGTTTTTCGTAGCTGGTCCAGTTCGGATTGCGGCCGTTGTTATGCGCTCTGGCGCGCAGCACGAAGTTCACAATCTCGTTTCGGAAGTCTTTCGGGTTGCTGATCCCGGCTGGTTTCTCGATTTTTTCAAGTTCCGCGTTCAGGGATTCACGGTCAAACAGCTGGCCGGTATCCGGGTCGCGATACTCCTGATCCTGGATCCAGAAGTCAGCGTAAGTGACGTACCGGTCGAAGATGTTCTGGCCGTATTCGGAATAGGATTCCAGATAGGCGGTCTGGATCTCTTTGCCAATGAACTCGGCGTATTTCGGGATCAGGTAGCCTTTCAGGAACTCCAGGTAGCGTTCAGCCTGCTCCTGTGGGAACTGTTCACGTTCAATTTGCTGTTCCAGCACGTAGAACAGATGTACCGGGTTGGCGGCCACCTCCGCGTGGTCGAAGTTAAAGACGCGGGAGAGGATCTTAAACGCGAAACGCGTCGACAGACCGTTCATCCCTTCGTCGACCCCGGCGTAATCGCGGTATTCCTGGTACGATTTCGCTTTCGGGTCGGTATCCTTCAGGCTTTCGCCGTCATACACGCGCATTTTTGAGTAGATGCTGGAGTTTTCCGGCTCTTTCAGGCGCGACAGGATCGAGAAGCGCGACAGCGTTTCCAGCGTTCCCGGTGCGCAAGGGGCATGGACCAGCTCACTGTGGTTGAGCAGTTTTTCGTAAATCTTGATCTCCTCGGAGATCCGCAGGCAATAAGGCACTTTGACGATGTACACACGGTCAAGGAACGCCTCATTGTTTTTGTTGTTACGGAAGGTCACCCATTCAGATTCGTTAGAGTGGGCAAGGATAATCCCGTTAAACGGCAGGGCGGAAATACCTTCCGTCCCGTTGTAGTTCCCCTCCTGGGTGGCGGTCAGCAGCGGATGCAGCACTTTGATCGGTGCTTTAAACATCTCGACGAATTCCATAATCCCCTGGTTGGCACGGCACAGCGCACCGGAATAGCCGTAGGCATCCGGGTCGTTTTGCGCGTGATGCTCCAGCTTACGGATATCGACTTTACCCACCAGCGCCGAGATATCCTGGTTGTTCTCGTCACCGGGTTCTGTTTTGGCAATGGCGATCTGCTCGAGGATAGACGGCCACACTTTCACGACGCGGAATTTGGTGATGTCCCCGCCAAACTCGTGCAGACGTTTTGCCGCCCACGGCGACATGATCGTACCGAGATAGCGATGCGGAATGCCAAACTCTTTTTCCAGAATTTGCGCATCCTCTTGCGGATTAAACAGGCACAGCGGATGGTCATTGACCGGGCTGCGCTCGCCGTTGGCGCTCAGCACATAGATCGGCACGCGCTGCATCAGCGCTTTCAGCCGTTCAGCCAGGGAGGATTTACCCCCACCGACAGGACCCAGCAGGTAAAGGATCTGCTTCTTCTCTTCCAGCCCCTGAGCGGCATGCTTCAGGTAGGAGACGATCTGCTCAATGGCATCTTCCATGCCATAGAACTCTTCAAACGCCGGGTATCGGGCGACCACCCGATTCGAAAAGAGACGGGAAAGCCGTGGCTCTAGGGCAGTATCAACCATGTTTGGCTCACCAATAGCCATCAATAGCCGTTCTGCCGCATTGGCATAGGCACTGCGATCTTGCCGACAAATGGTAAGAAACTCCTGCAGTGTGAACTCTTCGTCCTTGGCAGCTTCGTAGCGCTGGCGATAGTGATCGAATATATTCATGGCATGCCGTCCTTTCGTTTTTTAGCACAGGATAAGAGCCGTTCGTATGAGTAGTGGAGGCTCCCGGAAGAGAATTTTTCGCACCTCACTGCCAGAGCAGCAACCTGTGTGCCAGGTCGAAGGCTATGAACCGCAGGGTGTTCAGCAAAACCTCTTCTTAAATTAAAGCGTAGATGGCAATTGCAAAACTTGCATACGGATAAAATCTACTTTCAATGACATATCAATAACTCATCCAAAAATTTCCACTGCGGTTATAAGCGAAAAGCGGGTTTTTCATTTATCGGTCACATAAATGAAAGCGGGATGTCATCTGAAAAATGAAAAATAACGGGTTAATCAAACGGATTAGTGCGCAAAAAATTTTGGGATGTACGGGAATGGCGGTTACACTTCACCCGCTGATTATTTGACTACAGGAAAGAATGGATTGTGACCAAACTCAAACTTCTGGCATTGGGCATCCTTGCCGCTACCGCAGCGAGCACCGTACAGGCTGAGAGCCAGTGGACTGTTGGCGCGGGTGCTGGCGTGATTAACAGCCCGTACAAGCAGTATGACCGCGACGTTTATCCTGTCCCCGTTGTCACCTATGAAGGCGATAACTTCTGGTTCCGTGGGTTGGGCGGCGGCTACTATCTGTGGAACGATACGGCCGATAAGCTCTCCATCATGGCCTATTACGACCCAACGCACTTTAAACCAGGCGACAGCGACAGCAATGCGCTTCGTCAACTGGACAAACGCAGAAGCTCACTGATGGCGGGGCTTTCTTACGTCCATAATACCGAGTATGGCTTCCTGCGCACTGCGCTGGCGGGCGATACCCTGGACAACAGCAACGGCTTCATCTGGGATCTGGCGTGGCTTTACCGCTATACCAACGGCGCAGTGACGCTGACGCCGGGTATCGGTGTGCAGTACAGCAGCGAAAATTACAACGACTACTACTATGGCGTGTCTAAAGCGGAGTCTCGCCGCAGTGGTTTGAATAGCTACAGCGCGGATGATGGCTGGGACCCGTACCTGGAACTCACCGCATCGTATAACTTCCTCGGTGACTGGAATGTGTACGGTACTGGCCGTTACATTCGTCTGAGCGATGAAGTGAAAGACAGCCCGATGGTCGACAAGTCCTGGTCTGGCATCTTCTCTGTAGGTGTGACCTACAAGTTCTGACCAGAACGTAATGCATTAAAACGGGGCGCTTGCGCCCCGTTTGTTTTTTATGATGCCTGAACAATATTAGCGCTTCACAATCTTGATCGTCTGGCCTAAGCGGGACGGTTTTTCTTCGCTGGTTTTCTGCGGCGCGGTCACGCACGCGGTTTCCACGCAGACGAAGGTCTTGTAACCGTCATCCGGGATATCCGCCATGCTGACGGAAAGGGCAGGGCCCGGGTTCCAGCCCACTACGTTGCTGTGGTGGTGATGAACCACATCAATACCGCGGTTCAGCGCGCTGTCGTGGATGACGCTACAGGCTTCCGGGTGCAGGTATACGCGGTCGGTACGATCCGGGAAAGTCTGCACGCCGTCGTCCAGCTTGCCTTCTTTCGCGTTATCCACTTTGTCGATAAAGGTATCGCCAAGTCCGCTCACCTTAACGGCCTGAATGTCGCCTACGTTGAAATAGGTGTGCAGGGCGGACGTAGTTTCGAATTCGCCGTGCGCTTCCAGTTCAATCTCGCAGGTTTTACCCAGCTTGAAGCGGGCATACAGGGTGAATTCATGTGGCCACAGGGCGCGCGTTTCATCATTCGCCTGGAGCTCAAAGGTCAACACCGCGCCGTTTTCATCTTCGTTGTGGGCTTTCAGCGTCCACTGCTGGTTACGGGCGAAACCGTGAGACGGTAATCCCTGCTGCGCTGACGGGCCAAACCATGGCCAGCAAATCGGTACGCCGCCGCGGATCGCCGCCCCTCTTTTGAACGAGGTGGCCTCGCTCAGCCACAGGCCTTCTTCTTCACCTTCTGGTTTCCAGGAGAGCAGGTGGGCGCCGTTGAGCGCGACGGAGGCTTTAACGCGCGGATGATCAACGACGATGATATCGGCACCGTCAATCTGACGGCGGGAGAGCACAGGGGTAAGTTGTTCGACTACCGGAAGTGCAAAAATTTTATTAATCATTAAGCAATCCTCTGTCTAAAAACAATAAAAAAGGCGACCGAAGTCGCCTTTTAGGATCAAGCACTCATCTCAACTTATTTGGAGATGTGAGCGATCAGGTCCAGTACTTTGTTAGAGTAGCCAGTTTCGTTGTCGTACCAGGAAACCAGTTTCACGAAGTTGTCGTTCAGTGCGATACCTGCTTTAGCATCGAACACGGAAGTGCACACTTCGCCGTTGAAATCGGTAGATACAACGTCGTCTTCGGTGTAACCCAGAACGCCTTTCATTGGGCCTTCGGAAGCAGCTTTGATTGCTTTCTTAATTTCTTCATAAGAAGCAGCTTTTTCCAGACGAACGGTCAGGTCAACAACGGATACGTTAGGAGTTGGAACGCGGAACGCCATACCAGTCAGTTTGCCATTCAGTTCTGGCAGTACTTTACCTACTGCTTTAGCAGCACCGGTAGAAGATGGGATGATGTTCTGAGCCGCGCCACGGCCGCCGCGCCAGTCTTTGTGAGACGGGCCATCAACGGTTTTCTGAGTAGCGGTGGTTGCGTGAACGGTAGTCATCAGACCTTCGATGATGCCGAAGTTGTCGTTGATAACTTTAGCCAGCGGTGCCAGGCAGTTGGTGGTGCAGGATGCGTTGGAAACGATATCCTGGCCAGCGTAAGTTTCAAAGTTTGCACCGCGAACGAACATTGGGGTGTTGTCTTTGGAAGGACCAGTCAGAACAACTTTCTTCGCACCCGCAGTGATGTGTTTACGTGCAGTTTCGTCGGTCAGGAAGATACCGGTAGCTTCAGCTACAACGTCAACACCGATTTCGTTCCATTTCAGGTTAGCTGGGTCTTTCTCAGCAGTAACGCGGATGGTTTTGCCGTTAACAACCAGGTGGCCGTCTTTCACTTCAACGGTGCCGTCGAAACGACCGTGAGTTGAGTCGTACTTCAGCATGTACGCCATGTATTCAGCGTCCAGGAGATCGTTGATACCAACGATTTCGATGTCAGAACGTTTCTGAGCAGCACGGAAAACAATACGGCCGATACGGCCAAAACCGTTGATACCTACTTTGATAGTCATATATTCCACCAGCTATTTGTTAGTGAATAAAAGGTTGCCTGTAAAATTACAAAAACCTTACGCAGCGTCAAGCGGAATCGTGTCAATCATTGCGACAAATCAATCCTGTGACTAACGTTTGTGCGACTGACTCGCCTCACTTTCCCTTTGAGCTAGCAACCACATGGGGGCTGCGCCCGGAATTTTAAAGGCCTCGCAGGATTAAAATGTGAAATTGATCACAATTGCCTGACCGCCTTTTCGCGACACATAAGTTTAGAACAAAAGTGCACGCGCGGGTGTTAATGTTTTGTTAGAATCTGGGTTAAAAGATGTCTGTTTCAACAGCGAGATGTAAGCATATGTCGAACCAACGTAACCCCGACGATTTGAAAAAAAACCTTACAGAGATGCAGTTTTACGTGACGCAAAATCACGGCACAGAACCGCCGTTTTCCGGGCGTTTGCTGCACAATAAACGGGAAGGCGTCTACCACTGCCTGGTGTGTGATGCACCGCTGTTTAACTCCCAGACGAAGTACGATTCTGGCTGCGGCTGGCCGAGTTTTTACGAGCCTGTCAGCGATGATGCGATCCGCTACCTGACGGACACCTCGCACGGCATGGTGCGCACCGAAATTCGTTGCGGGAACTGCGACGCCCATCTCGGGCATGTCTTCCCGGATGGCCCGCAGCCGACGGGGGAGCGTTTCTGCGTAAATTCGGCTTCCATGAGCTTTACCGATGATGAAAACGGCGACCAGACCAAGGGTTGAAAAAACGATTCAGCAAATTATTCCTTTGAAAGGGAGAGATCATGAATATTGATGACATGATTGCAGGTATGACCCCGGAGGTTTATCAGCGTCTGGTGACGGCCGTTGAGTTGGGAAAATGGCCGGACGGTGTGGCGCTCACACCTGAGCAAAAAGAGAACAGCTTGCAGCTGGTGATGCTGTGGCAGGCGCGTCACAATACCGACGCCCAGCACATGACCATCGACACTAACGGTCAGATGGTGATGAAAAGCAAGCGCGAGTTGAAAGAAGACTTCGGCATCACGCCGAAGCCGATTGCGACGATGAAAATGCAATAACGGTGCGGGTTTATGCCCTCACCCAACCCTCTCCCAAAGGGAGAGGGCTTGATTGTCTTACTACTGATGCGGGATCCCAAGCGACTCCGCCAGCTGTTTCGCGAGCTGGTTTTCGTCGTCAGCCCCATACTCCCAGAACATGGCGCCGGCAAGTCCTTTCTCCTTGATGTAATCCGCTTTGATCGCCACGGAGCGCGGGTTCTCATAGGAAATCGCAAACAGCGCCTTCCCGTCGGCGGATTTCACCGACAGCCACGGCACCTTCGCCTGTTCGTCCCAGTGCTCGGTAAAGCGTTTTTGCGGATCGTTCAGCAGCTTGCGGACGATATCGTTGTATTTCACATAGGTATCTTTGGTCAGATCATAGCCAAGCGATTTGAACAGGCTCAGTTCCTGCGGCCCGAAGTAGGGCTGCGTCACCGGATTGTTTTGCGCGTCTGGTTTGCTCCAGTCGATCCCTGGCTCTACGGCACGTTTCGGCACGCGCCCATAGAAACCAATTCCGAGATTCATCTGCTGCGGCTTCAGCCCGGCGGCCAGATAGTTATTCACCACAAACTCGACGCTGTATTTGTCTGCGGCAGCTACCGTTGGCCAGTCGCTGGAGTCATACAGATTCGCGTTAAAATACTGAGTACCGTACGCCATGTCGTAGGTCATCAGGTTGATGTAATCGAGCAGGGGGGCAATAGCTTTCACATCCACCCAGCTTTTCGGACTTTCCGCATTCGCGCCCACCGCAATCGTGACCAGCTTTTTCTTACCAAACGCGTCACGCATCTCTTTTAACAGCGCGGTGAAATTATCCCGGTCGGCAGGGGTGCTTTCGACAAGTCCCCACGCGCCGTTGACCGGATATTCCCAGTCCAGGTCGATCCCGTCCAGGCCGTATTGACTGACGATCTCCTGCGCGGAGCGAATAAACACCGCGCGACTCTCTTTGGTTGCCGCTGCGCCAGAAAAACCACGCGCCCCCCAGCCGCCAACGGAAAGCAGGACTTTCAGGTTCGGGTTTTGTTTACGAAGCTGAGGAAGTAACGCCAGATCGGATGCCACCTTAGGTGATAACCAGATTTGATGCAGTTTTGCCGGATCTTTCAGCGCGGCGTTGGTTTCGTCTTTCTCGTTGTTATAGACCAGACCAAACGAGTAGTTGAGGTGGGTGATCTGGCGGACGTCCAGTTTATTAATATCGCCACCCGGTCCGGCGGTAACATCGCCACCCCCATTGAAGTAACCCACGGACATCAGGGGCGCGGCGGAAGCCAGTGACGCGCAAAGCAAGGGTAATGCTGCCAGCAAGGGCAAACGTTTCATATAATTTCCTCTTTGACTGAACAAAAATAACCACGCCACAGAAAAGGCGTGGCGAAAAAACAGCCTGAAGAGAATAGCATCGCCGTTTCGCTTGTGATGCGAGGGAGTTCACTTTATGGGGATTGGGGAAGAAATGCCGGGTGGCGCTGACGCTTACCCGGTCTACAAAACCAGAGAAAGTAGGCCGGGTAAGGCTAAGCCGTCACCCGGCTAAAAAGCTTACGCCTGCGTCTCCATCCAGTCAGCCAGCGTATACAGCGTTGCGCCTTCTGCGGCCATATCCATAAACGCCTGAGCGCTGTCATGCGGCTGAATATTTACCCCGCGACAGCCGTCGGTGATGACATTCACGGTATAGCCCAACTGGAGCGCATCCAGCACGGTGAACTTCACGCAGTAATCCGTCGCCAGGCCCAGCACAATCAGCTCGGTGATCTCATGGTGGCGCAACCACGCGTCCAGCGCCGTCTTCTGACGATGACCGTTATCAAAGAACGCGCTGTAGCTGTCGATGGTGGGGTTTTCACCTTTGTGGAACACCGCGTCGATGGCCTTCTGGTTCAGCAGCGGATGCAGCTCAGCGCCTTCCGTCTGCTGCACGCAGTGATCGGGCCAGAAGGTTTGTGCCAGCCCGTCCAGTTCGCCCTGGCTGTAAGGCTCAACGTTGTGCTGGCTGGCAAAGCTGCCGTGGTTTGCCGGATGCCAGTCCTGACTCGCCAACACCGCTTCACCACGAGCTTTACACCACGCAATCAGCGAATTCGCGACGTCTACGGTGCTGTCGCCTTCCGCGACGGCCAGTGCACCGCCCGCACAGAAATCATTTTGCAAATCGACCAGTAACAGGGCGCGTTGCTTCATGGGAACTCCTTATTCGTACGGCGTCAGTTCACCGCGCAGGTTTTGCATCATGGCGCGGCGAATGGAATCAATATCCAGATCCTGACTCAGTAAATAGTGAAGTTTAGTCAGCGTTGCCTCAACGGTCATATCGAAACCACTGATCACGCCAGCGTGCGCCAGGGCATTACCGGTGGCGTAGCCGCCCATATTGACTTTGCCGGACATACACTGGGTGAGGTTGACCACCACAATCCCGCGATCGCTCGCCTCCTGAAGCTCTTTCAGGAATTCACCGTTCTGCGGGGCGTTACCCACACCATAGGAGCGCAGGATCAGCGCCTTCACCGGCTGGCGCAGGAAGTTGCGCACCACGTCGGCGGAAATACCCGGATAAATCGTCACCACGCCGATCGGCTGCGGGGTGATCGGGTGAACGATCAGTTCGCCTGCGGTATTTGGTGCGGGCGGCGTGCCCAGACGACGGATATGGATCCCCGCTTCCAGCAGCGGTTGCAGGTTAGGTGAGGCAAAAGCATCAAAGCCATCGGCGTGCGCTTTAGTGGTACGGTTCCCGCGGTACAGTCGGTTGTTGAAGAAAAGCGTTACCTCGTTGATCGGGTAATTAGCGGCCACGTACAGAGAGTTAAGCAGGTTGATCTGCCCGTCTGAACGCAGTTCCGCCAGCGGGATCTGCGAACCGGTCACGATGACGGGCTTGCTCAGGTTCTCCAGCATGAAGGAGAGCGCCGAGGCGGTGAACGCCATGGTGTCGGTACCGTGAAGGATCACGAAGCCGTCGTACTGGTCGTAATGGGCTTTAATATCATCCGCAATATGCTGCCAGTCTTCCGGCGTCATGTCGGAGGAGTCCATCAGCGGCTCATATTCGTGGATGGTAAAGTCCGGCATTTCCGGACGGTGAAATTCAGGCATCAGCGCCAGCTGGCGCTGCAAGTGGCCGGAAACCGGGATATAGCCATTTTCTGAGCGCTGCATACCGATGGTACCGCCGGTATAGGCGACATATATTGATTTCTTCTGCATGGTAATGAGTTCTTGTTCTTCAAAAGAAAAAATCCCCTCTTCACGGGAAGAGGGGACGGTTTTTAACGCACGTTCGCGCAGGTCAGGCAAAACGCGTAACGGCTCTGTGGATCATTAAAGGCTGCGAGCTTGTCGCTCTCCGCTTTCATGGCTTTCGCCGCGGTCGCCACCGGGGCCGGCAGATAAGCCTGAAGCGCGTCCGGCAGCATGGCACGGACGGAGCCGGACATGCTGTCCATGACCATATCGAAGAACGTCGGTTCGTCCTGATAATAGTCCACGTGCCACTGCTTGAGCTTCGCCAGCTCCGCCGCTTTCTTCACGGCGTCGTCGAAGTCACCCAGGCTGTCTACCAGACCGTTGCTCTTCGCATCCTGGCCGGTCCAGACGTGGCCCTGCGCGATCTGGTCAATCTGGTCTGGCGTCTTTTTACGGGAGTCCGCAACCAGCGTGATGAAACGTTTATAGCCACTCTCAATGCTGAGCTGCATCATCTCAGACACCTCAGGCGGCAGGGATTTGGTAACGGACACGTCTGCCAGCGGCGAGGTGGAAACGCCGTCGGTGTGGACGCCGAGATAATCCAGGCTGTTCTCAACGGTGTTGATCACACCGAAGATGCCAATCGAGCCGGTCAGCGTGCTTGGGTTAGCCACGATGTAGTTGGCTGGCGTCGAGATCCAGTACCCCCCGGAAGCCGCCATGCCGCCCATCGAGACCACTACCGGCTTGCCTGCGGCGCGCGCGGCGGCCAGTTCAGCACGGATCACTTCAGAGGCGCTGACGCTGCCGCCAGGGCTGTTCACCCTCAGGACAATTGCCTTCACTTTCGGATCCAGGCGCGCATCGCGGATCTGCGACGCGGTGGTGTCCCCGCCGACGTTCCCCGGCGTTTCTTCCCCGTCCATAATGGCCCCGTTAGCAAACACCACGGCGATGCTGTCACCGCTGTCGTCCGGCTTTTTCGCGGCGTAGTCATACATGCTGATGGCGCTGTAGTTTTTATCCTCTTTACTCCAGCCGAACTGTTTGGTCAGCGCTTTTTCAATTTCAGCGCTGGAACCCAGCTGATCGACCAGTTTGTTATCAAGCGCGTATTTCGCTGTATCGCCGTCCACCTTGCGCAGGCCGTCCAGCACGCCGCGCGCGCCCGGAAAGACCTGCTCAGCGGTAATCTGACGGTTAGCGGCAATGGTGCCGAGGTAGTTCTGCCACAGCTCGCCAATCCAGCGGCTGTCCGCTTCACGAGCGGCAGGGGACATATCATCGCGGATAAACGGCTCCACGGCGGATTTATAGGTCCCGACGCGGAAGACGTGGGTAGTGACCTTCAGCTTGTCGAGCAGCGATTTGTAGTACAGACCGTTAGTGGCGAAGCCATGCAGATCGACCGTGCCCTGTGGCGAAAGCCAGATCTTATTGGCAAAGCTCGCCAGATAATATTGCCCCTGGGTGTAGCTGTCGCCAATGGCAATAACCGGTTTACCGCTGTCGCGAAATTCGCGCAGCGCTTTACCGATGTACTGCATTGACGGCTGATCGGCGCCGGCAAAATCTTTCAGGTCCAACACGATACCGGTAATGTTACGATCGTCTTTGGCCTGACGGATGGTGTCGACAATATCAAACAAGGAGTTTTCCTGGAGACGGTCTGACGTTGCGCCGAACAGCTGGCGGCCAATCACGCCCAGACGGTTGCTGGTCGATGGCTTATCAACAATCACCCCGGTGATATCGAGTAACAGTGCGCCGCGCGTCGAATGCTGCGACTGGTTTGCGTTGCTGATATGCATCCAGATACCAGCGCATACCAGGACCAGGAAGATGAAAAAGATGTTCATCACCAGGTTGCGGACGAAGTTGAGCAGTCGCCACGTCCATTTAAAGAAACCGGCAAAGATTCGCCAAAGGGTTCGCATGTATTCTCCCTAACCAGAAAAGGACTGTTTCCGTCGCCACGGGACGGTAATGTGCGGTTATCGTAATGACCCAACCGCCACTTGTCAGCAGGAATCGCCTGCCACGCTGTAACAAATTCTGCTGTCGTGTTAATTTTGTGAGTAAATTTCATGAAAGGAGTTAACCAATGGACGCACTTGAACTGCTTGTTAACCGTCGTAGCGCTTCCCGCCTGGCCGAACCGGCACCCGTCGGCGAGCAGCTGGAAAACATTCTGCGTGCCGGAATGCGTGCGCCGGACCATGGCACATTGCAGCCGTGGCACTTCTTTATTATTGAAGGCGAAGGGCGCGGCCGCTTCAGCCAGCTGCTGGAGCAGGGGGCTGTTGCCGCAGGCCAGGATGAGAAGGGGATTGATAAAGCCCGCAACGCGCCATTCCGTGCGCCGATGATCATCGCGGTAGTCGCAAAATGCCAGGCCGATCATAAAGTGCCGGTCTGGGAGCAGGAGATGTCTGCCGGTTGCGCGGTAATGGCAATGCAAATGGCCGCCGTCGCGCAGGGCTTCAATGGCATCTGGCGCACCGGACCGCTGACCGAAAGTTCGGTCGTGCGTGATGGCTTTGCCTGTGGCGAGCACGATAAAATTGTCGGCTTCCTCTATCTCGGCACCCCGCAGCTTAAAGCCTCCAGCACCATCAGCGTGCCGGACACCACGCCTTTCGTCAGCCGTTTTTAATTACCCGCGCTAAACTGTCTGGATTCTGAGCATCCGCCGCAGAATTCAGACAGTCATACTTACCTCTTTATGGAATGAGCGCTACCATAGCGCGATTGAGATGACAGGAGACGTCCATGAGCGAGCAAACCATTCGTTTAACGCAATACAGCCACGGAGCCGGTTGCGGTTGTAAAATTTCCCCGAAAGTGCTGGAGACCATCCTGCACAGTGAGCAGGCGAAGTTTGTCGACCCGAACCTGCTTGTCGGTAACGAAACGCGTGACGATGCAGCGGTTTATGACTTAGGTAACGGCACCAGCATTATCAGCACCACTGACTTTTTTATGCCGATTGTCGACAACCCATTCGACTTCGGACGCATTGCGGCCACCAACGCCATCAGCGATATCTTTGCGATGGGCGGTAAACCGATCATGGCGATCGCCATTCTGGGCTGGCCGATTAACAACCTCCCGCCTGAGATTGCCCGCGACGTGATCGAAGGCGGACGCTTTGCCTGCCAGCAGGCGGGTATTGCCCTGGCCGGTGGTCACTCTATCGATGCGCCGGAGCCGATCTTCGGCCTGGCCGTCACCGGCGTGGTGCCCACCGAACGCGTGAAGCGCAACAGCACGGCGCAACCGGGCTGCAAACTGTTCCTCACCAAGCCGCTGGGCATTGGCGTACTGACCACTGCCGAGAAGAAATCCCTGCTGAAGCCCGAGCATATAGGTCTGGCAACGGAAGTGATGTGTCAGATGAACCTCGCCGGTGCGGCATTCGCCAATATCGACGGCGTGAAGGCCATGACCGACGTGACCGGATTTGGTCTGCTGGGGCACCTCTCTGAAGTGTGTCAGGGCGCGGGCGTGCAGGCGCAGATCTGGTATCAGGATGTGCCGAAACTGCCGGGCGTGGAAGAGTACATTGCTCAGGGCGCGGTGCCGGGCGGGACGCAGCGCAACTTCGCCAGCTACGGCCATTTAATGGGCGAAATGCCGGAAGCATGGCGTAACCTGCTGTGCGATCCGCAAACCTCCGGCGGTCTGCTGCTGGCGGTGACGCCGGAAGCTGAAGCTGACGTTCAGGCGACGGCTGCCGAGTTTGGCATCACCCTGACGGCCATTGGCGAGCTGGTGACCGCCCGCGGTGGCCGCCCGATGATTGAGATCCGTTAATTCGATGCGGTTGTTTATTGCCGAAAAGCCGAGTCTGGCGCGAGCCATCGCCGACGTGCTGCCCAAGCCGCATCGCAAAGGTGATGGCTTTATCGAATGCGGTAACGGGCAGGTGGTCACCTGGTGTATCGGTCACCTGCTTGAACAGGCGCAGCCGGATGTCTACGACAGCCGCTACGCCCGCTGGAATCTCAACGATCTGCCGATTGTGCCGGAAAAGTGGCGTCTGCAACCGCGTCCTTCCGTCACCAAACAGCTCAACGTCATTAAGCGTTTCCTGCATGAGGCGACGGAAGTGGTCCACGCGGGTGACCCGGACAGGGAAGGGCAACTGCTGGTCGATGAAGTGCTGGACTACCTGGAGCTGGCGCCGGAAAAGCGTCAGCAGGTGCAGCGCTGCCTGATCAACGACCTTAACCCGCAGGCGGTGGAGCGCGCGATTTCGCGCCTGCGCGCCAACAGCGAATTTATTCCCCTGTGTGTGTCCGCGCTGGCACGTGCCCGCGCGGACTGGCTGTACGGGATCAACATGACCCGCGCCTACACCATCCTGGGACGCAATGCGGGCTATCAGGGCGTACTCTCTGTTGGGCGTGTTCAAACCCCGGTGCTGGGGCTGGTGGTGCG
Organism: Enterobacter hormaechei subsp. xiangfangensis; assembly: GCF_001729785.1. Lineage (NCBI taxonomy): Bacteria > Pseudomonadati > Pseudomonadota > Gammaproteobacteria > Enterobacterales > Enterobacteriaceae > Enterobacter > Enterobacter hormaechei. Next base: position 1,872,967 of record NZ_CP017183.1, read on the forward strand.
TCGCGACGAAGAGATCGAAAATTTCGTCGCCAAAGACTTCTTCGAAGTCAAAGCGCATATCGTCACGCCGAAAGACGAACGCTTTACCGCCGTCTGGCAGCCGAGCGATGCCTGTGAGTCATATCAGGACGAAGAGGGACGGCTGCTGCATCGTCCGCTGGCGGAGCACGTGGTTAACCGCATTACCGGCCAACCCGCGATAGTCACCAGCTATAACGACAAACGGGAATCAGAGCCCGCACCGCTGCCGTTCTCCCTTTCGGCGTTGCAGATCGAGGCCGCGAAAAAGTTTGGCCTGAGCGCGCAGAACGTGCTCGATATCTGCCAGAAGCTCTATGAAACCCACAAGCTGATCACCTATCCGCGTTCGGACAGCCGCTATCTGCCGGAGGAACACTTCGCCGGACGCCACTCGGTGATGAACGCCATTGGTGTCCATGCGCCGGATCTGTTGCCGCAACCGGCGGTAAACCCGGATACCCATAACCGCTGCTGGGACGATAAAAAAGTCGATGCCCACCACGCGATAATCCCGACGGCGCGCACCAGCAACGTCAACCTGACCGACAACGAAGCAAAAGTCTATAACCTGATCGCGCGTCAGTATCTGATGCAGTTCTGCCCGGACGCGGTGTTCCGCAAGTGCGTTATCGAACTGGACATTGCCAAAGGCAAATTTATCGCCAAAGCGCGTTTCCTCGCGGAAGCGGGCTGGCGCACGCTGCTCGGCAACAAAGAGCGTGACGAAGAGAACGACGGTACGCCGCTGCCGGTCGTGGCCAAAGGCGACGAACTGCTGTGCGAGAAGGGGGAGGTGGTTGAACGACAGACCCAGCCGCCGCGCCACTTCACCGATGCGACGCTGCTTTCGGCCATGACCGGGATCGCCCGTTTTGTGCAGGATAAAGATCTGAAGAAGATCCTGCGCGCCACCGACGGTCTGGGTACGGAAGCAACCCGCGCGGGGATCATCGAGCTGCTCTTTAAGCGCGGTTTTCTTGAGAAAAAGGGGCGCTATATCCATTCGACCGAGCCGGGGCGCGCGCTGATTCATTCCCTGCCGGAGCTGGCCGCCAGGCCGGACATGACCGCGCACTGGGAATCGGTGCTGACGCAGATTAGCGAGAAGCAGTGCCGCTATCAGGACTTTATGCAGCCGCTGGTGGGGAAGCTTTACCAGCTGATCGATCAGGCGCGCAGCACGCCGGTGAAGCGCTTCAGAGGGATGGTTGCACCAGGCGCGGGTGCGAAGAAACCGTTTAAAAAGAAGAAAAGCGCGGCCTGATACGCCCGGTTTTCACCCTCTCCCTATGGGAGAGGGCCGGGGTGAGGGCACCCGGCCGCACGATATAAACCTTAAATCACACCCTGCCCAATCATCGCATCGGCCACCTTCACGAACCCGGCGATATTCGCCCCGCGCACGTAGTTGGTTTGAGACGCCTCGCCGCCATACTCCACGCAGGCGTGATGAATATCGAGCATGATGTGGTGCAGACGGGCATCCACTTTCTCAGCCTTCCAGCTCATTCTCGCGGCGTTTTGCGCCATTTCCAGACCGGATGTTGCCACGCCGCCAGCGTTCGCCGCCTTGCCTGGTGCAAATAGTACGCCCGCGTCCAGGAACAGATCGGTCGCTTCAATGGTGGTGGGCATATTTGCCCCTTCCGCTACCGCTTTCACGCCATTGCTAATCAGCGTCCGGGCGGCATCCACGTCCAGTTCGTTTTGCGTCGCGCACGGCAGGGCGATATCCACCGGCACGCCCCACGGCTGTTTACCTTCCAGATAGGTCAGGCCAAACTCACGGGCATAATCCGCTACCCGACCGTCACGGCTGGCTTTGATTTCGCACAGACGCGCCAGTTTTTCTGCCGTAAAGCCAGCTTCATCCACTACGGTGCCGCTGGAGTCGGAGGCGGTCACCACGCGCGCGCCAAACGCCATCGCTTTCTCGATAGCGTACTGCGCCACGTTGCCGGAGCCGGAGACCGCCACGCGCATCCCCTCGAAGCTCAGCCCGTGACGCTTAAGCATCGCTTCAGTGAAATAGACCAGACCGTAACCCGTCGCTTCCGGGCGAATCAGGCTACCGCCAAACGACAGACCTTTGCCGGTAAAGACGCAGGCGCTGTTGTTGGAGAGCTTTTTCATCATCCCGGCCATAAAGCCCACTTCACGCCCCCCCACGCCGATATCTCCGGCGGGAACGTCGGTGTCGGGCCCAAGGTGGCGATAGAGTTCAGTGACCAGCGCCTGGCAGAAGCGCATCACTTCGCCTTCGCTCTTGCCTTTCGGATCGAAATCACTCCCGCCTTTACCGCCGCCCATCGGCAGGGTAGTGAGCGCATTTTTAAAGGTCTGCTCGAAGCCGAGGAACTTCAGAATCGACAGGTTCACCGAAGGATGGAAGCGCATCCCGCCCTTAAACGGCCCAATGGCGGAGTTAAACTGCACGCGCCATGCGCGGTTGACCTGCACCTGATTGCGATCGTCCACCCACGCCACGCGGAACTGGATGACGCGCTCTGGCTCTACCAGACGTTCAAGCAGCGCCATCTGGCGGTAGCGCGGATTTTCCTCAAGGAAGGGCCACAGGGTGGTCATGACTTCACGAACGGCCTGGGCAAACTCGCTTTGGTGCGGGTCGCGCTGCTGAACATGGGCAAGAAAGCTTTCCAGAGAGCGTGTCTGATCCATAGATATAAGAACCTCTTATAATAATTTATGCGTGTGGCGGAGATGTTTTGTGTCGTTTTTTTGACTATACCACCCGCACCGCTTTGAGAGGCAAGCAGAAATTTATGCTGCAAGGGAAATTAATGACAGGGCGCGCGTCATAACTAAAAGCGATGACGAGATACATTAAAGATCCCGTCCGGATCGACCGTTATAGATATAAACGATGCAAAGGAAACAAAGTCTATGAACCGTTACGCAATGGCCGCGTTATGTTTGATGGTGTCCGCCGGGGCACAGGCTGATCGCATTCGCCCGGATGTCGAGGTTAACGTGCCGCCAGAGGTCTTTAGCGCTGGCGGCCAGCGTGCGCAGCCGTGTAATCAGTGCTGTATCTATCAGGATCAAAACTATTCCGAAGGCGCAGTGGTCAGGGCGGATGGCGTGCTGTTGCAGTGCCAGCGTGATGAACGCACCCTCAGTACAAACCCGCTGGTCTGGCGTCGCGTAAAAGAATAAACGCTTCCAGCAGCGGTATATCCGCCGGGGCTAAATCATACGTGAACGCGTCTTCTGGCGTACACCATACCAACGCCGAGTGATAATGCGCCTTCAGCTCACCGCTAAATTCAGGCACATGCCAGGCGTGGAGGTGAATCAGCCGCTGCGACACCTCCCGCTGGTGGCTTGCCACATACCGCGCGGGCACGGCCTCAATGCCGAGCTCTTCGCGCAGTTCGCGGATCAGCGCTTCCGGCTGGGTCTCACCGGCTTCAACCTTCCCGCCCGCAAATTCCCACATTCCTGGCTGATCGGCATGTTCGGGACGCTGCGCCAGCAAAATCTTGCCCTCATTTTCGAGGATGGCCGCAACCACATCGAGTGTTTTCAGCATGTTCGTCAATAATTAATAGCGAAAAACGACATATTATCGTGCCCTTCCAAAGAGTCCAGTCATCAGGAGAATCAGGTGAAAGAGATATCCGCCTGGGTTGCGCCCATGGAAACCCTTCCCGTCAGCCTTAGCCCCATCGCCGCCATGCAGAAAAAACACTTCGGCGCGGTGCTGAACCCCACTCGCTGGTGGGGGCGTATGCCGCGTCTTTTCTGGCTGGTGGCGCTGTTTGTCGGCTATCTGGAGCGGCGCAAGGCGCGTTTGACCCCGGTTCTCCGATCGCTACTAATGACGCGGGTCTCGCAGATCTGCCACTGCGCATTTTGTATTGATGCCAACAGCCTGCGTCTGGCCGAGCGGAGCGGGGCGCTGGATAAAGTGCAGGCCGTCAGCGACTGGCAAAATTCCACCCTGTTCAGCGAAGAGGAGCGCGCGGCGCTGGCCTATGCGGAAGCGGTCACCGCCACGCCGCCTGAGGTGGATGAAAATATCAAAAGCCTGCTGAAGCGCCACTTTACGGAAGAGACCATCACCGAAATGACGGCTCTGATTGCCTTTCAGAATCTTTCCGCCCGCTTTAACGCCGCGCTGGATATCCCGACTCAGGGGCTGTGCGCCACGTTTAAAGGTAAACCACATGCTGGATAAACATCTGCACCCCCGGCTGAAACCCGGGTTAAATCAGCTGGCCGCCGCGCTGGATAAACCGTTTATCACGCCTGATGGCTTAACGCTCGCCGGGTTTGCGATTGGCGTGCTGGCGTTACCTTTTCTGGCGCTGGGCTGGTATCCGGCGGCGCTGATCGCCATTGTGCTGAACCGGCTGCTGGATGGTCTGGACGGCGCGCTGGCGCGTCGCCGTGGCCTGACGGACGCGGGAGGATTTCTTGATATCGCCCTCGACTTCCTTTTTTACGCCCTGGTGCCGTTTGGTTTTGCGCTGGCCGCTCCGGCTGATAATGCGATCGCCGCCGCCTGGCTGCTGTTCGCGTTTATGGGGACGGGCAGCAGTTTTCTGGCCTTTGCCGCGCTGGCGGGGAAGCATGATATCGACAACCCCGGCTATGCGCACAAGTCGCTTTATTACATTGGAGGATTAACGGAAGGAACAGAGACCATCGCGCTGTTTGTGCTGTGCAGCCTGTTTCCGGCGCATTTCGCGCTCTTTGCATGGGTGTTTGGCGCGTTGTGCTGGCTGACCACCACAACGCGCATCTGGAGCGGTTATATCACGCTGAAGTCACTTCCCCGCTAGCGTGCGCTCTCCGGTCCGCGCTCCCCGGTGGAGACCGGGTTCTGCGGATGGCTGCTCCATTCGTACCACCCGCCGTCGTAGACGGCAACGTTCTGCCAGCCCATGGCGCGGGCGTACATAAAGGCTTCAGACGCGCGCCAGCCGGTACCACAGTAAAACGCAACGTGCTGCTCCGGCAGGATATTCCACGTTTTCCACATGGCGGCAATATCATCGGCGCTGCGCATGGTGCCATCCGGATTGTGGAAATCTTCCATGTGGGTCGCGTCGCTGCCCGCATGGCCCCAACGCGCACCGGCAATTTCACCTTTTGGCTTGATATAGCTGTAGCCGCTGGTTTCACCGATAAACTCTGGCCAGGAACGAATGCTCACCAGCGACGCGTCCTGACGGTGCAGCATTCCCCGGGCCTGCTCCATATCCACCATCAGCTGCGGCTGGCCCGGGATCGGCGCGCCAAAATCAGGGGCTGGCTTCACGTTTGCAGGCGTTCCGCGCTCAACGGGCAGGCTGGCGTCGGACCACGCCTTCCAGCCGCCATCCAGAATCCGCACATCCTTCACGCCCGCGTAGAGCATGATCTGCGCCACGCGCGCGGCGGCATATACGTCGCGACCATACAGAATGACGGTGGTATCGTGACGGATCCCGTGCTTCGCCAGCATCGCTTTCAGCTTTTCGTCAGAGACCTTATTCCACAGCGGTTCGCTTTCCACTTCATTGGTGTCGATATAGCCCGCGCCGGGAATATGGCTCAGGAGATAAAGCTTCGGCGCACCCCAGCCAGCCTCGATCACCTTCCACTCTCCGGCTGGTGCGGCGGTAACGGGTTTCCCCTGCTGCAACTGGTGGATCCACTGCGGATAAACCAGCTGTTCGAAATGCGCCAGACGTTGCAGACGGTCGGATTGTTGCAGGGCATCGCTCAGGGTGGAGACGTGGGTAAAGCCCGCTTTCTCCAGCCGTGTTTTGACCGTCTGGTTGTCATTATCGTTGCCATAGAGCGCAACCGGCATGTCTGGCGTAAGCCGATGCTGTTTTGCCCAGCCGCTGAGCTGTTCATCGCTCATTGCCCCAAGCCAGCTGGCAGAGAGATTAAGTGCGGCGGGCTCGTGCCCGGACGTTCCGCTCAGGGTCTGCGGCCAGCCGTTATAGAACGCACTGATGCGCGTATCAATTACCGCGCCATTTTGCGTCTGAAGCTGAGCCAGCGTGAGGGAGTGGGGCATATCAGCCGCCGTGGAGGAGAGTGAGGCGAGGCCGCAGATCAGGGCCAGCGCGGTCAGTTGAGAAACACGTTTCATCGAAAAACCTGACGTCGTTAAAAGAGGGGGGCATTGTCGTCTCTCCTGAAGCCAAAAACATTGCGTTAGCACATTATTGCCAGCGAGAAATCTCAATCACCTCGCCGCCGGGCGGAATATCGTCCTCATCATGCGTGACCAGCACCACCGGGATCCTGCGCTGGCGAGTGACCTCGAATACCCACGCCCGGAATGAGGCGCGCAGCGTTTTATCCAGTCGACTGAACGGCTCGTCGAGCAGCAATGCCTGCGGCTGGGCGAGAAGGGCGCGCAACAGGCTGACCCTGGCGCGCTCGCCGCCGGAAAGGGTCGCCGGATCGCTGGTGTAGTGGTTTGCCAGCCCGGCAGTCTCCAGGGCCTGCTCGACCGCGTTGCGGCGGGCGCGCCCGACGATGTGCGCCGGCAGCGCCAGCATCAGGTTTTGCCCCACGCTGAAGGCGTCAAACAGCAGGGCATCCTGAAACAGAATGCCGATCCCGCGCGTTTCCACGGGGAGCATATCGCAGCGACGATCGTTCAGCCACAGCTCGCCGTGCGCCTTAAAATCAGCGGATAACGCCCCCACCATCCAGGCGAAAAGGGTCGATTTCCCACTCCCGGAGGGCCCCATCAGCGTGACGATCTCCCCTGCCGGGACGCGGAAGTTGACCTCATGTAAGAGCGGCGCAATGGTGAGATTTTTCACGGTCAGCATTAACGTAATCCTTGTCTGTGACGGCCCACGAGCCGGGAGAGCAGCGCGGCAAGGGCAAATACGCTGCTGGTCAACAACAACAGACCCAGCGCCCGGCTGGCGAGGATCGGAATGCTGCCGCCGCTGCTGAGGGCGACCGCCTCCGTCGTCAGGGTGGTGAAACGTCCCGCCCCCAGCCAGAGGGTAGGCATGTACTGGGCCATGCTCACGGAAAAGCCGGTGGCAAAGGCCAGCAGGGCCGGACGAACCATCAATGGGCATTTCACTAGCCAGAAAATTTTCGCCCGCCGCCAGCCCAGCGTTCTGGCAGTGAGGATAAGCCGGGGATCGAGCCGGCGCCAGGCCGGTTGTAGCACCAGGAGCATCCACGGGAGAACCCATAGCATATGGCTCCAGAGCACCGCAGCGTACTGGCCGTCGATGCCCAGCCACAGCGCCACGGCATACTGCCCGGACACGAGGGGCAGCGCCGGGAGGGCAAGCGGCAGCCAGATCCACACCGCGCCGCGCTGGGATCCCCACTCAAGCCAGAGCATGAGGATGGCCAGCGCTGTCAGGCTGGACAGCAGCCCCAGTGAAAGGCTGTCGCTGACGGGGCCGATGTCGTCCCGGCGTGCCAGCATCAGCAGAACCAGCGCACAGAGCACGCCGCACAGCGGCAGTAACCCGCCCAGCACCCGTGCGGGCAGCGCACTATGCGAAGCGCGACGTCCCCCGGAGGGGTCAGGCTGGGCGCGCCGCCATGCCGTCCAGAAGCCGTATCCCACCGCGGCAAGCGCCGCCAGCAGCAGGAGCAACACCAGACACAGCAGCGTTCCCTTGGTTTGCTGCTGCGCATCGCCCTGGGTGAGCCACTGCCAGGCCAGCACCGCCAGCGTAGGCGGGTTGCCCGGCCCGAGCACGATCGTCACATCCACCACGGAAAGGGACCAGGCGAGCACCGCCAGCATCACGGCGCCCAGCGCGGGGGCGATTGCCGGGAGGACGAGCCAGTAGAGCGCCTGCATTCGTCCGTAGCCGAAGGTATGCAGGACAATTTTCTGCTGTGCGAGGCGCTTTTCAGGCAGCGCGGCGTAGATTGCCCACAGAACGAACGCGCTCTCTTTGACCGCAAGCGTCAGGCCAAGCCCGATACCGTAGCGGTCAAGCTGCGGCGAACAGACTGTACAGATCCGGTAAAACTGCCCCCCTTCCGCAAACAGCAGCAGCGCGCTGGTGGCGAAGGCGACGTGCGGCACGGCTAACAGCCACGGCAAACGGGTGCTCAGGCGCTGCCAGCCTTCACCCGGCCAGAGAAGCGCAAGCAGGGTCAGGGCGATAAACAGTGAGCCCAGCGTCGCGATAAGCGCTGACACCAGCGTGGCGGCCAGCGCCTGCGGCAGCTGCGGGTCGGCAAACAGCGTCGCCCAGTTGCCGGGAGAAAACGCCGGGGCCAGCAGCATGCCGCTGGCGGGAAGCAGGGGCAGATAGATGACCGCCATTGCCGCCCAGACCAGCCCGCTTAGCGGGTTCCGTAGCGGCGAAGCCATTCCTGCTCCAGGGCGTTAACCCAGGCGGCGTGCGGTTCGGGAAGCACATCAGGCGTGCCTGAGGGGGTAAAGGCGCGAAGCTGTTTTGCCGCTTTCGCAGGCAGTTTTTCGCCATCCAGCACGCTCGGGTCACCCCAGACGGCAGGATTAGCTTTGCGGATCTGCGCCTGTGGTGACAGCAGGAAATTCGCCACCACTTTCGCACCTGCGCTCGCGCTGGCGTTTGCCGGGATGGCGACAAAATGGACGTTGCCGATCATGCCTTTGAGAAAGCCGAAACTGTAGCTGTCGGCAGGCAGTTCACCGCTCGCCACCTTTTGCATCGCATGGGCGGGGTTAAAGGTGAGCGACAGGTTCAGACTGCCGCTGGCCAGCAGCGTATCCATGCGCGCAGGCGACGGAGGAAAATCGTTTCCTTCGCGCCACAGCAGGGGGTGCAGCGTATCAAGGTAATCCCACAGCGGCGCGGTGACCTGCGCAAAGGTACTGTCTGGCGCGTTTTTTAACGCCTCCGGATGGGCGGTCAGCGCCAGCAGTAGCTGCTCAAGAAACGCCGTGCCGGTAAAATCCGGCGGTCGCGGATAGCTCACCTTGCCAGGGTGCTGTCGGGCGTATACCAGCAGCGCGTGGGGATCTGCCGGTGGTGTCGGCGTACTCGCTTTACGGGCGATAAAGGTTAATTGCGCGCCGCCCCACGGGGATTCTGCCCCATCGGTCGGGATGGCAAAATCTTCCGTTACCGGTTTACGGGTATCGACGTAGCGCCAGTTGGGCAGGGTTTGCGCCCAGCCGGTGAGCAGCAGGTTTGCCGCTTTCAGGTTGCGGAAGTTTTCCCCGTTTACCCAGAGCAGATCCACCGACCCGTTACTGCTACGTCCTGCGGCATGTTCCGTCTGGATCCGCTTCACCGCGTCGGCGGCATCGGCCAGATGAACGATCTTCAGGTTGATGGCGTAGTGCGTTTTCATCTCGCCGCTCACCCAGTCGAGGTAGCGGTTAACGGCCTCATCACCGCCCCAGGCGTTAAACCAGACGGTCTGCCCGGTGGCCTGTTGCTGAATGGATTGCCAGCTCTCTGCGGCGAAGGCAGAGGTTGCCAGCAGCAGACTCGTCAGAAACGCGCAAAAACGCACCCGGCGCATAATGCCTCACTTTTTAATCGAAGGGATGTAACGGGAAAACAGCCAGCGAGTGACCAGCGGTAATAACCCTAACAGTGTAAAGGCGAACAGCAGTCCCGGCGACAGAATATCGCGCAGCGAGGTAAGTTTTCCCAGCTCGCGTCCGGCGTTCAGATAAATGACGGTGGCAGGTAGCATCGCAAGCTGGCTGACCCACCAGTAGTGACGCACCCTGAGACGGGTTAGCCCCATCAGCAAATTGACCAGAAAGAACGGGAACAACGGCATCAGGCGCAGGGCAAAAAGGTAGCGTGCTCCGTCGCGATCCATCCCCGCATCGATCGTATTCATCTGTGCGGCAAAGCGCCGCTGCACCCAGTCGCGCAGCAGATAACGGCTGACGAGCATGGCAAGCGTGGCGCCGAGCGTCGAGGCAAATGACACCAACAGCGTCGCCTCCCACAGGCTGAAAAGCGCCCCGCCGAGCAGCGTCAGAAGCGCGGCTCCGGGGATCGATAGCGCGGAGAGCAGAACGTAAACCGCAAAATAGAACAGCGCGCTCTGAAGGGGCGCTTGCTCCACACGAGCGAGCAACGTTTGCTGGTGTATTTTTAGCGTGTCGAGGGAGAGCATGCCCGGTGGAAGCAAAACAACAATTAAAACAAATGCGCCCAGAAGACTGATTTTTTTAATATTCACTGAAGTTTACAGCTTGAACGTTGCCCATACCGGCGCATGGTCGGACGGCTTTTCCATGCTGCGGATGTCATAGTCGATACCGGTTTCGATGCAGCGTTCGGCCAGGGGGGCGCTCGCCAGCAGCAGATCAATACGCAGGCCCCGGTTGTCATCGAAGCCTTTAGAGCGGTAGTCAAACCACGAGAAACGGTCCTGCGTTTCCGGGTTAGCCGTGCGGAAAGTATCCACCAGCCCCCAACCCAGCAGGCGCTCCATCCACTCGCGCTCCTCCGGCAGGAAAGAGCATTTGCCGGTGCGCAGCCAGCGCTTACGGTTCTCTTCGCCAATACCGATATCCAGATCCGTCGGGCTGATATTCATGTCGCCCATGATAAGCACCGGGTTTTCTTTTTTGAGTTCGGTTGTCAGGTAGTTTTGCAGATCCTGATAAAACTTCGCTTTGGCCGGGAATTTGGTTTCATGATCGCGGCTTTCACCCTGCGGGAAATAGCCGTTGATGACGGTCACATTGCCGAGTGCGGAAGGAATTTCCGCCATGATGATGCGGCGCTGCGCCTCTTCACCGTCACCCGGGAAGCCACGGCGCACCGACACCGGCGTATCTTTGGTCAGCAGCGCAACGCCGTAGTGGCCTTTCTGACCGTGGTAAAAAACGTTATAGCCCAGCTTCGCTACCTCTTCGAGCGGGAACATATCGTCGTGAACTTTTGTCTCCTGCAAGCCGATCACATCTGGCTGATGTTGCTCAACAATCGCTTCAAGCTGGTGAGGGCGGGCACGCAGGCCGTTGATATTAAAAGAGACAAATTTCATAGTCGCTGCCAATGCAAGGTGAATAGTGCAAGGATGGTAGCAGAATTTACGTCGTCTGTTATCCGCTTCGCCCAATTACTGCGACAGATAATGCCAACGGTGCAATATTTGCACCATTTCGGCGCGTTTTGCCCTCGAACAGGGCGTAAACGACCGATAAATTTCGCGAGCGATCACAATTCCAGAATTATATTTGGCCTCTGCATACTCTTTCTTGTTTTCATGCGGCAAAGCGCCGCTTGTCGTAAAAATATTCACTATTTATGCATTATAAGTGAATAACTCCATATTGTAACTCATTGATATTCTGTTACCCAAACCCATTTATGCATTTTTATCGCTGGCTGGCACGAACGCTGCAATCTACATTCACAGTGCAAACACTCAATTATTTAACATTTAAACAACCTTTTATTTACCGGATGAGGTCGCTATGTCTCTGTCAGTTACGCGTGAAAATTTCGATGAATGGATGATGCCGGTATACGCTCCGGCGGCTTTTATTCCGGTACGTGGGGAAGGCTCTCGCCTGTGGGATCAGCAGGGCAAAGAGTATATCGACTTTGCAGGTGGGATTGCGGTGAATGCGCTGGGGCATGCAAACCCGGCGTTGCGGCAGGCGCTGAATGACCAGGCGGCGAAATTCTGGCATACCGGCAACGGTTATACCAACGAACCGGCATTGCGTCTGGCGAAGAAGCTGATCGACGCCACCTTCGCAGAAAAAGTCTTTTTCTGTAACTCCGGCGCGGAAGCGAACGAAGCGGCGCTGAAGCTGGCGCGCAAATATGCGCACGATAAATTCGGCGCGCATAAGAGCGGCATCGTAGCCTTTAAAAATGCTTTCCATGGCCGCACGCTGTTTACCGTCAGTGCGGGCGGTCAGCCCTCATATTCTCAGGATTTTGCGCCGCTGCCGCCGGATATCCGTCATGCGGCGTATAACGATTTACACTCTGCCAGCGAGCTGATTGACGACACCACCTGTGCGGTGATTGTCGAGCCCATGCAGGGGGAAGGCGGCGTCATGCCCGCCCAGAAAGCGTTCCTGCAAGGGTTGCGCGAGCTGTGCGATCGGCATAACGCGGTCCTGATTTTTGACGAAGTCCAGACCGGCGTGGGCCGCACGGGTGAGCTGTATGCCTACATGCACTATGGCGTGACCCCGGATGTGCTCTCAACAGCCAAAGCGCTCGGCGGCGGTTTCCCGGTGGGGGCGATGCTGACCACCGAAAAATTCGCCAGCGTGATGACCGTGGGCACTCATGGCACCACATACGGCGGCAACCCGCTGGCAACCGCTGTCGCCGGACAGGTGCTGGATATCATCAACACCCCTGAGGTGCTGAACGGCGTGAAGCAGCGTCACCAGTGGTTTGTTGAGCGACTCACGGCCATTAACAGCAAAACTGCCCTGTTCAAAGAGATCCGCGGTCTGGGGCTGTTAATAGGCTGTGAGCTTGCCCCTGAGTTTGCCGGCAAAGCGAAGCTGATTTCACAGGAAGCGGCAAAGCAGGGCGTAATGGTGCTGATTGCCGGTGCTAACGTGGTGCGGTTTGCCCCTGCGCTGATCGTCAGCGAGGAAGAGGTCAGAACTGGCTTAGATCGTTTTGCGCTGGCCTGCGAACAGGTGAAGCCCGGGGTGTCATCATGATGGTCATCCGTCCCGTTGCGCACGGCGATCTCGCCGGGCTTATGCAGCTTGCCGGTAAGACAGGGGGCGGGCTGACCTCGCTGCCTGCCGATGAAAAAACGCTGTCGGCGCGCATTGAGCGCGCCCTGCAAACCTGGCAGGGGACGTTGCCAAAAAGCGAACAGGGCTATGTGTTCGTGCTGGAAGATACCGACACGGGGACCGTGGCGGGGATTTGCGCTATCGAGGTGGCCGTCGGGCTTAATGATCCGTGGTACAACTACCGCGTCGGCACGATGGTCCACGCCTCGAAAGAGCTGAACGTTTACAACGCGCTGCCGACGCTCTTCCTCTGTAATGACCATACCGGCGCCAGCGAACTCTGCACCCTGTTTCTCGATCCGGACTGGCGCAAAGAGGGCAACGGTTATCTGCTCTCCAAATCGCGCTTTATGTTTATGGCCGCCTTTCGCGACCGCTTCAACGAAAAAGTGGTCGCGGAGATGCGCGGCGTGATTGATGAGACGGGCTACTCGCCGTTCTGGGAGAGTCTGGGCGAACGCTTCTTCTCCATGGAATTTAGCCGGGCGGATTACCTGTGCGGCACCGGTCAGAAGGCGTTTATCGCCGAGTTGATGCCGAAGCATCCTATTTATACCCATTTCCTAACGCCAGAAGCGCAGGCGGTGATCGGCGAAGTTCACCCGCAAACCGCCCCGGCCCGCGCGGTGCTGGAGAAAGAGGGATTTCGCTACCGTAACTACGTCGACATCTTCGACGGCGGCCCGACGCTGGAATGCGACATTGACCGCGTTCGCGCCATCCGTAAAAGCCGCCTGGTTGAGGTTTCAGAAGGCCAGCCCGCGCCGGGCGAGTGGCCAGCCTGCCTGGTCTCGAACGAGAATTACACCAACTTCCGCGCCATGCTGGTGCGAACCAACCCATCATGCGAGCGTCTGGTACTGACGGCTGCGCAACTGGATGCCCTGAAATGTAACGCTGGCGACACGGTTCGCCTGGTGCGGCTCTGCCCTGAGGAGAAAACAGCATGACTCTATGGATTAACGGTGACTGGGTTACGGGCGAAGGTGACGCGCGGACAAAAACTAACCCGGTCGGCCAGGAGGTGCTCTGGTCTGGGAACGACGCAAGCGCCGGGCAGGTTGAGCAGGCCTGTCAGGCTGCACGCCGCGCGTTTCCGGCGTGGGCGAAACGGCCATTCTCCGAGCGCCAGGCGCTGGTTGAGAAATTTGCTGCGCTGCTGGAGGCCAATAAAGCCGAGCTGACCCGCATCATTGCCTGCGAAACCAGTAAGCCGCGCTGGGAGGCAACAACCGAAGTCACGGCGATGATCAACAAAATTGCGATATCGGTGAAGGCGTACCATACCCGCACCGGCGAGCAGCATACCGAGATGCCAGACGGCGCGGCCACGCTGCGCCACCGTCCGCACGGGGTACTGGCGGTGTTTGGCCCGTATAACTTCCCCGGGCATCTGCCGAACGGGCACATTGTGCCTGCGCTGCTGGCGGGGAATACCGTCATCTTCAAGCCGAGTGAGTTAACCCCCTTAACCGGAGAAGCAGTGGTAAAACTCTGGGAGCAGGCGGGGCTGCTGCCGGGGGTGCTGAATCTGGTACAGGGCGGGCGTGAAACCGGTCAGGCGCTGAGTGCGCTGAGCGACATTGACGGTCTGCTGTTTACCGGCAGTGCCGGAACGGGCTATCAGCTGCATCGTCAGCTGGCGGGGCAACCGGAAAAAATTCTGGCGCTGGAGATGGGCGGCAACAACCCACTGATTGTGGAAGATCCGGAGGATATCGATGCCGCGGTCCACTTGACCATTCAGTCGGCGTTCATTACCGCCGGACAGCGCTGCACATGCGCCCGCCGCCTGCTGGTTAAGCGCGGCGCGCAGGGGGATGCGTTCCTGAAGCGTCTGGTGGAGGTGAGCGCGCGTCTGGTTCCCGCGAAATGGGATGCCGACCCGCAGCCGTTTATCGGCGGGCTGATCTCCGGGCAGGCGGCGCTGAACGTACTGAAAGCGTGGCAGGAGCACGTGGCGCGCGGGGCGAAAACCCTGCTGGAGCCGAAGCTGGTTCAGCCCGGCACGTCGCTGCTGACGCCGGGGATTATTGATATGAGTGCGACAAGCAACGTGCCGGATGAAGAGGTCTTTGGCCCGCTGCTGTGCGTCTGGCGCTATGACGATTTTGAGTCGGCGATCGAGATGGCCAACAATACCCGCTACGGCCTGTCGAGCGGCCTGATATCGCCGCATCGCGAGAAATTCGACCAGCTGCTGCTGGAAGCGCGCGCCGGGATCGTGAACTGGAACAAACCGCTGACCGGTGCGGCGAGCACTGCGCCGTTTGGTGGCGTAGGGGCGTCGGGCAACCATCGCGCCAGCGCCTGGTATGCCGCCGATTACTGCGCGTGGCCGATGGCAAGCCTCGAAACCCCGGCGCTGAAGCTGCCGGAGACGTTGAATCCGGGGCTGGATTTTACAGAGGGTGACGCCCATGAAAGCGCGTGAGGTTAACTTTGACGGCCTCGTGGGGCTGACGCACCACTATGCCGGGCTGTCGTTCGGTAATGAAGCCTCGACGAAGCACCGTTTCCAGGTCTCGAACCCGAAGCTGGCGGCGAAGCAGGGGCTATTGAAAATGAAGGCGCTGTCCGATGCCGGTTTCCCGCAGGCGGTGATCCCGCCGCAGGAGCGCCCAAACGTGGCCGTGCTGCGCCAGCTGGGGTTCAGCGGTACGGATGAACAGGTGGTGGAAAAAGCAGGCACGCAGACGCCACACCTGCTTTCCGCAGCCAGTTCAGCCTCCTCGATGTGGGTGGCGAATGCCGCCACCGTTGCGCCGTCGGCGGATACGCTGGACGGCAAAGTGCATCTGACCGTTGCTAACCTGAACAACAAATTCCACCGCGCCAGCGAAGCGGAGACCACCGGGCGCGTGCTGCGCGCCATTTTTAATCATGATGCGCATTTCGAGGTACATTCGGCGCTGCCGCAGGTCGCGATGTTTGGCGATGAAGGGGCGGCAAACCACAACCGTCTGGGCGGCGACTATGGCGAGCCGGGTTTGCAGCTGTTTATCTATGGACGGGAAGAGGGCGGCCACGCCGCGCCGGTTCGTTATCCGGCGAGACAAACCTTAGCCGCAAGCCAGGCGGTTGCGCGGCTGAACCAGGTTAATCCTTCTCAGGTGATTTTTGCCCAGCAAAATCCGCAGGTGATCGACCAGGGCGTGTTTCATAACGACGTCATTGCCGTTTCCAACCGTCAGGTGCTGTTCTGCCACGAGCAGGCGTTTGCCCATCAGGAAAAGTTGCTGGCCACGCTGCGCGAACGCGTGCCGGGATTTATGCCGATTCAGGTGCCCACGCAGGCGGTAAACGTGCAGGACGCGGTCGAAACGTATCTGTTCAACAGCCAGCTGCTGAGCCGGGATGACGGCAGCATGATGCTGGTGCTGCCGCAGGAGTCCCGAAACCATCAGGGCGTCTGGCGCTATCTCAGCGAACTGGTGCAGGCGGATAACCCGATTGATGAACTGCGCGTGTTTGATCTTCGGGAAAGTATGGCCAACGGCGGGGGACCGGCGTGCCTGCGACTACGCGTGGTGTTAACGCCGGAGGAATTGCAGGCCGTGAATCCGGCGGTGATGATGAACGACACGCTGTTCAATACCCTCAATGACTGGGTGGACCGCTATTATCGCGACCGTCTGGTTCAGGCCGATCTGGTTGATCCGCAGCTGCTGCGCGAAGGCCGCGAAGCGCTGGATGCATTATCAACCATCCTGCAACTGGGATCGGTTTATCCGTTCCAGCGCTAAGGAGACGATATGGAAAACTTACTGGCGCTGACGCTGGCCGAAGATACACCGGAGCGGCAAGAGGGGGCAGGCCCTTCGTTCCACTGGCGATGGCTGGGGCCGGGCGTGCTTGAACTGACGCCGACGGGGAAATATAACCTGTCGCTGCTGCTTTCTACCGGCATTCACGGAAACGAAACCGCGCCCGTGGAGATTGTCGAACTATTGCTGCGCGCGCTGTATCGCGCAGAGATCACGCTGCACTGCCGTCTGCTGGTGGTACTGGGAAATCCGCCTGCGCTGGCGCAAAATAAACGGTACCTCGTGAGCGACATCAACCGCATGTTTGGTGGTCGCTGGGCGCAGTTTCCACAGAGTGATGAGACGACTCGCGCGCAATGGCTGGAGAAGGTGGTCACGGCGTTTTTTGCCGGGGCGGGGGAAACGCGCTGGCACCTTGATCTGCATACGGCCATTCGCGCCTCGTACCACGTGCGTTTTGGCGTGTTACCGCAGCGTCATCAGCCGTGGGATGAGGCGTTTCTGACCTGGCTTGGCGACGCGGGGCTGGAGGCGCTGGTTTTCCACCAGACGCCAGGCGGCACTTTTACCCACTTCACCTGCGAAAATGTTGGCGCGTTATCCTGCACCCTGGAGCTCGGAAAAGCGCTGCCTTTCGGGCAAAACGACCTGACGCGTTTTGCCCCTACGCATCAGGCGCTTCGGGCGTTGCTCGCCGGGGTTGCGCCGGAACCCTCCCGGGAACCCGTTGTGCGCTATCGGGTCGTGCAGCAGATCACGCGTCAAAGCGAGGCTTTCCAGCTTCATATGGCACCCCATACGCTGAACTTTACGCCGTTTCGCCAGGGCGTCCTGCTGGCGGAAGATGGTGAGACGCGCTATACGGTACAGAAATCCACGGAATATGTTTTATTTCCTAATCCGTCGGTCGCGTTTGGTTTGCGAGCAGGTCTGATGCTGGAAAAAATGCCCTGATCGTCTCCCCTCGCGCAGACCGGAGGGGAAATGAAGAATAAATTTCTTAACGTTAAAAGCGCTCTGGTATTGTTTGCGGAATATTCCTGGAGAATTGCTTTATTATTAAACGGCACTTCGCTATACTTCTCCATAATCTCTTTAAAATCATCCTGTTGAATATTTTTGTTTCATCTCTCCACGCTTTTTCCTTAATTTCTCCACAATTGGCGAAAAGTTGTTTTTTACACTTTCATTGTTTTACCGTTGCTCTGACTAATTGACGATAAACGCCGTAAAGTTAATCTCGTCAACACGGCATAGCGCCGAAGAATAACTGAAAGTAAGGAAAGACATTATGCGTAAATTAACTGCACTGTTTGTTGCCTCTACCCTGGCTCTGGGCGCTACCAGCATGGCGTTCGCCGCCGATACCGCGACCACTACCGCCGCGCCGACGGAAGGCAAAATGATGATGCATCATAAAGGCAAGCCGGGTATGCACCATGAGATGATGATGTTTAAAGATCTGAACCTCACCGATGCGCAGAAGCAGCAGATCCGCGACATCATGAAAAGCCAGCGTGACCAGATGAAACGTCCTCCGCTGGAAGAGCGCCGCGCAATGCATGACATCATTGCCAGCGACAGCTTCGATAAAGCAAAAGCGGAAGCGCAGATCGACAAAATGGCCGAGCAGCATAAAGCACGCATGCTGGCCCACATGGAAACCCAGAACAAGATTTACAACATTCTGACGCCGGAACAGAAAAAGCAATTTAATGCCAATTTTGAGAAGCGTCTGACAGAACGTGCAGCGCCGGAAGGTAAAATGCCTGCACCAACCGAATAATCGGTTCACTCTCTTAAGACCGCCGGGCTCCTGTCTACAAAAGCGAAAACGCTGTGGACAGGACCGGCGGTTTTTCTTTTATCCCATGCCTAAGGTCTGGTCTGACTGCTGCCGATAATACGTCTGTGAAAATGCCCTGGCGCACGGTGCGTCCTTCAGGAGTGGTCATGGAATTCTTTGATATCCGTAAAATGCCGGTCAGTCTCTGGCGTAATGGTGCGGGTGAGACGCGTGAGATTTGCTGTTTTCCTCCCGCGACGCGGGATTTTTTCTGGCGGGCCAGTATTGCCTCCATCGCCAGTAACGGCGAATTCTCGGCGTTCCCGGGCGTTGACCGGGTGATTACGCTGCTGGAAGGCGGCGAGGTGACCCTGGATGCAGGCAGGGCGTTTTGTCATACTCTGAAGCATCACCAGCCTTACCGATTTGCGGGCGATCTGGCGGTGAAAGCCGTGCTCACAGAGGGGCAGATGTCGATGGACTTCAACATCATGACCCGACGGGATTGCTGCCAGGCAAAGGTGCGCGTTGCTACCCGAACGTTCACTACCTTCGCGTCACGCGGTGGGGTGGTCTTTGTCTTAAGTGGCGCCTGGCAACTGGGCGACAAATTACTGACCGCCGATCAGGGTGCCAGCTGGGAAGCGGGCAGTCATACCCTCCGTTTACTGGAAACGAAGGGGTCGCTGCTGTTCAGTGAAATTACCTGGCTGCCGGGTCACTGAGGACGATGATCTCATATTTTCCGGTTAATAATGGCTTACAGAGAATTTTGTAACCATCCTGATCGAACCCGGCAGGGGTGCGCAGCAGGGCGGTAGCGTCATCCAGGCTTTCAACGGCGCCAAGCCAGAGCCAGTTGCGGATGATGTGATAATGCGTCATCGCATCGCGGGTTTCTTTCAGCGCCACCGCGCCTTCCCACGGCCAGCAGTTAACGCTGATAGAGGCCAGGCCCGCCATAAACCGGGCATGATGTTCTTCAACGCTCTCTTTTCCACAACACGCCCCGGCGCAGCGTTTCAGCGCGGAGCGGAAACAGGCGCGACCGCGGGTGGTGGCTTCCAGTCCTAACAGGCCGTAACAAAGCTGTAATTCATCAGCCAGGGATTGCAGGGTTTGCAGTGCGGCACGTTTGTTGGCAAACAGACCGTAAAGATTGGGTTCATGCGAAAAATCCACTTCCCGGGCATAAACAACCTGCGGTTTTCCTGCGTTAACCTGCAAGGAACACAGCTGGCGGTTGCGGCGCAGGCGTTTGTTAAACAGCGGCTGCTGTTCCTTGATGAGCCGGGCTTCGAGCAGAAGCGCGCCCAGTTCGCCTGCCGTCTCGATCCAGGTGATCCGCCGGGACTGCCTGAGCATCGATGCTTCATCCGGCGTACGCAGGTGCGACATCACCCGGCTGCGGATATTCACGCTTTTGCCGATATAGAGCGGCATGGTATCGCTGTCGCCGTGGAAGAAATAGACGCCAGGCTGTTTAGGCAGAGCCTCAAGCCAGGGGCGAAGATGCTCGGGATATTCGTAGATAGCCGCCGCTTCAAACTCAAGACGCGGGGCGGATTGACGCCTGCTCACATACTGCTCCATATACTGTTCAGGCATACAGTGTAGCAGGTGTTCGGTGGTTAAAAAAGAGCCGGGTGGCGGTTACGCCTTACCCGGCCTGTAAAACTGAGTTACCGTTTTGCTTTTACTTTTTCCAGAAATCATCAAACACCGTAATCGGCGGACGGCGCTTGTGCTCGGTTTTCAGATACCAGCCTTCGATAATTTTGGCGGTACCTTCGTCGAGCGTTTTGCCTTCCAGATAATCATCAATGTTGTCATATGTGACGCCCAGCGCGGCTTCATCCGGCAGGGAAGGGCGATCGTCCTCCAGGTCCGCCGTTGGCGCCTTCTTATACAGGTGCTCCGGGCAGCCCAGCGCCGCCAGCAGCTGCTTGCCCTGACGCTTGTTCAGGCGGAAGAGGGGGTTGATATCCGTGCCGCCATCGCCGTATTTGGTGAAGAAGCCGGTGATGGCTTCCGCGGCGTGGTCGGTGCCGACGACGACCCCTTTGGTCATCCCTGCGATACTGTACTGCGCTTTCATGCGCTCACGGGCTTTCTCGTTGCCGCGAACAAAATCGCTCAGTTCAATACCGGCTTCACGCAAGGCCTGCTCGCTTGCCAGTACCGAACCTTTGATGTTTACGGTAAGAACACGGTCCGGCTGAATAAACGCGATCGCATCCTGACAGTCCTGCTCGTCAGCCTGCACGCCATACGGCAGACGTACGGCAATAAATTGCAGCGCGGTGTCACCGGTCTCGTCACGCAGCTCGGAGATGGCCATCTGGCTCAGCTTGCCGGCCAGAGTGGAATCCTGACCGCCGCTGATACCCAGCACCAGCGTCTTCAGGAAAGGGTGTGCAGACAGGTAAGCTTTCAAAAAATCAACGCTACGACGGATCTCTTCATTGGCATCAATCGCAGGTTTCGCGCCCAGCGCCTGAATAATTTCTTGTTGCAGAGCCATTACGCCCTCCCTATGCAGAACCAAACAGAAAGTGTGATCTGTTAAAACTAACCCTTTGTCGGGGAAACGACAAGGATCACAGTTTTGAGTGTACTGTTTTACAGCGATTTAGCAGCTTACCGTTGTTTTATTAGAATTTTCCGAAATTCGTCTGGCGTAACTCGCAAAGTTGAACAATAGTAATTTTTATCCCATGCTTAGTTAACACGCTGATAAACAAGAGGACGGAATATGAACAAGAACGTAGCAGGAATTTTAAGCGCAGCGGCGGTACTGACTATGCTGGCAGGGTGTACAGCTTACGATCGCACCAAAGATCAGTTCACACAGCCAGTGGTAAAAGACGTCAAAAAAGGCATGACGCGTTCCCAGGTTGCAGCCATTGCCGGTAAACCTTCTTCAGAAGTTACTATGATCCACGCGCGTGGTACCTGCCAGACCTATATTCTGGGTCAACGTGATGGTAAGGCAGAGACCTACTTTGTCGCCCTGGATGATACGGGTCACGTGATCAATTCTGGTTACCAGACCTGTGCCGAATACGACACCGACCCACAGGCACCTAAGGCACAGTAAGCCTGCTTGCCTGAGAGCGTTAACTAACCGGCCGGAAGGCCGGTTTTTTTATGCATACGTGAATCTTATTTCTTGGCGCGAATTATTTGCCTGAAATGTGAAGGTAGTCAACAAGCCAGGTCAATGAGAGACAATTTCAGTCTATCCAGAATTATCCCCTCCCTGTACCATTGCGTATACTCACTTCAACGATAAACAATGTTCAGCACACTGCCCGTCAGCCAGGATAGCGAGTCGAGTGATAGCGAGACGGCGGGTAGCCAAACAAGAGGGAAGTTATCATGGAAAAGAAACATATCTATCTATTTTGCTCTGCGGGCATGTCCACTTCGCTGCTGGTTTCTAAAATGCGCGCGCAGGCCGAAAAATATGAAGTCCCTGTGGTGATTGAGGCGTTTCCGGAAACGCTGGCGGGCGAGAAGGGCCAGACAGCAGACGTTATTTTACTCGGGCCGCAAATTGCTTATATGCTGCCAGAAATTCAACGTCTGCTACCCAATAAGCCGGTCGAAGTGATCGATTCCGTTTTATACGGCAAGATTGATGGTTTAGGTGTATTAAAAGCTGCCGTTGCGGCGATTAAAAAAGCTGCTAATTAATTTTTTATTTTTCCCGTCAAAGAGTTATTTCACACACAATACGCCGTAACGATCGTTGCGGCCTTTAAGGGTATTTTCCTATGAGTAAAGTCATCGCTTCACTTGAAAAGGTACTCCTTCCTTTTGCTGTTAAAATAGGAAAGCAGCCTCACGTTAATGCCATTAAGAACGGCTTTATTAAATTAATGCCGTTGACATTAGCCGGGGCAATGTTCGTTTTAATTAACAACGTTTTTCTGAGCTTTGGAGAAGGTTCCTTTTTTTATTCATTAGGAATTAGGTTAGATGCTTCAACTATTGAAACCCTTAATGGTTTAAAAGCCATTGGCGGCAACGTATACAACGGTACGTTGGGTATTATGTCGCTAATGGCGCCTTTCTTTATTGGAATGGCGCTGGCGGAAGAGCGTAAAGTGGATCCGCTGGCGGCAGGCTTACTGTCCATTGCCGCGTTCATGACCGTCACACCGTACAGCGTGGGCGACGCTTATGCCGTTGGCGCCAACTGGCTGGGTGGGGCAAACATCATTTCCGGTATTATTATCGGGCTGGTGGTGGCCGAAATGTTCACCTTCATTATTCGCCGTAACTGGGTTATCCGCTTGCCGGATAGCGTTCCGGCCTCTGTTTCTCGTTCATTTTCCGCGTTGATTCCGGGCTTCATTATTCTCTCCATCATGGGGATTATTGCCTGGGCGCTCTCTCACTGGGGAACTAACTTCCACCAGATCATTATGGACTCTATCTCAACGCCGCTGGCGTCGATGGGTAGCGTGGTCGGTTGGGCGTATGTCATCTTTACCTCCCTGCTGTGGTTCTTCGGCGTGCATGGTTCACTGGCACTGGCGGCGCTGGACAGCGGTATTATGACCCCATGGGCACTGGAAAACGTCGCGCTTTACCAGCAGTACGGCTCCGTCGATGCGGCGCTGGCGGCCGGTAAAACCTTCCATGTGTGGGCGAAGCCGATGCTTGACTCCTATATCTTCCTGGGCGGTACCGGGGCGACGTTGGGTCTGATCATCGCGGTCTTTATTGTCTCTCGCCGCGCTGACCATCGTCAGGTTGCGAAGCTGGCCCTGCCGTCAGGCATCTTCCAGATTAACGAGCCGATCCTGTTTGGTCTGCCAATTATCATGAACCCGGTGATGTTCATTCCCTTCATCCTGGTTCAGCCGCTGCTGGCCGCGATTACGCTGACGGCGTACTACCTGGGCATTATCCCGCCGGTGACCAACATTGCGCCGTGGACGATGCCGGCTGGTCTGGGCGCGTTCTTCAACACCAATGGTAGCGTGGCCGCCTTCCTGCTGGCGATATTCAACCTCGGGATTGCAACCCTGCTCTACATGCCGTTCGTGGCGATTGCGAACAAGGCCGCAACGGTTATCGATGAAGAAGAGAGCGAAGAGGATATCGCCCTCGCACTGAAATTCTAAAATTGCACGGCGCGGGGCAACCCGCGCCAGCGGAAAGGAGCTTAAAAAATGTTAGATTTAGAGAGTATCGTTGCCGAAGAAACCGCAGAGAACGATCTGGAAGAGGTGGTGATGGGCCTCATCATCAACTCCGGGCAGGCACGCAGCCTGGCGTATGCGGCGCTTAAGCAGGCTAAGCAGGGCGACTTCGTTGCCGCGAAAACCATGATGGAGCAGTCCCGTACGGCGTTAAACGAAGCGCATCTGGTGCAGACGAAGCTTATCGAAAGCGACCAGGGCGAGGGGAAGATGAAAGTGAGTCTGGTGCTGGTACATGCGCAGGATCATCTGATGACCTCCATGCTGGCACGCGAGCTGGTAGCGGAGCTCATCGAGCTTCACGAGAAGATGCAATAAGTCAGGATGAAGTAGCAGGAGGTCAGCACGATGGAAATCAAAACCGCACATGAGCAGCAGCTGTTTAATGGCAAGAATTTTCACGTGGTGATTTACAACAAAACGGAGAGCGCCAGCGGTCTGCACCAGCATGACTACTACGAGTTCACGATTGTTCTGACCGGCCGCTACTATCAGGAGATCAACGGTAAGCGCGTCCTGCTTGAGCGTGGCGATTTCGTCTTCCTGCCGATGGGATCTTATCACCAGAGCTTTTATGAGTTTGGTGCGACGCGCATTCTGAACGTAGGCGTGAGCAGGCGTTTCTTCGAGAAGCATTATCTGCCGCTGGTGCCGTTCTGCTTTGTGGCGTCACAGGTGTATCGCGTTAAAAATGAGTTTATGACCTGGATTGAAACGGTTATCGCCTCGCTGAATTTCCGCGACAATGAATTTGATGAATTTATTGAAACCGTGACGTTCTACGTCATGAATCGCCTCCGCCATCACCGTGAAGAACAGCAGGTGGTGGATGATATTCCTCAGTGGCTGCGTAGTACCGTGGAGCTGATGCACGACAAAGGACAGTTCAGCGATAACGCCCTGGAGAATATGGTGGCGCTGTCGGGTAAATCGCAGGAATATTTGACGCGCGCCACGCAGCGTTATTACCGTAAAACGCCTGTGCAAATTATTAATGAAATCCGCATTAACTTTGCCAAAAAACAGCTGGAAATTACTAATTACTCTGTCACCGATATCGCTTACGAATCGGGTTACAGCAGTCCCAGTCTGTTTATTAAAACCTTTAAAAAATTGACTTCATTCACACCGAACAGTTACCGCAAAAATTTAACGGTAATTAATTAACTTTCGGCGGTTTATCCGCCAGGAACAGTGACGTAATGGCTTGCCCAAATAGCGGGAAGAGCACGCTATACCTTGCAGGCGATTAACCTGATACGCTAAGGGAGATATTATGCAACAGAAATTAAAAGTCGTAACCATTGGTGGCGGCAGCAGCTATACTCCGGAATTACTTGAAGGTTTCCTGAAACGGTATCATGAATTACCGGTCAGCGAATTATGGCTGGTGGATGTTGAAGAAGGTCAGGAGAAGCTGAATATTATTTTTGAACTGTGCAAACGCATGGTTGAAAAAGCGGGCGTGCCCTTAACCGTGCATAAAACGCTGGATCGTCGCCTGGCACTGAAAGATGCTGACTTCGTGACCACGCAGCTGCGCGTCGGCCAGCTGAAGGCGCGTGAGCTGGACGAGCGCATTCCGCTGAGCCACGGTTATCTGGGCCAGGAAACCAACGGGGCAGGTGGCCTGTTTAAAGGCCTGCGTACTATTCCGGTCATTTTTGACATCATTAAAGACGTGGAGGAGATCTGCCCGAACGCCTGGGTGATCAACTTTACCAACCCGGCCGGGATGGTCACCGAGGCAGTCTATCGCCATACCGGTTTCAAACGCTTTATCGGCGTCTGCAATATTCCGATTGGCATGAAGATGTTCATCCGCGATGTACTGGAACTGACCGAGCACGATGATCTGTCCATTGACCTGTTCGGCCTGAATCACATGGTCTTTATCAAAGATGTGATTGTGAACGGGCAATCGCGCTTTGCGGAACTGCTCGACGGCGTCGCCTCTGGTCGCCTGACTGCGGCCTCGGTGAAAAACATCTTCGATCTGCCGTTCAGCGAAGGGCTGATCCGCTCCCTGAATCTGCTGCCGTGCTCGTATCTGCTTTACTACTTCAAGCAGAAAGAGATGCTGGCCATTGAAATGGGCGAATACTACAAAGGTGGCGCACGCGCTCAGGTTGTGCAGAAAGTAGAGAAGCAGCTGTTTGATTTGTATAAAGATCCGAACCTGAACGTCAAACCGAAAGAGCTGGAGCAGCGCGGCGGGGCATACTATTCGGATGCGGCGTGTGAAGTGATTAACGCCATTTACAATGACAAGCAGGCCGAGCACTATGTGAACGTTCCCCATCACGGGCACATCGACAATATCCCGGCAGACTGGGCCGTTGAGATGACCTGCATCCTTGGACGCGAGGGTGCAAAACCGCATCCCCGCATTACCCACTTCGACGATAAGGTGATGGGGCTGATTCACACCATCAAAGGCTTTGAAGTGGCGGCGAGCAATGCTGCCCTGAGCGGCGAACTGAATGACGTGCTGCTGGCGCTGAATCTCAGCCCGCTGGTGCATTCTGACCGTGACGCTGAAAAACTCGCGAGTGAGATGATCCTGGCGCATGAAAAATGGCTACCAAACTTTGCTGCAACGGTTGAGAAACTGAAACTCACACACCGTTAAGAGGAGGCGCGATGGAAAACCTGCTGATCGTCAATGCCGATGATTTTGGCCTGTCAAAAGGGCAGAACTACGGCATTATTGAAGCCTGTCGCCGGGGCGTCGTGACCTCTACAACAGCGCTCATCAACGGTGAGGCGGTGGAACATGCGGCGCAGTTAAGCCGTGAGCTGCCCGAGCTGGGCGTGGGCATGCACTTTGTGCTGACGCTTGGGTTGCCCCTTTCACCGATGCCGGGTCTGACGCGCGAGGGACAACTGGGGAAATGGATTTGGGAAATGGCGGAGCAGGACGCTCTGCCGCTCGATGAGATTGCCCGCGAGCTGGAGTGCCAGTTTAACCGCTTTGTGGATGTGTTTGGCCGCGAACCTACCCATATTGACAGCCATCATCATGTGCATATGATCCCGGCGATTTTCCCGCTTGTGGCAGAGTTTGCGCAACGTAAAGGCGTGGCGATGCGCGTGGATCGTGAGGTGCGCGGGTTGC
The DNA here is from genome assembly GCF_001729785.1 of Enterobacter hormaechei subsp. xiangfangensis. Classification (NCBI taxonomy): domain Bacteria; kingdom Pseudomonadati; phylum Pseudomonadota; class Gammaproteobacteria; order Enterobacterales; family Enterobacteriaceae; genus Enterobacter; species Enterobacter hormaechei. The sequence goes on from NZ_CP017183.1 coordinate 1,899,578, forward strand.
CGGACGTCGCGGTGACGTCAACGGAGGGGTTCAGCAGCGCATTTTATGGCGACGAGATCGACGAAGCGCTGTTCCTGAAGGTGCTGGATGACTCCGCCGCAAAAGGGGAGCGCTCGCTTGAGGTAATGGCGCACCCGGCGTTTGTCGATGAGATAGTACGTAAGAGCGCCTACTGCTGGCCGCGTCTGGCAGAACTGGATGTGCTGACATCGGCGTCGTTAAAGTATGCGATTGCCGAGCGTGGGTATCGTCTGGGGACGTTCAGGGATCTTTGAGGCAAAGCCCGGTGGCGAGGTAAAAGCAAAACGGTAACCTTTTGGTTACCGTTTTTATTGTTTTCTCCCTCTCCCAGGGGAGAGGGCCGGGGTGAGGGCTTCAGGTTTTTTACGCCGGTATCTGGTCAATCTTACTGCTGCGCGACCACACGCGGTGCGCGGCGAGCAGGTCAAACAACCGGGTCATAAACGCATCATCGACGTTATCACCTTCGACAATGCCTTCTTCCCCTTGATCCGGTACCTTCAGCAGAGTTTTAAACTTCCGCGCATCGCCTGCCAGAGCGATTGGCTTCAGGTGCTTATAGGCTTCCAGCAGATAATAGGCGGCATCACCGTTACCGAGCAGGCTCTCAACGTCGCCGCACGGCATAATCACCGCATCAACCGTCAGCGACGGTGCTCCGGCGAAGGTCGCGGCAATCGGCAGGACGGAGCTATCATCGGCCGTCACTTCACCCATGCGAGAGTAGAGCAGTTTGGCATGTACGCCCTGGGTTTTGAGCGCCCGCATGATCCCCAGTACGTCGCTGGCGCGCGGTTTATCGTTCAGCAGAATAGCGACTACGCGGCCTTTAATTGACCCGCCAGGTACCGCGTACAGGCTCAGGGACGGATCCTTCTTCAGCCCGTTCACGTCTTTTGGCGGTGCGGCATGGCATTGCTCATCGGTGAGCGTGATGCCGAGATTATTCGCCACGCCCTGAGCAAGCTGGATATCAATATGCGCCAGATGGTCGACCACGCGCTCGCGAATGTAGGTACGCACCACTTTGCTCAGCTCAAAGCTGAAACCGCCGATAATGTGCTGCTGTTCAATCGGGGTCTGGCTGTTCCAGAACAGGCGAGGCTGAGCGTAATATTCGCCGAATGACGGGCTGCGCTCGCGAATTTTTGTTCCGTCCACGCGCTCCTGATACGACTCGAATCCGCCACGTTTTGGCCCCGGCGGGGTTTCACGCGGCCAGTTATCGTTAATGGAGTTTGGCTCGTAGTTCGCCGGGTTGGTATCGATATCCTGGCGATGCATCCCGTCACGCTGGAAATTATGGTACGGGCAGGTCGGACGGTTGATAGGAATTTCGTGGAAGTTCGGTCCGCCGAGACGGCTGATCTGCGTATCGGTATAAGAGAACAGACGGCCCTGGAGCAGCGGATCGTTGGTGAAATCCAGCCCCGGCACAATATGGCCCGGGTGGAACGCAGCCTGCTCATTCTCCGCGAAGAAGTTATCCGGGTTACGATTAAGCACCATTTTGCCCACCAGCTGAACCGGCACCAGCTCTTCGGGAATAAGCTTGGTCGGGTCGAGCAGGTCGAAGTCGAATTTGAACTCGTCCTCTTCCGGGATCAGCTGTAACCCCAGCTCGTATTCCGGGAAATCACCGGCTTCAATGGATTCCCACAGTTCGCGACGGTGGAAGTCCGGATCGCGCCCGGTCAGCTTCTGTGCTTCATCCCACACCAGGGACGCTTTCCCCGCGACCGGTTTCCAGTGGAAACGCACAAACGTCGCTTTACCTTCAGCGTTAATCAGACGGAAGGTATGAATACCAAAGCCTTCCATGGTGCGATAGCTGCGTGGGATCCCCCGGTCAGACATCGCCCACATCACGTTGTGAAGGGTTTCCGGTTGCAGGGAGACGTAGTCCCAGAAGGTGTCATGCGCACTTTGTCCCTGCGGTATGGCCCAGTGTGGCTCTGGTTTTACCGCATGGACAAAGTCAGGGAATTTATGCGCATCCTGAATGAAGAAAACCGGGGTGTTATTCCCGACGAGGTCGAAAATGCCCTCTTCGGTATAGAATTTGGTGGCGAAGCCGCGGATATCACGCACCGTGTCGGCCGAACCCGCGCCGCCCTGTACGGTAGAGAAGCGCACAAATACCGGTGTAATTTTGTTCGGATCGGAAAGGAAATCCGCCTTCGTGATCTCCTTCAGGCTCTTGTACGGCTGGAAATAGCCGTGCGCCGCAGAGCCGCGAGCGTGAACGATACGTTCAGGAATACGCTCATGGTCGAAATGGGTGATTTTTTCCCGCAGGATGAAATCTTCCAGCAGCGTCGGGCCGCGCGTTCCGGCGCGCAAGGAGTTCTGATCATCGGCGATGCGCACGCCCTGATTGGTGGTCAGCGCATAGCCTTCACCCCCTTTGCGGTGCGGGTCGAGAGATTTTAACTTTTCGTTGTCCGCATCGGGTGACTTCATGCTTCCCGGTGCAGTAGGTTGCTCGCCCGGCGCGGAGAGGCCCGGCGACGGTTTATGAGAGCCATCCGCAGGGGCGAGTGAGTCCATTCCCGGTTGAGATTCTTCGGTGCCATGAATAGGGGATTGATGGGGTTTATCATTGTTCGACATTGCACGATTCTCCTTTGTTCGTTCCTGAAAACCCTATTAAGGATAGAACAATGTGATGAATTAGCAGGCGAACTAAGCGTTTTCAGAGGAAGTGATTAGCGAAAGGAGCCATCTGCCACATGTCAGGCGCGACGGGTGGGGGGAGAATCGGCTATGATAGAAATTTCCTGCTTTAAGAATTTGCTTTAGTGAACCCGTCGCTTATGAAACCTCTTCGTCAACAAAACCGCCAGGTTATTAGCTATGTGCCCCGCGTTGAACCCGCGCCGCCTGACCATGCCCTGAAAGTGGATGGTTTTCGCGATGTCTGGATGTTACGGGGTAAATACGTTTCCTTCGTGCTGATTGGCGAGCACTTCCGTCGCTCCCCTGCGTTTACTGTGCCAGAATCGGCGCAGCGATGGGCTATGCAGACCCGCCAGGATGAAGAGGTTGAAGAATAACAGCCATAAAAAAACCGCCCTCAGGCGGTTTTTTTATTTCGGCCGTGATTAACGATGGGCCAGTTCGGCATCATCTTCACTGTCGAGAATTGTTTTGTCGGTCTGCTTCAGCCACTGGCTGGTCAGGGTACCGGCGGTCATTGAGCCACTCACGTTCAGGGCGGTACGACCCATGTCGATCAGCGGTTCAACAGAGATCAGCAGGGCAACCAGCGTCACCGGCAGTCCAAGCGCAGGCAGAACGATCAGCGCAGCGAAGGTCGCGCCGCCGCCCACGCCCGCAACACCGGCGGAGCTAATGGTCACGATACCGACCAGCGTCGCAATCCAGACCGGATCCAGCGGATTAATCCCCACTGTTGGGGCAACCATTACGGCCAGCATCGCCGGGTAGAGACCCGCACAGCCGTTCTGCCCGATGGTGGCGCCAAAGGAGGCCGAGAAGCTGGCGATAGACTCCGGTACGCCCAGACGACGGGTCTGTGCTTCGACGTTCAGCGGGATAGATGCCGCGCTGGAACGGCTGGTAAAAGCGAAGGTCAGCACCGGCCAGACTTTACGGAAGTATTTCAGCGGGCCAACGCCGTTCACCGCCAGCAGAATGCCGTGCACAACAAACATGATGCCCAGACCGAGGTACGAGGCAATCACAAAGCTGCCAAGCTTAATGATGTCTTGCAGGTTAGAACCTGCAACGACTTTGGTCATCAGCGCCAGGACACCGTACGGCGTCAGCTGCATGACCAGACGCACCAGCTTCATCACCCAGCTTTGCAGGGTATCGATGGCTGTCAGAACGCGCTCGCCTTTCGGCGCATCGTCCTTCAGCAGCTTCAGCGCAGCCACGCCCAGGAATGCCGCGAAGATCACCACGCTGATAATGGAGGTTGGGCTTGCGCCGGTCAGGTCAGCAAACGGGTTCTTCGGAATGAAGGAGAGCACCATCTGCGGAACGGTCAGATCGGCCACTTTACCCACGTAGTTGGTCTCAATCGCCGTCAGACGCGCGGTTTCAGCGCTACCCTGCACCAGACCTTCAGCAGTCAGGCCAAACAGATTGGTTACCAGCACACCCACCAGCGCCGCAATCAGCGTGGTGAAGAGCAGGGTACCAATGGTCAGGAAGCTGATTTTACCCAGTTGAGAGGCATTGTGCAGGCGGGCTACGGCGCTCAGAATAGAGGCGAATACCAGCGGCATAACGATCATTTGCAGCAGCTGTACATAGCCGTTACCGACAATGTTGAACCACTGAATGGAGTCTTTCAGTACCGGGCTGTCGGAGCCGTAAATAGCGTGTAAGGCCAGGCCAAACACCACGCCCATGACCAGACCGACCAGTACCTTTTTCGCCAGGCTCCACTGTTTGTGGCGAGCCTGGGCGAGAAGCAATAGCAATACGACGAACACAACAATGTTCGCGATGAGTGGAAAATTCATCCCCGTTCTCCTGATTTATTATACGGTCGGTTTTTACCGAACCTGTTGGCGCAAGGTTATCAGAAGTGTGATGTCACGCTTATATCCATATGGAATGGTTTATGACAAAAGTGATTATATTGTCGGTTTAATGTTCAATCTGGTGATTAATAAAACGATTGAACTGAAATTGCAGCGAGTTGATCATCTGCGATGACCAGCGCACTGCACCATTTTCGGGCAATGTCTGCGGCATCCAGACGGCATACGCAAACAGCGCCATGCACAGAACGCGCTCCAGCTGGTTGCCTTTTTGCGGCACGAGGATTGGCAGGCGGAAACGCCAGCGGCAGGGCCAGAGCAGCGGTACGCCCGCTGGCGTCAGCATATCGGCGAGGATATGGCTTAAGTAGCCAAGCACCATGCCCTGAATGGCATCCGCCGGGACGATCCAGCTCTCCGGAACCTTTAAATAGAAGAGTGTAAGCAGGCCAAATACGGCCAGCAGGCTGTGGGTAAACCCGCGATGACCAAAGGCTCTGGCGATGGGCTTTGAAATCCACTTTAGCCGCTGGCCAAGGAATGACTTTGGATGATCTATGTCCGGCAGCAGGCAGGTAAGTACGGCGGAAGGGACAATATGCCACCAGTCCCCCTGTGCCAGCACAGGGGTCAGTTCAGCGTTTTTGGCAAACACTGCACAGGCAAGTGAAAAAAGCAGGTGGCCTTCCGCCGTCATGATAAAACCCGGTAAACTGTCGATTCATACAGTATAGGGTTTTTATACAGTGTGTGAAAGAGGTGACGGTGTAACTCTTTGTCACAAACGCGCGGTTAGCGCGCCAGCCAGCCACCGTCTACGGCGAGAGTATGACCGTTAACGTAATCAGATGCTCTTGAAGCCAGAAACACCACCGGACCCTGTAAATCCTCCGGGAGACCCCAGCGGCCCGCCGGAATCCGGTCGAGGATCGCCTGGCTGCGCTGCTCATCATCGCGAAGCTGCCGGGTGTTATTGGTCGCCATATAACCTGGCGCGATAGCGTTCACGTTAATACCTAGCGGCGCCCATTCGTTCGCCAGCAGGCGGGTGAGGCCCAGCACGCCGCTTTTGGACGCCGTATAGGAGGGCACCCGGATGCCGCCCTGGAAGGAGAGCATGGAAGCAATGTTAATGATCTTGCCGCCCTGACCCTGCGCGATAAACTGTTTCGCCACTGCCTGAGAGAGGAAAAAGACTGATTTCAGATTGAGATCGATGACCTCGTCCCAGTCCTTCTCACTAAATTCCAGCGCATCGGCACGGCGGATGGTGCCGGCATTGTTAACCAGAATATCGATGCGGCCCATCTCAGCGACTGCGGTATCCACCACGCTCTGAATACTCTCCTGCTTGCCAAGATCGGCGCGAATCGCGATAAAGCGTCGTCCCAGCGCCGTAACGCGCGCTGCCGTTTCGTCAGGAACCTTGCGGTTAACCCCCACGATATCGCATCCTGCTTCGGCGAGGGCAATGGCCATGCCTTGCCCCAGACCGGTATCGCACCCGGTCACCATCGCCACTTTTCCTGCCAGAGTAAAAGCATCCAGTATCATACGCGCCTCAGAAGTCAGGTTATTGTCATTCTGCACGTAAGAATAGGAGTCTGGAGTGAGAAAAGCAAATAAAGTAAAACGTTGTTTTGATTTTGCGGGGCAGGCAGCCGAAGCTGCCTGAAAGAGCGTTACTCCCCACGCAGATGGCGGGCAGTCAATTCTTCAAGAGACGTCAGCCTGACATCCGCCAGGGCAAAACGGGGATCGTGTCGGCCTTCTTCAGCCGGCACAACGATGGAGCGCATACGTGCGGCTTTGGACGCCACCATGCCGTTAACCGAATCTTCCAGCGCCACACAGGTAAGCGGATCCAGCCCCAGTTTCGCGGCGCAGTCCATATACACCTGCGGATGTGGCTTGCTGTACGGAAGCTTTTCGGCCGAGGCCAGCGCGTCGAAGCTGTCGCGCAGCCCGAACATCGTCAGCACTTTTTCCAGGATATGCAGCGGTGAGGCGGAGGCCAGCCCCACTTTCAGCCCTTGCGCCTTGCACAGGGCGATAGCGTCGCGTACGCCCGGTAACAGAGGCTTATACTCTTCTACGAGGGAGATGGCGCGGTTGATAATGCGCGCCGTAACTTCGTCGCGATCCGGGCCAACCCATGGCTGGTGGGCATACCAAAGGTCAACCACCATATCGATGCGCAGCCCCAGGGTATCGGGAAGCTCGTTACGACGACTGATATCGACGCCGAGGCTGGCCATCACGTCCAGTTCAGCCCGATCCCACAGGGGTTCGGAATCAATCATCAATCCATCCATGTCAAAAATAGCGGCAAGTATCTTGCGCGGTGTCGACATTACAACATCTCCTTATCTTGGGGTAAGACGAACGGTGCTAAGCACAAGCAATTTAGCATATTGCATGCAAAGAGCGGGCGAAATTGACCGACAGCAGGTAGACTTAGGCACAAATAACGCGTCTTTATGAAGAGGAACTAATGACGTATCAACAAGCTGGACGCATCGCGGTCTTAAAACGTGTTGCTGGTTGGGTTATTTTTATTCCCGCCCTGATTTCAACGCTGATCTCCGTACTCAAATTTATGTACGATCACAGCGAAAAACAGCCGGGCATCAATGCCGTTATGCTTGATTTTGCCCACGTCATGATTGAGATGATGCGGTTTAACACCCCGTTCCTGAACGTCTTCTGGTTCAACTCGCCCACGCCGGATTTTCACCACCAGCTGAATGTCGGTTTCTGGATAATCTATGCGTTGATATTTATCGCGATGGCGTTGCAGGCCTCCGGCGCGCGCATGAGTCGCCAGACCCGCTTTTTACGCGAAGGGGTGGAAGATCAGCTGATACTTGAGAAGGCGAAAGGCCCTGACGGGATGAGCCGCGAGCAGATCGAATCGCGCATTGTCGTTCCGCGTCATACCATTTTTGTGCAGTTTTTCCCGCTCTACATCCTGCCGGTCATCATCATTGTGGCCGGGTATTTCTTCTTTACGCTGCTTGGCTTCCTGTAAATCCTAAGGGAAGGGGCGTGATGCTGCCCCTTCCGGCTATGCCGCCAGAATACGGTCCAGCGCCCGCTGGGCATTTACCAGATGACTCCCGCCAAACAAAATAGCCCGGTTTAGCAAGGTGTACAGCTGATAAACCGGCTGACGATCAAGGAAACCCGCAGGTAACGGCGAGACAGACTGATAGCCATCATAAATTTGCGGCGGCTGTTCAGGGTGCAACGGCAGCATCGCGAGGTCACACTCTCTGTCGCCCCAGTAGCAGGCCGGGTCATATATATAGGGACCATCAGGCCCAAGCGCGCAGTTGTTTGACCATAAATCACCGTGCAGAAGGGAAGCCTGAGGCTGATGCGAAGCCAGACGCTGCTGAATATGTTCAACAATCGCGTCGATGTTGCCGAACGCTAATCCCTTTTCAGCGGCCAGCTCCAGCTGCCAGCCGATGCGCTGTTCGGCGAAAAAAGTCGACCAGCGGCGCTGCCATGCGTTTGGCTGTGGGGTGGTGGAGAGGTCGTTATCGAAATCGAGCCCAAACTGAGGTTGATCGCTCCACTGGTGCAAACGGGCGATCTGTTGCCCGAGAATAAAGGCGTTGTGCGCATCCAGAGGACGCGCGGGAAGATAGTTCATCACCAGAAAGCTATAGTCACGATCGCTGCCGACGGCTAAAACCTGCGGAACGGTGACTGTTTTACTGCGCGATAACAGCTCAAGCTGATCGGCTTCGGCAGTAAAAATGGGTAGCAATTCGCGCTCATCACATTTAACGAAAAGATCGCGCCCGGCGTAACGTAAATGCCATGCGGCATGGATCTCTCCGCCTGGCAGTTCGTTACGCAGTTCAATTTCACCTTCACCCAGCTGCTCACTTAAAAGATGACTGATAGCCTGCCACATGATGTCTCTCCCATGTTGTCTGCCAGATCATAAAGTTAGCGCAAAACGGCTATAAAAAAACAGGAACTAACGCACAACTGAGCGGTTTAATTTTATACAGGGCACTTATTGTTCTTTTTTATGCCAGTTTTCCCAGCTATCCACATCAATTTCCGTGGCTTTGTCAGTCACGCTTTCCACCAGGCTACTGGCCAGCGCCTTCACCTCTTCCTGACTCAGCGGGCTTATCAGGCCAAATGCCAGTGAGCCGAGATCGTGAATATTGCCCTCATCGTCCGTCAGCGTAAGCAGAAAATTGGCGCGCGTGAACGCGTTGTTGAGTTCATTCAGTTCGGTCAGCGACGCCTCATGAATATTCACGGTTACGACGTAGCGGGTGATATCACCACTGCTCATAATTCACCTCGTTGTTATCCTGAAAGTTTTCTTAGCATAGTCGATATGCCCTGTTTAGCGACTTCCCCCTCCATGGGAAGGGGAAGCAGGTTCAGCTTCTCTCGAGGTAATCGACAATTTTCTGGGTATCCGCAAGCGAACACAGACGCGTTCCCTGGTTTATGGTGGCTGCACTCCCTGCCGCGACGCCATAGCGTGCCATCTCCAGAAGCGAAGCGCCCTGCGCCAGCTTCAGCACCATCGCGCCAACCATACTGTCACCGGCACCCACGGTGCTCTGGCTTTTCATCGGCGGTGGCACAACCTGCACAAAGCCCGTCTTATCGACGGCCAGCGCACCCTGAGGACCGAGAGAAACAACAACGCGATGTGCTTTGCCCGTACGTACCAGCTCTTCTGCGGCAGTACGAACGTCATCAGGCTGGCTGAGTTCTCGATTAACCAGGGCACTGAGCTCTTTCTGGTTAGGTTTAACGAGTTCAAGTTGTCCGGGTTCTAACGCCGCCTTCAGGGCTTCGCCCGAGCTATCGACAATGCAGCGGATGCCGCGCTGGAGCGCCGCCTGAACCAGCGCCGTCAGTTTCTCTGTTTTGACGCCCGGCGGCAGGCTACCGCTGATCACCAGTAATGAGCCGCTTTCAATGGTCAGCACTTTCTCTTCCAGTTGACGAAACTCATCATCGGTCAATTTCGCCCCCGGCATCACAAAGCGATATTGCTCGCCGCTGGATTCAACATGGACATGCAGGTTCTGCCGGGTCCAGTCTTTAGCGTCGACGGTGTCTACGGCCACCTGTTCATCTGCCAGCAACGCCACCAGATGTTCTCCCGTGGCGCCGCCAGCGGGGAAGATGGCGGTGGCTTTTCCGCCGAGATGGGTAATAGCGCGCGCCACGTTGATGCCGCCGCCGCCCGGCTCAAACACCGGCGCGCTACAGCGCAGCTTACCTTCCGGGTAGATTTGCGGCGTCATTGTCGCGGAGTCGAGGGAAGGGGAGAGTGTCAGCGTATAAATCGAAGCCATCATGACCTCCTTTTATCATGGGTTCTTTTAAGCCTGGCACCGTTTGGCAGGAAGGCAACGTAAATAACAGTATGATTTTAAATATGAATGCTGACAAATAAGCTGCGCCGGGCATATAAAATAAAACGCGTTTTGGGATCGTTCTTATTCAAAAAATGAAAGAAGAAAATATTGCTATGTTATTTGCGGCTTTTTATAATTTGTTACCTTTCTATGGTCGCCTTGTCATTGATCCGCAAGAAAGTTTCCGAGACCGTGACGGTCTCTTTTTATGTTGTACGGACTCCTTAAATAAAATGAAGCTTTTGAAGACAGTACCCGCAGCACTGATGCTGGCGGGTGGCGTATTTGCGTCACTGAATGCAACCGCCGATGATACCGTTTTTACTGTCATGGACGATCCCTCCACTGCCAAAAAACCCTTTGAAGGTAACGTGAATGCCGGGTATCTGGCGCAATCCGGTAACACGAAAAGTTCCTCCCTGACCGCAGACAGCACCCTGACCTGGTACGGCAACACCACGGCCTGGTCGCTGTGGGGAAATGCCAGCAACACCTCTGCTAACGATCAACGCTCATCGGAGAAATACGCGGTAGGCGGACGTAGCCGATACAACATGACCGATTATGACTACCTGTTCGGGCAGGCGAGTTGGCTGACTGACCGCTACAACGGCTATCGCCAGCGTGATGTCGTAACTGCGGGTTATGGTCGTCAGTTCCTCAATGGGCCGGTGCACAGCCTGCGTTTTGAATTCGGTCCGGGTGTCCGTTACGACGAGTACACCAACGGCGAAGATGAAACCCAGCCGCTGGGTTATGCATCGGGCACCTATGCATGGCAGATGACCGACAACGCAAAATTCACCCAGGGTGTGTCGGTGTTTGGTGCTGAAGATACAACGCTGAACTCAGAAAGTGCGTTGAACGTGGCGATCAATGAACACTTTGGACTCAAGGTGGCGTACAACGTAACCTGGAACTCATCCCCACCTGATTCTGCACCGGAACATACCGATCGCCGAACCACGATTTCATTAGGTTATAAAATGTAATATCGTCGGGCCGAGAATAATCCCGGCCCGTTTTTTATTTTCTGAAACTGTGCTTATTTATATTAAACGGCGTTTTAAAATAATGTGTCTGGTTTCATCTTCATAATTTCTCCATAATTAGCTGGCCAGGGCTTATTCAGTTTATTTGACACGAATTGATAAATAATTTGACTAGGCAAGAATGTGATCCAGATCTACACTTACGGCACAGGCGAAAAACTTGCCTCAGGCATATCGCATTAAATAAGTATGAGAATAAAATTATGAAAAAATCAAAACCGCTACAGCAGCGATGGTGCTTTCCGCACTTTCATTTGGCGTATTTGCTGCTGATAATACGCAACCTGCCAATGACGTTAACAGCCCAATCGGGATCGCTAAAGCCTCTGATGTAGAAGCAGGCTCCAACATTGCCCCTGGCTCTCAGTCTACCGGCCAGTCAATGAATGATGCATTTGATGTACATAAGCTGGTGGCGGGTGAGTGGTCCTGATATTTCAACTGCCACGTGTGACGGAATATATACGCTGCCACAGCCTGTCGAAAACCGGCTTATGACGTACCGGTTTTGGACCATAAATTATCGTAAAGATAGTTAAGATTTATTCAGTAAATTCACGGCAGGTTTTCGCTGACAAAATATCAGCCCCAGATCATAGCGGCCCAGCGCAGCAGCAACATCGCGCCGCAAATAGCAATTAACACCACGACCATTTTCCAGTGCTTCACGGCAAATCTTTTTGTTGGCATAACCTAATCCTTGTCAGTTGATACCCTTAGTCTACCAAAGTCTGCGCCAGAAAGCGCTCAACAAGGGAGAACAGGTTATGCCGGAACACCGGTTCGGCTTAAAACCAATGGAATCTGTCAGCCAGAATCAATACCAGGCCAGCAGCGGAAAGTAGATTTAATATCACAACGGTTCTACTCGATACGTTCATGTGATACCCCTTCGATGTTTAAGGACCAGATCAAGAATAGCTCAGCACTTTCGGATTGCGAGCACCCGTCAACAAAAGTTCATTAATGCAGACAACAGTATGTGCGGTTCAAAACGGTCGCTGGAAGGTGCATTCGCCCTGTCAATAGTGTTACCATTACGTCGCCTGTCGTAAACCCGCATTATTCTGAAATCGGCCGGTGAATGATGACGAACCAATTTGACGATTGTTGGTCAGATGGTTTCGTAATCTACTGTTTAATCACGATTATTTTCTTTGTATATGCTCTTATGTGTGGGGCATCACTGCAAATAAGGATATAAAATGCCTGTAATTACTCTTCCTGATGGCAGCCAACGCCATTTCGACCACGCTGTTAGCCCAATGGATGTTGCCCTGGATATCGGTCCTGGACTTGCAAAAGCAACCATTGCAGGCCGCGTAAACGGCGAGCTGGTAGACGCGTCCGATCTGATTGAAAGCGATGCAACGCTTGCGATCATCACCGCGAAAGACGAAGAAGGTCTGGAGATCATTCGTCACTCCTGCGCGCACCTGTTAGGCCATGCTATCAAGCAGCTGTGGCCAAACACCAAAATGGCGATCGGCCCGGTTATCGACAACGGTTTCTACTACGACGTTGACCTTGACCACACCCTGACCCAGGAAGATATCGACGCGCTCGAAAAACGTATGCACGAGCTCGCCGAAACCAACTATGACGTCATTAAGAAGAAAGTCAGCTGGCACGAAGCGCGTGAAACCTTCGTGAAGCGCGGCGAGAGCTACAAAGTCTCGATTCTTGATGAAAACATCGCTCATGATGACAAGCCAGGCTTGTACCATCACCAGGAATACGTCGACATGTGCCGTGGTCCGCACGTGCCGAATATGCGCTTCTGTCATCACTTCAAACTGATGAAAATCGCAGGCGCCTACTGGCGTGGCGATAGCAACAACAAGATGTTGCAGCGTATCTATGGTACCGCGTGGGCCGATAAGAAAGCCCTGAACGCATACCTGCAACGCCTGGAAGAGGCGGCTAAGCGTGACCACCGTAAAATCGGTAAGCAGCTTGACCTGTATCATATGCAGGAAGAAGCGCCGGGGATGGTGTTCTGGCATAACGACGGCTGGACTATCTTCCGTGAACTGGAAACGTTCGTGCGCTCCAAGCTGAAAGAGTACCAGTATCAGGAAGTGAAGGGCCCGTTCATGATGGACCGTGTGCTGTGGGAAAAAACCGGCCACTGGGACAACTACAAAGATGCGATGTTCACCACTTCGTCTGAGAACCGTGAATACTGCATCAAGCCAATGAACTGCCCGGGCCACGTTCAGATCTTCAACCAGGGTCTGAAATCCTACCGCGATCTGCCGCTGCGTATGGCGGAGTTCGGTAGCTGCCACCGTAACGAGCCATCAGGTGCGCTGCACGGTCTGATGCGTGTTCGTGGCTTTACTCAGGATGATGCGCATATCTTCTGTACTGAAGATCAGGTCCGTGAAGAAGTTAACGCCTGTATTCGTATGGTCTACGATATGTACAGCACCTTTGGCTTCGAGAAGATCGTGGTCAAACTCTCAACGCGTCCGGAAAAACGTATCGGCAGCGATGAGACATGGGATCGCGCAGAGGCGGATCTCGCCGTAGCGCTGGAAGAGAACGGTATTCCGTTCGAATACCAGCTGGGCGAGGGCGCATTCTACGGTCCGAAAATTGAATTTACCCTGTATGACTGCCTCGATCGCGCATGGCAGTGCGGAACGGTACAGCTGGACTTCTCCCTGCCGCAGCGTTTAAGCGCCTCTTATGTTGGCGAAGACAACGAGCGTCAGGTGCCGGTTATGATTCACCGTGCGATTCTCGGTTCACTGGAGCGCTTCATCGGCATCCTGACCGAAGAGTTCGCAGGCTTCTTCCCAGCCTGGCTTGCGCCAGTGCAGGTCGTGGTGATGAACATTACCGATTCTCAGGCGGATTACGTTAAAGAATTGACGCAGAAACTACAAAATGCGGGCATTCGCGTAAAAGCAGACTTGAGAAATGAGAAGATTGGCTTTAAAATCCGCGAGCACACTTTACGTCGTGTCCCGTATATGTTGGTCTGTGGTGATAAAGAGGTGGAAGCAGGCAAAGTTGCCGTTCGCACCCGCCGTGGTAAAGACCTGGGGAGCCTGGACGTAAGTGAAGTGATTGAGAAGCTGCAACAAGAGATTCGCAGCCGCAGTCTTCAACAACTGGAGGAATAAGGTATTAAAGGCGGAAAACGAGTTCAAACGGCACGTCCGAATCGTATCAATGGCGAGATTCGCGCCCAGGAAGTTCGCTTAACAGGTCTGGAAGGCGAGCAGCTGGGGATTGTGAGTCTGAGAGAAGCGATCGAAAAGGCTGAAGAAGCTGGAGTAGATTTAGTTGAAATCAGCCCTAACGCCGAACCGCCAGTTTGTCGTATCATGGACTACGGCAAGTTCCTTTATGAAAAGAGTAAGTCTTCTAAGGAACAGAAGAAGAAGCAAAAAGTTATCCAGGTTAAGGAAATCAAATTCCGTCCTGGTACCGACGATGGCGATTATCAGGTAAAACTCCGCAGCCTGATTCGCTTTCTGGAAGATGGCGATAAGGCCAAGATCACGCTGCGTTTCCGCGGTCGTGAGATGGCCCACCAACAGATTGGTATGGAAGTGCTTAACCGCGTCCGTGACGATCTGAGTGAACTGGCAGTAGTCGAATCCTTCCCTACGAAGATCGAAGGCCGCCAGATGATCATGGTGCTCGCTCCTAAGAAGAAACAGTAAGGCCTTCAAGCAGCAAAATCTGTGGAGCCTTCGGGTTTCATAGGTTTTGTTCGCCTATGTTTCGTTTATTTAACAATGCGAAGTGGAAGTTATTAAAATGCCAAAAATTAAGACCGTACGCGGTGCTGCTAAGCGCTTCAAAAAAACCGGTAAAGGTGGTTTTAAGCACAAGCACGCTAACCTGCGTCACATTCTGACTAAGAAAGCTACCAAGCGTAAACGTCACCTGCGTCCAAAAGCCATGGTTTCTAAAGGCGATCTGGGCCTGGTCATCGCGTGCCTGCCGTACGCATAAGTCGTTAACGTTTAACTTTTTTAACTTAGAATAGATACAGGAGAGCACACATGGCTCGCGTAAAACGTGGTGTAATTGCACGTGCACGTCACAAGAAAATTTTGAAACAAGCTAAAGGCTACTACGGTGCGCGTTCACGCGTATACCGCGTTGCCTTCCAGGCTGTTATCAAAGCAGGTCAGTACGCTTACCGTGACCGTCGTCAGCGTAAGCGTCAGTTCCGTCAACTGTGGATTGCGCGTATCAACGCAGCAGCACGTCAGAACGGTATTTCTTACAGCAAATTCATCAATGGCCTGAAAAAAGCCTCTGTTGAAATCGACCGTAAGATCCTGGCTGACATCGCAGTATTCGACAAAGTAGCGTTCACCGCTCTGGTCGAAAAAGCGAAAGCAGCACTGGCATAAGCCAGTTGAGAGAGGGGGCTTTGCCTCCTCTTTTCATTTAACACCATCAGAAGATTGACATTTATCCGTGCAGGCTTTTCAATAAGGTCTTAACGGTTTTTACCCTACAAGGTAACGCAAGCATGAATGCTGCTATTTTCCGCTTCTTCTTTTACTTTAGCACCTGACTTCAGGAGGCTAGCGCGTGAAAGATGAAACGAAAAACAGCGCCAGATAAGCCTCCCGATGGAGGCTTTTTTTGTGCCTGAAGTTAAGAGAATACGTCCAACAATTCGGTGTCTGCACCGACATAATGAGGAAAACCATGTCACATCTCGCAGAGCTGGTTGCCAGTGCAACGGCCGCCATTAACCAGGCCTCAGATGTTGCCGCGTTAGACAATGTCCGCGTCGAATATCTGGGCAAGAAAGGGCATTTGACCCTTCAGATGACTACCCTGCGTGAACTGCCAGCAGAGGAGCGCCCGGCAGCCGGTGCAGTGATTAACGAAGCCAAAGAGCAGGTACAGCAGGCGCTGAACGCGCGTAAAGCCGAGCTGGAAAGCGCAGTACTGAATGCGCGTCTGGCGGCAGAAACGATTGACGTTTCTCTGCCGGGTCGTCGTATCGAAAACGGCGGTCTGCATCCGGTTACCCGTACTATCGATCGTATTGAAAGTTTCTTCGGTGAGCTCGGCTTTACCGTGGCGACTGGCCCGGAAATTGAAGATGATTACCATAACTTCGATGCCCTCAACATTCCTGGCCATCATCCGGCACGTGCTGACCACGACACTTTCTGGTTTGACGCTACCCGTCTGCTGCGTACCCAGACTTCCGGCGTTCAGATCCGTACCATGAAGGAACAGGAACCGCCTATCCGCATCATCGCGCCGGGTCGCGTATACCGTAACGACTACGATCAGACCCACACCCCAATGTTCCACCAGATGGAAGGTCTGATTGTTGATAAAAACATCAGCTTCACCAACCTGAAAGGCACGCTGCACGATTTCCTGAACAACTTTTTTGAGGAAGATTTGCAGGTTCGCTTCCGTCCGTCCTACTTCCCGTTCACCGAACCGTCTGCGGAAGTTGACGTGATGGGTAAAAACGGTAAATGGCTGGAAGTGCTGGGCTGCGGCATGGTGCATCCAAACGTGCTGCGCAACGTGGGTATCGATCCAGAAGTGTATTCCGGCTTTGCGTTCGGTATGGGCATGGAGCGTCTGACCATGCTGCGCTACGGCGTAACCGATTTACGTGCGTTCTTCGAAAACGATCTGCGTTTCCTCAAACAGTTTAAATAAGGGCAGGACAGAACAATGAAATTCAGTGAACTGTGGTTACGCGAATGGGTGAACACCACGCTGGACAGCGACGCGCTTTCCAACCAGATCACCATGGCGGGTCTGGAAGTTGACGGTGTAGAGCCGGTTTCTGGCGCCTTCACCGGCGTGGTCGTGGGCGAAGTGGTTGAATGCGGTCAGCACCCTAACGCTGACAAACTGCGCGTAACAAAAGTCAATGTGGGCGGTGATCGTCTGCTGGATATCGTCTGCGGTGCGCCAAACTGCCGTCAGGGCCTGAAAGTGGCCGTGGCGACCGTCGGTGCGGTACTGCCGGGCGATTTCAAAATCAAAGCGGCTAAGCTGCGCGGTGAGCCGTCTGAAGGTATGCTGTGCTCCTTCTCCGAACTGGGTATTTCCGACGATCACTCCGGCATTATTGAACTGCCGCAGGATGCGCCAGTCGGTACCGATATCCGCGAATACCTGAAGCTTGATGACAACACCATCGAAATCAGCGTAACGCCAAACCGTGCCGACTGCTTAGGCATCATCGGTGTGGCCCGCGACGTGGCCGTGCTAAACCAGACCGAACTGAACGTGCCGGAGATCGCGCCGGTTGAGGCAACCATCAGTGACGTGCTGCCGATTCAGGTAGACGCGCCTGAGGCCTGCCCACGCTACCTCGGTCGTGTGGTGAAAGGTATTAACGTTAAAGCGCCAACCCCGCTGTGGATGAAAGAGAAACTGCGTCGCTGCGGTATCCGTTCTATCGACGCCGTGGTTGACGTCACCAACTATGTTCTGCTGGAGCTGGGCCAGCCAATGCACGCCTTTGATAAAGATCGTATCGAAGGTGGGATCGTCGTGCGCATGGCGAAAGAGGGCGAAACCCTGGTTCTGCTGGACGGCAGCGAAGCGAAACTGAACGCCGACACCCTGGTGATTGCCGATCACAACAAAGCGCTGGCGATGGGCGGTATCTTCGGCGGCGAGCACTCTGGCGTTAACGACGAGACGCAAAACGTCCTGCTGGAATGCGCGTTCTTCAGCCCGCTCTCCATCACCGGCCGCGCACGCCGTCACGGTCTGCACACTGATGCTTCTCATCGCTACGAGCGTGGCGTGGATCCTGCGCTGCAATACAAAGCGATGGAGCGTGCAACTCGCCTGCTGATCGATATCTGCGGCGGTGAAGCGGGTCCGGTAATTGATGTGACCAACGAAGCGACACTGCCGAAGCGTGCGACCATTACCCTGCGCCGCAGCAAGCTGGATCGCCTGATTGGTCACCACGTTGCCGATGCGCAGGTGACCGACATTTTGACGCGTCTGGGCTGCGAAGTCACTGAAGGTCAGGACGAGTGGAAAGCCGTTGCGCCATCCTGGCGTTTCGACATGGAGATCGAAGAAGATCTGGTGGAAGAAGTGGCCCGCGTTTACGGCTACAACAACATCCCTGACGAGCCGGTGCAGGCGGGTCTGGTGATGGGCAGCCATCGCGAGGCCGATCTGTCTCTGAAGCGTGTGAAAACCATGCTGAACGACAAAGGCTACCAGGAAGTGATCACCTACAGCTTCGTTGATCCTAAGCTGCAACAGCTGATCCACCCGGGTCAGGAAGCGCTGATCCTGCCAAGTCCGATTTCCAGCGAGATGTCAGCGATGCGTCTGTCCCTGTGGACGGGACTGCTGGGCACTATCGTTTATAACCAGAACCGTCAGCAAAACCGCGTGCGTATTTTCGAAAGCGGTTTGCGCTTTGTACCGGATACTCAGGCGAATTTAGGCATCCGTCAGGATCTCATGCTGGCCGGCGCCATCAGCGGTAACCGCTATGAAGAGCATTGGGACCTGGCAAAAGGGACGGTTGATTTCTACGATATGAAGGGCGATCTGGAAGCAATTCTCGATCTGACCGGTAAATTATCCGAAATTGAATTCCGCGCAGAAGCGATTCCAGCCCTGCATCCGGGTCAGAGTGCGGCGATCTATTTAGACGGCAAACGTGTTGGTTTCATTGGGGTTGTTCACCCGGAACTGGAACGTAAGCTGGATCTGAATGGCCGTACCATCGTATTCGAACTGGAGTGGAACCCGGTTGCAGACCGCGTCATTCCTCAGGCGCAGGACGTCTCACGCTTCCCGGCAAACCGCCGTGATATCGCGGTTGTGGTCGCTGAAAATATGCCCGCAGCAGATATTTTGGCCGAATGTAAGAAAGTTGGCGTAAATCAGGTAGTTGGCGTAAACTTATTTGACGTGTACCGCGGCAAGGGCGTAGCAGAAGGTTTCAAGAGCCTCGCTATTAGCCTTATCCTTCAGGATACCAGCCGTACACTCGAAGAAGAGGAGATTGCCGCTACCGTCGCCAAATGTGTAGAGGCATTAAAAGAGCGATTCCAGGCATCATTGAGGGATTGAACCTATGGCGCTTACAAAAGCTGAAATGTCAGAATATCTGTTTGATAAGCTTGGGCTTAGCAAACGGGATGCCAAAGAGCTGGTAGAGCTGTTTTTCGAAGAGATCCGTCGTGCTCTGGAAAATGGTGAGCAGGTTAAACTCTCCGGCTTTGGCAATTTTGATTTGCGAGACAAAAACCAACGTCCGGGCCGTAACCCGAAGACGGGGGAAGATATTCCCATTACAGCCCGCCGCGTGGTGACCTTCAGACCCGGACAGAAGTTAAAAAGCCGTGTCGAAAACGCAACGCCCAAAGCAGAGTAATATGAACTAACTAAAAAGGCCGCTCACGCGGCCTTTTTTCTTTGCGCTATTTGCTAAACCCGCCGTAAAATCAATGATATCTCAACCGGATAACCTATCGTCTATGCTTGATCTTGCCCGTCTTCAGCACCGCTCCGATCTCCGCCGCCTGTGTCTGCTCGGGGTGCTGTTGATTGTCTCCACCACCGTCAGCCTGTGCGCGGGCGATCGGTGGCTGGGGCCGGAAAGCTGGTTTACGCCTGAAGGGCAGCTCTTTGTCTGGCAGATCCGCCTGCCGCGGACGCTGGCTGTCCTTTTAGTCGGCGCTGCGCTGGCGCTGTGCGGTACGATCATGCAGGCATTATTTGAAAACCCTCTGGCGGAACCCGGGCTTCTCGGGGTCTCGAATGGTGCAGGCGTCGGGCTTATCGCCGCCGTGATGTTGGGGGGAGGCGAGCTCTCCGGCTGGGGGATTAGCCTCAGCGCCATCCTTGGCGCGCTGTTGATAACCCTTATCCTTCTGCGCTTTGCTCGTCGCCATTTATCCACCAGCCGGCTGCTACTTGCCGGGGTAGCGTTGGGGATCATCTGTAGTGCGCTGATGACCTGGGCCGTCTACTTTTCTACCTCCTTCGATCTGCGCCAGTTAATGTACTGGATGATGGGGGGATTTGGGGGTGTTGACTGGCGTCAGGGGTGGCTGATGGTGCTCCTGATCCCGGTTATCCTGTGGATGGTGTTCCAGGCGCAGCCGCTGAATATTCTCGCGCTGGGCGAAACGTCTGCTCGCCAGCTCGGGATGCCGATTGGATTCTGGCGCAACGTGCTGGTTATCGCCATCGGCTGGATGGTGGGCGTAAGCGTGGCGCTTGCGGGGGCGATTGGCTTTATTGGGCTGGTGATCCCGCATATGCTGCGTCTGTGCGGCATGACGGACCACCGAACCCTGCTCCCGGCCTCGGCGGTTGCCGGGGCGGCAACGCTGCTGGTTGCCGATATCATCGCCCGACTCGCCCTGACGGCCGCTGAGTTGCCCATAGGCGTGGTGACCGCAACGCTGGGCGCGCCGGTCTTTATCTGGCTACTATTAAAAGCTGGACGTTAAAACACAACCTGTAAGTCAACCTGAGGGAATGCTATGCAGTCTGATATTCTGAATACCGAAGTGACGACCATTGACGGCGAGAAAACCACGCTGGTAGGCTACAAGGGCAAGGTGCTGCTCATCGTGAACGTGGCGTCAAAATGTGGCCTTACGCCGCAGTATGAACAGCTGGAAAACATTCATAAAGCCTGGGAAAAAGACGGCTTTACCGTACTCGGCTTCCCGTGCAACCAGTTCCTGGGCCAGGAGCCGGGCAGCGAAGAGGAAATTAAGACCTTTTGCAGCACAACCTATGGCGTGACGTTCCCGATGTTCAGCAAAATTGACGTGAACGGGGAAAATCGTCATCCGCTGTATGCCAAACTGGTGGCCGCGGCGCCGACCGCCGTTGCGCCTGAAGAGAGTGGTTTCTATGAGCGTATGGCGAGTAAAGGCCGCGCGCCGCTCTATCCGGACGATATTCTGTGGAACTTCGAAAAATTCCTGATTGGACGTGACGGTCAGGTCGTGCAGCGTTTTTCGCCTGACATGACGCCGGAAGATCCTATCGTGATGGAATCAATCAAGCTGGCGCTGGCGAAATAATGACGCTGCTGATGCAGCTCACGGACGTTGCCGGGAAGGGACGTCTTGAGCCTGTGACTGCCGCAGTCAACGCAGGTGAAATCCTTCACCTGGTTGGGCCAAACGGCGCCGGAAAAAGCACGCTGCTGGCGCGTATGGCGGGGCTGACCACCGGGGAAGGAGAGATAACCTTTCTCGGGCAATCGCTCGTCGACTGGCTACCCGCTACACTTGCCTCCCGTCGAGGCTACCTGGTTCAGCAGCAGGTTCCGCCCTTTGCGATGCCCGTCTGGCACTACCTGACGCTGCATCTGTCTGATAAAAATCAGGTGGGCTTGCTCAACGAGGTTGCTGCGGCGCTCGGGTTAGACGATAAGCTCACCCGGCAGGCAAATCAGCTTTCCGGCGGCGAGTGGCAGCGCGTGCGTCTGGCCGCCGTTATCCTTCAGATCCATCCGGCGGGAAATCCTCACGGGCGGATGCTGCTGCTGGACGAGCCGATGAGCGGGCTGGACGTTGCCCAACAGGCAGCGCTGGATACCCTGCTCAGCGCGCTATGTCGCAAGGGGATCGCCATTGTGATGAGCAGCCATGATTTAAACCATACGTTGCGCCACGCGCATCGGGTGTGGTTGCTGGCGCGTGGCAAACTGATTGCCAGCGGAACGCGCGACAACGTGCTGACGGCCGCCAATCTTGCGAGCGCTTACCACATGTCGTTCCGGAGGCTGGATATTGAAGGCCACAAGATGCTCATTTCCACGGCGCAGGAATAACCTTTCTTGCACAGTCGCATAGATGCACGCTAAATTACCGAAAGAAAAAAAAAGCAGAGGATTCGTCTGAAATGCGATTCTGGTTTCTCCTTGTTGCGGCGCTATTTCTTGCAGGATGCAGCAGCCATCATGCACCTCCGCCCAACCCACGGCTTTCCGATTCCATTACGGTCATTGCCAGCCTGAACGATCAGCTCAGCAACTGGCGCGGCACCCCTTATCGCTACGGCGGCATGAGCCGGGGCGGGGTGGATTGCTCAGGATTCGTGCTGATGACCTTCCGCGATAAATTTGACCTCCAGCTTCCGCGAGAAACGCGTATGCAGGCGAAAATCGGTACTGAAATTGATAAAGACGAACTCCTGCCCGGCGATCTGGTCTTTTTTAAAACGGGCTCCGGTGAAAGCGGCCTTCATGTCGGCATTTATGACACCGATAATCAGTTCATTCATGCCTCGACCAGCCGTGGCGTGATGCGCTCCTCTCTGGATAATGTTTACTGGCGTAAAAACTTCTGGCAGGCCAGACGTATTTAACCGCTGCATAAAAATGCAGTGCGGAGGGCCTGGCGGTGAAAATAGACGTCAGGCTTTTCTTGCGGGTTGATTAAAGTTAAATTTTTTGCCCAATTATTTATGTCCGCATGTGCCTGTTTTATCTAAAACTGGCTATTATTCAATAACCAGGATAAAATTAATTAAGATTCAGGGAAAAATCTGAAAATTAATACGGAAAGAATGAAATTAATCTTATTAAAATCAAGACAGTGGAATTGTGCCTGCAATTGCTCCAGGATGTTCTCTCTCATCTTTAATGCAGGACAAGCGCGATGATTATTACGCTAGATAATGCTTACCAGTCTGAACTTTTACTCCTTCCGGCGCGTGATAGTGCAGGTTTGCTTAAAGGTTTAGAGATTTTGGTTAACTTTACTGGCGTGGGTGCGGACGTACGGATCCCGACTGAACTGGTTATCCCCCATCTTTCTCAGGAAGATGAATTAGCGCTGTTTCAGGAGAAACTACAATTACTCGATACCTGTAAGCTATTTTTTATTCAGCATCAGTTAATTGCATGGATCAATATTACACCTGCAATTGTTGAGTTTTTATTAACTAATGAGAACGCTGTTTCAATCCTTGAACGATATCCGTTTCTTGAGTTTACTGTTAATGAGAACTATCCAGGTTTAAATAACGGGAAAGACGATCCCTGTCTGGCAAGAATGGCGATCCATTTCCCCTTAGTGCTGGCTAACTTCGGTGCAGGGGCTGCGTCCCTTAAGCCGGTTTATGATGGTCTGTTCAAACGGGTGGTTCTGGATAAAAACTTTATCCAGCAGCGTGTCTCGGCACTCTCGTTTGAGCCTTTTATGCGCGCTATTCTCTGGCAGATCGCGCCGCACTGTCAGTCGGTCATGGTCTCGGGAATTGACGATCACGGCATCTTACAACGCGTGCTGCCATTCAATTTTGGTGCAATGCAGGGAAGCCTGTGGCCTGCCGTCCCGGCAGAGCGGGTCACGACTCTCGTACAGCAATAACCCCTTTCTTCGCCCGTGTTTACGTCCAGGGAAACCCTCTACACTTAAAGCAGGAGGACTTATGACCCTGTCTTTTACTGCTCACTGGCACGATGAATTACCCGGCTTTTACACCGCGCTTAAGCCAACGCCTTTACAAAACGCGCGTCTTATCTGGCATAACGATGCATTAGCGGATTCGCTTGGCATCCCTTCGACGCTTTTTCAGCCAGAAAAAGGCGCCGGCGTCTGGGGCGGCGAAACGCTGCTTCCGGGCATGAAGCCGCTGGCTCAGGTCTACAGCGGACATCAGTTTGGCGTCTGGGCGGGACAACTCGGCGATGGCCGCGGTATCCTGCTGGGTGAACAAGTTCTGCCGAATGGCGAAACGCTCGACTGGCACCTGAAAGGGGCAGGGCTAACCCCATACTCACGCATGGGAGATGGCCGCGCGGTGCTGCGTTCAACCATACGTGAAGGTCTGGCTTCCGAGGCGATGCACGCTCTGGGGATCCCTACCTCACGTGCGCTGTCCATTGTCACCAGCGACACGCCGGTGGCCCGCGAAACGATGGAGCAGGGAGCGATGCTGGTCCGCGTGGCGGAAAGCCATCTGCGTTTCGGTCATTTTGAACACTTCTACTATCGCCGCGAGCCGGATAAAGTCCGCCAGCTTGCCGATTACGCTCTTCGTCGTCACTGGCCGCACCTGCAAAACGAGCCGGACCGCTATGTTCTCTGGTTCCGTGATATTGTTGGGCGCACCGCCGCAATGATTGCCCGCTGGCAGGCCGTCGGCTTTGCCCACGGGGTGATGAACACCGACAACATGTCCCTGTTAGGGCTGACGTTTGACTACGGTCCGTACGGCTTCCTTGATGACTATCAGCCGGGTTACATCTGTAACCATTCGGACTATCAGGGGCGTTACCGTTTCGACAACCAGCCTGCGGTGGGGCTGTGGAACCTTCAGCGGCTTGCACAAAGCCTGTCGCCGTTTATCGACGTCAATGCCCTGAACGATGCGCTGGACAGCTATCAGGAGGTCCTGCTGCGGGAATACGGTGTGTTAATGCGCACCAGGCTGGGGCTGATGACGCAGGAAAAAGGCGATAACGCGCTGCTGAATGGGCTGTTTGCCATCATGGCGCGTGAAGGCAGCGACTATACCCGAACCTTCCGTATGCTGAGCCAGACCGCGCAGCAGAGCGCCGCGTCACCGCTGCGCGACGAGTTCGTCGATCGACAGGCGTTTGATGACTGGTTTGCCGCTTACCGGGCGCGTTTACAGCAGGAACAAATTGATGACGATACCCGCCAGGCGCGGATGAAGGCGGTTAACCCGGCGATGGTATTGCGCAACTGGCTGGCGCAGCGGGCCATTGAGCAGGCAGAGCAGGGGGACTATACCGAGCTGCATCGGCTACATATCGCCCTGCGCACGCCGTTTGCCGACCGGGAGGATGACTATGTCAGCCGCCCGCCGGACTGGGGCAAGCGGCTGGAAGTGAGCTGCTCAAGCTAAGGGGCGAGAAAAACCTGCGGCGCGGCGTGCGCCGGATGTCTGCCGACGTGCACCTGCGCACCGTACCAGCGTGCCAGCGCGTCGGCCTGCAAAACCTTCTCCGGTATGCCCTGAGAAACAATCCTGCCGTTGTGTAACAGCAGGATCCGGTCCGACCATAATGCGGCAAGATTGAGATCGTGCAGCACCACGCAGGCGTGAAGATGGCCCTGACGGGTCAGCGATTTCAACAGGCGCAGCAGATGCTGCTGGTGGTAGAGATCCAGCGCGGAAGTGGGTTCGTCGAGAAACAGCCAGCCGCGTGGCGTTCCGTCACGCCACAGCTGCGCCAGCGCGCGGGCGAGCTGGACGCGCTGTTGCTCGCCCCCCGAGAGGGCATGATAGCGCCTGCCGGCCAGCGGCAGGCAACCGGTCAGCTGCAACACCTCACGCACAATTGACGGTTCCGGGTGACGCGTCCAGGGCGCACGCCCCATTCCAACGATCTCCTCCACCTGCCAGTCAAATTCAGGCTGAGATTGCTGGCGCATCACCGCCCGATAGCGCGACAGCACCTGCGGATGCCATTCATCCAGCGCTTTTCCCGCCAGCGAACAGCCTCCGCTGTCGGGTTTCAGATAGCCGGTCAGCAGCCGCAGCAGCGTGGATTTCCCCGCGCCGTTGGGGCCGATCAATGTAACCAGCTCTCCCTGCGACAGTGACACCGAAACGTTATCTGTCAGCGTGCGGCCAGACCGGGTAAAAGTCAGATTTTCAGCCGTATAACGTTCAGCCATGCTGTTCTCCACGACGAAAAATGAGCCATAAGAACCAGGGAGCGCCAAGGATACTGGTGAGCAGGCCGACCGGCATTTCTGCCGGGGCGACCAGGGTGCGCGCGACCGTATCCGCCACCAGCAGCAGTAACGCGCCCGCGAGTACCGTGCCGGGGAGGGTTGCCCGGTGATCGGCGCCCAACCACATGCGCATCAGGTGCGGCACCACGAGTCCGACAAAGCCAATCACGCCGCTGACGGCGACAGCCGCAGCGACCAGCAGGGCGCTGCATAACAGTAATATTCGCTGTACAAGGGCAACGTCCACGCCAAGGTAATGCGCTTCCTCTTCACCCAGTTGCAGTAAATTTAACGCACTGGCACAGCGCCAGATCGCCAGAGCGGCAGGCACCATCAGCGAGGTCACGGCGAGCAGCGTGGACCACTGCGCCTGACCAAGACTTCCCATTCCCCAGAGTGAAAGCTGACGCAGCTGGGCGTCATTGCTGACCCACGAAAGCACACCCACTGCCGCACCGCACAGGGCATTGATGGCGATACCCACCAGCAACAGACGTGACAGAGAGGTGTCATGCTGCTTGCTGAGCAGGAAGATCACGCCTGTGGCTGCCAGCGCCCCAAGAAATGCCGCCAGCATAGGGGCGTAGAGCATCACCAGCGCGGGCAGCGCGAGCGGGAGCACCACCCACAGGGCGACGGCCAGCGCCGCACCGCTGCTGATCCCGAGCAGGCCCGGGTCGGCAAGCGGATTGCGGAACAGCCCCTGCATGACGCAGCCGGCGAGCGCCAGCGACCCGCCAATCACCAGCGCCAGCAGCACGCGGGGCAGACGGATGGTGAGCCAGATCTGGCGTAGCGTCTCATCGCTGCCGCTCCAGAGCACGTTCACCGGCAGGCGTAACGCCCCAAAACCGGTAGCCATGATCGTCATGACGGTAAGCGACCCCGCCAGAAGCCATAACGATAATGTGATGCGCCGGGACATCAGGGCAGTTGCTCCGCTCTGGCACGCAGCTGTTGTATGGCTTTCGGCGTGCGGACGCTGAAGCCCAGCAGGGCCATGTCATCAATAGCCAGCACCTGCTTGCTTCGTCCCGCTGGCGTTTGCGCCAGACCGGGCAGTTTCCACAGATTTTCTTCGCCGCCCAGCGCGTTAAGGCCCTCCTGCGAAATCACCACCAGATCCGGCTGGCTGGCCATCACCCCCTCCTGGGAAAGCGGCTGATAGCGGGTAAAGCCCTGCATGGCGTTCTGCAACCCGGCGGCGCGTATTGCCGCATCCGCGCCGGTCTGTTGCCCGGCCGCCATTGCGGTCATTCCGCCGTGGCTGAGGATAAACAGCACCCGCTTGTTGAGCGGTATTGAGGGCAGTGCCGCCAGCGCCTGACGCAGCGAGCTGCGCAGGGTTTCCCCTTGCGCCTCATGATGCGTCGCCTGAGCTATCACCCTCACTTTTTCGTCAATCGCGCGCAGGTCAGGCGTGCCGGGAACGGTAACCACGCGGACGTGGCTCTGTTCAACCTGCTTCAGCGCCAGAGAGGGCTGCGCCTGGTCGCTTGCCAGCACCAGCGTCGGGCGTACGGACAAAATCCCCTCCGCATTCAGCTGGCGAAGATACCCCACGTCAGGCAGCGCGTTTGTCGCCTGCGGCCACTGGCTGGTACTGTCGCGCGCAACCAGAGAAGACTCCGCGCCGAGGGCGTAGACGATCTCCGTCACGTCGCCGCCGAGGGCGACAATTCTCTCCGGCGCGGCGACGGCGACCAGCGGCAGGGCGCAGAGCAGGGCAAACCAGTTTTTCATGCGGCCAGCCCTTCTGGCGTCAGGGCGTCAATCTGGCGACGCCACTGGCTCTGCTCAGGCTCGCCTTCGGTACGCTGCCCATAGAGCTGGGCGATTTGGGTGCCATCCGCCGCAAACAGCTCCAGGCTGGTGACGTGACCGTCCGCCGTCGGCTTGCGCGTTACCCACGTCTCCGCGACGGCCTCCTCCAGCAGGTGCAGGGTAAAGGTTGGGTTGAAGATGTTCAGCCAGCCTTTCATGGGCGTCAGTTTTTCCACCACACCGGTGAAAATCTGCACGCAGCCGCGGTTGCCGACGAAGATCATGATTTCGTTTCTGTCCTGTCGCGCCGTCTCCAGCAGCTGTGCCAGCGCGCTGTTATCCACCTTACAGGCCAGATCGTCACTCACCAGACGAAACGCCTGCTGGCGGCTCAGGTTATGGCGCTTCAGTAAGCTAAAGAACTGATGCACGTCGGTCATGGCGCGCCACTCTTTCTCCACCGAGCCTGCATCAGCAC
Source organism: Enterobacter hormaechei subsp. xiangfangensis (assembly GCF_001729785.1). NCBI lineage: Bacteria > Pseudomonadati > Pseudomonadota > Gammaproteobacteria > Enterobacterales > Enterobacteriaceae > Enterobacter > Enterobacter hormaechei. Next base: position 1,927,505 of record NZ_CP017183.1, read on the forward strand.
CGTCGGAATGCGCAGGGGCCTCGACAGCCTTTAGCGCCAGAGCGGGGTTATCGGCAATGATAAAACGGGTCAGCACGTCGCCCCAGGCGGCAACGTCGGTGTGATCCGTGGTGTAGACCTTAAGTAAAGCGTCGCCCTGATGATCGAAGAACTGAATGCTCTGACGTTCGCCGCGGGAGGTCGTTTCACTTATGTGAAACGCGCTCGCCCACTGGTTGAGGAACAAACGCAAATCCAGCGCACGCGGATTTAGCACCAGCCCGGCGTGGCCGCCGAGGTGCTGGTTAGTAAACGCTCCGATCTGTTCATGAACGGCGTATTCGTTACGGCAGATGCATTTGGTTTCCCCCACCGACTCCAGCGCCGCCAGAATCTCACGGATTTCACCGCGCAGCCGCCAGGCGTCGTGTCCAACACGCGCAAATGCCAGCTCTGCTTCGCTGATGTGCATTAATCCGGCGATATCACGGGCGTACTTACCCGGATGTTCTTCTTTAAGCTCAAGCCAGCGTGTGTAGTGACCCATAATCTTATCCTTCTGAATCGTTGCCCCGAAGGGAATTACCATTGATAACTGACGAAGATCTTGCCGTTGCGGCCATCCTGCGGGATGCCCTGCGGTGACCAGTAGGCTTTGTCGAAGGCGTTCCCCAGCACGAGGGTGGTGGTGATGCCTTTGAACTGCTGCTGACCTTTATAGCTGACGTAGAAATCATTCACTGCGTAGCCAGGCTGCTCGCTGTAGCTGCTGCTGATGTGCGTTGAACGTTCGACGAAGGTGCCGATCCAGCCCACGGAGAATCCGCTTTGCGCCACCGGGATATCCAGCTTGCTGGTGACGGTGTCCGGGTTGATGCTGGAGATGTATTCGCCCGTGTCGGTATCTTTCCCGCGCGTGCGGTTGTAGGCCACGTCCAGGTTGAACAGGCTGGTCGCGTAGGTCGCCATCATGTCCCAGCCCCAGATTTTGGCATTTGGTACGTTATAGGACGTGGTGGTGGCCGCCGCAAAATCGACGGTAGTGGAGATGTAATCTTTCGCTTTGGTGTCGAAGTAGCTGGCTTTGAACTCCAGCGCGTCGTTGGCGAGCAGCAGGTCGTCAAAACGTAGCCCAAAACCGAACTCCTGGGTTTCGTTAGTTTCCGGACGCAGGTTCGGGTTCGGCACCCAGTAGTTGGTGTAGAAGCTGCCGATAGAGAAGTGCTTCGAGTCGTTATACATCTCGCCCATCGTTGGCGCGCGGAAGGCCTGGGCGTAAGAGCCGAACAGCATCAGCCAGTCGGCTGGACTCACGGTTAACCCGGCGCGTGATGACCACTTATCCGCATCCACGTCATCGTAACCGCTGCTGCTGCCGCGGTAGTTGTCGTAACGCGTCCCGCCGAGAAGCGTTACCGGCAGGTCGCGCAGAGTAATCTCATCCTGCAACCAGCCGGAGCTGAAGTCGATTTTAGCGTCCGGGAAGCCGGTGGTCGCGCCGCCAGGGTGTTGCTCCTGACGATAGTATTCTCCGCCGTAGGTCAGCAGGTGCGAGGCGAAGGAGTCGCTGAACAGGCGGGTGCGGTTTTCGACTTTGCCGCCTTTGGTGGTCTGCTTACGGAACTCGCCGCTGGCGTCGATGTTCTGGGCGTTGATCCGCGCTTCGGACCAGTAAATTTTCGCATCGGCGTTGAGCCAGTTGTTTCCGGCTGGCGCAATGCGGTAGCCAAGCTGGGCATCGCGCTGAATGGTGGAACGATCGGTCATCGGGTTACTGCTGCTGGCATCCGTGGTCTGCGGATTTTTCGGCTCCTGCGCGTCGTTATTGTAGTAGCGCAGAGAGCCGCTCAGCGTCTGCGCCGGATCGATTTTCCAACTGCCTTTCGCCAGCATATTGTTGATGGATTCGTCGTTTGGCGCCCTCGCGCCGTCACTCTGGCGAATGTCGCCGCGATCGCGGCTGGACCAGGAGACCACACCGTCCAGGGTATCGGTGCGGCCATAGGCGCTGGCGCCCATCCCGATGCTGTGATCGCCCGTTGCACCGGTAGCAAATACGCGATAGCCGCTGTTTTTACCTGCATCCAGCAGATCGCTGGCGTCGACGGTGTCATACGAAATTACGCCGCCCAGCGCGCCGCTGCCGTACAGCAAGGCGGAAGGGCCGCGCACCACTTCGATACGTTTGATCAGCGCCGGATCGAGGAACGTGCTGTTCAGGTGTCCGGTATCGGTGCCCTGGCGCACGCCATCCACCAGCACCAGCACGCCACGGCGGTCATAGCCACGGAGGTTAACGTCCTGACCGTTGGTGCGCCCGGTGCCGTCCAGCGTCAGACCGGGCACCTTGCGCAGCAGGTCGGCAGCGGAGCTGGCGGTCTGGTTTTCCGGCGCGGTGGCGTCAATCACGCTCACCATCATGGGGGCTTCAAAGGCGCTGCGGGCATTGCCGGTGGCGGTGACGGTGATCTCGTCTGCAGCGGCAAACGTAACGCCCGGCAGGGTGCTGACAATCGCCAGCGCCAGAAGAGACGGGCGTAAAGACGCGGATTGCAGGTGTGGCATAGCAACTCTCCATAAGAATTGAAAAGCGCTGGCTGCCTGGGGATCACCTGGGTGGCTGGCGAATGTGTTGTCTGGTTTATTTAGTCAGGATCAGTTTTCCGGCATTGGTCTGGCGCAGCAGGTAGTGCTGGCCGTCATGCTCGATAATGACCCGTCCCTCCTCACCCAACAGGCTTTTACTGTCGATTCGGCGATCGGTGGGAGCAGGGGACGGCGCTGTGTGTGTTTTTGTTGGCGTTGCCGCGCTGTTATCGGTCGGTGACATAATGTTTATAAATAACAATCAATGTAACAATGATAATCATTATCAATAAACTGCAAATTCACAGCAAGCGTTTTTGTGAAAATTGTGTGACGGGATCAAATTTGGGGGAGAGATGCGGTCTGACGCCCTCACCCCGACCCTCTCCCACGGGGAGAGGGAGAAGGGCACGAATCGTAGGCCGGGTAAGGCAAAGCCGCCACCCGGCAAGGGGTTAGAAGCGCGAATCTACCGCAGACGCCAGCATCTCCAGCAGCCGTTCGCTGTCTTCCCAGCTCAGGCACGGGTCGGTGATTGACTGGCCGTAGACCATTTGCTGTCCGGCGACGATCTTCTGCGTGCCTTCTTTGATAAAGCTCTCCGCCATAATTCCTGCAATGGCGGTCGAGCCGCTGCGGATCTGCTGGCAAACTTCCTCGCAGACGTCCAGCTGGCGGCGGTGCTGTTTCTGACAATTGCCGTGGCTGAAATCCACCACCAGATGCTCCGGCAGGTCAAATTCCGCCAGCGTTTCGCAAGCGGCGGCAATATCTTCTGCATGGTAATTCGGTTTTTTACCGCCACGCATAATGATATGTCCGAACGGGTTGCCGCTGGTCTGGTAGATGGTCATCTGGCCATTTTTATCCGGCGAGAGGAACATATGGCTGGCGCGTGACGCGCGGATGGCATCTACGGCAATTCGGGTATTACCGTCCGTTCCGTTTTTGAAGCCCACCGGACAGGAGAGCGCCGACGCCATTTCACGGTGGATCTGACTTTCGGTGGTACGCGCGCCAATCGCGCCCCAGCTTATGAGGTCGGCAATAAACTGTCCGGTCACCATATCCAGAAATTCGGTGGCAGTCGGCACGCCCAGCTCGTTAACCTGTAACAGCAGCTTGCGCGCCAGCGCAATACCGTGATTCACCCGGTAGCTACCGTTCAGATCCGGATCGGAAATCAATCCTTTCCAGCCCACGACGGTACGGGGCTTTTCAAAGTAGGTACGCATCACGATCTCCAGGCGATCCTGATACGTGCCGCGCAGCGTCTGAAGGCGTTGTGCATAATCCATTGCCGCGTCCAGGTCGTGGATGGAGCAGGGGCCAATCACCACCAGAAGACGTTTGTCTTCACCATTGAGAATTTTTTCGATGCGGCGACGGGAGGCCGTCACATGGTCCGCCACCTCGGCGGAAACGGGATGCAGCCTGGCCAGTTCAGCCGGTGTGACCAGGCTATCAATGCGCGCGGTGCGCAGTTCGTCGGTTTTGTTCATGGAATGTCTCAGAAATTTTTTGCTTCATCGGCAGACTACCGGGAAGTGATGGGCATCACCTTAAACCAATCCCTGCTGATTTCAAGTTCGGGGCACGTCGCCCCGAGGATGGCATGATAATAACTGAAACTGAATTAATGTACTAGCGTATTAGTACATGCGGCGATTTAGCCCCATGATATCGAGGATCTTGGTGGCAATTTCTTCTACTGAATAGTTGGTACTGTTCAGCCAGGGAATTTGATTTTTCCGGTACAGCGCTTCGACTTCAGAGACTTCCATTCGGCACTGGCGCATCGAGGCGTAGCGGCTGTTCTCGCGACGTTCTTCGCGGATCGCCGCCAGTCGTTCCGGGTTGATAGTCAGCCCAAACAGCTTATGCTGGAGCGGCTTGAGCGCGGCGGGCAGCACCAGGTTATCCATATCATCGGCAATAAAGGGGTAGTTGGCGGCGCGGATGCCAAACTGCATTGCCAGGTATAGGCTGGTGGGAGTTTTACCGCAGCGCGACACGCCGAGCAAAATCACCTGCGCCTGGTCGAGATTGCGCAGCGAGATCCCGTCGTCGTGCGCCAGGGTGTAGTCAATAGCGGCAATACGCGCATCGTATTTGGTCAGGTTACCGGGGTTCAGCCCGTGGGTACGGTGGGCGATCGGCGTCGGGTCGAGCTTCAGTTCGCTTTGCAAGGGGGCAACCAGCGCCTGCACGATGTCCTGACAGAAGCCCTCGCTTTGCAGAATGATATTGCGGATCTCAGGGATCACAATGGAATAGAACACCAGCGGACGAACGCCGGTCTGCTGGTAAATAGCGTCGATCTGGTCCTTGACCGCTTTGGCCCGGCTCTCATTTTCCACGAACGGCAGCGTGATGCTGTTTATCGATACCGGAAACTGCGACATCACCGCGTGTCCCAGCACCTCGGCGGTAATCGCCGTCCCATCAGAAATATAAAAAACGTGGCGATCGACAGCATTATCCATTTTATCCACCCTGAATAGCGTACGTAATTGCCTGAAAGCATAAATTAAAAAAGTTAATTTCACAGCAAAGAACTTATCTGAATTTAAAATGAAATGGTGTTTTTGATTTTCCTGAAAAGTGGATTTCATTTTCCGAATAGCGGCTTTATTTCTATGGTTTTTGCCGGAATCTATAGGAATCATCGGGTTAGCGAATGCCGGGAAACTGTCCGAAAAGTTGAAAATTTAAATTGCTTACACGATTCACCGTTTTTTTAGCGGAAATAAATATGCCAGTATAAATACGTAGTCAGGTGTTTCTTACTCCGATCAAATATCACAAAAGGATTGTTTCGATGTCCAACAATGGCTCGTCACCGCTGGTGCTTTGGTATAACCAACTCGGCATGAATGATGTAGACAGAGTTGGGGGCAAAAATGCCTCCCTGGGTGAAATGATTACAAATCTGTCCGGTATGGGTGTCTCCGTACCTAACGGATTTGCCACAACCGCCGATGCGTTTAACCTGTTTTTAGACCAGAGCGGTGTAAACCAGCGCATTTACGACCTGCTGGATAAAACGGATATTGATGATGTCACCGAGCTTGCCAAAGCCGGCGCGCAAATCCGCCAGTGGATTATCGACACACCTTTCCAGCCGGAACTGGAAAAAGCCATCCATGACGCCTACAACCAGCTTTCCGCTGACGACGCGCAGGCCTCCTTTGCCGTGCGCTCTTCCGCTACCGCAGAAGATATGCCGGATGCCTCTTTCGCCGGGCAGCAGGAAACCTTCCTCAACGTCCAGGGTTACGAGGCGGTACTGGTGGCGGTGAAGCATGTGTTTGCTTCCCTGTTCAACGACCGCGCCATCTCCTATCGCGTCCATCAGGGCTATGACCACCGCGGCGTCGCGCTCTCCGCAGGCGTACAGCGCATGGTGCGCTCCGACGTGGGCTCTTCCGGCGTGATGTTCTCTATCGACACTGAATCCGGCTTCGACCAGGTGGTGTTTATCACCTCCGCATGGGGTCTGGGCGAGATGGTGGTGCAGGGGGCGGTGAACCCTGACGAATTCTATGTGCACAAGCCTACGCTGGCGGCTAACCGTCCGGCAGTGGTACGCCGCACCATGGGCTCGAAAAAAATCCGCATGATCTATGCCCCGACGCAAGAACATGGCAAGCAGGTCACCATTGAAGATGTGCCGCAGGAGCAGCGGGATTGCTTCTCCCTGACCGACGCCGAAGTGGAAGAGCTGGCGAAGCAGGCGGTGCAGATTGAAAAACACTATGGCCGTCCGATGGACATCGAGTGGGCCAAAGACGGACACACCGGCAAGCTCTTTATCGTGCAGGCGCGTCCGGAAACCGTCCGTTCACGCGGTCAGGTCATGGAGCGCTACACCCTGCACGCGCAGGGCAAAATTGTCGCGGAAGGCCGCGCAATCGGCCACCGCATCGGTGCCGGTCCGGTGAAAGTGATCCACGACATTAGCGAGATGAACCGCATTCAGCCCGGCGACGTGCTGGTGACCGACATGACCGACCCGGACTGGGAACCGATCATGAAGAAAGCGGCTGCCATCGTCACCAACCGCGGTGGCCGTACCTGTCACGCGGCAATCATTGCCCGTGAGCTGGGGATCCCGGCGGTAGTCGGCTGTGGTGACGCGACCGAACGCATGAAGGACGACCAGAACGTGACGGTCTCCTGTGCCGAAGGCGATACCGGTTACGTGTATGCCGATATCCTCGACTTCAGCGTGAAAAGCTCCAGCGTGGATACCATGCCGGATCTGCCGCTGAAGATCATGATGAACGTCGGCAACCCGGACCGCGCGTTTGACTTCGCCTGCCTGCCGAACGAAGGCGTGGGCCTGGCGCGTCTGGAATTTATTATTAACCGTATGATCGGGGTGCACCCGCGTGCGCTGCTGGAGTTTGACGACCAGGACGCAAAACTGCAAAACGAAATCCGCGAGATGATGAAGGGTTACGACTCGCCGAGAGAGTTCTATGTTGGTCGTCTGACGGAAGGGATCGCCACGCTCGGCGCGGCCTTCTACCCGAAACGCGTGATCGTGCGTCTGTCGGACTTTAAGTCCAACGAATACGCCAACCTGGTGGGCGGCGAACGCTACGAGCCGGAAGAAGAGAACCCGATGCTGGGCTTCCGCGGCGCCGGACGCTACGTGTCGGAAAGCTTCCGCGACTGCTTCGCGCTGGAGTGCGAGGCGGTAAAACGCGTGCGCAACGACATGGGGCTGACCAACGTGGAAATCATGATCCCGTTCGTCCGTACCGTGGATCAGGCGAAGGCGGTGGTAGATGAGCTGGCGCGTCAGGGGCTGAAGCGCGGCGAGAACGGGCTGAAGATCATCATGATGTGTGAAATTCCGTCCAACGCCCTGCTGGCCGAGCAGTTCCTGGAGCACTTCGACGGCTTCTCCATTGGCTCGAATGACATGACGCAGCTGGCGCTCGGCCTGGACCGCGACTCCGGCGTTGTCTCTGAGCTGTTCGATGAGCGTAACGAGGCGGTGAAAGCGCTGCTCTCCATGGCCATCCGCGCGGCGAAGAAACAGGGTAAATATGTCGGGATTTGCGGCCAGGGTCCTTCTGACCATGAAGACTTTGCGGCCTGGCTGATGGACGAGGGAATTGATAGCCTCTCCCTGAACCCGGACACCGTGGTGCAGACCTGGCTGAGCCTGGCAGAGCTGAACAAGTAAAACCTGCATAATCTGAAAAAGGCGAGGATATCTGTCCTCGCCTTTTTTATTTTCCTGCGAATATGCTCACCATCACAAATAAAGCAAAAAACCAAATATCATAATTTATCTGTTAATTTAGACAATTGTTAGCGGGCAGGGCGTTGCTAATACTTGAGCCTTACCGCGTACATCCGTCGGGATGATGCGCGACTGGTTGAAATACGTTTTAACCTGATAAAAAGGCAAATAACAATGACAATCTCCTCTGTATTACGTACCAAAGATAAAATAGGTTATGGCCTCGGCGATATGGCCAGCGCGCTGGTCTGGCAAACGGCAACGTTATTTCTCGCTTATTTCTATACGGACGTATTCGGTTTGCCTGCCGCCATTATGGGCACCATGTTTTTAGTGGTGCGCGTGGTCGATGCGTTTGTCGACCCGTGCATTGGCGCGCTGGTGGACCGCACTCAGACCCGCCACGGTCGTTTTCGTCCCTGGCTGCTCTGGTTTGCCATTCCGTTTGGCGTGAGCTGCCTGATTACCTTCTACGTACCGGATGCCGGGCAGACGGCGAAAATTGTCTATGCATGCGTAACCTATGCCATCCTGAGTCTGATCTATTCCGCGATTAACGTCCCTTACTGCGCCATGCCCGGCGCGCTGACGCTCGATCCGCGTGAACGTCACTCGCTGCAATCCTGGCGCTTTGGCCTGTCGTTTATCGGCGGGTTGATTGTAACGGTCATCGCGCTGCCGCTGGTCTCATTATTAGGCCAGGGGAATGTGCAAAAAGGCTATTTCTATGCCATGAGCCTGATGGGGCTGCTGGGCATTGTTTTATTCTTCTGCTGCTTCTTTATGACCCGGGAGCGTTACTCGCCGCGCAATGACACCTCCGGTTCGATGCTGACGGATTTAAAACTGCTGGCCGCCAATAGCCAGTGGCGAATAGTTTTCCTGTTTAATATTTTACTGTTAACCGCCGTCGTGACGCGTGGCTCTGCGACCATGTATTACGTTAACTATGTTCTGTTACGTCCGGAACTGGTTTTTGCCTTTATTGTTTCCGGCATGATGGCCTCCTTAAGCGGCGCATTATTATCTGAACGCCTGCTGGGGAAATTTGACCGGGTGCGTGCCTATCAGTGGACCATTATTTCTTTCGTTATTTTTGGCGCGCTGATTTTCTTCATTCCGCCTTCGCAGGTGTGGCTGATATTCAGTCTGAATATTGTGTTTAGCTTTATTCAGAACCTGACCACGCCGCTGCAATGGACCATGTTCTCCGATGTGGTGGACTACGAAGAACACCGTAGCGGCCGCCGCCTGGACGGGCTGGTCTTTTCAACCGCCCTGTTTGCCATCAAGTTTGGGCTGGCGCTGGGTGGGGCGGTGGTCGGTTGGGTGCTTGGCATGGTGGATTACGCTCCGGGTCAGGCAAACCAGGCGCCTCATGTTCTTGCAACCATCAATGCCCTGTTCACCCTGATCCCCTGCGCGCTGTTCCTCTGCATGGTGGCGCTCCTAGCTATCTACAAACTTAACAGCCGGCTGGTGGACAGCATCGCCCGCGAGCTGGCCAGCAAACGCGATAGTCGAAACGATGCGGGGCAGCTCAGCCCGGCAACCCAATCCGCACTACAGGAGTAAACCATGACTGCGATCTACAAGGACGCGGGACGTCCCGTACACGAGCGTGTCGCTGATTTACTGGCGCGTATGACGCCGGAAGAGAAATTTGCCCAGATGCACGCGTACTGGCTGATCCTCGATGAACACGGCAACCACCGCGAGCGCAGCGATCTGAGCGATGAATTCGCTGGCGTGAGCGAACAGGCGTCCCTCAACGAAAGGCTGAAGCTCGGCGTCGGGCAGATCACCCGTCCGCTCGGCACGCACATTGTTAATGCAAAAACCGGCGTGCGTGCCGCCAACCGCCTGCAACGCATGATGATGGAGGAGACCCGGCTCGGCATTCCGGCGCTGTTTCATGAGGAGTGTCTGGTGGGGCTGCTGTGCAAAGATGCAACCTTGTTCCCGTCGTCGCTGAACTACGGTTCCACCTGGGACCCGGCGCTGGTGCAGCGCGCGGCGGAGCAGATTGGTAAAGAGGCCCGATCCGTCGGTTGCCAGCAGGGGCTGGCCCCGGTGCTGGATGTCTCGCGCGATGTGCGCTGGGGACGGACGGAAGAGACATTTGGGGAAGATCCGTGGCTGGTAGGGGTGATGGCGACGGCGTACGTGAAGGGGTTGCAGGGCGATAAGCGCGATCTGCTGGCGACCCTGAAACATTACGTCGGCCACTCCTTCAGCGAAGGGGCGCGCAACCATGCGCCGGTCCATCTCGGTTTCAGCGAGCTAAACGATACCTTCCTGCTGCCGTTTGAGATGGCGGTGAAGCTGGCCAACGCCGGTTCGGTGATGCCAGCCTATCACGACATTGATAATCAGCCAGGGCACAGCGACCATTTCCTGCTCACTACCGTGCTGCGTGAACAGTGGGGCTTCGACGGCATTATCGTGGCGGATTACGGCGGCGTCAGCCTGCTGCACCAGCACCACGGAATTTCTCACGATCCAGCGGAATCGGCGGCGCTGGCGTTTAACGCCGGGCTGGACGTGGAATTGCCGAAGGATGACTGCGCGCGTCATCTGGCGGAAGCGGTAGAGCGTGGGCTTATCTCAATGGCGAAAGTGGATGAGATTGTGGCGCGCGTGCTAAGTGAAAAATTCCGTCTCGGGCTGTTTGAAAAACCGTACGCCGACGAAGACGGCATCGATTTGCAGAGTGAGGCGACCCGGCAGGTGGCGCGCGAGGTGGCAACAAAATCGATCACGCTGCTGGAAAACAACGGCATATTACCTCTCGGCGGAAAACCCCGTGTAGCGGTGGTGGGGCCGACGGCTGACGATCCGCTGGCGCTGCTGAGCGGCTACAGCTTCCCGGTTCACCTGATCATCAGCGATATGGTTGAAGAGACCTCACAGGTAACGACGCCGCGCGCGGCGCTGGAACAGTACCTTGGCGCATCGCTGATACGTTACGCCAAAGGGTGTCACATTATCGAAAAACGGATGGCGGGCGCGCCGGTGTTCCCGGGCGACAGCGGCGGTAAACCGATACAGCAATCGCCGGTTTCACAACGTATGGATCTGATCCCCGACGCCGTAAGCGCGGCAAAAGAGAGTGACGTGGTGATAGCCTGCGTCGGCGATCTCGCCGGGCTATTCCAGAGCGGCACCGTGGGGGAAGGCTCGGATACGGATTCGCTAAACCTGCCGGGCGTGCAGCAACAGCTGCTGGAGGCGCTGGTGGCAACCGGTAAGCCGGTGATTGTCGTCATGACGGGCGGGCGTCCTTATAACCTTCAGGGGCTGGAAGAGAAGGTGGCCGCGCTGATGATGGCCTGGGCGCCGGGGCAGGAAGGGGGCTGGGCGATTGCCGATGTCTTAACCGGCCGCGCGGAGCCGCAGGGCAGGCTGGTAGTGAGCGTGCCGAAAAACGCCGGGGCGATGCCGTACTACTATAACCACAAGCTGAAAAGCGGCGGCACGCCGTTTGCGTTCCATTTCGGCGCACTTTACCCGTTCGGTTACGGTCTCGGCTGGACGCAGTTTCGCTGGGGCGCGGCCCGCCTGGCTGAAAGCCGCGTCCCGATCGACGGAGAGGTGGCGTTAAGCGTCGATATCACCAACACCGGCGAGCGCAGCGGCAGCGAAGTGGTACAGGTGTACGTACGCGATAAGGTCGCCACGCAGGTGCGTCCGCTTCAGGAGCTGAAAGCGTTCCAGCGCGTTACGCTTTCACCGGGAGAAACCGCCACGCTGACCTTTACCCTGCCGGTGGAGATGTTTAATTTCACCCGCCGGGACGGAAAGCGAATTGTCGAGCCAGGGGAGTTTGAGCTACAGGTTGGCGCGTCCTCGGCGGATATTCGCGCGGTGGTGAACGTGCAGGTAAGCGGAAAGACGCGGGTACTGGCGGGGGATTGGCGGATGCTTAGTCGCTGTGACATTACACTGGCGTAAAAAGGATAAAAAAAAGCCCATCGTGGGAGATGGGCAAAGACTACACACAGCAATTCGTTGTTTCACTCAGGGGATTTCCATGCTTATAAATCAAGGTGTTGATTTATAACCGTGTCTTAATAGTAGGCATGCCAGGATTTTGAGTCGATCGGATTCGTCTCAATAGTTAAAGGCAGGTAAAGATTTCTTGAAGAGAATGACGGTTTTAGGCAGGAAAAGGCGGGTCTGACCAGTGTGCAGAGAATAAATAGTTTAGCAACGTTTAAGTATTGCTGTGGAGAGTGTAGGCCGGGTAAGCGTTAGCGCCACCCGGCATCCGTTCTTACTGCGCGTTCTTATCTTCCAGCTCTTCAAGTTCGCTTAAGATGACGTCAGGGTCGGTTCCCGGCGGCGGTACTTCATGCACCCAGGCGGAGAAGAGTCGCCAGGTCACCGCAAGCAGCACCGGACCGATGAACAGGCCAATCATGCCGAAGGCAATTAACCCTCCGATTACCCCGGACAGGATCAGAATCAGCGGCAGGTCAGCGCCCATGCGAATGAGGAGGGGACGGATCACGTTATCCATGGTGCCCACCACGCAACTCCAGACCAGCAGCACCGTGCCCCAGGTCGTATCCCCCGTCCAGTAAAGCCAGATAATGCAGGGAACCAGCACCAGCAGCGGACCGAGCTGCGCCAGACAGGTCATCAGCATGACGACGGTGAAAATGGTGGCATAAGGTACGCCGGAAATCGCCAGCCCGATTCCGCCAAGTACAGCCTGCACCAGCGCTGTGACCACCACACCGAGCGCCACCGCGCGGACGGCCTGGGCTGCCAGCAGCACGGCCGCATCGCCGCGTTTACCTGCCAGTCGGGTGGCGAAATGACGTACCCCCAGCGCAACCTGCTCGCCGCGCCAGTACAGCAGGGCGCTGAAGACCAGCATCAACGTACAATGCATCATGAAGCGACCAATGTGCGCAGCCTGCCCCACAAACCAGGTGGTGGTTGTGCCGATGTACGGACGCACTTTGGCCATCAGGGCGCTACCGCCCATCTCCAGCAGGCTGTGCCAGCCGCTGTACAGTTTTGCGCCCACAACAGGAATACTGTTTAGCCACGCGAGATCCGGCAGCGTCATATCACCGCTGGTGACCGCGCGAATAACCGGGCCGCTACTGTCAACCAGGCTGTTAACCAGTAGTGCAATGGGAATAATAAACAGCAGGAACAACAGCAACGTCATCACCAGCACGGCCAGGCCGCGGCGACCAAACAGCAGTTTCTGCAAACGCAAGAGTAAAGGCCAGGTGGCGACGACGACGGTCGCGGCCCAGGCAAATCCGAGCACGAAAGGACGAACGATCCACAGACACGCAATAATCATAATGGCTAAGAACAGCACCGACAGCAGTATCTGCGCGACATCCCTGGGCTGACGAAGATTGACCATAAACGAAACTTTCCTTAAATGAACACCAGCAAGGCTGATGGGAATATAAACCGCATCTCTCTAATCATTAGTGATTTCAGCGATTTTTGACAGGCGGATTTTGCCCGTAATTCTACGAAGCACATAAGAAAAAAATGTGATAAAACTTTCCAGACACAACGCAAACGATTTCACACTATTCTCATTAGGGTCGACAGCAATGATCCCACAGATTTCTCAGGCACCGGGCGTCGTTCAGCTGGTGCTTAATTTTTTGCAGGCACTGGAGCAACAGGGTTTTACAGGTGACACCGCTACCGATTATGCCGACAGGCTGACGATGGCGACCGATAACAGTATTTACCAGCTTCTTCCCGATGCCGTCGTTTTCCCGCGCTCTACCGCCGATGTGGCGCTCATCGCCCGTCTGGCATCGCAGGAGCGTTTCAGCTCCCTGGTCTTCACCCCGCGTGGCGGCGGGACGGGTACCAATGGGCAGGCGCTGAACCAGGGCATCATCATTGATATGTCCCGCTATATGAACCGCATCATTGAGATCAACCCGGAAGAGGGGTGGGTGCGTGTGGAAGCGGGGGTGATCAAAGATCAGTTGAATCAGTTTTTGAAACCTTACGGCTATTTTTTTGCGCCGGAGCTTTCCACCAGTAACCGCGCGACCATTGGCGGGATGATCAACACCGATGCCTCGGGGCAGGGCTCACTGGTCTACGGCAAAACCTCCGACCATGTTATGGGTGTGCGGGCGGTGCTGCTGGGGGGCGATATCCTCGATACCCAACCGATGGCGATCGAGCTGGCCGAAACGCTGGCAAAAGAGAGCACCACCAGCGGACGGATTTATCGCACCGTGCTGGAGCGCTGCCGCGAAAATCGCGAGCTGATCCTTGACAAATTCCCGAAGCTAAACCGCTTCCTGACGGGCTACGATCTGCGACATGTCTTCAATGACGATATGAGCCAGTTTGATCTTACCCGCGTACTGACCGGGTCAGAAGGGACGCTGGCCTTCATCACCGAAGCGCGTCTGGATATCACCCGGTTGCCAAAGGTGCGCCGTCTGGTGAACGTCAAATACAACTCCTTTGACTCGGCGCTGCGTAATGCACCGTTTATGGTGGAGGCGCGGGCGCTGTCGGTGGAAACCGTCGATTCAAAAGTCCTGAACCTGGCCCGGGAGGATATTGTCTGGCATTCGGTGAGCGAACTGATTACCGACGTGCCGGATAAAGAGATGCTCGGCCTGAACATCGTCGAGTTCGCCGGGGATGACGCAGAGCTGATTGAGAGCCAGGTAAGCACGCTCTGCCAGCGTCTGGACGAGCTGATTGCGCAGGGGGAAGGCGGCGTCATTGGCTGGCAGCTGTGTAACGATCTCTCCGGCATCGAGCGAATCTACGCGATGCGTAAAAAGGCGGTGGGGCTGCTCGGCAACGCGAAAGGGGCGGCGAAGCCGATTCCGTTTGCGGAAGATACCTGCGTGCCGCCGGAACATCTGGCGGATTATATCGTGGAGTTTCGCGCGCTGCTCGACGGCCATGGTCTGAGCTATGGCATGTTCGGGCACGTTGACGCGGGCGTGCTGCACGTGCGCCCGGCGCTGGACATGTGCGATCCGCAGCAGGAGATCCTGATGAAGGCGATCTCCGACGAGGTCGTGGCCCTCACGGCCAAATACGGCGGTTTGCTGTGGGGCGAGCACGGTAAGGGGTTCCGCGCCGAGTACAGCCCGGCCTTTTTTGGCGAACAGCTCTACGCCGAGCTGCGTAAGGTGAAGGCCGCGTTCGATCCTGATAACCGCCTCAATCCGGGAAAAATCTGCCCGCCGGAGGGCGTTGATGCGCCGATGTTGCAGGTGGATGCCGTTAAGCGCGGCACCTATGACCGCCAAATTCCGATTGCGGTACGCGCTTCCTGGCGCGGCGCGATGGAGTGTAACGGCAACGGGCTGTGCTTTAACTTCGATGTGAAAAGCCCGATGTGTCCGTCGATGAAAATCACCAGCAGCCGCATCCACTCCCCAAAAGGGCGTGCCACGCTGGTGCGCGAATGGCTGCGCCTGCTGGCCGACCGCGGCGTTGACCCGCTCAAGCTGGAACAGGAGCTGCCGGAAAAACGCGCCAGCCTGCGCGGGCTTATCGAACGCACCCGCAACAGCTGGCATGCGAACAAAGGCGAATACGATTTCTCGCATGAGGTGAAAGAGGCGATGTCCGGCTGCCTGGCGTGTAAGGCGTGTTCAACCCAGTGCCCAATTAAAATTGACGTACCGGAATTCCGTTCCCGCTTCCTCCAGCTGTACCACACGCGTTATCTGCGCCCGATGCGCGATCATCTGGTAGCGACGGTGGAGAGTTACGCGCCGCTGATGGCCCGTGCGCCAAAAACCTTTAACTTCTTTATCAACCAGCCACTGGTGCGAAAACTGTCTGAAAAACATATCGGCATGGTGGATCTGCCGCTGCTGTCGGTGCCATCGCTCCAGCGTCGGCTGGTGGGGCACCGCTCGGCGAATATGACCCTGGAACAACTGGAAGCATTAAGCCCTGAGCAGAAAGCGAAGGTGGTGCTGGTGGTGCAGGATCCGTTTACCAGCTATTACGATGCGCAGGTGGTGGCCGATTTTGTCCGACTGGCCGAGAAAATCGGCTACCAGCCGGTGGTGCTGCCGTTCTCGCCGAACGGCAAGGCGCAGCACATTAAAGGCTTCCTCACCCGCTTTGCGAAAACCGCGCAGAAAACTTCAGATTTTCTGAATCGCGTGGCGCAGCTCGGCATGCCGATGGTGGGCGTCGATCCGGCGCTGGTGCTCTGTTACCGGGACGAATATAAGCAGACGCTCGGCGATAAGCGCGGTGATTTTCAGGTCTTACTGGTACACGAGTGGCTGCCTGCGGTGCTGACGCAAACGCCCCCTCAGGAGGTCAGCGGAGAATCCTGGTACCTGTTTGGGCACTGCACCGAAGTGACGGCGCTGCCGACGGCGCCTGCCCAGTGGGCTTCTATCTTCGCCCGGTTTGGCGCGAAGCTGGAAAGCGTCAACGTGGGCTGCTGCGGTATGGCCGGAACCTACGGCCATGAAGTCAAAAACCACGCTAATTCGCTCGGCATTTACGAGCTGTCCTGGCATCAGGCGATGCAGCGCCTGCCACGCAACCGCTGTCTGGCGACGGGCTACTCCTGCCGCAGCCAGGTGAAACGGGTGGAAGGTAACGGCGTCCGCCATCCATTGCAGGCTTTACTGGAGATTATCGGATGATCTGGAAACGTGCGGTCACGCTGGAGGCCTTAAATGCCATGGGCGCGGAGAACATGGTCGGTTTGCTGGACATCCAGTTCACGCGCATTGGCGACAACGAACTGGAAGCGACGATGCCGGTAGACTGCCGTACTCATCAACCGTTTGGCCTGTTACACGGCGGCGCGTCCGTCGTGCTGGCCGAAACGCTGGGATCGGTGGCGGGCTACCTGTGTACGGAAGGAGAGCAGAAGGTGGTAGGTCTGGAGGTCAATGCCAACCACATCCGCTCCGTTCGCAGCGGGCGCGTGCGCGGCGTCTGCCGGGCGCTGCATGCCGGAAGCCGTCATCAGGTGTGGCAGATTGATATCCTGGACGAGCAGGATCGCCTGTGTTGTTCATCAAGGCTGACGACGGCCGTTGTGTAAAGTTTCCGGATGTCTTGCTTTTGGTCAAAAATTAGCCGCCTGATTGTGATATACTGGTCACGTTTTGAACATAAGCGAGGACATCATGGATACTGAAATAACCCCAACACAGCTGGCAATTGAATATTTACGTCGCGATAAAAGCAATCTGTCTCCCGCGCAGTACCTGAAAAAGCTGAAACAGCTTGAGCTGGAATTTACGGATTTGCTGGCGCTCTCTTCAAACGAACTGAAAGAAGAGATCTACTTTGCCTGGCGGTTGGGCGTTCACGTCCATTAAGCAGTGAAGAAAAGGCCGCAAGCGCGGCCTTTTTTGTGTCTGACATTCAGTATCTGGCAGGCAGTTTATTAATTTTAATCAGCCGGCCTTCTTCCATTTCGATGAACCCGCCCGTTTTCAGGTCAGCCAGGATCCGCATTACGCCGCTGCGGGAAAGCTGGGTTTTATCCCTGATATACCTTTCCGCCGTCACGCTACGTCGGTAGCTGTCATCTTCCTGCATCAGCAGCACGAGCTGCTGGCGAATCATCTCGTACGCGGTTGGCGCGCCTTTCGGCATGACGTTGTGATAAAGCCGGTTATAGACAAACATTAGATGATTAGAAAGCAGCCCCCACAGCGCCTTCTCTTTGATAATTTCAGCCACCCGATCGGTCGTGAGCACACCAATCAGGCAAGGCGTTACCGTTCGAAGGTAGTCGGTAAAATAGATGTCCGTCAGGTTAGCGAGGCCAAACAGGGCGGGACTGCGCGCCGTCGAAAGCATCATGTCGTCGCTTCTTCTGTATATGGCGACCGTGCCGTCAAGAATTAAATAACACATGCTCTGCCCGTTTACCTGGAGATTAAGTTGCTCGCCGGGATCGGTTTTATGCGTGGTGCAGTGCGGCTGTAAATGAGAAATCAGTTCCTGAGCATAGGGAGATCCGCGATGCGATGGTTTGTCAGAAGACATAGCGTTAACCTGGAAAGAGACTGTACTCTCTATAGTGTCGCTCTTCTTTTCCACCTTCTCCAGAGATAAATACAGCCTCAGTATTTACGGGGTAAGTGATGGATCTCTACTAGAACGCCACGCTCCATGGTGATGTATTTCCCCGTCCGCAACTCCGCGAGGATCCGCATAATGCCACTGCGTGAAAGATAGGTGCGGCTTTTGATATAGGCTGCGGCGGTAATGTTTTGTCTAATGGCTTCCGGCTCCTGCATCAACTCAACCAGCTGAAAGCGGATAATGTCATAAGCCGACATTTGCGATATCTGGGCGCAATGTTCGTAAACGCGCGATGCGGTATAGATCAGCAGGTTTGAGAAGTGCTCCCATAAATTCTGTTGTGCGACAACATGATTGAAACGCGCCAGCGAAACGCTGGCCACCTCTGAGGTTTCCAGCGCTCTGACGTACAGGTGCTCAGACGATAACTGGCTGCTCACGCCGAGTATAAATGGCGCAGATTCAGAATTTAAGACGATACCGTCCCCGCGACGGTGCAACGCCACGCTGCCATGCAACAGTAAAAAGCATTGACGGGTATCGCCGGAGCAATAATGGATAATTTCTCCTCTGGCAATAATGCCTCTCTCCGCATGCGGCAAAACATTATCGATTATTTTTTCAATGTGCTTAAAAGGCTTAGCGCCGAGCACTGTTGATTTATCAATTTCTGACTCAGGCGCGAATCGGGTATTCATTTGAGACCTCACTGACTGATGCGATCATTTTTTGATCGGCATAAAGAATTATCTTAAAAAACAGCAGGTCAGGGAATGTTTGCAGCGAGTCTAATTATAGACTTATCTTTTTTTAAGCGTTAATTAATTGAAATTGCAACTTTTTTTGTTCAGGTCTAAAAGTAGACTGTGGACATTATTCTTAAGCTATTTCCGAGTGAATATGTTTTTTATTTGTTAAAAGAGGGTCTACAGCTAGACCTCAAAATTGATTGTATGCGGAAAAGGAGTTGTATAAATTTTGACTCGTCGGAAGGGGGTTAATTTCTGCAACTGAATGTCGGTAATAAATAGAGTAATACGGGATATAAAATTATGAATAAAAAATTGATGATGGCAATGTTAGCGGCAGGTTCTGTACTCACTATGACCAATGCATTGGCAGCGGCCGGTACCGTTAATTTTAACGGAAATATTCTGGATTCTGCCTGCGACGTTGATGTGGCATCCCAGAATCAGGTGGTGGTATTGGGCGATTATTATAAAACGGAATTCCCGACAACCGGGGCGAGAACGGCTGCGACGCAGTTTAATATTATTTTGAAAAACTGTCCGGTAACGGTCACCAATGCAAAAGTCCGTTTTGATGGCACGCCGGATTTAACCAACGCCAGCCTGCTGGCGATTGATACGTCCGTGGCGGGAGCGGCTACCGGGGTGGCGATTAACCTGATGACGGCAGATAAAGCCGATCTGCCGCTGCACGGCAGCAACAGCTATACCTACGCACTCAGCAGTACGGCTGATAATACGCTGAGCTTCTACGCGCAGTATATTTCCACCGCGGCATCCGTTACCGCGGGCCCGGCTAACTCGGTCGCGAACTTCTCTGTGGTGTACAACTAAGTCAATGGCAGTAATTAGCAGGGGGCCGCCTGGCCCCTTGTTTTATGAGGTAAAAAAATGCGTTTTATCACCACAACGGGCCTGGTTATGGCGCTGTTACCGCTGACGTTAACATCCGCCAGTGCAGGAGTAATTATTGGCGGCACCCGTGTTATTTTTGATGGGGCTAAAAAAGAAGCGTCAATAAATATTACGAATCCTGATAACGGTCCTTATTTAATTCAGTCGTGGATAGATGTTCAGGATGAACAATCGGGTAAAGCGCCTTTTATTATTACTCCTCCGCTGTATCGGCTGGACGGCGGACAAAAAAACCTCGAGCGTATTGTCATGACAGGCTCTCTGCCTCAAGGGCAGGAGAGTTTATTCTGGCTGAACATCAAAGCTATTCCGTCAGCCTCTAAGCAGATGAACTCGCTGCAAATTGCCGTCAAAACGCGCATCAAATTAATTTATCGACCAGAGGCTCTTCGTGCGTCTACCCCCGAGGAGCAGGCCAATAAATTAACCTGGCGTCGTGCGGGAAATACCCTTCTGGTTAATAATCCAACGCCGTACGTTATCAATTTCAATGAAATTACGTTGGGTAATAAGAAACTTGACGATGTCACGTATGTGATGCCTTCGGGCACAGCCCGTTTCCCGTTACCGAATGGAACCAGTGGCAATACGCTGACGTTTAAAGTCATTAACGATTATGGCAGCCCTGGTGAATTACACCGGGCCAGTTTGTGATCCTTACGCGTTAATCAGGTGCTCGTCATGACAACGGCATTGAATACAATGCAGCCTGCGCGCCTGGCAATATTTATTGCCCTCGCGCTTGCTGGTGTCTCTTCCACACTGTATGCCAGTGAGACGTTTAATACGGAACTGGTTGAGCTGGATAATCCCGGAATGGGGAAAGCGGATTTATCTGCCTTTGAATCCGGCTCGCAGGCGCCCGGGACATACCATGTTGATATTATTCTTGACGATCGGCTGCTGGAAACGCGGGATATTCGTTTCATGGCAGTGAAGGATGCTAACGGCAGTGAAACATTGCAGCCGTGCCTGAGTATCGGGCAGTTAAAAGCGTGGGGCGTGAAAACGGCGCTTTTCCCGCAGCTCGACGCCGCGGAAGGAGAATGCGCCGATCTCAGGGCGATTCCACAGGCCAGCGCGGATTTCCAGTTTGGCGCCCAGCGCCTGGCGATCAGCATCCCACAGGCGGCCATAGACCTGCCAGCGAGAGGTTACGTTCCGCCGGATATGTGGGATGAAGGCATTACCGCGGCCATGCTCAACTACAGCCTGAGCGGGGCAAACAGCCGGGCAAGAAGCGGGGCAGGCACCCGCAGCGACAGCCAGTATGCAAACCTGCGGCCGGGGATCAACGTCGATCCCTGGCGGTTACGCAACTACACCACCTGGTCCCGCGATGCGTCCGGCCAGGATAAGTGGGACAACGTCTACACCTTGATGCAGCGCGCGATTATTCCCCTGCAAGCCCAGCTTACGCTCGGAGACAGTTCCGCGCCTGCCGATGTCTTTGACAGCATGCCGTTTCGCGGCGTCCAGCTGGCGTCCGACGACGATATGCTGCCGGATTCCCTGAAAGGCTATGCGCCGGTGGTGCGCGGTATTGCGCGAACTAACGCGCAGGTCGTGGTGCGTCAGAATGGCTATCAAATCTACCAAAGCTACGTGGCGCCGGGCGCGTTTGAGATCGCGGATATGTATCCCACCGGCGGCGCGGGCGATCTTGATGTCACGATCGTCGAAGCCGATGGCAGTGAGCAACATTTCACCCTGCCGTACGCTTCGCTGCCGGTCCTGCAACGGGAGGGGCGACTGAAATATGCCCTTACCGCCGGGCAATATCGCTCGTATAACCGTAGCGAGGAGAAAACCCCCTTCGGGCAACTGACCGGAATTTACGGCCTCCCTCACGGGATCACGCTCTATGGCGGCGTCCAGGGGGCAGATAAGTACCAGTCGGCGGCTCTGGGGATGGGCAAGAACATGGGCGATCTCGGGGCTGTATCCGCAGACGTCACTCAGGGCTGGTCAACGCCGGAGCATACCGCGAAAACAAGCGGTCAGTCGTGGCGGGCCAGATACAGCAAGAATTTTATCACTACCGGGACCAACTTTTCGATTGCCGGGTATCGCTACTCGACCCGCGGCTATTACGGGATGCAGGACGTCCTCGGTTCGTACGGCGACAGCAGCGCGCTTCAGGACAGGCGACGTAACCGTGCCGAGCTGACGATGAGCCAGACGCTGGGGGACAACCTGGGCGCGCTTACCCTCAGTGCGGCGCGGGAAGATTACTGGAATGACGGTAAGTCGATGGCTTCGTGGAGCGTCGGCTATAGCAACTACTGGCACAACATCAGCTATGGCCTGACATGGACCTACAGCAAAAATGTCCGCTCAGCGTCAGAAAACCGCAAAAGCCAAAAAAACGCTGACCACGACCAGCTTCTGTCGTTCAACGTCAGCATTCCGCTGGATAAATTTTTGCCGCAGACATGGGCTAACTATGGCATGAACGCCAGCAGCAATAACGGGACGACGCATAACGTCGGCCTGAACGGGGTGGCACTCGAGAACCGTGCCCTGAGCTGGAACGTCCAGCAGGGATATGGCACAGAGGGCGTGGGGAATACCGGCAACGTGAACGCGGACTATAAAGGCACCTATGGCGAAGTCACGGCAGGTTATGGTTATGACAAAAACAGTGAACGCCTGAATTACGGGCTGCAAGGCGGCATTCTCGCCCATGCTGATGGCATCACGCTTTCCCAGCCGCTGGGGGAGACCAGCGTCTTAATCAAAGCCCCAGGCGCCTACTACGTGGATATCCGCAATCAGCCCGGTGTACGAACAGATTTTCGCGGATATACGGTCGTGAGCAACCTTTCTGTCTACCGGAAAAACGATCTCACCCTCGACCCGGAAACGATGCCGGACGATGTCGAGCTGGAGATCAACACCCGCACGGTGACGCCGACGCGGGGAGCGGTGGTGAGAGCCGATTATCTGCCGAAGTCAGGTCGCCGGGTGCTGATGACCTTGACCGATAACGACCGCGCCGTTCCGTTTGGGGCGGTGGTCACCCTTGTGGGAGATGAAAGCGGCAGTTTTATTGTCGGCGATCGCGGTCAGGTCTATTTAACCGGGATGCGCGAGCAGGGAACGTTAGTCGCCACATGGGGAAGTCAATCCAGCCAGCAATGCCGCGCTGATTTCACGCTGCCGAATCACTCAACGTACGGTGGGATCGCTGATATGCGCGCCACCTGCCGTCAGGAACGCTAACATGAAATGTCTTAACTCGATGCTGCTGCTCTGTTTGCTCGCGGCGGGAAGTATCGCTCGTGCCGGTACCTGCACCACCATCATCCCGCAGCTTTCCACCCTGTCCGTGGGGACGATCAACGTGCAGCGCGATGCGCCTGTCGGCACGGTGGTATTTTCCGGCGCGGCGTCAGCCACAGGCTCCTATCTTACCGGGTGTACGAATCCGCTGATGCTGGGATTCAGCATGCGCTACAACGGCGCCACGTTGAGCAGCTACGGCAACCATGTCTACAACACGAACGTCAGCGGGATAGGAATACGCTTTTCTTCCAACGGTTATTTTGAAAACCCGAGCAATACGTTCTCGTACAATGCGCAGACCTCCTATGTGGACTGGTACGGCGGGAGGATTGAGCTGGTGGTGACGGGTCCGGTCTCATCGGGGGCATTAACGCCGGGTGTGATTGGCGTCGTGACGCTTCAGGGAAGCGACGGCCTCTACCGTGACGGTCTGACCACGCAGCTCACCTCCGGCACCATCAATGCTCTGGCGTGCACGGTGAATACGGCCCAGCTGACGTTTCCTATAGGGGATATTCCCGCTTCGGCGTTCGGCTCCACGGTGGGCACCACGCCAGCGGGAGCACAGAACACGCAAAACCTGGGCCTGACCTGCGCCGCCGGAACCAATATTACGGTCTCGCTCAGTGGAATACAGAATCCGGACAGCGCCAATACCAGCGTGATGGCCTTAACCGGGCAGGGAAATGCCGGCACTGCGAAAGGGGTGGGGGTGCAGCTAATCTATAACGGTGCACCGCTGGCGATGAACAGCCGACTATTTTTGCGACAGTCTGCCGGGGGGCAAGAGACGTTGCCATTAACGGCCCGATATTACCAGACGTTAACCCGCGTGGAGTCAGGTTCAGCGAATGCCTCCGCCACCCTGAATTTGACCTACCAGTAGCAGGTAAGAAGATGAAAATAAGATGCAGGACACTGCTGTTACTTGCCTTACTCAGCGGGAAGGTATGCTCCGCTGATAGCGTCAACATCGGTGTGACGGGAAATATCGTGGCGTCGCCATGCATATTTAATGGCGGCAATAACAATCTCGATGTCAATCTGGGCAATATTCAGGCAACCAATATGGCGACGCCGGGCTCAACATCGGATCCGGTGCCTTTCAGTCTGCTGTTTACCCAGTGCCCAACGGGAACGCAGAGTGTGACCGTCGCTTTCACCGGCAGCCCCGATCCTGAGGCGGGCGCGGACTATTTTATGAACAGCGGTTCGGCCACACATGTGGCGATAGCCATGCGCGATGCCCAAACCGGTGCGCTTAAAGGAACAGGCTCCAGCATGACCCAGACCATTGCCGCGGACAGAACCGCGACATTAGCTATGCTGGCCTCGGTAAAATCCATGACGGGGGGCGCCACGCCGGGAAGCATCCGCGCGGTTGTGGTGATGACGATGCAGTACAACTGAATGCCGGTGATAAGCCTTTTTTAAAGACGTTGGTGTGAACTATGTTAAATATTCTGATTCAGGAAACGGATCTGTTTTTTCAGGCTGGGCTACAGAGCTTTTTCGAAGATTTTTTTAAGCATAACTTTCATCGCTCCATCACTTTTCACCTGGCGCTGACCAATGAAAACGTCAGCCAGGCCGATATTATTGTTCTTTCATTATGTCAGGGGGAAACGCTGACCTGTTTTCCGGAATTACTGGCCCGGCAAAAAGGAATTGTGATAGGTCTCGTCGACGATGAGCTGCGCTTTTCGGCGCTGCCTTCCTGCTTTCAGGACATTATTTTTCTTCCTCGCCGGGCATCGCTTGATCGTATTAGCGGCGTTCTGTTTATTGCGTGGTTCACGACGCAATTACCGGGTTACACCTGGAATAAAAAGACCTGTTTCGACTGCCAGCATAAAGGGTTATCCCGGCAACAAATTCGTATTCTGGTCAATTTTTACCGAGGGCTGTCGGTAGTGCAGACCGCTCAGGCGCTGGAGATGAGCGAAAAAACGGTCTTTACCCATAAATATATGATGATGCAAAAATTTAATCTGCGAAGCGATTACGAGCTGATCGTACTGTTGAGAAGGCTGATGGAGAAAAAGAGCCGGCCGAACCTGCTTCGCGATTACCTGGAAAATAATTATGCACAACAAATAGCCTGAAACGGCAGCGGATAGCTGGCCGGGCAGCGATAGCCGCCACCCGGCAAGCATTTAAACGTTAACCGCAGCGATCAACCGCGTCTTCATGGTCTGGTACGCGGAAGCCGCAAAATCCTCCGCCCAGCGCTGGTCCTCGATTGCCTCAAGCTGCACGGCGCAATACTTCGTTTCCGGCGTTCTGGAGATCGGGTCGAGATTATCCTGCGTCAGCTCATTACAGGCGCCAATCCACCACTGGTAGGTCATATAGATTGCTCCCGCATTGATGCGCTCGCTGATGCTGGCGCGGGTGATCACTTTACCCCGGCGTGAACGTACCCAGACCAGCTGGCCTTCGGCAATCCCCCGTTCATCCGCGTCGGCCGGGTTAATTTGCACCCGGCCCGGCTCGTCGGCCAGGCTTTGCAGCGCCGCGCAGTTCCCGGTCATGGAGCGGCAGGAGTAGTGGCCCACCTCGCGGACCGTACAGAGCACCAGCGGGAAATCCGCATCCGGGATTTCCGCTGGCGCGCGCCACGGTGCGGCAAAGAGCTGCCCTTTACCGCTCGGGGTATCGAACTGATTATCTTTGTACAGGTACGGCGTACCGGGATGATCCAGCGTCGGGCACGGCCATTGAACGTGACCCATCTCGCCCATTTTTTCGTAGGTCACGCCGTAGAAGAGGGGGCACAGCTCGCGCATTTCGTCCCAGATCTGCTGGTTATCCTCGTAATGCATGGGATAGCCCATTTCCGTGGCCAGCAGGCTGATGATCTCCCAGTCGCGCCTGACATTGCCGCTGGACTCAATGGCTTTGCCGAAACGCTGAAAGCCGCGATCGGCACAGGTGAACACACCGGCGTGTTCTCCCCATGAGGTGGCAGGGAGCAGCACGTCAGCCAGCTCTGCCGTTTTGGTCATAAAGATGTCCTGAACCACCACAAAATCGAGCGCCTCAAAGCCGCGGCGGACCAGACCCAGATCGGCTTCTGTCTGAAGCGGATCTTCGCCCATGATGTAATACGCTTTGATCTTACCTTCCAGCGCGAGATGCGGCACTTCGGTGATGCGCGTTCCGACGCGATCGTCCATCCGGTTGACATTGATTTTCCACGCATCAGCAAATTTCAGTCTGACCGCCGGATCAGTGACGTCCTGGTAGCCGGGAAACATATTGGGCAGAACACCCATATCGCAGGCGCCCTGAACGTTATTTTGCCCGCGAACCGGCCCCACGCCGACGGCAGGGCGGCCCAGATTGCCGGTCAGCAGTGCCAGGCTGGAGAGACCTTTCACCACATCGACCGCCTGACCAAACTGCGTGACGCCCATTCCCCACATCACCGTTGCTGAAGGCGCCGCTGCGAACATGCGCATTGCCTGACGAACATCCCGCGCGGGGATCCCCGTCAGATGTTCAACCTGCTCGGGTGCGTAATCTTTTACCGTCAGTCGGTACGCCTCAAGCCCTTCTGTAAAGCGAGCAACGTAGTTTTTGTCGTACAATTCCTCTTCAAGCAGGACATAGCCAAAGGCATTGACCAGCGCCATGTTACTGCCATTTTTTAACTGAAGATGAAGATCGGCAATGCGTGCCGTTTCAATATGACGCGGATCGCAGACAATGATTTTAGCGCCATTTTCACGTGCTTTAAGCACGCGTCGGGCGACGATGGGGTGAGAGTCGGCGCAGTTATAGCCGAATACCAGCAGGCATTTTGAGTTTTCAATATCGTTAATGGAATTGCTCATGGCGCCGTTGCCGAGGGTCTCCTGTAAACCGGCAACGGACGGACCGTGACAGACGCGGGCGCAGCAGTCGACGTTGTTAGTATTCAGCACCGCACGGGCAAATTTTTGCATCACATAGTTGGTCTCATTGCCCGTTCCCCGCGAGGAACCCGTGGTCATAATGGACCGAGGGCCGTACTGTTCTTTAATGCTTTTAAGCCTGTAAGCGGTATAGCGAATGGCCTCTTCCCAGGTAACAGGGGTAAAGGCCTCGCCTTTGCTGTAGCGGATCATGGGCTGCGTCAGGCGGGGGGTAAGCAGCTGAGTATCATTAAGAAAGTCCCAGCCGTAGAGCCCTTTCAGGCAAAGCGTGCCCTGATTAGTTACGCCATCAGCGGCTTCGGCACGGATAATCCGATTATTTTTAACGACGAGGTTAAGTTTGCAGCCTGCACCGCAGTACGGGCAGACGCTGGCGATTTTTTTCATCAATAACAGACCTGTTAAGAAATGAAGCAATGTTTACTGGAAAGCCCAGTCCCTTAGCGGACTAAGCAGGATCCATGCCACATTCGGCGTGCTTGATTAACAGGGCGTTAGAGGAGAGAGGGCGTGTCATCATCAGTCCGTTCGTCAGAATTGACGATGACACGCTATCCGAAGAGATGGGAAGAGAGAGGCGTTAAAGATCGTCCATGGTGTAACCGACGACAATTTCCAGCGTCTTGCGGATCACATCCGCCTTAACGACATCATCGGTGGATTCCAGCGTCTGGATCAGCCAGAGAATGATCGCTTTGTTGGTCAGATGACCTTCGGAAGCAAGAACACAACGAACCGCAGTCGAAAAAATGGCAGACTCTTCAGCAAAGCGATCGCCTGCGTGACGGAAATACTCCGACAACGCGCTATCTAAAAAGGCGGAGTGGTATTCGGGTTGAAGCTGAATATTTTGTCTCATTTGTTCTCACCGTAGCTGTAAAGTTGTAGTCAATGTATCTTTTTGGGATCGGACGGTTTTCCATTTCCAAATAACGGCACTACATTGTCTCGGTTATTTTTGAGAGATCCCTCTCTCTGAATTCGTCCTTGTGCGGTTCTGCGACCTTTAAAAGCGACCGTGCCAGAGCTGATTTCAGCTATCACCCTCGCTAATGTCTCCCGCCGCTGGGGATCCGTCTCACAGGCTTGCATGTTACGCAGACGCTGAACCAAACCCTCGGTCGTTACAGGACCGCGCTCCTTCAAAAGTGAAAGAGCGGCTTCTCCAATAAGCTGGTCGATCAGTCTGTCCGCATCACTGCTGTTCATAACATTAACGTTCGAAGAGCAGGCCAAGAAGCATGTGATAATGATGCTCCTCTTCCGGGCCATTGGCCTTTTCAAGGCGACTTAACAGTTTTGTGCAGAGCGATTTGCGATTCAGATTCCGCCCGTCGCTAAGGATTTCAACAACAACCTGACCCAATGTTTCCTGTTGGGTTGGAAGCGCGGCTTTTTCGAAGTACTGCGCAATTGCTGTTGCTGTGTCTGCGAGGTGTCCGTTCTGCTGCATGTTTCGCTCCTGTAAATTTTCGTAATCAGTAACGTTACATTTAAGGTATACATAATTTTCAAATCTGTACATTAAAAATGTACAATTTTTTAAATATTTTATAATATATTTGATAAAATATATATTTATCATATGGTTATATGTATACAGCTTACTGCTAAATTCACAAAATATATTGTACAATTCGAAGTGGCGTTGCAGAGTTGTACAAGCCCGGAAAAGGCGCAAAGAAGTCATGTAAATTGTTGAGATGTAAATTATTTATTGGGTAATTAATGTGCTATAACAGAGTTCTCCCCACGTGTTTTCGTGGTCACCCCCTCAATCTTCAGGATTAGCATGCTCACAACCATTATTTACCGCAGTCATATCTGCGAGGACGTTCCAGTGAAAGCGCTGGAAGACATGGTCGCTGCTGCAAATTGTAGAAATCGCCAGTTCGATGTGACGGGGATTTTGCTGTTTAACGGCACACACTTCTTTCAGTTACTTGAAGGGCCCGCTGATAACGTTAAGGAGATCTATCAGCTCATCTGCCGTGACCCACGGCATCACAACGTGGTCGAATTATTAAGCGATCACGGGCCTTCAAGACGTTTTGGCAACGTAGGTATGGAGCTCTTTGACCTTCGTCAGTACGACACCGACGAAGTGCTACAAAAGGTACTCGATAAAGGCACAACCCGCTATCAGCTGACCTATAACGATCGCGCCCTACAATTTTTCCGCACCTTCGTTGAGGCCACTGAAAAAGCCAACTACTTTGAGCTGCCTCCGGCTGACGCCTGGGAGTTTGTCACCGAAAACACGCCATTATCCTCCCAGCCAACGGTAGTGGCAAAGGGCGCGGACTGTAGTTTCGCATTTCAACCTATCGTCGATCCGTTTATGCAGCAGGTGGTTTCCTGGGAAGCCCTGATCCGCACGCCGTCCGGTGAGTCCCCGGAAAGCTACTTTGCCAACCTGTCGCGTGAGGCGCTGTACGAATCGGATCTGAAGAGTAAGCAGGTGGCTTTGTCGATGGCCAGCGCGCTGGGCCTACAGACTCAAACGTTGTCCATTAATCTGTTGCCGATGACGCTGGTCAATGTTCCTGGCGCCGTCGATTTTTTACTGACGGCAATTGAGGCGAACGGTTTTGTGCCGGAGCAAATTGTGGTCGAGTTCACCGAGAGCGAGGCGATCTCGCGCTTCGAAGAGTTCACCAGCGCGGTCAGACAGCTTAAAAGCGCCGGGATCAGCGTGGCCATCGATCACTTTGGCGCGGGATTCGCCGGTCTGCAACTGCTGGCCCAGTTCCAGCCGGACAGAATCAAGATCAACCGTGATTTGATTGCTAACGTGCACAAGAGCGGCCCGCGTCAGGCAATCATTCAGTCAATCATTAAATGCTGCGCCTCCCTGGAAATTCTGTTCTGTGCGGTAGGCGTAGAGCTAGCTGAAGAGTGGATGTGGCTGGAATCTGCCGGGATTTCTCAGTTCCAGGGTCACCTTTTCGCCAGCCCGCGTCTGGGGGGCATTCCGGCGATTGCCTGGCCCGAGAAAAAGTACGATTTATAAAAAACCTGTACGTAACTGTTAAAAGTGACCTGTACGTACGGCTAAATTTATACAACAATATATTAACGAGTGAGTGGTTCTTTGAGCCATTCACTTGTCTCAGAACGAGGAGTTAGTTATACAAATGATTTGTACAATCTGATAAGGTTGGTTTGGTTAGGTATGGAAGTATTGTGCGTGAGGGAGTTAATGGCCTATTACAGTATCGGCGAAGTGGCCGAACGATGCGGTATCAACCCCGTTACGTTGCGTGCCTGGCAGCGCCGTTATGGATTGTTGAAGCCGCAGCGAAGCGAAGGGGGCCATCGTCAGTTTGACGATGAAGATATCCTGCGTATCGAAGAGATCAAACGCCTGATGAAAACGGGTGTTTCGGTCGGTAAAGTAAAAGCGCTTCTTGAAAATACAGAAGTGATGACTCAGGGGAACTGGGCATCGTTTCAGGAAGAGATGTTAACCGTTCTGCGCTATGCCAGCCCGGCAAAACTGCGCGCCAAAATCGGCGAGTTCCGCCGTGACCATGCGATGGATGTTCTGATAGATAACATCATCACCCCTGTGCGGCAGCGAATGAACCAGGACCAGAATACGGTGCGTCACATGGCGAGCCTGCTGGACGGTGTCCTGATTGAGTTTGCCGTTGCAAGCCTGGGTGAGTCGCGAAAAAAAGCAGGTAAGGATGCGCTGCTGATTGGGTGGGAGTGCGACGACCGTACGCATTTGTGGCTGGAAGCGGCCCGTCTTGCCTACAAAGGCTGGCATATCGACGTGCTGGCTGAGCCGATTGATTCTCCACGTCCTGAACTCTTCCCCGGGCAAAAAATCTTCGTCTGGACCGGTAAAGCGCCTACGCCTCGTCAACAGGAGCAGCTCGACCACTGGCGTGAACAGGGTTTCGCCGTTTCGATCCATCACTGATGTTAAGGGGGCCAACGGTAAACCGCCAGTGCGGGATTTTGCCTTCTGGCGATACGACAGGGGTATCCGCGAAGATGCATAGCATCAGTACCCCTGTCATATCGTCGGTTTATTCCATCATCAGGTTGTCTGAAATATTCATACTGGCCACGGATTCAACTTTCCACACGCCATCTTCCTTGACCATGCAGTCAATCACGGTGTGATCCCGCTTTTTGCCGAATGAGATATAAACCTGCATACAGGCGGCATCGTAATCCAGCGCCCGCGCACTGACGATGCCCCAGTCATCTTCATATCCCTGAGCCTTGATGAACATATCGACGTCAGGCACGTCATATTCATCTGGATCCAGCTTATCCATGGCTTTGAGTTTGCTGATAGTTTCGCGGGTTACATATGGCCTCAGCGCTTCATAGTTTTTCAGGGGCTCTTTCCCGATTATAATTTGCGAGATGTACCACTTATTAAACTGAAGGGCAGCGGATACCTCAGGGGGGAACTTCTGTGCAGCGGATGCGAGAGTGGGCAGAAGCAGGATCGCCAGAATTATTTTTTTCATGTCAGTTATGCCTGTAAATTGCATATGCTGGCTTTAATTCCCGGAATTCCTTTCCCGGATACATTGTTCGCTGAACAAAATCAGAGTACCAGACGCTGTTCCCACCATAGATGCAAGCGTGGCCATATGGGTGGCGCAGTGGGCTGGATCACCGCCACATCGCCCTCAACAGGCTCACCGTAAACCTGGTGGAAACCCGCCAGAATTAAATTGCTTTTCATATCCTTAGCATAATGCGTGTTCTGTAGATTAGCACCGCCGGCGCGAATGGATTTCGAAACAAATTCTGCACATCTTTTCTGGCTATACTGACCTGCATGCTGGCGAGCATGAACTGCGGCTTTATGGGCACTCCACATAATTTAATCCCTTATTGAATAAATGGTTAACAAGGGAAACATTACGCCGAAAAGGGATGAGTTTATGTAATTAATCATGATCGGAATTTAACCACTATCAGACTGATAAATAATGGTTAACTTATCCATCAAACGTCTTTATGCGCGCCTAGGTAAGGCAAAAAAGGATTAAAAAGAACCTGTCTTAAGGGGGAGGCATACGTAAAAAATGTATATGGCGCCTGGGTGTACTTTAGCTATCTTAAAAATAGGTATTTCCAATACAATTTTTATCATTGCCCGCTACCTCACCGCCTTTCTTATGAAATGCATTATTTATCAATGCATTGAACAAATCTAACCATCCCATCCGCATCCCGTCACAGGGTCTATGCTTAATGAAAGTAGCCAAAAAGGGCGGTTTAGCCCAAAGCCCCTGCTCGCAGGGGGTTGAAGTGATAATCGTTATCACTAACATGGTGTTATGCCCTGGTGGCTTATCAGATGAGGTGGACCTATGGAACTGCATTCAGAAACCTTCAATCCGGCCGATTTTGCCTGGCGTGGCTTAACGCTGACGCCCGCGGCGGCGGCGCATATTCATGAGCTGGTGGCAAAAAATCCCGACATCCTCGGCGTACGCTTAGGCGTTAAGCAGACTGGCTGCGCGGGATTTGGCTACGTGCTGGATACCGTAACCGAACCTGAAAAGGACGATCTGGTCTTTGAAACCGACGGTGCAAAGTTATACGTCGCACTACAGGCGATGCCGTTTATCGATGGAACCGAAGTCGACTACGTTCGGGAAGGTTTAAACCAGTTATTCAAATTTCATAACCCGAAAGCCCAGAACGAATGCGGCTGCGGCGAAAGCTTTGGGGTATAGGCGGTACTATGTCTCGTAATACTGAAGCAACGAGTGATGTAAACACCTGGAGCGGCGGACACCTCAACTATAAAGAGGGTTTCTTCACGCAGCTGCAAACCGATGAACTGGCGAAAGGCATCAACGAAGAGGTCGTGCGCGCCATTTCGGCGAAACGTAACGAGCCAGAGTGGATGCTGGAGTTTCGCCTGAGCGCATTCCGCGCGTGGCTGGAGATGGAAGAACCCCACTGGCTGAAAGCGCATTACGATAAGCTGAACTATCAGGATTACAGCTACTACTCCGCGCCCTCCTGCGGCAGCTGTGATGATACCTGTGCCTCGCAACCCGGCGCGGTACAGCAAACCGGTGCCGAGAACAGCTTCCTGAGTAAAGAGGTGGAAGAGGCGTTTAATCAGCTCGGCGTGCCCGTGCGCGAAGGCAAAGAGGTGGCGGTAGACGCCATTTTTGACTCCGTCTCGGTGGCAACCACCTACCGTGAAAAACTGGCGGAGCAGGGGATTATTTTCTGCTCCTTCGGGGAAGCCATTCACGATCACCCGGAGCTGGTGAAAAAGTACATTGGCACCGTGGTACCCAGTAACGATAACTTCTTCGCGGCACTGAATGCGGCGGTGGCGTCAGACGGTACCTTTATCTACGTGCCGAAAGGCGTGCGCTGCCCGATGGAGCTCTCGACCTATTTCCGCATCAACGCGGAAAAAACCGGCCAGTTTGAACGCACCATCCTGGTGGCCGATGAAGGCAGCTACGTTAGCTACATCGAAGGGTGCTCCGCTCCTGTGCGCGACAGCTACCAGCTGCACGCGGCGGTGGTGGAGGTCATCATCCATAAAGATGCGGAAGTGAAGTACTCTACGGTACAGAACTGGTTCCCGGGCGACGGTAACACCGGCGGTATTCTGAACTTCGTCACCAAGCGTGCGCTGTGCGAAGGCGAAAACAGCAAAATGTCCTGGACGCAGTCAGAAACCGGCTCCGCCATTACCTGGAAATACCCGAGCTGTATTCTGCGCGGCGACAACTCAATCGGTGAGTTTTACTCCGTGGCACTGACCAGCGGTCATCAGCAGGCCGATACCGGCACCAAGATGATCCACATCGGTAAAAACACCAAATCGACCATCATCTCCAAAGGGATCTCTGCCGGTCACAGCCAGAACAGCTATCGCGGGCTGGTGAAAATCATGCCGACGGCAACCAACGCGCGTAACTTCACCCAATGTGACTCCATGCTGATTGGCGCGGACTGCGGGGCGCATACCTTCCCGTATGTCGAATGCCGCAATAACAGCGCCCAGCTTGAGCATGAGGCAACTACGTCACGTATTGGTGAAGATCAGCTTTTCTACTGCCTGCAACGCGGGATCAGTGAAGAAGATGCGATTTCAATGATCGTTAACGGCTTCTGTAAGGACGTGTTCTCTGAACTGCCGCTGGAATTTGCCGTTGAAGCCCAGAAACTCCTCGCCATTAGTCTTGAACACAGCGTCGGTTAAGGAAAGCACATGTTAAGCATTAAAGATTTACAGGTTAGCGTGGAAGAGAAAGAGATCCTGCGTGGCCTCAATTTTGACGTCAAACCGGGTGAAGTTCACGCCATCATGGGGCCAAACGGCTCCGGGAAAAGTACGCTTTCAGCGACGCTGGCAGGACGCGAAGATTATGAAGTTACCAGCGGCTCCGTTGAGTTTAACGGCAAAGATCTGCTGGAGATGTCGCCGGAAGAGCGTGCCGGCGAGGGCATCTTTATGGCCTTCCAGTATCCGGTGGAAATTCCGGGCGTCAGCAACCAGTTCTTCCTGCAAACCGCGCTGAACGCGGTGCGCAAGTATCGCGGCCTTGAGGCGCTGGATCGCTTTGACTTCCAGGATCTGATGGAAGAGAAGATCAAGCTGTTGAAAATGCCGGAAGATCTGCTGACCCGCTCGGTAAACGTGGGTTTCTCCGGCGGTGAGAAGAAACGTAACGATATTCTGCAAATGGCGGTTCTGGAGCCAGCGCTGTGCATTCTCGATGAGACCGATTCAGGGCTGGATATCGATGCCCTGAAGATCGTTGCCGACGGGGTGAACTCCCTGCGTGACGGCAACCGCTCATTTATCATCGTGACACATTACCAGCGAATTCTGGACTACATCAAACCGGACTATGTCCACGTGCTTTACCAGGGACGCATTGTGAAATCCGGTGACTTTACGCTGGTTAAACAACTGGAGGAGCAGGGTTATGGCTGGCTTAACGAACAGCAGTAATGCACTTCAGCAGTGGCACCGGCTGTTTGAAGCGCAGGCTGGAGCGCGCTCTGAACAGGCTCAGCACCATCTCCAGCAGATGCTGCGTCTCGGTTTACCGACGCGTAAACATGAGAACTGGAAATATACCCCGCTGGATGGCCTGCTGAACGGCGAGTTTGTCACCCGTCTGGCGCAGGTCAGCCCCGATCAGCGCGACATGCTGGCGCTGAGCGTGGATGCCGTGCGTCTGGTGTTTGTCGACGGTCTGTTCCGTGCGGAGCTGAGCGACAGCGTGCAGGAGAGCGGGTTCGATATCGTCATTAACGATGAACGTCAGTCGCTGAACGCGCCCGTTCAGCCTGAAGTCTTCCTGCACCTGACAGAGAGCCTGTCGCAATCTGTCACCCATATTCGCGTTAAGCGTAACCAGCGTCCGGCGAAACCGCTGCTGCTGATGCATATCACCCAGGGCGTTGCGGGTGATGAGATTAACACCGCCCACTATCGCCACCATCTTGAGCTGGCAGAAGGGGCGGAGGCGACGGTGATCGAGCATTACGTCAGCCTTAACGACACCCGTCATTTTACCGGTTCGCGTCTGACGATGAACGTGGCGGCCAATGCCCAGCTGCACCACATCAAGCTGGCGTTTGAGAATCCGCTCAGTCACCACTTCGCCCACAACGATATTCTGCTGGGCCAGGATGCCGCGGCGTACAGCCATAGCTTCCTGCTTGGCGGCGCGGTGCTGCGCCACAATACCAGCACCCAGCTGAACGGTGAAAACACTACGTTGCGTATTAACAGCCTGGCGATGCCGGTGAAGTCAGAAGTGTGCGACACGCGCACCTGGCTTGAGCATAACAAAGGCTACTGCAACAGCCGTCAGCTGCACAAAACCATCGTCAGCGACAAAGGACGTGCGGTGTTCAACGGCCTGATCAACGTGGCGCAGCACGCCATCAAAACTGACGGGCAGATGACCAACAACAACCTCTTGCTGGGACGTCTGGCAGAGGTGGACACCAAACCACAGCTGGAAATCTATGCGGACGACGTGAAATGCAGTCACGGCGCGACGGTCGGGCGTATTGACGATGAGCAGATGTTCTACTTGCGCTCGCGCGGGATAGACCAGCAGGCCGCGCAAAAGATGATTATTTACGCCTTTGCGGCTGAGCTGACGGAAGCGCTGCCCGATGGCGGACTTAAACAGCAGGTGCTGGCCCGTATCGGTCAGCGACTGCCTGGAGGCGAAGCATGACATTTCCCGTAGAGAAAGTCCGGGCAGATTTTCCGGTACTGACCCGTGAAGTGAACGGTCTGCCGCTGGCCTATCTCGACAGTGCGGCCAGCGCGCAAAAACCGAATCAGGTGGTGGATGCGGAAGCCGAGTTTTACCGCCACGGTTATGCGGCGGTACATCGTGGGATCCACACCCTGAGCGCCGAGGCGACCCAGCGCATGGAAAACGTGCGCACGCAGGTTGCGGCCTTCCTCAACGCGCGTTCGCCGGAAGAGCTGGTGTTCGTGCGTGGCACCACCGAAGGGATCAACCTGGTGGCTAACAGCTGGGGCAATGCGCAGGTGCACGCGGGGGATAACATCATCATCACCCAGATGGAGCACCATGCCAACATCGTGCCCTGGCAGATGCTCTGCGAGCGTGTGGGGGCGCAACTGCGGGTGATCCCCCTGAATGAAGACGGCACGCTCCAGCTGGAAAAGCTGGACGCTCTGCTGGACGACAGAACGCGGCTGGTGGCGGTGACCCACGTTTCAAACGTGCTGGGCACGGAAAATCCGGTGGCGCTGATCGTCGACAAAGCCCATCAGGCCGGTGCGAAAGTGTTGATTGATGGTGCCCAGGCGGTGATGCACCATGCGGTTGACGTTCAGGCCCTGGACTGCGATTTCTACGTCTTCTCCGGGCACAAGCTGTATGGCCCGACGGGCATCGGCGTGTTGTATGTGAAAGAGGACATTCTCCAGGCCATGCCGCCGTGGGAAGGGGGCGGGTCAATGATCGCCACCGTCAGCCTGACGGACGGCACAACATACGCCCGTGCGCCCTGGCGCTTCGAGGCGGGTACGCCCAACACGGGCGGGATCATCGGGCTGGGCGCGGCCATTAGCTACGTCACTGAAACGGGGCTGGCGGCGATTCAGGAGTACGAACAACAGCTGATGCATTATGCCTTGCAGGAGCTGGCCAGCGTCCCGGAACTGACCTTATATGGTCCTGCTGACCGTCTGGGTGTGATAGCCTTCAACCTCGGCAAGCATCACGCCTATGATGTAGGCAGTTTCCTTGATAATTACGGCGTCGCTGTGCGTACCGGGCATCACTGCGCGATGCCGCTGATGGCGTATTATGAGGTACCGGCCATGTGCCGCGCATCGCTGGTGATGTACAACACAACGGAAGAGGTCGACAGACTGGTGGCGGGATTAAAACGTATTCACCAGCTGCTTGGCTAACGGAGAGGCGAGAGATGGCAGATTTGCCGGACAGAGATAAATTGCTGCGCAACTTTGGGCGTTGCGCGAACTGGGAAGAGAAATACCTTTATATCATCGAACTGGGTCAGCGCCTGCCGCCGCTCAGCGAAGAGGCGCATAACCCGGACAACATCATTCAGGGCTGCCAGAGCCAGGTCTGGATCCAGATGCAGCAGACGGATGATGGCGTAATTCAATTACAGGGCGACAGCGATGCCGCCATTGTGAAGGGGCTTATTGCCGTCGTATTTATTCTTTATCACCAGATGTCGGCGCAGGATATTGTCGCCTTTGACGTTCGCCCGTGGTTTGAAAAAATGGCCTTAACCCAACACCTCACCCCGTCCCGATCCCAGGGACTGGAAGCGATGATCCGCGCCATACGCGCCAAAGCCGCAATCCTTAGCTAAACTGACAGAACAGCATTCATTCTGTTTCGCGGGGTGGTTTCCACCTCGCTGGTTTTTCAGCTTTCTGACGTTTGGTCAGTGAATAAGGAATCTCAGCATGAAGCGCGCGTCTCTAATAACTCTATTACTCCTTGGTTCGCTCAGTGCTGTTAATTCAGCCAGGGCGGTTGATTATCCTTTACCGCCCGCAGGCAGCCGCCTGATTGGGCAAAACCAGACATACACCATTCAGGAAGGGGACAATAAACTTCAGTCTATCGCTCATCGGTTTAATACCGCCGCACAGCTCATCCTTGAAACCAATAATACCATTGCACCGGTGAATCCTGCGCCAGGAACGGTCATTACGATCCCTTCCCAGATGCTACTGCCGGACACCGAGCGTGAGGGCATTGTGGTGAATCTGGCGGAGCTGCGTCTTTACTTCTATCCGCCAGGCGAAAATATCGTGCAGGTCTATCCGCTGGGTATTGGTCAGCTTGGGCTGGAAACACCGGTTAGCACCACCCGTGTGAGTCAGAAAATCCCTAACCCTACCTGGACCCCCACAGCGGGCATCAGAGCGCGCTCACTGGCCCAGGGAATTAAACTGCCGCCTGTGGTACCCGCAGGGCCAAATAACCCGCTGGGGCGCTTTGCGCTTCGTCTGGGTATCGGGAATGGGGAATATCTTATTCACGGCACCAGCGCGCCGGACAGCGTAGGACTGCGGGTCAGCTCGGGCTGTATGCGGATGAACGCGCCGGATATCAAAGCGTTGTTTGAGCAAGTGCGCGTCGGCACGCGGGTGCAGATTATCAATGAGCCGGTGAAGTTCTCCATCGAGCCGGACGGCAAACGTTATATCGAAGTGCACAGGCCGCTGGCGCAGGCAGAGGGCGAAAACCCACAGACGGTGCCGTTCACGCACTCGGCGGCGTTTACCGCTTTTGCAGCGGAGTCAGGTAGCGATAAAACGCTTATCGATAAAGCCCTGGCGCGCAGAGCCGGGATCCCGGTTGCCGTTTCAACAGGCAATGGTTCGTCAGCCAGCAATTCTGTCCTGTCGGTTCAGAATAGTCGTGTCTCAGCGGCGGTGGCGGAAGACGAGGGAGAGAAAGCGCTTCAGTAGAGGTTTGACTAAGGCAAAAAAAATGGCGCACAATGTGCGCCATTTTATTAACAGGTACTATTACTTACGGTATTTAGTAGCCTGGTTGTCCAGACGCTGGTTAGCGCGAGCTGCGTCGTCTTTAGCAGCCTGAACGTCGGAACGCATTGCGTTCACGTCGTTGCTCAGCTGGTCAACTTTAGCGTTCAGAGTCTGAACGTCAGAAGACAGCTGATCGATTTTAGCGTTGCTGGAGCAACCTGCCAGCAGAGTAGAACCCAGGATTACCGCGCCCAGTACCAGTTTAGTACGATTCATTATTAATACCCTCTAGATTGAGTTAATCTCCATGTAGCGTTACAAGTATTACACAAAGTTTTTTGGGTTGAGAATATTTTTTTGATGGGATTACGCCTATTTTTGATCGTTCGCTCAAAGAAGCAACGAAATCGGCAATTTTGACGAAAAAGCTATGTTAAAAAAGGCATTTTTCATCGGATTCATCTTAGATAAATCGCGATTAAATAGAAAAACCCGATTTGCTTTTTGAATAGTTCTGGTTAAAGGCGGGAATAAAAAAAGCGCCCCGAAGGACGCTTTTTAACAAAACAATAATTTGTTCGTGAAATATTACAGCACGTGGACAGATGCCGTGTTGGTGGTGCCGCTTGGAACCAGCGCGCCAGAAACCATAACCACCACGTCGCCTTTCTGAGCCAGGCCACAATCAACCAGTTCCAGAGCCACTTCTTTACCCAGACGATAGAAATCATCGGTAGAGGCAATCTCTTTCACCAGGTGTGGGATCACGCCTTTGCTCAGCACCAGCTGACGCGCGGTGGTTTCGTTGGTGGTCAGCGCCAGAATGGTCGCATCCGGGAAGT
This sequence comes from Enterobacter hormaechei subsp. xiangfangensis, assembly GCF_001729785.1. Classification (NCBI taxonomy): domain Bacteria; kingdom Pseudomonadati; phylum Pseudomonadota; class Gammaproteobacteria; order Enterobacterales; family Enterobacteriaceae; genus Enterobacter; species Enterobacter hormaechei. The sequence continues at coordinate 1,967,092 of NZ_CP017183.1, forward strand.
ATTTACGCACGGCACGCGCAGATTTACCGCCCTGGGTCGCCACGACAATCAGCGGGGCTTCCAGTTTCTCGGCGGTTTCTACCGCACCACGGCACACGGCTTCGGTGATGCGCAGTTTACGGCTGTCGTTGTTGTAATCCAGACGGCTTTTCATCACGCGGTCGGTACGCTCACAGATGGTCGCCATGATGCTGACCGCTTCCAGAGGGTATTTCCCTTTTGCAGATTCGCCAGACAGCATAACGGCATCGGTACCGTCGAGGATGGCGTTCGCAACGTCGCCTGCTTCAGCGCGGGTAGGGCGTGGGTTTTTGATCATGGAGTCCAGCATCTGCGTTGCGGTGATAACCACTTTACGCGCGCGAACACATTTCTCGATCATCATCTTCTGCGCGAAGATCACTTCTTCAACCGGGATTTCAACGCCCAGGTCGCCACGCGCTACCATGATACCGTCAGACGCTTCGAGGATTTCGTCGAAGTTGTTCAGGCCTTCCTGGTTTTCGATCTTGGAGATGATCTGGATGTTCTCGCCGCCGTGCGCTTTCAGGTGCTCACGGATCTCAACCACGTCAGAACGTTTACGGATAAAGGAGGCAGCAACGAAGTCCACGCCTTGTTCGCAGCCGAAGATCAGGTCTTGTTTGTCTTTTTCAGCCAGCGCTGGCAGAGCAATGGACACACCCGGCAGGTTGACGCCTTTGTTTTCGCCCAGATCGCCGTTGTTCAGCACTTTACAGATAACTTTGTTACCTTCGATAGCGGTCACTTCCATGCCGATCAGGCCGTCATCTACCAGCACGGTGTTGCCAACAGACAGGTCGCTGGTGAAGCCTTCGTAGGTCACGGCAACGATTTCGTTATTACCCACAACGGATTTGTCGGTGGTGAAGGTGAAGGTCTGGCCCGCTTTCAGGGAAACGTCGTTACCGCCTTCCAGTTTGATAGTGCGGATTTCAGGACCTTTGGTGTCGAGCAGGATTGCCGCTTTTTTCCCGGTCTTGCTCATCACGTTGCGCAAGTTCTGGATACGCTGGCCGTGTTCAGCATAGTCGCCGTGGGAGAAGTTCAGACGCATCACGTTCATGCCGGCATCCAGCATTTTGCTCAGCATCTCTTCGGATTCGGTTTTCGGGCCGATAGTACAAACAATTTTCGTCTTTTTCATGACAGTCTTAGTCTTTAAGTTGGGAAGGATATGGAAATCTCGCTCCGGGGGCGCACCGCCGCGGAGTCAAACCTGTGTTGCGAAAGAGTATATGACACGCACTAAGAATAGGTGACATCAAATGAGCGTGCAGAAGAAAGTGTGCCTGAGTGCCAGCCCAACGAAGGAGAGGAGAAGTTGTACGTTGTTTTTTGTATTCCAAGCGCTGAAACCATTCACCAGGGATTTGGCGCGCATTATACGCTGATTTACAGTAAAAAGGAAAATGGAAACAGCGTTTCAAAAACAATCTGTGCAGATTCACATAAGTTTGTTATCAAGGCGTTAAGGCCTAATGTCATCTTATGACAGCAGGCGCAACGCCCGCCGTTTTTTGCTCACTTTTTCAGCGCTTGTTTAAGGTCGGCGATCAGATCCTTCGCATCTTCAATCCCCACCGACAGGCGGATAAGCTGCGGCACAATGCCGTTTGCAAGACGCTGCGCCAGTGGAATGGAGGCGTGGGTCATGCTGTAGGGCTGGCTCACCAGACTCTCCACACCGCCAAGGCTTTCCGCCAGGGTAAAGAGCGTAAGATGACGGATCACCTCTGTCGCGCGCTGCGCATCGCCTTTAATCACAACGGAGATCATGCCGCCCGGCAGCGCCATTTGTCTGCGGGCCAGCGCATACTGGGGATGTGACGCCAGCCCGGGATAGAACACGCTGTCTACCTGCGGATGCTGCTCCAGCCATTGCGCAATCGCCAGCGCATTGGCGCTGTGCTTCTCAACGCGCAGTGAGAGGGTGCGAATGCCCCGCAGCGTCAGGAAGCTGCTGAACGGATCCAGAACGCCGCCAATCGCGTTTTGCAGATAGCCCAGACGCTCCGCCAGATCCTTATTCGCCCCCACAACAGCCAGCCCGGCAACCACGTCTGAATGACCGTTGAGATATTTGGTGGCGGAGTGGACCACTATGTCGAACCCCGCCTCCAGCGGCCGGTGAATGACCGGGGAGGCGAAGGTATTATCCGCCACGCTGATCGCATTATGGCGCCGGGCAATGTCCGCGATGGCCTCCAGGTCGGCCAGTTTCAGCAGCGGGTTCGTTGGCGTTTCCACCCAGATCATGCGCGTGTCCGGGCGAATGGCGGCCTCAAGTCCGGCTACATCGTCCGGCTTAACCCAGCTCACCTGTAACCCGGTGCTGCGCTTGCGCACGTTTTCGATCAGGCGATACGTACCGCCATACACGTCGTCAATGGCGACGATATGGCTGTCTTGATCCAGCAGTTCGAGCACGGTGGAAATGGCCGCCAGCCCTGACGCGAAGGCGTACCCGCGCGTGCCGCCTTCCAGTTCGGCGATGGCGGTCTCCAGCGCATGGCGGGTTGGGTTGCCGCTCCGGGAGTATTCGTAGCCGGTATGTTCACCCGGTGCCGGTTGCGCAAACGTCGACGTGGCGTAAATTGGCGGCATCACGGCGCCGTGCGGGTCGTGATACTCACCACTGTGAACGCTGAGGGTGGCCAGGTTTTTCATCTTTTGCTCCTTTTATTTTGTCAGGCGGTTACGCCAGGCGGTGAGTACGTCACTGCGTGTGATCAAACCCAGAAAGCGGTTTTCGTCATAAATAATCGCCACCAGGCCACGGTCAAAGATGGCGTACAGGGCGCTCTCCGGGGCCTGCTTATCCAGATATTCAACCTGACGCGTCATGGCCGCCGTCACGGGGAGGGAGAAGCGATCGGCATCTCCCCCGATGTGTCGCAGCAGGTCCCACTCGTCGATGATGCCGACGACCTTGTTGTCATCGAGCACCGGCAGCTGAGAGATGTCGTACAGGCGCATGCGGGCCAGCACGGTGGAAAGCGTGTCGTCCGGGGCGGCAGTCACCGTCGCGCCTTCATCGTGGCGCAGGGCAATATAGTCCGAGAGATCGCCTGCCTGCGGACGCGAAATCAGCCCCTGCTGGCGCATCCAGTCGTCATTGAACATCTTCGAGAGGTATTTATTGCCGCTGTCGCAGGCGAAGGTGACCACACGTTTTGGCGTAGTCTGCGCCTGGCAATATTTCAGCGCTGCCGCCAGCAGCGTGCCGGTGGAGGAGCCTGCCAGGATCCCTTCCGTTTTTAGCAGATCGCGGGCGGTGGTGAACGCCTCGCGATCGGTAATGCGCCAGGCGCGGTTAACCCCCTCGATGTGCGCCAGCGGAGGAATAAAGTCTTCGCCAATCCCTTCAACCAGCCACGAGCCGGCATCGTGATAGCGTCCGGTCTCAACCTGGTCCGCCAGTACCGACCCGGCCGGATCGGCAAGCACAAATTCCGTCTGCGGCGAATGTTCTGCAAACCACGCCTGTAAGCCGCCCAGCGTACCGCCGGACCCCACGCCGACGACGATGGCATCGATCTGGCCGTCAAGCTGTTCAAACAGTTCCGGTGCGGTAGTGGTGCGATGCGCCAGCGGATTGGCCGCGTTACTGAACTGGTCGATATAAAACGCGCCTGGCAGTTCGTTCGCCAGCCGCCGGGCATAATCCTGATAATAGGCCGGATGCCCTTTGTTCACATCCGAGCGGGTCAGCACGACCTGCGCCCCTAACGCGCGCAGGTGGAAAATCTTCTCGCGGCTCATTTTGTCCGGCACCACCAGGATCAGCGAGTAGCCCTTCTGCGCCGCAATCAACGCCAGCCCCAGGCCGGTGTTCCCCGCCGTAGCTTCAATAATGGTGCCGCCGGGCCTTAGCTGGCCCGTACGCTCGGCTTCGTTAATCATCGACAGCGCGACGCGGTCTTTAATCGAGCCGCCGGGATTCTGGTTTTCCAGCTTCAGAAACAGCGAGCAGGTGCCGGTGTCCAGCTTGTGCAGCTGGATGAGAGGCGTACGGCCAATCAGTTCGGTGACGGAGTGGTAAAGCGTCATGGTCATGTCCTGTGAAGAGGTGATGACCGGATGATAGAACCATGAAATTTTCTCAATAAAGAACGTTTCACCAGGTTTAAGAACAGAAAGGAATAATCCTTGTATTTTCAGATGGAAAGACAGCAAGACGTAAAGTTGTCCGGATGTGAGGATGGCTAAATCCGCATAAAGTGCTGCAAAATTAACCGATTTCGCCGGGTGAGTGTGACCTGATATGCAAATGGCAGATAATTATTGCTGATATTCATCTAAATGCTTTTTCACCCGCCAGTTCGCTGCTTATTCCGCAGAATTATAAGAAATTCTTTTTTGGTCATTTAAAAGCTGATAACGGCTGTTTACTATCTTTTGGACATCCATACTGCTAAACCGCTATATGCGTAACGGATAACGAATAAGAATGATCGTACTCAGCAATATTTCGAAGGTCTTTGACAACGGAAAGCTGGCGCTGACAGCCGTTGATAACGTCAACTTGACGATAGAGCAGGGACAGATTTACGGGATCATCGGTTACAGCGGGGCCGGGAAAAGTACACTGATCCGTCTGCTGAACGGTCTGGAAAAGCCCAGCGCCGGCAGCGTCACCATTAACGGTCAGGATATCTCCGCAGCGAAGGGAGAAGCGCTGCGTCAGGCACGCCTGAAAATCAGCATGGTGTTCCAGCACTTTAATCTGCTCTGGTCGCGCACGGTGAAGGAAAACATCGCCTTTTCAATGCAAATTGCCGGTGTGCCAAAAGCGCAAATTCAGGCTCGCGTTGCCGAGCTGGTGGAGCTGGTCGGCCTGAAGGGACGGGAGAATGCTTACCCGTCGCAGCTGAGCGGCGGGCAAAAACAGCGTGTGGGCATTGCCCGCGCGCTGGCCAATCATCCGGACGTACTGCTGTGTGATGAAGCCACCTCGGCGTTGGATCCACAAACCACCGATCAGATCCTCGATCTGCTGCTGGATATTAACCGTCGGTTCAAGCTGACCATCGTGCTGATCACGCACGAGATGCACGTGGTGCGCAAAATCTGCGACCGCGTGGCGGTGATGGAGAACGGTAAAGTGGTGGAAGAGGGCGACGTGTTGAGCGTCTTTACCCATCCGCAGCAGCCGATTACGCAGCAGTTTGTCCGTCAGGTGAGCCAGTATGCTGAAGAAGAAACCTTCAATACCGAACTGGCAAACGATCTGGAAGGTACGGTTATCAGGCTGACCTTTACCGGGCACAGCACGCATAAACCGATTGTGGGCGAACTGACGCTGCGCTACGGCCTGCCGTTTAACATCCTGCACGGAAAAATGACCCAAACCGCTCACGGCGTGTTTGGTCAACTCTGGGTGCACGTCGTGGCATCTGATGAACAACTGAACAATATCCTCGCCGACCTGCAGCACAGCGATATTGAAGGCGAGGTGATTAAACATGGCTGAGAATCTCTTTCCGCATCTCAAGTGGGATCAGCTCTGGGCGGCGACGCTGGAGACGCTGTACATGACCGCGCTTTCCGGCGTGGCGACCTTTGTATTAGGCATCGTGCTGGGTCTGGCGCTGTTTTTAACTGCCCGCGGCGGGTTATTCCACAACCGCACGGTCTACAGCGTGATGTCGATTGTGGTGAACGTGTTCCGCTCGATTCCGTTCATCATTCTCATCGTTCTGCTGATCCCGTTCACCAAGACCGTTGTGGGGACCATTCTCGGCGCTAACGCTGCGCTGCCCGCCCTGATTGTGGGCGCGGCGCCGTTCTACGCCCGTCTGGTCGAGATTGCCCTGCGAGAAGTGGACAAAGGGGTCATTGAGGCCACGCGTTCGATGGGCGCGCGGCTGAGCACGTTAGTATTTCGGGTTTTATTGCCGGAATCCTCACCCGCACTGGTTTCAGGTATGACGGTGACGCTGATTGCGCTGGTGAGCTACAGCGCAATGGCAGGGGTGATAGGTGCCGGCGGTTTGGGAAATCTGGCTTATCTGGAAGGATTCCAGCGCAACCATGGTGACGTCACGCTGGTGGCAACGGTGACCATTCTGATCATCGTGTTCATTATCCAGTTCTGCGGCGATGCCATTACTTCACTGTTAGATAAACGCTAATAAATACACACAGGAACCACATCATGAAAAAGACACTGACACTGATCGCCGCCGCAACCCTGAGCGCCCTGAGCTTTGCCTCCTGGGCGGACACGCTCACCGTGGGGGCGTCCAATACCCCCCACGCGGAAATTCTGGAGCAGGCTAAGCCGATTCTGGCGAAGCAGGGGATCGATCTGGAGATTAAACCCTTCCAGGACTACATACTGCCAAACACTGCGCTGGCGGGGCATGACATTGACGCCAACTATTTCCAGCACATCCCTTACCTGAACAGCGTGCTGAAAGATCACGCGGGCGATAAGGATTATGATTTTGTCAGTGCGGGCGCAATCCACATTGAGCCGATCGGTATCTATTCAAAAAAATACAAATCGCTGAAGGATCTGCCGGAAGGCGGCAAAATCATCATGCGTGATGCGGTTTCCGAGGAAGGGCGTATTCTCTCCATCTTCGAAAAAGAGGGCGTGATCAAGCTGAAGCCGGGCATCGATAAAGTGACCGCGCGCATCAGCGATATCGTGGAGAACCCGAAAAAGCTGCAATTTACCCCTAACGTCGAAGCGTCTCTGCTGCCGCAGATGTACAACAACGACGAAGGTGCTGCGGTGGTGATCAACGCCAACTACGCGATTGATGCTGGCCTGGATCCGGTCCACGATCCAATTGCGGTTGAAAGCGGTGAGAATAACCCGTACGCCAACATCATTACCGTTCATCGCGGTGACGAGAAGAAGAAGGATATCGTCGCGCTGGTGAACGTGCTGCACTCCAAAGAGATTCAGGACTGGATCCGCACCAAATACAAAGGCGCAGTCATCCCGGTTAACAACTAATCGACTGATTTTCCAGACGAAGCCCGGCGAACAACACGCCGGGCTTCTTTTTTGTATCCAGCCGACGAATGATTTAAGCTGACGGTTTAGGGCAACGGAGTGATGGCAATGGGCAATGTGACCAAAGACGAAGCGCTGTACCAGGAGATGTGTCGGGTGGTAGGCAAGGTCGTTCTCGAAATGCGTGATTTAGGGCAGGAGCCGAAACATATTGTCATTGCGGGCGTACTGCGTACCGCGCTGGCGAACCAGCGCGTTAAGCGCAGTGAGTTGACCACCAAAGCGATGGAAACGGTGGTTAAAGCGCTGGCCGGCTAACGCGCCAGCGCTTCGCGAGCAGCTCAAGCGAGCTGCAGAGCAGGTAATAGATCACACCCGTAAAGATAAAAATGGCCGCCGGGTAAATTTGCACCCGGTTGTTGACCTGTCCCGCCACCGTGGTCAGTTCAGGAACGTTCACGATAAACGCCAACGACGTATCCTTCAGCAGGCTGATAAAAATCCCCACCAGCGACGGCAGAATATTTCTCAGCGCCTGCGGCAGCAGCACGCGCCACAGCGTTTGCTGCGTACTGAACCCTTGAGAAAGCGCGGCCTCATTCTGGCCCGACGGTAGAGCTCTCAGTCCGGCTAATACCGAATGCATCACCGCAGCCGCGGTAAACCAGGCCAGCGCCAGCGTGACGGTCGTCGCGCCAGGGAGATCCCTGCCGGTTATCAGCGGCAGCAGATACCACATCCAGAATATTACGAAGATCAGGGGGATCCCGCGAATCAACTCTGCCCACGCAAACAGCGCACTGCGCACCACGCCGGGATAGCGCCAGGCGACGCATGCCAGCACAATCCCGCCGGGCAGGGCAAGCGCGGCGGCGCCAGCGGCCATCAGCAGTGAGAGCAGTACGCCGCCGGGTTCTCCCGCAATCGCACGTCCCCAAAGCAGATAATCCAGGTTTTCGACAATAACGTTAAATCCGGGGATCATGATTTTTCCTCCCTGAATGGGGGCCGAGGCGCACCAGCACGCTCCCCGTCACCATCCCGGTAAGTAAGTAGAGCACCGTACCGACGGTAAAGGCTTCTAGGGCATGGGCGTTGTAACTTTCTATCTGGCGAACCTGGTAGGTCAGTTCGGCGAAGCCAATTCCGCTCGCGAGCGAGGAGAGCTTCATCAGGTTAAGGTACTGGCCAACGACGGGTTGCCAGGCGTTAGCGAGTCCCTGTGGCAGAAGAATGTAGCGAAACAGACGCCATGAGGAAAATCCCTGGGCGAGCGCCGCCTCCCGTTGCCCGGCAGGTACGGAACGGAGCCCCGATTCGACTTCTTCAATTAAAAACGCCGAGGTAAATACGCCTAACCCCCAGGCGGAGCATAAAAATTCGGGCGTAAACCACCAGACGTCACCGGGCAAAATGGACCAGCTGTGGTCTGCATTCACCGCGTCACGCAGCTCCTGCGGCAACCCGTTCCAGGCGGCGAAATACCAGAACAGCAGCTGCACCAGCAGCGGCGTATTGCGAAACAGCGATACCCAGCCGCTGACGAACGAGGTCCCGAGACGTCCCCCGGAAAGCCGCAAAAGCATAAAGAACAAGGCGAGCAGGCTTGCCAGCATAATCCCCGCCAGCGTCACCCACAGAGTGGTGAGAAATCCTGAGAGGATCCAGTGCAGGGGCTGTCCGGCCAGCACCCCCTGCCAGTCCAGAGCGGGCATTACAGTTGCTCCTGACGCAGCGGATCCAGCACTTTTTGCAGGAACCGCCTCGCACGCGGATGCGACGGTTGGTTGAAAAATTGCGCCGGGGACGCGGTTTCCAGAATGTGTCCACCGTCGATAAAGACGATTCGATCGGCAATTTCCCGGGCGAACTGCATCTCATGGGTGACGACAATCATGGTGATCCCGCTGTGGGCAAGGGCTTTCATCACCAACAGCACTTCGCCAATCATCTCCGGGTCGAGTGCCGACGTTGGCTCGTCAAAGAGAATGATTTGCGGCGACGAGGCCAGAGCGCGGGCAATCGCCACGCGCTGCTGTTGTCCGCCGGAAAGTTCAGCAGGGTAGCGGTGCGCCTTCTCCAGCATGCCGACCTTCTCCAGCAGCGCCAGCGCGCGCTCCTGGGCGGGCAGGGGTTTCCAGCCGTGAACGTGCTCCAGTGCCAGGGTGATGTTCTGGCTGGCGGTAAGGTGGGCATAGAGATTGAACTGCTGGAATACAAACCCGACGCGGCTGCGTAACTGACGTAGCCTGCTGCCGGAAAGCTGTCCGGTCGGCTTGTGGTCGACCAGAATCTCCCCGCCGCTCAGGCTCTCAAGCTGGTTGATAAGCCGAATCAGGGTCGATTTTCCGGAACCCGAAGGGCCGAGAATGGCAACCACTTCACCCGGCATGATGGTGAGATTAATGTCGGTTAAAACCGGATGGTCGCCGTAGCGTTTGTCCACATGGCGAAACTCAACGCTGGCCTGTTCCAGACGTGAAAAATCCGCGGCATTGGCCGCGGAGTGCGAAAATAAACCTGAGAGCATATTACCGGGCTTCTATTTTAAAGTTACGAGGCTGTGGAGCAGGGGTGCCTGGACCGAACCAGACGTCATAGATTTTTGCCGCCTGGCCGTTTTTCTCCAGGTTAACCAGCTCATCGTTAACGGCTTTCAGCAGCGCCGTTTCACCCTTTTTCACCCCCACGCCAATCTCTTCTTTACTGAGCAGGTCGGGCAGGATTTTGAAGTCGGCTTTATCCGGCGCCTGCGCCAGCAGACCAGCCAGAATGGTGCTGTCCTGGGTAATGGCCTGCACGTTGCCATTGCGCAGTGCCGTCAGCGCCAGCGGGATGTCATCGTAAGAGAGGACGCGGGACTGCGGAAAACGCTGGTGCAGCGCCTGTTCACCCGTCGTACCTTTTACGGCGCCAATGCGTGCCCGGCTATAGTCATCAAGCTTGTCCGGTGATTTTACCGGGACCAGGAACTGCTGGCCGGTGACAAAGTAAGGCGTCGAGAAATCAATGACCTGTGCGCGTTCCGGGGTGATGGTGATATCCGCCACGATGAGATCCGCTTTTCCGGACTGTAGCAGCGGAATGCGGTTAGCCGGATTGGTGGCGACCAGTTCAAGCTTGACGCCGAGCGATTTCGCCAGCGCTTTGGCGAAGTCCACATCGTAACCCACGATCTCATGCGTTTTGGCATCAATCGAGCCAAAGGGTGGATTAGCATCAAACGTGGCCACTTTCACCACGCCTGCTGCCTTGATATCCGCCAGCCGATCGGCCTGCGCCTGCGCTGAAACCAGGCCCCAGGCAGCCACTAATCCCAGAACCTGCGCCCGTTTTTTAAACCCTTTCATTTTTGCAGCCATAGTCATACGCCATCCCATTGTTTTTGTTTTACCCCGTTACGCTCCCATAAGGGAAAGCTATCGCCAAATAAGAAATCGTTCTTTGCTATGAGAAAAAAAGCATGAGTGAACAAGGTGTTAAAGAAGAGAGCAGACGGCGGGGCGCTATTTGCAGATCCTGCACATCGACAGTGGATTTTGATATTTCCCCCGGGCGCAATTTGGGTGTTTAACTGAGGACAGGTTAAGCGAGAAGGGTAATGACGATGAAAAAATGGATAAGCACGTTACGGCGGTTTTTTGCGCCCCGACCAGCGAATGCGGAGAACAGCGCGCAACGTGTTCTTGAGTCAATACTGCCTGTCGCCAGCCTGTATGGCGTGGACGTAGCCAACATCGACCCGGAGTGGTTCCATGATAAAACGTCACGCTGAACTGCGCCGGACGCGCGAAATGTACTGGAATGAGTTGTGCGTGGTGTCTGTAAAGCGAGGATGAAGGGAAAAATACCCAGGCTAATCCTCGGTAATTGATGGCCGTTTTGTTACCACTATCTCCTTTCACAGATGGAGATAATAATGAAACGGACAGTATTAACCCCCGCGCTTTCTGCCACCGCACTTCTGCTTACCATGCAGGCGGCACACGCTGGTCCACAGGCACATGTTGTATGCAGTTATTCCCACACCCTCGGCGATGATGCCATTATGATGTTCGGCATGCCCAACGAGGCTATGCTGCACGATTTTTTTGGTAACGTGCATACGGATGCTTACTCCAGCCGTGAATCGCTGCGTACCCAGGAAAAGACCACCTGCGATAACAAAGCAGACAGCTCGGCCTACTGGGCTCCGTCGCTAAAATTGCCGGACGGAACGGTGGTCAAACCCGCCTATCAAAAAACCTATTATCAAGCATCGAACGTTGACGCCTGGCCGCTGCACCCGTTCCCGGCGGGGCTGTCGCTGCTTGCGGGCGATCACCACGGCACCGCGCCAAATCCGCATATCACCTTTTTATGCGCCAATGGCAAGGGTTACACCACCAGAACGGGTGAAGTCTGCGGCTTACGCAAGGCGAAGGATGCCGTGCAGTTTAATATCGGCATTCAGTTCCCGAACTGCTGGGACGGGGTCAACCTGAAGCCCGCCCACGGCCTGGCTAACGCCACCTACGATACGAAAGGACAGTGTCCGTCCGCCTTCCCGGTGAAGATCCCGACGGTGAACATGAATATTGCGTACGTGCTCCCGACAATTAGCTCTCTGGATACCAGTAAAGTCCAGCTTTCCCTCGACCCCATCATGCATGGCAGTGAGCGTGAAGAGCGGTGGGGTAGCCTGTATACGGCACATGCTGACTTCATGAACGGCTGGACGGAAGATGCCGCGCGCTTTATGACCGACCTGTGCATGAACCGCGGAATGGATTGCGGCACCACCGTGCCATATGGTTATTCAAAAGCGAAGGCCAACGTCTGGCTCAGCAGCATGGAACCCGCACTTTCACAGCCCGATCCCCAGGTCTTACTGGTGCAGGATAACTGGAAGAACGGTGGACGCACGAAAAACAGCGAAACATTGTCGCTGGTGAAGTTCCACATTCCACCGCTGCCTGCCGGACAGGATCCTGCCCTGTTCAAATACCGCGTAAGAATTTTTGGCGGGAAAGTGGAAACCAACGGCGCGGATCAAATTTTCTTCTATCCGGCGAGTAACGACTGGGATCCGGCCACCGTAAGCTGGCATTCACGACCGTCCTGCAACTACCGCTCGGATGCGGTGCTTTACCTGAACCACTCCCGCGAATACCGGATGGTGGACGTGGATAAAGCGGTGCGTAAGGCGCTGGCAGAAGGGAAGACCGAAATTTCGTGGTATATCGGCGGCGATCGTCAGGGAAATCACTATCAGTTTGAGACGGGCTCATCTCCCCAAAGCTTGATCCTGATGCTGACCGGGTTTAGCAAAACGCCGGAGATCTGATATCAGGTAGCAAAAGGCATTCATAAAAAAAGCACCGGGGAGCCCGGTGCTTTTTCTTCAGATCTTGCAGGCATCGCCGCAGTCGTCATCGGCGACAATCGCCTGGGCTTTTTTATCCGCATCGTCGAGACGTTCCGCGTTGCGCTCTTCTGCTTCATCCAGCCCGTTAAAGACTAAGTTATCGAGATCAATTTCCATGTGCCACCTGCGTTATTCAGTTTTTGATACTGGCACAGTATAAGTCAAAAAAAGCGGGCCAGGCACCCTTCAGCACATATGGATAATCCCTGCCATACTCAGTGCTTTATTGCTGAGGAAAGCCGATGATTACACTCTGTAAAACCTGCGGTACCGCTTACGATGAACAGCCCAAAAACTGCCCTATTTGCGACGATGAGCGCCAGTATGTCCCGGTGACGGGCCAGGCATGGACGGACTTCGACAGCCTTACGACCACGCACACCAACAAATGGCAACAGCTGGAGCCGCAGCTGTTCAGCATCAAAACCGTTCCCGCTTTTGCCATCAACCAGCGCGCGCTTCTGCTGCGTACGCCACAGGGCAATGTTCTGTGGGACTGCATCGCCAATCTTGACCCGGCGACCAGAGCGTTAGTTGACGCGCTCGGGGGCATCAGCGCGATCGCGATTTCGCACCCGCATTACTACACCACCATGCAGGAGTGGGCCGCCGCGTTTAACGCGCCGATCTACCTGCACGCCAGCGATCGGCAGTGGGTGATGCGTGACAGCCCGGCGATACGCTTCTGGGAGGAGGACGCCCTGGAGATTATGCCTTTGGTGACTCTGCTGCGGCTGGGCGGGCATTTTGCAGGCGGCACGGTGCTGCACTGGCAGTCAGGCGACGGCGTGCTGCTGGCCGGTGATATTTTGCAGGTTACACCCGGAAAAGACGCCGTGTCGTTTATGTGGAGTTATCCGAATATGCTGCCGCTGCCTGCCCGCACCGTTGAGTCGTTGATCGGCCGACTGACCGGGAAAACGTACCAGCGCCTGTACGGGGCCTTTGAAGGACAGAACATCCCGGTGAACGCAGATGAGATCGTGCAGCGGTCGGGCCAGAAATATATTGCTTGTCTCCGCTAAGACGCGGTGGTTAAATTTTACGAGTGTGATCGCGATCATACCTAAACTAAAACAGATAAAAGAGAAATGGCTATGCAACATATCATTGAAGGTTTTCTCAGCTTTCAAAAAGAGATTTTCCCGCAACGTAAAGAGCTTTTTCGTAGTTTAGCGTCCAGTCAGAATCCCAAAGCGCTGTTTATCTCCTGCTCCGACAGCCGTCTGGTTCCGGAACTGGTTACGCAACAGGAGCCAGGACAGCTCTTTGTCATTCGAAACGCGGGCAACATTGTGCCTCCGTTCGGGCCGGAGCCTGGCGGTGTCTCTGCGACCATCGAATATGCGGTCGTGGCCCTGGGCGTGACCGATATCGTTATTTGCGGCCACTCCAACTGCGGCGCGATGAAGGCGATTGCTGACAACGCCGATCTGGAGCCGATGCCGGCCGTTTCCCACTGGCTGCGCTATTCTGATGCGGCAAAAGCGGTGGTGGAGAAGAAAACCTGGGATAAGCCAATCGATAAAGTGAATGCGATGGTGCAGGAAAACGTCTTTGCGCAGCTGAGCAACATCAAGACCCATCCGTCGGTGGCGGTAGGCCTGCGCAACAATGCCATTCGCCTGCACGGCTGGGTATATGACATCGAAAGCGGCAAAATCCTTGCCCTGGACAAGAACACTAAATCGTTCGTGTCGTTGTCGGAAAACCCGGAAGTCTTCTTCGAGTAATCCGACACCGCAGGGCAGGGAAGCCCTGTTAAAACTCCATGTAAGGTAACTTCCTTCGCACGCCCGACGCAGGTTTTCCAGCTGCTTCCGCCATCGCTTTACCAATTTCAGCGCACTCAGACAAACCCTGAACAAACGGATGATCGTGCATCAGCCAGGGGATCGCCCCAAAAGCGATACGCCCCCGCAGTGATGCCGGCGCCAGCAACGTATAGTCTTCTCCCACGTCCGGAACGTCATCGCCGGTTCCCGCAAGCTGTTTACGCAGGGTGGGGAAGGGAATGTCCTTGTTTCTGAGCGGCTTTTGTCCGCGCGCGTCGATAAACACGTCGAAGCGGTAACTTTTTTTTGCCGTGGTGATGACGGTCTGATCGCTGCCGATATCCAGATCGTAATCATCACCGAGTGCGACCACGCTAATGATCCCTGCCTCGCGCAGCGCCAGTAACCGGCGGATAGACTGCGGTGGAATGGCGGCATAATTATCGATAAACACACGCTCCAGCCCGGATTTAAACCGCTCTCTGTCATGCTCATTGAGTGAAGGGACGATGGCCTGTACCACTTCATGCAGACGAAGCACGGTATAGCGCCAGGCAACGGTGCGTTTTTCGCGCTTGTTGCGCTCCACTTCTTTCAGATTCGCTTCGGCCCAGGTGAAAGGACCGTGCTTTTTACGATCCTCAAACCAGGCATCACGGAGCGTGTCGGCATTCAGCGTGCCGAGCGCTATCGCCTGACACCATCGCGGATCGGCCAGCTCAAGCTCTTTCACCATCAGCGCAAAGATGCGGTCAAGCAGCCCATCCGGGCCTTTGTCGATTTCGCTTGCCACCACACAATCCGTTAACACCGACAGTGGTTCATAAGGGATAGGGCAGTAAAAATCGGCCTCCGGCAGAACGCCCGTGCGGGACATCAGCATGATTTTTAGCCCTTCGCTGCCTTTATTGACAACGAACTGCTTCCCGCTAAACCGGCCATGCTGCATCACAACCGCCATTGCAGCGTCCAGCCCGCTGAGGGAGGTACCCATGATCCCCACCTCACAGGCTCGGACCTCCGCGTCCATCAGCCCTGACCATGGGCTTGGGAAATATGCGCGGGTGGTTTCATCTTCATCAGGCCAGACGTGGCCGGTGGCAACAACCGCAAGATCAAACCGCCTTGAGAAAGGGGCATCGTTCACTGAAAGGGCCACGCCGTCTGCATCAGCCTTAATATCAGTGACTTCTGCGTTGGGGTGAACCTCGATATGAAACCCAGCCTTTTTCGCCTCGGCAGCGACAGCGAGAAACCGGTCGTGGAAATATTCACCCAGCAGAATACGGGGCAGAAATTGCCGGTCGTGCAGCTTCTCACTGTCGACGTTATAGCGGGCAAGGCGGGCCGCATTCTGCTGTTTGAGCCAGTCCAGGTAAGTGATGAAAATGGGCGGTATTTCAATACTGGCGATGTTCGCCAGCATCAGCCGGGAATTATCCTCGTCGCTGTAGGGCATTCCGACACCGGGTTGGTCTGCCTTTTCGAAAACGGTGATCGAAAGCGGCGCTGCGTTGTTAAGAAGTGAGTAAAAGGTGTAAATCCCTGTTGGGCCTGAGCCGATAATGGCGATTTTTTTCATCGAAAGCGTTCCTGCGTTTCTGAACCATACAACAAGCGTAGCAGGAGAAAGGCTAAGTCATTCAATGAAGGGAGAAATTAAGACGTTTAGAAGAGGGGATGTTGCGCCCCTTCCTGAATTTATGGGAAAGTCAATTCAATTGACCCTACTGATTAGATATAATTCTGCCTGATTTTCTGAAAGGAATAACTGTTTGGTCCCAGGTTTATCGATTATCTGTATGTGATAGGGGTTAAAAAAAGAGATAGGATATTTAAATATATAGTGGGGCCAATATTATCCTTATTTTTTATAACTGTGAGTGATGGAATAGTCCGTGGCTGGACTATTCCATCACTTCGATAAAGTAACAAAATAATCTGGTAGCCAACCTTTGAGCAACTTTTTGTCAGGCTCACAAAAAGCGCGCAAGGGCATTTCGGCAGGCCGCTACGCGGCGTTCTTTTTTATTCTTATTGGTGGAATATTCTTAAGAAAAGTCAAATTGTAGATCTTTGATCTGAAAAGTTGATTTCAAATAGACATTTGCTCTAATATGGTTTTGTAAAGAAACGTCACTCACTTAACATTTATTTCTTTTAAAGAAAGGGATTGCTATGGCCGATTCATTCCAGAATGAGGTGCCCAAGGCACGCATAAACTTAAAGCTGGCTCTGCATACAGGTGGCGCGCAGAAGAAAATCGAACTGCCGCTTAAACTCCTCACCGTCGGTGATTTCAGTAATGGAAAAGAGAATCGCCCATTATCGGAAAGGGAGAAAATTAACGTCAATAAAAATAACTTCAACAGCGTACTTTCGGAATTTAACCCGGAAGTGAATCTGACGGTTCCTAACACAATGGCCGGGGATGGCTCGGAAGAAAGCATAAAACTGAATTTCTCCGATATTAAGGATTTCGAACCTGAACAGGTTGCCCGCCAGATCCCCCAGCTCCGCGCCATGCTGGCCATGCGTAATTTATTACGCGACCTCAAATCCAATCTCCTTGATAACGCTACTTTCAGAAAAGAACTCGAGAAAATTCTCAAAGACCCGGCGCTGTCTCAGGAATTACGCGACGAAATGAGTGCACTGGCCCCGAAATAAGCGGCATGTGTAATTTAATGGATTAACCGGGAATATGCTGATGTCTGTGAATACTGAAACCGCCTCCGCGCAGGGGCAGACCACCGTACTGGAAAAAGAGGGCGTTTACGCCTCCCTGTTTGAAAAAATCAACCTGACCCCGGCCTCCAGCCTGGGTGATATCAATGCGTTTCTGGATGACGCCGCGCTTTCTGACGCTCCGGCGGGTGAACGCCTGACGGCGGCGATGCAGGTGTTTATGGACTGCATCCGCAAATCCGGTCAGCCGGTGGAGAAGCTAGACAAAACGCTGATTGACCACCATATCGCTGAGCTGGATTTCCAGATCAGCCGTCAGCTGGATGCCGTAATGCATCACCATGAGTTCCAGAAGGTGGAGTCCCTGTGGCGCGGCCTGAAGCAGCTGGTGGACAGCACCGACTACCGCCAGAATGTGAAAACCGAAATTCTGGATGTGTCGAAAGAAGATCTGCGTCAGGACTTTGAAGACGCGCCGGAACTTATTCAGAGCGGCCTCTACTGGCACACCTATACCGCCGAATACGACACCCCGGGCGGCGAGCCGATTGGTTCCGTGATTTCATCCTATGAATTTGACGCCAGCCCGCAGGATGTGGCGCTGCTGCGCAACATCTCTAAAGTATCAGCTGCCGCACATATGCCGTTTATTGGCTCTGTCGGTCCGAAATTCTTCCTGAAAGACTTGATGGAAGAGGTCGCTGCAATTAAGGATATCGGCAACTACTTCGACCGCGCCGAGTACATCAAGTGGAAATCTTTCCGCGACACCGACGACGCCCGCTACATCGGCCTCGTGATGCCGCGCGTGCTGGGGCGTCTGCCGTATGGCCCGGACACCGTACCTGTACGCAGCTTTAACTACGTTGAGCAGGTGAAAGGCCCGGATCACGAGAAATACCTGTGGACCAGCGCGTCGTTCTCCTTCGCGTCAAACATGGTGAAGAGCTTCATCAATAACGGCTGGTGCGTGCAGATCCGTGGCCCGCAGGCGGGCGGGGCGGTGAAAGATCTGCCTATTCATCTGTACGATCTGGGCACCGGCAACCAGGTGAAAATCCCGTCTGAGGTGATGATCCCGGAGACCCGCGAGTTTGAGTTTGCCAACCTCGGCTTTATTCCGCTCTCGTATTACAAAAACCGCGACTATGCCTGCTTCTTCTCGGCGAACTCCGCGCAGAAACCGGCGTTGTACGACACCGCAGATGCCACGGCCAACAGCCGCATCAACGCCCGTCTGCCGTACATCTTCCTGCTGTCGCGTATTGCGCACTACCTGAAGCTCATCCAGCGCGAGAACATCGGCACCACCAAGGACCGCCGTCTGCTGGAGCTGGAGCTGAATACCTGGGTGCGTAGTCTGGTGACGGAAATGACCGATCCGGGCGATGAGTTGCAGGCTTCTCATCCGCTGCGTGACGCGAAGGTGGTGGTGGAAGATATCGAAGACAACCCGGGTTTCTTCCGCGTGAAGCTGTTTGCGGTGCCGCACTTCCAGGTGGAAGGCATGGATGTGAACCTGTCTCTGGTGAGCCAGATGCCGAAAGCGAAAGCGTAAGGCGGTAGCAGGGATGAAAATTTATCGTCCGTTATGGGAAGACGGGGCCTTCCTGGCCCCGCAGCAGTTCCAGCAGCAGGCCCGCTGGGATGCACATGTGGCCGACACCGTGGCCCGGATGGCGCTGGCGCACCCGTGGGGTGTGCTGTGTGCGGAGTTCGACGAAGGCGCGCTGGCCCTTTCACGGCTGAATGCCACCCGGCTTTGCGTACGCTTTGCGGATGGTACGCTGGTGGACACAGATCTGGCGGATAACCTGCCGCCGGTCGCTGATTTATCAGCGGTGGGGAGTGATGCAGTTGAAGTGCTGCTGTGTCTGCCACTCCTCAGCGCCAACGGCGGTAATCTGGATGACGGGCAGGACAGTGCCCGTCCGCGCCGCTGGCAGTCTGAACGGGTGACGGTGCAGGAACTGGCCGGGCATGAGCGCAGTGAACTGACGGTACTTCGTCATGCCCTGACGCTGCGGCTGTCGACTCAGGAAAACAGCGCCTGGCTTACCTGCCCGGTGGCGAGACTGATGCGAAACGCGCAGGGGCAGTGGGTACTGGAGCGGAGCTTTATTCCGCCGCTGCTCTCTTTATCTGCCAGCCCGCTACTGCTCAGCGAACTGAGTGATTTGCTGCACCGCCTTGCGGCCCGGCGTAAGCGCCTGATGGCAATGCGCCGTGAAAGCAACGAGCGGATGGCGGACTTCGCGGTGGCCGATGTATCGCTGTTCTGGTTGCTGAACGCCCTCAACAGCGTTGAGCCGGTACTGACGGAGCTGCACCAGGCGCCGTCCCGCCATCCGGAACTGCTGTACCGCGAGCTGGCCCGCCTTGCCGGCAGCCTGCTGACCTTTTCGCTTGAACATGATGTGGACGCCATTCCCCCCTAAACGTCTGCATCGTCATTACGGCCTGACCACGCACATTGATGAGAACCTGTATGACGCGCTGACGGCGGCCTGCCTGCTGCCGGACACCGGGGCGCGCAATATCGACAGCCTGCTGAACCAGCAGATTCTGCCGGTGCTGAGCCAGCAGTTGCTGACCCATATGGCAGCGGGGCAGAAACCACATACCCTGACGCTCGGCTGGAGTGATGAAGAGGGGATTGGGCTGGAGTGTAAACATGACTGAAGAAACTCAGGATCCGTCAAGAATTAAAGAAGGTGGTCTCAGGCTACTTACGACGGGTGAGATACAGCTGGCACACTCAGTTTTTTTATCCACTATTGATTATTCGAAAGTATGGATTCACAGGGAAAGTTACCTTCCTTTCAATTTACAGGATAAGAATACGGCGATGACACCGGACGGGGAGATCTATTTTCGCGATCAATACTGCGATGATTATTCCCAGACGACAGACGATCTTCAACATATGTTCATCCATGAAATGGGGCATGTCTGGCAACGTGAAAAAGGGATGAATGTAATCTTCAGAGGATTGGTTAGCTGGATGGTGAGCTATCACTATATACTTGATGGTCGTCTCTTAAGTGAATATTCGATGGAGCAACAGGCGCAGATTATTGCAGATAATTTTACGTTGCAAACGCAGGGATATAATATATGGCATCGATTATGGGGCAGTAAATATCCAACTATTACTCTGGATGGTGATACTACTGAATCAGTAATACGTGAACAATACAAAATTGCGTTGCGAGGGTTCCCATGGTAAAAGTGTTTGGTTTTGGTAAGTGTTGGCCTGTTGTTTTTTCTGGTTTGTGTCTGGTGATTTTAACCGGATGCCCGGGCCCGGGAGATAGGTTTATCCCCCATGAAACCACTTCTGTTAGTAAACAGGGAAAAAACGTATGTTTTAACATTACAGATGCTCAGGGTTATCAACCTGCTGACATAGGAATAAATCCGCGCGGAACTCCCTTGAAGGAAAAGGACTTTAATTTTTCCCCTGAACTTACGATCGTTGATGGAAAATTATGTATTCCTCCTTCTTTTTATCACTTCCCTGATAATGGGAGGTTTATTGTTGAATATATATTAATTTCAAAGAAACATGATGAGCCACGAAAATTTGTTGTCGGCGTGGGGATAAATCATGGGGTGGTTTACAATTTTCCGTTGACCGATCGTGAAATTGCAAGGCCGTATGGTTCAATTAAAGTTTCTGAATAGTGCTCCGGTTTAACGTCATGAAGCTTTTTATCTTTTTAGCTTTAGTGGTGGCGTGAGTACTGTTTCTTCCGGATCGCGAGGATGCATATTGCAGAGTTTCGCCTGCGAAAATAACCACTTCATGAAAATTGGGCGAGCAGGCAACATGAACGACCAGATATTTATTTTACCCTGGTCAGAAAAGATACATTAAAGAGTTACTTTTCAATGAGTTATTGTAGAGCTTGTGCTGTAGCGGGTACTGAAATATTAATAATTGATTTCTTCGCCATGAGTCATTGCATTTTATCTGGCGAAAAGGTCAATGGCTGAGGGGATACCCTGAGTATGATGACGTCAATCATGGATACAGATATGAAAATGAGAATTCTCCTTCTTACGGTCAGTGTACTTTTTAACATGCAGGCTGGTGCCGCCCGTGGAAGACAGCCCTGCTCTGGCTCAAAAGGTGGCATAGCACACTGTACATCGGATGGTCGTTTTGTCTGCAATGACGGAAGTCTGAGCCAGTCGAAGCGATTCTGTTCAGGTTATGGTGCCTCCGAACTGCCCCGGCAGGTAAAACCCTCCCCCTCCGCCAGGAAAGCGCAGACGAAAAAGAGAATAGCCGTGAAAGGCCAGGAGCAGCGTGTTGTAGAAAACAATGCGCAGTTCGATACACAACCGCGGCAACCTACATGCGCCCCTCTCTATATGGCCAACAAGCCCGGATTCACCCATTTACCCATTTGTTCAGGTAATCAGTATTAATCCGCCAGTGTAAATATTCTTTGTCTGTTATTCGAACTGATAAGACGCTTGCAGGTGGAAACCCACCTGAACGCGCTGGGCGACCTGTTACAGCGTCTGGCATTAAAGCACGCCGTTCGCACCTTCCGGATACGTGGCGAACTTACTGCATGGCTGGCGTTTAGGTTTTCTGCATGAGTGATAAAAGGGAGGGAAAATCATGACCAGGGCTGAAGAGTTTTGTCGCTCCTGAAATGTGAACACTGGCAGATGGATGCGCACACATCGCTCAAAAATCGATCTTTTTCAGGCGGATACTGAGATCAGAAAAGCATATGACCTTGAACAGTAACCACAGGGACTGAAGGGATATGCTAATGAAGCGACAAGATATAAACGCATTAAAGAATTTTGATTTTCTGGCACGCAGTTTTGCCCGTATGTACGCCCTGGGCCAGCCAGTTGATATCGATGCCGTGACCGGCAATATGAGTAATAAACAGCAGGCATGGTTCCGGGAGCGATATGACCACTACCGAAAGCAGGCTGAGCGGGCGAGAGTTATAGAACTGCGATGATGTAACGAACAATGGGCTTAACGGCCCGTTGCTTTTTTAGGTTCCAGCTACATTTTTGCAGGCTCCTGAGGTTGAAATATTTTGCGGTAACCACATATAGAAAGCGGGTAAGGAACACCTGCCCATAAGACATGAACTTTTTGAATATTCTTTTTTACTGTTCAGGAGGTACATGATGACTCTCAGAACCTTTCCCGTGTTGAACGATCTCTCCGACTCTCTGTTTGCGGACCGTTTTAACCGTATCGATCGCCTTTTTAGCCAGCTAACCGGCAGTACGCCGTTGCCCTCCACGCCTTCTTACAATATCCGGCGGCTGGGCGATAACCGCTATGAACTGACGCTCAGCGTGCCGGGCTGGAAAGAGAGCGAACTGGAAATTGAAACCGTTGGCGGTCAGCTGAATATCAGCGGTAAACGTGAAGAGGAGAAAACCGAAAACGGCGAAGAAGGGTGGATCCATCGGGGTATCAGCCGCAGCGACTTCCGGGCCAGCTATAGTCTGCCGGAGCATGTGAAAGTGACCGGCGCTTCGCTGGAAAACGGCTTACTGGCAATTGAATTACACCAGGATATCCCGGAAGAAGAGAAACCGCAGCGCATCGCCATCAACAACAACCCGGCGATTGAACATAAGCCGTAATCGTTGACTGACGTTGTTTTCACGCCCGGCAAACGCCGGGCGTTTTGCTAACCTGATGGGGCTTATGCCATTCCGCTTTTCCCGGTACGCGCGGGCTGGAGGTCACTTTCGATGTGCTTAAAAGGTTTGCTGCCTCTGCATGAGGCTGAACGGGAATGAAATGTGAGAGAAAACAGATTGGTGCGTCTGAATGGACTCGAACCATCGACCCCCACCATGTCAAGGTGGTGCTCTAACCAACTGAGCTACAGACGCAAGATGGTGCGTTCAATTGGACTCGAACCAACGACCCCCACCATGTCAAGGTGGTGCTCTAACCAACTGAGCTATGAACGCATTGTGTTGTCGGTGACAACGGGGACGAATATTAGCGGCACAGCACCAAGGTGGCAAGAGGGAAAATGCATTTTTCTCTCTGATTTCACGCGATTGCTTCATTACCGCGCAAAGTGAAGAGAAAGTAGCCGCCAGCCGGCGGCTACAGGGTCATCAACGTGCAGCGCGCTGCAAAATAACCGTAGAGGGCTGACGTTGCAGGAAACGCATGCGCAGCATCATCATAATGGCCGCAGACGTTAAGCCGATGATAAAGCCCATCCAGAATCCGGCTGGCCCCATGCGATCCACCACCAGATCCGTGAGCGCCAGAATGTACCCGCACGGCAGACCCAGCACCCAGTAAGCGATAAAGGTGATAAAGAAGATGGAACGCGTATCTTTATACCCACGCAGCACGCCGCTGCCAATGACCTGGATGGAGTCAGAGATCTGATAAATGGCCGCCAGCAGCATCAGGTGCGAGGCCAGAGTCACTACCTCCGGGTTGTCGTTATAGAGCAGGGCAATTTGCTCACGCAACAGCACGGTAAAGAGGGCGGTACAGACCGCCATGCAGACGCCGACGCCCAGCCCGGTGCGGGCAGCCGTTTGCGCATCCAGCGTAGAACCTTGCCCCAGACGGAAGCCCACGCGAATCGTCACCGCAGCCGCCAGCGACATCGGCAGAACAAACATCAAAGAGCTGAAGTTCAGCGCGATCTGGTGGCCTGCCACATCAATAATCCCTAACGGCGAGACCAGCAGGGCGACGACGGCAAACAGCGTCACTTCAAAGAACAGCGCCAGCGCAATGGGCAGACCCAGCTGTGTCAGGCGGGTCAACATCGACCAGTCAGGCGTGCTAAAGGTGGTGTCGTTGCGAATGTCGCGCATGGATCGCGCATGCTTAATGTAGGTGAGCATGCTTCCGAACATCACCCAGTACACCGCTGCCGTCGCCACGCCGCAGCCCACGCCGCCTAGTTCCGGCATGCCAAAATGACCGTAAATGAAGATATAGTTCACGGGAATGTTCACCAGCAAGCCGATAAAGCCCATCACCATGCCCGGCTTGGTTTTTGCCAGCCCTTCACACTGGTTACGTGCCACCTGGAAGAACAGATAGCCGGGCGCGCCCCAGAGCAGGGCGCGCAGATAACCGACCGCCTTATCCGCCAGCGCCGGGTCGATATTATGCATGGCGCGAATAATATACCCGGCGTTCCACAGGACGATCATAATCAGGACGGAGACGAACCCGGCCAGCCAGAAGCCCTGGCGCACCTGATGGGCCACGCGGTCACGTCGACCGGAGCCGTTAAGCTGTGCGATGACGGGCGTTAGCGCCAGCAGCAGGCCGTGACCAAACAGAATGGCCGGGAGCCAGATTGAGGTTCCGATCGCCACGGCGGCCATATCGGTGGCGCTGTAACCACCGGCCATTACCGTATCCACAAATCCCATTGCGGTTTGGGCTACCTGCGCGACGATCACCGGTATTGCCAGTGCCAATAACTGACGCGCTTCGATCATATACTTCTGCACGTGAACACCTTTGTATTGTAGTTATTTGAGAGACTAAAAAGGCCGCCGTTACTGGCAGCAAGAAGAAAAAACAGAGGGATGCCAGCTATTGTAGCGGGGTTTAACTAATTATCTAGTGAAAAAATCGCCAGAAATTGCGCATCACTGGCAACCTGTTTTTTCAACTGTTATTGTGGTGGGATTATACGGTGTCATCGCCGTTCGGAATGAACAGGAGCTGTAAGCATGTTTACTGGTATTGTGCAGGGCACTGCCAAAGTGGTGTCCATTGATGAAAAACCGAATTTCCGCACTCACGTGGTTGAGCTGCCTGAATATATGCTCGACGGCATTGAAACCGGGGCGTCGATAGCGCATAACGGCTGCTGCCTGACGGTGACCGAAATTAACGGTAATCAGATTAGCTTTGATTTAATGAAAGAGACGCTGCGCATCACTAACCTGGGTGAGCTGGTGGTGGGAGATATCATCAACGTTGAACGCGCGGCGAAATTCAGCGATGAGATTGGTGGGCATCTGATGTCGGGCCATATTATGACCACCGCAGAAGTGGCGAAAATTGTGACCTCGGAAAATAACCGTCAAATCTGGTTCAAGGTGCAGGATCCGTCATTAATGAAATACATCCTTTATAAAGGATTTATTGGCATCGATGGGATTAGTCTGACCGTCGGTGAAGTGACGCCTACGCGTTTTTGCGTGCATTTAATTCCTGAAACGCTGCAACGTACTACGCTTGGCGCAAAAAAATTGGGGCAGCGCGTAAATATCGAAATTGATCCCCAGACCCAGGCGGTCGTGGATACCGTTGAGCGCGTGCTGGCGGCGAAAGAGGCGGCGATAATAAAGACCGTGGAAGAAGAATAAAAAATAACCCCGGGAAACCGGGGTTATTTTTTCAGCGAGCCACCCGCAAGCCGTGCTCAATCCCACGACTAAACACCACCTGCCACAGCTGTATATCCCGCGCACGGAACGCGCCCGCACAGGCATTCAGATAATAGCTAAACATCCGTTTGAATCGTTCCGAATAGTTGTCGGCGATTTCAGGCCATGCAGCCTGGAAACGTTCATGCCAGGCCATCAGGGTCGTGTCGTAATCTGCGCCGAAGTTATGCCAGTCTTCCACAATAAAATGCGGTTCGCTGGCGTTCGCAATCTGGCGAACAGAGGGTAAACAGCCATTCGGGAAGATATATTTGTTGATCCAGGGGTCCACATTGTTATCGGTGCGCTTAGAGCCGATGGTGTGCAGCAGGAAAATTCCGTCAGGCTTCAGGTTACGATCGGCGACCTCAAAGTAGGTCTTGTAGTTCTTCGGCCCCACGTGCTCGAACATACCTACGGAAACAATACGATCGAACTGCTCATTCAGGTCGCGGTAGTCCTGAAGCCGAATATCAACATCCAGTCCCAGACAGCGTTCCTGCGCCATCTTCTGCTGTTCAGCCGAAATCGTGACGCCGACTACGCTGACGCCGTAATTTTTCGCCATAAACCAGGCAAGACCACCCCAGCCACAGCCGATGTCCAGCACACGCATACCGGGCTGTAACTGCAATTTATCGCAGATCAGTTGCAGCTTATCCTGCTGCGCCTCTTCCAGGGTCGTCGCTTTTTTCCAGTATCCGCAGGAGTACTGCATTAAAGGATCGAGCATACGGCTGAACAAATCGTTGCCAAGGTCGTAATGCTCTTTACCGACGATCCATGCCCGTTTTTTACTTTGCAGATTGAACAGGCGGGCGGAGGCGATACGTAAGGTATCTTTGAAATGACGAGGGAGCTGTTTTTCAAGACCGGCGCGTAATACGCTGGAGAAGAACATATCCAGCCGCTCACACTCCCACCAGCCGTCCATATAGCTTTCACCCAGCCCTAACGATCCCTCCTGTAACACGCGTTTGAAAAAATCGGGATGCTTTATCTGGGGATCGGAGGGGGATGAGCCATTAATCGTAATGCCCGCACGTCCCAACAGTTCACTGACGATCCGGGACCAGTTATCGTCCGGAACGCTGACTTCTTCTATACACGATGAACTCATAGCTTCTCCATCACCTTGCTGTGATCAGAACCTTAAAACAGCGTAGACGCTTTTTTGGTTTGTGAGAAATCTCACGGTAAATGCCCGCGAGGCTAATATCCGACGTAGAACAGAGGAAGGGAGATAACCCTTGCCGAAATGCCTTCCATGGTAAAACGGGAGCGCTCCGGCTCCCGTTAACACTTAATATTTATCGTATTTAATCGAACCAAATTCAGTATAGGCCGCAAAATTTAGTGATTCAACAGAAAATTGTTAGCTACCTAATCACTGGTTTTTAACATAGTTTCCCGCGCAATCAGGCGTGCGACGTTTCGGTTTGTGCATTGTCATTCTGCTCGCGAAGCGCGGAGGACTGCATGCGATAGCCCAATCCCGCCAGCGCAACGGTGATCAGCATCACGCTGGTAGTGGTGAGCAGCGGGGTTGCAATCAACGCAGAGACCACGAGACTTGCCAGGAAGCACAGGCCAAGTTGCAGGGTATTTTGCAGCGCGGCAGCGCGGCCTGTCGCCTGCGGAAATGGACGCAACGCCTGGGCTACAACGATAGGGTAGATGGCCCCGTTAGCGATCGCCATGACGCAGAACGGAATCAAAATTTCTGCAAGCCCGGCGTCGGGAATAAAGCCGACAGCCCAGGTCGCAATCACGCTTAGCGCATACAGCACCAGCAGCCAGGGCAGCATCTGTTGGCCTTCCCATTTTTGCAGCGCGGCGCGACAGCCATAGCCACCCACCAGGAAGGCGATGGTCTGTGGTACATAGCTCAGGCCGATAGCCGCCGGGCTGTAGCCCATGTCATGCAGAATGAACGGCGAACCGGTCAGCCAGGCAAAGAAGCTGGCAGAGCAGGCGGCATAAATCAGCACGTTACCGCGATAGGCTTTCGACCGCAGTAAAGAGGTAAAGGTGATGGGCTTCGCGTCCGGATGCGTCTCTTTTTTATGCGCCGGTTTAAGCCCGAACGCGGGCAGCATCAGGACCAGCGTAATAGCAAAGAGCGTGGCGAAAATGGCCTGCCAGTCGAAATGCGCCAGGATCCAGCTGCCCAGTAACGGGGCAAGCGCCGGCGACAGGCCGACCAGGGGCATAATGGTGGCGAATATGCGGTTAGTGCGCGAGGCGGGGTAGTAATCGGTTACCAGCGCCTGCCAGGTCACCGCAGCGGCACAGACACCGACCGCTTGAATAAAGCGCAGCGCCAGCAGCCAGGCGGCATCGCGGACCCACAGCATGCCCAGACAGCCTGCGGCAAAAATCGCCAGCCCCAACAACAGGACGGGTTTACGGCCAAAACGATCCGAGAGCGGCCCCCACAGCAATTGCGCAAAAGCAAAACCGGCGAGGAACAAACTCAAACTGGCGCTGATGGCGGCGGCAGGGGTTTGCAAATCTTCCTGCATCGCGGCGAACGCGGGCAGATACATATCGGTCGCCAAAAAGCCCAGCACGCTTAAGCCGCCGAGCCAGACTAAAAATCCTTTCCTGGGTTGCACTTTTTTTCTCCTGAGGAGGCAGGTGTACGTTGGCGCAGAGTGTAGGGAGTGCAAAGCGGCTTGTGAAACGCTAATATTTGGCGGGTGCATTCAAAAAATTTGCAGGCTAAAGATGTGGTCAGATTATTCCCTTGAAGTGGTTGATGCCGTGGCGCGTAACGGCAGCTTTACCGGCGCCGCCCAGGAGCTGCATCGCGTTCCCTCGGCGATCAGTTACACGGTGCGTCAGCTGGAAGCGTGGCTGGCGGTGCCGCTGTTCGAGCGGCGTCATCGCGACGTGGAGCTCACGCCTGCCGGAGCGTGGTTTTTGAAGGAAGGGCGGTCTGTCATCAAAAAAATGCAGATCACCCGTGAGCAGTGCCAGCAGATCGCCAACGGCTGGCGCGGGCATCTCGCTATCGCGGTGGATAACATTGTTAAGCCGGAGCGGACCCGGCAGATGATCGTCGATTTCTATCGTCATTTTTCCGACGTCGAACTGCGTGTTTCGCAGGAAGTGTTCAACGGCGTCTGGGATGCGCTGGCGGACGGCAGGGCGGAGATGGCGATTGGTGCAACCCAGGCGATCCCGGTTGGTGGGCGCTACGCGTTTCGCGACATGGGCATGCTGAGCTGGACCTGCGTGGTCGCGCGCGATCACCCGCTGGCAGCGCTGGAAGGGCCGCTGAGCGATGACACATTACGCAACTGGCCCTCGCTGGTGCTGGAAGATACCTCCCGCTCGCTGCCCAAGCGCATTACCTGGTTGCTGGATAATCAGCGCCGCGTGGTCGCGCCGGACTGGGAGTCGTCAGCCACCTGTCTGAGCGCGGGGCTGTGCGTTGGCATGGTGCCGGTGCATTTTGCGCGCCCGCGCATCGACGCGGGAGAGTGGGTGGCTCTGACGCTGGAAAACCCCTTCCCGGATGCCGCATGCTGTCTGACGTGGCAGCAAAACGACGTCTCGCCCGCCATGGCCTGGCTGCTGGATTATCTGGGAGACAGCGAAACGCTGAACCGGGAGTGGTTGCGGGAACCAGCATAGCTGGCCCCGGAAAGTGATTAACGACGGTAGTCGCGGAACGGACCGTCCGCAACGGAACGGCGTTCTATCAGGCGCGGGTGAACTTCAATGGACTGGGACTGTTCACGCTTGTTGACGATCCTGTCCAGCAGCATGTTGAAGGCCGTTTCACCCAGCGAATCTTTCGGCTGGTGAATGGTGGTCAGCGCCGGGGTAAAGAAGCGGGCGTTGCGCACGTTGTCATAGCCGATCACCGAGATATCCTGGGGGACGCGCAGGCCGAGTTCATCTGCCGCGCATAGCGCGCCCATCGCCATGATGTCACCGCCGCAGAACACCGCGGTAGGGCGATGCGGCTGGGAGACGATCTGCTGCATGGCGCGATAGCCTGACTCCGGCTCGAAGTCGCCCTGAACAATCCAGTTTTCCGGCACGGTGATCAGCGCCTCTTCCATCGCTTTCATGAAACCGGCCAGACGGCCAGCACCGGTGTTACGCTCCAGAGGTCCCGGGATCACGCCAATTTCACGATGACCGCGTTCTACCAGATAACGCCCCGCCATGTAGCCGCCTTCAAAGGCGTTATCAATAACGGAGTCGGTGAAGTCTGCGCGCGCCTCGCCCCAGTCCATGACCACCATCGGAATGTGGCGATACTCTTCCAGCATGGAAAGGACCGACTCAGGGTATTCAGAACACATTACCAGAAGACCGTCGACGCGCTTTTGCGCCATCATTGACAGGTAAGCGCGCTGTTTTTCAATGTTGTTCCACGCATTGCCCAGAATCAGGGTATAGCCTTTCTGGAAGCAGTTTTTTTCAACGGCTTCGATGATTTCAGCAAAATAGGCCGCTTCACTGCTGGTGGCCAGCAGGCCAATCGATTTGGTGTGATTAACCTTCAGGCTGCGGGCGACGGCACTTGGCGAGTAGTGCAGTTCTTTGATTGCCGCCCAGACGGCATTACGCGTCTCTTCAGCGACGAAACGCGTTTTGTTAATAACATGTGATACGGTTGTAGTGGAAACGTTTGCGCGTTTTGCTACGTCTTTAATTGTTGCCATTAAATGTCACTCCAGACCATATCCTAAGCTCCTGAAAAAATTGAAGGTAAACGTTTGCCTTCTCTCACCCTTATTACGCAAACATGAGTTGCGACACGCCGGGAAAACGACACAGGACGTCAGGAGGGGGTCAGTGGCCGGTACGCTAATAAATTTAGCGTGGAATTTTGTCCTATCTTGATGAAAAGGGGAAGAGGTAAAGTGGATATCCGTTTAAATCCTGGAAGATTTTTGACCTGAACTGTGTAAAAATGAGCAAGCTCACTTTTCGTAGGGTGAATAAAAGGAGAAAAATTGATGAGTACCGATCTGAAGTTTTCGCTGTTTACCACCATTGTTGTTCTTGCTCTGATTGTTGCCGGTGGTTTAACCGCTGCACTGCACTGATTCAGGCGGAGGGAGAACCTTCTCCCTCTCTTGCCGCTATTGTTACCTCTCCGGCAAAAATCTTTTGCCAAAATGTTAACTTCTCATTTTTTGTGATTGATGTCATGCTTTTGACTTCTTAGTTCTGTGCCGGGTTATGGCACGGTATCCGGAGCCTCTTCATGAAAATCAATTTTCCCCTGCTGGCCCTGGCGATTGGCGCCTTTGGGATTGGCACCACTGAATTCTCCCCGATGGGGTTATTGCCTGTTATCGCCCGGGGGGTAGACGTCTCTATCCCTGCGGCCGGTATGTTAATTAGCGCCTACGCGATCGGCGTGATGGTGGGCGCGCCGCTGATGACGCTGCTGCTTTCGCACCGTGCGCGCCGCAACGCGCTGATTTTCCTGATGG
Source organism: Enterobacter hormaechei subsp. xiangfangensis (assembly GCF_001729785.1). Taxonomy (NCBI): domain Bacteria; kingdom Pseudomonadati; phylum Pseudomonadota; class Gammaproteobacteria; order Enterobacterales; family Enterobacteriaceae; genus Enterobacter; species Enterobacter hormaechei. The sequence goes on from NZ_CP017183.1 coordinate 1,997,848, forward strand.
CGATTTTCACTCTCGGCAATGTGTTTTCCGCGATTTCGCCCGATTACACCACTCTGATGCTTTCGCGCATTCTTACCAGCCTCAACCATGGCGCCTTCTTCGGACTGGGCTCGGTTGTTGCTGCCAGCGTGGTGCCAAAACATAAGCAGGCCAGCGCGGTAGCCACTATGTTTATGGGCCTCACCATCGCTAATATCGGCGGCGTTCCCGCCGCCACCTGGCTGGGAGAAGCCATCGGCTGGCGTATGTCTTTCCTCGCAACCGCCGGACTGGGCGTGGTCGCGATGGTTGCGCTGTTCTTCTCACTGCCGAAAGGAAGCGCTGGAGAACGTCCGGAAGTACGTAAAGAGCTGGCGGTGCTGATGCGTCCTCAGGTGTTGTCCGCGCTGCTCACCACGGTGCTGGGGGCCGGGGCGATGTTTACGCTCTACACCTATATCTCCCCGGTGCTGCACGACATAACCCACGCAACGCCACTCTTTGTTACCGCGATGCTGGTGCTGATTGGTGTCGGGTTCTCGATTGGCAACTATCTCGGCGGGAAATTTGCCGACCGCTCCGTGAGTGGGACGCTGAAAGGTTTTTTAACGCTGCTGATTGTCATCATGGTGGCGATTCCGTGGCTGGCGCGTAACGAAGTGGGTGCCGCGATTGCCATGGTGGTGTGGGGCGCCGCAACCTTTGCCGTGGTGCCACCGTTGCAGATGCGCGTAATGCGCGTTGCACACGAAGCGCCGGGGCTCTCTTCATCGGTGAATATCGGTGCGTTTAACCTGGGCAATGCGCTGGGGGCCGCAGCGGGCGGGGCGGTGATCTCCGGTGGTTTGGGTTATAGCTTTGTGCCGGTAATGGGGGCGATCATTGCCGCACTCGGCCTGCTGCTGGTGATAATGTCTGGTCGTAAACAGCCTCAAGCGGTGTGTACGGCGGAATAAACAAAAACGCAGAAGGGCTGCCCCTTCTGCGTGTCTCTTACGCGGCGAAGTTCTTCGCAACAAATTCCCAGTTAACCAGTGCCCAGAAGTGTTCCAGGTAGTTCGGGCGCGCATTACGGTAATCAATGTAATAGGCGTGTTCCCATACGTCCACGGTCATCAGCGGCGTGGCGCTGGTGGTCAGAGGGGTACCCGCATTAGAAGTGGAAACGATAGCCAGTTTGCCATCAGCCTCTTTTACCAGCCAGGTCCAGCCGGAGCCAAAGTTTTTAACGGCTGCGTCAGTAAACTTCGCTTTAAAATCCGCGAAACTGCCGAACGCGGCGTTAATCGCTGCCGCCAGCTCACCGTCAGGTTCTCCGCCTGCATTCGGGGCCAGGCAGTGCCAGTAGAAGGTGTGGTTCCACACCTGTGCGGCGTTGTTGAATACGCCGCCGTCTGAACTGCGCACGATCTCTTCCAGCGTTTTGCCTTCAAAATCGGTGCCCTTGATCAGGTTATTCAGGTTGGTGACATAGGTCTGGTGATGCTTGCCGTAATGGTACTCCAGGGTTTCCGCGGAAATATGCGGGGCCAGGGCGTCTTTTGCATACGGTAGTGCAGGTAATTCGAACGACATTGCTTCTCTCCTTATAGTTTTATACGTTGCCAATAACCCTACAGACAACAAGGACAGAATAGCAAATTGAAAGGGTATGCAAAAGAGGAACTTACCCTGCCACAGAGGCGGCAGGGCAGGGGCTAGCGGATGGTTTTTGGCGTCATCACGCGGCGCGCACCCACATAGTGGCGCACCCAGTAATCTTCGCTGAGAGAGGTGATCTGAATGTCCTGACCGCTGCGCGGTGACTGGATAAATTTACCGTTACCCACATACACCCCAACGTGATCGGCCGTACCGCGTCCCTGGGTGCGGAAGAACACCAGGTCGCCATTTTGCAGTTCGCCACGGTTTACAGGGGCGGCGTCGCGCAGATGGTACATCTCATTGGCGGTGCGTGGAATGCGAAACTTCACCAGATCTTTATAGGCATAATAAACCAGCCCACTACAGTCAAAACCGGTGCGCGGAGAGGTGCCACCCCAGCGATACGGCTTACCTATTTGCCCCATCAGTTTGTTCATCGCCGTTTTTTGCGCTTTCTGCATGCGCGCTTTATGCACGTCAGCCAGCTTCGTCACTTTTGCGCATTTCGTTTTATGGCCTTTGCGCACGGTGCATTTTTCATTCACCAGGCTGGCGGTTGTGCGGGTGGTTTTGTGCGTGCCGGAGCGGAGAGTTTTGGTTTTACTGGAGGCGGTCTTTTTGGTCTGAGCGGTGATTTTCTTCTTAACTGTTTTGCTGGTGGTTTTTTTCTTACGTTCTGTGGATTTTGCCAGATGCGTTTTTTGTACAGCAGAATGCCGCGCCTGTTCAGAGGCGTTCGCCGCTGGCGTAAATGAGAGTGTGGTAAACAGTAAAGCACAGAGCGTCATCGAGATTTTAGTTATCCGCGCCACTGGGCAGTCCCCTGATAAATGCAGGCCACAATGCATACCCGCGTGAGATTTACAAAACCTGTCGATTCTAATCCATAAAATCAGAAGAAGTTAATAGCATTTTTCATTCAAAAATTATGTTTCGTTAGCAAGTGCAAAAAAATTCACCATTCTGACGCACTCCTGTTCGCTCCTTAAGCAAAACCGCACCCCGTCTGGCGATAAACGACATTAGCAATGCAACTTTATGCGATAAGCGATAAAATAATTAGACGTGACAAAAATGTTATTTTCCGATGTCGGCCTGACCCGCTACAATGTCAGACTGATGCCGTAACAGAAGTTAAAGGAAGCAAGACATGAGCACCACTATTGAAAAAATTCAGCGCCAGATCGCTGAAAACCCGATTCTCCTGTACATGAAAGGTTCTCCGAAGCTGCCAAGCTGCGGCTTCTCCGCGCAAGCGGTTCAGGCGCTGTCCGCCTGTGGTGAGCGTTTTGCTTACGTTGATATCCTGCAAAACCCGGACATTCGCGCTGAATTGCCAAAATACGCAAACTGGCCGACCTTCCCACAGCTGTGGGTTGATGGTGAACTGGTTGGCGGATGCGACATCCTGATTGAAATGTATCAGCGCGGCGAACTGCAACAGCTGATCAAAGAGACTGCGGCGAAGTATAAAACCGAAGAGCCGGACGCAGAATAAGTTTTCTGCGGATATAAAAAAGCGACCACATTATGTTGGTCGCTTTTTTTTTTGTCCTGGGGGGCTGTTGATAACCCAACCTACGATTGAAGATCGGCCTCGTCGCCCATCGGCAGCGGCCAGCCGCCCAGACGTTTCCAGCGGTTGACGATCTCACAGAACAGCTCCGCCGTACGCTCGGTGTCGTATAACGCGGAATGCGCCTGGGTACCGTCAAACGCAATACCCGCCGTGATGCAGGCTTTCGAGAGCACGGTTTGCCCCAGCGCCAGGCCGCTCAGCGCGGCGGTGTCGAAGGTCACAAACGGATGAAATGGATTGCGCTTTAGCGAGGCGCGCTCGGCGGCAGCCATGGTGAAGCTGTGATCGAACGTAGCGTTGTGGGCTACCATGATGGCGCGGCTACAGTCATTCTCTTTCATGCCTTTGCGCACCATTTTGAAAATGGCGTGCAGCGCCTCGTATTCGCTTACCGCCCCGCGCAGCGGGTTTGTCGGATCGATACCGTTAAAGGCCAGCGCCTCTGGCTGTAAGTTTGCCCCTTCAAAGGGTTCAACGTGGAAATGCAGCGTGGTGTCCGGTACAAGCCAGCCCTGTTCATCCATCTTCAGCGTGATGGCGGCAATCTCAAGCAGCGCATCGGTTTTAGCGTTAAATCCGGCTGTTTCAACATCAATGACAACGGGATAAAAACCACGAAAACGGTCGCACAGACCGGTAAATTGAGCGTTATCGGACATCAGGGTCTCTTACAAGGGGGAAAAAGCAGTGCGCATTATGGCAAATTTTGAGAGGGGATGCAGCAAAACAACGGGCGCATAGTGCGCCCTGCGGGATCAATTGCCCAGACCGCGACCAGCGTCTTTGGCTTCAATCAGTTCGATTTTATAACCGTCCGGATCTTCCACAAACGCAATGACGGTGGTACCGCCCTTAACCGGACCGGCTTCACGGGTGACGTTACCGCCATTGCTGCGGATACGTTCGCAGGCTTCGGCGGCGTTATCCACTTCCAGCGCGATGTGTCCGTAAGCCGTACCCAGCTCATAGCTGTCCACGCCCCAGTTGTAGGTCAGCTCGATGACCGCTTCATCAGATTCCGGGCCGTAACCGACAAACGCCAGAGAGTATTTATATTCCGGATTTTCGCTGGTGCGCAGCAGCTTCATGCCCAGAACGTTAGTGTAGAAATCGATGGAACGTTGCAGGTCGCCAACGCGCAGCATGGTGTGAAGTAGGCGCATAATTTCCTCATTAACCAGTGGAATGGATTATCTTTTTGAACAGAAACGATGTTTTAGTATAGCGGCGAAAGGTCGCCGCTATCAATGTACAAAGCGGGATTACAGTGAAGGGTAGTCGGTATAACCTTCCGCGCCGCCGCCATAGAAACTTTCAGGGCGCTGCGGGTTCAGTTCGGCTTTCTTCTGCAAACGGGCAACCAGATCCGGGTTAGCAATGTAGTCACGGCCAAAGGCCACGGCGTCGATCAGGCCTTTCCCGATCAGATCTTCAGCTTTCTCTGCCGTATACGCGCCCGCCCCGATAATCACGCCGTGGAAGCGCTCGCGCACTTTCTGGCGGAAGGCTTCACTATAAGGCTTGCCGCCTGCCCAGTCCGGCTCGGACATGTGCAGATAGGCGATACCACGTTTCGCCAGCTCTTCAATCAGATACAGCGCGTCTGCTTCTTCGTTCGGACCGTTGTCGACGTTCTGGAAAGTACCGATCGGGGAGACACGAATACCAATGCGGTCTGCGCTCCACTCATTACAGACAGCATCCACCACTTCAAGCACCAGACGCGCGCGGTTTTCAACGCTGCCGCCGTACTGGTCGGTACGCTGGTTGGAAGAAGGGGACAGGAACTGATGCAGCAGGTAACCGTGCGCAGAGTGCAGCTCAACCAGGTCGAAGCCCGCTTCACGAGCGTTGGCGACGGCCTGACGGAAATCATTCACAATACCCGGGATCTCGTCTAGCTCCAGCGCGCGTGGCGTGGTGGTGTCAACGCGGATCGCATTACCGTTTTCATCGCGCAGGGAAGTGCGGGTATTGGCGTTCAGGGCAGAAGCAGAAACCGGCGCCTGACCGCCAGGCTGGATGCTGCTGTGTGAGATACGACCGGTGTGCCACAGCTGAACCGCAATACGGCCATCTTCAGCATGAACACCTGCGGTGATTTTTTTCCACGCGGCGATCTGTTCCGGGCTGTGCAGACCCGGCGCACCGGCGTAGCCTTTTGCCTGGGCAGAAATCTGCGTGGCTTCGGAAATTATCAGGCCCGCGCTGGCGCGCTGACGATAATACTCACCCATCAATGGCGTTGGGATATCGCCCGGCTCGATGCTGCGCAGACGGGTGAGTGGGGCCATAAACACGCGGTTTGGGGCAGTAACGGCACCCACTTTCAGTGGGGTAAACAGCTTTTCAGCGGACATAATGGCTCCTGAGTAGACCAGTCGACTAGTAAAAGGGTAAATAAAAACGCCGGCTACACGCCTGGCGCGGTTATACAGTTTTTCACGTGCGCCAGCGCGCTTTCGAGCGGCACGGCGCTGCGAGACATTTTTGCTTGCAGGTTGGCGCCTAACCAGAGGGAATAGAGCACCTGTGCCTGCGTGAGCGGATCGCCGGAGAAGGAGAGCGTTTTTTCATTGCGCCCGCTCTCCAGCGCCTGAGCCAGCAGTGCAATCACGCCGCTGGCCCCTTTATCCATGGCGGTGCGCATATCTTCGGAGAGATCGCACACTTCGGCAGACAGTTTTACCGTCAGGCAGCCGCTGATGATGCCCTGCTGACAGAACTGCGTCAGCGTTTCCTGATAGTAGTTCAGAACACGATCCCGGTAGTCACCTTCACCGCTGGCGAAGTGGGCTGCCAGGCGCTGATGGTAGCTGGCGTAGTGCCGCTCCAGCATGGCAACGCCGAACGCCTCTTTGGAACGAAAATAGTGATAAAACGATCCCTTAGGTACTTCAGCGGTTTTTAACAACTCGCTAAGCCCCATCCCGGTAAACCCGCGATGCATGCAAAGGCGCTCGCCGGTAGCCAGCAAATGTTCTCGTGTATCGTGTTCAGTGTGTCTGCTCATGCCCTTACTCTAATAGACCGTTCGGTCTAATGCAAGCCCGCTTGGCGACGACACTGTGACAGAATATCCAGCTGCGGCTGATAAACCGCTGATTTCACGTCCATCATGCCCAGAACGGTGGCGAATAAATTGTCCTGTGAAACCGCCTCTTTTGCGGCATGGTCACGCATGCAATCCGTGTTTACGCCGAAGTTTTTCGCATAATCCGGGGAGAGCCAGAACATAAAAGGAATATGCGTTTGCTGCTCCGGGGCCAGCATATACGGCGTACCGTGCAGGTAAATTCCGCTTTCGCCCAGCGATTCACCGTGATCGGAGAGGTAAATGAGCGCCGTGTTCATGTTGGCCTGCCGGGCTTTCAGTGCGTCGATGGTTCGGCTGACGACGCTGTCGGTATACAGAATCGTGTTGTCATAGGTATTGATCAGCGACTGATGATCGCAATCCTGAATTTCATTGGTATCGCAGGTTGGGGTGAACTTGCGGAAGCTATCAGGGTAGCGTTTGTAATAGGCCGGACCGTGGCTGCCCATCAGGTGAATAACCAGAACCGTATCCTGCTTTATTCCATCCAGCACGTTGTCCAGGCGGTACAGGTTAACGTCGTCGATACAGGATTTGTCCTTACAGAACTGATCCAGTTTCCACTGGGTCATGTCCGTGTGCGGCACGCGGTCGCAGGCGCCTTTACATCCGCCGTCGTTGTCGCGCCACAGCAGGTTGAACCCGGCGTGGTTAAGCACATCAAGCAGACCTTCCTGATGATGGGCGAGGTCCGCGTCATATTTTTTCCGCGTCATGCCGGAGAACATGCAGGGGACGGAAACAGCGGTTTCCGTGCCACAGGAGGAGGCCCGCGGGAAGTTGATGACATCCTGCTTTTTCAGCTCGGGGTTGGTTTCACGCGGGTAACCATTTAACGAGTAGTTTGCAGCGCGGGAGGCTTCGCCCACCACCACAACCAGCACGGTTTTCTTGCGTTGGCTGGCAATCAGCGCGCCTTTATGAGCATCTTCGCCAATGCGGACCAGCGTCTGGTCGCCGGCAAACCAGCGCATTTTGCTGTATTTCACCAGGGCGCTCACGTAATTCGCCGGGGTGACCATTTTTACGATGCTTTTGTTATTGCGGAACAGCGAAGCATAGTCTTTATAGAACACTGACGCGACCAGGATGATCACCAGCAGCGCACCCAGCATAGCGGCGAAGCGCGTCAGGAGGGCATACCACCATTTTCCGGTGCGAATGCGCGTCAGGGCTAACACAACAGATGGAACCAGACCCGCTACGACCAGCCACAGGATCATCTGCGGCGTCACCAGGGCTGTCGCTTCCTGAGAATTAGTCTCGAACACGTTCACAATCATGTTCTGATCGATAACCGCGCCATAGGTATACATAAACCAGGTCGCGGCGGCACATCCCAGGGTCAGGACAATCAGGAGCGGCTTACGAATATAGGGGATATTTAACAGGCTGAAGACAATCACCCAGCCGCAGAACAGTACCAGCGGCACGCTGGCAGCAAACAGGACATCGTGCAGATGCGCAGGCGCAATAATTGACCAGCTGCGCTGGATAAACAGTGCATTCAGTACGGTAAAGAAAAATGCACAGCCCAGAGTAAATTTTATATCGTTACAGTGTAACTTTTTTGCGAACCACATGATAAGCAGACCATTCGTTATATCAATGCGGCGAGTATAAGAAGGGAAGATTAGCGAAACCTTAATGTCCTGTTTGTGGCAGACATCCTTGCATGCAAGCCATTTAGGGTCTTCACTGTAGGGAATAATGACGTTCTGGAGGTAGGTGTGGCAGAGCAACTGGAATTTTTCCCTGTCCAGAGCCCGTGCCGGGGTATTTGCCAGGTTGATGAACGAGGATACTGTCGTGGCTGCATGCGCACGCGCGATGAACGTTTTAACTGGCAAAATTTCAGCGACGCGCAAAAGCAGGAGGTCTTACGGCTTTGCCGACAGCGTCTGCTGCGTAAAATTCGTGCAAACAAAGCGGTTGAACCCGAAGAACCTCAGCAACCTTCACTGTTTTAGCAGGGTAATTGCGTATACTGGTGACATGACTTCCTTGAGGAAAATGTTATGGTTCAGCGTATTACCCTTGCCCCACAGGGCCCGGAATTCTCCCGATTTGTTATGGGCTACTGGCGCCTCATGGACTGGAATATGTCTCCGGTCCAGCTGGCGGACTTTATAGAAGAGCATCTCGATCTCGGGATCACCACCGTCGATCATGCTGATATTTATGGCGGCTATCAGTGCGAGGCCGCCTTTGGCGAAGCGCTGAAGCGTGCGCCGGGGCTGCGTGAACGAATGGAGATTGTGACCAAATGCGGTATTGCCACCACAGCAAAACCGGAGCATGCGCTTGGACATTACATCACTGACAGCGCGCATATCGTTAAAAGCGCCGAGCAGTCACTGGTCAACCTGGCCACCGATCGTATCGACCTGCTGCTGATCCACCGTCCCGATCCGTTGATGGATGCGGATGAGGTCGCGGAAGCCTTCCTGACGCTGCACCAGAGCGGCAAAGTGCGCCATTTTGGCGTGTCTAACTTCACCCCGGCACAGTTTGCGCTATTGCAGTCTCGCCTGCCGTTTACGCTGGCGACGAATCAGGTGGAGATCTCGCCTGTTCATCAGCCGCTGCTGCTGGATGGCACGCTCGACCAACTGCAACAGCTGCGCATCCGTCCAATGGCATGGTCTTGCCTGGGAGGCGGCCGTCTGTTTAACGATGAGCCATTCCAGCCGCTGCGTAACGAGCTTGAAACGGTGGCGCGCGAACTGAATGCGGAGAGTATCGAGCAGGTGGTTTACGCCTGGATCCTGCGCCTGCCGTCTAAACCGCTGCCAATTATTGGCTCCGGCAAAATTGAGCGTGTCCGCGCTGCGCTTGTAGCTGAGGAGCTGGATATGACGCGTCAGCAGTGGTTCCGCATTCGTAAGGCGGCGCTGGGCTACGACGTACCCTGAGCACGCCTGAACCTGACTTTCCGGTGAAATCTGCGCCTCTGGTATAGACTTAAGGTGCAAAAAATAACCTGTGGAGGTCATATGAAGCGTTTTGCTCTGGCAATGGTCACGCTGGTTGTTTGCGCAGGGGCGCAGGCAGCCAGCGAGGACGTTGAAATGAATCTCGTCACTTCTCAGGGGGTAGGTCAGTCCATCGGGACGGTGAAAATCACCGAAACCGATAAAGGGCTGGAATTTGCTCCCGATCTCAAGGCTCTTCCACCCGGCGAACATGGTTTTCACGTTCATGCTAAAGGCAGCTGTCAACCCGCGATGAAAGAGGGGAAACCAACAGCTGCGGAAGCCGCAGGGGGGCATCTCGACCCGCAGAACTCCGGTAAGCATGAAGGCCCGGAAGGGATGGGGCACCTCGGTGATCTGCCGGTGCTGGTGGTAAATAACGATGGTAAAGCCACCGATCCGGTTGTGGCGCCACGACTCAAAAAGCTTGACGAGGTCAAAGGCAAGGCGCTGATGATCCACGTGGGCGGCGATAACATGTCCGATCAACCTAAACCGCTTGGCGGCGGCGGGGCGCGCTATGCCTGCGGGGTGATCTGATCGCCAATCGTTCCGGGTGGCGGCGCCTGTTCAAGCTGTGACAGGGAGCAGTGCAGCCGCCAGATAATGGATGCCAGATCGCGGGCCGCAGGCTGATGATGGTGCGCCAGCGTGTCGCAAATACGCTGAAGCTCGGCGAGCGTGACGCTCAGGGGGCGCTGCTGCACCCCGCGCTCGCTCATCACATCGCGGAGCATGGAAATACAGTTATCACGGACCTGCGACAGCGGATCGGAACGCGTCTCCCAGGCGCGCAACTGCCACACCACGTGCGAACAGTTTAGCAGCACCACGCCCCAGCGCAGTAGCCAGCGACGGGAGAGTGAATCCTGGCTGTTATTCAGCTGGCTGACATGATGGTAAACCAGCGATTCATACTCGCTTTCGCGCAGATGCGGCCTGCGGCTCAGCTGATCGACAAAACCCCTGCGCAACTCCCGAATATGCCTGCGGCTTTTACGCGCGTCCGAGCCCGGGCGTAGCACGGCGAAAGCCAGCCACGCCAGCCCCACGCCGAGGATCTTCGCCAGGTTGTCGTTGAGAAAATCAGCGTAATCGTAAACCGGTGGATTCGTTACAGAGATAAATGAGCCCATAAAAACAATTAACTGACCCCACAGACCGGCCAGTTTAGGCATTTGCAGTTTGAGCAACTGCATGGTGGTTAATAGCGGGAAGAGAAATAGCAGAAATTGCCAGAGGTCGGTTATCTGCACCATCAAACCAAATTTCACCACGAAGCTGAACAGCGACAGCAGCACCAGCGTACGCAGCAGAAGCGTCAGGGAGTTAAAGGGGGAAGCGGCGACGGAATAGAGCACGCAGCTTATTGCCGCAAGCGTCAGGGCCGCACTGCCCGCATCCCATTGCGTGGTGATGGCCCATGCGCCCACGGCCGTCAACGCGCAAAACGTACGAAAACCGCTCCACAGCGCCTCCATTGCGTCGGTATGCCGCGCCAGAGCAGGACTACCGGGAACGGAAAATTCGGTGACGGGCGTGGCATTCTCGACGGCTTTTAACCAGCGGCTGCTGCGCAGATACAGGCGGCAGAAATAGTTCAGACGCTGCCAGAAGGCGCGATGCCGGTAGTCATATTCATCCGCTGGGGCGAGCGGCGCGATAATGCGGGCCACGGTATAAATATCGGCATCCGAACGCGCAAGGGTAGCGAGCAGCGCCTCGATAATCTCCCGGGTATGGGCTGGGGGTGCAGGCCAGTTCAGCAACATCCGACGAAGGCTCGAGATCGCGCTCGTCATCCGCAATTGCTGGTGCAGTAAATAGTTCAGAAGCGTGTTCTGGCGACGAAAACGGTAGTGGCTCCAGAAAGCCTGGATGCGCAACAGGTTCATGGTCAGGATCTGGCCGATGACCTTTTCGTGCGCGAGGCGGATGTCATCGCTGCTGTCAGGCTGCCAGAGCAGGCTGGCATGTTCCAGCAAACGTGCGTGCATCGTTTTAAGTGCGGTGATAAGCGTAGTGCCATCTGAGGTACTGGGCAGGATCATCATCATGACGCCCCCGCACAGAATGCCGACCATCACTTCACACACGCGTGCCTGGGCGATATCCCACAGCTCAGTGGTATCCAGCACGTTGACGACCGGAAAGGCGATAATGGCCGCGGTGTAACCCGCCAGTTGAAACGCATAGGCAACGTTATTGGTAAAATGAGCGCAGGCCCAGGTACACAGCCCCAGCCATGCCGACATGCTTAACAAAAAGAGCCAGGGATCGTTCAGAGTATGGCCGGCAAGAAGCAGTGCGGCGGTTGCCCCCAGCAGGCTACCCGCCACGCGCCCGAGGCTTTTACTGATAACGCCCCCGACGGTTGGGAAGCTGACGACCGCCGCAGAGGTCATCGCCCAGTAAGGCTCATCCAGATTCAGATAATAGGCAACCGTAAGCGCAAGGCACATGGCGATGCCGTTACGCAGCGCGTAACGCCACTGCGGCCGTGTCGCTTTTATCCACGGCGTATTGCGCCAGGAGAAAGCTCCCAGGTTCATCATCGCGATCCGATGGCGACGGTGCAGGTTGTGCCAGAGACCAAGGTAATGTCTTTCGGCAGTTGATCAAACTCGACGCGAACAGGCACCCGCTGAGCCAGACGCACCCACGGTACGTTGGGTTTGATGTCGGGCACCAGGCCAGAATCGGTTTCCACGCTCTGATCGTAAATTGCCCGACCTATGCTGCTAACGTGACCCTGTAACGTTTCTGCGCCGCTGTAAAGCGTGATTCGGGCAGGCGCTCCCTCGCGGATATGGCGCAGCTTGGTCTCTTCAAAATAACCTACAACATAGAAAGAGCGGCTGTCGACCAGGGCAAAGACCGGCTGGCCTGTGGTGGCGTAATCCCCCACACGGGTCGACAAGCTCGTGATCCATCCATCCACCGGAGCTTTGACAACGGTCTGGGTCAGTTGCCACTCGGCCTGTTTCAGCGTTGCCTCTGCAACCTTCAGGCTGGCCTGCATGGCTTTTACATTGATATTGGCGGTATCGAGATCTTCCGCAGAGATGTAATTCCTCGACAGATGTCGGCGACGTTCGGCTTCGTTATTGGCTTTTGCCAGATCGGATTGAGCTTTTGCGAGCTGCGCCTGGGCATTGAGCACTGCAATGTGAAAAGGGGTCTCGTCGATGCGGAATAACACATCACCCGCATGAACGAACTGGTTGTCCTTCACCAGCAGCGCGCTGATACTGCCGGACACCTGTGGCGTGATGCTGACCTGTTCCGCGCGGATCTTGCCGTCACGCGTCCAGGGCGACTGCATGTAATAATTCCAGAGCCACCAGCCGGCGATAAGCGCCAGCGCTAAGACGAAAAGAGTGGAAAAATATTTTAACGTTTTCAATGCTATTCTCACCACACGGTTAACACGGCAAGGCCAAGACAGACGGAGAGGGTAAACAGGGAGAGATCCATTAACATCGGGTGCCAGATTTCACCGGAATACATCCAGTCGCGCAGCAGACGATGCGCAATGAGCCAGATCACAAAACCGACCATCACGGCTTTAAACAGTGGCGGAAAGTAGACCGATGCGCCAACAATCAGATCCTGGAGGGGCAACCCTGCGGAGAAGGAAAACAACGTCACAAGCAGCGATCCTTTGCGGTGGAATGAGGGCCACAATGGCAGATTTCAATGCGATGGCGCATTACCGTTCAGTGTAAATCATCCTTTAAGGAATGATGAATACCGTGATTGCATTTGTTTTGGCAATACAAATACTGCAAACTATTCTAAAATCACTATAATCACTTAGCAAGCTAATTATAAGGAGATGAAATTGGAATCGCCATTAGGTTCTGATCTGGCAAGGTTGGTACGCATCTGGCGTGCTCTGATTGACCATCGCCTGAAACCTCTGGAACTCACACAGACGCACTGGGTTACGCTGCACAACATCCATCAGCTTCCGCCCGATCAGTCACAGATCCAACTGGCAAAAGCGATTGGTATTGAACAGCCTTCCCTGGTGCGTACCCTTGACCAGCTGGAAGAGAAGGGACTCATCTCCCGACAAACCTGCGCCAGCGACCGTCGCGCCAAGCGGATCAAATTGACGGAAAAAGCGGCCCCGATTATTACTGAGATGGAAACCGTCATCAGTAAAACGCGAGGGGAGATCCTGGCCGGTATTTCACCCGCTGAGCTGGAGATGCTGATCGGACTCATCGCCCGTCTTGAGCAAAACATCCACGATTTACAGTCGCGCGACTGACGTTGTTCACTGGCCTTGCTCGTGCAAGGCCTTTGTCATGTTCTGAACACCACCACCCGGTTGCGGCCCGTCTCTTTTGCCTCGTACATGGCTTTATCCGCGCTTTCCACACAGGTTTCAGCGCTGGTTTCCGGCGAGGTAGCGGTGAATACTCCCATACTAATGGTAATCGGTTCCGGAAGCTGCCCACCGCTGCTGGCCTTGTCAAACCCGCTCAACTTGAGGCGAATACGTTCGGCAACCTGATGCGCGACATCGGACGGTGTATTTGTCAGCATGAGCACAAACTCTTCGCCGCCGATCCGCGCCGCGATATCCTGCGGTCGCACCGAATCGGTCAACAGGTTTGAGACAAACTGTAAAACCCTATCCCCCTGCAAATGACCGTAGCAGTCGTTAATGCGTTTAAAACGGTCAAGATCGCTCACGACCACCGATACCGGATGTGTCACCGTGGCCGTGTTTAGCGCGTGATTTAATGAATCATAGAAATAGCTGCGATTATAAAGACGGGTGAGGGGGTCGCGGATGGAATTTTGATAAGACTGCTGATATTTTACATGCGAGTCACGATACAAATTAAATACGTCGGAAAGTAAGATGAAAATAATCATTAACGTAGCGACAGTTTCGAATAACCGTGCCCGGTACCATGAAATATCTTCAGCGTGTCCGCCTAACAATAGCATGAGCAGAGTGACGATATAACAGACACATAAAAAATTGCCGCCGACCCAAAACAAATTCCTCACGCGGGTAATGGCCAACAGGGTGATTAACGTTACTACCCACAGGACGATCAAAATGATATTGATCGCCTGGCTCCAGAGAACCATAAACTGTCGGGTTTCATTATCCACCAGGTCCAGTGTGAGCAGGGTTGAATGGCTGGAATAGAACAATGCCAGCCCAAGCATACAGCCCGTAAAGAGCGAGGCGCCGACAACGATACCAACATGGGCGCTTCGTGAGAGCGCAGAATTGCGCAGGGTATACAGTAATGCTGCGACGATCATCAGCACCGCCATTAAAAAGTGGCGGAACATGTAGAAAATCATGGCGTCGTTATAGTTCGCTTCGTTGAACTGATAGAGATCAAGCCAGGCCGGGAAGCTGGCCAGTGTCCCCACCATCAGTAACGCCGAACCGGCAAAGGCCAGGGCAATGGGAACAAGATATAATCGCCTTTTGTCGCACCAGTATTTCATTGCCATAAAACAGGCAATAAACAGATGGAACACCAGAAGAAATATCGTCAGCGTAGGGAAAAACAAAGGTGAAAACGAAGGAACCCATGCAACAAGTTTTATAAAAAAACCTTGTAATACGGCAATGATAACAATGCACCCAAGCGCGAAGGCCACAAAGCGGTTCTTTACAAATCGACAGATCGCAAGCATAGAGAATTTAAAAATTAAAAAAGGAAAAAGAGATTGCGAAGAGTCTAAGCGAGGGAAATAAAAAATACTTTGCGCACGGACAAGAACGGGTGAAATGAATAATTCACCATGTGAATATATTGTGCCAATATATTATTGGAAATGATGATTTTGGTAAATGGATGCGGTCTGAAAGACCACATCCATCAGGATATTAACGCGGGGAGACGGTGACCTGGCTGCCGTTGCTTGCAAGAACAACACGCTGGCCAGCAGAGAAGCGGGTGTTACCCTGTTTCTGCACAACCATAATAGTGCTGCCATCGTCTTTGCGGATTTCCAGCTCAACGCCCTGAGTTTTGTTCATCGCACCCTGAACGCCCTGACCCGCTACGCCGCCTGCAACTGCGCCCGCTGCGGTCGCCAGAGAACGTCCGGTGCCGCCGCCAATGGTATTACCCAGGAAACCACCCAGCACAGCACCGCCGATTGCGCCCACCACGTTCGTGTCATCGCCACCCTGAATCTGAACAGGACGGGCATTAACGATAGTACCGTATGTCACGTTCTGTACCTGTTTAGCTTCAGAAGCACTATATACGTCGCCGGAGAGTGAACTGTCATTCACACAACCCGCCAGTGTTAAACCAATCAGCGAAACGCCCAGTACACGTAAAATCATTTGACTCTCCTGTTCACCAAAAAACGCCCGGTTGGGGCATCCGTTATGGCTAAATTATATGGCATTCCTGACCACAGTTCATATCTTTGCATGCCGAATAAATAAATTTTACCTGAACAGGGCTTAACGGGACATAAACAAACATCGCCTGTGCTACAGGTCTGAGATTGTTAAAAATTATTATCACCGCATAGCAAAGCCGCGTTATTTATGATGGAGTGTTTGCACTTAGCCCATGTAACGTAAGGAAAGCGCATGAAATCGGGTCGCTATATCGGTGTGATGTCTGGTACCAGTCTTGACGGTGTGGATGTCGTTCTGGCCGCCATTGATGAAAACATGGTGGCGCAGCAGGCAAGCCTGACCTGGCCAATTCCGGTCTCGTTAAAAGAAGAGATCCTGAACATCTGCCAGGGGCAACAGCTGACGCTTTCCCAACTGGGCCAACTGGATGTGCGTCTGGGGGCGCTGTTTGCTGATGCGGTACTGGCCCTGATGCAGCAGGAAAGACTCCACCCACAGGACATCGTGGCAATAGGCTGCCATGGGCAGACCGTCTGGCATGAACCTGTCGGCGAGGCGCCGCACACGATGCAAATTGGCGATAACAACCAGATTGTGGCAAAAACCGGCGTAACGGTGGTGGGTGATTTCCGTCGTCGTGATATGGCCCTCGGCGGGCAGGGGGCGCCGCTGGTTCCGGCATTTCATCAGGCGCTGCTGGCGCACCCGGTAGAGCGCAGGATGGTCCTGAACATCGGCGGGATCGCCAACCTGTCGATGCTTATTCCCGGGCAACCCGTGCGGGGGTACGATACCGGACCCGGTAATATGCTGATGGATGCCTGGATCTGGCGTCAGAGCGGTAAAGCCTATGACAAAGACGCGCAGTGGGCCAGCCAGGGGAAAGTGATCCTTCCCTTGCTGCAAACCCTGTTAAGCGATCCTTTCTTTGCTCTGCCTGCGCCAAAAAGCACGGGGCGGGAATATTTCAACTACGGCTGGCTTGAACGTCAGCTGGCGCGCTTCCCCGGCCTTGCGCCTCAGGATGTTCAGGCTACGCTGACGGAGCTCACCGCGGTGTCGATCTCTGAACAGGTGTTGCTGAGCGGCGGGTGTGAGCGCTTGCTGGTATGCGGAGGCGGAAGCCGAAACCCGCTGGTGATGGCACGCCTCGCCGCCTTGCTGCCGGGCACCGAAGTCACGACCACTGATGAAGCCGGGATCAGCGGAGACGATATGGAAGCGCTGGCCTTCGCCTGGCTTGCCTGGCGTACGGTTGCCGGTCTGCCGGGTAATTTACCCTCCGTAACCGGTGCGCGGGAGGCGAGCGTCCTCGGGGCCATTTTCCCCGCAAACCCGCGCCATAATCAGAGTTAACTGAAATTCAGCGGGAGGCGTAACCCGTAAAATAGGGAAAAACAGGAGGGCGGTTAGGCCCTCCAGGACCAGGATAGTCTTCGGAATCTGCCCATGAAAAAACTTCTTCTCATTGCTGTACCTTTTCTTATGACCGGATGCAGCGTCTATAACCAGTTCGTTGAGCGTATGCAAACCGATACGCTGGAATATCGTTGTGATGAAAAACCGCTGACGGTGAAGCTGAACAACCCGCGTCAGGAAGCCAGCTTTGTTTATGACAATAAGTTGTTGACGCTGAAGCAGGGAATGTCGGCCTCCGGTGCGCGCTACTCAGACGGGATCTACGTCTTCTGGTCGAAAGGCGACAGCGCCACCGTCTACAAGCGTGACCACATTGTGCTGAACAATTGTCAGCTTCAAAATCCGAAGCGTTGAGATTTTTGAAGGGGGCGCGCACAATAGCGCCACCCAATCTCACTTTCAGCTAACGCCATGTCAGATAACGACGAACTACAGCAAATTGCGCATCTGCGCCGTGAATACACCAAAGGCGGTCTGCGACGCCAGGATCTTCCCGCCGAACCGCTGGTGCTTTTTGAACGCTGGCTGAAGCAGGCCTGCGAAGCGAAACTGGCCGACCCGACCGCGATGGTTGTTGCCACGGTTGATGAAAATGGTCAGCCGTATCAACGCATCGTTCTTCTCAAGCATTATGACGAGAAAGGGCTGGTGTTCTACACCAACCTGGGCAGTCGTAAAGCGCATCACCTTGAAAATAATCCGCGTATTAGCCTGCTCTTCCCGTGGCATATGCTTGAGCGCCAGGTGATGGTTACCGGCAAGGCGGAGCGCCTCTCTACGCTCGAAGTGGTGAAATATTTCCACAGCCGCCCGCGCGACAGTCAGATCGGTGCCTGGGTCTCTAAACAGTCCAGCCGAATCTCAGCCCGCGGCGTGCTGGAGAGTAAATTCCTCGAACTCAAACAAAAGTTTCAGCAGGGTGAAGTACCGCTGCCGAGTTTCTGGGGCGGGTTCCGCATCCCCATTGAGCAGATGGAATTCTGGCAGGGCGGTGAACACCGTCTCCACGACCGCTTTTTATACCAGCGCGACAACGGTGGCTGGAAAATCGACAGACTGGCACCGTAATCCCCAAAATTTGTTGATTTAAGCGCTAGCGCACACCGCGCTGGCGCTTTATTCTATGGTCCTTTCGCATCAGGCGAAAAGTCGTGTACCGGCAAAGGTGCAGTCGTTTATACATGGAGAATTTGATGGCAAGCAGTAACTTGATTAAACAATTGCAAGAGCGGGGCCTCGTGGCCCAGGTGACGGACGAGGAAGCGTTAGCAGAGCGACTGGCGCAAGGCCCGATCGCGCTCTATTGCGGCTTCGATCCCACCGCTGACAGCTTGCATTTGGGGCATCTTGTTCCATTGTTATGCCTGAAACGCTTCCAGATGGCCGGCCATAAGCCTGTCGCTCTGGTTGGCGGCGCGACCGGTCTGATTGGCGACCCAAGTTTCAAAGCCGCTGAGCGTAAGCTGAATACCGAAGATACCGTGCAGGAGTGGGTGGATAAGATCCGTAAACAGGTTGCACCATTCCTGGATTTCGACTGCGGTGAGAACTCTGCGATTGCGGCGAACAACTACGACTGGTTTGGTGGCATGAACGTGCTGACGTTCCTGCGTGACATCGGCAAACACTTCTCTGTTAACCAGATGATTAACAAAGAAGCAGTGAAGCAGCGTCTTAACCGTGACGACCAAGGTATCTCTTTCACCGAGTTCTCTTACAACCTGTTGCAGGGGTATGACTTTGCCTGCCTGAACAAGCTGCACGGCGTATCTCTGCAAATTGGCGGTTCCGACCAGTGGGGTAACATCACCTCCGGTATCGATCTGACCCGTCGCCTCCACCAGAATCAGGTGTTTGGTCTGACCGTGCCGTTGATCACCAAAGCAGACGGTACCAAGTTCGGTAAGACCGAAGGCGGCGCGGTATGGCTGGATCCGAAGAAAACCAGCCCGTATAAATTCTACCAGTTCTGGATCAACACGGCGGATGCCGACGTTTATCGCTTCCTGAAGTTCTTCACCTTTATGGATATCGAAGAAATCAATGCGCTGGAAGAAGAAGACAAGAACAGCGGTAAAGCACCACGCGCCCAGTACGTGCTGGCGGACGAAGTAACCAAACTGGTTCACGGCGAAGAAGGTCTGGCGGCGGCGAAACGCATTACGGCGAGCCTGTTTAACGGGACCCTGAGCGATTTAAGCGAAGCGGATTTCGAACAGCTGGCGCAGGATGGCGTACCGATGGTGGAGATGGAAAAAGGCGCCGATCTGATGCAGGCGCTGGTGGACTCCGAGCTCCAGCCGTCTCGCGGTCAGGCGCGTAAAACCATCGCCTCTAACGCGATCACCATTAATGGCGAAAAACAGGCCGATCCGGAATACACCTTTACCGAGAACGACCGTCTCTATGGTCGCTACACGCTACTGCGTCGCGGTAAGAAAAATTACTGCCTGGTCTGCTGGAAGTAATTAAAAGTATGCAGGGGCGTGGGAAACCACGCCCCTTTTGTTTTGACAGGGTTTGGTAAGTACAACATGAAGAACATCCTCGCCATTCAGTCCCACGTTGTGTTTGGACATGCTGGCAACAGCGCTGCGGAATTCCCGATGCGCCGCCTCGGCGTTAACGTCTGGCCCCTCAATACCGTCCAGTTTTCGAATCACACCCAGTACGGTAAATGGACCGGCTGCGTGATGCCGCCGTCGCATCTGACGGAAGTCGTTCAGGGGATTGCGGATATCGACCAGCTTAAACGCTGCGATGCCGTACTGAGCGGCTATCTGGGATCGGCGGAGCAGGGGGAACATATCCTCGGCATTGTGCGCCAGGTGAAAGCGGCAAACCCCGCGGCGAAATATTTCTGCGATCCGGTGATGGGACATCCTGAAAAAGGCTGCATCGTAGCGCCGGGCGTTGCGGAGTTTCATGTCCGTCATGCATTGCCCGCCAGCGATATTATTGCCCCCAACCTGATTGAACTGGAGATCCTCAGCGAGCATCCGGTTAACAGCGTAGAAGAGGCTGTAAGCGCCTCTCGCGAGCTGATCGCCCAGGGGCCAGAGATTGTACTGGTGAAACACCTGGCACGCGCAGGGTTGAGCCAGGACCGTTTTGAGAAGCTGCTGGTGACGAAGGATGAAGCCTGGCATATCAGTCGACCGCTGGTGGATTTCGGTGCACGTCAGCCTGTCGGGGTCGGGGACGTGACCAGCGGTTTGCTGCTGGTGAAGCTATTGCAGGGCGCGAGCCTGCGCGATGCGCTGGAGCACGTCACCGCAGCCGTTTATGAAATCATGATTGCGACGAAGACGATGCAGGAATATGAGCTCCAGGTCGTCGCGGCACAGGATCGCATCGCGAAGCCGGAGCACTATTTTAGCGCAACGCAGCTATAGACACTGCCCGGCGGCGCTGCGCTTGCACGGGCCTACGGAATTTGTAGGCCGGGTAAGCGTCAGCGCCACCCGGCTCCCCAGGCCGCTCCGTTAATTCAACCCTTCCGCTTTCAGCGCCGCCGCCACCGCAGGACGCTCCGCCACGCGCGTCATATACGAGGCGACATGGTCTAATCCTTCCATGTTCAACTTAACCGCGCGCGCCCAGCGCAGAACGGTAAACAGATAGGCATCGGCGATAGTGAAACGCGAGCCACAGATCCACTGGTCGTCTTTCAGCGCGTCGTTAACGTACTGCAACTTTTTCTCCAGCAGCGCGCGCACGGTAGGTTTGTACTCTTCTGGCGTGTCCGGGCGGAACAGGGGCGTAAAGCCTTTGTGCAGTTCGGTGGCAATATAGTTCAGCCACTCCAGCGTCTTATAACGCGCAATGCTGCCGGTGGGGGCAAGGAGCTGACGATCCGGTACGTTGTCCGCCAGGAATTGCATAATCGCCACCCCTTCGGTCAGCAGGGTGCCATCATCCAGCAGCAGGGCCGGAACCTGCCCTTTTGGGTTAATCGCAAAAAAGTCATCCCCGTTTTCCAGGCGCTTTTTCATCAGGTCAACGCCGTCCAGCGTGAAATCTTTACCGCTCTCGCGAAGCGTAATATGGGAAGCAAGAGAGCAGGCGCCCGGTTTATAGAACAGTTTCATCGGTAACTCCTTTTTGCTGAGGTTCCAGCTATGTTAGTGCGCGTTCGGATAAAAAAAAAGCCGCTAATCAATTAGCGGCTTCTGTTCAGTCGTTTCCCGATGACATTACGCGTTCGCGGTTTTAATCGCTTTAGCGGATTTGTCGTCGTCCTGCGTCATACGATTCAGTTTAGGTGCGGTCAGCAGCATCAGTACGGCAATCACGGCGGTCGCGATACCAATTTGCATGAACACGGTGCCGTAGACATTCAGGGAAACCAGCGGGTCGGTAACGTTGTCTGGTACCGCCATCAGGTTCGCAATCTTACCTGCGATGATGGCCGCGCCAGCGGTAGTCAGGAACCAGCTACCCATGATGAAGCCCATCAGACGCTGAGGGACCAGCTGCGCAACCATCGCCAGGCCCAGACCGGAGATCATCAGTTCACCGATGGATTGCAGCGCATAGCTCAGGATCAGCCAGTTTACAGACACGATACCCGCGTCGGTCGCGAATTTCGTCCCCAGCGGCAGCACCAGGAATGCGCCAGAGCACAGCACCATACCGATAGCGAACTTGTGCGGCATAGGCAGACGGTCGCCCATCTTGTTATAGATAGCGGCCAGAATCGGGCTACCAATCATGATCCAGAACGGGTTCAGGGCCTGATACTGCTCCGGCTCGAACGCGATACCGAGGATGGAGTGCTCAACGTTGCGGATAGCGAAGAAGTTCAGAGACGTTGGCATCTGGCTGTACAGAACGAAGAAGATGATTGCTTCCAGCATCAGAATGAACGCCACAATCATCTTACGACGTGCCGCACCCTGCATCGCGAAGGCTTCTTTCGCGAAGATAATCACGATACCCAGCGCAACCACGCCCAGTACGGCACGTGCAACGCCCTGGTTATGCAGCAGCCAGGTGGCGACAGCGGCCAGGATCACGATGCCGACGATGGTTGCCAGCAGTTTGCCCATGTGCACGGGTTCGAAGTCTGGTTTTGAACCATAGTCTTTAACCCAGCTACGGCAGAACAGGAAGTTCACAACGGTGATCAGCATACCCACGAAGCTCAGCGCAAACGCTACGCTCCAGCCGAATTTTGCGGCCAGCCATGGGGTTGCCAGCATAGAGAAGAAGGAGCCGATGTTGATGGACATGTAGTACATGGTAAATGCACCGTCCAGACGTGGGTCATCTTTGCTGTAGCAGGTAGAGAGCAGGGAAGATGGGTTCGCCTTGAAGAGGCCGTTACCTACCGCGATGGTAGCCATGCCCATGTAAACCACACCTGCATCGTGCCCGGACCAGGCAACCAGCCCATAGCCAATCGCCAGAACAACGGCGCCCAGCATAATGACTCGTTTAGTACCGAGGACTTTATCGCCTAACCAGCCGCCGATAGCGACGAGGCCATACACCAGGGCGCTGAAGGAAGAGAATAGCGTGATGGAATCGGCTTCAGACATACCCAGCTGTTTAACCAGGTAAACCGCCATGATCCCTTGCAGGCCGTAGTAGCCAAAACGTTCCCATAATTCGATAGAGAAAATGAGATAGAACGCTTTAGGCTGTTTGAAAGCGTTAAGACTTACGCTCTCATCTGTTGGTTTATTGTTTGCAGTAGACACATATACCTCTTTTTTTACATCCCATATTAACGGGGGTGTTCATAGCGTGATGACCGTAGTCCATCCGCTTTATAGTTATATTGGGAGGGGAAACGGCGGGTAATGTTCACTATCCAGCCCCATCTGGCAATACGTTTGTAATAATCTGTTACATATAACTCTGGCGGTATAATCATCGGTTCACGCAAATGTTATGCAGCTTTAAATTTCATTGGTTGAAAATTAGTGGTTTTTTTGACTGTGAGCGACCCTGTTTAATGGCTGTATGGCGATATGTTCTGCTATTTCGGGTGATTGGCAGTGATATAGCCCATGTTCTGAAAAATGACTGGTCTTATGTGCGGTGTTGAATAGACGAAATCTTGTCTGACAAAGGGGTTGGGCGGGTTTTAACAACAAAAATCCAACATCAGGTTATCAGAGTGATCGCGATCACAGATGTATAGAAATTTTTGGTGATGAAAAAACTATTAACCTGTTTGAGTGTTAAATGACCGAAGAATCGACAATGCGTAAAGGAGAAAAAGAGGGCAATTTATGGTCACATGAGAAGATATCAGAGCCCTTGTTAATTCTAAGGGCTTGAACAGGTAAGAAGTAAGGTGGTTTACGCTCAGGGATAGACTTTTTCTTTGTATTCGCAGAGATCTTCGATAATGCAGGAACCGCAGCGTGGCTTACGGGCAATACAGGTATACCGGCCGTGCAGGATCAGCCAGTGGTGGCAGTCCACCTTAAATTCCGCAGGAACGACTTTTAACAGCTTCTCTTCAACCTCTTCCACGTTTTTACCCGGCGCGAAACGGGTGCGATTTGAGACGCGGAAGATATGGGTATCTACGGCGATGGTCGGCCAGCCAAACGCCGTGTTCAGCACCACATTTGCCGTTTTACGCCCGACGCCCGGCAACGCTTCCAGCGCGGCGCGATCTTCCGGGACTTCACCGCCGTGCTTCTCCAGCAGGATCCGGCAGGTCTTAATGACGTTTTCGGCCTTGCTGTTAAACAGGCCAATGGTCTTGATATAGGATTTCACACCTTCAACGCCCAGCTCCAGCATGGCCTGCGGCGTATTGGCGACAGGGTAGAGCAGGGCAGTGGCTTTATTGACGCTCACGTCCGTCGCCTGTGCAGAGAGCAGCACCGCGATCAACAGTTCAAACGGCGAGTTAAAGTTCAGCTCTGTCGTTGGATGAGGATTCTCATCGCGCAGGCGCGTCAGGATCGCAATGCGTTTCTCTTTATTCATACTGCTTTCTCGGGGATCCCTTCCTGTACGCTGCGTTCAGCGGCGCGGCGTTTACGTTTTTCATCAATCAGGTATTTTAACGCCAGCATCATCCCAAGGCCAATGAAGGCGCCAGGAGGTAGCATGGCCAGCAGGAACGGGGTGTCCGTATGGAACACCTCAATACGCAGCGACTTCGCCCAGCCGCCAAGCAGCGCGTCCGCACCGTCGAAGAGCGTACCGTTGCCCAAAATTTCACGCAGAGAGCCGAGGACGAACATGGCGGCAGTCGCGCCCATGCCGATGGAAAACCCATCCAGCGCGGATATGGCCGGATTGTTTTTCACCGCGAAGGCTTCAGCGCGGCCTACGACAATACAGTTAGTCACGATAAGCGGAATGAAGATCCCGAGCGACTGGTACAGGCCAAATGCGTAGGCGTTAATCAGCATTTGCACGACGCTGACCACCGACGCAATGATCATGACATAAATCGGAATACGGATTTCTGACGGCGTCCAGCGGCGCAAAACAGAAATGGAAAAGTTAGTCAGGGTCAGCACCAGCGTGGTCGCCAGCCCCAGCCCGAGCGCGTTGGTGGCGGTAGACGTCACCGCCAGCAGCGGACATAGCCCCAGCAGCTGCACCAGCGCGGAGTTGTTCTTCCAGAGACCCTGGACGATAACCTCTTTAACCTGGCTCATGGTCACTCCTCACAGGTGGAAAGATGATTGATCTGCGCGGGCAGCGTTTCGGCATACAGCCCGGCGCGCTTTACGGCGTTGACCACCGCGCGCGGAGTAATCGTGGCGCCCGTGAACTGGTCAAATTCGCCGCCATCTTTTTTCACCGCGAAAGCAGGATCGTCCTCGCCATGAATCATCTTTCCGGCGAAGTGTAAGATCCAGTCGCTTAAGCGTGTTTCAATTTTGTCGCCAAGGCCCGGTGTTTCGTGATGCTCCGTCACGCGCGTACCCAGTACGGTGCCGGAAAAATCGCTGCCCACCAGCAGCTGAATCGCACCGGAGTAACCGTCCGGCGCGGAGGCTTCCATGACGGCGCCCACGGGGTTATCGCCCTTGCGGGCAATATAAACGCGATGGGGTCCTTTACCAAGCTGCGGAGCCTGCACGACAAAGCAGCTTTTTTGCAGGTCATTATCGTAGAGATCGGATGGGATCACCTGATCGAACAGCGCTTTTTGCTGCTTCATTGCCTGCTCTGCAATGGTGGTTTTCGTCAGTTCATTTACCAGCGCGGTCAGCCCGGTGAGGGCGGCGGCGAAGATCGCCAGCGTGACGCCGTGTTTTTGCATTGTCTTTAGCATGGCGCGACCCTTAGCGATGACCGTACACGCGTGGACGCGTGTAGTAGTCGATGAGCGGAACGGTGATGTTAGCCAGCAGCACGGCAAATGCCACGCCGTCCGGATAGCCGCCAAAGCTGCGAATAAGCCAGACCAGCAAGCCTGCCAGCGCGCCGAAAATCAGTCGACCACGGTTGGTGGTAGAGGCGGTGACCGGATCGGTCAGAATAAAGAATGCCCCGAGCATGGTCGCGCCGGAGAGCAGATGGAGCTGCGGGCTGGCCAGTGACTCAGGTGAGATAACCCAGCCGAGCGTCGAGCAGACGGCCAGCGTCACCAGGAAGCTCACCGGAATATGCCAGCGGATCGCCTTCTGTTGCAGCAGGAACGCGCCACCCAACAGGTAGGCCAGATTGACCCACTGCCAGCCAGCACCTGCCAGTACGCCGCTGTAAATAGACGATTTCATCACCTGCTCCACGCTCTGTCCGGCACGCAGGGAGGTTTTGAAGGTATCGAGCGGAGTGGCCTGACTGATGCCGTCCACGCCCATGCGAAGCGCGTTCATATCTGCGCCCAGCGCGGTGTGGCCGGTAAAGATAACGTGCAGGGCATCCATAAAGCCGGGCACCGTGGCGGCGATCTCATGCGGCGGCAGCCAGCTGGTCATCTGTACCGGGAAGGAGATCAGCAGTACTACGTAGCCAATCATCGCCGGGTTAAACGGGTTATGGCCCAGCCCGCCGTACAGCTGCTTGGCGATGATCACCGCAAACACCGTTCCCAATACCACCATCCACCACGGGGCGAACGGGGGAATGCTGATGGCCAGCAACAGGCCGGTCAACAGGGCGGAGTTATCGCTCAGGATGCGAGTCACCTCCATTTTGCGCAGCTTCAGGATCGCGGCTTCCGCTGCGACGGCACTGGCGCAACCCAGAACTAACTGGAAAAGCGTACCCCAGCCGAAAAACCAACACTGTACGGCAATACCTGGCAGCGCGGCCAGGCACACCAGCATCATAATACGCGATGTCTGGCGCTGGTTATGGGTATAAGGGGAACTTGCAATTCTGAAAACCATTTAATCCTCGTTAACGGCTTGCTGCGCGGCTTTCTTTGCCTGAACGCGCGCAATCGCGGCGGCGACTGCGGCTTTGCGTGGATCGTCATTAGCGGCCGCAGGCAGTTCGTCCTGCTGTGCCGCTTTTCGTGCTTTGGCACGGGCGATGGCCGCTTCAACGGCGGCTTTACGCGGATCGACAGGGGCTTCACTCTCTTCGGCAGGTTGTAGCTGTGCCGCTTTACGTGCTTTGGCGCGGGCGATAGCGGCTTCAACGGCCGCCTTGCGCGGATCCGTCGCTTCCTGTTCAACCACCACTGTCTGCTGACCGGCTTTGCGGGCTTTTGCCCTGGCAATAGCCGCTTCCACCGCCGCTTTACGCGGGTCGATGTCGGCTTCCGGTTTGGCGTTTTGCGCTTTCTCCGCCTGACGCGCGCGTGCTTCGGCTTTCCGCGCTTCGCGGGCTGCAATCGCTTCGCTGTTGTCCGGTTTTTCTCCCGGAGCGATCACAACCGTCTGGGCGGCGGTGGCTTTCTTCTCGCGCACGCGGGCCAGGGCTGCGTTAATGGCATCCTGATCTTTCGCCGCAGGCTGCACGGCAGCCTGCTTATGGCGTTCCTGACGGGCTTGTTTCTCGCGCTCCAGTCGCGCCTGGCGCGCTTCAAAGCGGGCCTTCGCTTCAGCGGCACGTTTTTCTTCCATGGAGATGGCGTAGATTTCAGCTTTCTCCTGACGGAAATACTGCACCAGCGGAATATTGCTTGGGCAGACCCAGGCGCAGGCACCGCATTCAATACAGTCAGCCAGGTTATGCGCCTGGGCTTTATCGTGCAGCTGGCCTTTGCTGTACCAATACAACTGCTGCGGCAGTAAATCTGCCGGGCATGCGTCCGCACAGGCGCTACAGCGTATGCAACCTTTCTCTTCCTGCGTTTCGCCCATCTCCGTCAGGGAAGGGGCGAGCAGGCAGTTGGTAATCTTCACCACCGGCACATCAAGCCACGGCAGGGTAAAGCCCATCAGCGGGCCGCCCATAATGACCAGTTGATCGCTACCCGGGCAGAAGCCAGCCTGTTCCAGCAGATGACGCACCGGCGTACCCAGACGCGCCCAGATGTTGCCGGGACGGGAGACGGACTCGCCGGTCAGCGTGACGACGCGCTCGGTCAATGGCTCGCCGTCAATCACCGCACGTTTCACCGCGTAGGCGGTCCCCACGTTTTGCATCAGCACGCCGATGTCGGACGAACGGCCTCCGTGGGGGACCTGTTTGCCGGTCAGGATCTGCGTCAGCTGTTTTGCCCCGCCGGACGGATATTTGGTCGGGATCACGCGCAGGGCGATATCATGGCTGTCCGCCAGTACCGCACGCAGCATCGAAATGGCCTGCGGTTTATTGTCCTCAATACCGATCAGCACTTCGCGGGGTTGCAGGATATGCGCAAGAATGCGAATACCTTCCACCACCTGCGCGGCACAGTCCTGCATCAGACGGTCATCGGCGGTGATGTACGGTTCGCACTCGGCGGCGTTGATGATCAGCGTTTCGATTTTATCGCCGCCGCCGTGAAGCTTAGCGCCGGTCGGGAAGCCTGCGCCCCCCAGACCCGCCACGCCGAACTGATGAATGCGTTCAATCAGCGCTTCACGGCTGTGGGAACGGTAGTCGCTCCAGCCGTCACGCTCGATCCAGCGGTCTTCACCATCGGCTTCAATGATCACGCTCAGCTCAGACAACGCCGACGGATGGGCAACGGTATGGGGGGCAACAGCCACCACCTTACCGGAAGTCGGGGCATGTATCGGCAACATCCGTCCGCGACCAAAGGTCAGCGGCTGGCCGCGAAGAACGCTATCGCCTTCTTTCACGCACAATTCGCCTTCCGCGCCGATATGCTGTTTCAGGGGCATAACGTAACGGGTCGCCAGCGGGATCTGGCGCAGCGGCGTGCCGTTAGACTGCGATTTCATCTCAGGCGGATGAATGCCGCCGTCGAAATCCCAGATCTTCTCTTTTCTGAAGGCAGAAAATAACTTAAGCATGTTGTTCCACAGGAATATTGCGAACCGGAATGGTCTGAAGGTCCCACTTCCAGTTTTCGGTAGTCGTTTCAACCGGGCGCAGTTCTATACACTGCGTCGGGCAGGGCGCCACGCAGAGATTACAGCCGGTGCACAGATCCGCCACAACGGTATGCATCGCGCGCGTTGCGCCCACAATGGCGTCAACAGGACACGCCTGAATACATTTTGTGCAGCCAATGCAGTTGGCTTCGTCGATAACAGCAAGGGCACGAACAGGCTCCTGGGCCTGTTCATCGCCGTCGACAGGCTGGGGATCGACGTTCAGCAGGGCAGCTATTTTAAGCATGACCGCTTCGCCACCCGGCGCGCAGCGGTTGATCTTTTCTCCCTGCACGCCCACCGCCTCAGCGTAAGGGCGGCAGCCAGGGTAGCCGCACTGCCCGCACTGGCTCTGGGGTAAAAGTTCATCAATTTTTTCAACCACCGGATCGTCCTCCACCGCAAACCGGCGGGAGGCGTAACCCAGAATGATGCCAAAGACGAGTCCCAGCACGCTGATGGACGCGATGGCAATCCAGATAGCACTCATTACAACTTCACCAGACCACTAAAGCCCATAAAGGCCAGAGACATTAAACCTGCGGTCACCAGAGCGATGGCGTTACCGCGAAACGGCGCGGGAATATCCGCCGCGGCCAGACGCTCGCGAATCGAGGCGAACAGGACCATAACAAAAGAAAAACCGACCGCGGCGGAAAAACCATACAGCGCCGATTGCAGGAAATTATGCCCAAGGTTGATATTCAGTAGCGCCACGCCCAGCACCGCACAGTTAGTGGTGATGAGGGGCAGAAAAATACCCAACAGGCGATACAGGGCAGGGCTGGTTTTCCGCACCACCATTTCGGTAAATTGCACCACGACCGCAATGACCAGAATAAAGGCCAAAGTGCGCAGGTAGAGCATGTCGAGCGGGATTAGGATCCAGGTATCAATCAGCCATGCGCAAATGGAGGCCATCGTCATCACGAAGGTGGTTGCCAGCCCCATGCCCATTGCCGTCTCCAGCTTTTTGGAGACGCCCATAAACGGGCACAGGCCAAGGAACTTCACCAGTACGAAGTTATTCACCAGCACAGTTCCGACAAAGAGCAGTAAGTAATCGGTCATTATTTAGCCTGAAATAAAATAGCCGCCTATTATCGGATAAACGACAACAGGCCACAACAGGTTAACTGTAAGGTTATTACGGGTTGACAAAGGTCTTCTTAACGCGCGTCGAACGCTTGAAATAAGGGACCAGAAGCGCCGTCGCCAGTAGCGGAAACAGTAACTGGCGAACCGCCAGCGCGTCAGACACAGGCGAGAAAGCGAACGCTTTGACAGCCAGCAGCACGGAGACCAGCAGCCAGATAATGTAATGTTTTGGCACGCTTTTGCGGCGTTTGAAGAAGGCGATAGTCAGCCACAGCGTGTAGTACCACATCGCGATCGCGAAAACGAACGACACAAACCACGTCGCAATATTGAGCGCACTCTGGGACATCAGTGTCTGGATAGCATGAGGCGTAACCAGTGCGGTGGTGTAAAGCAACAGCGCCAGTGAAGCGCTTAATAATGCCACCAGCAGCCATGCCAGCGGGGCGATTAACCAGCCCCCAATTCTCTCTCCAGGCAATGCGGTCATACGCTCTCCCATAGTCTGCGCGAAATGTTATACAGAAATTTGCAGGGCGGAGAGTATATAACATTTCACGCCGAAGGCTACTTTCTTATACAACGTAACGCCATACGGATTTAGGCACTTCCCCCACATTGAACAGACGACCGCCAGAGACCAGTTCGGCGCGACGATGGTCAGCAGCGCGGTACATATTGATGATGTCCTGATTATCCGACAGCGTGTAGTTCAGATGGTCAAACAGTTTTTCCAGGCTTTCAAGGGAATTGATCTTGCGAAATTTTAATAAATAGTCCTGAACTGTCATATTAATAAGTTTCCATAAAAAAGGGTAATACCCATAAAGGTAATGCGTTCGAATAATAAACGGATTAATAAAGACGTAAACTGTCCACTCGGGTAACGCGACGAAATTAGGAGTTTTCTTTGCGAAGAATCAGGCATCATGAGATGCCTGAAAGAGAAGGGTAACCCCGTTCATTACGGCTGGCAATATGTTCCATGACGTAATGTGTCACGCTTTATGACGACACGGCTTACTTTTGTTGTGCGACAGTCACAGGCTCCGGCGGCTGGTAGTTATCGATATGGCTGGCAATGCCGAGCAACACGACTGAAACCCCAAGGACAATCCATCCCGCTAATTCAATGATTCGATTAATTATTGACGTCATAATTTGTGTTTGTAATTTATCCATAAATACAGATTACAAATGTTACAGCGCCCTTTTCTTCAGAGCAAGCGCTTTGGGAACGATTCCCCGGCCCCCTATGCGCACTTTAATGCGAGGTAACAAAAAACGCTGTCGTGAGATGCTATTTTAACTCACAGGGCACATTATTAATGTGTGCGTTAAGCACAAGGCCAGTGATAAATAAGCGCACAGCGAGGGGGCAAACGATGAGTGAAAACATCCGCGTCGGTCTTATTGGCTACGGGTACGCAAGCAAAACCTTTCATGCACCGCTGGTTGCCGGCACGCCGGGAATGGAACTGGCGGCCATCACAAGCAGCGATGAGACTAAGGTCCGCGCCGACTGGCCAGCTGTGCCGGTGGTAACGGAGCCTAAGCATCTGTTTAACGATCCTAATATTGACCTTATTGTCATTCCTACCCCTAACGACACTCATTTCCCCCTGGCGAAAGCGGCGCTGGAGGCAGGCAAACATGTTGTTGTCGATAAGCCCTTCACCGTGACGTTGTCACAGGCGCGCGAGCTGGATGCGCTGGCGCGAAGTCTGGGTCGGTTATTATCGGTCTTTCACAACCGGCGCTGGGACAGCGATTTCCTGACGGTCAAAGCGCTGCTCAACGAAGGCACGCTCGGCGAAATTGCCTTTTTTGAGTCGCACTTCGATCGTTATCGTCCGCAGGTGCGAGATCGCTGGCGCGAGCAGGCGGGACCGGGCAGCGGCATCTGGTATGACTTAGCGCCGCATCTTCTCGATCAGGCCGTTCATCTGTTTGGTCTGCCCGTAAGCATGACGGTCGATTTAGCGCAGCTCAGGCCGGGGGCGCAGACCACCGACTATTTCCATGCCATTTTGAGTTATCCGCAGCGGCGCATTGTGCTGCACGGGACAATGCTTGCGGCGGCGGAATCGGCCCGCTATATCATTCATGGGGCGCGCGGCAGCTATGTGAAGTTCGGCCTGGATCCGCAGGAAGAGCGCCTCAAAAATGGCGAACGCTTACCGCAGGAGGACTGGGGCTACGACATGCGCGACGGGGTGGTGACGCGTGCGGAGGGTGAGGCGCTGGTTGAAGAGACGGTATTGACCCTGCCGGGGAACTATCCGGCGTATTACGCCGCCATTCGTGACGCGCTGAACGGTTCAGGTGAAAATCCGGTTCCCGCAAGCCAGGCAATCCAGATTATGGAGCTCATTGAGCTGGGGATTGAATCTGCCAAACATCGCGCAACGCTCTGTCTGGCATAAGTGCCAAACGCTTTCGTAGGCCGGGTAAGCGCAGCGCCACCCGGCAGTAAAGAGGACTACTGAGCAACTTTATCGCGCAGCGCCTGTTTCTCTTCAGGCGTCAGGAAGGCGATCTCCAGCCCGTTGATTTGCGCCTGACGGATCTGCTCGCGGCTCAGCCCGGCCTGCGGCGCGGCGATGTTGTATTCGTGAATAATATCCACGCCCTGAACCGCCGGATCGTCCGTGTTCAGTGAAGCCAGCACCCCGTGTTCAAGGAAGGTTTTCAGCGGGTGTTGCGCCAGCGATGCCACTGTACTGGTCTGAATATTGGAGGTCAGGCAGGATTCGATTCCAATACGTTGTTCGGCGAGGAAATCCATCAGCGCGCGATCTTCAATGGCTTTCACGCCGTGACCAATACGTTCCGCACCCAGTTCACGAATGGCCTGCCAGATGCTTTCCGGCCCCGCGGCTTCGCCTGCATGAACGGTAATATGCCATCCTGCATCACGTGCGCGGTTGAAATGAGACAGGAACAGGCTGCCCGGGAAGCCCAGCTCGTCACCGGCCAGGTCGATGGCGGTGATCTGGTCGCGATGCGCCAGTAATGCTTCCAGCTCCTGAAGACAGGCCGCTTCACCGAAGGTACGGCTCATAATGCCGATCAAACGCGCCTGAACGTCAAAGGTTTTGCAGCCTTCACGCACGCCTTCAATGACCGCTTCAACCACGCCCGCTACGGGGAGATTGTGGGTCATCGCCATATAGCCCGGGGAGAAACGCAGTTCGACATAGTGCAGGCCGTTGCGCGCGGCATCTTCGATGTTTTCAAAGGCGACACGGCGACAGGCATCGACCGAGGCCAGCATCTTCACGCCCCAGTCGAGCTTGCTCAGAAAGCTCACCAGATCCGGTTCGTTCGACGTGACCTGAACATGAGGGATCAGGGTTTCAAGCGTTTCGGCAGGGAGGGTTAAATTGAACTGGCGACCAAGATCGAGAATGGTTTGGGCACGAATGTTTCCGTCGAGGTGGCGGTGAATATCAGTTAAAGGCAGGCGTGTATCAATCATGGTCGCACTCTTTGCTGGTTAAAGTGCGCCATATTATAAAAACAAAACGGGGTAAAAAGCTATTTGCGCAAGGGAATATTCCGTTGCGCAAATGATTTACAGCAGAGTGTTGATGCCAGCGATAAGGCGCTGAACGCCCTGTTCAAGCTTACTACGCTGACAGCCAGCGTTCAGTCGCACATAGCCTTTACCTTCATCCCCATAGGTATATCCCGGCATGATGGCCACTTTTTGCTGTTCAATCAGCACGTTTTGCAGCGTCTTGTCATCAATGCCAAGCGGGCTGAGATCGACCCAGGCCAGATAGGTTGCCTCTGGCGGTTGCCAGTTGAGTGTCGGAAATGCACTGTTTAATTCGCGAGCAACATACCGCAGATTCTCTTCGAGATAGGTCCGCAGCGCGTCCAGCCAGGGTTCGCCCTGTCGGTAAGCAGCAATATGCGCGGTCAGCGCCAGCACGGAAGGGGAAGAGAGTCCGTCCCTACCTTTTAATGCATTCAGATAGGCGTTACGGCTGGCGTCATCGGCGATAAGCCCCCAGGCGCCCGTCAGCGCCGGAATGTTGAAGCTTTTGGAACCCGAGGTCAGCAGCGCCCATTTACCGCGCGCAACCTCATTCCACGGGGTATGACGATGCTTGCCCCATACCATGTCCATATGAATTTCGTCGCTGATCACCGCTACGCCATAACGTTCACACAGGGCCGCCATTGTGGTCAGCGCCTCCCGAGTCCAGACTTTTCCGGTCGGGTTTTGCGGGCTACACAGCAGCAACACCTTGTTTTCCGGTTTTGCCAGCGCCGCTTCCAGCGAGGCCATATCCCCCTCCCAGCCATGCGCTGTTTTCTGCATCGGCACGGAAACAACGGTACGCTGGTTGCCTTCGATGGCTTTATAAAAGGCATCGTAAGCCGGAGTATGGACCACCACGCCGTCGCCAGGCGAGGACCAGAGGCGGATCAGCTCCGAGACCATATAAATGACCGACGGCCCATACACCACGGTTTCGGTATCAATCTGACTGTTAAAGCGTTGCCGGAACCAGTGCGCCACGGCGGCCAGAAATTCGTCATTTTTCCAGCGACTGTAACCAAACACCCCGTGGTTTATTCGCTGGTGCAGCGCATCGGTAATGCAGGGGGCGGTGGCGAAATCCATATCAGAGATGGTGAAGGGCAGCAGGTCGGCAGCGCCAAAACGGTCAGCGACATAATCCCACTGGGTACACCAGGTGCCGTGTCGATCCACGACGGTTGAAAAATCAAACATGACGGTGCTCCGTAAAGTAAAACCCCCTCATGACGAGGGGGGGCGAGGCATCAGGCTTCGACGGTTCGCATCAGGGTTGCCAGCTCATCCTTCACTGACTGTACCTGCGGGCCAATGACGACCTGCAAATTGTGCTGATTTAACTGTACTACGCCAATAGCCCGGTTAGCTTTAAGTGCGTTGGTATCCACTTTGGACATGTCCGCCACCGACAAACGCAGGCGGGTGATGCAGTTATCCAGAGAGGTAATATTATCCGCACCGCCCAGCGCCGCCAGAATAGCCGGCGTGTTATATCCGGATTTCCCAACGGTACCGGCCACCGCCTGTTCAACGCTGGTGGCCGTATCGGTATCGCGGCCAGGCGTTTTCAGGTTGAAGCGGGTGATGGCGAAGCGGAAGATCCCGTAGTAAACCGCGAACCAGATGGCGGCCACAACCGGCACCAGATACCACTTGGTGGACAGGCCGTGCAGGATACCGAATACCACGAAGTCAATCACGTTACCGTCGGTGTTACCGATGGTCACACCGAGCACAGCCATCACGGTAAAGCCCAGGCCCGTCAGTACGGCGTGGATGAGGTACAGTACCGGTGCCACGAACAGGAACAGGAACTCGATAGGTTCTGTCGTACCGCCCACCACGCAGGCAATAACGCCGGAGATCAGCAGACCTTTAATTTTATGACGATTTTCCGGACGGGCACAGTGGTACATCGCCAGCGCAGCACCCGGCAGGCCGCCGAGGAAGGCAGGCATTTTACCCTGAGAAAGGAAACGCGTCGCACTTTCAGAGAAGCCGTGAGTGGCCGGGCAGCTCAGCTGGGCCTGGAAGATGGTCAGCGCGCCGCTAACGGAATGACCGCAAACGTCCATGGTGCCGCCTGCTTCCGTAAAGCGGATCAGGGCAACCAGGATGTGCTGTAAACCAAACGGTAGCAGCAGACGTTCACCCGTACCGAAAATCATCGGGCCGAAATCACCCGCGCCGTTGATAATGCGGCCAATCCCGGTGATCCCCATGGCAAAAATCGGCCAAATCAGAGGGATGATCAGACCAAACAGACCCATCACAACCAGCGTAATGATTGGCACAAAGCGGGTCCCGCCGAAGAAGGCCAGCGCATCGGGCAGGCGGATGTTGTGGAAGCGCTCGTGCAGCATCCAGATAATCACCCCCGCGATCACGGCTCCAAGGATCCCGGTATCGATGGACTGAATACCAATCACGCTCTGAATGTTATTGGCTTTCAGTACCGCCGCGTCGGTCGTCGGCAGGATCCCTTTGGCGGTCAGCCAGAAGTTAACCGCAAGGTTCATGACCGCATAGCCAACGAAGCCCGCAAACGCCGCCACGCCTTTGTTTTCGCGCGCCAGACCCAGAGGAATGGCGATACAGAACATTACCGGCAGGAAGCTAAAGGCAAACGATCCGACCTTGCTCATCCAGATGAATCATGATTGAAGTGATATTAATATGTTAAATCAGATAGTTAAGGTTATGCGGTTTTTCTATGGGGCATCAGTGGGGCATTTTGAGTAAATGATGCGTTCAAAATGCCCACCTGGTCATGGTTATTCTCGGTCATCCATTTACCGTAAACCGTGAATAGCATTTGCGCTGACGAATGGCCCATCTGGTGCGCAACGAAATTTGGGTTCGCTCCGGCGACCAGTGCCCAGCACGCATATGTGTTCCTGGTTTCATAAGACCGTCTTTGTCGGACGCCTGCACGACGCAGGGCAGTGCGCCAGGCTGAATTAATGGATCCGGGGACGTAGCACATCGTCTTCTTACCGTTCATTGAAGTAATGGACGGCGAGAATATAAAGGTGCATTCATCGGTTCTCTTTTTTTTGTATTCCCGTAGGCTGACGCTTACCTTGTGGGATGCCATCATTCTGGTCAGTGGCATTTGCGCCTTGAGTGCATCAATTGCTGGCTGGGTCAGCTGTATTGTTCGAATCCCGGCGTTGGTTTTTGGCAGGGTGAAGTTTCCCTTCAGGGAATAGTTACGTGACACTGTAACAGTCCAGTTGACAGTATCCACATCCTCCCAGGATAACGCGCTTAGTTCGCCATGCCTGACGCCTGTATTTACCGCAAAGATAACCATATTCTGAAACTGTAGCGTTGGGCAGGCCGCAACCACTCTCTGATACTCATCAGAAGTAAGAGGATCTGGAATGGGTCTTTCTTTTGCGAGAGGGGTAATACCTGCCATCAGATCGGTTTTCAGGTAGCCACTTTTGAAAGCAAAGCTCAGCATCCCGCCAAGGCATGCCATATAGCTATTGACTGTAGGAACGCTTCTTCCCTTTTTGGGTGGATGATTTAGGCCATGTCTGGTCTTCTGCCAGCCGTTCAGTAGCTCCTTCCTGGCACTAAGGATATCTTCAGTGTTCAGGCTGCCGATATACCTGTGCTCACCAATTGTTTCGATAGTGGTTGTGAGGTGGCAATCGTAACGCCTCAACGTCCCGAGGCTAAGCTCCATCTCTTTAAGTCCAAGCCATTTCGATTTCAGTTCAAGTAGTGAGAGTTGCTTTCTGACAGTGCTGAATTTCTCTGCGTTCGATGAATCAGGGAATTGCGAGGCATAATTGAATGTGCCTGTCTTTATCGCAAAGCAGACTGAAGCCCGAAGTTCGCCTGCCATTTTCCTGCTTTTTGGCGTGTCAGGAACGCCGAGATTTTCCCTGACACGCTTCCCCTGATATATGAACCATATGCGTAACGATTCGCCATGAACCTCTACGCCTGTTGGGTATGCTGCCATAATCATTCCTCGTTTGATGTGCCAAAGGACATTTAAGCAGATATTCTCCGGCGTTTCGCTGGGCTTTGGTGCTCGATCCAGTGGTTTATCTCATCGCGGTTATACATGATTGGGCTGTTTTGCTTAGGTGCCATATCAGGGGCAACATGGCGATAATGCTTTCCCTCCATCCAGGTAGACCGGCGAGCATGCTGAATCATGTGCTTTGACATGCCGGTTGAGCCAGCCGCCAGTTCAGCATGAAGATATCGAGCTAACTATCAGCACCGAGAACTGCGAAACGCATGGCCCCTTTGAATGCAGGACCAGGCATTTCTTAAACTCAGTCGTGAAAATTCCCCCGCGCCCAAGCTTCTGCCCTGAATGCCTCAAAGAGGAGTTAGGCCGCTTGCAGGCGGAAAGAATTAGCATCAACGAAGCAGCCCGCAAAAGAAACATCGAGCGCCTGCTGGATGGACTGAGCATCCCGGCCAGGTTTGAATCCTGTTCACTGGAGAATTATGAACCGGTGAACGAAGAAGCGAAACGCGCCCTGAAGGTCTGTCAGGCATACGCCAGCCGCTGGCCTGAGCGTTTGCAGAAGGGTGGCGGCCTGGTGATGTGTGGCAAGCCTGGGACCGGCAAGAACCACCTCGCATTGGCTATCGCCCGGCATGCAATCACCGAGCACCAAAGCTCAGCTGTGTTCACCACCGCGCTGAAAATTGCCAGGGAGTACAAGTCAACCTGGTCGAAGGGGTCAAGCCGTACTGAAGACGAAGTGATCCGTTACTTCACGAAGCCAGACCTGCTGATTATCGACGAGGTCGGCGTGCAGTTCGGAAGCGACGCCGAGAAGTTGATCATGTTCGAAATCATCAACACCCGTTATGAGCGGATGAAGCCAACCATCCTGATCAGCAACCAGACCCGGGAAGAACTGGCTGCATTCATCGGCGAACGTGTTCTTGATCGCATGAGCGATGGAGGCGGGTGCACTCTGTCATTCACGTGGGATTCTTACCGTTCTAAGGGGGCAGCATGACCATAACAATTCGTGGGCAGATTCTTGCAGCCCTGCGTAATAACCCGGGCCTGAATAGTGCTCGCATTGCCACCATGATCGGCATGACCACCAAAAAGATTTCCGGCCCGTTAAGCACATTGTTTGCAGACGGCCTGATCGAGTTCGAAGGCAAGCATGGCCAGCGGCTGTATCGACTGACCAACTACGGCATGAAATACGCACCGGAAACCATACCGGCCATGCCGAAGGGTAATTCGAAGCTGGTGCAGCGCACAGAGAC
Organism: Enterobacter hormaechei subsp. xiangfangensis; assembly: GCF_001729785.1. Taxonomy (NCBI): domain Bacteria; kingdom Pseudomonadati; phylum Pseudomonadota; class Gammaproteobacteria; order Enterobacterales; family Enterobacteriaceae; genus Enterobacter; species Enterobacter hormaechei. Next base: position 2,036,247 of record NZ_CP017183.1, read on the forward strand.
GAACGTTATCTGCCAGGAGTGCCGGAACAGTCAGGCGATGAAGCGAGTATTGATGGTTTGGGGGAGGGTAGGGGTATGAAAATTTACATCGCAGGACCAATGACGGGTTACGAAAACTACAACCGTCCGATGTTTAACGCAGTAGCACAGCAGATGTTATCAGGAGGTCATGTGGCATTAAATCCGGCCACGCTCCCGGATGGTTTATCTCAGCGTGAGTATATGGACATCTGCCTGGCGATGCTTCGCTGCGCCGACGCCATTCACATGCTGCATGGGTGGCAAGAGTCGGAAGGTGCCGTCGCTGAGCATGCCATGGCTAAAAAGCTGGGAATTAAAATTTCTTACCAATTTGAAGGAGCTGCCCAATGAGCAACATCGACAAACGCGCATTACGGGAAGCTGCTGAGAAGGCTGGTAGCGATAAGTGGCAAGCCAAGAAAATAAATGGCGACTTCTACGTCATTCGCAATGGTAGTTATGAAAAGCAGCATGGCTTCACATCGTATCAACCAATAGCGGAAATTGAACACAAACCAGTCAGGGATTTTGTTGCCGCGGCCAATCCCGCCACCGTGCTGGCGCTGCTGGATGAGCTGGAAGCCGTAGGCAAGAGGATTGCTGAGCTATCACACCATCTCCAGTGCGCGCACGGTTTTATCGAACATACAGAGGCTTTTGGCTACGAAGCCTCAAACGGGATTCTGTGCTGTGGTGATGCGCAGTGGAATATTGATGCGTCTAAATTGGCACTGGCCGTAGCCGGTAAAGGAGAGTGAGCATGTCTAAATTTACAAATGTACACGACCTGTTAACTGCTTATCAAAAACAGGCTCGTAAAGTGCCCGCAAAGGGCGTTTATGCATCAAAACAGCGGCGTGATGAAGTACAGGCCGCGCACGCAAGAAAGGTAATTCGTCAGCGTAAACGCTCTGTTGGGAAGTCCAACAAAATAGGCGGGCGTCGCCGGGCTGAAGTGCGGGCAGCGCTGATTTGCGAAATGAATTTTTTGGCTCTGGTGTGTCGTTCAAACCGTAAAAATGCCGCTAAAGTGGAGAGCTAACCCATGATCACACTTACCAAAGAATGGCTCCTGAAAACAATCGCGGAGCTTGAAGAAGAGCGTGATGCGACGCCCGGCACAGTAAACGAAGACGCTGCAAAGGCGCTGGCTGCGATGAAGCTGGCGCTGGCATCGATCGAAGTGGAGCCTGTGGCGTGGCTACTGTCAGGCGGCGGCGCAAAAAACAACGTCAGCTTCGATAGTGGCAATGCTTACGTCGACCCGCTGCGAGAAGTAACGCCGCTTTACACCGCCCCGCCAGCACCGGTATCTATGCCTGATGAATCCGCGATATTCGATGCGGCGATTGATATCTGTCGCAAGTCTGATGCGATTGACGAGCACGTATGGAATCATGGTGTACTGGCGGTGATGTCTGCTTTCAGCGACTGTCGCGCCGCCATGCTTAAGCACTCTGAGCCATTCATAGTAACGAGCGATCATCGCATGATGGAGATGCCTCAAGTTGAGGCTATCAACGCTGTCACCGCCATGCTTCAGGGTGCCGAACCTGTAACGACGGCTAACAAGTTGCCGGCGATTGGTTGGCTACGTGCTGACTATCAGGATGATAATCGTGGTCTGCGAGGTAATGCTCCACTGTTCGTGTTGGGTAAAAAAGACCCTTCAACGGTGTGGGGGCTGGATTACATCCCGCTTACCAGCAACTCTCCGGTGATTCCGGATGGTTGGGTGGCTTGCAGTGAGCGGATGCCAGGCATCGGCACTGAGATATTCTATTTCTGCCAGGATGATGGCCTGAGAGATTGCGGGATTGTTAGTTCATCAAATTTCAGCGGCAAAGGCGACGCAGAACTCTACGTTCATGCAGAAGGCTATGATCTACGTTTGGGCGTAGATATAACCCACTGGATGCCACTGCCAGCAGCACCACAGCAGGGGGGGGTTCTTTTTAATGTATTTGTTATAGTCCTTTATAGGTAACAATGATTCTCAAATCACGACCTATAGCATTGAGAGAGTCGTTAACGAGGACATAGTCTTTTCTGGGGGTGATATTGCTCGCCCCTTCCAAAGTACTCGCTATAAGATTCAGGTTTCTCGATGCTTTAATTATGCTTTTATGCTGAGGAAGTAAACGTAATTTAACGAAAGCGCCATATAGGGGGACCGCGTTAGATTTTGAAAGCAGTAGGGCCGAAGCGTGCTTTATTTCGTCAATCACTTCATTACTGGCGCTTAAGTTAATAATCTTGTTTTGCTCCCGTAAAAGAATTGCTGAGACCATCCCCAACTGCTCTTTGAAAGAGAGGTAAGGGTCCAAGATGCCCTTTACAAGAATGTGACCCGTCACAAAGACACAAACACCAGTAATGATAGTGGTAAATACCACGATGCTCATATTTCACCAGGCTAATTAGTTATTAGTGCTGACATGGTAATCCAGACATTGCCCATGAGGCGAGATGAATTATTGAATTTGTGTTAGGGTTTGGAGCCTAAGGTAATCCCCTCGGAAAGAATGCAGGTAGCTAGAAAGGTAAGTGTATTAAAAACAAAAGTTTGCAAACGATTTTCTCCCCGCGTTGATTTCCAATAATCATCCAGCCATAATCATGTCATCGGAGCCTGAACAACTCCGGTGACTTCTGCGCATTTAAGGGGACTTAAATGCGACCACAATCTGAACTCCTCACCTTGTCACAGATGCAGAAATGCACCTGCGATTTTCTTCATTCTGCGGTTTCCGTTAAGGAGGCCGTATGATTCTCCCAGTAGACGGCATCAAACTCCATCGCGGCAACTTCGCGGCCATAGGCCAGCAGATTCAGCCATTGCTGGATGCCGGGCAATGTTTCCGCCTTCAGGTTAAGCCATGGCGAGAGAAGCGCAGCCTGTCGCAGAACGCTCTCAGCCACATGTGGTACACGGAAATCAGCGAGTACCTGGTTAGCTCCGGACGTACCGACGCGACTCCGGAGTGGGTTAAGCGCAACCTCAAGAAAACCTATCTCGGCTGTGAAGAGGTGACCTACACCGACTTCATCACCGGTGAGAAAACCACGACCTGGGAGCCACGCCACACCGCCGACCTCGATACAGGCGAAATGCATATCTTCCTGGTGAAGGTTGAAATGTGGTGCGCCCAGTTCGGTCTGGCCCTGACAATTCCGAACGGTTGCGAATACCAGCAGCTGCGCGATAAGCAGGAGGCCTGATGTCAACTCCACTTTCCCGCGTCATCACAAACGAAATCTTTCGCGTTCCGGCGCGCCGCAAGCGTAAGCCTGAGGTTAAGCCGTCCGATATCCCAACATTGAAGGGCTACACCGCCCGCCTGGTGGATCAGAAATGGCTGCGTCTCGCTGCACGGAGGAACCATGCGTAAACCATCCCGCCGTAAGTGCAAAGTGTGCGGTGAATACTTCGTGCCGAAATTCCATGACATCCGGATCCGCTGGTGCTGCCCGGAACATGGCGCAATCCTCGCAATGGAAGAACGCGAGAAGGAGAAGGTGAAAGCCGCCGCTAAGCGCATCAAGGAGCAGAAAGAGGCAGAGAAGGCCGGGCGCAAACGCCGCAAGGAACGTCTGGCAGAGCTACGGCCTGCCGGTTACTACAAAGCGCAGGCTCAGCAGGCATTCAATGCCTACATTCGCGCGCGTGATGCCGATTTGCCATGCATCAGCTGCGGTGAGACTAATCCTCCCGATCTGCATGGCGGCCAGTGGGACTGCGGCCACTTCAAAACAGTCGGTGCTAACCCTGAACTGCGCTTTGAAGAGCGCAACGCCCATAAGCAGTGCAAGTCGTGTAATGCCGGAGCCGGAAAGTACACCGCCAAAGAGGCGACGGTCGCGCAGCAATACGAAGCTGGCCTGGTCGCTCGTTACGGTCAGGAATACGTCGACTGGCTCAAAGGTCCCCACGACATGACCAACTACCGCCGGGAAGACTTCATCCGGATCCGCGATGAGTACCGCGCCAAGCTCAAAGCACTCAAACAGCAGGAGGCAGCATGAAGCCAGAAACGATCGAGATACTCCGAGCGCGCTGGCAGCGCCTCCGGATTTACCGCCGCCCGGGCTCCGTGCTGGTGGATTACCGCATTCTCCGTAACTTCGTTCGTATCTATCACCCAGTAGGAGCCGCACAATGAACAGTCAGCAACTGGAATACTTACGTCAGCAGCTCATTGTGGCGACCGCAGATCTGAGCGGGGCTACGAAAGGGCAGCTGGTAGCTTTCGCCGAGAACGCGCAATTCACCGCGACTGCGCGCAGCAGGGGACGGAAAAAGGTATTCGACAAAGATAAGCAGCGTATGGTCAACCCTGAAGGCCCGCCGATGAGCGGCAGCCAGTCCCGCGCAAAGGGCTCATCCATCGCGCTGGTGGGCCCAGTTGAGTTCGTGACCGCATCCTGGCGCCGGGCTGTCCTGTCGCTGGAGGACCACCAGAAAGCTTGGCTGCTGTGGAACTACAGCGAGAACGTTAGCTTTGAGCACCAGGTGGCGATCACTCAGTGGGCGTGGGCGGAGTTCCGGGAGAAGCTCGGCGCGAAGAAGGTGGCCGGCAAGACGATGGACCGCCTAAAGAATCTAATTTGGCTGGCGGCGCAGAACGTCAAAGCGGAGCTAGCGGGTAAGGATGTGTATCAGCACCAGGACCTGGCGGCTCTGTGCGGCGTTAAACCTGATAACTGGTGCCATAACTACGCCGACTACTGGCGGGCCATGTGCGCCATCTTTAAGCGGCTTGATGGCGACTCTCTTCTCTGCACTGTGAGAACACGATCACAACAAAAGGCGACTTTTTCGCGGCAGGGTATTGCAAAAGTCAATTAAATAGCATACATTTCATGTAAATCTGATATCGTTGCCATAGCTTCGTAGGTCGACAAAGAATTAAGAGCCTCGCCATCGTGCGGGGCTTTGTTTATTGTGCTTTATGTAAACCAAGTAGTCTTTAAAAGTTAAAAATCATTTTTAACTTATGTAAAATGTGGCCTCCAGTTAAAACAGAGAGGCCTCATCATGAAGAACTTCCAGCTTTACGTTGGCGGCACTAACAACATCACCTATCGTTACGAAATCAGAAAGGTGGATGATGCTTTTAGTGTTCGAATATTTAACGTCATAAACAAAGTGCACAAAGAGGTTGGTAGCAAGTCACTTCGTTTTGTGTCAGCTCATGATGTCATTGATGAGTGCACATCGCATTACAGGCGACACGCTGAAGGCTTCAAAGGCTTTATACGTGGGCTCATGATGCGGTGAAGGTGAAAACCAACAAACAGGTCGCTCAGGCGGCCTTTTTTGTATCTGCACAACAGGAAAGAGCATTGGCGTGAAGGGCTCATAACCCAACCCACGCAGCAGCATGGAGCGCCAACGAAATGCTCAGTGCTCTGTCCGTTGTGGTGTAACTTAATTCCCGCTTGCGGGTTGAATGGGTAGAGTAACGCATCAACTGGCATAGCCAGCAGGTCAGGCATGATGCTAATGCTGAACCTGAGTATCGGTTCGAGTCCGATCGCCACACACTAAACCCAGCCAGGGTATTTACAGCCAGAGAGCCAACATTGCCTTACCCTCACATTGCCAGCCTGTCGCTGGCTTTTTTATTTTCAGGCTCCGGGAACCATCATCGACACGCCTACTTGTTAAATCGCCCCGAGGGCCTGAACCAACTACACACGGAATAAATATGTCTGAGACCTTCACTATCGTAGGCGTTGGTCTTACATCGTCATCAGTCGGTGTAACCTTTGCCACGCTGTTTCCGGAGGCGACTCCAGCAGTGATGCTCGGATCACTCGCCGGAACTGCGCTATACGTTCTGACCTCAGATCCCCATCAACTCTGGAAGCAGGCTATCTTTGCGCTGATATCGTTTATCAGTGGCGTGTTCTTCTCCGTTCCCATGGCGAAAATCATGGCCGGAATCATCAACACGCCGTTAAGCCTGATGAAGCCACCGGCCAGCATTGAGGTATCGCCAGCTGTCGGTGCAATTGTCACTGCTTCCATTTCCGTGGCAGTCCTGCTGCGTATTCTCCGCAAATCCAAAAGCGGGAAGATGCCGGGGCTGGGGGAGGAAGATAAATGACATGGCAGCTTCTTCTGATGGATGCAAACGCCATAGTTTGCCTGTTAATCATGGTCAGGCTGATGTTTTTCCGGAAGGAGGGAAAGCGTCATCGCCTGAGTGTCGCGGTGCTGGCCTATCTGGTCATCCTTGCCGCCGGATTCAATGCCTTCAACATTCTGCTCGGCCACTACGTTCAGGTTAACCTCGGCGATCTGCTGCTTAACTCCGTCATCTGCATGGCGGTTTGGCTGGCGCGCGGTAACCTGGCGAAGGTCGTTATAACGGAGTAGTCCATGCAAACCAGCGAAAAGGGGATAGCCCTGATAAAGCAATTCGAAGGCTGCAAACTCACCGCGTACCAGGACAGCGTCGGTGTATGGACGATCGGCTATGGCTGGACTCAGCCTGTCGACGGCAAACCAATCCGCGCCGGGATGACGATTAAGCAGGAAACAGCAGAACGTCTGCTGAAGACCGGGCTGGTCAGCTATGAAAACGATGTGTCCCGCCTGGTTAAAGTCGGCTTGACTCAGGGGCAATTCGACGCCCTGGTGTCGTTCACGTATAACCTCGGATCCAGGTCATTGTCGACATCGACTCTTCTGCGAAAACTCAACGCCGGTGATTACGCTGGCGCCGCCGATGAGTTCCTTCGCTGGAATAAAGCAGGTGGCAAGGTCCTGAATGGGCTGACCCGTCGGCGTGAGGCGGAGCGCGCTCTGTTCCTGTCATGATCGGCGCGCTGGTCAAGCGCTACTGGTTGCAGTTGCTGGTGATGGCGTTAATCGGTGTGCTGGCGTTCTTGGTGAACCACTACCGCGACAACGCCGTCACCTACAAAGACCAGCGCGATAAGGCGACGGTCCGTGCAGAAACATCGGAGGTGATCACCAGCAACGTGATCACCACGATGAACCTCATCCGTGACATCTCACAGGCTACCAAGAATGCAAAGAACGAACTGGCTCAAAAGGGCGAGACGCGCATCGTCTACATCAGGCAGGCGCTTGAAGGCGATCCGTGTGCTAACCAGCTCGTTCCTTCTGCCGCTGCTGACAGCCTGCGGGAATACGCAGACAGTTTACGTGCCAGCCCCAGTGGTGCCGATAAGCGCTGACCTGACCGCAGACACACCGATCCCCGGAATGGTGGTTCCGTTCACATGGCAGGCAAGTCTCGAGTTAAACGCTCAGCTCTACACGGCGCTGGGGCAGTGCAATCTGGATAAGGCAGCAATCAGGAAAATCGAATCATCAAGAACCTCGCAATAGCGGGGCTTTTTTATGCGCATCTCACGCGCACATCAACGAGAGCCTTTCAGTAAGCGAGCCTGAGAAAAGCCGTTATAGGTGGCGACCTCTCTCGGGCGGCTTTTCTGTGAGACAGGCTCACTTTCTAAAAGGTAAAGACGCTATGAATAATCCGTCAGTTATTCCGGCCTTCGACTTCCGCGAAATGGTCACGACCCTCGACAACAAGATAATCACCACATCACTCAAGGTGGCGGATTACTTTGGCAAGCGACACAAAGACGTTTTGCGTGCCATACGTAACCTGAAATGCTCCGATGACTTCACCCAGCGCAATTTTGCGCCCATTGATTTCATTGATAAAAATGGCGATGTTCAGCCTATGTATAACATCACTCGCGACGGATGCATGATGCTAGTGATGGGATTCACTGGCAAAACAGCTGCCGCAGTGAAGGAGTGTTACATCAATGCCTTCAACTGGATGGCCGAGCAGCTAAACCGGCGCATGGCGATGGGTGAAGAATTGCAGCATCGCTACGCCATCAAAGAAACGCGCTCAAAGCTGAAAGGCACGATCGGAAGCCGTTTGATGAACGAGCGGAAGAAAGAAAAGCGAGTTCTGGAACTCGAGCATGAGCACATCATGCAGGTGACGCAACCAGAACTTTTGGCTGGTAACTATTTTAAACCGTAAATGGAATAGTTAAATGGTGTAACATTATCTCTCTTGATAAGGAGGGTTAATGTCCGGATCACTATCAACCTCAGTTATATCCTTCCCATGGCGAGATATTATTACGCCAATCGTAGGGCTTGTTGGTGCATTTGGCGGGGCGCTTCTTGCCAATCATTTCGCCGATGAAAGATGGCAGAAACAAGTCCAATATGAGGCGAGTAAGGAATCTTCGAAAGTTGTCAGGGATAAAGGTGAGGAGTTATACACTCTCTGCTGTCGCTGGGAGAAGATGCTGTTTCTGATCCAAATGGCTCAGATAAGGTATATCAAGAGCCAGCGTGAGTGGGATGGATTCAATGATTACATCAATACTATATCGCTCGGCCCTGGAGTTTTTGATCGTTTAGAATCCTTGTTGCACATCTATTTTTATGAGCTTACCCCGCGCATTGGATTGATTCAGTCTGAGATGAAAAAATGCAATGAACTCTACGAAAAGTACCGTAGGGGTTTAATCACCGATGTCGAAGAAAGCTCAAGGATTATTAACCAGTCCTCAATAGATTTAGAAGAGCATATGCTAATCATGAAAGAACACATTAGAAATAAGCTGAAGATTTGATTTAACCGCCTCCGGGCGGTTTTTTATTGCCATCACCATGGGCAGACCCATCGTAATGGCTTTATGCAAAAGCTCTGGCGCTGGTATGTAATTACTTTGCTAGTAATGCCTCGGCTATGTAATCCCAACGGTCAAGATACTGCCCCTCATCAGCTTTGCTTATTTTGAATAGGGGGGCACTGTGATGCCAGGTGGCATGGCTGGCGACTACTTCGCTCGGAACGATGAAAACTTCGGGAAAGGTTTTATTGGCTATATCTTCAGACATATTGCAGAACACGTAAAAGAAATCAGGAGAGGCAGCAGGCATGTGCTTGCCGACCATCCATTGACGTGGCTGGCTTCTTGCCCAAGAGCCTTTAACCTGAATACTGATACTCTTTGAACCGTCAATAGTGGCAATTATATCTACAGCGCTAGAACCACTCGTTGTTAGTGCTGCGGATATTCCCAGGCGTGACAGCATATAGGCAATGAAGTATTCACCTGCATCCCCAGCGCTTTTAGAAGAGCGTTTAACAATTTCTGACATACTCAATCCTTTGGAATAAAACATGGCACTCACCGACAAACAAGAAATGTTCTGTCGCGAGTACCTCATCGACTTAAACGCCACGCAAGCGGCTATTCGGGCGGGGTACAGCGCAAAGACAGCTAACCGCACTGCGTCCGAAAACCTGTCAAAACCTGACATCCAGTCCAGAATTGCCGAACTTAAAGCACAACGCAATGATCTGGTTGGTATAAATGCGACTTACGTCCTGAATCGTCTCGTTGAGATTGACCAGATGGACGTGCTCGACATCCTCAAAGACGACATGAGTCTGAAGCCAGTAAGCGAGTGGCCTTCATCCTGGCGGAGATATCTTAGCGGCTTCGATGTGGCTGAGATGTTTGAAGGCCGCGGGGAAGAGCGTGAGATGGTCGGGCTTCTCAAGAAAATTAAGTGGCCGGATAAAGTCAAAAACCTCGAACTGCTTGGGAAGCACATAGATGTAATGGCTTTCAAAGAGCAGGCCACTCATGAGCATACAGGCAAGAATGGTGGGCCAATCGAAATGGCTACACTGACCAAAGAAGAGTATAAGGCTGCCCGGCGGGAGATGTTGGAGGATGACGACTGCTGAGCAAAAGGCTTACGCCCGTAAGGTTGAATGCGAAGAGGACGGGCTCTATTACGCTCGTTACTTCTTCAAGCAGCGCACCGGCGGAAAGATGATTGTCGCGCCTCACCACAAGGTGATTCAGCAAACGCTGGATCGCGTCATTGATGGTGAGATTCAGCGCCTGATCATCAACGTCCCGCCTGGGTACACGAAGACGGAGCTGGCAACCATCAATATGATGGGGCGCGGACTGGCGCTGAACTGCCGGGCCCGCTTCATGCACCTGTCCTACTCGCACAACCTGGCACTGCTGAACTCCTCAACCGCGCGCGGCATGATTAAGTCGCAGGCCTACCAGTCAATGTGGCCGATGGTGCTGCGCGATGACGCTGACAGTAAGGCGATGTGGTGGACTGAACACGGTGGCGGCGTTTACGCGTCGTCAGCTGCCGGACAGGTTACCGGATTTCGTGCCGGACACATGGAGCCGGGCTGGCAGGGCGCGCTGATTATCGATGACCCGGTTAAGCCAGATGACGCTTACTCAGAGATCGTCCGCGACGGGGTCAACAACCGCTTTAACGAGACAATCAAATCACGACTGGCGATCGAGACGACGCCGATGATTGTCATCATGCAGCGGATCCATTACCACGACCTGAGCGGCTATCTTCTGCGGGGCGGGAGTGGTGAGAAATGGCATCACCTGAATCTGCCGGTGATTATCGACAGTAGTCAGCCATACGCAGCGCAGTACCCTGAAAACTCACACGCTATACCGATTGACCACGGCTTACCTGATGGCTGGCTTTGGCCGTTCAAGCATAACGAATCGCACCGTATATCCCTGTTTTCGCACCGGCGAACCGCCGAAGCGCAGTACATGCAGAAGCCTCGCAGGTTTAACGCTGAAGGCGCTCTGTGGACAGAGGGGATGATAAGCGCGGCACGCGAGCTGCAAATTCACCACGATAAGGTTCGCACTGTCGTGGCGATTGACCCACAGGCAACAAACAGCGATGAAAGCGATGAAACAGGCATTGTTACTGCCAGCTCATATGGTGCCGGTGACAAAAAGCAGTTCTCTGTGGATGGCGATTACAGCGGCAAATATTCACCAGCTGGATGGGCCAAGAAAGCCATATCGGCTTATGAGCAACACGAAGCAGACGCGATAGTCATTGAGACGAACCAGGGCGGCGACATGGCGGAGGAGACACTCCGCAATGCCGGGTTCAAGGGTCGCATCATTCGTGTCCATGCCAGCAAAGGTAAGTATGCCCGCGCGGAGCCGATATCGGCGCTCTACGAACAGGGGCGAGTGGCAAATCACGGCAACCTCTACGTGTTGGAAAACCAGTTGATGGAATACATCCCCGCCACCGCGAAGAAATCACCTGACCGCCTCGATGCGATGGTTTACGCACTGACTGAACTGAATGGATCGCAACCTGTGGGGATGATGATTCCGAAACGCCTTCGCTAACCAAACGGACAAACCATGACTGACAAATTAACTCTCGCCGTCAACCATGCGTTGAATGATGCGCGGATGGCGCGCGCCCGTATGGGGATGCTGGCCCCAACAATGGGGCTGGACAATAAGCGCCACTCAGCATGGTGCGAGTATGGCTTCCCTGAACAGGTAACCTACGAAAATCTCTATGCGCTCTATCGCCGCGGTGGCATAGCACACGGCGCAGTAGAGAAGCTGGTGGGCAAGTGCTGGCAGACTAACCCGGAAATCATCGAGGGTGACGATGCCGACGAGAGCAAGGATGAGACGGATTGGGAGAAGAAGACCAAAAAGGTATTCACAAAGCGCCTTTGGCGGGCTTTTGCTGAAGCAGACCGCCGCCGCCTGGTCGGTCGCTATGCTGGTATCCTGCTGCACATCAATGACTCCAGAAAGTGGGACCAGCCGGTTGTTCGTGGGAAGTCACTAAAAAAGGTTACGATCGCATGGGCCGGTTCGTTAACTGTCAGTCAATGGGTAACTGACGAGAATTCGGCAGACTACGGTCAGCCAAAGCAGTGGAAATACGTTGAGAGCCTGCCAAATGGCGGGACGAATCAGCGCTTTGTGCATCCTGATCGCGTCTTCATCTTGGGCGACTACCCGACATTCAGCTCAATATATGGAACGGAGACACTGTGCAGCTCCCGTCGCGCTACCTCATTGCGACAGTGGAGGAACTGGACAGTCAACTATGGACGGTCAACAGCATCAAACCGAACACAGACAACACGGTATCTCTGACCGTCGCGGAGTACAGCGACGCCATCTACCAATAAGAACCGCCCCCGACCAACCGAACCCGGCCACCGTGCCGGGTTTTTTTATGGAACTAATATGACTACTCAACCTACCAATTTGCCTGTCCCAAGCGAATCACCGCGCGATCTGAAGTTTAACGCCGGGAAAATTGATGAGTTCGTTACATCACCTGCTCATAAATACACTGACAGGTTTGGTAATCAGCACTGGACAATTGCTGGCATCAATTACACAGCATCAACGGCTATTTCAAGCCTCGGGTATATCACTCTTGATAGCTTCGAAGATGGGAATAATCTTACGCTTCCTAATCAGGTGCTACGCTATGAGGCTACCGGCGAATATTATCGTTGGGATGGCGAGTTACCAAAGAGCGTAGCACCTGGCTCTACGCCGGAAACATCAGGAGGAATCGGACCTGGTGCATGGCTTAGCGTAGGCGATGCATCACTAAGAACTGATCTTGCCAGCGGTGAAAAGGCAAGTCTGGTCGGCTACGGCTCATCTACAGTAAAAGATGCTCTTGATTCGGTTGTAAATAAACGTGTCCTTTACTTCTCCCGATTCGGTACGCTGCAATCTTTGCAGTCTTACATCACATCTAATAACCTAAAAAACGTTGAAATTATTTTTGACCAGGTTGTGAACTTTGGCCCAGGTAGCGGTGGCTTAGGTACGATCGTAACCCTGAGCAATATGGACTGGCTTGAAATCCGCGGACTGGTTATCAGGGACACCCTGCTTTACTCCGGTGCATTTGACCTGACGCGCGTGTTCGACCTGACGAATATCACCAATCTGGTGTTTGAAGTGGATGCATCTTCCACCCTTGAGTATGTGGGTGATGATAAGCGCGGACTGACCCCACTGCGCCTGAATGGATGCGATAACTTCACATTTATCGGTAAGACTAGCAAGTGCTATCAGGGTTACGAATGTACTAATGTAAAAAATCTCTATTCTCGTAGTGTAAATAATGACACCCGCTACCCTCATCTTATGAGCAATATAGGGTTGGTAGATATCAATACAAAAAACAATGGATGCCGCAGGGATTTCTTCCTTCAAAATAACTGTTCTGGTGGACAGATCACTGTCGACGCCGTTGACACCCAACAGGGTACCCCCATAAAGATGTATTTCTTTAATGGAAATATGGATAATCAGGTTAGTAATTTATATGTTAAGTATAAATATCGGAGCACAGGGCGATACACACTTCCTTATCGTGTAGCACCAATATGGTTGGATTGGGGGTGGGACAGCTCAATAACAGAGCCACTTATCTCAGGAGTGATGCGAAATATCACAATAGATTATGATGTTGTTGGTGGGAATTGGGGGAGTGTGATAGGTACTACTAAAATGATTGATGAAACTTCAGGGGATATGACCCCAAGAGGCTACACATACTCAAATATAGTTATCAAAGGAAGAATTGAGCTCGGCGGCGGAGATGCGTCCAATCAAGCATTTACTTTTAACTACAATGATGGGAATAATTGGGTAGCCGGTGATAACATTACAAATTTCTATTTAAAAGATCTTGTGGTGAGAAAAATAAATGGGGGTGCATTGTATTTAAATGCCAATCAATTACTAGGCGCAGTAAATTCCCCAGATCAAATTGTTATTGATAATGTATCATCACCAGAAATGACCCTTAATTCGTCGTCTTATGGGGATAAGGTACTCTTCAGAAATTGTTACCTAAAGGATTATACAACAATCAATGCCGTTCAGAATGCATATCAATCACTATCATCGTCAGTTTTGATAAATAAATCATCCTCAGACGCATCTAGCTTTACCATTGGTACCATGAGCACATATAGAACAATATGCATGCTAGAGATAACAATTAGAGCGACATCACCAGCATCGGCATCGACAAATACTTGGGGAGGGGTTATCACTGGTCAGTTACAGCAAGGATCCACGCCAAGCACTCCGACATTATCTGGAGCAACAACTAAATATTATGGTGTTGGAGTAGCGATGACTCCATCTGTTAGATGTGAAACTGACGGAAGGATTATTCTAACTTTAGCTGGTTGGGAGTCACTGGAGGCTTTTGTTGCTGTTGACGTGGATATGTCTTATATAGAATATTCTGGCGGCTCTTACAAAGCACCTAAAGGCTTAGTTTCAACTAAGTTTACAATAGCATCATGAAAAATAGAGCCCAATAGGGCTCTATAACTACATTTCAATTTTTCTACTAATAGCTTCCCATACTTTCTTCGCAGTGCTTTTATTGAAGTGTAAATAATCAGAGTAAAGTATCTCCCCACTTTTAGTTACAGGGAAGCATTTATCCTTCTCACATATCACATCATTTACTGAAACTACATTGACGTCACTAGGTGAATTTGTTTTTATAAAGTTGTTCATTTTATCAGATGCAGATCTACCTCTTACGCTAACCATATTATCCCTACAAACGAGCGGAAGATATGATGGTCTAGCAACGCATGAAAGTGTGCCTGACACCCCACCTGAACCATTTGCACCAAGTATAACTGTTAGCTTGCTAGGTATTTCTGAGTTTATTCTTTCAATATTCTTAACCATGAAAGATTGGTAATCTTCATCATTGTTAAAGTGAACTTGTTTACCTGACATTTCACCCATGACATTTCTGTAACCAAGCCAACTCTGCGCATATATTAATGGTAATTTTGTTTGCTTTGCCATGCTGATAGCATCTTTATACGCTTTGTTGCATTGCATTCCTGGGTTACCATTCCACAATCTTGAGTATGACTCAGACATAAAACACCCGTCCTCAAAGAAAGCAACTGCTGATTTATTTCTAGCTTTCAAGTCTTCATCAATTGCTAATGCATATTGCCTAGCAATGCTATCTCCAAGTATTATGATAGATGGTTTTCTGGAGGCATCTCCCAGAGAAACCCTACCTTGAGGTGTATTGCCACCACCAAAGTTAGCATCGTGGTATTTCTTTGCATCAGAGAAGCTCAATGCGCTCTTATCTGATACCCTAAACGGAAAACCACCATATAGATACGCTGAAGAAAATGAAGCTAACACAAGGATAAGAGCTGATGTTCCAGCTAGCGTTCCTCTACTTAGTGATAGTATATTTATTTTCCTGAATTTATTCTCAATAATGTTATACATAGCGTATCCTGCCACTATTGAAACAATAACAATTGATACCTTTTCAGTTAGATCTAAAGGTCTGAATACCCAATATTTATAAATAACTAGTATAGGCCAGTGAATAAGATATATTGAGTATGATATTATCCCTAACCCAACTGATAGTCTATTATTAACAACAAAACCTGATATCTTTGAATTTTGAGAGATAATGCATAGCATCGCACCAAAAACCGGAATCATTGCATTTAATCCGGGGAATTTAGTGGACGAGGTAAAGTATATTGAAGGTGCTATTATGGCAGCCAGACCAAATAGCATTGTAACTTCTTTAAATGAATTGTTTAATTTTATTTTTTTAGATGCAAAGTAAGTAAGGCCACCGAATGCAAGTTCGAAAGTCCTAAACGGCATTAGGTAATAACTATCGACAGGGGAGTTTACAGTTGCCCATTGCGATGCCGCCAAAGATGATAACGCCACCACCCCAATGACATATGGGACGATTTTTCTATTTATTAAAAAAGACAACGATAAGATAACTGGCCATATGATATAGAACTGTTGCTCTACAGCAAGCGACCAAGTATGAAGCAAAGGGTTGATTTCTGAAGAGTTATCAAAATATCCAGCCTTACTAGCAAAAAAAATGTTAGACGCTGAAAATATTGAATATATTGCTGACTTTGATACTTCTGCAAACTCAGAAGGAGTATAAACTAGGAAGCAGCCAATAAATACAATGAAAAGAGTAAATATAAGCGCTGGATAAAGCCTTGATATTCTGGAGCAAATAAATCTGATAAAAGAAAATGATTTTTTATCTAACTGGCTGAATATTATCCCTGAAATTAAATAGCCAGAAATTACAAAAAAAACGTCAACTCCAATAAAACCACCTGGAATAGACTCAAATCCTGCATGAAAAAGCAAAACAAGTAGTACTGCAACAGCCCTTAAACCATCAACTCCGGGCTGGTAGGTGGATGAGTTAGTTTTTGCGGTTGATGAGAAAACACTCATTTTTTATCCATTTTAGTAATTAGAAAAACTGGTAGGAGTTTAGCATTTGAGAAGCTTCTGATCAGCTATTGATCGACACCGCCCACTCATGTGGGCTTTTTGCTATCCGCATATTAATCGATACCGCCGATCGATAATACTGTATGTATATACAGTAACTATCGGAGGTGAGTATGGGATTCCCGAGTCCAGCTGCTGATTACGTTGAAAGTCGCCTGTCACTTGATGAGGCGCTTATTCAGAAACCTGCTGCTACGTACTACATGCGAGCGGGTGAGACTATCTACAGGTGCGGCATCATGAAAGATGCGCTCCTTGTCATCGATTCATCGCTTAAGCCATGTGACGGATCGCTGCTAATCTGTGACTGCAACGGTGAGTTTAAAGTAAAGAGGTATCGCACATACCCGCAGCCGCATCTGGAGAATGTGGCGAATGGGAGAAAAGAGAGGTTACCTGGTAACGATGAAGGCATCAGTGGGGCGCTACCAATATTCGGGGTAATCACGTACATCATCAACGATGCGCGTTCTGGTGAGTTCGACGACTTCCCGGTGATGGGGCATGGGTGGGACATAAAGTTACCGCGAAACGACGTTAGTTCATTGCACATGACAAATCGTATCGCGGCAACATAGCAGAAGTTACCGCACATCAATCCAACATCAAGCCACTTCGTTAAAAGACTTAATAGTCTCCAGATGAAGATCGCCTGAAGTACCGGATTTCCCAGGAAAGGGATCAGAGTAATGACGTCATGACTGCTTAACGAGCTGCCGATCCCCAGCATAATCCCGCAAAAAGAGAGAAGCGCCACGGGCAGCATAAAGGTTTTACCCAGTTGCTGGAAAAACTCCCACAGCGATATTTTTTGTGCTGCTTTCGTCGTCATAAAACGACTCCTTAAAGGGTAGAAAGAGATTTAACGACCTCGATGGGGCGAGAAGATAAAACGTTTTATCAAACTTTAGTGCGCGCTAAATCACATTCTCAGGCTTTTACTGGTAGTATAAAGATAACGTATTGATAAAACGTTTTAGCGTTCTCATTATCAAGGAGTCACGCCACCACATGGCTGTAGCGAAAAAGATCACCATCAACGATGTCGCGCTGGCGGCGGGGGTTTCCGTCAGCACCGTTTCGCTGGTATTAAGCGGGAAGGGGCGCATCTCTCCTGCAACGGGTCAGCGCGTCAACGAGGCCGTTGAGCAGTTGGGCTTTGTGCGTAATCGCCAGGCGTCGGCGCTGCGCGGTGGGCAAAGCGGGGTGATAGGGCTGATCGTTCGCGATCTCGCGTCGCCGTTTTATGCAGAACTGACCGCCGGGCTGACCGAGGCGCTTGAAGCGCAGGGGCGAATGGTTTTCCTGCTCCACGGTGGGCGCGAACCGGAGCAACTGCTCTCCAGGCTGGATTTGCTGCTGACGCAAGGGGTGGATGGGGTGATCGTGGCCGGCGCGTCCGGCGTGGGCAGTGCATTGTGTGAGCGCGCGGCGCAGAAAGGCGTACCGCTGGTGTTTGCGTCGCGCGCCAGCTATCTCGACGAAGCCGATACCCTTCGGCCAGATAACATGCAGGCCGCGCAAATGCTGACCGAGCATCTTATTCATCGCGGCCATCAGCGCATCGCCTGGCTCGGCGGTAAAAGCTCGTCCCTGACGCGTGCCGAGCGGGTGGGCGGTTACTGCTCCACGCTCATCAAATATGGCCTGCCGTTTCACAGCGAATGGGTGGTGGAGTGTGAATCCAGCCAGAAAAAAGCCGCGGAAGCCATCGGCACGCTGCTTCGCAACAGCCCGACGATCAGCGCGGTGATTTGCTATAACGACGTTATTGCGATGGGGGCGTGGTTCGGTTTGATCCGCGCCGGACGCCAGAGCGGTGAGGGCGGGGTAGAAACGTTCTTCGGCCATCAGGTGGCGCTGGGGGCGTTTGCAGATGTCGGTGAAAATGCGTTAGACGATCTCCCCATCGTCTGGGCGACGACGCCGGCTCGTGAAATGGGGTACACCCTGGCAGAACGAATTATGCAGCGCATTGAAAATACGGACGTGCAGGCCGGGCATCAGATTGTGGCTGCGCGCTTAGTGACTGTGAAGTAAACGCTTTGCTTGCACGGGCCTACAACGGCTCAGGATCGGAGGCCGGGTAAGCGTCAGCGCCACCCGGCAATAAAAAACCCCTCATGCGAGGGGTTTTTCGTTTACTGCTGCGGTACTGCCGGCGGCGCAGCCGGTTCAGCCGGTTCAGGCATGCCCAGCGTCGGCATACCAAACATACCGACAAACTCTTCCAGCGGCATTTTGTCGCCGTTGAGCGTCACCTGGCCATTAGCATATTGCAGGCTGGTGGAAATGGTGTTGTCTTCCACCTTCGTGATGCGGAACATCTGGCCCATCGCCGCCAGGCCTTTCACCTGT
Organism: Enterobacter hormaechei subsp. xiangfangensis; assembly: GCF_001729785.1. NCBI lineage: Bacteria > Pseudomonadati > Pseudomonadota > Gammaproteobacteria > Enterobacterales > Enterobacteriaceae > Enterobacter > Enterobacter hormaechei. The sequence continues at coordinate 2,054,865 of NZ_CP017183.1, forward strand.
TGGTTTGCCAGTTTACCTGCATCTTCTTCACCATACCCTTCGAGTTTCGCAATCTGCGTCATGAACTCGGTTGCCATATCCATCGGGATGGTCAGCTTGCTGTCGAGCGATTTCACGCTGCGGTCAACTTCCTGCGCCAGGGTCTGCGGCTCGCCGGTCGTGGCTGCCGGATCCTTCAGGAACAGCGACAGGTTGAAGTTGGTTTCGCCTTTGCCGTTTTTCCAGCTCAGGGGCGCAACGGTAATCACCGGCTCGCCCTTCAGCAGGATCGGCAGGTTATTAAACAGCACCGTCATCGCCTGCTGCTGGTAAGCCTGTGGGTTCTGTTGCAGGGCGGCATCGGTCAGCAGAGCCTGGCTCTCTTTACTGTATTTCTGACTGAATTCGTGCCACGCCTGGCCGTCAATGTTGCCGATTTTCAGGGACAACTTACCGGTACCCAGATCCTGATTCTGTACTTTCAGGCTTTTCAAGCTGTAATCCAGCTGGGTGTTGATGCTTTTACCGTCTTTGGACACGTCAGACTTACCGTCCAGATCCATGCCTTCAAGCACCGCCATCTCTTTGCCTTCGATCGCAATGGCGATCTTATCGAGGCTCAGTTTCTGGTCGCCGATACGCTCATCAAAATCAGTCATACGGCTATTGCCGCTGGCTTTCAGGTTGTTGAAGGTAAGCTGCACCTTCTGGTTATATTCATTGACTGAATTCACCAGGCCGCTGGCGGCATCGCCGGTCAGGGAGACATTCTTGCCGTCGCGATCGGCATCAAGCTGGAAATTACCGCCGCTGAAGGCGACTTTATCAGTGCCTTGTTCGTAATTCAGGGCTTTCAGGTCGATGTCGGAATGCGTATCACCGGCATAGCTGATGCGGGTATTGATCTCAAACGGCGACTCATTTTTCGCCATATCGAAAATCGGCTTCGTCACCTCGTTATTCACCAGTACGGTTCTGGCGGATGCCATAGAGGGGATCAGGTTAAACTTTTTCAACTGCGCCAGCGGGAACGGACCGTGGCTGACCACTTCATCCAGCACCACGCTCTGGCCCGGTTTCAGCCAGGCGTTCTGATTACCCGCAACCGGCTTCACCACCACCTGCATATGGCTGGTAAACACGCCACGCTGGTAGTTCTGATAGCTCAGCTCCAGACCTGCTTCAGGCGCGCTGCGCTTAATCTCGCTGTTTGCCTGCGTCATCATCTCTGCCAGACGGCTTTCCAGCTGTTTCCCGGTATACCAGGAAGCACCCGTCCAGATCACGCCTAAAGCAACAATCACTCCTACCGCTACGACCGATTTTTTCATTGCGATTATCCCTAAAATGAAACCAGGCGGTTAAAACCGCCTGGTGTTACAACGCCTGTTACTAGCTTAGCAAGAGTTGTTAAAAAATTCAGTAAGTCCCTAAAGCTTATTAAAAACACGCGCCAGGCGACCGGTGCCGCTCACCCGGACAGGCGACTCGTTTGCTGCGACAAAGGCGGATTCACCCGGTTTGAGCACCAGACGCTCGCTATCTTTGTGCAACGTCGCTTCGCCTTCCACACAGAACAGGATCGCGGCGCTCTCCTGTGCAATGGCGGTTTCGTCTGCGCTGAGGTCGTGCAGGGAGAAGGCAAAATCGTCAACCGGAATCGGGAAGTCCAGCTCTGCGCCGTTTTTCACCGGCTGAGTAAGCAGCTCCGCAGCAGGTTTCGCCACAAACTTCACGTTGGCAACCAGCTCAGGGATATCGATGTATTTTGGCGTCAGGCCCGCGCGCAGTACGTTATCGGAGTTAGCCATCACCTCCAGTGCCACGCCGTTGAGGTAGGCGTGCGGGGTTTCAGCGAACAGGAACATCGCTTCGCCCGGGTTGAGCTTCACCACGTTCAGCAGCAGCGGAGAGAAGAGGCCGCTGTCGTCCGGATAAAACGCGGAAATTACGCGAATGGTGTCCCATGGCTCACCCTGCTGGCTGTTCAGCGCGGCTTTCAGCACCGCCAGCGCGTGGGACTTTTCCTCGGCCTGCATATTCAGCAGGCTGGCAAACAGCTCGCTCAAGGCTTCTGCGTTCGGGTTTTCCAGGAAGTGGGCGATCGCGTTGTGAGCCCCGGCGACCGGTTGCAGCAGGGAGATGATCTCGGAAAACTCGCGGAAGGCATTCATCGCCAGAAAAGGGGTGAGGGCGAAAACCAGTTCCGGCTTGTGGTTAGGATCTTTGTAGTTACGCTCTGCGGCGTCTAACGGAATACCGGCGGCATTTTCTTTGGCAAAGCCCAGCTCAGAGGCTTTTTTGTTCGGGTGAACCTGAATGGAGAGCGGCTGGTCGGCGCACAATACCTTGAACAGAAACGGCAGCTCACCAAAACGATTCGCCACTTTATCGCCGAGCAGTGCGGCTTTGTCGGCGTCGATGACGTCACGCAGGCTGCGAACCTGACCGCTGGCATCTTCAATTTTTGAGCTGCTCTTCGGGTGCGCGCCCATCCACAGCTCTGCCATCGGCAGGTTGTCCGGGTTGGCGATACCGTAGAGATCCGTTAACGCAGTTTTACTTCCCCAGGCGTAGTTTTGCACTGAGTTGATGAGTTTTTGCATTATCAAGCCCTGATTCATATGTGGAATTAACTCCGCGTATTAAAGCAATAAACCGAATGGAAGTAACCTGCGGATGTAAAAAGTCGTACTAGTCTCAGTTTTTGTTAAAAAATTGTGTAGGATAAGCTGACTCGCTTTTAAGCCGGGCAGCGGAACATCTGCCCTGAATAAACAGACCGAAGCAGTAAGTGAGAGAACAATGTCGAATAAACCCTTCCATTATCAGGATCCTTTCCCCCTCAGTCAGGATCAGACCGAGTATTATCTGTTAACCCGCGATTACGTTACTGTCTCTGAGTTTGAAGGGCAGGAGATCCTCAAAGTTGACCCGCAGGGGCTGACGTTGCTGGCGCAGCAAGCCTTCCATGATGCTTCCTTTATGCTCCGTCCGGCGCATCAGCAGCAGGTTGCTGATATCCTGAGCGACCCGGAAGCCAGCGAGAACGATAAGTACGTTGCCCTGCAATTCCTGCGTAACTCTGATATCGCGGCGAAAGGCATTCTGCCGACCTGCCAGGACACCGGCACGGCGATTATCACCGGTAAAAAAGGCCAGCGCGTCTGGACCGGCGGCGGTGACGAAGCGGCGCTGGCGCGCGGCGTTTACAATACCTACACCGAAGACAACCTGCGCTATTCGCAAAACGCGGCGCTGGATATGTACAAAGAGGTGAACACCGGCACTAACCTGCCTGCGCAGATTGACCTCTACAGCGTCGACGGTGACGAGTACAAATTCCTCTGCATCGCCAAAGGCGGCGGTTCAGCCAACAAAACCTATCTTTACCAGGAAACCAAAGCGCTGCTTACCCCGGGCAAGCTGAAAAACTACCTGGTCGAGAAGATGCGTACCCTCGGCACCGCGGCCTGCCCGCCGTACCATATCGCATTTGTGATTGGCGGTACGTCTGCCGAAAGCACCCTGAAAACCGTTAAGCTGGCCTCAACCAAATACTACGATGGCCTGCCAACGGAAGGTAACGAACATGGTCAGGCGTTCCGCGACGTGCAGCTTGAGCAGGAACTGCTGGCCGAAGCGCAGAACCTGGGGCTGGGCGCGCAGTTTGGCGGCAAATACTTCGCGCATGACATTCGCGTGATCCGCCTGCCGCGCCACGGTGCTTCTTGTCCGGTGGGGATGGGTGTTTCCTGTTCAGCGGACCGTAACATCAAAGCGAAGATCAACCGCGACGGCATCTGGATCGAGAAGCTGGAGAACAACCCGGGCAAATACATCCCTGAAGAACTGCGTAAAGCGGGCGAGGGGGAAGCGGTTCGCGTGGACCTGAATCGTCCGATGAAAGAGATTCTGGCGCAGCTTTCGCAGTATCCGGTCTCGACGCGCCTTTCCCTGAACGGGACGATTATCGTGGGCCGCGACATCGCCCATGCGAAGCTGAAAGAGCGCCTGGACAACGGCGAAGGGCTGCCGCAGTACATTAAAGATCACCCGATCTACTACGCAGGTCCGGCAAAAACGCCTGATGGATATGCTTCCGGCTCGTTAGGCCCAACCACGGCGGGCCGTATGGACTCCTACGTCGACCAGTTACAGGCCAACGGCGGCAGCATGATCATGCTGGCGAAAGGCAACCGCAGCCAGCAGGTGACGGACGCGTGCCACAAGCACGGCGGCTTCTACCTCGGTAGCATCGGTGGCCCGGCGGCGGTGCTGGCGCAGGGCAGTATCAAGAGCCTTGAGTGCGTGGAGTACCCGGAACTGGGTATGGAAGCGATCTGGAAAATTGAAGTGGAAGACTTCCCGGCGTTCATCCTCGTGGATGACAAAGGTAACGACTTCTTCAAACAGATCCAGTCTTCCCAGTGTTCGGCGTGTGTGAAGTAATTCTGTAAATTGCCGGGTGGCGCTGACGCTTACCCGGCCTACATTCTCGTAGGTCGGGTAAGGCGCAACCGCCACCCGACATCAAAAAGAGCGCACAAAGCGCCATAACGTTTCTCAGAAGTCATCAATACTTATCTCTTAAGCATGTGAGCAATCCCATCTTTGTTATCAAGGAGTAAGTAATGACAATGCATCGCCGCGAGAAAGACTCCATGGGCGCCATCGACGTCCCGGCCGACAAGCTATGGGGCGCACAAACCCAGCGTTCGCTGGAGCATTTCCGCATTTCGACAGAGAAAATGCCCGTCTCGCTAATCCAGGCGCTGGCGTTGACCAAACGCGCTGCCGCCAAAGTCAATCAGGATCTGGGCCTGCTGGATGCCGATAAAGCCACCGCCATCATCAATGCCGCCGACGAAGTGCTGGCGGGCAAACATCCCGACGAATTCCCCCTTGCCATCTGGCAGACCGGCTCAGGCACCCAGAGCAACATGAACATGAACGAGGTGCTGGCGAACCGCGCAAGCGAGCTGCTTGGCGGCGTGCGCGGCATGGAGCGCAAGGTCCACCCGAACGATGACGTGAACAAAAGCCAGAGTTCCAACGACGTGTTCCCGACGGCCATGCACGTGGCGGCCGTCATCGCAATCCACGAGCAGCTTATACCGCAGCTCAACGTGCTTAAATCTACGCTTAACGAGAAAGCGCAGGCCTTCCGCGACATCGTTAAAATTGGTCGTACGCACCTTCAGGACGCCACGCCGCTGACGCTCGGCCAGGAGATCTCCGGCTGGGTGGCGATGCTGGAGCACAACCTTAAGCATATCGACAACAGCCTGCCGCATCTGGCGGAGCTGGCGCTCGGCGGAACGGCGGTGGGCACTGGGTTAAACACCCATCCCGAGTACGCGGTGCGCGTGGCCGAAGAGCTGGCGAAGATTACCGGTCAGCCGTTTGTTACCGCTCCGAATAAATTCGAAGCGCTGGCGACCTGTGATGCCCTGGTGCACACCCATGGCGCGCTGAAAGGGCTGGCGGCCTCGCTGATGAAAATCGCCAACGACGTGCGCTGGCTGGCCTCCGGCCCGCGCTGCGGCATCGGCGAAATCAGCATTCCGGAAAACGAGCCGGGCAGCTCCATTATGCCGGGCAAAGTGAACCCGACCCAGTGCGAAGCCATGACCATGCTGTGCTGTCAGGTGATGGGTAATGACGTGGCGGTTAACATGGGCGGCGCGTCGGGTAACTTCGAGCTTAACGTCTATCGACCGATGGTGATCCACAACGTACTGCAATCGATTCGTCTGCTGGCCGATGGCATGGAGAGCTTTAACGAGCACTGCGCGGTGGGCATTGAGCCTAATCGCGAGCGAATCAGCCAGCTGCTGAATGAGTCTCTGATGCTGGTAACGGCGCTGAACACCCATATTGGTTATGACAAAGCGGCCGAAATCGCTAAAAAAGCGCACAAAGAGGGGCTTACCCTAAAAGCCTCTGCGCTGGCGCTGGGCTACCTGACGGACGCCGAGTTTGATGCCTGGGTCCGACCGGAAGCGATGGTGGGCAGCCTCAGATAATCACTGCGCCACATACAGGTGCAGCCGCGGAATAATCAGCTGTAGCGGCTGCGCCTGGGGTTTATAGCGATGCTGAACGTTTTCAGCATCGTAGTTCAGCAGTTCCCCGATATCCGGCACCACCGCACCCTGATCGGCATCATAGAGCGCAATCAGCGGCGTCGGGCAGGCGTATTGCACCTGCTTTTGTTGACCGGCATACCAGACACGGGCGATAGGCTGCACCTTCACCGGACGCTTTATTTTAAGACGGGTATCAGCTGGCAGGGAGGCAATGCTGTGGTACTCCTGCTCCAGCCGTTCAATCCACTGTTCCCGCGACCACGGGGCGACCGTTCGCGGCGATTTCAGGCTTTTTTCCAGCTGCGCCAGGATCTCGTCCCGCGCGAAATTTTTAATGATGTGCTTGTTGGCCCAGCCGAAGCGCAGCGTGGCGGGATGGCGCAGTACCGTCAGCGTGCGGTAGGCATTCAGGGTGATCAGCCCCGGAAGCTGGCGATGCACCCATTCAAAACGGGCAGCCGGTGCCAGCCCGGACTCAACGGTTACAATCTTCTCAAAGGCGGCTTTCAGCGTATTGATATGCGTAATCTGCGCCTCAATTCCTTCACGCGTTGCGGCATCCGTTTGCAGGCAGATGACGCCGGGCAGGCGAACGGCGGCCTTACTGCTGCGATTTTCGGACTGCTGCTGGATGAAAAGGCGACGATAGTGCTGCAACGTCATTTCCAGCGCCGCCTTGCCAACATGCTGCGTCACCTCAATGGTGTTCAGCGGGTCGTGCTCTGCGCCTTTTGCCACCTCGGGCAGGGAAAAGACGCGGGCGGCCAGCAGGCGGCAGTCCTGAAGTTGCCCCGTGAGGGTCAGTAACGCCTGCTCTATTTCCCGAAATGTGGTGTTAAGCCTTTCGATGAGATCGTAAGTTGTCATGGCAGCCCTTAATTAGTTACAACATACTATTGATATAGCACAACATGCCGGGTCAGGCCAGCGTGCGGTTTAGGTCAGGCAGGTACGGGAAGGGGAATGTTGTGATAGATCGGCCAGCTAAAGACGAACCGGGCCCCACCCAGCTCGCTCGCTTCGCAGCGAACCGAACCGCCCATCGCCTGGGCAATAGAACGGACAATAGCCAGCCCCAGACCACAGCCGCCGGTAGCCCGGTCGCGGCTGGGATCGAGGCGCACAAACGGCTCAAAAACTTTTTCACGCTCCGCCGGCTCAATGCCGGGGCCATCGTCTTCCACACACAGAATCGCCTGGCTTCCCTGCAAATCTAAACCTATGCGCAGCGTCGTTTCGCTGTAGCGCATGGCGTTGTTCATCAGATTATCCAGCACGCGTTCCATCAGGCGCATGTCCAGTGCGCCGTACGCGCCGGGGGTAATGGCTGTCAGCAGTTTTCGCTGAGGGTTAACGCTCTGCACATCGTTAATATGCGTCTGTAGCCAGACGGGGAGATCCGGTGTACTGAGGTGCAACTCCGTCTGAGGCCGATCGAGGCGGGCATAGGTCAGCAGCTCTTCAATTAGCGCTTCAAGCTGGCCAATATCCCGATTGAGCGCCTGCGATTCCGCCCCGGTGAGGTTCTCGCTCATCTCCAAGCGATAACGCAGGCGTACCAGCGGAGTGCGCAGTTCATGCGCAATGCCATCGATCAGCTGCTTCTTGCTGGCAATCAGGGCGTTGATGTTATCGGCCATCTGGTTAAAGGCAATACCGAGCCGGTCAAAACTGGAACCACTGTCGAAATGTATGCGTTCAGTTAAATGACCCTCCCCAAAACGCTGTGCGGCGGATTCCAGTTTCAGCATGTCCTGCCAGTGCGGTCGCATCCAGATGAATACAGGGAAAGCGAGCGAGATGGCAATAAAGCCCAGCAGGGCGAGATCCAGCAGGCGCATCTGGTGCAGGTAATAGAGATAGGGCACCGGCCCGACGGCCAGGACATAATGGCTGCGCGGAATACGCTGAATGAAGGTATATTTCTCGTCCAGCGCGACGATGTCTCCATCGCGCAGACGCTGCATCGCAGGCGGCGCTAAGTCAAAATCCTTCATGGGTTCGATACGCAGATCAAACGACAGATTCAGATCCAGCTCTTTTAACGTGCGCGCCCAGTCATGAGGTGGTATTTCTCGCAACTCGCTACGCATCAGGTAGAGCGAGCTTTTCATCAGATCGTCGAGGGATTGTCTGCCCGCGCGCTCTGCGGTGAATTTGTAGACCAGCCCGACCAGCATGGTCATCACCAGAAAGCAGACAAACAGCAGAAGGTAAAACTGCACAAACAGCTTTTTCATTAATCTCACCGAAACAGGGGCTTCACTACACGTCTTTTACCAGCAGGGTCGCCATGGGCGCAAGTCAGGCATGATGAGTTGAAAAGGGTAATTGTCGAGAGGTATTTCAGCGCGGCATCGCTTTATTCCATCAATGCCCGGAAAATCCGTTTACGTTTCAGTTAAACGCGTTTATTTACGATTGCGTATTATTGATCCGTAATAACAATGACAAAGGCCACCTGCGGGTGGCTTTATTTAATGGCGTTAACCAGCGAGAGGGATCCGGCACAAACGGTGTGACAGAAATAATTAGCGTTGTAACCTGAGCATTATCGAACTTCGTTAATGTCTGGATTTAGCTGTGCTGACAATCAGTGGATTCGTGGTAAACCCATGCGGGCATTTCCGCGTGTTGCAATGCACCGCGTATGTGCATATCTCTTCTTGCTGGTTTCGGTTGTATGGGCATGCCATCTTGTTTTTAATTTCACTCCACAACATCTCGTTATAAGGTGATATGTTATATATCGATATAGGCTTGAACACACCATTAATGAAGACGCCATTTTTTGTCGGATATATTCTGTCACCGGGGTACAAATAGACATCGCTTTCATACCAAATAATGAGTTTCAAGAACTTGAGTCCCAAGATGCTTGAATAAACGATTCCCGTATTAGGACAAATTACCGAGCTAATGACTCTCCATGACATTGCTATACCTCTTTCATTAAATAATTGAGAGAGTATAAGGTTTAGCATGAGAATTAGATATCTGCAAACACGTAAGCCATTGAAAAAGATCGATATTATTTATATGCTTTCCACTATCCCCTTTGTTTTCAAAAGGATAAGATAATGATTAAAGCAATTGTAAAGATTATTTTTAGCCCAATGTGCTTTTAAGTGACGGATTTTTGATCGATGATGGCGCCTGCACTGCTGAATATATATTGTACTACAGCACTGAAATACATTAGGAATACTTTTGTTTAGGCGAAAAATGCCCAACGAAATAGCATACAAGGAAGGAATGTGAACAAGGGATATTTTATAACTGACGATGCATATAATCGATAACTTTCGACGGGTACTGATAATAATTCCGATGCATCGTGAGTTATTTTTCGAATATTCCTGTTTTGTTCCTTTTTTCAGGTTTCCCAGGCGTGCGGTGCAAACAGATAGCCCTTATTGCGTACGGTTTTAATGCGGTAAGGTTCCGTGGCGTTATCCAGCAGTTTTTTACGCAGACGCGAAATCGCCACATCAACGCTACGATCCATTCCGTCGTAACTTACGCCGCGCAGATTTTTCAGTAATGCATCCCGGTCCATAATTTGACCGGCATGGGTTGCCAGCTCCCACAGCAGGTCAAAATCTGCGGTTGAGAGCGCAATCAGCTCCCCGGAAAGCATAACCTGTCGGTTGACCGGGTCGATAGAAAGCGTGCCGAAGCGCATCGCTTTGTGCGGCGTTAAAGAGGGGGCAGACGCTTCACGCTCCGCGCCGCTGGCACGCTGACGCAGATGGAGGCGCAAACGGGCAAGCAGGACTGCCGGCGGCGTGGTTTTCAGGATGTAGTCATTCGCGCCCATCTCAAGCGACAGAATATGATTCATATCGCTGTCGAGAGAGGTCAGCAGCACGATCGGACCGTCCCACTTCGTGCGCAGATCCCGGCATAGCGTCATACCATCTTTTCCGGGCAGCATGATGTCCAGCAACACCAGGTCCGGATTTTCGCGGGTCACGACGTCTTCAGCGCGATCGCCACGAGGCTCGACAACCACTTCCATATCATGTTTACCCAGATAAGCGGCGATCAGTTGCCCCACCTCGGGTTCATCTTCAACATAAACAATCTTATTCATACAACGTCTGTCATCGCAAAAAACGTCAACATACACCGCGCAATCTTAACCTTCCATTAATCTTTCAAAATTAGCCGGACTTCCGTTATCCTGCACGGGAATGTTATTTGATTGTTAAGGGAAAAGAATGGGGCTGGTGATAAAAGCCACGCTGGGTGCGCTGGTCGTGCTGCTGATTGGGGTGCTGGCTAAAACGAAGAACTACTACATTGCCGGGCTGATCCCGCTGTTTCCCACCTTTGCGTTAATCGCGCACTATATTGTGGCCTCTGAGCGGGGTATTGAGGCGCTGCGCGCCACCATTGTGTTCGGGATGTGGTCGATCATCCCGTATTTTATCTATCTGCTGTCGCTGTGGTACTTCACCGGTTTTCTGCGTCTGCCCCTGGCGCTGGGCGGGGCGGTGGTCTGTTGGAGCCTCAGCGCCTGGGTGCTTATCTTCTTCTGGAGCCGCTTTCACTAGCGCAGCGGGCGGCCACCGTCCACGGCAAACGTTCGGCCCGTGACGTAACAGCTGGTCAGCAGATAATCGATCAGGTCGATCACCTCTTTCTCACCGGGCGCAATTTTCATTAACGACTTGTTGAGCGCCTGCTGACGATACTCGGCATCATCGCCTTCGTTAAATAAAATCATCGCCGGAGCAATCGCGTTGACCTTTACCTCGGGCGCCAGCTTGCGTGCGAAAGAGCGGGTCATATTATCCAGGGCGGCTTTGCTGGCCGCATAGGCGATGTGTTTGTCGCTTCCTCGCTCTACCACGTAATCGGTGAAATGGATAATGTCGCCTGCGGCATGACCGTGTCCGCGCAGCAGATCCTGTAGGGCATGGTTGAGCAGATAAGGCGCATTAACGTGGATCTGCATCATGCAGGCGAGCGTTTCGCTGAGCGAATGTCCTGCTTTTTCGGGAAGCCAGGTACTGGCGTTGTGAATAACCGCCCGCAGCCCGTGGGTGGTCGATTTCACTTTGTCCGCGAAGGCGAGTATACCTTCATCCGTGGAGAAATCCGCCTGAATGCAGACTGCTCCGGCATTTCGTAGACCTTCAATGGAGGGATATTCCGTGCGGTAACTGACGATAACCGGATGGCGAAGGTTGAGAAAGTGATGGGCGAGGGCGAGGCCGATGCGACGGCCTGCGCCAGTGATCAATATTGGGCGTTGCTGCGTGTGTCCCATCGTAATCTCCTTTTCAGTTCAACAATGGGACAGGCGACGCTATCCCATTAACATCCACGTTGCCGGTACGGCAGCGACTAACAGCAAACCTATCAACGCCATTTCGCGGCGCTTAAGGGCATTATCAAGCTGATGCGTACGGCGAGCGTAGATAAACACCAGCAGGCCCGGTGCGTAGAGCACCACGGACAGCAGCAGATGCATCGGTCCGGAAGCATACAACAACCATAGACCGTAAATACAGGCGCCGACACCTACCGCATAGTGTGCCGGGTGGGTCGCAATTTTTAACAGATATGCGCCCACTAAGAAATAGGGTACCAGAATCATCTCGGAGGCGATGGTCAGCAGCGTGTTATAGTCCGATCCTGTGAGCCAGATCAGCACCAGACAGACCTGCACGCTGATGTTGGTGAGCCACAAAGAGGCCGATGGCGCACTGTTTTTGTTCTGACGGGCAAACAGGCGCGGGAACGCTTTATGCGTGGCGGCCAGGAACGGCACTTCCGCTGCCATAATAGTCCAGCTCAGATAGGCGCCGCAAACGGAGACAATCAGACCCGCCGCGATAATCACGTCTCCCCAGGGACCCAACATTTTCACCATCAGCCCGGCCATAGACGGGTTACGCATTTCCGCCAGTTCAGGGCGTGCCACCACGCCGAGCGACAACAGCGTCACCAGCAGATAAACGCCCAGCGCCGCCAGTACGGCCAGCAGCGTGGCGCGTCCCACGTCGCGCTTGTTACGCGCGCGGGCAGAGACTACGACGGCACCTTCAACGCCGATGAACACCCACAGGGTGATCAGCATGGTATTTTTCACCTGTTCCCAGACGGGAACGCCCAGCGCAATGCCGCTGAAATCGAGCGTAAAGACATCGAGACGGAAGGCGAGGAAGGCCAGCACGACGAACAGGCCAAGCGGCACCAGCTTGGCCAGCGTTGCCACGAGGTTAATGCTGGCCGCGGTCTGGACGCCGCGCAAAATCAGCCAGTGAACAATCCACAGCAGTACCGAGGCGCCGACGATGGACTGCCAGGTATTACCGTCGCCAAACAGGCGCAGTTCGGGCGTATCGGTAAAGAAGCTGAGCGCTGAGAAGACGATAACCAGATAGGAGACGTTGGCGATCACCGCGCACAGCCAGTAACCCCAGGCGGAGCAGAAGCCGATCAGCTCGCCGAAACCTTCCCGGGCGTAAGTGAATATTCCGCCGTCCAGATCCGGTCGGATACGGGTCAGCAGCAGCATGGCGAATGCCAGCAGCAAAATCCCAACACCGGTAATGCCCCAGCCAATCAGTAATGCGGCCGGGCTGGCGACGGCCGCCATGTTCTGCGGCAAACTGAATACGCCCGCGCCCAGCATTGAGCTTAATACAAGTGCAGTTAACGCACTCAGGCCAAGTTTCTTTTCCATTGGCTTCCTGTTATGAAAAGTCCAAATCCAGAATAATTATTTCGCTAAGGCGCATAAAAATGGTGGATCACGCTAAGGCGCGGGATTTTACGGAGTGTGAAGGATGCATGCAATGACGTGTGGCAGAAATCAGAAAAAAAGTAACAAAAAAGGCGGCACTGCGCCGCCTTTATGAAACCGTTTTGTTACTTGTACAGATCGGCGCTGATGGTCAGGTTGTTACCACGTTCCTGCCACTGACGGGTGATGTGGTAATACTTCGCGCCTTTCTTCGCAGCACGCTTCGCCACCTGATAGGAGATTTCCGTCATGTTGCCATAGTTGCCCGTAAACTTGATGCTGTCGAACGGCACCATCTGCGCGGCAGTGGCTTTGTTCAGCTCTTCAATTTTCGTGCCGTCTGGTAACGTAACGGTATAACGACCGCCTTTGGTGGATTGGGTTTCAAAGAAACGACCCACTTCAGCGCTTGGTGCCGCAGACGTTGCTACGCCCGGAATTTCCACTTTCTTCGCTTCTTCACCGCCTTTCGCCAACGCGGCACGTCCCGCATCTGAATCCGCTGGAATGGCATCCGGGCTTTGCACTACGCGTTTTTTCGCATCTTGCTTATAGATGAAAGCGGTGATGCGCTGGTTTCCGCCCTGGTTGGCATCGACCTGACGCACGATATAGAACGCGTAAGCGCCTTTTTCTCTCGCGGCTTTGGTGATGGCATCGTTAACTTCAGGCTGGCTGCGGTAGAAGCCCTGAACGGTCACGGTGTCATACGGTTCCAGCTGAACAGCCTGATCTTTCGGCAGTTCAACAATGCCGTTAATCACGCGGTTTTTCTGTTCATCTGCTTTTGGGGCATTCTCTTTGTACAGCGCAATCGTCACGCGCTGGTTGCCGCTGTTGCCTTGATCGGACTGGTCAACAACGTAAAACGAGGCAGCGCCGTTTTTATCGGCGGCTTTTGATGCGGCGGCGACGGCATCGCCAATAGAGTTATAGCGACCCACAATGACCGTATGGTCAAAAGGTTTTAACGCTGCCGCTTGCTCCGGCGTCAACTCTGTCGCGGCATTCGCAGACAGGGCGGTCGCGGAAAGAAGTGCGGACGCCAGGAGTGTGTTCTTAAGCTTCATAAAAATAATCCTTCGCCTTGCGCAAACCATGTACTGGTGTTGTTGTTAATTTGAGACAGTCCCGATTATGGCATTTAACACCCATCGCTGTCTGCGGCATTTTTCACAGCCTGTGCTCACCAAAGGACCTGATTCGATAACATTTTGTGATATGTGGAAAAAACAGGCGTTTCACAAGAAAAACTGATTAAGCATATGACTTTTACAAGTTAATTTAATGTTAATGAGTTGTTCTATTATGGCGCTATATCATGTTTTTACCGCTTCGCTTGCGCGATTTATCGGTCCTGAAGGCGAATTTAAGGTAAATATCTCTGTCAGTAACCCCGATCGCTTATTTTTCACAGATAAAGTAAGAAATAGTGTTTTCTGGCGGTAGATTACGGGCGCTATTTTCAGTAGGTTATAGAAAGTTTGTTACTTTTTTATTTTCCGGGGTTAATCATTCTCCGTCGTTATCTCGATGGTGAAAATTGATACAAACTGCGGGCAATTATCGACAAACCATCATCAAAAACCGATGGAAGGGAAAACTATGCGTATTGGGGTACCAAAAGAACGGTTAGCCAATGAAACCCGCGTAGCGGCAACACCAAAAACGGTGGAGCAACTGCTTAAACTGGGTTTTACCGTCGCGATTGAAAGCGGCGCGGGCACACTGGCGAGTTTCGATGACGAGGCCTTTACTCAGGCTGGCGCGGACGTCGTGGACGGTGCTGAGGTCTGGCAATCACCCATCATTCTGAAGGTAAACGCACCGGAAGAGAGTGAAATTGAACTGCTGAACGCGGGCACTACGCTGGTGAGCTTTGTCTGGCCAGCCCAAAACCCGGAGTTGATGGAGAAGCTGGCGGCACGCGGTGTCACCGTGATGGCGATGGACTCCGTGCCGCGTATTTCGCGCGCGCAGTCTCTGGATGCGCTGAGCTCCATGGCGAACATTGCCGGCTATCGCGCCATTGTCGAAGCTGCGCATGAGTTTGGTCGCTTCTTTACCGGTCAGATTACGGCGGCAGGTAAAGTTCCACCCGCGAAGGTGATGGTGATTGGTGCCGGTGTGGCAGGTCTTGCCGCTATCGGGGCCGCAAACAGCCTGGGCGCTATTGTTCGCGCGTTTGATACCCGGCCGGAAGTGAAGGAGCAGGTGCAGAGTATGGGCGCCGAATTCCTTGAGCTGGACTTCAAGGAAGAAGCGGGCAGCGGTGATGGTTACGCGAAGGTCATGTCTGAAGCCTTTATCAAGGCGGAAATGGCGCTCTTTGCGGCGCAGGCAAAAGAGGTAGACATCATTGTCACCACCGCGCTTATTCCGGGTAAACCGGCGCCAAAGCTGATCACCCGTGAGATGGTGGATTCCATGCAGCCGGGCAGCGTTATAGTCGATCTGGCGGCGCAAAACGGCGGTAACTGTGAGTATACCGTGCCAAATCAGGTCACGACGACCGCGAACGGCGTGAAGGTGATCGGTTATACCGACCTGCCAGGGCGTCTGCCAACCCAGTCCTCTCAGCTGTACGGTACGAACCTCGTTAACCTGCTGAAGCTGCTCTGCAAAGAGAAAGACGGCAACATTACCGTTGATTTTGATGATGTGGTGGTGCGTGGCGTTACCGTGGTGCGTGAAGGGGAAATCACCTGGCCTGCACCGCCGATTCAGGTTTCCGCTCAACCTCAGGCTGCGCCGAAAGCGGCACCAGAGCCCGCGGAGCCAGCAAAACCTGCGTCGCCGTGGCGCAAATACGCCATCATGGCGCTGGTCATAATCCTGTTTGGCTGGCTGGCGGACGTCGCGCCAAAAGAGTTCCTTGGCCACTTCACCGTCTTCGCGCTCTCCTGCGTGGTGGGTTACTACGTCGTGTGGAACGTTTCCCATGCGCTGCATACCCCGCTGATGTCGGTCACCAATGCCATCTCCGGGATTATCGTGGTCGGGGCATTGCTGCAAATTGGTCATGGCGGCTGGATCAGCTTCCTGAGCTTCATTGCGGTGCTGATCGCCAGTATCAATATTTTCGGTGGTTTCACCGTGACTCAGCGCATGCTGAAAATGTTTCGTAAAGGCTAAGGGGTAGCATATGTCTGGAGGATTAGTTACAGCCGCATACATTGTTGCTGCAATCCTGTTTATTTTCAGTCTGGCGGGGCTTTCCAAACACGAAACGTCTCAGCAGGGAAATAACTTTGGTATCGCCGGTATGGCGATTGCGCTGATTGCCACCATCTTTGGGCCGGACACCGGCAACGTGGCGTGGATCCTGGTGGCGATGATCATCGGCGGCGCGATTGGTATTCGTCTGGCGAAACGCGTTGAAATGACCGAGATGCCGGAGCTGGTTGCTATTCTGCACAGCTTCGTGGGTCTGGCGGCGGTGCTGGTGGGCTTCAACAGCTACCTGTACCACGAACCGGGCCTGGAACCGATTCTGGTGAACATCCATCTGACCGAAGTGTTCCTCGGCATCTTCATCGGTGCGGTGACCTTCACCGGGTCGATTGTGGCGTTCGGCAAGCTGCGCGGGAAGATCTCTTCCAAACCGCTGATGCTGCCTAACCGCCACAAGCTGAATCTGGCGGCGCTGGTCGTTTCCTTTGTGCTGCTGGTGGTCTTCGTGCGTACCGAAAGCGTAGGCTTGCAGGTGCTGGCGTTACTGGTGATGACCATCATCGCGCTGGCGTTCGGCTGGCATCTGGTGGCGTCTATCGGCGGAGCAGATATGCCGGTAGTCGTTTCCATGCTGAACTCCTACTCCGGTTGGGCGGCGGCGGCGGCAGGCTTTATGCTGAGCAACGACCTGCTGATTGTCACCGGTGCGCTGGTCGGTTCTTCCGGTGCGATCCTGTCTTACATCATGTGTAAGGCGATGAACCGTTCGTTTATCAGCGTCATCGCGGGTGGCTTCGGTTCTGACGGTTCATCAACCGGTTCTGATGAGGAAGTGGGTGAACACCGTGAAATCAGCGCGGAAGACACCGCAGAGATGCTGAAAAACTCGCATTCCGTCATCATCACCCCGGGCTATGGCATGGCGGTGGCGCAGGCGCAGTATCCGGTGGCGGAAATCACCGAGAAACTCCGCGCGCGCGGTATCAAGGTTCGCTTTGGTATTCACCCGGTGGCGGGGCGTCTGCCAGGCCACATGAACGTGCTGCTGGCGGAAGCGAAGGTGCCTTACGACATCGTGCTGGAAATGGACGAGATCAACGATGATTTCGCCGACACCGACACCGTGCTGGTGATTGGCGCCAACGACACCGTTAACCCGGCGGCGCAGGACGATCCGCGTAGTCCGATTGCGGGTATGCCTGTTCTCGAAGTGTGGAAGGCGCAGAACGTTATTGTCTTCAAACGCTCTATGAACACCGGCTATGCTGGCGTGCAGAACCCGCTGTTCTTTAAAGATAACACCCACATGCTGTTTGGCGACGCCAAGGCCAGCGTGGATGCGATCCTGAAAGCGCTGTAATTTCGCTTCATCCTGACAAACCGCCCCCTGGGGCGGTTTTCTTATTTCTGCGGCCAGCTTTTCTCCTCTGTCTATACTTTACCCTTTGTGTAATACGAGGAGGTGTAATGCGATTTTTGTCCCGCTTCGACATCATCGAGCTGATGATGACGCCGTCTTTCTGGATCGGCGTCGCCACGGTGGTCTTTGTGACTCTGCTGGTGTACTGGCTGCTGACGCGCCTGATCGCCTTCGTTAAGAAAGGGATCACCACCTGGGGCGACAAGCACCCCAGCACCAACCGGATGCGCTTTATCCTGACGGATATGCTTAACCGCACCAGCCGCGTCCTGCTTTTTGTCGTGGCGCTGTTGTTCAGCCTGCGTTTCGTCGACTTACCGGATCATCTCTTTGGTACCGTGAGCCACGCCTGGTTCCTGGTCTTCGCTATCCAGGTGGCGCTGTGGATGGATCAGGGGGTGGTGTCGTGGCTTCGTCACGTCATGCTGGCGCCGGGAAGCCATAAAAACCCGGTGACGCTGGTGATCACGGGGCTTATCCTCCGTGCCATTGTCTGGTCAGTGATGCTGCTGTCTATTCTTGCTAACGCGGGCGTCAACATCACTGCTCTGGTTGCCAGCCTTGGGGTAGGGGGTATTGCTATCGCCCTCGCGGTGCAAACGATCCTGAGCGACGTTTTTGCATCGCTCTCCATCGGTTTTGATAAGCCGTTCGAAATCGGCGATTTTGTGGTGTTTAACGATGTCGCCGGGACGGTAGAGCACATTGGTCTGAAAACCACCCGTATCCGCAGCCTGAGCGGGGAGCAGATTGTCTGCGGGAACGCCATCCTGCTGCAACAGACGCTGCATAACTATAAGCGGATGCAAACGCGGCGGATTGTTTTTACCTTCGGAGTCGCCAGCGACACGGCGCCGGAAAAACTGCGTTCAGTGGGTGAGATGGTCAAACAGATCATTACCGACGTCGGGGAAACGAAGTTTGACCGCGCCCATTTCCTGGGCTTCGATCGCGATCGCCTGACCTTCGAGGTGGTTCATATTGTTAATACGGCGGATTACAACAAGTACATGGATATTCAGCAGGAGATCAATATTCGTATCCTGGAGGGGCTGAACCAGCAGGAGATCAAGCTGGCGCTACCGAGCATGGTTCTGCACGCGCCCTGGATGAATGCCGGCGACGAGGCATCTGCGCAACGGTTGAGCGAAGCGCAATAAAAAAAGCCCGCCGTTACCGGCGGGCTTTCATTTTGGGGTCAATCGTCTTCCTCATCGTCCAGCTCAACCGGCGTCTGATATTGATCCGGTTTGATGACCAGAAGGTCGCAGCGCAGATGGTCGATCACCTGCTCGGCGGTATTTCCCAGGAACGCGGCAGAAATACCGGTCCGGCCGATGGTGCCCAGCACCACAATCCCGGCCTGCAAATGCTCCGCCAGATCCGGAATAACCTCTTCCGGTAACCCTTTTTCTACGTGGGTCATGTTCTCATCGATACTGAATTTCTGGCGCAGCGCTTTCATGGCCAGCAGATGCTGACCGCGAATCGCGTCGTTATACACGCTCGGGTCAAATTCAGGCAGCTCGATGGCGATATTGATTGGCGTAACCGGGTAGGCGCCCACCAGATGGACTTCAGTATGGTTAACCTGGTCTGCAAGCTGAAGCGTCTCCTTCACCAGTTTCTCGTTCAGCGAATTGTGATAATCCTCTTCGCTGGCCAGATTGACCGCCACGACGGCTTTCCCGCCCTCAGGCCACGGCTGATCTTTCACCATCCATACCGGACAAGGGCATTTGCGCAGCAGGTGCCAGTCTGTTGGAGTGAAAATCACGGATTCCAGTTTGTCATGCTGGTGCGCCATTTTCAGCAGCAGGTCATGCCCACCGGCCACCACTTCCTGAATAATGGCTTCGAAGGGGCGGTTGTGCCAGACTACTTTAATATCAATCGGTACGCCCGCTTCCAGGTAATACTTCGCCTGCTCGCGGATCCACGCGGTACGCTGGCTGATCACTCCCTGACGCATAGCGGTGCGCTCGTCAGGCGACAGAAGGGTGGTCATCTCGTATGAGAAGTCATAAATCGGCAAAAAGGCTTTAATTTTGCCACCAATCCGTTGATGTAAATACACAGCACGTCGTAATGCCGGCTGATCGTCCTGATTAGGATCGATAGCCACCAGCATGTTTTGATACTTTGCCATACAGGTCTCCTTACTACTGTCACCACAGTCTGTAAGTAAAAGAGTAACCTATATATCTTGAATGAAACAGGGGGGAAGTTTTTGCCAGATCAATAATCATGAAAATTTATCGACCTGGCATAAGATATCCGGGAGAGTTATGCCACGTTACGTGAGTGACCCGCCAGAATGGCCAGCGCTTCACCGTTTTCGATGGTGATATACTTACCTTTAACCGCCAGCATTCCGCTCTTCTGGAAGCGACCCAGCAGACGGCTGATGGTTTCCACGGTCAGGCCCAGATAGTTACCAATATCACCGCGCGTCATGGTCAGACGGAATTCACGCGGGGAGAAGCCACGTTCCGCGAAACGGCGTGAGAGGTTATAGATAAAGGCGGCCAGACGCTCTTCGGCATTCTTCTTAGAAAGCAGCAGGATCATATCCTGATCGCCTTTGATCTCACCGCTCATCAGACGCATCATCTGCTGACGCAGGTTCGGCATCTTACCGGACAGATCGTCCAGCGTCTCAAACGGAATTTCGCAGACCATAGAGGTTTCCAGCGCCTGAGCAAAGCTCGGGTGATGGCCACTGCCGATGGCGTCAAAGCCGACTAAATCGCCTGCCAGATGGAAGCCGGTGATCTGCTCGTCGCCCTGTTCGGTAATGGTGTAGCTTTTGATGGTGCCAGAACGGATAGCATAGAGCGACTTCAGTTCGTCTCCCGCCTTAAACAGCGTCTGCCCTTTCTGAATAGGCTTTTTGCGCTCGATGATATTGTCAAGCTGATCGAGTTCGTGCTCATTCAGAGTAAACGGGATACAGAGCTGGCTGATGCTGCAATCCTGGCAATGGATAGCACAACCGCCAGACTGAATGCGTCGTATAATTCGCTTTTCCGGGATCATAGGTTTGCTCAAGCCTTAATTGATATTGGTCAATTTTAACATCTTTTTGGTAAGGACGTAAGTCTGGCAAACCCCCAATAAAGACAAGAGACGGCAGCGTGTTGCCATCTCCTTGAAATTCCACAGAATGATTAAGGATTATGAACCTAACAGGAAGAAAATTAAGCACAAAAAGCCTGGGAATTACAGCAGAAAATACCCTTCGTGACGCAGCAGCCACTCTTTGCGCTGTACGCCCCCGGCATAGCCGGTGAGGGTGCCGTTGCGCCCAATCACGCGATGGCAAGGCACCACAATGCTGACGGGGTTAGAGCCATTTGCCGCACCGACCGCGCGCGCCGCGCCGGCACGACCAAGCTGTTCTGCCAGCTGACCGTAGTGCATCACCTGCCCGCAGGGAATATTACGCAGCGCCTGCCACACCTCGCGCTGGAAAGGGGTGCCCGCCGTGGCGGTTGGCAGGGTATTAATAATGCTGAGATCGCCCTCGAAGTAGGCCGTCAGTTTATCGCTCAGCCCGCCAGGATTACGGGCAGTAACACGCTCGTATCCCTCGGCGCGATAATGGATGTTGAGCAGCTCAACCATCCGGTCGCTGTGCTCTTCCCATTCAACCGCGCGCAGATTGAACGCTTCATCCGCGATAACCCACAGCGGCCCCAGCGGCGTCGCAATCTTATCTTCGAGTAATCTCAGCATCAGTACTCCTTAGTTCAGCCTCGGGTAAACACCCGGTCCAATCGGCAGGCCGACAAGATACCACGCCACCAGCATCACCAGCCATACCCCTAAGAAGATAAGCGGATAGGGCAGAACCAGCGAATAGTAGGTACCCAGCTTAGCCTCCGGTCTGTAGCGTTGCAGGAAGCCTAAAAACAGCGGAACGAAGGGTGACACGGGCGCCAGCGGGATCACCGAGGAATCGGCGACACGGAACAGGATCTGGGCGAACGCCGGATGGAAGCCGAGCATCATAAACATGGGGACAAAGATGGGCGCCAGAATCGACCAGATGGCCGACCCGCTGGCAATAAACATGCACAGCAGGGACGACAGCAGCGCCAGGCCGACAAACGCCGGAACACCGCTCAACCCCGCCGCCTCCAGCGCGTCCGTCAGGCTCACGGCCATAAACTTGCCCATGTTGCTCCAGTTAAACATGGCGACAAACTGCGCCAGCGGGAACACCATCACGATAAAACCCGCCATCTCCTTCATCGGCTCGATCATCAGGTGCGGCAGATCTCCCTGACGGCGGATTTTGCCGGTGGCGATGCCGTACGCGAGCGAAACGACGAAGAAGAAGAGAATTATCAGCGGCACAATGCCCTGAATAAACGGCGAGGGCAGTACGGTGTGTTTGATCGGATCGCGCAGCACGCCATTTTCCGGTACCACCATCAGCGCCACCACCGCAATGAACGCCAGCGAGACGATCCCGGCTACGCGCAGGCCGAACTGCTGCTCTTTGCTCAGCGTCTCCAGCTTTTCATCGCTCCGGCCTTCCCATTTACCCAGGCGCGGCTCAATGATTTTATCGGTAATCAGACCCCCGACAATCGTCAGGACAATCACTGAACTGGCCATAAAGTACCAGTTGTCGATCACGCTGACGTGCATGGTCGCATCGATGGTGCTGGCTGCCTCTGTGCTGATGCCGGAGAGCAGCACATCGGTGGTCACGATAAGCAGGTTAGCGGTAAACCCACAGCCGACGCCCGCAATCGCCGACAGCAGGCCCGCAACAGGATGACGACCAACGGCGAGGAAAATCAGTGCCCCCATCGGCGGCATGATCACCAGTGCCGCGTCGGACGAGATATGGCTGAAGAAGGCAATAAACAGCACCATATAGCTGGCATAACGCGCGCTGACGTGCGAGGCCATTTTGACCATCAGCGCGGGCAGGAGACCCACGCGCTCGGCCAGTCCCGCGCCTAACACCAGCGCCAGGATGGCGCCCAGCGGCGCAAAACCGCTGAAGTTTTTAATCACGTTCGGCAAAAACCAGTGCAACCCTTCAACGCTGAGCAGGTTTTTCACTGCCACCATGCTGCCGTCGGCCGGGCTGCGCACGCTCACCTCAAAGGCGGACAGCACGGCCGTCGCGACCATCAGGATGACAATTAAATAGATAAAAAGCAGGAAAGGGTGCGGCACTTTATTGCCGATCCTTTCAACCCAGCCATAGAGCTTACCGGATGGGGAATGCGAAGGTATGGAAGACATACTCATGGGCGTTCCTCGGGACTGTTGTTGTGTTGTTGTGTTGTGTTTTTTTATTTTAAAGGTGACGGTGTCACGCCCTGCGGGATCGGACACTCGTACGGTTTTTCTGTTATGTGTTGTTCGAACTCTTCCCGGCATTTTCGCAACAGGTCGGCATCCTGAAGCAGATGCAGCGCGGTCGCGCCCATCACTTTTCCGGCCAGCAACATGCCTTTATGGGCAATAGAGGTACGCCCCTGCGCCACTAATTGCCAGGTATGCAGCGGGGTGCCCACGGTAAAACAGGGGCTAAAGCACTGTGCGACAGGCATCTTCCAGCTGACATCCCCCACATCGGTGGAGCCTGCCAGCACGTTATCGGTGATGGCATAAGGGGCAACTTCATCCACCAGCAACGTCTCCTGATGGCGTCGGGCAAACGCTTTTCCCTCTTCGGCCCCCGTTGCGGCAATGTTTTTCAGGCTGTTTTGCAGATCGTTTGCCGTGAGCGTAGCGCGGATTTTACGGGCAAATTCGCGTTCCTCTTCCGTCCAGGCCGGCGTGCCGTAATGCTGCAATGCGCGGTACATCGCCGCTTCGAGCGTTCGGTTCGGCAGATAGCTGGAGCAGGCTTTATCAAAGCGGCACTCGACGGTGGTTTCGGTCATCATCGCCGCGCCCTGGGCGATTTTCTCGATGCGCGCGTAGATCTGCTGCGCATCGGCCATCTCCGGGGCGCGGATCAGGTACAGCACCTCGGCCTGGGCCTGCACCACGTTAGGCGAAATTCCGCCGGTATCGGTGATGGCGTAATGAACGCGCGCTTTTTCAATGATGTGTTCGTTGAGGAAGTTTGTGCCGGTGGTCATCAACGTCACGGCATCCAGCGCGCTGCGTCCCAGATGTGGGGAGTTAGCGGCATGGGCGGCGATCCCCTTAAACCGCCAGGCGGCCTGAATATTGGCCAGCGTGCTGACGTTAAACATCCCGGCAAAGGCTTCCGGGTGCCATGTCACGGCAGCGTCCACGTCGTCAAATAATCCTTCACGCACCATAAAGGTTTTACCGGAGCCGCCTTCCTCGCCGGGACAGCCGTAAAAACGCACCGTTCCGCTGCCGCCGTGCTGTTCCAGCCAGCTTTTCACCGCCACCGCCCCGGCAAAGGCAGCCGTGCCTAAGAGGTTATGCCCGCAGCCGTGGCCGTTCGCCCCCGGGGTGGCGGATTGCGCCGTCGCGCAGTGTGCCTGCTGGCTTAGCCCGGCCAGGGCATCGTATTCGCCCAGAAGGGCGATAACGGGCTTGCCGCTGCCGTAGCTGGCAATAAAGGCGTTGGGAATGCCTCCGGCTTCCCGCGTCAGGGTAAAGCCCTCGGCTTCCAGCGCGCTGGCGAGGCGTTCGGCGGACCAGAACTCTTCAAAGCGCGTTTCGGGATGATCCCAGATGTCGTCGGCAATATCGGTAAACGTCTGACATCGCGTGTCGATGGCATCAGCGATAAAAGCGTAGTTCTCCTGCATTACACACCTCGCGTCCACGGGAAATTAAGCGCAGTTCGCGCCAGCGTTTCGATGGCAACGTTCATCACCTGCTCATCAAAATCGAATTTTTCGTTGTGATGTCCGGCGCTCAGCTGGGTGCCGAAAACCATATACGAGGCCATGCCGCCGTTCTGCTGCACGCGGGCCATCATTAGCGTGGCGTCTTCGGAGCCCGCAGGCGCTTTGACCTTATTAATGGCATGAGTCACACCGGGCACCTGGCTTGCCTGCTCGCGCAGATAATCGACCCAGGCCGGGGAAGGGACGCTGGAGGTCGCCGCCCCCATCAGGTTTATCCCGGCTGTTACGCCATAGAGCGCCGCCGCGCCGGTAATTACCGCCTGCGCGCGCTCAAAGACATACTGATTAATGGCCTCGCTTTCGCCGCGGGTTTCAACCTTAAGTAACGCATCAGCCGGAACCACGTTGCGTCCGCTGCCCGCCTGCATGACCCCGACGTTAACCCGGGACGCGCCTTCGCTGTGTGGCGCGATGCCATGCAGCGCGATAGCGGCCTGGGCAGCAGCAAGCAGGGCGTTACGGCCCTCTTCCGGTTTACCGCCAGCGTGTGCGGCGACTCCGGTAAAGCGCACGTCAAATTTGGTGGTCGCCATGAAGTTATCGCTGCCGCAGATCACTGTCCCTTCCGGAACGCCGGTTCCGATATGAATGGCGGTAAAGTAGTCTACGCCGTCCAGCGCGCCTGCGGCGACCATAGCGCGCGCGCCGCGCGTACCCTCTTCGGCAGGCTGGAAGATCAGTTTGATGGTGCCGTTGAGCTGCGCTTCATACTGCTTAAGCACCTGCGCGAGCCCCAGACCAATGGTGGTATGCCCGTCGTGGCCACAGGCGTGCATCATTCCCGGATTGCAGGAGGCAAACCCGTCGCGGAAGGGGCGATGGCTGTCGTCGAGCGCTTCGCTTAAATCAAGGGCGTCCATGTCCACGCGAAACGCCAGGGTTGGGCCCGGGCGGCCGGTATTCAGGGTCGCGACAATGCCGGTGAACCCGCCCTCAAACGGCGCCAGCCATTTCTCCGGCGCGCCCTGCGCCCGGGCGCGGGCAAACTCTCGCGAAAGGGTGGCGTCATCGGGCAGTCCCATACGGCTTTCGGCGTCGACCACGTCGCGACCCATCGCCAGCTCGTAACCCAGTGAGGCGAGGATCTCCGCC
This sequence comes from Enterobacter hormaechei subsp. xiangfangensis, assembly GCF_001729785.1. Lineage (NCBI taxonomy): Bacteria > Pseudomonadati > Pseudomonadota > Gammaproteobacteria > Enterobacterales > Enterobacteriaceae > Enterobacter > Enterobacter hormaechei. The sequence goes on from NZ_CP017183.1 coordinate 2,080,248, forward strand.
ACTTTTGCCGCAGTGCGAAACTCCACCCAACCGGATTCCGCGAAATGGTGGAAATCGCGACGCCATGCGCTCAGTTGTGGGGCTAATGTCTGGATGTACTGCGCCAGTGCGTTCATATCTTTTCCTGTCATCATTAAAATATGTGAACTGCTTCACGCTGTGATAGTTTTTACTTATCACTAATCGTTTTTTCACAGTTTTAACCGTTCAGCAATTACCCTCGCACATCCGTTTCCATTAAAGTAGATGACAGTTTCTTTACTCTGATAAACAACGGTTATCGGTCTCGTTATGTCATTTCAGATTAAATTTCATCAAATCAGGGCGTTTGTCGAGGTGGCGCGTCAGGGCAGCATTCGCGGCGCCAGCCGGACGCTTAATCTTTCGCAGCCCGCGCTGACCAAATCCATTAAAGAGCTGGAGGAGGGTATGGCGGCCCAGCTATTTGTGCGCCGGAGTAAAGGCGTCGCGCTGACCGAGTGCGGGGAAGGGTTTTATCACCGCGCTAATTTGATTCTGGAAGAGCTACGCGCGGCGCAGGATGACATCCGCCAGCGGCAGGGCGAACTCGCCGGGCAGATCAATATTGGGATGGGAGCCAGCATTTCACGCAGCCTGATGCCAGCCGTCATTACGCGTTTTCATGCGCAGCATCCTCAGGTCAACGTCCGGATTATGGAAGGCCAGCTGGTGTCGATGATTAATGAATTACGTCAGGGTGAGCTGGACTTTACCATCAATACCTATTATCAGGGGCCGTACGATCACGAATTTACGTTTGAAAAGCTGTTCGAAAAGCCTTTTGCCGTATTTTGTCGGGCAGGACATCCGGCGACAGGGGCGACCTCAATTAATGAGCTTCTGCAATATAACTGGACGATGCCTACGCCCCGGGGAAGTTATTATAAGCAGTTACAGGATACTTTTAACCATCGCTCTCAAATACCGCGAATTGGCGTTGTCTGTGAGACCTTTTCCTCCTGTATTAGCCTCGTCGCACAAAGCGATTTCATCAGCATTTTACCGCAAGAGCTGGGCTGCGATCCGCTTCTGGCGCACCGTCTGATAATGCTGCCGGTTGTCGAAACCCTGCCTAAAGCGGCATATTATTTAATTCAGCGTCGTGATTCTCGCCAGACACCGCTTGCCGAATCATTAATCACGCAGTTTCGAAGAGAGGCCAGGAAATTAATTTAATAAAAATAACAACAATAAAAAATAGAGTCTGCCCGACATCAGACAGACTCCACAGAACACACAGTCGTGCATCCTTTCGCGGATCCTACATGCATTATCCATTGGGCAGGTTTATTAAGTTATAACAGCTTTTTCTTAAAAGAGAAGGACGTTGAGTGATTGATTTCACGATTTTTTAACGTATTTATTTAATTAATTACGGCTGAAATTTAAGTTAAGGTTAGATTAAATTTATTGCGTCTGCGATTATCTGTTCCTTAAGCCATTATTTGTACCCGTGCCCGGGTGATTGAGACCCGCAACGGGCGCAGGTATAGTACATCACTCAGATGTAGCCGGAGGATTTCCATGAACCCTGACGACAAATCACTTTTTCTTGACGCCATGGAGGATGTCCAGCCGCTCAAACGCTGCGCGGATATTCACTGGCAGCAGAGCCGCAACACGCGGGCGCGTCAGGAAATAGATACTGAGCAGCTCGATAACTTTCTGACGCTGGGGTTTCTGGAACTGTTGCCCCTTGACGAGCCGCTGATGTTCCAGCGTGAAGGGGTACAGCAGGGGGTATTTGATAAGCTGCGTTCCGGCAAATATTCCCGTCAGGCCAGCTTAACGCTGTTACGCCAGCCTGCGGAGCAATGCCGCCAGCTGGTCTATTCCTTTATTCGCCAGGCCGGACGTGACGGGCTACGCAACCTGATCATCGTGCATGGTAAAGGGCGTGAACAGCAGTCGCACCCTAACGTAGTGCGCAGCTATCTTGCGCGCTGGTTGACCGAGTTCGACGAAGTACAGGCCTTTTGCGAAGCGCAGCCGCATCACGGCGGCAGCGGAGCATGCTATGTCTCGTTGCGTAAATCAGAGGATGCGAAGCGAGATAACTGGGAACGCCACGCCAAGCGCAGCCGCTAATCAGGCAGGCGGGCGATATGCCCGCCTGTCACTCAGAAGGTTTCCCAGTTCGCGTCAGCTGTATTCGCGCCTGCCGCTGACGGGCGCAGCAGTACGGGCGTTTTCACGTTTTTAGGGCGAGCCGCCGGCGATGCCTGAGCGTTCAGCCGGAATGCCGCCACGGCCTGACGCAGCTGTACAGACTGATCTTCCAGCGCCGCCGCCGCCGTTGCCGACTCCTGTACCAGCGCGGCGTTTTGCTGCGTGACGCTGTCCATCTGCGAGACTGCCAGGCTGACCTGCTCTATACCGCGGCTCTGCTCGTCAGACGCCGAGGAAATCTCAGCCATAATATCGGTTACGCGCGTCACGGCCGCGACGATCTCTTTCATGGTCGCACCCGCCTCGCTCACCTGTTCCGAGCCGGTATTCACCCGGCTGACAGAGTTCTCGATAAGCCCTTTGATCTCTTTTGCCGCCTGCGCGCTGCGGCTGGCCAGCGTCCGTACTTCACCTGCCACGACCGCAAAGCCGCGACCTTGTTCCCCGGCACGGGCGGCTTCAACCGCCGCGTTGAGCGCGAGAATATTGGTCTGGAATGCAATGCTATCGATAACGCCGGTGATATGCGCAATTTGCTGAGAACTGTCGGCAATGTCATTCATGGTACGCACCACGTTATCCACCACCTGACCGCCGCGTGCGGCGGTTTCAGACGCATTCTTCGCCAGCAGCGTCGCCTGGCGGGCGTTATCCGAGTTCTGTTTCACCGTGGCAGTCAGCTCTTCCATGCTGGCGGCGGTCTCTTCCAGCGAGGCTGCCTGCTGCTCGGTTCGGGCGGAAAGGTCGTTACTTCCGGCGGCAATTTCTCCTGCGCCCGTGTAGATAGAATCTGTGCTGCCGCGCACGGCGCTGACGGTGCTCACCAGCGACTGCTGCATCTCGTGCAGACCAGCAGCCAGCTGGCCCATCTCGTTGCGCCCGGTAATCGCGACATTTTGCGTCAGATCGCCGCTCGCGATGGTGCGAATATGGTTCATGATGGCGTTGAGCGGTTTCAGGAGCAGGTGCTGTAAACCCTGCCAGATCACCACCAGCACGGCGATCACGGTCAGGAAGATCGCCGCCAGCGTCCACTGCATCTGGGTAAAGCTGCTCTGGTTCTCTTCGGCGGCGGCTTTCAGCAGAACGTTGTTTTCAGCGCGCCAGCGGGTATAGACCGCCTCCATCTCATCCTGCGCCTGCTGGGCGTCCAGGTCGCCATAGGCCTGATAGTTATCTGCGCGCAGATACTCAATGGACAAGCGCATCACCTCGTGCATTTGCTTCCAGGCTTTCTGCATCTCTTCGGTGAGCGCGGCATTCTGGCCCTTCACCTGCGGAATAACCAGCCAGTTTTTGTAATAGTCTTCGGCTTTGGCCAGCGAACCGTTGGCGGTGCCCAGCAGCGTGTTGATCGCCGCGAGAGAGGCCGGATCGCGCTGGTTTTTCAGGTAGCGGATCGCCACGCGGGTAACGGTAACGCGCGTTTTCACCAGCGTGTTAACGCTGTCGCTCAGGCTTTCCTGTTGGGCATTGAGTAACCCGGAGTTCTGAAAGTTGTGACGATCGTTGTTAACGGCAGAGTAGAACAACCCTCCCGTGACAACTTGCAGCAGACAGAATATGGTGAGGGCAAAGATAATACCGGTAATCACGTGCAGATTTTTCAGCATGGCGGTCATCCGTAAGAGAAGAGGCAGGGTTACATCAATACTATCGTCGTAGCGAATTTAAACTTTAATTTTACTATTGCTTAACTAATGGTTTCGTTGCGGAACCTGTTGTAAATCCGGATCATTTTTTATGAGGAAGGTCAGCATGAGCAGCATAGATAAAAGCGGAACGTTCACGCTCGGAACGCGTACGGTTAAACGATTTGGCTATGGCGCGATGCAGCTTGCCGGGCCTGGCGTTTTTGGTCCGCCAAAAGATAAAAATGCGGCGCTGGCAGTGCTGCGTGAAGCGGTGGCGTTGGGTGTGAATCACATTGATACCAGCGATTTTTACGGACCTCATGTGACCAACCAGCTTATCTGCGAGGCGCTTCATCCGTACCGGGACGACCTTACGATTGTGACCAAGATCGGAGCCCGACGCGGCGAGGATGCCTCCTGGCTGCCGGCGTTTTCCGCGCAGGAGCTGACGCAGGCGGTGCATGATAACCTGCGTAACCTGAAGCGGGATGTGCTGGACGTGGTTAACCTGCGGATCATGTTTAGCGCCCACGGACCGGCGGAAGGCTCGATTGCCGCGCCGCTGAGCACCCTTGCGGAGCTGCAACAGCAGGGGCTGGTTCGTCATATTGGGCTGAGCAACGTCACCGCTTCGCAGGTTGCTGAAGCGCAGAAGATGGTTTCCGTGGTGTGCGTACAGAACATGTACAACGTTGTGAATCGCGGTGACGATGCGCTGGTTGATTCGCTGGCGCAGCAGGGGATTGCCTGGGTGCCGTTCTTCCCGCTGGGTGGTTTCACGCCACTGCAATCTTCCGGACTACAGGCGGTGGCGGATTCACTGGGCGCGACGCCGATGCAGGTGGCGCTGGCATGGCTGCTGCAACGCTCGCCAAATATCCTCTTGATCCCGGGAACCTCATCGGTGGCGCATCTGCGTGAAAACCTGGCGGCAGTCGATCTGGTATTGCCGCCTGAGGCGCTGGAGACGTTAAATTCTCTGGTGGGGTAATCCCGATACCAGCAAAAGCCCGGAGGATTTTTCGGGCTTTTGCTGTTTATGATCCAATCTGACTTCTTTGGCGGTGAAGCGCTAACGCTTCTGCCACGATTTCCTGCTTACTTTTCCGTGTTTCATACGCAGTAATGCGGATGTACTCCATCAGCGCAGGATCGATGCGCGCACTTAACATCCTGAGTTCGGCCTCCTTTGCGACACCGCGAGCAACACGCTTATCGGGATAATCACGGGCGGGCATAGAAAACGTCCTCCAAAAATTGTCTTGTTAATTTGTGCTGTAAAATATGCGCTAGTCTAAATATAAAGTCAACGTATAGTGTATGCGGAGTGATTTGTGGTTACTTTGTTTTGTTTTTATAGTCATGTTAAAGTCATTGCGTAGTGAAGTTTTATGACGCGTTACGCTTGTCTGTGCGTAAAAATTTACAAAACAAATAATCTTCATTGCTATAGGGGGTTATAAGCGAAGCGGTTAAGGCGTAGCCAGCCGCTTACGCTGACATGGCTTGATCGATACCTCAGTTAAAACTACTGTATATAAAAACAGTATGGAGGTGTTTATCATGATCTTTTTCAGACCCGCAGAGTTGCGTGAAATCGTTGCTATTCCACTTTTCAGCGACTTAGTACAGTGCGGCTTCCCCAGCCCGGCAGCGGATTATGTAGAGCGGCGTATCGATTTAAACGAGTTATTAGTCGCCCATCCCAGCTCCACTTACTTTGTCAAAGCCGCCGGTGACTCGATGATAGAAGGGGGGATCAATAACGGTGATTTGCTGGTGGTGGACAGTTCCCGCAAGCCTGAGCATGGCGATATCGTGATTGCGGCGGTAGAGGGCGAATTTACCGTGAAGCGCCTCCAGCTGCGTCCCAATATTCAACTCAACCCCATGAACAGCGCCTATTCACCGATTATTGTCGGCAGCGACGATACGCTCGATATCTTTGGTGTAGTGACGTATATCGTGAAATCCGCGAGCTGATCGTGTTTGTGAAGCTTAATTAATAGGCAATAAGTTAATTCTCATCATGCAAAAATCTTACGTCACCTGAGCTGTCTTGTCGGCAAACCTGATATTCATCGCATAAGCCGGAACTTGCTGGTCAAATATTCTGGTATTGGCGAATTACAGAGTGATATCCCATTTTTTTTATTTTGTTATGTTCCTGCACTTTAGTGAGTTTTCTTTTCTTCCGACAGAATACATTTTGTCTACATTATAATTTTAATTTATGATTCGCACACGAACAATTGATGTTACGCAGGGTTTTAGCATCGTGGCAGTCAATAAAACCCTGCTGTTATAAAGTAATCAGGAGATTCATTTTTATGTCAGACAATAATCCCCGCTCATCCGGCTGGTTAGGCCCGTGGTGCCTGCTGGTGGGTGTGATACTTCTTGTAACGGGGCTCTTTTTTGCTATCGGCGGTTTTAAACTGGTTTCCCTGGGGGGGAGTTGGTATTTTCTCATCGCCGGGGTTATCACTCTGCTCTCTGCGATTCAGTTCTTCCGCCGCAAGTCCTCTGCCGTGGGGCTGTTTGCCCTGGTGTTTCTTGGCACCCTGATTTGGGCATTTTTCGATGCCGGGCTCGACTTCTGGCCGCTGGTTTCCCGTTTAATGGTACCCGCCGGGCTGATGGTGCTGGCAGCTGCCACCTGGCCTGCATTGCGTAAACGTGAAGGAAAACCGTCCTGCGCAAAAGGGGCCCTGGGGGTCTGCGCGGTCCTTATTATTGCCATGGGCGTCACCTTTGTTCAGATGTTTCAACCCCATCCGACCGTGCCGTTTAGCGGTGAAAAACGTCCGCTGGTACCGGTAAAAGATGATGCGAAACAGCAGAACTGGGATCACTACGGTAATACGGCCGGCGGTAGTCGCTTTGTGGCGCTGGACCAGATAACCCGTGACAACGTGAAAAACCTGAAACCGGTCTGGACCTACCATACCGGTGACGTACCGGAAAGTCCGGACGGCAATGGCGCAGAAGATCAGCAAACGCCGCTACAGGTTGGCGATCGTGTCTTCCTCTGTACGCCGCATAACAACGTGATCGCCGTGGATGCCGATAGTGGGAAAGAGATCTGGAAAGCGGAAATCAACGCCAAATCTGCAATCTGGATGCGCTGCCGTGGCCTGGCATACTTTGATGCCACCAAACCGCTGGCACAGCCAACGGTAGCGGGCTCCACGCCGGTTCTGCCAGCGCAGGTCGCACCGGGCGCTGCATGCCAGCGCCGTATCCTGATGAATACTATTGACGGTAAGCTGATCGCGTTAGACGCCGATAACGGCAAATTCTGCCCGGACTTCGGTACTAACGGCAGCGTTAACCTGCATGAAGGGATGGGCGACGCGTCAGATCCCACCTACGTGCTGACGTCGGCCCCGACGCTGGCGGGTACGACGGTTGTCGTTGGTGGCCGCGTTGCGGATAACGTCAGCACCGATATGCCGGGAGGCGTTATACGTGGTTATGACGTGATCACCGGCCAGCTGCGCTGGGCGTTCGACCCGCGTAATCCGGATCCGAACTATGTTCTGAAGCCGGGCGAACACTACAAACGTAGCTCTGCAAACTCCTGGGCCCCTATGTCCTGGGATGCGTCGATGAATACCGTGTTTATCCCGATGGGGAGTTCCTCCGTCGACCTGTGGGGCGCTGACCGTATTCCGGAAGATCATAAATACGCCACCTCAATCCTCGCGCTGGATGCGACTACCGGGAAAGAGAAGTGGGTATACCAGACCGTGCATAACGACCTCTGGGATTTCGATATCCCGATGCAGCCGAGCCTGGTTGATTTCCCGACAAAAGAGGGCAACAAGCCCGCGGTGGTGGTGGGCACCAAAGCGGGGCAAATTTATGTTCTTGATCGCCTGACGGGTAAACCGCTCACTGAAGTGAAAGAGGTTCCGGTAAAACCAGCGGATATTCCACGTGAACAGTACCCGGCAACGCAGCCGCGCTCTGTGGGGATGCCGCAGATTGGCGCGGAAACCCTGAAAGAATCGGATATGTGGGGGGCGACGCCGTTTGACCAGCTGGCCTGTCGTATCAGCTTCAAATCAATGCGTTATGACGGTCTGTACACGATGCCGGGAACCGATATTTCCCTGAGCTTCCCGGGCTCGCTGGGGGGAATGAACTGGGGTAGTCTGTCCACGGATCCGAACAACCAGTACATCTTCGTCAACGACATGCGTCTGGGTCTGTGGGTCCAGCTGATTAAACAAGATCCGCAAAGCGCAGTGGCAAACACGGGCGGTGAAGCCGTGAACGCCGGTATGGGCGCTGTTCCGATGAAAGGAACGCCGTATTCGGTCAACAAAAACCGTTTCATGTCACCGCTGGGTATTCCGTGCCAGAAACCACCGTTTGGCTCTCTCTCTGCGATTGACCTGAAAACACAGAAAATCGTCTGGCAGGTGCCGGTCGGTACCGTTCAGGATACCGGTCCGTTTGGGGTAAAAATGCGTATGCAGATGCCTGTCGGTATGCCGACGCTGGGCGGTACGCTGGCCACGCAGGGCGGTCTGGTCTTCATTGCGGGAACCCAGGATTACTACCTGCGCGCCTTTGATTCCTCTACGGGGGAAGAAGTGTGGAAAGCGCGTCTCCCGGTGGGTAGCCAGGGCGGACCTATCAGCTATGTATCACCGAAAACCGGCAAACAGTACATTCTGATCTCTGCTGGCGGTGCACGCCAGTCGCCGGATCGTGGTGACTACGTGATTGCCTACGCGCTGGATAAATAACAGCGAAATAAACAGCCTGGCCCCGTCGTAGTACGGGGCTTTTTTTTGACTGAAAACCACGCACAGGAAGAAAGCTGCGGTTCCGGTCAGCCCGTGAAAAGCACCCGCCAGCGACGGCGACGGCGAGTCATCTCGCGCCATAGCGCGACTATCTCGTCAGGTTGCAGGGCATCAATAGCCTGCGGCGTTAACACCGGCAAACCATAGCGCTGGCGCAGGGCGGCCACTGCCGTGGCGCTGGCATCCATCGGTGAGCGGATCTGCGTCGCCAGCTGCTGTCGCAATAGGCTGAACTCGGATTCATCGCACAGCGTCAGCTCTCGCAAAAATCGTTTGCAGCAACCCAACAGGTTCACGGGAGAACGATCAGGCGACTGTAACGCCAGCAGCAGGCCATCGCGATCGGCAATACGCTGATAACGACAGCTGACCACGTAGCCAATCTGCTGTTCCACGCGCAGGCGCTGGAAAAATCGCGGTTCGCAGCATAACGCCAGCAGCCGCAGCGCGGCGAGCGACGCACCCGGCGGCAGGGGAATAAACACCAGCAGCGCCGAATCCTCGCTGGCGTGCGGAATGTGTTCGACCCCGCCGGGACAATCGCTTAACGGCAACGGCTTAGCGTTAACCGGCGCCCGGAGCAGGCCAAGCTGCCGGGCTAACCCGTGCGCGTGTCCGGCGCTGCCGCCAGCTAACGCCGCCAGCCAGCCATTCCGTGACGGTTCCGATGCCAGTCGTTCAGGCAATTGCTTAAGCAACTGACGGATCGCAATGCCATCTGGCGCAGGCGTAATAGCCGGTGTGGGGCGGGAGAGGCGATCGATTATCGCCCCGATGATGGGTTCCGCCATCACCACGGCGTCAGGAAGCCGCAGGGTTAGCTGCCAGCTACCGTCAACCGTTTGCCACTCGCCGCTGCTGCCGATATGGCGCATTTCAGCTAGAAGAGGGCGTAATTGTTTGCCGATCGCCACTCCCTGTGACTCGCTTACGCGCGAATAAAAAGGCCTGCGGAGGATCAGCGTCGGCGCTTGTGCCTGCGCCGGTAAATGCAGCAGCGGAACGGCTTCTGGCGTCAGGGCTGGGGCAGAATATTGGGTAGCCTGCGGGTAGAAGGAAAACGCGATGGGGCTCTCATCCGCAACCGGCTGGCGACGCCAGTGGCTAAGCGGCAGGGCAAATCCCTGGCTGGCGATAATTTCAGCGGTTTCCATTTTTTTGCAGGCCAGATACGAGGTGGGCGCCGCCAGTAAGTCGGCACAGAAGGCGGAAAAATCAACCGGCGCCGCGCCGGGCGCAAAACCAAACGCCCGCTGGCGAAGCTGGTCAAGGGGCGACAGGGCGCTAAAGCGCTGCTGTGCCAGCCTATAATAATGCCGCTGTTGCTCTTGCGTCGTTTGCTGTAGGGCCCGCAGCCAGCGCGTGATTTGCGCGTCTATGGCCTCGGGCCGTTCGCCGTCAAGCGTTAGCGCCAGCCAGCCGTAATCGTCATCCTGATAAAGCCAGTCCAGCGATACCTCTTCTGCCAGCCCGCGCGCCCGCAGCCCGTCAATCAGGCTTCCGGGGGCCTCGTCCAGCAAAAATTCCCGAAGCAAGGTGACGTTGTCACTTTTTCGGATCAACGGGCAGCGCCACAGCGCGGGTCGCTCCGTCACTGCCAGCTGATAATCTGCTTCAGCGCTAAGGCGTAACGGGGGGGCGGCTTCAGGCACGCCACCTGAAGCAAAACCTGTCGCAAACGTATGGGCAAGCTCGGCTAACGCATCCAGCGTTTGCGGTCCCTGTAGCCACAATTGCAGGTGTCTGGCCCCATAATAGCGGCGATGAAATCCGCGCAACGCGGCGTGCAGCGATCCCGTGTCTTGCCCCAGAGAATCATGGCTACCCACCTGAAAACGGCGAAAAACCTCCGGTTGTTCCATCGCGTGGCGCGCCGCGGCTTCGCGCCGAGCGGGATCATGCTGCTGGATAAGCCGGTTTTCCGCATCAATGACCGCCACTTCGCGCTGGATGTCCTGCCGGGAAAGCAGCGGCGCCTGCAACATATCCCGCAGTCGCGCGACGCCGTCGGACAGGTTATCGGCGGCAACGTCGAAGAAAAAAGCGCTGTGGCGAGCCAGCGTGGTGGCATTGACGTTGCCGCCCTGGCGCTGGACCCAGGCCATGAGTCGATCATCGCCCTGATAGCGCTGGCTACCGCGGAACAGCAGGTGCTCAAGCAAATGCGCGAGACCGGCGAATCGCGGTGGCTCGTGATGGCTTCCGGCACTCACGCGCGCCAGCGCCGCCGCGCGTGTCGCCTGCGGCTGATGCACCAGCGTTGCGCGTAAACCGCCTGCCAGTTCCACGATGCGGATGGTCATTATCGTTACAGTTCCCGGGTTTTATAGATAAGCTGAGAACGGGTTCGGTTGCGAAACTGAAGCTGACCGATCTTCATATCACTACAGGCTGCTTCGCGTCGCGCCTCGAGGATTTTATGATGATGCGGCGATTTGCTGCACACCGGATCGGCGTTATCCGCATTCCCGGTGAGCATAAAGGCCTGGCAGCGGCAGCCGCCGAAGTCTTTCTCTTTTTCATCGCAGGAGCGGCACGGCTCCGGCATCCAGTCAAATCCGCGATAGCGGTTGAAGCCGAAAGAGTCATACCAGATGGATTCCAGGCTCTGCTCAAGCACCGAGGGGAATTCCACCGGCAGCTGGCGCGCGCTGTGGCAGGGCAGCGCCGTGCCTTCCGGGGTCACGCTGAGGAAAATCGACCCCCAGCCGCCCATGCAGCCTTTGGGCCGCTCCTCGTAATAATCGGGAGTGACAAACAGCAGGTTGGTCAGATTGCCGCTGGCGGCCATTTTTTGCCGATATTCGGCAACCACGCGTTCCGCGTGGGCAATCTGTTCCCGCGTCGGCAGAAGCCCCTGACGATTAAGGAACGCCCAACCGTAGAACTGGCAGGTGGCAAGTTCGACGTCGTCGGCGTCCAGCTCGATGCACAGTTCGATGATTTTATCGATCTGATCGATATTATGCCGGTGCAGGACGAAATTCAGCACCATCGGGTAATCGCGCGCTTTAACCGCTTTGGCCATCGCCAGCTTCTGCTGGAAGGCTTTTTTATTCCCCGCCAGCGCAGCGTTGAGCACTTCATCGCTGGCCTGGAAGCTAATCTGGATATGGTCCAGACCGGCCTCGCTGAATGCGTCGAGCTTGCTTTCCGTCAGGCCAATTCCCGAGGTGATCAGGTTGGTATAAAAACCGAGATCGCGGGCGGCGCGGATCAGCTCCGGCAGATCTTTACGCGTCAACGGTTCGCCGCCGGAAAAACCTATCTGCACGCTGCCCATCGCCCGCGCCTGGCGGAAAACCTCAATCCACTGTTCAGTGGTCAGCTCCTGATCCTGCCGGGCGAAGTCCAGCGGGTTAGAGCAGTAAGGACACTGTAGCGGACAGCGATAGGTCAGCTCCGCCAGCAGCCACAGCGGTGGATTGACGGCAGGTTTATTCTGGCTCACGGAAAATAACCCACTTCTGTTGATAAGCGATTTGCAGGAATTCTACGACGTCGTCATCCACGCCGCCGGCTTCCGGGAACCGTTCGTTGAGTATGGCAATGATGGCCGCCGCGTCGCGTTGGCCATCGACCAGTTCGAGGATCGCGGCGGCGGTCTCATTGAGTTTAGCCATGCCTTCCGGATAGAGGATGACATGGCTGTCCTGAGCGGCTTCCCATTGCAGGCGATAGCCGCGACGAAAGGCGACGATGGAGTTTTTTTGCATGCTTATACCAGTCGGGTTGTGTGCCAGGCCGCTTTGTCGGTGACCGTGTGATAAGGCGGACGCTGTAGCGCGTAGGCCATGGTCATCGCGTCGAGCATCGACCACAGGATATCGAGTTTGAACTGAAGGATCTCCAGCATCCGATTCTGCTTTTCCGCGCTATCGCAATAACGCTTCGCCAGCTCCAGACCGTGTTCAACGTCACGGCTGGCCTGGCTGAGGCGGCTGCGGAAATAAAAATAGCCTTCCTCTTTGATCCACGGGTAGTGCTGTGGCCAGCTGTCGAGACGCGACTGATGGATTTGCGGGGCGAACAGTTCGGTGAGCGAACTGCATGCAGCCTCCTGCCAGTTGGCGCGGCGGGCGAAGTTAACGTAAGCGTCGACGGCGAAACGGACGCCGGGCAGCACGTGGCGCTCGCTGATTAAGTCCTCGCGGCTGAGCCCCACGGCTTCGCCCAGCTGTAGCCAGGCTTCGATACCGCCGTCATGACCGTTGCTGCCGTCGTGATCGAGGATCCGCTGCACCCATTTGCGACGCGTGTTCGGATCCGGGCAGTTCGCCATAATTGCCGCGTCTTTCAGTGGGATCGTCGTCTGGTAGTAAAACCGGTTCGCCACCCAGCCCTGGATCTGCTCGCGGCTGGCCTCGCCGTTATGCATCGCGATATGGTACGGATGGTGAATATGATAGTAGGCGCCTTTCGCCCGAAGGGCGTGCTCAAACTCTTGCGGCGAGAGCGTTTCGCGAATGTGCATAGTTAGTCCTGAAGCGTGATGTTCATCCCGTCCCAGCTCACTTCTATTCCCTGCTGCGCAAGGGCGTGACGCTGCGGCGACTGCTCGTTAAGGATCGGGTTGGTGTTATTAATGTGGATCAGAATCTTGCGCTTTGCCGGCAGCGAGGCCAGCAGCGCCATCATGCCGTGTTCATCGCCGAGCGCCAGATGGCCCATGTCGCGGCCGGTATTGCGCCCGACGCCGGTGGCCTGGAGTTCATCGTCCTGCCAGACGGTGCCGTCAATCAGCAGACAGTCCGCCTTTTTGAGCCACGGCAGGATAGCGTCATCGGGTTCACCGAGACCCGGTGCGTAGAACAGCGTCTGACCGTTGCGGCGGTTTTCGATAAACAGCGCCACGTTATGCCCCGGCAGCGGGTGGTCGCGCCACGGCGAATAGGGCGGTGCGTTACTGGCGATGGGGACAGCGGTAAACTGCAAATCAGGGCAGGCTTCCACGCTAAAGGCGGTGAGCGGCGCAATCGGGTGATGAATCAGGCCGCCGTTCCAGTGCCGGAGCATGGTAAAAATCGGGAATCCGCTGGAAAGATCTTCATGCACCTCCGGCGTACACCATACCTGATGTGGACACCCTTCGCGCAGGCTGAGCAGCCCGGTGGTGTGGTCAATCTGGCTATCGGTGAGAATAATGCCGCCAATATGCGTGCCGCGCAGAACCTCTTTCTTATTCAGTTCTGGCGTATGGGCAATCTGCTGGCTGATATCGGGGGAGGCGTTACACAGCACCCACTCTTTGCCGTTATCACTGACGATGATCGACGACTGGGTGCGAGGGGTCGCCTGAAGGGTACCGTCGCGCAAACCCTGACAGTTGGCGCAGTTACAGTTCCACTGGGGGAAACCACCGCCAGCGGCGGAACCGAGGACTTTAATAAACATGAAGATGGGCCAGGTAGTCAAACAAAAATGCCCGCACGGATGGCGGGCAGAGCGATTAGCGGTTGGAAATGTACAGGGTCACTTCCAGGCCAAGACGTAAATCAATAAAAGCAGGTTTCTTCCACATCGTTTTTTCCTCTTTAAAAATGCAGCACCAACGCCATTGTTTGTGCCAGTTTTGTGATGGTCATCAAATAATGCGTCACAGGAGGGCAAAGCTCAACCCGAAAGATGTAAGGAATTAACTTAATGTTTACAACGTAACCTATTGTTGCCAAACATTTTGCAATACCTTTTGCCAGTTACCCCACAGCAGCTTATTCAGCACAAATTGATCATAGCCGCTGTCATGCAACGCGCTGATTAGCCGTGGTAAACCACTCACATCGTGTAAGTCATCAGGCAACGTAATGCCGTCAAAATCGGAGCCCAGCGCGACATGATCGTCACCCATGATGTTAATAAGATAGTCGATATGGCGAACAATCGTACTCAGCGGGGTATCGCTATCGCGTTTACCGTCGGCGCGCAGAAACGCGTTGCCGAAATTGACGCCAGCCACGCCGCCGCTGTCGCGGATAGCCAGCAGCTGCCGATCGGTCAGATTGCGCGGTTGCGGGCACAGCGTATGGGCGTTGGAGTGGGTGGCGACCAGCGGTGATGAGGAATGACGAGCGGTATCCCAGAACGCCTTTTCATTCATATGCGAAACGTCAATCAGCATGTTCAGGGCGTTAGCGTGCTTAATGAGGGCGATACCCTCTGCGGTAAGCCCTGGGCCGCTGTCCGGGCTGCCGGGAAACGCCCCGTTAACGCCGGTGCCAAAACGGTTAGCAATGTTCCAGAAAGGCCCAATGCTACGCACCCCGGCGGCATAGAAAGCCTGTAGATCGCCTCCCTCGCCGTCAAAACCGCCCGCGCCCTCAATATGCGCCACCATCGCCAGCACCTTATCCTGACGGCAGCGTTCGATATCCGCCGCGCTCAGGCACAATCGCGCCCGGCCGTCGGAGTGGGCGACAAGCTGCTTAAGGATCGTCAGCTGCTGCCAGAGAATGTCGACCGGCTGCCACGGCTCGCTGGCGTATTGTGGCGCCATGCGGGCGATATACTCCTGCGGCGGCACGAACAGCGCGAACAGCCCGCCGGAAAATCCGCCTTGCTGCATGCGCGGATAATCGAGGTGTCCGTTTTCAATGCCGGAGAAGAAGGCCGTTACCGGATCCTGGCGATGGTGAAGCCATAAATTAAGCAATAGGTCATTGTGACCATCAAAAATCGCCATAGCGCATCCCACTGTCTTTTATTGCTGTGAAAGTTGCCTGGCACGATAACCGATTTGTCCGGTCCGGCAAGGAGAAATTTACAACTTAGCAGCAATTGTTAATATCACTTAACAGTGAGGAGATCCGCAAAGCGGGTTGTGTAGCGGGGTGAAAGCATTTCCCGTTTCATCTGCCACGGCTGCTGAATACCCTGTCCCGCGAAGTAAAGCGTGCCACGGCCATTTTCAGCATTCAGATGGTCTAATACATCCATTAACTTTTGGCTGTTTTTCCTGGGTGCGTTGTCGTCAAACAGATTAAGTTGCGCGACGCCCTGGCTATAAAAATCTCCCAGCATCACACCGGCTTTCTGGTACCGATGGCCGTTCTTCCAGACCGCATCCAGACAACGAACTGATGCGCCGATAATATCCCGGCTATCCTGGGTTGGGGTAAGCAGTTTTACCGACGCGCTATTGCCATAATATGGCTCGTTAAGCGCGAAGGGCGAGGTTTTAACAAATACGGAGATAAAGCGGCAATGCTGATGCTCATTGCGAAGTTTTTCTGCTGCCCGGGCAGCATAACTACAGATGGCCTGGCGTACATCGTCATATTCCGTGATGCGTTCGCCAAACGAGCGCGAACAGACGATTTCTTGCTTTACCGGGGCAAACTCTTCCAGTTCAAGACACGGTTCGCCCCGTAATTCACGCACCGTTCTCTCCAGCACGACATTGAAATGTTTTCTTATGAACCGGATATCGGTGTCTGCCAGTTGCAGGACGGTCTTAATCCCCATCATCTCAAGCTTCTTCGCTATGCGACGTCCTACACCCCAAACGTCTTCGACGGGTAGCGCCGCCATCAGCTTTCTCTGACGATCCACATTGGATAAATCAACAACGCCTCCCGTCTGGCGCTGCCAGCGTTTTGCCGCGTGATTTGCCAGTTTCGCCAGCGTCTTTGTGGGTGCGATGCCCACCCCGACGGTCAGATGGGTGCGTTGCAGTACGGTCGCTCTCATTTCATGCCCAAAATCGGAAAGATCGCGACAATTACGTACCCCGGTAAGATCGCAAAAGATCTCATCAATGGAGTATATTTCGCTACGAGGCGACATCTCTTCAAGCGTGTTCATTACCCGGTTGGACATATCCGCGTAAAGTTCATAATTACTGCTGAAACAAACCACGCCATGATGCCTGAAGCGATCTTTCTGTTTGAAGTACGGTTCACCCATTTTCACAAAGGGTTTGGCTTCAGCGGAGCGAGAGATGACGCACCCATCGTTATTGGACAACACGACCACCGGTCGTCCCTTCAGGTCCGGGCGAAAAACCGTTTCACAGGAAGCATAGAAAGCGTTCACATCACACAGTGCAAACATGGTCAGCTCGCTCTGGTATCGCCAGGTGGGGTGAAAAACTGCATTATGATCACCGTTAATAAATACTGTATTTATATACAGTATTGTATATTGATAGCAAAGATCAAGGGGGAACGAGGAGTGACGTCGTACGGGTGCAGGAGGAAGAGGGTTATATTCAGAATGGCGGCGAGGCAAATCTGGCGGAAAGGGTATTTAATGAAATGTTTAAGGAATATAAGTGCCCATACGGCAGGTATGGGCAGTGAAGCCGTCGATATTACTTCTTCTTGTCCATCATCGCCTTGAGATCGGCAAAGGGGTTAAACGTGGCGACACCCACGTCTTTTTGCGCATCCTCACCCGCGACAACGGTGGTGCCATACTGATCCGCTTCGGTGTACTTTGAGTGCTCGTGATCGTGACAAAACAGGCACAACAGCTCCCAGTTACTGCCATCTTCCGGGTTATTGGTGTGATCGTGGTCGATATGGTGAACCGTGAGTTCACGAAGATTTGAATAAACAAACTCACGCGAGCAGCGTCCACAAACCCAGGGGTAGATTTTTAGCGCTTTTTCACGGTAGCCGCTTTCCAGCCGTGCGTAGTTTTTGGGGATCAGAGCCATTGCTGATGTTACCTGTTAAAAAGAGAATAGTTCACACTATATCCCATTATGAGATGTCAGGAGAATGCCTCCTCTGCGGGAAGGCAGCCTGCGATTTGCGTCTTTCTGTCAGTTTATTTGAAGCATTCCGTTAAATAATCACCATTTATTCTCATCCGTTAATGCGTAGAGTAGGGATAACGCAATGCTTTATCAGGATACTCCACTATGAAAAAGATTGGATTTTTGTCGTTTGGTCACTGGACGCCGTCACCCCAGTCCGGCACGCGAACCGCGGCTGACACGCTGCTACAGTCCATCGATCTGGCGGTCGCAGCCGAAGAGCTGGGCGCGGACGGGGCTTATTTCCGTGTGCACCACTTTGCCCGCCAGCTCAGTTCGCCATTCCCCTTGCTGGCGGCAATAGGCGCGAAAACCAAACGTATCGAAATCGGGACGGGCGTGATCGACATGCGGTATGAAAATCCGCTGTATATGGCGGAAGATGCTGGCGCGGCAGATCTCATCTCCGGCGGGCGATTACAGCTTGGTATCAGCCGGGGTTCCCCGGAGCAGGTGATTGATGGCTGGCGTTATTTTGGTTACGTGCCGCAGGAAGGGGAAACCGAATCTGATATGGCGCGCCGCCACACTGAGGTACTGCTTGATGTATTACGCGGTGAAGGGTTTGCGAAGCCTAACCCACAGCCGATGTTCCCAAACCCGCCGGGATTGTTGCGTCTGGAGCCGCATTCAGAAGGCTTACGCGATCGTATCTGGTGGGGGGCTGGCTCTAATGCAACGGCAGTATGGGCGGCAAAACTGGGGATGAACCTGCAAAGCTCAACGCTGAAAGATGATGAAACCGGCGAGCCGTTCCATATTCAGCAGGCAAAACAGATCCGTGCCTACCGACAGGCCTGGGCTGAGGCAGGGCATACCCGTCAGCCACGCGTTTCGGTCAGCCGCAGTATTTTTGCCCTGATGGACGAACGCGACCGGATGTATTTCGGTTCAAGCCGCAATGAGAGCGACAGCGTGGGTTATCTGGATGAGAAAACGCGGGCCATTTTCGGACGCAGCTATGCCGCAGAGCCAGACAAGCTGATTGAACAGTTGAAAAAGGATGAAGCGATCGCGGAAGCGGATACGCTGTTGCTTACCGTGCCGAATCAGCTGGGCGTGGAATACAACGCACATGTGATCGAGTCCATCCTGAAACATGTCGCACCGGAAATGGGATGGCGCGATCGCAATGCGTAATCTGGCCCTCTGGTATCGCCGGTTTGGTGAGCCTGAATCGGTACTGCAAGCGGAAACCACACCATTGTCCCCGCGACAGCCGGGAGAGATACGTGTGCGCATGCTTTTTTCTCCGGTGAACGCCTCCGATCTCATCCCCATCACCGGGGCATATCGCCATCGCACGCCGCTGCCTGCGATAGCCGGTTATGAAGGGGTCGGAATAGTGACCGAAACGCCCGCCGCTTATCCGGCGCTGCTGGGCAAGCGGGTCCTGCCGTTACGGGGGCAGGGAACCTGGCAGCGCTATGTCGACTGCCCGGCGGCGTATGCGGTTCCCGTCCCGGACGACGTCGACTCGCTTCTTGCCGCGCGGGCGTATATCAATCCGCTTGCCGCACAGATGATGCTGGACCGCTATCCTCCGGTCGGGAAAACGGTGCTGCTCACCGCTGCCGGTTCTGACTGCGCCGTTCTGCTCGGGCAATGGGCACGCCAGGCGGGTGCAGAGGCGGTTTACGGGATCCATCGCTCGCCCGTGCACGCTCAACGTCTGGCTGAAAAGGGGATCGTCCCGATTGCGCAACACGATATGGCCGCCGTCAACGCTGCCGCCGCGCGCGCAGACGTGGTGTACGACGCCACGGGCGGCAGCCTGGCGGAGACGATCCTGAGCGTGATGCCCGAAACCGGCACCTTTGTCTGCTACGGGCTGCTCTCCGGGCAGACCTTCCGGCAGCAGCGGCCGTTGCCGCGCGTGGCGTGGTTTCACATTCGTAACTATCTGGACGCGCTGAGCGCTGAGGCGTGGCAGGCGGAGTTTCGGCGCATCTGGCCTAAACTGCGCGCCAGTCAGTGCAGCGATGTCACCCTCTACCCGCTGTCGGAATGGCAGCGGGCAGTAGGCAACTATCGCGAAGCGGGAAGAACGGGCAAGCCCATGCTGTCGATGGACAATTAATCGGCCTTATGGCTCATGTCGCTCAGCAGTACAGCGATACTTTGTCCACCGGCGGTCTGCTCGAGGCCAATTTTGACAATAATTGTCAGCGGAACGGAGAGCAGCATGCCGACAGGCCCGAGCAGCCAGCCCCAGAAAATCAGGGACAGGAACACTACAAGGGTTGAAAGCCCCAGCCCGCGTCCCATTATCCGTGGTTCAAGAATGTTCCCGAAGACAAGGTTAATCACCAGATAGCCTGCCAGCAGAATCAGGGCATCATACAAACCGCTGAAAACCAGCACCTGAAGGATAGGGGGGATCGCCGCCAGCACGGAGCCGATGTTAGGAATATAGTTGAGCGCAAAGGCCAGCAGCCCCCAGACGAAGGCAAAACGCACATCCAGCGCGGCGAGCATCCCCCAGACCACTAATCCCGTCACCAGGCTGATGGCCGTTTTCAGCACCAGATAGCGTGAAACGCTGTCGAGCGCGCGCTGAATGGCGCACATTCCCTCTACCGGACGCACCATGATGTGCTGGAGCTTTGCAGGCAGCTGTGGAACTTCCAGCAGCATAAACACAACCGTCAGGAACAGCAGGAAAATCGAGGTCATGGCGTTGGAGAGTTGTGCCAGCAGGCTGGTGACAATCGTCATGGCGGCATTCGGATCGATGTATTTAAGCAGTTCTTCAACCGAGACTTCGATACCCGCGCGTTGCAGCCAGGGTTCAATTTGCAGCAGCGGGGTCGCCAGGGAAGAGCGGTATGTCGGTAGCGTCCGCGCCAGCTCGTTCAGGGAGGTTCCCAGATAGGCGACTAACAGCACCATCGCAACGATAATAATACTGATAAGCAGGCTTATCGCCAGCACACGCGGGATGCGCAGCCGCACCATTCGCTGCACCAGTGGATTGAGGATCACCGCGATAAAAAGCGCCAGGATAAAAGGCACGATGATATCGGCCGCAAAACGAACGCCGGTCAGAATGATCACCAGCATGCCCAGCATGATGACGATCTTAAGCCCGTTGAGGGTGATAATAGGTTTGGCCATGGACGTTCCTGAACAGTTTTTTATTTATAATAGAGGGGAAAGCGGATTAAAAAAACTAACCAAAATCAAACAGACTGGGTAAAGAAATGAAAAGGCTTTGAGTAAATTCCTGGCTTATGATACAAATCAGGCGTGTTCAACTACCGAGGACAATTTTCATCCGCAAAGACGAGAAGCAACACCGCGGATAATTGTAATTTTATGGACAATTTGTTCAGGACGTATTTTTCAAACAACTCTGCTCTGTTTTCAACCTCCCTCTGCCTGCTTTCTGGTGAGCAACACTGGCGTTCCGCGCTATAGTCACGTCTTCTGCCTGAGCTGGCGCTATGCGCTTAGCTAACTGATTTAATTCCCAATTTTTTGGTTTGCTGTCCGCAGTGAGCCTCGATGGATTATATTCTCAAGCAGGAGAAAAAACATGTTTTACTGGATTTTATTAGCTCTGGCGATCGTCGCTGAAATTACCGGCACCTTGTCGATGAAATGGGCGAGCGTGAGTGATGGCAGCACCGGTTTTATTTTGATGCTGGTCATGATTACGCTTTCCTATATTTTCCTCTCTTTCGCGGTTAAAAAAATCGCGCTGGGCGTGGCATACGCATTGTGGGAAGGTGTTGGTATTTTATTGATTACGCTGTTTAGCGTCATGTTATTTGATGAAACCCTGACGACAATGAAAATTGCCGGGCTGACGACCCTGGTCGCGGGTATCGTGCTGATTAAATCGGGTACACGCAAACCGGCAAAACAGCAGAAGGAGCAGACCCATGCAGCAGTTTGAATGGATCCACGCGGCCTGGCTGGCTTTCGCCATCGTTCTGGAAATTATTGCGAACGTCTTTCTGAAGTTCTCCGACGGTTTTCGTCGCAAAGCCTACGGCCTGTTATCGATTGCCGCGGTTCTGGGGGCGTTTAGCGCCCTGTCGCAGGCGGTGAAAGGCATCGATCTGTCCGTGGCCTATGCGCTGTGGGGTGGCTTCGGTATTGCCGCCACCCTGGCGGCAGGCTGGATTATGTTCGGGCAGCGTTTAAACAATAAAGGCTGGATAGGGCTGGTATTACTGCTCGCCGGCATGATCATGATTAAACTGGCCTGAGTGACCTACTGCTGCGCCAGGGCTTCCAGCCGGTCGCGAAAACCGGTCACCGACAACGCCCGGTTATCGGCGCGCCAGCGGTCTTTCGCCGCTGGCGCAGAACTTTGAACGCCAATCAGCTGCCAGCCGTTATCGGTTTTTAACATCAGCGGCGATCCGCTATCACCCGGTAGCGTATCGCACTGATGCGACAGCACGCTGTTTTGCGCCCAACCCGTCACCACGCAGTCCGTATGGGTGTACAGCGAATCGAGGTGATCAACAGGGTAGCCTGACTGCGTTACTTTTCGATCGGCGGCTTTCAGGGCGGCGGTGAGCGCGGCTTTATCGCCATCAAAGAGCGGCAGCGGGGTGATCCCGGACGGCGGATAACGTAAAACGATCAGCCCGAAATCCCAGGAGGCCGCCCCGGGCGGCACAATCCAGCCATCACCATCCGGTTTCAGGCGTTTGCCAAGCGACGGATCCACCCGCCCCTCAATACCGTGAATTTCGTAGCGCCATATTCCTTTTTGCGACACAAAGCGCAGGGCGATCGCTTTATCCGGTTTGCCTTCAGGCGGCATTAACAGGCAATGACCCGCCGTCAGCGCAAGGCGTGGCGTAATGAGGGTTGCAGTACATAAATTGCCGCTGGCGGTTTCCAGTTGCCCGATGGCATCCCAGGGCGATTCGGTAGGATCGGTGACACGCGTACGATCGTCATGACCAAAAAACAGCGTCTTTACCTCTTTGGCGCTAATGGCGTCATCGTCGCCATCATCCGCATGTGAAAAGCCAGCAAAAAGGCTAAACGTTCCCAGTAACAACACAACAGATTTACGCATATCACACTCTGGTGGGGGGTAATTATGATTATTAAAAGTGATCCCTATAAAAATACTATAGACGCGACGGCGAGAAAGTGGGAGTAAAATCAGCGTGCTACATTCAGGAAAGATAAAAGTGGCTGGCGATGAGCGCGCATAAAATTAGCAGGATAAGAATGAACTCAAACCGATAGCGCCGCAGCATACGCCCTCCGGATAAAAAAACGGCGCTGACCGCAAACCCGTTCAGCGCCGGTTTACCAACGTGCCCCGAAGGGCACGGTTAAGCTTGTACTCTTACGCTGCTGGCTGTGCAGCAGGTTTAGCCGCTTCGTGTTTTGCTGCTTTTTTGTGATGCTTTTTAGCCGCCTGGGCTTTCTGCTCTACCGCTGGTTTTGCCGCTTTTTTGTGGTGCTTTTTAGCGGCCTGCGCTTTCTGTTCTGCCGCTGGTTTAGCCGCTTTGTGATGTTTTTTATGGTGAACCGTTTTGGCCGGAGCAGCGGTGGAAGCCGCAGGCGCTGCGGTGGCGGTAGTTTCAGCCGCGAATGCAGCGGAAGACAGACCCATAGCAGCGGCAACAACCAGAGCTAATACTTTTTTCATTTTCATACCCTCGAATTTGGTTTTTCATTTAACCCCACTGCGGGGCCGTTGAAATAACTATATCCCTGTAAATTCGGGGTTTCCGTGAGTGATTGGTATCGGCGTGTAACCGTATGTACAACGCCGGGGTGGACCCCCGGCGCGTTCGGTTACAGATAGCGGGACGTCAGGTGTTCGCGGAAGTAGCGGATATTCAGGTCTTCGCCCGTGGCCTGGGTGATGAGCTGCGATGTGCTGAAACGGCTGCCGTGCTGCCAGATATTCTGACGCAGCCAGTCAAACAGTGCTGAGAAATCGCCCCCGGCAATGGATATCTGCAACCCGGGCAGCGCAGTTTTGGCGGCATGGAACAGCTGTGCCGCATACATTGCCCCCAGCGTGTAAGACGGGAAGTAGCCAAAACCGCCGTCGGTCCAGTGGATATCCTGCATACAGCCGTTGCGATAGTTATCTTTGGTGGATAACCCAAGCCAGGCCTGCATTTTCTCATCCCATAACGCGGGAATATCATCGACTTCAATTTCGCCATTGATTAGCGCGCGCTCGATCTCATAGCGCAGCACCACATGCGCCGGATAGCTCACTTCATCCGCATCAACGCGGATGTAGCCCGGCTTCACGCGCTGGTTCCAGGCAATGAAATTCTCTTCGCTGAATGCCGCCTGGCTGCCGAAACGGGCATGAACCGCCGGAAGCAGATGCTTCAGGAAAGCGTCGCTGCGGCCTAGCTGCATTTCAAAGAACAAGCTCTGGGATTCATGGATCGCCGTAGAGCGCGCCAGCGCAACGGGCTGACCGGCCCATGCTCGCGGAAGGTTTTGCTCGTAGCGGGCATGTCCGGTTTCGTGGATCACGCCGAAAAGCGCGCTGAGCAGTTCATCTTCATCGTAACGCGTGGTGATACGCACATCTTCCGGCACGCCGCCGCAGAACGGGTGGGCGCTAACGTCCAGACGACCGCCGTTAAAATCGAAGCCAAGCATTTTCATCGCTTCCAGGCCCAGCTCGCGCTGCGTGGCGGTCGGGAAGGGACCCTGTGGCGGAACGAACGATCGTTGAGCCTGTTTTTCCACAACCTTTGCCAGCAACTCCGGTAGCCAGGACTTCAGATCGCCGAACAGCACATCCAGGCGAGCGCTGGTCATGTCGGGTTCAAAGATATCCAGCAGCGCGTCGTAAGGCGTGCAGCCTTTAGCTTCAGCGCGCAGGCGGGCTTCTTCACGACTGAGTTTCACCACCTCTTTCAGGTTGGCTGAAAAGCCCTGCCAGTCGTTGGCCGGACGCTGAGTGCGCCACGCGTGTTCACACCTGCTGCCCGCCAGCGATTTGGCCTCCACCAGCGATTCCGGCAGTATAGTTGCCTGCTGGTAGTGGCGCGTCATTTCACGCAGGTTGGCCAGCTCAACGTCGTTCAGATCTTCGTCTGCCGCCGCCGCCAGCCATTCACCCACTTTTTTATCGGTCAGGATCTGATGTTGCAGGACGCTCATCTCCGCCAGCGCTTCACCGCGCGCGGCGCTGCCGCCTGGCGGCATCATGGTGAACATGTCCCAGCTGGCGATGGAGGAGAGGTGAGAGAAGCGGGAGAGGCGCTGGAAGGTGCGGGTGAGTTGTTGATAGTTATTGTTTTTCATGAAGTCCTCGTGTCTGAATCAGCCGATGACAAAAATTAGCATCGGCTCGATTTAAACACGAAGAGGGCTGAATGTTAATGCAGTCGTTTATGCAGGCTCGCGCCCACCAGCAGTGCCGCGCACAGCATCAGCGCAATAAATCCGCCCACGCCGTTCCAGCCGTAGTTATGCCAGAACACCCCGCCGAGCGTACCGGCTATGCTGGAACCAAGATAGTAACTGAACAGATACAGTGACGAAGCCTGACCTTTAGCGCGGCGCGCGCGTGGGCCAATCCAGCTGCTGGCAACGGAATGCGCGGCAAAGAAGCCCGCAGAGAAGAGCAGCATTCCGGCAAAAATCAGCCACAGGGAAGAGAAAAGCGTCATCAGCAGTCCGAACAGCATCACGGCGGTGGATACCAGCATCACCGGACCACGGCCGAAGCGCGCGGTCATGGCGCCCGCTTTTGGCGAACTCCATGTCCCGGTGAGATATGCCACAGAGAGCAAACCCACTAATGCCTGGCTAAGATGCCACGGTGAAAGCATCAGACGATAGCCAATGTAGTTGAACAGCGTCACGAACGAGCCCATCAGCAGGAAACCGGTCAGGAACAAACGGGGCAGCCCTTGATCGCGCCAGTGCAGGCGAAAGTTGATAAATAACGTTTTCGGACGCAGGGAGGTCGGGCGGAAATGGCGCGATTCCGGCAGGATTTTCCAGAACATCAGCGCCGAAGCGAGGGCGAAGCAGCCGATAACGGCCAGCGCAATGCGCCAGTTAAAGAAATCAGTAAACACACCGCTGAGCAGGCGTCCGCTCATCCCGCCGATAGAGTTCCCGCTAATGTACAGCCCCATAGAGAAGGCCACGAAGCTCGGGTGGATCTCCTCGCTGAGATAGGTCATCCCGACCGCCGCCACGCCGCTCAGGGATAACCCAATCAGCGCGCGCATGACCAGAATGCCGTGCCAGCTGGTCATCATGGTGGACAGCAAGGTACACACGGAGGCCAGCATTAACGCCGTTACCATAACCTGCTTACGCCCGATGGCATCCGAAAGTGGCCCGGTGAACAGCAGACCGATCGCCAGCATCCCGGTTGAAATGGAGAGCGAAATACTGCTGCTGGCTGGCGACACGCCAAATTCATGCGACAGGACCGGCAGGATCGGCTGAACGCAGTAGAGCAGGGCGAAAGTGGCGAGACCCGCTGAGAAGAGCGCCAGCGTGACGCGCATAAACTGGGGGGTACCACGTTTAATAAACTGAACCGGCTGCGGTGCTGCGGGTAAATCATCAATGTCGCTGGCCGGCGCGATATCAACGGTCGTTGTACGGCTCACACATAATCCTTGCTTAAACATCCCCGTGGTTTCTGGTGACGGGTATGACCACAAGATTAGGGTAGGAAAATGTAAATATTCTGTCTAATATATTAATAATCTCAAATGATACTTTAAAAATATGAATATCGAGCTGCGCCATCTACGCTATTTTGTCGCCGTCGCCGAAGAGCTGCATTTTGGTCGTGCGGCGGCAAGGCTGAATATCTCTCAGCCACCGCTAAGCCAGCAGATACAGATCCTGGAGCAGCAGGTCGGGGCGCGTCTGCTGGCGCGAACCAACCGCAGCGTGAGCCTGACGGCGGCGGGAAAACAGTTTCTTGCCGATAGCCGACAGATCCTGAGTATGGTGGAGGACGCCGCCGCCAGAGCGGAACGGCTTTATCTCGGGGAGACGGGAGAGCTGCGCATCGGGTTTACCTCATCGGCCCCCTTTATCAGCGCTGTTTCACAAACGCTATCCTCGTTTCGCCGTAACTTTCCGGATGTGCATATTCAGACGCGCGAAATAAATACTCGCGAGCAGATATCGCCGCTTAACGAAGGATCGCTCGATCTGGGGCTGATGCGTAACACGCAGTTGCCTGATACCCTGGCGTGGCAGGTGATCCTGCGCGAACCGCTGATGGCGATGATCCCCCGGGATCATCCGCTCGCCGCGCAGCACAGCGTCACGCTGGCTGAACTGGCGAAAGAGCCATTTGTCTTTTTTGACCCACAGGTGGGAACCGGGTTGTATGACGATATTCTTGGTTTGATGCGGCGATATGGCCTTGTCCCGACTATCGCGCAGGAGGTGGGGGAAGCCATGACGATCATTGGTCTCGTTGCCGCAGGGCTTGGCGTGTCGATTCTCCCGGCCTCGTTTAAACGGGTACAATTGCCGGAAATGCGCTGGGTGAAGATAGCCGAGCAGGATGCAGTCTCAGAGATGTGGCTGGTGTGGTCTAAACATCATGAACAGAGCCATGCGGCACAGCGTTTCAAAGAACAATTAATTACCGCTTCTCGCGGGCGTTATTTATAGGGAAAAGTGGGCGAAAATGTGCAGTAAATCACATGGCTAAGTAAAAATTTGACGTCAGCCATTGAAGTGCTTCACCATAGCCCTCAGTTTATTTCGAAGCTCGAAAATAAGGGAGTACGAGGTGGTTGCTGATAGTCAGCCAGGGCATATCGATCAGATCAAGCAGACCAACGCGGGCGCCGTTTATCGCCTGATTGATCAGCTTGGTCCGGTTTCGCGTATCGATCTTTCGCGCCTGGCACAACTGGCACCCGCCAGTATTACCAAGATTGTCCGCGAAATGCTGGAAGCCCATCTGGTTCAGGAGACAGAAATTCAGGAGCCGGGCAGTCGTGGCCGTCCGGCGGTAGGGCTGGTGGTGGAAACGGAAGCCTGGCACTACCTGTCGCTGCGGATTAGCCGCGGGGAAATCTTCCTCGCGCTGCGCGACCTCAGCAGCAAGCTGGTGGTGGAAGACCGGCTGGAACTCCCGCTTAATGCAGAGCAACCACTTCTCGATGCCATTCTGACCCACATCGACCAGTTCTTTATTCGTCACCAGCAGCGTCTTGAACGTTTAACGGCGATTGCGATCACCCTGCCGGGAATTATTGATACCGAAAATGGCATTGTGCACCGCATGCCGTTTTATGAAAACGTCAAAGAGATGCCGCTGGGCGACGTGCTGGAAAACCACACCGGTGTACCGGTCTATATTCAGCATGATATCAGCGCCTGGACGATGGCGGAGGCGTTGTTTGGCGCTTCCCGGGGCGCGCGCGACGTGATTCAGGTGGTGATTGATCATAACGTTGGCGCTGGTGTGATTACCGACGGGCGTCTGTTGCATGCTGGCAGCAGTAGCCTGGTGGAGATCGGCCATACGCAGGTCGATCCGTACGGAAAACGCTGCTACTGCGGTAACCATGGCTGTCTGGAAACGATTGCCAGCGTCGAAAGCGTGCTGGAGCTGGCGCAAGTGCGGCTCAGCCAGTCGATGAGCTCCACGCTGCACGGTCAACCGTTAAGCGTCGAGGCACTGTGCGCTGCGGCAAGGCAGGGCGATCTGCTGGCGAAGGACATTATTACCGGCGTGGGCAATAATGTCGGGCGCATTCTGGCCATTATGGTGAATCTGTTTAACCCGCAAAAAATACTGATCGGCTCCCCGCTCAGCCAGGCGGCGGATATACTCTTTCCGGCGATTTCCGCCTGCATCAATCAGCAGGCGCTTCCCGCGTACAGTAAAAACATCGTGGTCGAAAGTACGCAATTTTCCAACCAGGGCACCATGGCCGGCGCCGCGCTGGTAAAAGATGCGATGTACAACGGCTCGTTACTGATTCGTTTGCTACAGGGCTAACTCTTTTCCAGAGATGTACGAAAAATTGCGCTATCTCAAGCCCGGTAGCGCACGCATCCCGTAGACTTTCCCCACTGAATTATTTACCTGGTTTATATTTTGAAGCATACCCAAGAGGTGGAATGAGTCATGCTTAAGCGTTTCTTTATTACTGGTACGGATACGTCTGTCGGGAAGACAGTCGTATCCCGCGCGTTACTCCAGGCCCTGGCGGCAAGCGGTAAACGCGTTGCAGGATACAAGCCGGTTGCAAAAGGCAGTAAAGAGACGCCAGAAGGGCTGCGCAATAAGGACGCCCTGGTTCTGCAAAGCGTCTCGTCTCTGGAACTGCCTTATGATGCCGTCAATCCTATCGCGTTAAGCGAAGAGGAAAGCAGCGTCGCTCACAGTGGGCTTATCAACTACAGCCTGCTTTCTGATGGCCTGGCAAATCTGAGTGAAAAGGTTGACCACGTTGTCGTTGAAGGGACCGGTGGCTGGCGCAGCCTGATGAACGATTTACGTCCCCTTTCCGAATGGGTGGTGCAGGAGCAATTGCCGGTGATTATGGTCGTGGGCATCCAGGAAGGGTGCATCAACCATGCCTTGCTGACGGCGCAGGCTATCGCTAATGACGGCCTGCCGCTGATTGGTTGGGTGGCGAATCGTATTAACCCGGGCCTTGCGCACTACGCTGAAATCATCGACGTGCTGAGCAAAAAGCTGCCTGGCCCGCTGGTGGGCGAACTGCCTTATCTGCCCCGCGCAGAGCAGCGCGAATTAGCGCACTATATCGATCTCTCGGCTTTCGGCGGTATGCTGGCCGTAGATCGAGTCGTGGCGTAGCGTTCTCGACAATACCGACGCCACAACACAGGCAACCAGCAAACCGGGAAGTAAAAAATACTGCCCGGTCATCTCACAGACCATCAAGGCCGACATGATTGGCGCATGCGTTGTGGCGGCGAGCAGCGTCGCCATTCCCGCCAGCCCAAGCAGGATCGCCGTCTCAGAGCCAGGAAACCACAGCGCAAAGATCTGCGCAAACAGCATTCCCGTTGCCATACCAACGAACAAGGTTGGCGTGAACACGCCTCCCGGCGCGCCGGACCCGCTGCTTGCCAGTACCGCCAGCAGCTTGCAAATAAAGACGCCAGCAATCACCGACAGCAGCGGCGGCGACTGCAAAAACGCCTGAACCACGCTATAGCCATTCCCCCATACTTTTGGCGTCAGCAGCGACAGCAGCCCGACGATCAGACCACCCAGCGCCAGCTGCCACGGCGGTGAGAGTTTGAGACGCAGAAACAGCCTGTGGCTGGCCGCCATCAGCCACATCAGCAGCGGGCCGCAAACGCCAGCCAGCAGGCCCACGCCAACGATCAGGAAATAATCCACCGCCGTAAGCATCTCGCTGAGATGGACATCATATAGCGTATTCGCGCCGGGACTTAACAGGCGGGTGGTCAGCAGGGCCACTACAGCGGCAATCACCACCGGGCCGAGGGAGGCCAGCATCAGCGTGCCAAACAGGATCTCTGCGATAAACAGGCTGCCCGCCAGCGGCGCATGATAGGCGCTGGCCATCCCGGCGGCGGCACCGCAGGCGATCCACAGTTTCCATTCGGATTTTGGCGTACAACGTTGTGCAAAAAAGGAGGCGGCGAAGGCGGCGAGCAGGATCATGGCACCTTCACGGCCGATGGCGCTGCCGCTGGCGACCACCAGCAACGACGCGAGGGATTTCACCAGGCTGGCGCCGTAATCAAACTGGCCGTCACCTGTTTCCAGCGCTTCCATATAATCGGTGGGGGCGTGGGGACGTTGTGCCGTCATGCGCTGCCATCCCCACAGTAGCACTCCCGCGGCCAGACCACCTAGCGCAGGCGTCAGCGCCCGCCGCCAGGGCGATAACGCGGCTGCGGCGTTCACCAGACTTCCGCTTTCGTTGCTGAGAAATAGCCACTCCAGCAGATACATGCTGTGGCGGAACACCGCAACGGCCAGCGCCGCCAGCACGCCGGTGACGGTAGCAATCAGGAGACGGCGAAACATCGCGCGGATGTCGGGGTAAGCGTGAAGACGTTGCATGAAGTCGTGATTTAACGGGGACGATACAATATTGTGGCGGGAAATCGGGAGGTTAGCAAAAGGTATGCGTGCGGAAAATGGCCGGGCAGTACCCGGCCTGAATGCTTAACTCTCGCTATGAATATTTAATGCCCGGCGCGTACGCCCTGAACTCAAATACTCCGCAATATAATCCTGGGATATCTCGCCGTTATAGCGTCCGTCCTCGTCCACAATCGGCATCCAGCTGGTGTTGCTCTCATACAGGCGAGAAAGCACCACGCGCAGGTTATCCTCGGCCTTACCGGTCATACGGAACGGATGCAGAATATCCCCGCAGCTGCCGCTGGCGTTACGCGCTTCGCGGCGCTTCACAAAGCCGAGCGGTTTGCCGTGCTCATCAACCACGGTAATGGCGCGAATATCGTTGTCATCCATGGTGGCGAAGGCCTCCGGCAGCGGCGTCGATTCGCGTACCGTAATGGTAGGCTGCTGGTCGGTGACGTCGCCCGCCGATACCAGCAGCAGGCGTTTCAACGTCCGGTCCTGACCAACAAACGAGCCAACAAACTCATTCGCGGGTTTCGCCAGCAGCTCGTCCGGGCTGGCGCACTGCACGATACGCCCCTGACGGAAGACGGCAATACGGTCGCCCAGCTTCAGCGCTTCGTCAATATCGTGGCTCACCAGCATCACGGTCTTTTTCAGCTTGCGCTGCATCTCAAGGAATTGGTTCTGGATCACCTCACGGTTGATCGGGTCGACTGCACCGAACGGTTCATCCATCAGCAGGACCGGAGGATCGGCTGCCAGCGCGCGGATGACGCCGATACGCTGCTGCTGCCCGCCGGACATTTCGCGCGGATAGCGGTGAAGGAATTTATGCGGATCCATTGCCACCATATCCATCAGCTCTTCGGCACGGGATTTACAGCGTGCCTTGTCCCAGCCCAGCATGCGCGGCACGACGGTAATGTTCTCTTCGATGGTCATGTTCGGGAACAGGCCAATCTGCTGGATCACGTAGCCAATGTTGCGGCGCAGGGTCACGGTGTCCATTCCGCTGGTGTCTTCGCCGTTAATCAGGATTGTCCCGCTACTTGGCGTAATGAGACGGTTGATCATCTTCAGGGTAGTGGTTTTCCCGCAGCCGGACGGGCCGAGCAGCACGCACATTTCCCCTTCAGGCACGTTCAGGTTGACGTTGTCGACGGCCTTAAACGTCTGGCCGTGTTTCTGTGAAAATTGTTTGGTGAGGTTTTCCAGTTTTATCATTATCGAATCCCCTTCGGAGTCAGTACCACCTGCAAACGGTGCAGCAACCAGTCGAGCACAATCGCTAAAAGACAAATCATCAGCGCGCCCGCAATCAACATACGAATATCACTCCCGCCAATACCGTTAAGCAGCAGCAGGCCCAGACCGCCCGCGCCGATCACGGCGGCAATCGCCATGACGCCGATGTTCATTACCACGGCGGTGCGGATGCCGCCAAAAATCACCGGCAGCGCCATCGGGATTTCCACCCAGCGCAGACGCTGCCAGAAGGTCATGCCGATGCCGCGTCCCGCTTCTCGCAGGCCGGGGGGCAGGCTGTCGAGCGCCGTATGGGTGTTACGCACAATCGGCAGCAGCGAATAGAGGAACACCGCAGTAATCGCGGGCAGGGCGCCAATGCCCTGACCGATCAGCGAAAAGAGCGGGATCATCAGGCCGAAAAGCGCAATTGACGGGATGGTGAGCACAATGGTGGCAATCCCCAGCACCGGCGTTGCCAGCCATTTATGGCGGACAATTAAAATGCCCAGCGGCACGCCAATAATAATCGCCAGGCCGACGGCGAGTGCCACCAGCCACAGGTGTTGCAGCGTCAGGGTTAAGAGATAGTCCCAGTTGTCGAGAATATAGTGAATTGTCTCCATAGCGCCTCCTACAGCAACTGTTTGCTACGCAGGAAATCACGGGCGACCTGCTGCGGTGACTGATGGTCGATATCCACCTTCTTATTCAGGTCGGTGATAACGTCGTTATTGAGCTGGGCTGAGAGGGTGTTCAGCGCCTCCTCCAGCCCCGGGTTAGCCTCCAGCGTGTCTTTTCGAACAACTGGCGTCACGGCATAACTCGGGAAGAAGCCTTTATCGTCTTCCAGCACTTTAAGATCGAAGCCCTTTACGCGCCCGTCGGTGGTGTAGATCAGCCCCGCATCGACAAACCCGTCGCGCACCGCGTTATAGACCAGGCCCGGATCCATCTGGCGGATCTGCGGGCGGTCCAGCTCCATCTTGTAGGCCGCCTGCAACGGCTTCATCCCGTCGCTGCGTCCGGCAAATTCCAGGTCAAGGCCCAGCAGCCAGTTGTTATCCGGATCGGTTTTACGGATCTGCTCAATCTTTGCCACCATCTCAGACATGGTATTGATATGTTCAGCCTCGGCGCGCTTGCGCTGCATGGCAAAGGCATAGGTATTGTTCATATCGGCAGGTTTAAGCCACACCAGACCGTGCTTCGCGTCGAGGCGTTTCACCGTCTCGTATGACTCCTGCGGCGACATGCGTTTGTTGATGTGGTTGAAGATGATCAGCGACGTGCCGGTGTACTCCCAGGTCATATCAATCTGCTTGTTGATCATCGCGTTACGGGAAATCACCGTTGCAATATTGGTCTGCGGCTGCACCTGAAACCCTTTCTTTTGCAGATACTGCACGGTCATGGCCGAGAGAATGTGCTGCTCGGTAAAGCTCTTGGTTGCCAGGATCAGCGGCGCGGCGAGCGCCTGGCTGGTGAAGAGCGCGGCGGCGCATAGCGCCGTCAGGCCGGAAAACAGTCTCATAGAAGCTCCTTGTTATAATTATCGCGCGAGATGCGGGCTCAGTAGTCGACCCAGTGCCGCCAGCAGCGTATCCAGAATCAGGGCGAACAGGGCGGTGGCCGCCGCGCCCAGGATCAGCGTCGGGAAGTCATTCAGGTAGATCCCAGGGAAAATCAGCTCGCCGTAGCTGCTGGCGCCAATCAGGAATGCCAGCGGTGCGGTACCGACGTTAATCGCAGTGGCAATGCGAATACCAGAAAGCATCACCGGCCACGCGTTAGGGATCTCAACCTGACGCAGGCGCTGCCATTTGGTCATGCCGATACCGTTTGCCGCTTCCAGCAACGACGCGGGAACAGAGCACAGCCCGGCATAGGTGTTACGCACAATCGGCAGCAGAGAGGCCAGAAAGAGGGCGATAATGGCCGGTTTATCACCGATGCCAATCACCACCATCGCCAGCGCCAGAACGGCCAGCGGCGGCAGGGTGTTACCCACGTTAAAGATTTGCATCACATATTCGGCGATACCACGCGCGGCCGGACGGCTCAGCAGAATACCGCTTGGAATGCCCACCAGCAGGGCAAAGAACATTGATGAAAAGACCAGAATCAGGTGCTGTTGCCCGAGGTAGATCAGGTCAACCTGGCGCGCCTTAATCGTCTCCAGTCCAATTCCCCAGGTGAGGAGAGCGAGAACCACGATAATCGCGCCGACAAAAAGCAGCGAACGTTTAAGTAATGGGTGCATTGCGGTGTGTCTCCCTGTGCGCATGCGTTATAGCAACCACCGGTTGCCTGTTGTTATGCCATGTTTCGGCAGGGGTACTTCACCTATAGCAAGCGAAACGGAAGGGTTCCAGCGAAGGGGGTAAAACAGTAACCCTATGAAATTAGTGACAACCTGGGTGAAGCCTTATGGCATAAGGGCTGTCAGTGGGCAGGCAGAATAGTCTTAAAGAAGCATGCCTTACGTGACAATGTCACGTAAGGCATGCTGATTAAACCTGTCGACTAAGCGCGGCGCGCACTTTTCGTACCCGCCACGAGATGCGGACGATAGAGAAGGCGGCGACGACCACCAGCATCAGGCCCAGCGCCAGCATCGCGTGGAATCCAAACTCTCTGAACAGGATCAGCCCCGCGATACCTCCGCTGATAAAGGAGAAAAGGGTAGTTAAATGGGTTTTGAGCTGACTCTTTTGCGCGGCCGTATCTTTGGAATAATCCCGGCGCAGCATGGCGACCATAACGGAGGCCAGCGAAATGCCCGCATCGGTCAGCGTGCCGGTGATGTGTGTGGATCTTACCCGTCCACCGGATAGCTGAGTGGAGGTGGAATTATGAATTCCCATCAACCCGCACAGGAAAATAATTATCTCCTGATTCGTGGCAAAGGAGTGAAAATACATTTCGTACAGGGATACCCCTGCCAGTAATAGCCCTTCAACAAACAGAACCTGGCTGAATACCAGCCTGATGTTATGGATAATCCCCCAGATAACAATAATCCGCGCAGCGATGGCGCCTGAGACAAACGAAAGAATAATGGCGCCGAAGAAAAGAATATCGCTGAGATCGGTGGAGGAAACTTCGCTGGATAGCTGCGAGGTATTGCCCGTCATATGCGAGGGAAAAAAGCCGAACGCGCCCAGCGCAATGGCATTCAGCAGTCCCGCGGAGGTCGCCAGCCAGAGGGCAAGACGACGATCCTCCTGATGCGTTCGTTCTTTCTTTAATTTAATCAGCAAAGAATACCTCCGGTTTGAGCTTTGCCTGAACGCTCAAGCTAACAAAGCGATGTCGCTGGCTGACCAGGATATTGCTTAATTATTATTTCAACGGGAGGAGTGCGAGGTTTTGTAATTAAATAAAATAACCTTGTTAATATAATGCTTTATTGCTGATGACGCGAGCAGACTGGCGGGCATAAATACCGGCCCAGTATGCATGCTCGCTGGAGCGGGATGGGATTTGATTCAGTGTAGACATAGGTGTATTTCACAACGACGAGAAGAGAAGCCAGCATCTGGTCGCCAATGTTCCTGGGAATGTACAGATCGCCAGCCAGGGTGATCCCGTATCGGTTCTCGAACGTCACCTTGCGGTGGTCGACTTTATCGCTCTTGGCGAAGGTCTTATCCCAGGTTGTCACCATCGAAACGCGGGCGTCAGGATTTCGTGTTTCTTACTAATTCATTGTTTTAACTCAACTTAACGATGCGCATAGCAGCACAGCTGACAGTTTGGGTGAATGTTTTCATTCGACGCTGGCGTCCGGCTGGGGCCGGATGATTGCCGTGCGCATCACGCCCGATATGGAGATGGCTGTGTTGACGCCCTGGCGCATTTTCGGCGCTATGGTTTTACGCAGACGCCCGCCGATCTGGACGCTCATCCCTGCATTGCCTACCAGTTTGCCGACGGTAACCACTATCAATGGGAGCTTGTGCAGGATGGGAAGCGAGTGACTCACCGTCCGGAGGGGCAATGGGCCTTTTCCGACAGCTACATGGAGGCCGAAGCGGCCCGGCTGGGACTCGGGCTGGCCTATGTCCCGGTTGAGCTGATGGGTGACGATCCGGAGCGTGGCACGCTTATACGCGTTTTACAGCGCTATAGCCTGCGGATGGACGGACTGTACCTCTATTATCCACACCGCAACGTATCCCCGGCGCTGAGAGCGGTGATTGATACGCTGAAAATTTAGGGTGCCTCTGCGCTACGGTCTATACAGCCCCTGCGTTTGTGATACGCTACTATTTTATATAGCGCAGCTCAACTAAGGCTCTGAAATGACAAAAATAACGCCAGAATATACGGTAGTTGACTTATCACGTTGGGCAAGAAAGGAACACTTTGAAGTATTTCAGGGCTTTGCTCAATCTACATTTAACCAAACGGTTCAGCTGGACATTACCGTGCTGCTAAAGCATATCAAAGAGGTTGGCTGGAAATTTTATCCTGCGATTATTTCCCTTATTTCTCACGTCGTAAACCGGCATCCGGAATTCCGTATGGCCATGAAGGATGATGAGCTTGTAATATGGAATGAGGTTCATCCAAGCTATACCCTTTTCCATAAAGAAACGGAAACGTTTTCATCGTTGTGGAGTCATTACGATGGAAATATTCACCATTTTCAGCGCGTTTATGCAGAAGATGTTGCCCGCTATGGCAATATCCTTGCTTACTGGCCTAAGGAAGAGTCCCGGGAGAATATATTTTTCATATCTGATATTCCGTGGGTCAGTTTTAGCAGTTTTAACGTCAACGTCGCTAACATGCGGAATTTTTTCGCGCCCATGTTCACGTTTGGAAAATACTATAACCAGGATGAAAAAGTCTTGTTGCCTTTCGCCGTTCAGGTGCATCATTCTGTTTGTGATGGCTTCCATGTAGCCAGGATGATCAACGAGTTGCAAGAGTTATGTGATAATTTACCACACCATTCAGAGGCGCCGAACGTGTGATTCACATGTTTTTAACATACGTCTGACGAGAGGAAATGCTGTAACCAAATTTTACGCCAGAACAGATTAAAATATTCAATCGCATTGTTTTCGAGAAGATCGAAATAATGCATGATTAAGCCGCGAGCCGTTTCCGGCCCGCGGCGGCATGACAGGTGATGAGTCGTTCTGACGATCAGGCGGCTTTGACGGCCCGGATTTTTTTGCTGCTATCCGCATCTGATGCTGTTTTATCCGTTGCAGCATTGAGCTCGGGAAGCTTGCTGGTACGCAGGATATGCTGCACGGACTCTTTCTGCTCGGCGAGATACAGACCAAGGTTCTCCGCCTGCGTTTCATCCATCTGCATTCCGCTTTGCAACAGCCAGTCAGTGAACGCTTCTGCCATATCGAGCAGTTTGTCGTGAGCGTCAGCCTCTTTCTTACTGGCAAATGTCATTTTCTCTTCACCTTTTCTTACGACAACAAATTTTGTTTCAACAGCCATTGCGCACCCCCATATACTGTAATTATATACAGTATAGCAGTTGTGAAGTTGTGTTGCAGCAAAAATGTGCGAACCTGGCCTGCACAACGGGTGGACAAGCCAGGTGCTGTTATCGGTACAGCGTTTTTTCGGCAATCGGGATCAGCAAAGTGGACTGCCATTCCGCCAGGGTCAATTGAGCCAGTTTACCCAGCGCCGCGTAGAAAGGATGAGCCGCGTTTTCAACGAATACGGTCAGGAAACGCGTGCTCCATGGCAGCAGATGCCAGGCCAGAAGCTGGTCGCGTTCTGTTTCGCGACCGTTCTCGGCAAGCCATGCCGCCAGCATCAGCAACGTTCCGAAATGATCTTCAGGCTCATTCTGCTGCATCTCAAAGGCGATATGGTTTTCACGCATCCACTGACGCAACGCGAGGGTCGAATCGCCAAACAGCACTGACTCGCGATCAAGCCAGACCGAGCCCCACGGGGGGGCGGGCAGGGCATACGGGCCAATAAACAGACGCTGCCAGGCGTCTTTCAACGCTTCATCCGATGGGGTCTTAAACATACTGGCGACAGGCAGCAGGTTTTCCTCCGCCAGCGGCCAGTCCTGAACCCAGTCACCTGCGGTCAGGGCACTCACCAGCGGCGCGGTCTGCTCGCTGTCTGGGGCGAAATAAAACAGCGCGCCCAGTACCCGGGCGCTGAACGCGAACGATTCGCGGTGTGAGACATCATTCATTATAACTTTCCTTACTTGCGCGCGGGTAGCCCCGCGCACCTGTGTTAACCTGCAATTGCTAACCCTGCGGTCATATGCAGACCATAAAATAGCCCACGGCCAATCAGTTCACCCAGCATCACCAGAACGACACCTGCAAACAGGCCGAGCGTTTTTTGCTCCTGACGACGAATAAGCGGGCAGATCCAGCAGCCTAAACCCGCCGCCAGCAACGCGATGCGCCATACCTGAAGCGAACCATAATCTGGCAGCAGGGCGCTGGCCTGCTGGATGGAACTCTGTATCGTCCCCAGCGTATTGCTTTGCAACACGACGACCGCCACGCAGACGATAATTGCCAGTACGCTGACAGACGCGGCAAGAGTACCTTTGAATGTCACGTTTGCGACGCGTAGCAGCAGCGCGGCCAGCAGAGGACCAGCAAGGACCATCGTCAGGAAGAAGCTCAGCGTGGTGTAACCCGTATACCAGGTCGGGACAGTCTCTATCTGATAGACCCGGGTCATCGCCCAGACAAAAACGATACCCAGAAGCTGGCTGACAACCAGCCAGATTTTGCCCAAAGCTGGGGGCATTTTACCGATAACCGACACCAGCCACCAGAAACCGCCCACGGCAAAGAAGAGCGAACCCGCCGCGATCTCATTACTCAGCGCTGACGCGCCCACGCGGTTAAGCGAGTTGAAGGCACGCAGCGGGGAGCCAAGATGCAGCACCGAAGCCATAAACCCAATACCCATTACCAGCCAGAGAAAAAACAGGCTGCGCACGATGCGCATTCTGGCCTTGTCATCATTTTCCTTAAGCCAGACGAAGCCCATCACGATTAACGCGCCGGCCACGCACTGCCCGAAAACGGTGAAGATCATCAGCGGCCATTCATGCCATCCACTTCCCATCTCACACCTCCTTCGGGTTTGCCAGGTAGCCGGTGGTGTCCCCCGTCGGACGGCTGTTGGCGTTAGGTTTAATCACAATACTCGGCTTTGTGAAGTGCGCAGACGGCAGCGGCGCGACGGCAGCAAGCTGGCCGTGTTTTTTGCGCAGCTCCTCAATCGGGCCAAAGTCCAGCGCGCGCAGCGGGCAGGATTCGACGCAGATGGGCTTTTTGCCGTCCGCCACCCGGCTGTGGCAGCCGTCGCACTTGGTCATGTGGCCTTTGGCGGCATTGTACTGCGGCGCGCCGTACGGGCAGGCCATGTGGCAGTAGCGACAGCCGATGCAGACATCCTCGTCCACCACCACAAAACCGTCGTCGCGCTTGTGCATTGCCCCGCTCGGGCAGACCTTGGTGCAGGCCGGATCTTCGCAGTGGTTGCAGGCAATCGACAGGTAATAGGCGAAGACATTCTGATGCCAGACGCCGTTATCCTCCTGCCAGTCGCCGCCCGCATATTCATAAATACGACGGAAGCTAACGTCCGGGGTCAGGTCTTTGTAATCCTTGCAGGCCAGCTCGCAGGTTTTGCACCCGGTGCAGCGGCTGGAATCAATAAAAAATCCATACTGGGTTGTCATCGGTTAATCCTTATGCCTTCTCGATCTGCACCAGGTTCGTGTGCTGCGGGTTGCCTTTCGCCAGCGGTGACGGGCGGTGCGTGGTCAGGGTATTGATGCAGGAGCCGTGATCGACACGATCGCCGTTCATGTTGGCGTCATGCCAGGCGCCCTGGCCCATCGCGCTTACGCCGGGCATGATGCGCGGGGTGACTTTCGCAGCAATGCGCACTTCGCCGCGGTCGTTGAAGACGCGCACCATATCCCCATTTTTGATACCTCGTTGCTCTGCATCCACAGGGTTAAGCCACACCTCCTGGCGACAGGCGGCCTGGAGCACATCTACGTTGCCGTAACTGGAGTGGGTACGGGCTTTAAAGTGGAAACCGAACAGTTGCAGCGGGAATTTGCTGCGCTCGGGCGCGTCCCAGCCTTCAAAGGTTGAGGTATAGACCGGCAGCGGGGTGATGGTTTCGTCTTTTTGCAGTTCCCAGGTTGCCGCAATATCCGCCAGCTTGCTGGAGTAGATCTCGATTTTGCCCGACGGGGTTTTCAGCGGATTGGCATCCGGATCGTCACGGA
This sequence comes from Enterobacter hormaechei subsp. xiangfangensis, assembly GCF_001729785.1. Classification (NCBI taxonomy): domain Bacteria; kingdom Pseudomonadati; phylum Pseudomonadota; class Gammaproteobacteria; order Enterobacterales; family Enterobacteriaceae; genus Enterobacter; species Enterobacter hormaechei. Next base: position 2,120,230 of record NZ_CP017183.1, read on the forward strand.
ATTTTTTATAGGCCACAAAATGTCCATTTGGATCTTTGCGCTTATAAATACCCATTTTTTTCAGCGCGTCGTAGGACGGCAGCAGCGGATCTTTGGCGACCATTTTGGCGTACAGGTAGCGCAGCCACTGCTCCTGCGTACGGCCTTCGGTGAATTTCTGATGGATATCCGGTCCGAGGCGTTTCGCCACTTCGCTCATGATCCAGTAAATGGGCTTGCGCTCGAACTTCGGGGCGGTAACCGGCTGGAGGAAAATCAGGTATCCCATGTTGCCGGCGTAATCGTTGGGGATGATATCTTCCTGCTCGACGGTCATCAGATCCGGCAGAACAATATCGGCATACTTCGCAGACGAGGTCATGAAGTTATCAATGACGACGATCGTTTCGCACTTGCTCTCATCCTGCAAAATGTCGTGAGTTTTGTTGATATCGGAGTGCTGGTTGATGATGGTATTACCCGCGTAGTTCCAGATGAACTTGATCGGCGCATCGAGCTTATCTTTGCCGCGTACGCCGTCGCGCAGGGCGGTCATCTCCGGTCCACGCACGATGGCATCCGTCCAGCTGAAGCAGGAGATTTGCGTTTTCACCGGATTTTCCGGCAGCGGCATGCGTTCGATGGTGATGGTGTAGGTCGATTCGCGTGCGCCGCTGTTACCGCCGTTAATGCCGACGTTGCCGGTCAGGATCGGCAGCATGGCGATGGCGCGGGACGTTTGCTCCCCGTTTGCCTGACGCTGCGGGCCCCAGCCCTGGCAAATGTAGGCCGGTTTCGCCGAACCGATTTCACGGGCCAGCTTAATGATGCGATCGGCAGGGATGCCCGTTATGCGAGACGCCCACTCCGGAGTTTTCGCGGTTTTGTCATCACCCTGGCCGAGAATATAGGCTTTGTAATGACCATTAGCCGGTGCGCCTTCCGGCAGGGTTTTTTCGTCATAACCCACGCAGTATTTATCGAGGAAAGGTTGATCGACCAGATTTTCATTAATCAGCACCCACGCAATACCTGCCACCAGCGCGGCATCGGTGCCCGGACGAATCGGGATCCACTCGTCTTCACGCCCTGCGGCAGTGTCGGTATAACGCGGATCGATAACGATCATCCGCGCGTTTGACCGTTCGCGCGCCTGCTCAAGGTAGTATGTGATCCCGCCGCCGCTCATGCGCGTTTCCGCCGGATTATTGCCGAACATCACCACCAGTTTGGTGTTTTCGATATCCGATGTGCTGTTGCCGTCGTTGCTGCCGTAGGTGTAGGGCATTGCGCAGGCGATCTGCGCGGTGCTGTAGGTGCCGTAGTGGCTGAGGAAGCCGCCGTAGCAGTTCATCAGGCGCGCGACCAGCGAGGCGTAAGGGGAGGAACGGGTGATGTTGCCGCCTACAATTCCGGAGGAGTAGTTAATGTAGACCGCTTCGTTGCCGTATTTTTCGACCACGCTTTTCAGACTCGTGGCGATGGTGTCCAGCGCTTCTTCCCAGGTGATACGCTCAAACTTGCCTTCTCCGCGTTTGCCCACGCGTTTCATCGGATAGTTCAGACGGTCTGGGTGATTGATGCGACGGCGAATTGAACGGCCTCGCAGGCAGGCGCGAACCTGATGGTTGCCGTAAACATCCTCGCCGGTATTATCCGTTTCAACCCAATAGACTTCGTCATCGCGAACGTGCAGACGCAGCGCACAACGGCTACCGCAGTTTACCGAGCAGGCGCCCCAGACGACTTTGTCTTCTGCGGGCTGAATAGCGGACTGCACAGCGGCGGCGGCGCTTTTCAGACCAAAAGGTAATGCGATCCCACCGGCGGCAAGCGCCAGAGATCCTATGGCAGTAGATTTAACCAGAGTTCGACGGCTTATCCCGCCGTGATGTTCAACTTCGGACATGACTCACCCCATCATTGTTAATAATTATTTTCACCCGTGACTACAACCGGGCTAATGATGGGGGGAGTGTTACTTATTTAGAGGTATTAAATATTAATCCTCGTCAAATCAGGGGAATTGAGTGGGAAAATCATTGCGGCTCAGCGGGCGCATTCTCCTGCGTACCTGCGCCGCTCACCGGGTAGTTGCCGCTACTGGTGCGGGTATACAAAATTTTGAAAGTATCGTTGGCACAATGCCCAACGACCTGCGCATCCGGCTGATCGGCCTGATCGTTCGGGACGATGTTCAGGGTAAAGCCAGACTCCGGTACGCCGTTGTTGATAATCTTCTGCTGAATGTCGCTTTTCACGCGCTCGCAGGAATCCGGGGCCGCAAGAAGAGCGGGTGAAGCACTCATTAACAGCAGGGCGGTAATCCAGGGTAACCGTTTCATCTGTAGCTCCTTTTCACTGTGTAGACTGTAAGCATAGCAGGGCTAGGGTAAGCTTTTGTTTTTGGGTCTGTCTTTCTGAATTGTCCTGGAGCCCTGCCTGCGTCATAAAATAAATTGCGAATAATGGTGCTGATTGTCTACCAGATAAGAAGGCAGGGTGCGTTTTGATACCTCTTGCCTGACCAGTTTTCGGTCTCGTCCCCAGATATCTTCGGCGTTGGTGATAACCTTCATAATATGTTCCGGGTTATTGAATTCCGGCAGATCGTATTCGGTATGAGAAATGGTAGACATTTTTTCGGAAATTCTTTCTGGGGTCATTACCCAGGAGAAATGCCAGCCGCCATCTTTCACAATCTTATTATTGATTTTTAGCCAGTTCCATTTAAACCATGACCAGTTTTTATCTTTGCGCGCACGCTTCCAGTTTCGGAAAGATTCAGGCTCACCGTGGAAGAAATGCTTAAGGTTGTAATAGGACGTCGCGCGCGGCAAAGTACATTTTCTAGGCGTACCATCCGTGTTGTGAACCTGGAGATTAAACTGATAGTTGAATACGTTTTGATGAATAGTCGTGCAGAGCGCGCGCGGATTAATGGCCCTGACCGTGTCGGGAGAGAAGATTTCGTCAACGTCTGACACCAGAATCAGATCGTCGTCTGCCGCGTCTTTTAACCCGTTCATAATGGAGTTGCGAAGCGCTGCTTCATTTGCCCATGTATCAACCTGGTTATTATCCGCCCGGTTTAAAATAGGCTGCGCGTCAAAAGGCACGTAAATGATTTTGTCTTTGAATTTGGCAAACTTCGTAATATCGAAATGCAATTCTCGCGGTATGCCCGTAAAAGAGTGTGTTGCTTCTACAATGACAAAACGGTCAACAACATCAGCGAGAGTATGTAATCTGATGTCGAGCAACATATCTTCGTCATAGTATAAAAAACAGTCGTAAATCATGATGTTAACCCGAAAATTTAAGAATCTAATTTTATAATAGTGTGGAATCTTCCGCGCCCAAAGTAGCCACTTTGGCAGGTCTCGTCAATGCAAACGACGGATTTATACAGCGCGAAGAGTCAAATGAAGTGCTGTTATGTAAGTTGCTGTATTTGCTAATATGATTGTATCTCTCTCTGAACGGTAAATGATGTGAACAAATACGCAGCGATAACGCTACTGGCAACGGTACTGGTGGGATGCGACAACAACACCGCGCCGCTGTCATTTACGCCGGAGATGGCGAGCTTTTCGAACGAGTTTGACTTTGATCCTCTGCGCGGGCCGGTGAAGGATTTTACCCAGACGCTGTTTAACGATAAGGGTGAAGTCTCTAAACGTGTGACCGGCACGATGTCAACGGAAGGGTGTTTCGATACGCTGGAACTGCACGATCTCGAAGCGAATACGGGCGTTGCGCTGGTGCTGGATGCTAACTACTACGTCGATGCGGAAACCCAGCAGCAGAAGGTAAAGTTGCAGGGGAAATGCCAGCTGGCGGAACTGCCGTCTGCCGGCCTGACGTGGGACACCGACGATAACGGGTTTGTGGTTGCAGCGCACAGTAAAGAGTTGGAAGTGAAGTACCAGTATGACGCCGACGGCTACCCGCTGGGTAAAACTACGGTTTCCGGCGACCAGCGTTTATCGGTCAAGTCGGTGCCTTCGAAAGATCTGCGCAAGCGCATGGATTATACGGCGGTAAGCCTGTTGAACGATAAACCGATGGGCAATGTAAAGCAGAGCTGTGATTACGATCGCCACAACAACCCGGTGAACTGTGAGCTGGTGATAACAGATGACAGCGTCAAACCTGCCGTTGAGCGCAAGTACACCATCAAAAACAGCATTGAATATTATTGAGAATAAAACCGCGCAGGTTACTGCGCGGTGGGTTTAAGCAGGCTGGCGGAGGAGGACTTATGCCCGGCCAGATGCTGATGCTGGAAAATGCACATGCGTATGGTGTTACGGTATTCGCCGTTAATAAAGAACTCATGGATCAGTTCACCTTCCACCATAAAGCCCAGCTTACGGTAGATATGAATCGCTTTTTCGTTCTCTTTGTCGACGATAAGGTAAAGCTTGTAGAGATTCAGGACGTTAAACCCGTAATCCATCGCCAGCTTTGCCGCTCGCGACGCAAGACCTTTCCCCTGGTGCTCCGGTGAAATAATGATCTGAAATTCCGCCCGACGGTGAACGTGGTTGATCTCAACCAGTTCAACCAGCCCGGCTTTTTCACCTTCGCACTCCACCACAAACCGGCGTTCACTCTGATCGTGGATATGCTTATCGTAGAGATCGGACAGCTCGACAAACGCCTCATAAGGCTCTTCAAACCAGTAGCGCATCACGCTGGCATTGTTGTCGAGCTGGTGAACAAAGCGTAAATCTTCGCGCTCCAGCGGACGGAGCTTAACGTCACACGGCGTCGACATTACGGTGCTACCGTGCGGCCAGTGCGACGATCGAGACAGCGCAGGGTGTTAGGCTCCCAGTAAGCGTTGACGTTGGCACTTTGCTGGCATTTGTCGCGGGCATCAAACGCGACGTCTTCTTTATCCCACTCTTTCTCCACGCGCTTATTCACTTTCTGACGCAGGCTGCGGGTGTCATTCCATTGTTCTTTGTCCATGGCAGCATTCTGGCGGCTTTGCGCGCTGTCACCAGACTCAATGATGAGTTTGCTGGTTTCGGCTGATGCCGTTGCGGCGAAGGCGAACGAGGACAGTGCCAGTGCGGCTGTCAGACAAAGGCGTTTGCTTAATGTAGTCATAGCGTTTCCTTTAAACGGGTGCAGAGAATCGGATTACCCCGTTGGATTCTACACCAATCCGAAAGGGTGTCATACCCGCGCGGCAGGTATGGGAACGATGTGAACATTATCGCGTATGATGTCTAAATCAATCCTCACGAAACGAGAAAAATGTTCAAAACGACGCTGCTTTTTTTCGCGACCGCGCTGTGCGAAATCATCGGATGCTTTTTGCCGTGGCTCTGGCTAAAGCGGGGCGCTTCCGCGCTGCTGCTGATCCCGGCGGGTGTGTCCCTGGCCCTTTTTGTCTGGCTGCTCACCCTGCATCCGGCCGCCAGCGGGAGGGTATATGCGGCCTACGGCGGAGTGTACGTCTGTACCGCGCTGCTGTGGCTGCGCGTTGTCGATGGCGTCCGGCTAAGCCTGTATGACTGGGCAGGCGCGCTGATTGCCCTGTGCGGCATGTTGATCATCGTGGCCGGTTGGGGACGCGCATAAGCGTCCTTATAGTGTGATCGCCCGCTGATTTTACGATCATTATACTTGTATGGTAGTAGTGTAGTTGCGTAAATTTCCTGCATCACAACGAGCGATGTAAGGAAATGGATTATGAAGATTGTCGGGGCTGAAGTATTTGTCACCTGCCCGGGGCGTAACTTTGTCACCCTTAAAATTACGACCGATGAAGGCATTGTCGGCCTGGGTGATGCCACGCTGAACGGACGCGAACTTTCCGTTGCCTCTTACCTGAAAGATCACCTGTGCCCTCAGCTGATTGGCCGCGATGCGCACCGCATCGAAGATATCTGGCAGTTCTTCTATAAAGGCGCTTACTGGCGTCGTGGTCCGGTAACCATGTCAGCGATTTCTGCCGTGGATATGGCGCTATGGGACATTAAGGCGAAAGCCGCGAACATGCCGCTCTATCAGCTTCTGGGCGGGGCTTCCCGGGAAGGAGTGATGGTTTATTGTCACACCACCGGGCACACCATTGACGACGTGCTGGAAGATTATGCCCGTCATAAAGAGATGGGCTTCAAGGCAATTCGCGTGCAGTGCGGCGTGCCGGGAATGAAAACCACCTACGGCATGGCCAAAGGCAAAGGGCTGGCGTATGAACCTGCGACCAAGGGCGCTTGGCCGGAAGAGCAGCTGTGGTCCACCGAGAAATACCTCGACTTCACGCCCAAACTGTTCGACGCAGTGCGCAGCCAGTTCGGTTTCAGTGAACATCTCCTTCACGACATGCACCACCGTCTGACGCCCATCGAAGCGGCGCGGTTCGGCAAAAGTATTGAAGATTACCGCCTGTTCTGGATGGAAGATCCGACTCCCGCTGAAAACCAGGAGTGTTTCCGCCTGATCCGCCAGCACACCGTCACGCCAATTGCGGTGGGGGAAGTGTTCAACAGCATCTGGGACTGCAAGCAGCTGATTGAAGAGCAGCTCATTGACTATATCCGCGCCACCATAACCCATGCGGGCGGCATCACCGGGATGCGTCGCATTGCGGACTTTGCCTCACTCTACCAGGTGCGTACCGGCTCACACGGCCCGTCGGATCTGTCGCCGATTTGCCACGCCGCGGCGCTGCATTTTGACCTGTGGGTACCGAACTTTGGTGTGCAGGAGTATATGGGTTATTCAGAGCAGATGCTGGAAGTGTTCCCGCACAGCTGGCGCTTCGATAACGGCTATATGCACCCGGGCGACAAGCCAGGGCTGGGCATTGAGTTTGATGAGAAGCTGGCAGCGAAATACCCGTACGATCCGGCTTATCTGCCGGTGGCCCGTCTGGAAGACGGCACTCTCTGGAACTGGTAAACGAGGAGCGAATGATGAAAAGCGTAGTGATCCAACAGCCGAATGCGCTGGAGATTGAGGAGCGTCCTCTCCCGTTGCCGGGGGCAGGCGACGTCCGCGTCAAAATTAAGCTCGCCGGTATCTGCGGTTCAGACAGCCATATCTATCGCGGGCATAACCCGTTTGCAAAATATCCGCGGGTAATCGGTCACGAATTCTTTGGCGAAATAGACGCGGTTGGCGAAGGCGTGGAGGGCACCCGACTCGGCCAGCGCGTTTCGGTGGATCCGGTGATCAGCTGCGGGCACTGTTACCCCTGTTCCGTCGGAAAACCGAACGTTTGCACCTCGCTGGTGGTGCTGGGCGTCCATCGCGACGGTGGTTTCAGCGAATACGCCGTCGTGCCGGCGAAAAATGCCTGGCACATTCCGGATGCGATCCCTGACAAACACGCGGTGATGGTTGAGCCATTCACCATTGCCGCCAACGTGACGGGGCAGGCGAAACCCACCGAACAGGACGTGGCGCTGATCTACGGCGCAGGCCCGATGGGGCTGGTCACCGTGCAGGCGCTGAAGGGCGTTTACAAGGTGAAGCAGGTCATCGTGGTAGACCGCATTGATGAGCGGCTGGAGATGGCGCAACGCAGCGGCGCAGACTGGGTCTTCAACAACGGCGAGCAGTCGTTACAGACTGCGCTGGATGAAAAAGGCATCAAGCCGACATTAATCATCGATGCTGCCTGTCATCCGTCCATTTTGCAGGAAGCGATTACGCTGGCGTCTCCGGCGGCGCGCATCGTGCTGATGGGATTTTCCAGCGACCCGAGCCAGATCGTGCAGCAGGGGATCACCGGCAAAGAGCTGTCGATCTTCTCTTCGCGCCTGAATGCCAACAAATTCCCGGTGGTCATTGACTGGCTGGAAAAAGGGCTGATCGACCCTGAAAAACTGGTCACCCATACATTTGACTATCACCACGTTACAGACGCCATCGAACTGTTTGAAAAAGACCAGCGGCAGTGCTGCAAAGTCTTGCTCACGTTCGACCAATAATAATTCACGCGGTTAAGAGCCTGCGAAGACAGGCTCTAAGTGGTACGCATCTTACCTTTCAGAGATAGCCATTATGACTCAAGCACAACCTCAAAGAAGTACGTCAGATTTGGTGAAAGCCGCCGTATCTGGCTGGCTGGGCACCGCCCTGGAATTTATGGATTTCCAGCTCTACTCCCTTGGCGCCGCGCTGGTGTTTCATGAAATTTTCTTCCCTGAGCAATCGGCGGCCATGGCGCTGATCCTGGCGATGGGCACCTACGGCGCAGGCTACATCGCGCGTATCGTCGGGGCATTTATCTTCGGCAGAATGGGCGACAGAATTGGCCGTAAAAAAGTGCTGTTTATCACCATCACCATGATGGGGATCTGTACCACCTTAATCGGCGTGCTGCCGACCTACGCGCAGATCGGGATTTTCGCACCGGTGCTGCTGGTGACGCTGCGTATTATTCAGGGGCTTGGCGCGGGGGCAGAAATCTCCGGTGCGGGCACCATGCTGGCGGAGTACGCGCCGAAGGGTAAACGCGGCATCATCTCCTCGCTGGTGGCCATGGGCACCAACTGCGGAACGCTGAGCGCCACGGCGATCTGGGCCGTGATGTTCTTTGCCCTCGATCGTGAAGAACTTATTGCCTGGGGCTGGCGCGTGCCATTCCTCGCCAGCGTGGTGGTGATGATCTTCGCCATCTGGCTGCGTATGAACCTTAAAGAGAGCCCGGTGTTTGAGAAGGTTAACGACGCCGAAACCGTTGCGCCAGCGGCGGCGCAGGATACCTCATTAGGCGCGATGTTTAAGAGCAAATCGTTCTGGCTGGCGACGGGGCTGCGCTTTGGCCAGGCCGGTAACTCTGGGCTTATCCAGACCTTCCTTGCCGGGTATCTGGTGCAGACGCTGTTATTTGATAAGGCGATCCCAACCGATGCGCTGATGATCAGTTCGATTCTCGGCTTCCTCACCATTCCGCTGCTGGGCTGGCTGTCCGATAAAGTGGGGCGCCGTCTGCCGTATATCATCCTTAACATTTCAGCCATTATTCTGGCTTACCCGATGCTGTCGATTATTGTTGATAAGAGTTACGCGCCGGGCGTGATTATGCTCTCTATCATCGTTATTCATAACTTTGCGGTCCTCGGGCTGTTTGCGCTGGAAAACATCACCATGGCAGAGATGTTTGGTTCGCGGAACCGCTTTACCCGCATGGCAATCTCGAAAGAGGCGGGAGGGCTGGTGGCCGTAGGCTTTGGTCCGGTGCTGGCGGGGATCTTCTGCAATATGACCGGGTCCTGGTGGCCAATTGTGGCGATGCTGGTGGCGTACTCGCTGATTGGGCTGGTCTCCGCTTTGCTGATGCCGGAAGTGCGCGACCGCGATCTGAGTGAAGCCGAAGATGCAGCCGAAGCGCCGCATAAAGAAGCGGTAGCCTACGGCGCGCTCTCTTCACGCCGCTAGTGGTTTACATCTTGTGTTACCTGTCACACAACTTTTTACTGATGTCACACCACATGGCGAAAAGTTAATGTAAATCAAGATCTGAAAACGACGTATCAGTATGGTTAATGGCAGCGTTTTTTGACTCCGACTGCCATTCTAGTTGGTGTAGTCAGCAGGCGCTGCCGCTCTGAAAAGGAAGCGGCAGCGGATCACAGCGTTCATTAATTAACGAGTCTCAATCATGGAAAACCAGTTATTACAGGCGAAGGCAACGCGTCCTCAGTACGATCGCGACAGCCTCAAGGCACGCATTGTTCATTTAGGGTTTGGCGCGTTCCACCGCGCGCACCAGGCGGTGTACACCGATATACTCGCCGCAGAACAGGGCAGCGACTGGGGTTACTGCGAAGTTAACCTGATTGGCGGCGAACAGCAGGTCGCCGATCTGAAGGCACAGGATAACCTTTATACCGTGGCAGAGATGTCTGCCGATGCGTGGACAGCGCGCGTGGTCGGCGTCGTCAAAAACGCGCTGCATGCGCAGGTCGACGGGCTGGAAACCGTGTTGGCGGCGCTGTGCGAGCCACAGGTCGCCATTGTTTCCCTGACCATCACCGAGAAAGGGTATTGCCATTCCCCGGCAACAGGACAACTGATGTTCGATCATCCGTTAATCGTTGCCGACCTGCAAAACCTCCATCAGCCGAAATCTGCGCCGGGCGTCGTGGTTGAAGCGTTGGCGCGGCGTAAGGCGGCGGGGCTGCCAGCATTCAGCGTGATGTCATGCGATAACATGCCGGAGAACGGCCACGTGATGCGCAATGTCACCTGCGCCTACGCGCGCGCTGTTGACGGCGAACTGGCCGACTGGATTGAAGCGAACGTCACCTTCCCGTCAACCATGGTGGACCGTATTGTGCCCGCCGTCACGGCTGACACGCTGGATAAAATCGAACAGCTGACCGGCGTACGCGATCCGGCAGGTGTCGCCTGCGAGCCGTTCCGCCAGTGGGTGGTGGAAGATAATTTCGTCGCCGGACGTCCAAAGTGGGAAAAGGCCGGTGCGGAACTGGTTTCTGATGTCATTCCGTTTGAAGAGATGAAGCTGCGAATGCTTAACGGCAGCCACTCGTTCCTGGCCTATCTCGGCTACCTTGCCGGTTATCAGCACATTAACGACTGCATGGAAGATGAACATTATCGCGTAGCCGCGCATGCGCTGATGCTGAAAGAGCAGGCGCCGACTCTGAAAGTAAAGGGGGTGGATTTAGCTCACTATGCTGACCTGTTGATCGCGCGCTACAGCAATCCGGCCCTGCGTCACCGCACCTGGCAAATCGCCATGGACGGTAGCCAGAAATTGCCGCAGCGGATGCTCGATTCCGTGCGCTGGCACCTGGTCCACCAGAAACCCTTCCCGCTGCTGGCCCTCGGTGTGGCGGGCTGGATGCGTTATGTCGGCGGTGTGGATGAGCAGGGTAACCCGATTGAGGTGAGTGACCCGCAGCTGGCGGTGATTCAGGCGGCGGTAAACGGTAGCGCTGAAGGCGAAAGCCGCGTTAATGCGCTGTTGGGCATTGAGGCTATTTTCGGTAACGAGCTGCCGAAGGACGCGGTGTTTGTGGCGTCGGTCATGCATGCTTATCAGACGTTGCTGCAAAAAGGCGCGAAGGCCACGGTTGCTGAGTACGCCACCCGGCTTTAACGCTATGACATGCCGCCGTCCGCGGCGGCATGTCGGGGCGCAGCTTAGTGCATCCCCAGGCGAATCAGCTCAATCGGTTCGAACTTACCTTCGCATCCTTCCACTTCAACCGTTTTACCACGACGCACCTGCTCGGCATTAAGGCCGTCGCTGTGGATCGCTTTAATCACGCCGAACTGACCTGTGCCGCTAATCATGACGCGGCTGCCAGTGGTGATTGCATTTCGGTTACGGTCGTATGTCATCATGGTATTTTCTCCTCTCATACTTATCCGCTACGGCGCTAATTCGACGGCTGCCGTTCACGGGGCACTATTAATACGCCTCTCTTTAACGAAATTATTTGCTTTTGATCAAGCTCACACTTTTTTCTTATTTCATGCAGGCGTTGACGGTTAAGGACACCACTTTACAAAGCGGACAGTTATTTTCCTTAATTGATAGTTTCCGGATGCAAGTGTTTAGGCTTTGTTTATATCCACAATGTCATTCTGGAGACAGAAAATAACCCTTCATCGGAAAAGGAGTCAGGCTTATGTATAAGAAAATTTTGATGCCTGTTGACGTGTTTGAAATGGATTTGAGCGATAAAGCGGTACGCCATGCGGTCAACCTCGCGAAGGCGGAAGGCGCGACGATCACCCTGGTCAACATTCTCCCTAACAGCAGCCGTTCGTTACTGCGGGGGTTCAATGCCGATATTAAGAAGTTCGAAGAGTATATGACCGCCGAGTCTGATAAGAAGATGAAGGCGCTGAAACGGCTCTTTGATATGTCCCCGGAAAATATTGATTGTGAAGTTCGCTTCGGCAACGTACGCGATGAAATCATCAAGCTCAGCAAAGAGGGGAAATATGACGTTATTGTTATTGGATCAAGAAACCCGAGCATGACAACCCATCTGCTGGGTTCAAATGCTGAAACTATCCTGCGCTACGCCACTATTCCAGTATTAGTGGTCCGCTAATTACTTCGCCGCAACCGAAAGGGGGCGGCGAGGTTTTATTCTTCGCTGAACCACTCGCGGTTTTCCTGACGAATTAACTGAACTGACTCACTAATTTCCTGAAGGTGAAGCGTCATCGCTTTATCTACGGCTTCCACGTCGCGTTTTTCCAGCGCGCTGAAAATATCATGATGCTGGCGCAGCAACATCTCTGGCGGAGAAACATGGTCGAGGCTCATGTAGCGCACGCGGTCGATGGTCGCTTTGATGTTTTCAACGGTATCCCACGCGAGCTGGCACTCGGCGATCTGCGCCAGTTTTTGGTGAAACTCGTCGTCCAGCTGGAAAAAGTCGTTTAACTGTTTGCGGTCGATGGCGATTCGTTGCTGATGCAGGTTTTGCTCCAGCAGGTAGCACTGGTTATCGTTGATGAGCGACGCGGCGCGACGCACCACGGCGCACTCGATGGCCTGGCGAACAAAACAGCCATTCCGTACCTGCGAAAGCGAAATTTTATTTACATAGCTGCCGCGCTGTGGGCGGATCTGAATAAGTCCGTTTTCTGCGAGTTTAATAAACGCCTCGCGCACGGGCTGACGGGAAACGTCAAAACGTACCGAAACCTCTTTTTCTGAGAGTGGCGTTCCCGGTGGGATCAGGCAGCGAACAATATCACGGCGTAAGATGCGATATATTTGCTGATTAACGGGCTGGGTAGGATTAAGTTGCGATTCAGCGGCCATGGGTTGTGATTTCTCAGAGAGTTAACCTGAACATACTACCATTCTTTTCCCTGCCATCACATACCCGGCCCGCAGGCCGGGAAGGGTGAATTACCCGCGATGCACGCTGAGTCCGGCATAGGTCTGGCTGACGGGCATCATCTCAACCGTGTTGATGTTGACATGCTTCGGCAAATTCGCGACCCACCAGACGGTTTCGGTGATATCTTCCGGCGTCAGCGCATTCGCGTTTTCATAGGTTTTATCCGCTTTCGCGTCATCGCCTTTGAAACGCACGTTGGAGAATTCGGTTCCGCCTACCAGACCCGGCTCAACATCGGTCACGCGGATCGCAGTTCCGTGCAGGTCGGTGCGCAGGTTCAGACTGAACTGGCGGACAAAGGCTTTGGTCGCGCCATAGACGTTGCCGCCCGCGTAAGGCCAGCTTCCGGCGGTGGAACCGATGTTAATGATATGACCACGGTTACGTTCAACCATGCCCGGCAGCACGGCGCGGGTCATGTACACCAGGCCTTTGTTGTTGGTGTCGATCATGTTCTCCCAGTCTTCCACGCTGGCTTTGTGGGCAGGCTCCATACCCAGCGCCAGGCCAGCGTTATTGACCAGCACGTCAATTTCACGCCATTCGGCAGGCAGGTTGGCAATCATCTCTTCAATGGCGGCGCGGTTGCGGACGTCCAGCTGTGCGGTCAGAATGCTGTCACCCAGCTCGTCTTTTAGCTCCTGCAAACGCTCCTGACGACGCCCCGTTGCAATCACTTTGTGTCCGTTGGCGACGAAGCGACGCGTGATGCTTTCACCAAAACCCGCTGTCGCCCCGGTAACTAAAATAATCATCTCACTGTTCCTCAACGCTTTTTGTGTTGTACTAACATAGCACGCTCTCCGGCACGTCGTTAAGGCAACATTTGTATGACGCCATTGCAGGCTGGCGCAGGCTGGCCTACTCTGGGGAGAAATACCGTGCACAGGAGTAAACGATGTCGGTCAACAATCCTTTTTTTGAAATTAGCCTGTTGCCTTATCAGGCGCCACGTTTTGATGCGATCAACGACAGCCATTATCGCCCGGCGTTTGATGAAGCAATGCGCCTGAAGCGTGCAGACATTGACGCGATTATCGCGCAGCGCGCCGCGCCGGACTTCGATAACACCGTGCTGGCGCTGGAAAAGAGCGGGGCCATGCTGTCGCGCGTCAGCAGCGTGTTCTTCGCCATGACGTCCGCACACACCAACGATTATCTTCAGGCACTGGACGAGCAGTTCTCCACCGAACTGGCCGGGCTGGCGAACGATATCTGGCTAAACGATACGCTTTTCGCCCGCGTGGAAGCCGTCTGGCAGGATCGCGAGGCGCTGGATGCCGAATCCCGCCGACTGACGGAGGAGACGTATCAGCACTTTGTTCTTGCGGGCGCGCGTCTGAACGCCGATGAAAAAGCCGAGCTGAAATCTCTGAATACCGAAGCCGCCACCCTGACCAGCCAGTTCAACCAGCGCCTGCTCGCGGCGAATAAGGCGGGAGGGCTGGTGGTGGACGATGTTCGCCAGCTTGACGGGCTCAGTGCGGAGGAGATGGCTGCCGCGGCTCACGCTGCCGCAGAAAAAGGGCTGAAGGAGCGCTGGCTGATCCCGCTTTTGAATACCACGCAACAGCCCGCGCTGGCGGCGCTGGCGTTGCGCGAGACCCGTAAAAAGTTGTTCAGCGCGGGCTGGGAACGCACTCAGAAAGGCGACGAAAACGATACGCGCGAGTTGATCCGTCGGCTTACCGCGTTACGGGCAAGACAGGCGCAGCTGCTCGGCTTTGACAACTATGCGAGCTGGAGCATTGCCGATCAAATGGCGAAAACGCCGGAAGCCGCGCTCGAATTCATGCGCGGAATAGTGCCTGCGGCGCGCGGCAGGGCTGCGCTGGAGCAGGCGGATATTCAGAAAGTCATCGACGACGAGCAGGGCGGTTTTACGGTGCAGGCCTGGGACTGGGCGTTTTATGCCGAACGCGTGCGCTCAGCGAAATACGCGCTGGATGAGTCGCAGATCAAACCCTATTTCGCGCTCAATACCGTGCTTGAAGATGGCGTATTCTGGACCGCCACGCAGCTGTTCGGTATTCGTTTTGTCGAGCGTTTCGATATTCCGGTTTATCACCCGGATGTTCGCGTGTGGGAGATTTTCGACCACACGGGTGAAGGCATGGCGCTGTTCTATGGCGACTTTTTCGCGCGTGATTCCAAAGCGGGCGGTGCGTGGATGGGGAATTTTGTTGAGCAGTCTTACGAGTTTGCTGCGCGTCCGGTGATTTATAACGTCTGCAACTATCAAAAACCGGCGAACGGGCAAACCGCGCTGATCTCCTGGGATGATGTGATTACCCTGTTCCACGAGTTTGGCCATACCCTGCATGGTCTGTTTGCCAGCCAGCGCTATGCCACGCTTTCAGGCACCAACACGCCGCGTGATTTCGTTGAATTTCCGTCGCAGATCAATGAACACTGGGCCAGCCATCCGCAGGTGTTTGCGCACTTTGCTCGTCATTATCAAACCGGCGAACCGATGCCGGATGCGCTGCGGGAAAAAATGCTCAATGCGACCCAGTTTAACAAGGGTTATGACATGACGGAGCTATTGAGCGCCGCGCTGCTGGATATGAACTGGCACGGCATTCAGGAGCCCATTGAAGACGTGGAAGCCTTTGAAGCCGCCGCGTTGAAAAAAGAGGGGTTGGATCTTCCAGCCGTACCGCCGCGCTATCGCAGCAGCTATTTCGCCCATATCTTCGGCGGCGGGTACGCGGCGGGGTATTACGCTTACCTGTGGACGCAAATGCTGGCGGACGATGGCTATCAGTGGTTTGTCGAGCAGGGTGGTTTGACCCGCGAAAACGGACAGACATTCCGCGAGGCGATTTTGTCCCGCGGCAACAGCACTGATCTAGCTGAACTTTACCGGAACTGGCGCGGGCACGATCCGAAGATCGAACCGATGCTGGAGAATCGCGGATTGAGTGCGTAAGGCTTTTTTAGTGTTTAAACAGAACCGGGCGCGAGGCCCGGTTTTTTGTACGCTTTGGTCCGCTTTGTGTCTGAAAGGTACATTGAGACAGGTATAATTACGGGCCATTAGTCGCTGCGATAAAAGAGGGTTACTGAAATAGCATCGCCAGTAACACCAGGAACAGCAGCATGACATAGATTCGTGCGTGCCAAATATCAGGTACAGCAGGTATAACCCGACGGCTAAAAACTATTCCTGCCCAGCCTGTTAGTACCAACATACCTAAAATTTTCAGGTTGATAAAACCGAGAAATCCATTCACAGGAATAGTTTGCCAGCCCATAACTGCATACGTCACGGCACCACATAGCGCGACGGGCAGGGAAAGCGGATTAGAAGCACTAATGCATTCACGCATCGCATAACCATGGCGCCGTAACAGGGGTACCGTCATTACGCTTCCGCCCACGCCAAGCAATGCGGCTATCATACCAATGGTCACTCCGCCGCCTGTTACTACAGGAAGTGACAAGCGACGCAGAGAACTTCCTCCGAGAAAACCCTTACGCAACAAACAATCGCTGATTGTTGCCAGCATGTAGAAAATGAACAGCGCGCGAACAACACTCTCACTAAATATTCCTGCCAGACAGGAACCCATGATAGCCCCAATGGCTATAAACCATAGTAACGGGAATAACATTTGCGATGAAAGCTCGCAAGCTCGCCAGTTTCGATAGGTGACCCAGCCCGCGTTAAATATCATCACCGATGTAGAGGTAGCAACCGCGATATGCATGGCGTTTAGTGCCAGTTCGGTCTGCCGTAGCATTAGTTGATAAACGAATGGTACTACGACAAAGCCGCCGCCAAAGCCAAAAAGCACGGTGGTAATACCGGTAGTAAAGCCTGCCAGCGCAATGATTGCGATATCATTCAAAATCATACCCTCGACCTGAAAATGATTTCGCAGCTTATACCGGTAGCGTCCTGCTTCCCATTCGCGCCGCGCTCAATTACCTTTGTAAATCGGTCATAAGGAGACGGGTGTGCGCAACGTAAAGATTGAAGAGGTCGAGCAGCTAGATCGTGAAGTGGTAGCGATAGGCAATGACTATGTGCAGGGATTTATGCTGCCACAGCACAAACATCGCCGCGCGCAGCTGCTATATGGCGCGACCGGATTAATGCATGTCATAACCCAGGATGGAGAGTGGATTGTTCCTCCACAACATGCTGTTTGGATCCCACCCGAAACTATGCACGCCGTCAAATTTGTTGGCGTGACTACTCGCAGTCTGTATATAGAACCAGATTTCGTGAATGCCTTCTTAAAATATCCTCGTTGTGAAGTTATTAGCGTATCGCCATTATTACGTCAGCTATTGCTTGAGTCAGTGGATTTACCGCCACTGTATGAAAGCACGCGTGACCGTGCACTGATAAATCTGATGATATTGGAGCTGGCGGCTATGCCGGTTCGCGAATTCGATATTCCGCTGCCGCGACATCCGGCCCTACTGGCTCTTTGTCAGGCGTTTTTACTCAATCCCTCAATCCATGATCCAGCAGAGCGCTGGGCAAATGCGCTGTTCATGAGCGACAGCACCTTTCGTCGCCATTTCCTTAAGCAAATGGGCATGTCATTTTCTGTCTGGCGCCAACGAGCATGCGTGGTTAGCGCGCTGGCATTGTTGATAACGGGAAAACCCGTAAATGAAGTAGCCTTGACTCTTGGATACGATAATGCATCATCCTTCGCAACGATGTTCCGCCGTGTCACAGGACAGCCACCTTCGTATTATCACCCGGCATTATTCAAAAAGTTCCACGGGACAGGGCACCGATCATAGCGTCAGCTATGTACCAGCTAAAGAGGCTGCCACGTCAAATTCTTTAATTCATGAGAAGGGTTAAGGTGTTAAAATCGTAGGCGTTTTGGATCTTAATACTATTAAATAATGATAAATAAAATACTGGTCAGTGCCTGCCTGATGGGCCTTAAAGTCCGTTATAACGGGAAAGAGAAAGCGCAGATGACTCATCAACTTGCTCGCTGGCAACAGGAGCAGCGCCTGGTGATCCACTGCCCTGAGTTGGCTGCGGGGCTACCTGTTCCGAGACCACCCGCTGAGATTATGTCTGCTGAGGGTAAAGACGTAATGCGTGGACAAGCCAGAATAATTGAAAACACCGGAACAGATGTTACCGGGCATTATCAACTTGCAGCCTGGCTGGCTCTGCGAGCAGCACAAGAAGCAGGATGTACTGCTGCTTTGTTAACTGATGGTAGTCCAACGTGCGGAACTCAGTTTATCTACAACGGTTCTTTCAGTAATCAGCGTAAATCGGGTATGGGAGTGGCAGCGTCATTACTCTCCGAGCATGGTATTGCGGTATTTTCAGAAACTCAGTTTGCGGAGCTTATGAACTGGATTGAAGAAAGGGAATGAACGATTCTCAAGGATTAACGCCGAGCGGCATTGCTTCCTGGTCATAATGGGTATGCAGCTCATTTTTCTATTTTATGAGCCACCTCGATTAACTCCGCCCCCTGATTCTTCACGTTCCCCACGGCGCGAGTTACAGCATGCCAAATAAACTCGTCGGCGGGTACTGTACCGTCGGCAATGATCTCTTCCGCTTTTTTCCCGCCAACATCCTGTCGCATCCATTCTCTTGCTGCTTCTGGCGACAGAACCAGCGGCCGTCGATCGTGTATATCAATGAGGCCTTTATCCGCAGCAGAGGTCACTATGAGAAATCCCTCGGCTTCATCGCCGCGCTCAAACGGCGTACTGCCGATCGCCGCCATGAATATCGGCTGCCCGTCGGCCCGATGAATAAAATACGGCTGTTTCTTGTCGCCTTCCTTTTTCCATTCGAACCACCCATCGGCAAAGCAGATCGCCCGGCCATGCTGCCAAAGAGGTTTAAACATTCTGCTGGTGGCTGCGGTTTCTACACGCGCGTTAATCAGTGGTGCTTTGTCCCACCATCCAGGCGCGTAGCCCCAGAATACCGGATCGAGGTGCAGTTGTTCGTCACGTTCGCTTAACAGCAGCACTTTGGTACCGGGCGCAACGTTGTAGCGGCCAATGGGTTCAGGGTCATATGCGATATCGCGTTCGCCTTCGTCGGCCAGGTAAGCCAGATATTCTTCACGGGTTTGGGCTTGTGCAAAACGTCCACACATAGAAACCTCCAGTCAGTCAGACTGAAAGTATAGGGCAGGGAGAAAAAGTCGCGCGGGCATGCTTCTGAGATTGAACCGATGCTGGAAAATCGCGGCCTGGATACACAGGGGTATTGTTAGTTGAAAACAGAGCCGGGCTTTGCGCCCGGTTACTCTTGTATCAACCACATATCCGACTCTTCGAACATCTCCTCGAGCATGCGGTTGAGCTTTTCACGGTCGCTTTTGCTGGCGTCGCTGTTCAGGCCGTTCGCTTGCATTGGCTTAACCGTCACGCTGGCATCAGGAAAAATCCGGTGCACGCGTTTTGTCAGCTCGGTCAGGATGATTTCCCTGGCTCCCTCCAGCCCCTGTACGTTTCGCTTGTCATAAACCAGTTCCACAAACATGATTGTTTACCTTATGGATATTACGCATGTGATTCAGCCTGAACGTAAAATACTACTGTATATGGGTACAGTCAAACGGCGTTCAGGCTAAAGCATTGTCCAGAGCAATGCAGACAGCGTTGCCAGTCCGCCCAGAACAACCAGAAACACCGTCACGCCGCGAAGCTCCGCCAGCGAGGGGCGGGTGTATATGAGGTACGCAGGGATAAGGAACAGGATCACCGCGATCAGTGGTCCGCAGAACATTTCAATCAGGCTGAGCACATCCGGATTGGCATAAACAATGCCATAGGTCAGCAGGAACAGCGCCAGAGAGGCCAGCCGCTTGCTGGCGCTGGCCTTATTGCCGGATACGCTGGCAGCCAGCTGACCAAACGTTTGTGCGACCGACAGGCCTACGCCGAGAAAGGATTTCGTCATACCGATGATAGCGATGAGCGGGGCAATGTGGTAAATCAGGCTGAAATCACCGTTTCCTTTCATCACGGACAGCACATTCAGGTTTTCCGCCTTCGCCCGTACAAAGTTGTCATGCGGGATCCCCAGCACGCAGCTCAGCACGAAAAAGAGGATACTGGCGAAGATGGCTAAATAGGCGATGCGGATCACGAACAGTGCCTTTTTCTCGCCCTCCGCTTTCCTCTCCCGGTAGTAAGAGCTCAGCGGGGAGACCATAGGCGCACAGCAAAACGAGAAGGTAATAAGCGGCAGCGTCAGCCAGATATTTTTCAGCGTTACCGGCAGCGGCGTGGCGTTCATTTCAGCGGCCGTATTGGTCAGGTTAGACAGATGCCATCCCGGGATAAGTGATACGGCGATCAGCAGTACAGATGCCGCGAACGGCAGAGCCAGTGCGCTCATAATGGCCACGACTCTGTCCCGGCCCTTGCTAAGCACCACATAAAGTGCGGCAACCACGATAAACGACAATGGCCCACGACTGAGCGCGGTAATATGCAGATGCTCCACCAGTAAATTACTCAGCGCATTAATCAGCGCCACCCCGTAAACCAGGGTTACCGGGAAGAAGGTCACACAATAGAACAGGGTGATCAGCTTTTCACCCCGTCCGCTGAAGAAGGAGCCGAAGATCGGCAACGTGCCGTTTTCATTCTTCTCTTCTCGCATATACACACGACAAAGGAGTAAATGGGGGATCAGGGATAACGGCAGCCCCAGCAGGAGCATGACCAGGAAAATAACCGGACCACGGGTGCCGATTTCCACGGGCAGGAACAGCGTTCCCGCCCCGACGGCTGTACCGTAGAGGCCCAGCGTCCAGATGTTATCCTGCCAGTGCCAGTTAGAGCGTGTTGTAATATTAGCTGAGAGAGTGGTGGCTTTATTCATCATATTTACCGCGTTGTTAGAGGAGCGACGACTTATTTAGTTTTTATCTGCCTGTAGTCGTTGCTGCGCCATTACACCACGGGTGGGAGGGGTTTGATTTCGCATACCGTAAACCTTATGTGTATGCCTGCAATAACTATCGTTATTCTTTGACGATGCTTTAACAGGCGGTTAATTAAGAAGGGGATTTGTTAAATTAACGAACAAATAACGACTGACTTTCCCTGCCTGCACGTCTGTTAATTAAAGAATAAATACCCTGTTTTATTAAGTACCATAAGGCGCCATCATATTGAAGGGGGACTTATTTAATTATTTTATTGGGCGGAGAATTATCCCGTCATGCCTCAAATTAAAAAACAGGATATAGACAATCACGTAACCTGCTCGTAGCTTTCGAACTGTCTTGTAACATAACGCTATCTTTATGGTGGCGAAGGGGCAAAAGGCGTCGTATGCCTGCTATTAAACGCCCCATAAAAAAATCCTCTTCTATACTCAGTTACGTTTAGTGAAATATGCCGCCGCTCCACACGTCGCGTTGCCTTAATAGCAGCGGGCAGCAGGGGCATATATCCACGAAAACGCCTTAATAATGGTCAATTTTGCATTTTTAGAGGGGGATTCCTGGTATGTTGCATTCTCAATCCTCGCGGGTCGGTAGCATGTTGCTGCTGCTGACCGCGATAATAGCCTTCGCGGTGGCGCTATACGCCTGGTGGACGCCGCTTACCGGCGTCACTGGCACCATTGGCGCACTGGGCGTGGTCATTGCCAGCGTAGTGCTGGCGATCCTGACCGTTATGCTACGCGCGGCATCGCGTCGCGGGGCGCGCGTTTTCCTGATTATTGTCACCCTGGTGGTGTTGGCGGGTATTGGTTTTGCCGCCGCGCTGCTGCACCAGTACATCATAACGGCAGCCATGGTGGTCGGCCTGATAGGTCTGATTATGCTGAGCAGCCATTCCGCCCGTTACAACCATCGCGTCAGAAGCTGAGGAGCCGCCCGTGCACAACGATAAGCATTATCCCTTCATAAAAGTCAGAATGACGGCGCTGGCGCTGCTGGTCGCTCCGCTCGCGCTACAGGCGCAGGATAAGGCCACTGAGGCCTCTCAGGGGACCCAGGAATCGCTTAACATTGATGCCGCCGATCAGCAGGCACCCGGAACCACAAAAACCACCGACGATGCCTCAACCGGCAGCGGTGACGGAAAGAAAGTCGCCTCGGCCAGCCAGCCCGCGACGCCGCTGGTGCCCGGCACGCCCACCTGGGACAGCTTCCACGGCCAGCTTAACGCGCAGAAATACAGCCCCCTGACCCAAATTACGGCGGATAATGTCGGGAAATTAACGAAAGTCTGGGAATTCCATACCGGCGACGTCTCGGATGGTAAAGGCGATACGCCAGCCACCGTCTGGTCCGCAACGCCCATTTTCGCCAACGATACGCTCTACATTGGCACGCCATTCGATCGCCTGATTGCGCTGGATCCGGGGACGGGTAAAGAGAAGTGGCATTATGACACGAAATCGTCGCGCAAGGCGCTGACCCAGCCAGTGCTGAAAAACCGCGGCGTTTCCTACTGGCAGGCCAAAAATCCGGTGAGCGGAGAGGCATGCCAGAAGATGGTTTATATGGGCACCGTTGACGGCAAGCTCTTTGCGCTGGACGCCGATTCAGGCAAACCTTGCAGCGGCTTTGCGAATAACGGCGTGTTGGATCTGAACCAGTGGAATACCGTTAACGCGAAGTATCCGCTCTCTGTCCTGCAACCGCCAACCGTTGTCGGCAACCATCTGCTGGTGGGCTGGGCCGGGAAGGACTGGGCCTATGCCGAAGCCCCTCCGGGCACCGTATTTTCAGTCAACGCCCAGACCGGTAAGCTTGAATGGACCTTTGAGGCGATCCCGGCAGAGATCCGCAAGCGTACCGGTACCGCCAACGTCTGGACGCACATGTCCGCCGATGAGGCCAACGGGCTGGTCTATCTCCCGGTTTCATCGCCATCTCCCAACTATTGGGGCGGCAACCGCGTGGACGCTATTCCGCTTGGCACCTCGACCACCGCGCTGGACATCAACACCGGTAAAGTGGTCTGGTCCCGTCAATGGGTACACCACGACGTCTGGGATTACGATATTAACTCCGCCCCGACGCTGATGGACATCACCGTAGACGGCAAGCAGATCCCGGCGCTGATTCAGGCCACCAAGCAGGGTTTCCTGTTCGTGGTTAACCGCCTGACGGGGGAGGACGTATGGCCAATCGAAGAACGTCCGGTTCCGCAGGGTGATGGTTCGGTTCAGGGTGAAGTTCTCTCGCCCACGCAGCCGTTCCCGACCAAACCCGCGCCGCTGCTCGACCAGTCGAAAAAACCGGAAATCTGGAAGCTGGCGGATATCGTCGGTGGCGGCCAGTGCTCCCGTCTGTGGGATAACCTGACCTATGAGGGAATGTATACTCCGCCGACCACAAAGGGCGAAGGCACGCTAACCTATCCTGATAGCGCGGGCGGCGTACAGTGGGGTGGGGTGGCGTTCGATCCGCAAAAACAGATCGCCATCGTCAACACCTCGCATATCGTCCAGTACGTGAAGCTCTACAGCCGCGAAGATTACGATAACGCAGACAAAGACTCCGGTAACGAAAGCGGCTTTGCCCCACAGGAAGGCGCCCCGTACGGTATGCGTCTGCTGGTGGCGAGCAACTGGCTGGGCATGCCGTGCTGGCAGCCGCCGTTTGGCGAAATCGTGGCGCTGGACATGCATACGGGCGATGTGAAATGGCGTCGTCCGGTTGGCGCCTCCCAGCAGTATGGCTTCTTCATGCCGGAGAGCTGGGGTTCACCTACCATTGGTGGCCCGGCAGTGACGGCGGGTGGCGTGATCTTCATCGGTGCTTCAATGGATGCCAAAGTGCGTGCCTACTCGGTCGAGAGCGGTGAAGAGCTGTGGTCCGATCAGGCAGAAGCGCCGGCAGTAGCGAACCCGTCAGTCTATGAATATAAAGGTCGCCAGTATGTGGCCTTCGTGGCTGGCGGGAATACGATCCTGAAGGATCAGGTGGGCGATCAGGTGGTGGTCTACGCCTTGCCGGAATAATTCATCAGGAAGGGGAAATAAGCGTGGGGCCTGCGGGCCCCATTTTGTTTTGCAATTGTCGTTTTACCGAAGCGTTATTTATCGGCTGATGCGCCGGAGTGGGTTGACATCTGCTCGGCGGACTTCAGATGCTGCTCAACGACCGGCGTGTGCTCGTTGGCCAGAGCCTTCACATCCGGATCGTCGATTTTACTGGCGTCGCTCTTAAGCTTCGACAGCACCTTCTCGTGGTCCTTCACGCCAGCATATTCCATATACATTTTGTCAAAAGCGTCACCACGCTGGTTTTCCAGCCTTGAGTTCAGGGCTTTATGCGCGGCGTCTGGTTCGGTCGGCAGCTCCACGCCCTTTTTCTGGGCAACGGTCTGGACTTTGGTCAGCGCGGCGCCGTGATCGTCGACCATTTTCTGAGCGAATGTTTTCACTTCACTGCTTTGGGCCTTGTCCAGGGCGAGCCTGGCGGCGGCGACTTCGTTGATATTGGCCTGCGCCATGTCCTTCAACGCTTTCTCGTCGCCGGAGCTGAGTCTGGCGTCCGGTTGAGCCTTGCCCGCAGTTTGAGTTTGTGCGGCGCTTGTCGTCTGGGCTTGTACGCCAACGGTGCTGAACATTGCTGCAACTGCTGATACGGCTAGCAGCCTTTTCAGGGTTTTACTCGTGTGCATATTGTTCTCCTGATGGTCATGGTACAGGTAAGTTTCGGTTGCTTCAGGCGCAACCGGACAGATAAATGCTCACTACAAGGGTCAGTATAGTAGATGAAACTGCTGCACCCGCCGTTCAGGTCAGTGATGGCTGGTCGTGATGCTCAATTCTTCTACAATATTGATACGGATCATTTACATATTTGGTGCTAATGTTAAATATATAGATTCATCAACAGGAGGAATGATATGAAAAAAGCACTATTAGGGAGTGTATTGGCTTTAACAGTAGCAAGCTTCGGCGCATCTGCGGCAGATATGATTTCCAAGGATGAAGCGCACCACTTCAAACTTGAATACCTTGGTAATGTATCTGTAGGGGCTTCAGGTGGACAAATTTCTTCACCTTCAGATCTTCATCAAAAACTCTCAAAACTGGCAGACGAGAAGGGCGGGAAGTACTACGTCATTATCGCTGCCCGCGAGCATGGCCCTAACTTCCAGGCCGTCGCAGAAGTCTTTAAATAATTTTCTCGAATACCACAAAAACCCGCTTCTGGCGGGTTTTTTGTTTACAGACAGCCAAAAAAAATGCCCCTGATGCGGGGCGAGTTTAAGTCAAAACTTTTCTTATGTTTATGTGCTCTAAGGCTTTGGGACAATAACAGCTTGTTCAAATAATGCAACATAAATGCATGTTTAAATGTGACGGCTCCATCATGCTGCTCATCTTAAGGTTAATGCAGCATACGTAACGCAGATAGTCTACGCTTTACAAAGGGTTATGGTTAAAACCATTTAGAGAATGGATACAGTTAACGGTCGTAAGAGGTAAAGATGAAAGTTGACGCACTGACACAAAAGGCAGAGGAAGAGATTTCAGCGCTTATAGCCAAAAAAATTGCAGAGTTACGAAAAAAAAACAGGGCAGGAAGTTTCTGAAATAGAGTTTATCGCTCGTGAGGCCATGACGGGCCTCGAGGGGTACGAAGTAAAAATCAAACTCCTGTAGGCGTTTCTTCCTGAAATGGTTGCTCAATTCTTGCCGCAATACAAAACCGGGCGTGATGCCCGGTTGTATTATGGATAATCATCGTCTTTATGAGCGAATAAATGTCAGTATATCGGCGTTTATGGTATCTGCATGCGTGGTATGCATCCCATGCGGGAAGCCTGGATAAATTTTGAGTTCGCTGTTTGCGAGCAGCTTATCCTGTAGAAGGGCGGCATTTTTATAGGGGACGACCTGATCGTCATCACCCTGCAACACAAGGACGGGAACCGTAATGGCTTTAAGATCGTCCGTCTGGTCGGTCTCTGAAAACGCCTTAATGCCTTCATAGTGGGCTTTGGCGCTACCGATCATTCCCTGACGCCACCAGTTCTGAATTGTGCCCTGCGAAACCTCTGCTCCGTCTCGGTTAAATCCATAGAAAGGACCGCTGGCGACGTCGAGGTAAAACTGGGCGCGGTTAGCGGCCAGCGCCTGGCGGAAGCCGTCAAACACCTCAATGGGCGTTCCGCCGGGGTTAGCGTCTGATTTTACCATCAGCGGAGGAACGGCGCTGACCAGTACCGCTTTGGCCACCCGCCCCTGAGGCTGGCCGTACTTCGCAACGTATCTGGCGACCTGGCCCCCGCCGGTGGAGTGGCCGACGTGCACTGCATTACGCAAATCAAGGCTTTCGACCACGGCCGAGGCGTCGGAGGCATAATGATCCATATCATGACCTTCACTCACCTGATCGGAACGACCATGACCACGACGGTCGAGGGCGATGACGCGGAAGCCTTCTGCAAGGAAAAAGAGCATCTGGTTATCCCAGTCATCGGCGCTCAGCGGCCAGCCGTGATGGAAAACGATCGGCTGCGCATCCTTCGGACCCCAGTCTTTGTAATAAATACTGACACCATCTTTCGTTGTTACGAATGCCATATTTCAGACTCCTCTGCTAATGGCAACATGTGTAAAGGCTAAGTAAATAGCCCAGCATTTAGGGACGTAATAAAACTGACTTATATTAATCTTATTACTGATATATCCGCTTAAAGTGTAGAAGGGTTCCTGAAAACAGTTATAGATTAATTTTGTATGGTCATTATTTATTTTTAAACGAAATATCCCCTAAACCAGCCGGGGCACTGTGTTATTTTTCTCGCGTGGTGAATCCCCCTGTGCGGAGGGGCTAAACAGCACGTGTAGCTTAGGCAATCAGTAGCGGGTCAAGGTGGCTGACCAACGACTCACCGGGAGGCACCCGGCACCACACATACGTTAAAGCTTGTATCTCGCTGAATTTATTAGGGATGGTGTATGAAGTTGGGCTTTTTGGCTGGAGCAGTGCTGGCAACCTGGTTGTCTTTAACCTACCCGACGCAAATGAGAGCTGTTTTTGAACAACTGGTTACGATAGTGCAGCAAATCACGCAGCCTTCATCAGAGTCTCATTCTGACATGGTCACACCGGAACAGTCATATCCTTGATTGTTATATTTACGATGAACGTTACCCGTCTTAATAGTTAACCTGTGCTTATTTTTCTGATGGGCTTGTTATTGGCCGGGCAGAGGTTACCGCCACCCGGCCTGACGGTCTTAAACGATCGCGTTAGGGCACGCTTCGCCCTTATCAAGCTGCTGTAAATTCCCCAGCGTGGTTTCCGATATACTGATCAGCGCTTCGGCGGTCAGAAACGCCTGGTGGCCGGTGAACAACACGTTGTGGCAGGCCGACAGGCGACGGAACACGTCGTCCTGAATCACGTCGTTAGATTTATCTTCAAAGAACAGATCGCGTTCGTTCTCATACACGTCCATACCCAACGCGCCAATTTTTTGCGTTTTCAGCGCTTCGATAGCGGCCTGAGAGTCGATCAGTCCACCGCGGCTGGTATTGATGATCATCACGCCGTCTTTCATCTGGTCGAACGCCGACTGGTTAAGCAGGTGATAGTTTTCCGGGGTCAACGGACAGTGCAGGGAGATAACATCAGACTGCGAGAAGAGCGTTTTCAGATCGACATACT
Source organism: Enterobacter hormaechei subsp. xiangfangensis (assembly GCF_001729785.1). NCBI lineage: Bacteria > Pseudomonadati > Pseudomonadota > Gammaproteobacteria > Enterobacterales > Enterobacteriaceae > Enterobacter > Enterobacter hormaechei. The sequence goes on from NZ_CP017183.1 coordinate 2,147,702, forward strand.
CCACGCCCAGCTCCAGCGCAGCGGCGCTAGGGTACGGATCAAACGCCAGCAGGCGCATGCCAAATCCTTTCAGGATGCGAAGGGCGGCCACACCAATTTTGCCGGTACCAATCACGCCTGCGGTTTTACCGTACATGGTAAAGCCGGTCAGCCCTTCCAGAGAGAAGTTAGCATCACGGGTACGCTGATAGGCACGGTGAATACGACGGTTGAGCGACATCATCATCCCGACGGCATGTTCAGCCACGGCTTCCGGAGAATAGGCTGGGACGCGAACGACCTTCAGACCCAGCTCTTTGGCGGCATCGAGATCGACGTTGTTAAAGCCCGCGCAGCGCAGGGCAATGTATTTCACGCCCTGTTTTTTCAACTCTTCCAGCACCGGTCGGCTACCGTCGTCGTTAACGAAGATACACACGCCTTCGCAGCCGTGAGCGGTTTTAGCCGTCTTTTCAGTCAGCAGAAAGTCGAAAAATTCAAGATCGAAACCGTACGTCTCGTTAACATGTTGCAGATACTTTTTGTCGTACTGCTTTGTGCTATATACCGCGAGTTTCATAAGACTTTCTCCAGTGATTTTGGAACCACGTTAGCATGTTTAAAATTATCTTACAATTTTTCAAAATTCATTGAAATCAATAAGTTCTATGAATTATTGTAGAGCATCTACTCTTAAAAATGGCATTACCTTCAACTGACTGGCTAAACATGCGACAATGAGCGGCAAGTACGGCTTATTTTTTTCGCAAAATCAGGATATTAACTGCCCATGAAGGGTAAATACAAAGCCGCAATCGCGCTATTACTGCTGCTATTACTCGTGCCGCTGACGCTGCTGATGACGCTCGCCCAGTGGGTACCCACGCTCGCCGGGATCTGGCTCCCTGTTGGAACGCGCATCGCGTTTGAAGAAAGCCCACGGCTCACGCGCCACGCCCTGATCATCCCCGATCTACGCTATCTGGTAGAAGAGTGCGAAATTGCCCGCGTGGAAAACGTGACCCTGTCACACCCCAGCCGTTGGGATCTGGATATTGGCGCACTTGAACTTAACTCTGTCTGCCTGAGCAAATTACCGCAGTCAGCGTCCTCAACGGTGGCGCCGAAAACGCTGGCGCAGTGGCAGGCCATCCTGCCCAACACCTGGCTGACCATCCACCGCTTTACCCTTTCTCCCTGGCAGCAGTGGGAGGGTGAGCTGCATGCTTCACTCACGCCAGCCCGCCAGGACATCACTTATAACGGCGAGCAGGTGAGCATTAAGGGGCAGTTGCGCGGCCAGACGCTCTCCATCAGCCAGTTCGATGTGCAACTGCCGGATCAGCCGCAGCCCGTGAAGCTGATCGGTGAATTTACCCTGCCGTTGGTACCGGACGGCGTGCCGGTGAAAGGGCATACGGTCGCGACCTTTAACGTGCCACAGTTATCCTCGCTGGTCGATGCCGATCTGGACTGGGAGGACAATCAGGGCCAGCTGGTGGTCATGGCGCGGGACAACCCCGATCCACTGCTCGATTTACCGTGGCAGATCACCGCTCAGCAGTTAACCGTCAGCGACGGACGCTGGAACTGGTCAGCCTCCGGTATGCCGATGAGCGGTCGCGTCGGGCTGAAAGTGGATAACTGGCAGCAGGGGCTGGAGAAAGCCACCTTCACAGGGCGGCTCAACGTGCTGACCCAGGGGGATGCGGGGAAGGGCAACGCGGTGCTGAATATCGGTCCCGGCTCGCTCAGTATGGAAAACAGCGCTATGCCGCTGCACCTGAGCGGGGAAGCCAAGCAAAACGATCTGATCCTGTATGCCAGACTCCCGGCGAAGCTGACCGGCAGCCTTTACGATCCGCAGCTTACGTTTGAACCCGGCGCATTATTGCGCTCGCGCGGGCGCATCATCGACTCGCTGGATATCGATGAGATCCGCTGGCCGCTGGCAGGCGTGAAGCTCACGCAGAAGGGCGTGGACGGCCGCCTGCAAGCCATTCTGCGGGCGCATGAAAACGAGATGGGCGATTTTGAACTGCATCTGGACGGCCAGGCTAACGACTTTTTACCGGACAACGGTTTGTGGCAGTGGCGCTACTGGGGTAAAGGGAATTTCACGCCGATGAACGCGCGCTGGGATGTCCGGGGAACCGGGGAGTGGCGCGACAACGTTATCGAACTGACCGATCTTTCCACGGGGTTCGACAAATTGCAGTACGGTACGATGCTGGTCAGCAAGCCGCGCCTGGTGCTGGATCACCCGGTGCGCTGGTCGCGGGACCCGGATAACCCCACCTTTAGCGGCGCGCTCGCGCTCAATGCCGGGCAAACAAGCTTCTCGGGCGGAAGCGTGCTGCCGCCGTCCGTTTTGACCTTCAGCGTTGACGGGACAGACCCGACGGTGTTCCAGTTTAAAGGGAACCTGCATGCGGACGACATCGGCCCGGTCCAGGTGAATGGACGCTGGGATGGCGAACGCCTTCGCGGTAAGGCCTGGTGGCCAAAACAGTCTCTTACGGTGTTCCAGCCGTTGATCCCGCCAGACTGGAAAATGACCCTGCGCGGCGGCGAAATGTACGCACAGGTGGCTTTCTCAGCGGCCTCCGATCAGGGGTTTGAGGCCGGGGGGCACGGGGTGCTGAAAGCGGGCAGCGCGTGGATGCCGGATAACGAAATCAACGGCGTTGATTTTGTTCTGCCGTTCCGCTTAAGCCAGGGTACCTGGTCGCTGGGCACGCGCGGGCCGGTAACGTTACGAATCGACGAGGTAAAAAACCTGGTCACAGCCCGAAATATCACCGCGGATCTCCAGGGCGATTATCCCTGGACCGAAGCGAACCCGCTCCTGCTCACCAACGTGAAGGTGGAAGCGCTCGGCGGGAAAATCACCATGCAGCAGTTGAGAATGCCGCAGCACGATCCGGCTTTACTACGCGTGGATAATATTTCCTCCAGCGAACTGATAAGCGCGGTGAATCCGAAGCAGTTTGCCATGTCCGGCCCGGTGAGCGGCGCGCTGCCGTTCTGGCTGGACAATGAAAAATGGATCATTAAAGATGGCTGGCTGACCAACCCGGGGCCGATGACGCTGCGCATCGACCAGGACACGGCGGATGCCATTGTGAAAGACAACGTGGTTGCCGGGGCGGCGATCAACTGGCTCCGCTATATGGAAATTTCGCAGTCGTGGACAAAACTCAATGTGGATAATCTGGGTGTGTTAACCATGCAGGCGGCCATTAAAGGCACCAGCCGCGTCGAGGGCAAAAGCAGTTTCGTAAACCTGAATTACACCCATGAAGAGAACATTTTTACCCTCTGGCGCAGCCTGCGCTTTGGGGACAATCTGCAAACATGGTTTGAGCAACATGCGGCGATACCCCTTCTCCGCGGTTCGACAGGCAAGGAAAGTGAGGAACAACAATGAAAAAGAGGGCTGGTGTACTCACCGTGGCCGTCGTCGCGCTGCTGTCAGGCTGCACGCCGCGCATTGAAGTGGCGGCGCCCAAAGAGCCGATCACTATCAACATGAACGTGAAAATTGAGCATGAAATCCATATCAAGGTGGATAAAGACGTTGAAGCCCTGCTGAAATCCCGCAGCGATCTGTTCTGAGGATGCCATGAAACGATTAGCTCTGATGTTACTGGCGCTGGGGATGAACGTTCACGCCGCCACGCTTACGCTCAACGATGCACGTGTCCAGGGGCGCGTAGGGGAAACCCTGAGCGGCTATCTTGCGCCCGTTCAGCACGACGCTGAAACCCTGGCGCTGGTGAGCCGTATCAACGCCGCACGCACGGAAAGTTACCAGCAGTTAGCTGACAGCAATAATTTGCCCGTCGACGAAGTGGCGAAAATGGCGGGACAAAAGCTGGTGGCGCGCGCCCAGCCGGGTGAATACGTGAAGGGGATTAACGGCAAGTGGCTAAAAAAGTAACTAACGGTAACGCTTACGGTATTCGCCCGGCGAAACCCCTAAACGCTGTTTAAAGGCGGTGGAAAAATGGCTATGGTCGGTAAAGCCCCAGCTGTAGCCAATGCCCGCCAGCTTTTCGTCATCGCTGATGGAACGCAGCGCCTGAGCGCATAAATCGAGGCGACGGTTCTTAATATACTGCGCCACCACCAGCCCTTTCCCGGCAAACATGCGGTACAAGCTCCGCACGGACATGCCGCTCTCTGAAGCTATCCACTCCGGTCTTAACGCCTCTGACTGAATATGATCATCAATCAGGGACAGAACGTGGCGGAACTGACGCTCCTTGCGCGGCAGCACCTCGTGTTGCTGCTGGAAGGCCGGACGCAGCAGACACACCATCGCCTCCAGCGCCGCTTCGCTTTCGCTGGCGCTGAGATCGGCATTGCCCATGCTCTCCTGTAGCAGTCGGTAGCTCAGCTGTACGGTAGGCAGACTGCGGGAGAGGGGCAGCGCGCACCTCACTTCCTGAAAACGCGCGTGTTGCTCAATGATTTGTCGCGGGAGCAGCAGCGAAATCTGGCGGGAACGCTCCTGCCAGTAAATGGAGCACGGGCGGGAGGCGTCAATCAGCGTGATATCCCCGGCTTTCAGCATCGCGCGCTGGTTGTCCTGTTCGATTCCGGCGCTGCCTTCCAGCTGAAACACGGTGTAGAACCAGGCGTCGTTGCCGTTTTTGATCTCCTGACGGGTGCGAAAAAGGTTAACGCCTGCGGCGGTCACCGTGCTCAGCTTCAGACTTTGGGTATAGCTGGTTTCCAGTTCGCCGAGAAACGCCCCCTCTAACGGACGTGCCGCAAAGCGCCCACAAACCTGGTTAATTTGCGCCAGCCACTGCTGAAAATTGTCCTGTTCGCTTGCACACGCCATTGATGTTCTCGCTGCACCGTCACTGTTTTCGCATTGTTGCATTTATGTTGCATTTTGTCAGGGCTACGAGGCTGACTATAGGAAAGAACACTCAACGGTTACAGCGATATAAGTGGGAATTATCACGATTTGCGGAGCCTGTCACAGCTGACAAAGCGAATGTCACACAGACAAAAGCAGGAATGCGATTCCCCTCTTAGACTGCATACACACCCTGCGAAGCATAACGAAGGAGTATCCTATGTCCGAATCACACGTCGCCATCCTGCCAGGCGTGCAGCAGTTTTTAGATCGCCAGCACGGCCTGTGGATTGAAGGGCGTCAGGCGGCATCCGACAGCGAAAAGCGTCTGAACGTCTACAACCCGGCGACCGGAGAGGTTATTGCCTCCACCGCCGATGCCAGCGTCGATGATGTCGATCGTGCGGTGATGTCTGGCTGGCGCGCCTTTGTCGCCCGAAGCTGGGCAGGGCGTCTGCCGGCAGAGCGGGAACGCATCCTGCTGCGGTTTGCCGATTTGGTGGAACAGCATGGCGAAGAGCTGGCACAGCTCGAAACCCTGGAGCAGGGGAAATCCATTAACATCTCCCGCGCCTTCGAGGTGGGATGCACCCTGAACTGGATGCGCTACACGGCAGGGCTGACCACCAAAATTGCCGGTAAAACCCTCGATCTCTCGATTCCACTGCCGCAGGGCGCGCGTTATCAGGCGTGGACGCGTAAAGAGCCGGTGGGAGTCGTGGCGGGGATTGTGCCGTGGAACTTCCCGCTGATGATTGGCATGTGGAAAGTAATGCCCGCGCTGGCGGCAGGTTGCTCCATCGTGATCAAACCCTCGGAAACCACGCCGCTCACCCTGTTACGGGTGGCGGAACTGGCGAGCGAGGCGGGGATCCCGGATGGCGTGTTCAACGTGGTGACCGGTAGTGGCGCCGTCTGTGGCGCGGCGCTAACCTCGCACCCGCGCATTGCCAAAGTAAGCTTTACCGGTTCGACGGCGACGGGCAAGCAGATTGCCCGCGTGGCTGCGGATACGCTAACGGGCGTGACGCTGGAGCTGGGCGGCAAAAACCCGGCCATCGTGCTGAAAGACGCCGATCCGGCGTGGGTAATTGAAGGGCTGATGACCGGCAGCTTCCTGAATCAGGGGCAGGTCTGCGCGGCCAGCTCGCGTATTTATATTGAGGCTCCGCTGTTCGACACGCTGGTCAGCGGCTTTGAACAGGCCGTGAAATCTCTGAGCGTCGGGCCGGGCATGTCGCCGGATGCGTTTATCAACCCGCTGGTGTCGCGCGCCCATTGCGATAAGGTTCAGGCGTTCCTGGATGAGGCGAAGGCGCACAATGCGGAGCTGATCGCCGGGAACCGGGGGCCAGACGGTAAAGGCTATTACGTTTCGCCAACGCTGGTGGTCAACCCGGATAATCATCTGCGCCTGACGCGTGAAGAGGTCTTCGGGCCGGTGGTGAACCTGGTTCGTGTGGACGACGGGGAAGAGGCGCTTCAGCTGGCGAACGACACTGAATATGGCTTAACGGCCAGCGTCTGGACGCAGAACATCAGTAAAGCGCTGGCGTATACCGACAGGTTACAGGCCGGAACCGTGTGGGTGAACAGCCACACGCTGATAGACGCCAACCTGCCGTTCGGCGGCATGAAGCAGTCTGGCACCGGGCGCGATTTCGGCCCCGACTGGCTGGATGGCTGGTGTGAAACTAAGTCGGTGTGTGTGCGGTATTAATAAAACGCCGGGTAAGGCGTAGCCGCCACCCGGCATTATTTAACGCGACCACCGATCCCGCCCGGCCTCCTTCGCCCGATACAGCGCCGCATCGGCGCGGGCGATGATTTCCGGGCCGGCCAGTCCTGGGGTATAGCCGGCAATGCCCATACTCACCGTCACACATTCACTCACCTTCGACGCGCTGTGCGCAATGGCTGCGGTGCGCAGGCCAGCCTGGATCCGCGCGGCGACTTTCTCAGCAACGCTTTCTTCACAGTCAAAGAGGATCACGACGAACTCCTCACCACCGTAGCGCGAAACCACATCCTCTGGCGTGCGCACCGAGGTGTTCAGCACCTCTGCCACCCTCGCGAGACACGCGTCTCCTGCCTGGTGACCATAGGTGTCGTTATACAGTTTGAAGTAATCGACATCCAGCATCAGCACCGCGAAGCGTTTGCCTTGCTCCACGGCGTTTTCCAGCACCAGCTCCATCGCCCGCCGGTTGGCCGTTTTCGTCAGCGGATCCTGATGGGCCAGCGCATCCAGCCGCGAAATTAAACGCTGATTCTGCTGGTTGCGACGCCACGCCTCTTCAAACCAGCTCAACAGGATATAGCGCCCGCACACGAGAATGAAGGTGAACACCACCCACAGCCCGGCGAAGCGATAATTAATTTCCTGATTCAGCAGCATGCTGGCAACGGGCAGGCTTATCCATAGCGGAACGGTGAAGCAGAGCAGTGCCACCGGGTGAAAATAGAGCGCGGTCATACCGGCCATCAGCAGGGTAACGAATATCGGCCAGGGATGAGGAAGCTGTATCACGTTGATAAACCAGTAACAACTTATCGACCATAGCAGGCTACACATTAACAGCACCGCGCTGACGCCGCGGATGTGGCGCCAGGCCATTATTACCAGCGCCACGGAAAGGATGACTACCCCAAGCATGGAGGCGTCTATCATCTGCCGCAGAGGCGGGCTGATGTGCAGGAGGGCATCGATATGGCCGAAAAGCGAATTGCGCAGCAGGACCATAAGGGCAAAGCTGGCATTCACAAAGGCGAGCCACGGCAGGTTCACGGCCAGCCCGTGAACAACCATTGATTTACGGGTAGGCCATGTCGCAGGTTCGGGTGTGGCTGGATGTCTTTTTTCCATTGAAGAGAATTTTCCTTGAGCGGGCGGAACCTCCGCCCGCGAGTGCTGCCTTTACGGGGTCACAATGTTAAACCAGAATTCAAATTTATCCATGTAACCGAGCATGGCATCGAGTTTTGCGGCATCGCCGGTCACTTTGATATCGCCATTATCCTGCGCCTGTCTAAGCGTCACTTCTTTCAGGATGATTTTATTCAGCGTATCGCGGTTGAGGGTCACGGTCGCGTCAGCGTCTTTCGCTTCGGCGTTCGCCGTGTGGTTCAGCACGCCATTTTCCAGTTCCAGCTTGTATTTACCGCCGTCGCTGCCGAGGTCGATGTTAAACACCGATTTTGCATCTGCCGCTTTTTCACCGTTAATGTGCACCGCCAGATAGTCAAAGAACATTTCTGGCGTCATCGCGCGCACGGTGTCCGGGCTGGCGGTGTTCGGGGTCGGTCCTTTCACCACGCCGTTACGCAGCTCCTGGGCGCCGGTCAGGTAGAAGTTACGCCACGGGCCTGATTCAGCCTGATAACCCAGCTGCTCCAGCGCATCCGCTTCCAGGTTTCGCGCGGCCTGATTATTTGGATCGGCAAAGACCACATTGCTGACCACCTGAGCCACCCAGCGGTAGTTCCCCTGGTCAAAGTCGGTTTTCGCTTTGCTCAGGATGGCATCCGCGCCTCCCATATACTCCACAAATTTCTTCGCGGCTTCTTCAGGCGGCAGTTCATCCAGGGTCGCGGGGTTGCCGTCAAACCAGCCTAAATAGAGCACGTAGGTGGCTTTGACGTCATGGCTGACTGAACCGTAATAGCCTCGGTTGGCCCAGGTATTGGCCAGGGAGTTCGGCAGCTTGAAGTTGGCGGCGATCTCGTCACGCGTCAGCCCTTCATTCGCCATGCGCAGGGTCTGGTCGTTAATGTAGCGATACAGGTCGCGCTGGCTTTTCAGCAGGTTAACCACATTCTCGTTGCCCCAGGTCGGCCAGTGGTGCTGCGCCATGATAACTTCGGCCTTATCACCCCAGCGTACAATTGCCTGGTTGATGTATTTCGACCATGGCAGCGGTTCACGAATTTTCGCACCGCGCAGGGAGTAGGTGTTGTGAAGGGTATGGGTGACATCTTCCGCAGACTCGATCAGCTTTTTCTCTTCGATATACCAGAGCATCTCAGAAGGCGCTTCCGATCCCGGCGCGAGCATAAAATCATAGGTCAGGCCGTCGATCACCTCTTTCTGACCATCTTTCTCGATGATATTGGTCGGGGCGATCAGGGTCACCGTCCCGGCGGAGGTGGTGGTGCCGAGACCCGCGCCGACCTGGCCCTTCGCATCCGGCTTCAGCAGGTTGCCGTACATATAGCTGGCGCGGCGGCTCATGACGTTACCCGCCATGATATTCTCCGCGACGGCGGCCTCCATAAATCCGGCGGGCGCGTAGACTTTCACCTTGCCGGACTTCACATCTGCTTCATCCACCACGCCGCGCACGCCGCCATAGTGGTCAACGTGGCTGTGGGTGTAAATAACGGCGACCACAGGCTTGTTACCGCGATTTTTATAGTAAAGATCCATCCCGACTTTGGCCGTTTCTGCCGACACCAGCGGGTCGACCACGGTAATGCCTTCTTTACCTTCAATAATAGTCATGTTTGACAGGTCGAGGTTACGGATCTGGTAGACGCCTTCGGTCACTTCAAACAGACCGCTGATGTTGATCAGCTGGGACTGACGCCATAAGCTCGGGTTAACCGAGTCGGGCGCCTTATCGCCTTCTTTGATAAAAGCGTACTGCTGAGGATCCCAGACGGTGTTGCCTTGCTCCCCTTTGATAATTTCCTGAGGCAGCGGGGCAATAAACCCTTTGTGGGCGTTGGTAAAATCGGTGTTATCGGAGAAAGGAAGCTGGTTGAAGAGTGCGTTGTTGGCCTGTTGCGTTGCTGCGCTGGCATCCTTAGGTGCTTCTGCGGCCCAGGCGGAACTGGTAGAAATAAAACATCCCGCCAGCGCGAGACTCCTGACGATCTCATTGATTCTCATCCTAAAACCTCTCAGTAAACTGTGACGTTGTTTGTGGAGACTTCGAATCCTGGTGAAAGTGTGTCAAGAAATGCAAAAGGATTAAGCGAGGTAACAATAACTATAATCGGGGAGAGTAATTCAGCAAGTAAGCGGATGAAAAACCGGGCATTACGCCCGGTCGGTGGGTTATTTCTGCTCTTTTTTCTTGCCGAGCGTTGGCGTCTCGTCAAAGAAATTCCACGGCTTGAGCAACGTGTGCACCCATTCCGTCGGCATTATCGGCCACTCCTCGGCACGGGCGACATGGGTGGTGCCGGTGGTCATCCAGATGACGTTATCCTGGTCGTTCAGCGACTCGTTATCTTTGCTGTACTGGCCGAGGCCGGTATCGTGCGTGGAACGGTTCGGGTATTTTCCCTCCGGGTACATCTCGTCGGGATGGTAACGCGTTACCCACAGTTGTTTATCCATAAAGCTCAGGCGGTGATAAATCCACTCGTCCGGGGCAAACTTCGCGCCGGACGCTACCGGGTGTGTACCGCCCGCGTAAGGGATGATCTGATATGAGACCGGGTTGCCCATGCGGTTCTCTTTGCTGGTATTGCTCAGCAGGCGGATGGTGCCCGGGTCAAACTTCTGCGCCGCCTGCTGTTCGGTATCAATATCATACTGATTAACCTGCATGGTGCTGGTGCGCGGTCCGCCAGCGGTGTTCGGTTTGACGTCGGGATCCATGGCCACCAGCTTGTTGTTGATGCCGTCCACGTCCATATCCAGACGGAAGTTGTAGATGTGCTGGTGGGTGGTACCGACAATATTATGGTCGATCAGCGTTCCGTATCGGGTGTCATCCTTCGCGGTGGCATCATGCATGGTTTTCGTCTGCACGCCTTTCACCGCTTCAATGCCCGTGGCCCCTGCATCAATGCCGATAGTGCCGTTTTCGTGGAATACCCAGTCGAAGATGTAATCATAGTTACCCACGGTGCTGACCCAGCGCACCACCAGCTCGCGGCGTTCGGTGCTGACGTTGGGTTTTCCTAATTCCTGATGCTTATATTCCGGCCCGGCGTAACGCTCGAAAATGGCGATCGCCCGGGGGATCTCCATTGGCGCGCCGGTGTAATCCGGGATGGTTTCGTTGAGCATCACGGCGTTAGACGGAACATCCTTGCCGCGCACGAGCGGGGAGGTCAGGGTACCCATGCCGTAATCGCCGGAGTCCAGGTAGGCTTTAAAGTACCAGCCGATATCCGGGTCGCCGTACGGCACAATCATGCCGCCGAGCGACCCCTGATACATCACCTGTCGCTTTTTGCCGTTGTCGTTATAGGTCACGGTGGAGATTATCGGGCCGACGCGTGAGTCCAGGCTCAGATGAAAATCCCAGTTCTGCCAGTGCACCCTATCCCCGGTGATGGTGTAGTTCTTGCCTTCCGGCTCGATAATCTCCAGCGGTTTTTTCACCGTTTCAACGCGGTCACGGCCATCATAAGGGCGCGGCGTGAGCGGCACCGGCACGACCGGGCCTTCCTCAATCTTCTGGATTTTCTTCTGCTCGAGATCCACCACCGCAACCAGGTTTTCGATCGGGTGCGCCCAGTAGTTACCGTCGCCCACGTCGAGATAGCTGATCACTTTCAGCAGGCGGTCTTCCTGTTTCAGCCCATCCTTGCCGTCAAAAAAGCCGACGGTAAGCGGGGTGGTGATCACTTTCTTCGGGTCGGTAATGCCGCGCTTTTTCAGCACGGCGGCAAACTCCGGGCTTTCATTGATGATCTGCTGCACGGTATTGAAGTCATCCAGCAGCACCATGCCGTGCGCGTCTTTGATCGGCTCCCAGCGGAGGATCTTTTTCTCCTTCAGATCCACCCGGCTTTCGATGATGTGTTTACCATCAAGCATGATGATATTGGCCTGGCGGGGCGCATCCACCGCCGTGCCGTTAAGCACAAAGTCCCAGACTTTGGCCTTTTCTGGCTCCGCCAGCGCAATCTGGGTAAAGCGGGTATTGGGTTTAAAATCCGCTGAGGCTTTCACGATTGCTACGGCCTGGTTGATTTCATCAGCCGTCAGCGCGTTTAACGGGTGGGGGCTTTTTTCAACCTGGAATGTCTGATCAAGATCGGACTGAAAGACATCGTTGATAAAGGTCTCCGGGATAAACGCCTTATTGTTCTTCATCACCACGGGCACCTGGAGCGTCAGCGGTTTGCCGTTAACGATGGCGGTATTTGCGCCGGGTTTGACCTTCACAAAGGCACCGTCTTTGACGATGGTGAACATCTGGGCGTAATCATCCCACTGCACGTCCGCGCCAAACGCCTGAAGCGTTTTGTCCATCGGGACCATATGCGCCTCGCTGCCGTGAGCGTAAACAGGGGATTGCCAGGCGCAACAGAGCGCAACGGCCATGGCCAGTGCCGTTCTACGGGCAGAAAAAGAAGAATTGCTTCCCATCGCAGACCTCATCTTGTTGTGTTTATTGTGTTGTGTCAGCGTTATCCTGACAGGCGCGCACGAAAAGCGTTTGCCTGCATCTGCCAGGTTGTTTGTCAGTCTTGCCAGGTTAAAAAAGAGCGGGGGTGCATCACACCCCCATGGCCGATAAAGTGCGCTTCAGTAAGGCGAGCTATCGAGATGCGTGCGGACATCAAAACCTACCGTCGTGAACGAATAAACCGTACCGCGAACGCGAAGATAAATGTCTCCATTTTTAATTGCCACTGAAGCTTTATCATCATCGGTGATCATGACGGGATTGATATTCTTAATGTTAGACATGAATTCTTCCGGACTTTTTTTCGCATCAAAGAGATAAATATGATACCTGTTTTTAGACAGTGATCCCGTCTCAACCTGGGTGATGTAAAGAGTTAAACGATCGTTAACCTTGATTTTTTCCTGCAAATTTTCATACACGGTAAAAAGATCGCGGAAAGGGTATGCAATGAATATGAGAAATATAAAGATAATAATTCCAGCTCGCCAGTTAAAAACCCGAACGTCGCGCATAATCTATTCCTGCCCTTATCCATAACTGATCGACTGGGTCATCACCGTAATTATTATTGTTCTGGAATTTTGCAAATTCGGCAGGATCAATTAGGAGGCGAAGATTGTGTGTAAAGCCGGTGACTTCAATGCTTCCCTCACGGTAACGAACATCCACCGAGCCTGTAATTTTTGACCCACCATCTTCAGTTAAGAAAAGGTAAACAGGAATTGCCATAGTTTGTTAATCATCCATGTAATTTAATGCGGGAATATTCCCGGCGCAAAATAATAACCATGCTAACTACATGGTCAACTTGCTTAGTGTTTCCGGTTGTAACTTATCCAAACCAGGCAGACTGGATGGTTCGATCAATCAAAGCCATCCAGTCCCTGTTTTACCTTCCGCTTATTTTGATGCGCTCAAACACTCGAGGCAGCAAGGTTAATGCCATTGCATTGATTAAAAGTCACCCTGCTGGCGCGCCACCAGCGTCAGGATGGAGTAGAGCGCCACGGCCTGCTGGTGCTGGTTGAAGATCTCCACAGCCCATTCCACCACGCCGGTGGGTTTTTCCTCGGCAGTGCGCTGTTTCTTCAGCGTTTTACGTTTACAGGTCAGGCGCACCTGAATGGTATCACCCGGCTTGACCGGCTCGATAAAGCGCAGGTTTTCCATGCCGTAGTTGGCAATAACCGGCCCAACCCCGGCATCGACAAACAGCCCCGCCGCGGCGGAAATCAGGAAATAACCGTGTACCACGCGCTCACCAAAAATCGACTCCGCCGCGCCAATTTTGTCCATATGGGCGTAGAAATGATCCCCGCTCAGGCAGGCAAAATTCACGATATCCGCTTCCGTCAGGGTACGACGCGGGGTCAGCAGGCTGTCGCCCGGCTGTAACTCCTCGAAGTATTTACGGAACGGATGAACGCGATCTTCCTGCACCTCCGCGCCACGGACCCACTGTTTACCGATCGCGGCGAGCATGGACGGGCTGCCCTGAATGGCTGTGCGCTGAAGATAGTGCTTCACAGCGCGCAGGCCGCCCAGCTCTTCGCCGCCGCCCGCACGTCCCGGACCACCGTGCACCAGCTGCGGCAACGGTGAACCGTGGCCGGTAGATTCTTTCGAGGATTCCTGGTTGAGGATCTGAATGCGTCCGTGGGCGCGCGCGGCACCAGCAATAAACTGCCGCGCCACGCGGGTATCTGCCGTAACCAGCGTTCCCGCCAGGCTGCCGCCGCCCGCCCGCGCCAGCTGCATGGCGTGCTCGGTGTTACGGCAGGGCATCAGGGTTGCGACGGGGCCAAAGGCTTCGGTGGCGTGAACGGCCGGGGTTTCGTCCGGCTGCGGGCAGAACAGCAGGGTGGGTGGGAAGAATGCGCCAGGCGCCTGCAAATCAGCTTTACCACCCAGACGGATCTGGCAGCCCGAGGCCAGCAGATGATCGACTTTTTCCTGCACGTCAGCACGTTGCTCACTGTTGACGAGAGCCCCCATCTTCACCCCTTCCTGGGCCGGATCGCCGACGACCACGTTCACCAGCCGCGCAATCAGCGCCTGGCTGACGGCTTCAACCTGCGCTTCAGGCACGATGATGCGGCGGATGGCGGTACATTTTTGCCCGGCTTTGGCGGTCATCTCGCGCACCACTTCGCGGATAAACAGCGTAAACTCCGGCTGTTCCGGCGTCACGTCCTCACCCAGCACGCAGCAGTTAAGAGAATCTGCTTCCATGGTAAACGGAATGGAATGTGCGACGATATTCGGGTGGACGCGCAGGCTCTGCCCGGTGCTGGCCGACCCGGTAAACGTCACCACGTCCTGGCTGTCGAGGTGGTTCAGCAGATCGCCCGCGCCACCGCAGATCAGGCTGATGGCGCCGTCCGGCACCAGTCCGCTCTCCACGATCGCTTTCACCATCGCCTGAGTCACCTGCGCGGTGGCGGTGGCGGGCTTGATGATGGCGGGCATCCCGGCAAGCCAGGTGGGCGCGAGCTTTTCCAGCATCCCCCAGCACGGGAAGTTGAACGCGTTGATATGCACCGCCACGCCGGATTTCGACGTTAACACGTGACGTGCCGCAAAGCCGCCTTCCTTCGACAGTGGGATCAGCTCATCCTCCGGCCACAGGGTATCGTCCGGCAGCTCACGGCTGCCGAGGCTTGCGTAGGTGAAGAGGGTGCCGATACCGCCTTCAATATCCACCCAGCTGTCAGCCTTCGTCGCGCCGGTCTGGGCTGACAGGGCATAAAACCGATCCTTCTGGCTCAGCAGATGTTTGGCCACCGCCTTCAGCATGGCGGCGCGCTCGATAAAGCTCATTGCGCGGAGCGCTTCTCCGCCGTGTTCAATGGCGTAACGGCGCGCGGCCGCCATATCCAGCCCTTCGCTGGTGACTTGATATAGCGTTTCCCCGCTGATGGCGTGGGTGATGGTGCGCTCGCGGCCCCGGCCTGATTGCCAGATGCCGGACAAGAAGCTGGCTAACTGCTGCATTTCTTCTCTCCAGATGTTTCGTGATTTCACTATAAATAGTTTGATCTCGAATCATAAAAATCAAGCTGAGTTTTAATGAATTGTTAACGTTGTGATCTGTATTGCTTGGCCTGACCAACAGAAAGCCTTGCGCCATCGGCCTTTCATGAAAAGGCTTGCGAGCGTCGTCACAAAATAAACAAACGCTTCTTGGGGTTATATTTAACCTTTGTGTAACTTTTAAGAAACCAAATGATTCACCATTTTGCTATTTGTGGTGATTTAACGAATCACAAAGGTGGTTATGTGACGCAAGAACAACGCTTTGAGCAACGCATCGCACAGGAGACGGCCATCGAGCCGCAGGACTGGATGCCGGATGCCTACCGCAAGACGCTGATCCGCCAGATTGGACAGCACGCCCACTCTGAGATTGTCGGCATGCTGCCGGAAGGGAACTGGATCACCCGCGCACCGACGCTGCGCCGGAAAGCCATTCTGCTGGCGAAGGTGCAGGATGAAGCCGGACACGGCCTGTACCTTTACAGCGCGGCGGAAACGCTGGGCTGCGCCCGGGAGGACATCTATCAAAAGATGCTCGACGGCAAGATGAAATACTCCTCCATCTTCAACTATCCGACCCTGAGCTGGGCCGATATCGGGGTCATTGGCTGGCTGGTGGACGGGGCGGCCATTGTGAACCAGGTGGCACTGTGCCGTACGTCTTACGGCCCGTATGCCCGGGCGATGGTGAAAATCTGTAAAGAAGAGAGCTTTCACCAGCGTCAGGGTTTTGAGGCCTGCATGGCGCTGGCGCAGGGTAGCGAAGCCCAGCGGCAGATGTTGCAGGACGCCATCAACCGCTTCTGGTGGCCCGCGCTGATGATGTTCGGACCCAACGACGACAACTCCCCAAACAGCGCCCGCAGTCTGGCCTGGAAGATCAAACGCTTTGGCAACGATGAGCTTCGCCAGCGCTTCGTGGACAACACGGTGCCTCAGGTGGAGATGCTCGGCATGACCGTGCCGGATCCCGACCTGCGTTTCGATGAAGAGAGCGGCCACTACCGCTTCGGCGAAATCGACTGGCAGGAATTTGACGAGGTGATCAACGGGCGCGGGATCTGCAACCACGAACGTCTGGCCGCAAAACGTAAAGCCTGGGACGACGGCGCATGGGTGCGTGAAGCCGCTCTGGCCCACGCGGAAAAACAACGCGCCCGCCAGGCCGCATAAGAGGAATCAACCATGAGCAACGTTTACTGGCCGTTATACGAAGTTTTTGTCCGTTCGAAGCAGGGGCTGTCGCACCGGCATGTAGGCAGCCTTCACGCTGCCGACGACCGCATGGCGCTGGAAAACGCGCGCGATGCCTATACCCGCCGCAGCGAAGGCTGTTCCATCTGGGTGGTGAAGGCGAGTGAAATCGTCGCTTCCCAGCCGGAAGAGAGCGGGGAGTTTTTCGATCCGGCGGAAAGCAAGGTCTACCGCCATCCGACGTTTTACACCATCCCTGATGGTATCGAGCATATGTGAGGTTGGGGATGAACAACGTATCTGCTTATGCCCTGCGTCTGGGCGACAACGGTCTGGTGCTCTCACAGCGTCTGGGCGCCTGGTGCGGCCACGCGCCGGAGCTGGAAATTGACCTGGCGCTCGCCAATATCGGCCTTGATCTGCTCGGGCAGGCGCGCAATTTCCTGACCTACGCCGCTGAACGGGAAGGTAAGGGTGATGAAGATACCCTGGCCTATGGCCGCGATGAGCGTCAGTTCCGCAATTTGCTGCTGGTGGAACAGCCAAACGGCAGCTTCGCCGACACCATTGCCCGTCAGTATCTGATGGATGCGTGGAACGTGGCGCTCTACGAGCGGCTGATCCACAGCAGCGACAGTCAGCTTGCCGCCATCGCGGCAAAAGCCATTAAGGAGGCGCGCTATCACCTGCGCTTTAGCCGCGGCTGGCTGGTGCGGCTGGGGGACGGAACAGAAACCTCCGCACAAAAAATGCAGCAGGCGGTGGATAGCCTGTGGCGCTTTACGGCTGAACTGTTCGATGCTGACGAGGTCGAGCTGGCGCTAATTGATGACGGCGTGGCGGTTGATCCGCGCGACCTGCGGGACCCGTGGGAGCGCGAAGTGTTTGCTGGCCTGGCGGAAGCCACCCTCCGCGTGCCCGAAGAGGTGGCGTATCGCACGGGCGGTAAGAAGGGGCTACATACCGAACACCTCGGGCCGATGCTGGCAGAGATGCAGTATCTCCAGCGCGTTTACCCCGGCCAGCAGTGGTAAAGGAGGACGCCATGCAACGCCTCGTCGACATCGCGCCTGCACAAATCCCGCAGATTTGGGCGCTGTTAAGCCAGATCCCCGACCCGGAAGTGCCGGTGCTGACCATCACCGACCTGGGCATGGTGCGCAGCGTGAAGGCACAGGGGGAAGGCTGGGTTATCGGCTTCACGCCAACCTATTCGGGCTGTCCGGCAACGGAGCATCTGCTGGGGGCGATCCGCGAAACCCTGACCGGAAACGGCTTTAGCCCGGTACATATTGTGCTGCAACTGGAGCCCGCCTGGACCACCGACTGGATGACCGACGATGCCCGCAGGCGCCTGCGTGAATATGGCATCAGCCCGCCTGTTGGTCATAGCTGCCATGCCCACGTTCCCGCGGAGGTGAGCTGCCCGCGCTGTGCGAGCACCGATACCTCGCTTATCAGTGAATTTGGATCCACGGCCTGCAAAGCGCTCTACAGCTGCAATACCTGCCGTGAGCCCTTCGATTATTTCAAATGTATTTGAGGCTGCCATGACAACGTTTCATTCATTAATAGTGGCAAAAGTGGAGCCCGAAACCCGCGACGCGGTGACCATTACCTTCGCGGTGCCGCAGGCGTTACAGGAGGCGTACCGCTTCCGTCCCGGTCAGCATCTGACCCTGAAAGCCAGCCCTGGCGGGGATGAACTGCGCCGCTGCTACTCCATCTGCCGAAGCACCGCGTGCGGTGAGATCAGCGTGGCGGTCAAAGCCATCGAGGGCGGACGTTTTTCCCGCTATGCCCGGGACGAGATCAAACCGGGCATGGCGCTGGAGGTGATGGTGCCCCAGGGGCATTTTGGCTACCAGCCGCAGGCTGAACGCGAAGGCCACTATCTGGCGATTGCCGCCGGGTCCGGGATCACCCCGATGCTGGCGATTATGTCCGCTACGCTGGCCACTGAAGCCCACAGCCACTTCACCCTGATTTACGGCAACCGCAGCAGCCAGAGCATGATGTTCCGCCGGGCGCTGGCGGACCTGAAAGATAAATACCCGCAGCGTTTACAGCTGATCGCCATCTTCAGCCAGGAGACGCTCGACAGCGATCTGCTCCATGGCCGCATTGACGGGGAAAAGCTCCAGGCGCTGGCAAAAACGCTGGTGAATTTCCGTCAGTACGATGAAGCCTTCATCTGTGGCCCGTCGGCGATGATGGATGAGGCCGAAGCGGCGCTTAAAGCGCTGGGTATGCCGGAAAAAGCGATCCATCTTGAGCGCTTTAACACGCCGGGTACCGCCGTTAAACGGACAGCCAGCGTGCAGGCCGATGGCCAGAAGGTCACCGTCCGTCAGGACGGGCGCGACAGGGAGATCACCCTGACGGCGGACGACGAAAGCATTCTTGACGCGGCCCTGCGTCAGGGGGCGGATCTGCCTTACGCCTGCAAGGGCGGCGTATGCGCCACCTGCAAATGCAAAGTGCTGCGTGGGAAAGTCGATATGGCGACCAACTACAGCCTGGAGCCGGACGAGCTGGCCGCAGGCTATGTGCTGAGCTGTCAGGCGCTGCCGTTAACCGCCGACGTTATCGTCGATTTTGATGCGAAGGGGATGGCATGAGCGAACTGATTGTTACCCGTCATGGCCGCGTGTTGCAGCTAACGCTTAACCGTCCGGCGGCGCGCAACGCGCTCAACAATGCGCTGCTCCTGCAAATCGCGGAGCAGCTTGAGGCCGCCGCCGCGGATGCTGAGATCGCCGTCTGCGTGATGTACGGCAACGAACGCTGCTTTGCCGCCGGGGCCGATCTCAACGAAATGGCGGAGAAAGACCTGCCCGCCACCCTGAACGATATCCGTCCGCAGCTGTGGGCGCGGATCAACGCCTTCACCAAACCGCTGATTGCCGCCGTAAACGGCTTCGCGCTGGGGGCAGGCTGTGAGCTGGCGCTGCTCTGCGATGTCGTGATTGCTGGCGATAACGCCCGTTTTGGCCTGCCGGAAATCACCATCGGGATCATGCCGGGCGCAGGCGGCACCCAGCGGCTGATCCGCAGCGTAGGCAAATCGCTGGCCAGCAAAATGGTGCTGACGGGCGAAAGCATCACGGCGG
Source organism: Enterobacter hormaechei subsp. xiangfangensis (assembly GCF_001729785.1). Taxonomy (NCBI): domain Bacteria; kingdom Pseudomonadati; phylum Pseudomonadota; class Gammaproteobacteria; order Enterobacterales; family Enterobacteriaceae; genus Enterobacter; species Enterobacter hormaechei. The sequence goes on from NZ_CP017183.1 coordinate 2,167,273, forward strand.
TGCAGGCGCACAGCGCCGGGCTGGTCAGCGACGTCTATCCGGCCTCGCTGACGCTGGAGTACGCCCTGAAGCAGGCAGCGCTGATGGCGCGCCATTCGCCGCTGGCGCTACAGGCGGCGAAGCAGGCGCTTCGCCAGTCGCAGGAAGTCCCGCTTCAGGCCGGGCTGGCGCAGGAGCGTCAGCTGTTTGCGCTGCTCGCGGCCACCGACGATCGCCGGGAAGGGATCAACGCCTTTTTACAAAAACGCACCCCAGACTTTAAAGGACGCTAATTGTGGAATCTATTCTGAGCCATGTTGAGCAGGGCGTAATGACCATTACGCTGAACCGCCCGGAGCGCCTGAACAGCTTTAACGACGTCATGCACCAGCAGCTTTCCGAATGCCTGAAGCAGGCCGAGCGCGATGACGCCATCCGCTGCCTGCTGATCACCGGGGCAGGACGCGGTTTCTGCGCCGGGCAGGATCTCAACGACCGTAACGTCGACCCGAACGGCCCGGCGCCCGATCTGGGCATGTCCGTTGAGACTTTTTACAACCCGCTGGTGCGCCGCCTGGCAAAACTGCCGAAGCCGGTGATTTGCGCGGTTAACGGCGTGGCGGCGGGCGCGGGGGCGACGCTGGCCCTCGGCTGCGACATGGTGATTGCGGCGCGCTCCGCCAGTTTTGTGATGGCCTTCAGCAAGCTCGGCCTCGTCCCGGACTGCGGCGGCACCTGGCTGCTGCCGCGCGTGGCCGGACGCGCCCGCGCCATGGGGCTGGCATTGCTGGGCGATAAGCTCAGCGCTGAGCAGGCACAGGCCTGGGGAATGATCTGGCAGGTGGTGGACGACGAGCAGCTCTCCGCCACCGTACAGCAGATGGCGCTGCATTTTGCCTCGCAGCCGACCTTTGGCCTGGGCTTGATCAAGCAGGCGATCAACGCCGCCGAAACCAACACCCTCGACGCCCAGCTTGATCTGGAGCGCGACTATCAACGCCTGGCCGGACGCAGCGACGACTACCGGGAAGGCGTCAGCGCGTTCCTGGCAAAACGCGCGCCGAACTTTACGGGGAAATAATATGGTGAATATCCATACGGTCGCCGTCATTGGCAGCGGCACCATGGGCGCCGGGATTGCCGAAGTGGCAGCCAGCCACGGTCATCCGGTTCTGGTGTACGACATTGACGCAGCGGCGATTTCCCGCGCCGTCGACGGCATTCGCCAGCGGCTGTCCTCACGCGTTGCGCGTGGAAAACTCTCTGCCGACGCCGGGGAGCAGATCCTCGCCCGCCTGACGCCGGTGACGAATATCAGTGCTCTGGCGAAAGCCGATCTGGTGATTGAGGCGGCCTCCGAGCGGCTTGAAGTGAAAAAGGCGCTGTTTACCCAGCTGGCAGAGGTTTGCCCGCCGCAGACGCTGCTCGCCAGCAATACCTCGTCCATTTCCGTTACCGCGATTGCGGCGGAGATAAACCACCCTGAACGCGTCGCCGGGCTGCACTTCTTCAATCCTGCCCCGGTGATGAAGCTGGTGGAGGTGGTCAGCGGGCTGGCGACCTCACCAGAAGTGGCCGATGCGCTGTGCGAGCTGGCGCTGAGCTGGGGAAAGCAGCCGGTACGCTGCCAGTCCACGCCGGGGTTTATCGTCAACCGCGTGGCGCGCCCGTTCTACTCGGAAGCCTGGCGCGCGCTGGAAGAGCAGGTGGCAACGCCCGAGGTGATTGACGCCGCCCTGCGAGACGGCGGAGGCTTCCCGATGGGGCCGCTTGAGCTGACGGACATGATTGGTCAGGACGTCAACTTTGCCGTGACCTGCTCCGTGTTTAATGCCTTCTGGCAGGAGCGTCGTTTTCTGCCGTCGCTGGTGCAGCAGGAGCTGGTGCTGGCGGGGCGTCTGGGTAAGAAAAGCGGGCAGGGCGTTTACCGCTGGCTGGAGGAGAAACCCACCGTCAGCTGGCTCGCCCCGGTCAGCGACAGCTTCAACCCCATGCGCGTACAGCGAAGAAGTGACGGTGTCACGGAAATTGACGATCTGTTGCTGATCGAAACGCAGGGTGAGACCGCGCAGTCGCTGGCGCTGCGCCACGGCTGCCCGGTGGTGGTGGTCGACCGCATCGAGCGGGATGTGGCCGTGATAGCCGCCGCACCCGGCAACCCGCACGCCGCCACGCAGAAAGCCATTTACTGGTTGCAGCACCAGCAGAAACGGGTGGTCCAGATTGCCGATTACCCCGGCCTGCTGGTCTGGCGCACGGTAGCGATGATTGCCAACGAAGCGCTGGACGCCCTGCAAAAAGGGGTCGCCAGCGAGCAAGACATCGATACCGCCATGCGCTTAGGGGTCAACTATCCCTGCGGGCCCATCGCCTGGGGCGAGCGCCTTGGCTGGCAGCGTCTGTTAACGCTGCTGGAGAACCTGCAACGTCACTACGGCGAGGAACGCTATCGCCCCTGTTCACTGCTGCGCCAGCGTGCGCTTCTGGAGAGTAGCTATGAGTCATAACGCCTGGCATAACGCCCGCGCGATGTACGAACGGGACGCCTGCGCGCAGGCGATGGGGATGGACATTCTCGACATGGGCGAGGGCTACGCGGTGGTGACCATGACCATCACCCCGCAGATGCTCAACGGGCATAAAACCTGCCACGGCGGACAGCTGTTCTCGCTGGCCGATACCGCCTTTGCCTACGCCTGCAACAGTCAGGGGCTGGCGGCGGTGGCCTCAGGCTGCGCCATCGATTTTCTGCGTCCGGGCTTTGCCGGCGATAAGCTGACCGCTACCGCGCGGGTGAAGCATCAGGGCAAACTGACCGGCGTATACGACATTGAAATTCAGAACCAACACCAGAAAACCGTCGCTCTTTTTCGCGGGAAATCGCACCGCACCGGCGGCAGTGTGACAGGAGAAGCCTGATGCGTGACGCATTTATTTGTGAGGGTGTGCGTACCCCGGTCGGTCGCTACGGTGGAGGATTATCCAGCGTGCGTGCCGATGACTTAGGGGCCGTGCCGCTGCGTGCGCTGCTGGCGCTTTACCCGCAGCTCGATCTGGAGCGCATAGATGATGTGATCTTCGGCTGCGCAAATCAGGCCGGAGAGGATAACCGCAACGTAGCGCGCATGTCATCGCTGCTGGCCGGGCTGCCGCAGACCGTTTCCGGTACCACCATTAACCGCCTGTGCGGCTCCGGTCTGGATGCCCTTGGCTTCGCGGCGCGCGCCATCAGGGCCGGGGATGGCGATCTGCTGATCGCCGGTGGCGTCGAATCCATGTCCCGTGCGCCGTTCGTGATGGGCAAAGCCACCGCGGCGTTTCAGCGTCAGGCGGAGATCTTCGACACCACCATCGGCTGGCGATTTGTGAATCCGCTCATGCATCAGCAATACGGAACTGACAGCATGCCGGAAACGGCAGAGAATGTAGCGGAATTGTTAAATATAAGCCGTGCCGATCAGGATGCATTTGCCCTGCGCAGCCAGCAGCGCACCGCGCGGGCGCAGCAGAATGGCGTTCTGGCGCAGGAGATTATCCCGGTACAGATGGCGGGGAAAAAAGGTGCCGTAACGGAAGTGTGCGTGGACGAGCATCCGCGCGCCGAAACCACCCTTGAACAGCTTGCCGCGCTGAAAGCTCCGTTCCGCAAGAACGGTGTGGTGACGGCGGGGAACGCCTCCGGCGTGAACGACGGGGCGGCGGCGCTGATTATCGCCAGCGAGCCGATGGCGCTTGCACAGGGGTTAACCCCGCGCACCCGCATTGTGGCCATGGCGACCGCGGGCGTCGAGCCGCGTCTGATGGGATTAGGCCCGGTTCCCGCCACCCGTAAGGTGCTGGAACGTGCCGGACTCAGTATCACCGATATGGACGTCATTGAGCTTAACGAAGCCTTCGCCGCACAGGCGCTGGGCGTGCTGCGTCAGCTGGGTTTGCCGGATGACGCGGAGCATGTGAACCCGAATGGCGGGGCGATCGCGTTAGGTCATCCGCTGGGAATGAGCGGTGCCAGACTGGCGCTGGCCGCGAGCAATGAATTGCACCGACGCGGCGGGCGCTACGCGCTGTGTACGATGTGCATCGGTGTGGGTCAGGGCATTGCCATGATCCTTGAGCGTGTTTGAGCGAACAATAATGTGAGTACCCTGCGATGATAAATACAACAAAGCTTGATCCGATCGAAACCGCGTCCATTGATGAATTGCAGGCGTTTCAGACCGCGCGCCTGAAGTGGACGCTGAACCACGCCTACAACAACGTTCCGATGTACAAACGCAAGTTTGACGCCGCGGGCGTTCACCCTGACGATTTTAACGAGCTGGCGGACCTGCAAAAATTCCCGTGCACCACCAAGCAGGATCTGCGCGACAACTACCCGTTCGATACCTTTGCGGTGCCGATGGAGCAGGTGGTGCGCATCCACGCCTCGTCGGGCACCACCGGAAAGCCGACCGTGGTGGGATATACCCAGAATGATATCGACAACTGGGCCAATATAGTTGCCCGTTCCCTGCGCGCCGCCGGGGGCAGCGCGAAGGATAAAATTCACGTGGCCTACGGCTACGGGCTATTCACCGGCGGGCTGGGGGCGCACTACGGTGCCGAGCGTCTGGGTGCGACGGTGATCCCGATGTCCGGCGGCCAGACGGAGAAGCAGGCGCAGCTGATCCGCGATTTTCAGCCGGATATGATCATGGTGACGCCCTCATACTGCCTGAATTTAATTGAAGAGCTGGAGCGTCAGATGGGCGGTGACGCCAGCGCCTGTTCCCTGCGCGTCGGCGTGTTTGGCGCCGAGCCGTGGACGCAGGCGATGCGCTGCGAAATTGAAAAACGGCTGGGCATTACCGCGCTGGATATCTATGGTCTCTCCGAGGTGATGGGGCCGGGCGTGGCGATGGAGTGTCTTGAAACCGCTGACGGCCCGACCATCTGGGAAGATCACTTCTACCCGGAGATCGTCAACCCGAATGACGGCACGCCGCTGGCCGACGGCGAGCAGGGCGAACTGCTGTTCACCACCCTGACCAAAGAGGCACTGCCGGTGATCCGCTACCGCACCCGCGACCTCACGCGCCTGCTGCCGGGCACTGCACGCACCATGCGCCGGATGGATCGCATCAGCGGGCGCAGCGACGACATGCTCATCATTCGCGGCGTGAACGTCTTCCCGTCACAGCTGGAAGAGGAGATCGTTAAGTTCGAACATCTTTCGCCACACTATCAGCTGGAGGTGAACCGCCGCGGGCATCTTGATTCACTTTCGGTGAAGGTCGAGCTGAAACAGAGCAGCTTAACGCTGACCCATGAGCAGCGCTGTCAGGTCTGCCATCAGCTGCGTCATCGGATTAAATCGATGGTGGGGATCTCGACCGACGTGATGATCGTTAACTGTGGCAGCATACCGCGCTCCGAGGGTAAAGCTTGCCGGGTGTTTGATTTGCGTAAAGTGGCAGCTAACGGTTGAATTCTCCTCACCCCAGCCCTCTCCCAAAGGGAGAGGGTGTATTAAGTTCCCTCTCCCTTTGGGAGAGGGTTAGGGTGAGGGTACACCCCAGATTCGTATGCTATGATTCATCCAGGAAAAAAATAACAAAAGAATGAATCACATGAATAAACTTGAAGCCTTTATCCAGCATGCAGTCAGCTCTGTTCCCGTCAGCGGAACGTCGCTTATCTCCTCACTGTATGGCGACGCGCTTTCGCACCGCGGCGGAGAGATCTGGCTCGGCAGCCTGGCGGCCCTGCTGGAAGGGATGGGATTTGGCGAGCGTTTTGTGCGCACCGCGCTGTTTCGCCTCAACAAAGAGGGCTGGCTGGACGTGTCCCGCATTGGCCGCCGCAGCTTTTACCGTCTCAGCGACAAGGGGCTGCGTTTGACCCGCCGCGCGGAAAATAAAATCTACCGTGCGGAACTGCCGGCGTGGGATGGTAAATGGCTGCTGCTGCTCTCCGAGGGGCTGGATAAAACCACCCTCGCGGACGTGAAAAAACAGCTCATCTGGCAAGGGTTCGGCACGCTGGCGCCGAGCCTGATGGCCTCGCCGTCGCAGAACCTGGCGGACGTGCAGTCTCTGCTGCATGACGCGGGCGTGGCGGAAAACGTCATTTTCTTTGAGGCCCATTCACCGCTGGCCTTATCACGTGCGGCGTTACGAGCCCGCGTGGAAGAGTGCTGGCAGTTGAGCGAACAAAACGCGATGTACGAAACGTTTATCAACTCGTTCCGTCCGCTGTTGCCGCTGCTGAAAGAAACGCCGCCTGAGGATTTGACCCCGGAACGCTGCTTCCAGATCCAGCTGTTACTCATTCATTTTTATCGTCGCGTGGTGCTGAAAGATCCGCTGTTGCCGGAGGAGTTACTTCCTGCGCACTGGGCGGGACAGAGCGCGCGACAGCTGTGCATTAATATCTACCAGCGCGTGGCGGCGGGAGCCCTGGCGTTTGTCAGTGAGAAGGGGGAAACCTCTGTGGGCGAGCTGCCCGCTCCCGGCACGCTTTATCACCAGCGTTTTGGTGGTCTGAATATCACATAAGGAGAGGGTATGCCTGTTTATCAAATTGATGGTCTGACGCCGGTCGTGCCTGAAGAGAGCTATGTTCACCCGACCGCGGTGCTGATTGGCGACGTGATCCTCGGCAAAGGCGTTTACGTGGGGCCCAACGCCAGCCTGCGCGGCGATTTTGGCCGGATCGTGGTGAAAGACGGCGCGAACATCCAGGATAACTGCGTGATGCACGGTTTTCCGGAGCAGGACACGGTGGTGGAAGAGGACGGGCATATCGGCCACAGCGCGATCCTGCACGGCTGCATTATCCGCCGTAATGCGCTGGTGGGGATGAATGCGGTCGTGATGGACGGGGCGACGATCGGCGAAAACAGCATCGTTGGGGCGGCGGCGTTTGTGAAGGCCAAAGCGGAAATGCCTGCGAATCACTTAATTCTTGGCAGTCCGGCGAAAGCGATTCGTGAGCTAAGTGCGCAGGAAATAGAGTGGAAAAAGCAGGGCACGCGGGAGTATCAGGTGCTGGTGGACCGTTGTAAGCAGACGCTGCACCAGGTGGAGCCGCTGCGTGAAGAAGAGCCAGGACGCAAACGGCTGGTCTTCGATGAGAATTTACGGCCTAAGTCGGCTGGCCGGGATAAATAAGGCTGTTCGCTCCCGCACGTTGATCAAGGCGTGAAAATGAGCTCAATACGCATCCGGCAGGGGCCGGTCAATCGACACCAGCTTTCCGCGCTTCATGGTGATATATCCCCCGGCTTTAAGATCTGCCAGCACGCGAAAGACATGCGTTCGTGACAGGTTAGTGCGCTTGATGATAAACAGCGCCAGGCCCTCATTCTCTCCCGTGTGGGTCTCCTGCCGATAGAGATAGCGGTACAGCATTGGTTTGATGGTCTGGTAGCTGGTGACCTGCCTGCGTTCATTGTGCAGGTCGATGGTAAATATGGACATGTAGGTCAGTATGGTGGCCAGCGCCTGCATGCGCTCAGGCCCGCCCTGGAAAAATATCTGGTCGAAGTCGACCCAGGATATTCTCACCAGCTTCACCTTCGCACTGCTGCGATATTCATACTTCGCCAGTGGACAATACCTTTCCATTAACCCTATCGGCATATACTCGATAGTATTGCCAATATTAAGGCCATCATCAGGCATTAATATCGTCAGCGATCCTTCAGTGCAAAAATAGATATAGCCAGGCTCGACGGTGAGTTTTTTATTTGCGGCAACGGTTAAGGCCTCGCCTTTACAAAGCATGTGCGGAAAAAATTGCCCAATATTGAGTTGCTGATAATAGGTATGGATATCCTGAAAATTCACGCTAAGCCTCTCCCCGCAACGTTTGCCGTGGTAGCGAGTATAGCAGCAATAGGCCCCGAATTACGAACCCATAAATAACCAGTCCCATATGGGACTATGATGGAAAGGTATTCTGTTTAGAATGGTCGTCAATGAGTTCGCATTAAAATTATCCGCCAACAGTAAATATCCAGGCGGCGCAATTAATCTATGAGGCCATTCAATGAAATTAACCCTAATTGCTAAACATCTGGCGCTTGCCGGTGTGTTGACGTCGCTGTCGCTTTCCGCGTTTGCGGAAGTACAGCCGCAGGATGCCACTGCCACGACCCGGCAGGTAAATAACGCCCTGTATAACAAATTACCGTTTGCCGATAAAACCGACTTTGAGAACGCCCATAAAGGCTTTATCGCCCCGCTGCCGCAAAACATGATTAAAGGCGAGCAGGGGAACGTTATCTGGAACCCGGCGAAATATGATTTCGTGAAAGAGGGTGAGAAAGCCCCGGATACGGTAAACCCGAGCCTGTGGCGTCAGTCACAGTTGATCAACATTGGCGGGCTGTTTAAGGTCACCGACGGCGTGTATCAGATCCGTAATCTCGATCTCTCCAACATGACCATCATTGAGGGCGAGAAGGGCATTACCGTTATCGACCCGCTGTTAAGCGCTGAACCGGCGAAAGAAGCGCTGGATCTCTACTATGCAAACCGCGGCAAGAAACCGGTCGTCGCTGTGGTGATCACCCACAGCCACGTTGACCACTATGGCGGCCTGCGCGGCGTGGTTGACGAAGCTGACGTCAAGTCTGGCAAAGTGAAAATCTACGCGCCGGATGGCTTTATGAAAGAGGCGGTTTCCGAAAACATTATGGCCGGAAACGCGATGAGCCGCCGTGCGAGCTATATGTACGGCAACCTGCTGAAGCCGAATGCAAAAGGCCAGGTGGGTGCAGGCCTTGGCACCACCACCTCTGCGGGTACTGTCACCCTCATCCCGCCGACCGACTACATTACCCATACCGGTCAGGAAGAAGTGATCGACGGTTTGACCTACGACTTTATGATGGCGCCGGGTTCAGAAGCTCCGTCGGAGATGCTGTGGTATGTCAAAGAGAAGAAAATGATCGAGGCCGCAGAGGACGTGACCCATACTCTGCACAACACCTACTCCCTGCGCGGCGCGAAAATCCGCGACCCGCTGGCCTGGTCTAAGTACATTAACGCCGCCATTGAGCGCTGGGGCGCGGACGCGGAAGTGATTATTGCGCAGCACCACTGGCCGACCTGGGGTAACGAGAATATCGTCAAGCTGATGAAAGGTCAGCGCGATATGTACCGCTACATCAACGACCAGACCCTTCGTATGGCAAACAAGGGGCTGACCCGCGACGAGATCGCCGCCGAGTTTAAACTGCCGGAATCGCTGGAAAAACAGTGGGCAAGCCGCGGTTACTACGGCTCCGTTAGCCACGACGTCAAAGCCACCTACGTGTTTTATCTCGGCTGGTTCGACGGCAACCCGGCAACCCTCGACGAGCTGCCGCCTGAACTGGCTGCGAAGAAGTTCGTGCAGTACATGGGCGGCGCTGATGCCATCATGCAGAAAGCCAAAGCGGATTATCAGCAGGGTAATTACCGTTGGGTTGCTCAGGTGGTAAGCAAAGTGGTCTTTGCCGATCCTAACAACCAGGCTGCCCGTAATCTGGAAGCCGACGCGCTGGAGCAGTTAGGTTACCAGGCGGAAGCGGGCACCTGGCGTAACTTCTACCTGACCGGCGCGCAGGAACTGCGTAATGGCGTGAAGAAGCTACCGACGCCGAACACCGCCAGCCCGGATACCGTGCGGGCGATGACCCCGGAAATGTTCTTCGACTACCTGGGTGTGCACATCAACGGGGTGCGGGCCGGTAACGCGAAGGCGGTCTTCAATGTCGATCTCGGTAAGGATGGCGGCAAATACAAGCTGGAGCTGGAAAACGGCGTGCTGAACCATACCGCCAACGCGCAGGCGAAGGATGCTGACGCAACCATCACGCTGGACCGTACCACGCTGAACAACATCATCCTTAAGAAAGAGACGCTGAAGCAGGCGATGGATAAGGGTGACGTGAAGGTGAGCGGAAACGGGGCGAAGCTGGAAGAGATGCTGAGCTACATGGACACATTTGACTTCTGGTTCAATATTGTGACGCCATAAGTTTAGCGTTCATCCTGGTTAATCCTGGCGCCTTGTTGCGATAAGGCGCCATTTTTTTATTCACGCATTGCCAGCGCGCTGGCGCTTGCCGGATCGAACAGCGAAATACTCTCGATCTGATCCAGCATGATCACTTTGCGAAAATCCATGGCGCTTTTGGGCTCTGAATCGAGCGTAATATCATGCTCGGCATACCATTTGCTGTAGTTATGTTCGATACAGAGCTGCATGTTTTTCCCGTCACGGTAGCCGCTCAGCATCGGAATAAGCACGATATTGGCCGTTTTTTCATACTCCAGCGTGGCGGTATGGATCATCCCAATATAGATCCGCCGCGATTTCAGCGTGACGTGCGCCAGTTCACCTTCCTCCATGCACTGATAGAGCAGCTGTTCAATCCCGCTCGATTGCGCCAGCCGCTTGTAGAGCTTTTTTCGGCCTTCGCCGTCCAGCCGCGCGCTCCCGGCCCAGTTCGAGCGGTAGAGACAGAACAGGATCGCGAAGGTCAGCATTACCACCACCGGGGCCTGAATCCCCAGGAAGCTCCAGTTCATAAAATCAATTTGCCAGTCGGCATATTTTGCAGACGTGAAATGGAACGTGTTGTCGGCGGCGGAGAGGGCGAACAACAACAGCCAGAGCAGGCCGGTGGCGATCACGCCCTGTAAAACGAAAATGCAGCCATACAGCGCCACAAGGAAATAGACGTCCCAGCCGAATGAACGCTTAATTTTGAACCGGGTTGAGAGATCGCGGCTGGTGTACCAATAGCCGCATACCATCAATACCATGAATATTGCCGTACCCATTTCAGGCCCTCTTCAGCGCGTTGACATGGCGCAGAAAGTCCTGCCGCACCTCGTGGCTTTTGTAGTTAACCGAGGCGTTTCCATCCTGATCGATGATGATGCGGTCGCCATCCTCTACGGCTTCGATAATTTCCTGGTGACTCATGACCTGCAACAAGGATTCCGGGCTGGAAAAGAGCGTCATCAGTAAATGTTTCATCGTGTGACATCCTTATGAATTAAAAGGATAAGTCTGGAAGATAAATGGCACCTTTGCCTTAAGGTTATCCCTAAAAAAACGGCAGCCTGGCGGCGAAATTCAACTTTATGCTCAAAATGGTTGCGCGAGGTAACATTTCAGGTCTTTGAAAAATAATAAGAATAAAAAATATATCTGCGCAAACTTGGACAAATAACGTTAATTGTGTAAGTTTAAATTATGCGATTTCGCTACGTTGTTTACACCCAGGATGTGACCCATGAGCACGTTGCCGTCCGTCATCAGTCGGTTCGTTGAGTACTACGCCACGCTGGATACCCAGCCACCTTCGGTGCTGGCGGGGATTTATCGCGCCGATGCCACGCTTATCGATCCCTTTGGCGAACATAGCGGGGTGTTCGCGATCCAGCGCTATTTCACCCACTTGCTGGCTAACGTCCAGCACTGTCGCTTTACCGTTGATGCGCCGTTGCAGCAGGGCGATCGCTTTGTGGTCACCTGGATAATGCACTGGTCGCACCCGCGTATTGCCCGGGGTGCAGTGCGACAGCTGCCGGGCTGCTCCGTGGTAGACATGCGCGACGATCGCATTGTTCGCCAGCGGGATTACTACGATGCCGGAGAGATGATTTACGAACATCTCCCGATACTCGGCTGGGCCGTACGCGGCGTGAAGCGGAGAGTGAAATCATGAAAACGGTTCTGATCACCGGCGCAAGCTCGGGCATCGGGGCGGGGCTGGCGAAATCTTTTGCCGACGATGGTTACCGGGTGATTGCCTGCGGGCGCGATGCGCAACGTCTGGCCGCTGTGCATCAGCACAGCCCCAACATCACGGTGCGCCTGTTCGATATGACAGACAGGGACGCCTGTCGCCAGGCGCTGGCGGACTGTGCTGCCGACACGGTGATTCTCTGCGCCGGAACCTGCGAGTATCTCGACCGCGGCGAGGTGGATGCCGAGCTGGTGGCGCGGGTCATGACCACCAATTTCATGGGGCCGGTAAACTGCCTTGCGGCGTTGCAGCCGCAACTGGTATCCGGCAACCGCGTGGTGCTGGTCAGTTCGATGGCGCACTGGCTTCACTTCCCGCGAGCCGAAGCCTATGGGGCCTCTAAAGCGGCGTTAACCTGGTTTGCCGACACGCTGCGCCTCGACTGGGAACCGAAAGGGATTGCCGTCACGGTCGTTTCACCCGGTTTTGTCGACACGCCGCTGACCCGCAAAAACGATTTCCCGATGCCGGGCCGGGTCAGCGTGGGGGACGCCGTCCACGCCATTCGTCGCGGTCTGGCAAAAGGGAAGGATCACATCGCGTTTCCCGCCGGGTTCAGCCTGGCGCTGCGCCTGCTTTCCGGCCTGCCCGATGTACTTCAGCGCGCTTTGCTGCGCGGGATGGTGCGACCATGAAAATCGCAATTATCGGCAGCGGCATCGCCGGGTTAACCTGTGCCTGGCGGCTCGCCGGACATCATCAGATCACGGTGTTTGAGGCGCAGGCCACCCCGGGCGGCCATACCGCAACGGTGGATGTCGACACGCCCCAGGGCACCTTTGCCATCGATACCGGTTTTATCGTCTACAACGACCGCACCTATCCGCGCTTCATGGGGCTGCTCAGCGAACTGGGCATCAGCGGGCAAAAAACGCAGATGAGTTTTTCGGTACATAACCCGCAGAGCGGGCTGGAGTACAACGGCCACACGCTGACGTCGCTGTTCGCCCAGCGTCGTAATCTGCTGAACCCTGCCTTCTGGACGCTACTGAAGGAGATCGTGCGCTTTAACCGGCTGGCGAAACAGACGCTCCGGGGCGAAGTCGATGGATCCGCCACGCTGGAAACGTTCCTGCGCCAGCACCGCTTTACGCCCTTTTTTGCGCGCCACTACATCCTGCCAATGGGAGCGGCTATCTGGTCGTCGTCGATACAGGAGATGAAACGCTTTCCGCTGCCGCTCTTTTTACGCTTTTTTGAAAACCACGGTCTGCTGGACATTACCCATCGTCCGCAGTGGTACGTCGTGCCAGGCGGCTCCCGGGAGTATATCCGCGCGATGATGGACAAGCTTGGCGATCGCCTGACGCTGCACCTCAACGCGCCGGTTCAGAAGGTTGTTCGCCACGATCGTGGCGTCGATATTGAGCGGGAAGGCGTCACTCATACCTTCGATCAGGTGATCTTCGCCTGTCACTCTGCTCAGGCGCTGGCGATGCTCGCCAGCCCAACGCAGGCTGAACGTGAGGTGCTGGGTGATATCGGCTGGCAGCGTAACGAGGTGGTGCTTCACAGCGATCCGCGCTGGCTGCCGGTGCGCAAGCGCGCGTGGGCGAGCTGGAACTACCGCCTCAGCGAGCAGGATCGGGCCAGCGCCTGCGTCACCTACAACATGAATATCTTGCAGGGACTGCCGCCGGGTAGCCCGCTGTTTTGCGTCACCCTCAACCCGGAAACGCCGGTGGAAGAACGCTATGTGCTGCGCCGCTTTGTCTATGAGCATCCGCTTTTTAACCCGCAAAGCTGGCAAGCCCAGGCCCGACGCGGAGAAATAAACGGTCGCCAGCGGAGCTGGTTCTGCGGCGCGTACTGGTACAACGGCTTCCACGAAGATGGCGTACGCAGTGCGCTGGACGTGGTAAACGCTATCGCGGCCGGGGAGGGCAACTGAGATGAACAGCTGCCTTTACCACGGCACATTGCGCCATCGTCGGCTTGCGCCAAAAGCGCACCACTTTACCTACAGCGTCTTTATGGCCTGGCTCGATCTCGATGAGCTGGACGCGCTGCCCTCCGTCGGCGTGCGCCGTAACCGCGTTGCGCCCGCGGCATTTTATGATGCGGACTACCCGCTGGGCACGCCGCTCAAAGAGCACGTCCTTGAGCGTCTGGAAAATCTGACCGGCGAGCGTCCGGCGGGGCGGGTCATGCTTCTGACTCAGCTGCGCTATTTCGGTTTTCATTTCAACCCGGTCAATTTTTACTACTGCTATGACGGCGAAGACACTCTGCGCTGGGTTCTCGCCGAAGTGCGTAACACGCCGTGGAATGAACGACATTACTACGCGGTAGCGGGGCGGGACGCCCGGCCGACGGAGAAAGCTTTTCACGTCTCGCCCTTTAATCCGATGGATATGGTTTACCACTGGCGCTTCAACAGCCCGGACAGCACGCTGCGCATGCATATCGAAAACCATCAGGAGACGAAGGTGTTTGATGCCACCCTGACGCTACGCCGGGCGCCGCTGACGCGCGCAGCGCTGCGTTCGCTGCTGGCGCGGATCCCGTTGATGACCCTCAAAACCGTTTTCGCCATTTACTGGCAGGCGCTCAGGCTGTGGCTGAAGCGCGTGCCGCTGCATAACCATCCCCTCAGCAGGAGTGAACGCTCATGACCGATCCCGTCTTTGCGCTTGAACCCGATATCCCGCGCAACGTCCGCGTCGCGCGATGGTTGCTCTTCCGCCTGCTGAACGGTCTGCGCGGTGGCTCGCTGACGCTGCGTGAAGGCGCGCAGACGTTCCAGTTCGGCGACGCCTCCGCCGCGCTTCATGCTGAGGTGCAGGTACTTGCTCCGGGCGTCTACTGGCGCATTTTAACCGGGGGCAGCCTCGCCGCGGCACAAGCGTGGATGGATGGCGACTGGGAGACGCCCCACCTGACGCCGCTGCTGGAGCTGATTGCACGTAATAGCCAAATCCTCGGGCAACTGGAAAAAGGGTTTCGCCTGCTCGGGAAACCGGTGGAGCGGCTACGGCACTGGATGCGGCGCAACTCCCGCGCTCAGGCGCGTCAAAATATTGCCGCCCATTACGATCTGGGCAACGCCTTCTACGCCCATTTCCTTGATGAAGACCTGCTGTACTCCAGCGCGCTGTTTAACGGGGACGAGCAGGATTTGAACGCGGCTCAGCAGGCGAAAATGGCCAGGCTGTGCGACCAGCTGGCGCTCACGGCAAACGATCATCTGCTGGAGATTGGCACCGGCTGGGGGGCGATGGCGGAGTACGCCGCCCGTCACTACGGCTGTCGGGTGACCACCACCACGCTGTCGCAGGAGCAGTACCACTGGGCCACCGCGCGGATCGCCCGGGCAGGGTTGCAGGATCGCGTTGAGGTACTGCTTTGCGACTACCGCGATCTGACCGGGGTTTACGACAAACTGGTCTCGGTTGAGATGATCGAAGCCGTCGGCCAACGCTACCTGCCAACGTTTTTCCGTACCTGTCAGGCGCGTCTGCGTCCAGGCGGGCGGATGGCGATTCAGGCCATCACCATTCAGGATCAGCGCTATCGCGACTACAGCAAAAGCGTCGATTTTATTCAGCGCTACATCTTCCCCGGCGGCTTTTTGCCCAGCATCACCGCCATGAATGAACTGATGACCCGCCATACCGATTTTGTGGTGCGTAACCTCTTCGATATGGGGCCGGACTACGCCCGCACGTTGGCGCACTGGCGTCAGCGTTTCGTTCACGCCTGGCAGGAGATTGAAAAGCTCGGGTTTGATGACCGTTTCCGGCGGATGTGGCTGTACTACCTCGGCTACTGTGAAGCCGGGTTTAATGCCCGCACCATCAGCGTGGTGCAGTTGACTGCGGAACGCGTATGAAGCGCTACGGGCAGGTATTTCTGTTGGCCATCGGTTTTGATCTCTACTGGACGCTGGTGGTGCTGTTTCGCGAGCAGGGGCTGGTCATCTGGATCGCGCTGGCGGTGCTTGCCTGGCTGTTATTACCGCCATCACACCGGGGATACGCCCTTGTGCTGGCGGCGTCGGGTGCGTTGCTGGACGCCCTCTGGGCGCTGACGGGGCTGATTGCGTTCACGGGCGCGTCCCTGATGCCGCTATGGATGGTGGCGCTGTGGCTAATGTTTGCCACCGTCTGGACGCACCTGACCCGCACGACCACCTTGCCAGGATGGTTGCTGACGGTGCTGGCGACTCTGGGCGGACCGGTAGCCTACCTGATCGGCGAGCATCTTGGGGCCATTACGTTTCAGGAGCCGACCTTTATCGTCGTCAGCTGGATGTTCCCCGGCTGGCTGGTGCTGATGCTGTTTTTCCACCTGTTGATGGGGAGACAACAATGAGAAATCTGGTACTGATGCTCGCGTTATCCGTCTTCACCTGTACCGTGCAGGCGGCAGACTGGCTGAGCTGGCGCAAGGTGGGTGACGCCACCCTCACCTGGGGGCCGTTTACCGTCTATACCTCTCAGCTTCTGACGCCCGACGGCAGCTATACAGGATTAGACGGCGATAATGCGCTGATTATCACCTATGCCCGGGACATCGATGGTGACGACCTGGTCGAGGCGACCCGCGACCAGTGGCAGGCGCAGGGCATTTTGCAGCAGGAGCCGCAGAGTGAAGCCTGGCTACGCATGCTGTCCACGCTCTGGCCCGACGTCACGCCCGGCACGCAGCTCGCGTTTGTGGTTAATAACGGCCAGGGACAATTCTGGTATCGCCCCACGGCGTCGCAGAAAAAATTTACGCCACTCGGGCCACGCCAGACGGCAGCGTTTAGCTCACGCTTTCTGGCGATATGGCTCGATCCCCGCACCGAATATCCTGAACTGCGTCAGCAGTTAACTGGAGGAGCACAATGAAACGTTTCCTGCTAGTGGCGCTTGCCCTGACGATGCTGGTGGCCGGATGTAGCACCGAGGTGACAGAGTATCGTCAGCAGCAGCCACGGCTTGATATTTTTACTTACTTCCAGGGGAAAACCGAGGCGTGGGGGATGGTGCAGGATCGCAGCGGTAAGCAGATCCGCCGTTTTCACGTCGAGATCGCCGGGGATGTTATCGGCGATACGCTGACCCTGAACGAGCATTTTGTCTACGATGACGGCGAAAAGCAGCAGCGCGTCTGGCATATCCGCCGCGTTGGGCAGAATCGCTATGAAGGCACGGCGGGTGACATAGAAGGTGTCGCGACAGGCCAGGCGGCGGGCAATGCCCTTAACTGGCGCTACAGCATGAACGTGAAGGCGGACGGCAAAACCTGGCTGCTGCACTTTGATGACTGGATGTATTTGCAGGACAGCACCCGTCTGTTCAATAAAACGGAGATGAAGAAATTTGGCGTCACCGTCGCCACGGTGACGCTGTTCTTTACCCGCAAAGAGGGCGGTTAATCCTCTTCGGGCTGAGGTTTACTGCTTGAGTAGATGAAGAAGAGCGCAATACTCAGGCAGACGACGGCCCCGAAACGGCTCACTGAAAACGGAATGGCTTCATTGTTCAGCCAGCCAAAGTTATCAATCAGCATGCTCATGGCCAGCTGGCCCAGGATAACCGCTACCGTGGCAACAGCGGTCCCGATGCGCTGCACCGCGAGCACCATAATCACGATATAGGGCACGCCGCACAGGGCGCCCAGAAGCTGCCATTTGGGTACATCCATCAGGCTGACCGCCTGTTTCGGCTCAAAAAAGAAGATCAGCAGGGCGGTCACCAGCGCGCCGACGGAAAACGTCAGAAACGCGCTTTTGAATACCCCCACGCTGCTGCCTAATTGCCCGTTAATGGCAGCCTGAATGCTCAGCGTTGCGCCGCCAATCACCGCCAGAATAATCATAATCACTGTCATAACGTTACCCCTGCGCCACGAGAATGAGCGCGGCGATGATAAATCCCAGCGCAATAATGCGTTTTGTATCGATCCTGCGGTGCGGCGTACCCAGCAGGCCATAGTGGTCAATAATCAGGCTTTTAAAAACCTGGCCTGCCAGAATGCCGATCATCGTCATGGCAATGCCGATCGCAGGCGTGGCAATGGTGAGAATGATGACGTAAACCGGGCCGAGCACGCCGCCCAACAGGTGCCATGAAGGCTGCGCAAAAAATGAGGGACTGTTGCGGGGGCTGAAAAACAGCATCAGCAGAAACGTTAGCCCCGTTCCCACACTAAATATGCTGAACGCCGCCCACAGGTCGCCCACCTCTGCGCCCAGCGGCCCCAGCAGCCCGGCTTCCACGGACAGCCCCATGCCACCGGCAATCACCAGTAAAATTAAAATAATGTGCATAACGCTTTTTCTCCTTTTTCCAGGCGGAGAAGATTACGTCTGAACATCATTGAGAAAAATGCCATAATGCAGGAAACACCTGTGCAGGAAATGCATTAATGATAGATGCCGGACATATCAGCATTCGCGCGCTGCTGATCTTCATCGACGTTTATGAAACGCAGAATTTTTCCGTGGTGGCGAGGCGGGAAGGGATTTCTGCGTCGCAGGTCTCACGCGTGATCCACCAGCTTGAGGACGCCCTCGGGCAACAGCTTTTCTACCGCAACACGCGGGCGATTATGCCCACAGAGAGCGGGCATCTTTTTGTGCGCTATGCCAGGGCGATGGCCGGGAATATGGAGGACGCGCGACGCGAGCTGGATGAACGCGCCCGCGAGCCGTCGGGCACGCTGCGTATCAATGGCCCGGTCTTTTTCGGACAGAGGCACATCGCGCCTGGCCTGCCGGGGCTTCTGGCGCGTTACCCTCGTCTCTCCATTGAACTGACCCTCACCGACGATTTTATCGATCCGCACCGTGACGCCGCGGACGTTATCTTCCGCATCGGCGCGCTGACGGACTCCTCGTTTCACGCCCGGGTGTTTGGTCAGCAGTTCTACCATCTGGCGGCCTCGCCGGACTATCTGCAAAAACATGGCGCGCCCGAGGGGCCGGACGATCTCAGCCGTCACCACTGTCTGGTTTACCGCGGCTCGTCCGGGCCTAACCGCTGGCTGATCCGACAGCCGGGCGAGGCGTGGGTTCACTATCCCA
The DNA here is from genome assembly GCF_001729785.1 of Enterobacter hormaechei subsp. xiangfangensis. NCBI lineage: Bacteria > Pseudomonadati > Pseudomonadota > Gammaproteobacteria > Enterobacterales > Enterobacteriaceae > Enterobacter > Enterobacter hormaechei. Next base: position 2,186,058 of record NZ_CP017183.1, read on the forward strand.
TCGTACCGCTGATGACTTCCAATAACGCGGAAACGCTCCTGATTGCGGCGCTGGGCGGTATGGGCGTTGTGCTTTTCCCGGACTGGATGGTGAGCGAACGACTCAAAAGCGGTGAGCTGGTGGCACTGCTGCCGGAAATGGAGTGTTCAATTAATACGGAGCCATTGACGATTGCGGCGATTTACCCGAACGCGCGTCATCCGCCCCTGAACGTCAGGGCGGTGATTGATTACTATATTGAGCGATTCGGTACGCCGCTGTACTGGCAAACCTGAAGGTTAGCGGGCAAGCTCGCGACGGATAATGTCAGCCCCGGCGCTTAACGCCTTCAGCTTACCGTTGGCGACCTGGCGGGAAAGGGGAGCCATACCGCAGTTGGTGGACGGATAGAGCTTATCTGCATCAACAAACTGCAACGCCTTGCGCAGCGTATCGGCGACCTCTTCAGGCGTTTCGATGGTCTGGGTGGCGACGTCAATTGCCCCGACCATCACTTTTTTACCACGGATAAGCTCCAGCAGATCCATCGGCACGCGCGAGTTGTGGCACTCCAGCGAGATAATATCGATCTTTGAGGTCTGCAACTTAGGAAACGCCTCTTCATACTGGCGCCACTCGGAGCCGAGCGTCTTTTTCCAGTCCGTATTGGCTTTGATGCCGTACCCGTAACAGATATGTACCGCGGTTTCGCATTTCAGTCCTTCAATGGCGCGCTCCAGCGCGGCAATGCCCCAGTCATTCACCTCGTCGAAAAAGACGTTAAAGGCAGGTTCATCGAACTGAATAATGTCGACACCGGCCGCCTCCAGCTCGCGGGCTTCCTGATTAAGGATTTTTGCGAACTCCCAGGCCAGCTTTTCACGGCTTTTATAGTGAGCATCGTATAGCGTGTCGATCATGGTCATCGGGCCGGGCAGCGCCCACTTGATCGGCTTGTCCGTCAGCTGGCGCAGGTATTTCGCGTCGTCAACAAACACCGGTTTCTGACGCGCCACCGCGTCTACCACGGTCGGCACGCTCGCATCGTAACGGTTACGGATGCGTACCGTCTGACGGTTCTCAAAATCCACGCCGCTGAGATGTTCAATAAAGGTGGTGACGAAATGCTGGCGAGTTTGTTCCCCGTCGCTGACGATATCAATCCCGGCGCGAATCTGTTCATCCAGAGACAAACGTAGCGCATCCTGTTTCCCTGCAAGTAATTCCTCGTCCTGGAGTTTCCACGGCGACCAGAGCGTTTCCGGCTGCGCAAGCCAGGTGGGTTTCGGCAGGCTGCCAGCCGTCGATGTCGGGAGCAATGTTTTCATGAGAAGAACCTTTTATCCGTATTAAATGAAAGCGTGAAGTGATGAGACCACTGCTCAAGAAGGGTTTTGTAGGGTTTGATAAACCGCTCTTCGGTATATTTCCCCTGTTCAATGGCCAGCCGGCTGCGCTCTTCACGGTCATAGACGATTTTTGTTAATGAGTGATCCTGCTGATTCAGGTCGGGCTGATAGCACTGTCCCGCAGCGGAATTGGCATTGTAAATTTCCGGTCGATAGATCTTCTGGAACGTCTCCATGGTGCTGATGGTGCCGATCAGCTCCAGATTGGTGTAATCACGCAGTAAATCGCCGGTGAAGAAGAAGGCGAAAGGCGCGACGCTGTTTTCCGGCATGAAATAGCGAACCTTCAGGCCCATCTTCGCGAAGTACTGTTCCGTTAGCGACTCGCCGTCCGGCTGGTACTCATACCCCAGCACCGGGTGGTGGTTACCGGTACGACGATAGGTGTCTTTGCTGGAGACGCTCAGGCAGATCACCGGCGCTTTTTTGAAGTTCGCCTGATATTCCGCAGAATGAACGAAGCTTTTAAAGATATTGCCGTGCAGCTCGCCAAAATTCTCGGGGAGGGTAAAACGGGGTTGATCTTTATTATGCTCCAGCAGCAGGACGCTGAAATCATAGTCACGAACATACGATGAGAAGTTATTTCCGACGATGCCTTCGATGCGCTCGTGGGTTTTTTTATCCACAATCGTCGTTTGCAGAATTTCGATGGCCGGGAAGGTAAAATCGCCGCCGATATTCATATCGACTGAAATAATCTCCAGCTCGACGGCATAGCGGTCCGCCTTTGGGTTATCCCAGCTCGCCAGCGCGTTAAAGCGGTTGTTGATCATCACCAGCGTGTTGCGCAGGTTCTCCTGACGCTTCTCGCCACGCGCCAGGTTGGCGAAGTTGGTGGTGGTACGCGTGTTTTCTGACGGGTTATAATTTTCATCAAAGCAACTGCGCTTAAGGGTAAATGTGAAAGCCTGACTCATTTGGTTATGCATCCTAAGTTCATGTTGCCGGAACGTTATCAATGCATAATTTATGCCTGAGCCACTGGCGCAGGGGAAGTGACTTAATTTCACTGCGTCATGAGGGTTCTTCATGAACTGCGCGATTCAGGTATAATCCCCCGACATTTCCAACCGGTTTAAACGAACATGACAAAACTCACCCTGCAAGAGCAGATGCTGAAAGCGGGCTTGGTCAGCAGTAAAAAGATGGCGAAGGTCCAGCGCACGGCGAAAAAATCCCGCGTCCAGGCTCGCGAGGCGAGAGAGGCTGTTGAAGAGAACAAGAAAGCCCAGCTGGAGCGTGATAAGCAGCTGAGCGAACAGCAAAAACAGGCAGTGCTGGCAAAAGAGTTCAGGGCGCAGGTGAAGCAGCTGATTGAGATGAACCGCATCACCGTGGCGAAGGGCAACATTACCTTTAACTTTACCGACGGCAACCTGATCAAAAAAATCGAGGTCGATAAGCAGACGCAAACCCAGCTGATCAACGGCCGTCTGGCGATTGCCCGACTGGTGATTAATGCGAAGGGCGACTGTGATTACGCGATTATCCCGGCGGTGGTGGCGGATAAAATTGCCCAACGCGATGCGGACAGCATTGTGCTTAACAGCGCGCTGAGTCAGGAAGAGCAGGACGAAGACGATCCGTACGCAGACTTTAAAATCCCTGACGATTTAATGTGGTAATCCCCGCTCAGAATGGCGCGGCGTGACAGGCGTTTATCGTCTCGCCGCTCAGCGGATGAATAAAATTCAGAACGCTGGCATGCAGCATCAGCCGGGGCGTTTCTTCCGCGCCCGGCCATTCCAGACCACCATACAGATCGCACCCCAGAATAGGGTGGCCTAACTGCTGGCAGTGAATGCGCAGCTGGTGGGTGCGCCCGGTCTCCGGGGTAAGCTCTACCCGCGTCAATGGCATTGTCGTATCCTGATAAATACGTTCCATCACCCGATAGCGAGAGCGAGCGGGCTTACCGGTGCGGGCACAGATCGTCATCAGCGGAAACAGTGCCGGATCTTTGGCAATCGGGGCATCCACGGTCCCTTCGTCCTGTTCCACATGTCCGCACAACAGGGCGGTGTAAACCTTGCTCACGGCGCGCTGGCTGAACTGGTGACAAAGCGCGGCGTTAATCGCCTTGTTACGCGCAATGACCATCAGGCCCGAGGTGCCAAAATCAAGGCGATGCACCAGCGTGCAGCCAGGAAAGGTTTGCACCAGACGATGGTGAACGGAATCACGGTTTTGCGGATTTTTTCCCGAGAGGCTAAGCAGGCCGGAAGGTTTGTTGATCAGCAGCAGATGCTCGTCCTGCCAGAGGATCTCAATGTCGTCGTGACAGGGTGGTGCAATAAACGTATCGATAATGACAGACATCAGGCCGCCGGGCTGGAGAGTGGGTGCGGATGATAACGAAATATGCAGGAAAAGAAAAACCCTCCCACCGGGCGGTGAGAGGGGGAGATCTTAGGCAGCGACCAGGCTGTCGATAGCGGCTTTCGCGTCGGACTGCGCTTTGGTAGCCACTTCCGGGCCGTAAGCGATACCTTCAGCGAACACAAAGTTCACGTCGGTAATGCCGATGAAGCCGAGGAACAGCGTCATGTACGGCGCCACCAGGTCGGTTGGGGTATCTTTGTGAATACCGCCGCGGCTGGTCAGGACGATAGCGCGTTTACCTTTTACCAGACCTTCCGGGCCGTTCTCGGTATAACGGAAGGTTACGCCAGCGCGCGCCACCAGGTCGAAGTAGTTCTTCAGCTGGGTAGGAATGTTGAAGTTGTACATTGGGGCGTTGATCACGATAACGTCGTGCGCCTGCAATTCAGCAATCAGCTCGTCGGAAAGCGCCAGGGCTTCCTGCTGACGCGGGGTAAGAGGCGCATCGCTCGGACGCAGCGCGCCAACCAGCTCGCCGTCCAGCACAGGAATTGGGTTTGCCGCCAGGTCACGCACGGTGATTTCATCCGCGCTGTGCTGTTCACGCCACTGTTCAACGAAATAGTCAGACAGCTGACCAGACTGTGAATACCCTGCCAGAATACTGGATTTCAACACTAATACTTTGCTCATGGGAAATTCCTGTTTTGTATTTGATTGAGGGGGTTGCCCCGTTGCTTGTTGACACTTTATTCACAATCCTGCCACAGGGATAGCGCAATATATCGAAGCCTATGTTCGAATTTTTTGAATAAGGCGCGCAAAGCGCTGATGTGGTACTCTATAGCAATCATTAAAAAGAGATTTTATCCGGCAGTGCACTGCCCGTTAACGCTATGACAGAACACCAAAAATTGACCTTCTCCATGCTGATGCAAAAGCTTGATTCACTGATGCTGCGCGATAAACAGCGGTTTGCGCGCCGTCTGCACGGCGTTAAGAAGGTTAAAAATCCTGATGCACAACAGGCCATTTACCAGGAAATGGCCAAAGAGATTGAACAGGCGGCAGGGAAAGTTGTGCTGCGTGAAGCCGCACGCCCGGAGATTACCTATCCGGAAAACCTGCCCGTCAGCCAGAAGAAACAGGACATTCTTGAGGCCGTACGCGACCACCAGGTGGTGATCGTCGCGGGGGAAACCGGTTCAGGTAAAACCACCCAGTTGCCGAAAATCTGCATGGAGCTGGGCCGCGGGTTGAAAGGGCTGATCGGTCACACCCAGCCGCGTCGTCTGGCGGCGCGCACCGTGGCGAACCGTATTGCGGAAGAGCTGCAAACGGAGCCGGGCGGCTGCATCGGCTACAAGGTGCGATTCAGCGACCACGTCAGCGATAACACCATGGTTAAGCTGATGACCGACGGTATCCTGCTGGCGGAAATCCAGCAGGATCGTCTGCTGATGCAGTACGACACCATCATCATCGATGAAGCGCACGAGCGCAGCCTGAACATCGACTTCCTGCTCGGCTACCTGAAAGAGCTGCTGCCCCGGCGTCCGGATCTGAAAATCATCATCACCTCTGCGACCATTGACCCGGAGCGTTTCTCAAAACATTTCAACAATGCGCCGATCATTGAAGTCTCAGGCCGAACCTACCCGGTTGAAGTGCGCTATCGCCCGATTGTGGAAGAGGCGGACGATACCGAGCGCGACCAGCTTCAGGCCATCTTCGATGCCGTCGACGAGCTGGGCAACGAGAGTTCTGGCGACATTCTGATCTTCATGAGCGGCGAGCGCGAGATCCGCGATACCGCCGATGCGCTCAGCAAACGCGATCTGCGCCATACCGAGATCCTGCCGCTGTACGCGCGCCTGTCGAACAGTGAGCAGAACCGCGTGTTCCAGCCGCACAGCGGACGCCGCATCGTGCTGGCGACCAACGTGGCCGAAACCTCGCTCACCGTGCCGGGCATTAAATACGTGATCGACCCGGGTACGGCGCGCATCAGCCGCTACAGCTACCGAACCAAAGTTCAGCGCCTGCCGATTGAGCCGGTTTCCCAGGCGTCGGCTAATCAGCGTAAGGGCCGCTGCGGCCGCGTGTCGGAAGGGATCTGTATTCGTCTTTATTCGGAAGACGATTTCCTGTCGCGCCCGGAGTTTACCGATCCGGAAATTCTGCGGACCAACCTGGCATCCGTTATCCTGCAAATGACCGCGCTGGGGCTGGGCGATATCGCCGCCTTCCCGTTTGTGGAAGCGCCGGATAAACGCAATATTCAGGACGGGGTGCGCCTGCTGGAAGAGCTGGGGGCCATCACCACCGACGAGCAGGCGACGGCCTACAAGCTAACGCCATTGGGCCGCCAGCTTAGCCAGTTGCCGGTCGACCCGCGTCTGGCGCGCATGGTGCTGGAGGCGCAAAAACACGGCTGCGTGCGCGAGGCGATGATCATCACCTCGGCGCTCTCCATTCAGGATCCGCGCGAGCGCCCAATGGACAAGCAGCAGGCGTCGGATGAAAAACACCGTCGCTTCCACGATAAAGAGTCTGATTTCCTGGCCTTTGTGAATCTGTGGAACTACCTGGGCGAGCAGCAAAAAACGCTCTCTTCAAATCAGTTCCGCCGTCAGTGCCGGGTGGATTTCCTCAACTACCTGCGCGTGCGCGAGTGGCAGGATATCTATACCCAGCTGCGCCAGGTGGTAAAAGAGCTGGGCATTCCGGTCAACAGTGAACCGGCGGAGTACCGCGAAATTCATATCGCCTTGCTGACCGGCCTGCTGTCCCATATCGGGATGAAGGATGCGGATAAACAGGAATTTACCGGCGCACGCAACGCGCGTTTCTCCATCTTCCCGGGCTCCGGTTTGTTCAAGAAACCGCCGAAGTGGACCATGGTCGCCGAGCTGGTGGAAACCAGCCGTCTGTGGGGGCGTATCGCCGCGCGTATCGATCCGGAGTGGGTTGAGCCGGTGGCGCAGCACCTGCTGAAACGCTCATACAGCGAGCCGCACTGGGAGCGCGGGCAGGGCGCGGTGATGGCGACGGAAAAAGTCACCGTCTACGGCCTGCCGGTGGTGGCCGCGCGTAAGGTTAACTACAGCCAGATCGATCCGGCGCTGAGTCGCGAGCTGTTTATCCGCCATGCGCTGGTGGAGGGCGACTGGCAGACGCGTCATGCGTTCTTCCGTGAAAACCTGAAGCTGCGCGCCGAGGTGGAAGAGCTTGAGCACAAGTCCCGCCGCCGCGACATTCTGGTGGACGACGAGACGCTGTTTGAGTTTTACGACCAGCGCATCAGCCACGATGTGATCTCGGCGCGCCATTTCGACAGCTGGTGGAAGAAAGCCAGCAAAGAGACCCCGGACCTGCTCAACTTCGAAAAGAGCATGCTGATCAAAGAGGGCGCGGAGTCGGTCAGCAAGCTCGACTACCCGAACTTCTGGCATCAGGGCAACCTCAAGCTGCGTCTGACCTATCAGTTTGAGCCAGGGGCCGACGCGGACGGCGTGACCGTTCATATTCCGCTGCCGCTTTTAAATCAGGTCGACGAGAGCGGGTTTGAGTGGCAAATTCCCGGCCTGCGCCGCGAGCTTGTCATTGCATTAATCAAATCCCTGCCTAAACCGGTGCGGCGTAACTTTGTGCCGGCGCCGAACTACGCCGAAGCGTTTTTGGGCCGCGTCACGCCGCTGGAGCTGCCGCTGCTGGACGCGCTGGAGCGTGAGTTCCGACGCATGACCGGGACCACCATCGACCGCGACGACTGGAACTGGGATCAGGTGCCCGATCACCTGAAAATCACCTTCCGCGTGGTGGACGATAAAAACAAAAAGCTGCTGGAAGGCCGCTCGCTTTCGGAACTGAAGGACGCCCTGAAGGGCAAAGTGCAGGAAACCCTGTCTGCCGTGGCGGACGACGGTATCGAGCAGAGCGGGCTGCACATCTGGAGCTTTGGTCAGCTTCCGGAAAGCTATGAGCAGAAGCGCGGAAACTATAAGGTTAAAGCCTGGCCTGCGTTGGTGGACGAGCGCGATAGCGTGGCGATTAAGCTCTTTGACAATCCGCAGGAACAACAGCAGATGATGTGGCGCGGGCTGCGTCGACTGCTTCTGCTTAACATCCCGTCGCCGATTAAGTATCTGCACGAGAAGCTGCCGAACAAAGCCAAGCTGGGGCTCTACTTTAACCCGTACGGTAAGGTGCTGGATCTGATCGACGACTGCATCTCCTGCGGTGTGGATAAGCTGATCCACGAGGCGGGCGGTCCGGTCTGGACGGAAGAGGGCTTTGCTCAGCTTCATGAAAAGGTGCGCGCGGAGCTGAACGACACCGTGGTGGAGATTGCCAAACAGGTCGAGCAGATCCTTACCGCCGTGTTCAATATCAACAAGCGCCTGAAGGGGCGGGTGGATATGACCATGGCCCTGGGGCTGTCGGACGTGAAGGCGCAGATGGCGGGGCTGGTGTATCGCGGCTTTGTGACCGGCAACGGCTTTAAGCGTCTGGGCGATACGCTGCGTTATTTGCAGGCGATTGAGAAGCGTCTGGAGAAAATGGCGGTCGATCCGCATCGCGATCGCGCGCAGATGCTGAAAGTCGAAAACGTGCAGCAGGCGTGGCAGCAGTGGCTCAACAAACTGCCGCCAGCGCGTCGCGATGACGACGACGTGCGGGAGATCCGCTGGATGATCGAGGAGCTGCGCGTCAGCTTCTTCGCCCAGCAGCTCGGTACGCCGTATCCGATTTCGGATAAGCGTATCTTGCAGGCGATGGAGCAGATCTCCGGCTAAAACCGTTGCCCGGTGGCGCTGCGCTTACCGGGCCTACGGGAGAGCATGTGGGCCGGGTAAGGCGCAGCGCCACCCGGCATGTTTTCACGCACTGCTCCAACCGCCGCCCAGCGCTTTATACAAATCAATTTGCGCCAGCAACAGGTTGTTTTTCACCTGTACCACGCTGGTCTGCACCGAGAACAGCGTGCGCTGCGCATCGAGCACATCCAGATAAGAAGAGTACCCGTTGCGGTAGCGGTTTTGCGCAATCCGCAGCGTCTCCTGCGCGACCGCCTGCTGTGCCAGCAGCTCGGTAAGCTGTTCCTGATAGCGGGTGATGGCATCAAGGCTGTCATTCACCTCAGCAAACGCGTTACGCACGGTTTTTTCGTAGCTATACAGAGCCTGATTCCGCTGGGACTGGGAGATATCCACCTGCGCATTCAGCGCCTGACGGTTCAGCAGCGGCGCAAGAATACTGCCGCCCACGCTCCAGAGCTGTAGGGGGTTATCCAGCAATCCCGACAGCGTGCGATCCTGCACCGATCCCGTGGCCGTGAGGTTGATTGACGGCAGCAGGCTGGCGCGCGATGCCGCCAGCGTCGCGTCTGCCGCAATCAGCTGACGTTCCGCCTGAACGATATCCGGGCGCCGGTTGAGTAGTGTCGACGGCAGCTGGGAGGGCAGTTTCAGCGGCGTCAGGGCATCAAAGCTTTCACCGCGCGCAACGTCACCCGGGTTGCTGCCCAGCAGCAGGCTAAGCGCATTTTCCTGCTGTGCAATCTGGTGCTGAAGCAGTGGAACCTGGGCGCGGGTGGCGCGCAGCTCAGAATCCGATTGCATCAGCTCAAGGCGAGAGCTGTATCCCGTCTCAAATTGTCGTTTGGCGAGATTGAACGCCTCTTCACGCGACTTCAGCGTGGATTGGGTAACGCGAAGCTGTTCATCCAGCGACAGCAGGGTGACATACCCGGAGGCCACCGATGATGCGACGGTAAGATCAGCCGCCGCTGCCGCCGCCTTTTGTGCCTCCAGCGATGCTTCAGCGGCACGGGAGGTGCTACGGTTTACGCCCCAGATATCCACGTCGTAGCTGGCGGTCAGGCTGCCTTTGTACAACGTACCGTATACCGGAAGCCCCGTGGCGGCGGACTGCGAGCGTGCGCGCGTCCCGGTCACGCCCGCGTCAAGCGACGGGAACAGACTGCCGTCGGCGGCGAACACCCGGGCCTGGTACTCGTTAATCCGCTCGCGTGCAATCAGCACGTCGCTGTTGTTCTTCAGCGCCTGATCCACATAGCGGTTCAGATTGCTGTCGTGAAAATTTCGCCACCAGAGCTGCTCTGTCGGGCTGGCTGGCCCCGACGTCGCGCGCCACTGGGCCGGTATGTGCAGGGACGATTTGGCGGGCTCAACGTCAACCGACTGGCATCCCGCCAGGATAGCCATCATCAGCAGGCCGGCTATCGGGCGAAGCGTCATTGTTTCGCCTCCCGCGTGTCGATGGTCACCTGCACCGACATGCCAGGGCGCAGCAGCCGGTACGCCTCCGGCTCACCGAGTACTTCAATGCGTACCGGGATGCGCTGGGCGATTTTAACAAAGTTGCCCGTGGCGTTATCCGGGGTGATAGCGCTGAACTCGACGCCTGTGGCCGGGGATATGCTCTCCACGCGGCCCTGATAGGCTTTATCGTTTAAGGCATCGACGGTGAATTTCACCGGCTGTCCGACGCGTAAATTCGCCAGCTGCGTCTCTTTGATATTGGCGATCACCCAGTGCTGCGGCGGGACCAGCGTGGTAAGGTGCGTCCCGGCGGCGACGTAAGCCCCCAGACGCACTGCAATCTGCCCGAGCTGACCATCACGCGGCGCGACAATCCGGGTGTTTTGCAGATCGATCTGCGCCAGCTCCAGCGCGGCTTTTGCATTCTCAACGTCGGCCTCCAGCGAGCCGCGATTGACGATAACCGTTTGTAAATCCTGACGCGACATCTCAAGCGTTGCTTTCGCCTGGTCGATATCGGCGCTCCCCTGGGCGGCACTGGCCAGTGCCGAATCGCGCTCGCGAATGGAAAGGGAGCCGTCCGCGGTCAGCTCTTTCACGCGTTTCAAATCCGCCTGGGTTTTCAGACTTTGGGCACGGGCGTTTTTCAGCGCCGCCTCGTTTTTGGCAATCACCGCTTCCGCGCTTCTGCGCTGTTGCAGGTTGTTATTAAGAGCTGCAATTTTCATTGCCAGCTGCGCCTCGGCCTGATGGACGCGCTGGCGATAGATACGGTCATCTATCTGCAACAGCAGCTCGCCTTTTTTAACCTGCGCGAAATCCTGAACATGGACCTCGGTAATGTAGCCGTTTACCTGAGGACTGATGAACGTAGTCTGGCCGCGCACGTAGGCGTTATCGGTAAACTGGGCATGACGCGTGAACGGGGGCAGCTGCCAGGCATAAAGGATCACCAGTACCCCGACAATGCCGATAGCCGCGGCGGTGAAAATGGACACGACGCGCACGTTTTTACGGGTGTTGGCCTGCTCTTTGGCGGCATCCTGCTGACTCATAACCTCTCCTGAAAAATAGTCATTACTTGTTGCCAGTGGCGTTCTTAAGGGCCATACGGGCGGTGATGCGCAGGCGCAGCAAGCGCCATAAAATCCAGACCAGCGTGGCAGTGGCAATGCTCGCCGTCAGGAGATAAGTATCGTTGTAAGCCAGAATGTTTGCCTCAAGCGCCGTCACCGTCTGGAGCTGGGTAATGGCCTGGGTTCCCAGCAGGGAACTGTCGCCAATCAGGCTTTTGTACATCTGGGTGTAAAGCTGAATGCGTTCGTTCACCAGCGGGTTAAGGGTGGTGAGCTGGTCAGCCAGCAGGCTGGAATGGTACTTCTCGCGCCAGGTCTGGAAGGTGCCGAGGATCGCGGAACCCAGCAGGCCCCCAAGGTTCTGACTCATGCCAAACATCACGGAAAAGCTGACCAGGTTGCGCGGGTCGGCGATCACCCCGCCAATGGCTGCCAGCATCGCAGGCGCGAGGAAGAAAGCGCTGCCGAAGCCCAGCAGGAACTGGCTGAAAATAAGCTGATCCGGCCGGGTCAGGTTGTTGGACTGGCTGTCCAGCAGCGAGGCGACGATCATCAGCACCAGCGAGGTGATTATCGGCCAGGCCAGTTTAGTGGGCTTAATCGTCAGACAGCTGGTGACGATACCGCAGACGATCCCGGCGAAAATAGCCCACGCCAGATGGGTCATCTGTTCATTCTGTAGGCCCACATATTGCAGCCAGCCGATGACGCCCGTGTTCTGCTCCGCCAGTACGATGCGGATCAGCAGCATAATCAGCCCCAGGCGTACGATGCTGCCGCTGGACAGCCAACGGGTATTAAGCAGCGGGTTGCTGCGGTTATGTTCAAACACGATCGCAGAGACAATCAGCACCAGCGAGAGGGCCAGCGCCCAGCCGATCCACGGCGCTTCAAACCACCAGTCCAGACGCCCTAGCGACAGAACCGCGCACAGCAGCGCCATGCCGGGCGCAAGCAAAAAGAAGGTGATGAAATCTTTCTTCTCGAAGACTTTGCGCCGATCGCCCGGCGGCAGCTTTAGCACCATCACGCAGGCCAGGGAGATCAGGGCCAGACCCAGCTCGAAGAAGTACAGCCCGCGCCACTCATCAAGCTGTAACAGCTCGGTGGAGAACAGCCGCGCCAGCGGGATCGCCAGCGACGACCCGGTAATGCCAATGGTCAGCGCCTTCAGTCGATGCTTTGCGGGCCAGGCCTGGATCTGGTAATAAATGCCGAGCGAGCTGAGCGCGGCGGCGACCATCCCGTGTGCCGCCCTTACCATCAGCGCCGAGCTAAGATCGTTCACAAACAGGTGGAAAAAGGTGACCAGCACATACAGCACCAGGAAGCCTTCCGTAAAGGCGCGCAAACCGTACTGCTGGCGAAACTTTACCAGCAGCAGGTTGATGGACACGTTGGTCATGACATAGACGGCAGGCAACCAGGCGATTTCAGTTGACCAGGCGCCAAAAGTGCCTTGCAGATTTTGCAGATTAGCGGTGACGACCGCGTTACCCAGCGCCCCGGTCAGACATACCAGCAGACCGACCACGCCATAGGCGATCCGTTTTGGGGTTGGATGTTCCGGGGTGGAAGGGGAACCCAGCAGGGCGGGTTTCTCGTGTGGCTGCCACTCGCGAGGAGCATAAGGGTCGCGTTGGGGCAGGCGCATAACGTGGTTTACCTTTCAAAATGTTGAATTGTGAGCGGGCTAATGATTCTAAGGCTGACGCAAATCATAATTCAAGTGAATACGATTTTCTCAAGTTAATCAAATGTGAGTGCTTTTTGAGAACGTTCCAGCCCGTTTTTTCAGCATTCATGCCATAGCATGACGCGCAGAAAGGGGGATAATCGATGACTCTGTATGCTGTAAGGAGGTAACGATGACAATGGCACTTTTCCCCTGTCTGCCTGGCACAACACTCGACGCCGTGAATACCGTTGGGGCGTGGCTTGCTCAGGACGACTATCAGGACAATCAGCCCGTTGATCTGGTGATTCTGGCGGGTAATGCGGTGATCCCCGCGATTGATGCTGCCTGTAAAAACGCGGCTGAACAGGGTGTTCCTCTGATCATCAGCGGCGGGATCGGTCACTCGACGACCTTCCTCTACGCCGCGATTGCGAAACACCCCCGCTATAACAGGATACCCACCACCGGGCGGGCTGAGGCAGCTATTCTGGCCGACATCGCCCGTGAATTCTGGAACATTCCGGCTGAGCATCTTCACGTTGAGGATCAGTCGACCAACTGTGGTGAAAACGCCCGCTTCAGCCGGGCGTTGATGAAACAATCCGGACTGAACGCCGCCCGGGTGCTGGTGGTGCAGGACCCGACGATGCAGCGGCGCACAATGGCTACGTTTGCCCGCGTATGCCGCGACGAGGCCGCAGCGCCCGCATGGGTGAGTCATCCCGGCCTGACGCCCGTGCTGCAAAACAGCGACGACGGTCTGGTGTTTAGCGGCCCGGCCGAGGGGTTATGGCCGGTAGAACGTTACCTGTCGCTGGTGCTGGGTGAATTTCCGCGACTCAGGGACGACATCAACGGCTACGGTCCGGCGGGACGTGATTTCATTGCCCATGTCGATATCCCTGCCGACGTGGACGCCGCGTGGCAGATCCTGCGAAACGACGTCATTCTCACCGACGCGCTGGTGAGCCGTTCTCTGCTGTAATGCTCTTGCCCGTTTGCGCCATCTTTTACGCAAACGGGCAGCCTTTGTTGCCGATTTGTGATTTTGGAAACGGGCTGACCCGCATCTTTTATGAGATATCTCACAAAAACAGATTCATAGAGTAGGCAATTGCCCCGGTAATTATAGTTTTTAACAATAAGTTTACTTGTTAAAAACAGTGTGATTACAGGAGCAGGTTATGACAGTACCCGTACAACATCCTATGTATATTGATGGACAGTTTGTTGCCTGGCAGGGTGATGCATGGATTGACGTGATCAATCCGGCCACGGAAGAGGTCATTTCCCGTATTCCCGACGGCACCGCCGAGGACGCCCGCAAAGCCATTGACGCGGCAGAGCGCGCGCAGGCTGGCTGGGAGGCGCTGCCAGCCATTGAACGCGCCAGCTGGCTACGCAAAATTTCCGCCGGGATCCGCGAGCGCGTCAGTGAAATCAGCGCGTTGATTGTGGCCGAAGGCGGCAAGATCCAGCAGCTGGCGGAAGTGGAAGTGAACTTTACCGCTGACTATATCGACTATATGGCCGAGTGGGCGCGCCGGTATGAAGGGGAAATCATTCAGAGCGACCGTCCGGGCGAGAATATTCTGGTGTTTAAGCGTGCCCTTGGCGTCACCACCGGCATTCTGCCGTGGAACTTTCCCTTCTTCCTGATTGCCCGTAAGCTTGCACCCGCGCTGATCACCGGCAACACCATCGTTATCAAACCGAGCGAATTTACCCCAAACAACGCCATTGCGTTTGCCAAAATCGTCGATGAGATTGGCCTGCCGAAAGGCGTCTTTAACCTGGTGCTGGGCCGGGGTGAAACCGTCGGACAGGAGCTGGCCGGGAATCCGAAAGTGGCGATGGTCAGCATGACCGGCAGCGTCGGGGCAGGTGAAAAGATCATGGCTGCGGCTGCGAAAAACATCACCAAAGTGGGGCTGGAGCTGGGCGGTAAAGCCCCGGCCATCGTGATGGACGATGCCGATCTTGAGCTGGCCGTGAAGGCCATTGTGGATTCACGCGTCATCAATACCGGGCAGGTGTGTAACTGCGCGGAACGTGTCTATGTCCAGAAGGGGATCTACGACCGCTTTGTGAATCGTCTGGGCGAGGCAATGAAAGCCGTCCAGTTTGGCAATCCGGCTGAGCGAACGGATATTGCCATGGGGCCGCTGATCAACGCCGCCGCGCTGGAGCGCGTGGAGCAGAAGGTGGCGCGCGCGGTGCAGGAGGGGGCCAAAGTGGTCCTTGGCGGTAAAGCGGCAGAAGGTAAAGGGTACTTTTATCCCCCAACGCTGCTGCTGGACGTGCGTCAGGATATGGCCATCATGCACGAAGAGACCTTTGGCCCGGTGCTGCCGGTGGTGGCTTTCGACACCCTGGAAGAGGCCCTGAACATGGCCAACGACAGCGACTACGGTTTAACCTCGTCTGTTTATACGCAGGACCTGAACGTCGCCATGAAAGCCATTAAGGGGCTTAAGTTCGGCGAGACCTACATTAACCGTGAAAACTTTGAAGCGATGCAGGGCTTCCATGCGGGCTGGCGGAAATCCGGTATCGGCGGGGCAGATGGTAAACACGGTCTGAATGAGTATTTGCAGACGCAGGTGGTCTATTTGCAGTCGTAATCAGGAGCCCCCTCCATGCGAGGGGGTTCACATTTTCAGGAAAGGTGGTTATGTTGGCGCGATAATGGTTATTTATCGGGAAACAACATGCGCACAAAATATACGGGTCTGCAAATCAGCATTCACTGGCTGGTTTTTCTGTTAGTTATTATGGCCTATTGCGCCATGGAGTTCAGGGGATGGTTCCCGCGAAGCGATCGTCCGCTCATTAATATGATCCACGTTTCCTGCGGGATCAGCATCCTGGTGCTGATGGTGGCGCGCCTGCTTATCCGCCTCAAATTCCCGGCTCCGCCTATTCAACCGAAACCAAAAGCGATGATTACCGGGCTGTCCCATCTGGGGCATCTGGTTATCTACCTGCTGTTCATTGCGCTGCCGCTGATCGGCATGGTGATGATGTATAACCGGGGAAATGACTGGTTTGCGTTTGGCCTGACGATGCCGCATGCGGCGGAGGGGAATTTCGACCTGGTGGATACGCTAAAAGCGTGGCACGTGACGCTGGCCAATCTGGGATATTTCGTGATTGGTTTGCACGCCTTTGCCGCGCTGACGCATCACTATTTCTGGAAAGACAACACGCTGCTGCGCATGATGCCGAAAAAGCGTCAGTAACCGATAATGCCCTGCAAACCCGCAGGGCATTTTTTGCGGCTTATTGCAGTTGCGCGCGCTCCTGCGCCGTTAAGTCCAGTTCCTGAGTTGTACCCGTTTCTGAAGATTTTACAGCTGCTTCCAGCACCGCCATCACCGCCAGGGCTTCCATCGGCGGGACCGGGTTGTCAATCTTGCCGTTCAGGGCATCGCGCACGTTTATATAGTACTGTCGCTGGTCGCCTTTTGGCGCAGGGATAGCGCTGGCTTCACCCTGGGCATTAAGCAGCACCATAGCGTCGCTGTCTTCACCCCAGCTTTCACTACCCGGAATGACGCCTGCCAGCAGCTGGGCTTCCTGCTGATCGATGCGCGCTTTCACCACGCTAGCCTTGTCACCGTGAATGGTAAAGCGGGATACGCCGCCCGCCACCAGCATGCTGCAATGGAGGACCACTTTGTGTTCCGGATAATTCAGCACCACGTGCGCCCAGTCGTTAATCTCCGCGCCGTCACGCAGGGTGGCGATGTTGCCCTGTACCGACTGCGGCAGACCAAAAAGCTGTAGCGTCTGGTCAATCATGTGCGGGCCTAAGTCGAACCACAGGCCGCTGCCGGGAACGTTTTGCTCTCTCCAGCGCACGCGAACCTCCGGGCGGAAACGATCGATATGCGACTCAAAATGTTTCACCTTGCCGATGCTGCCTTGCGCAATCACCTGCTTAATGCCGAGAAAATCGCTGTCCCAGCGGCGGTTATGGAAGACAGAAAGCAGCAGCTGTTTTTCTTCAGCCAGCGCAATCAGATCCCGCGCTTCCTGCATATCCAGCGTGAACGGCTTATCCACTACCACATGCTTGCCGGCATTGAGCGCCAGGGTGGCAAGCGGCGCATGGGTCGCGTTAGGGGAGGCGATAACCACCAGATCGATATCCGGGTGCTGAATGGCCTCTTCCGGCGTGGCGACAACGAGCACGTCCGGCAGATCGCGTTTCACTTTCTCTTCATCCCGGGATGAGATCACCGCCAGCTTCAGGCCGTCAACGGACTGGATCAGCGGGGCATGGAACGTCTTACCCACAAAACCATACCCGATCAGCGCAATATTCATTGTCTTCACTTTATTCATGACCTTCTCCACGTTAATGTGCGCAAACGGTAACCTGCACGGCGCTATGGTCCCCGAGCTCTGCCCAGGGACGATCTAAAAACAGTTGATGAATCTCGGATAACCCTGACACCAGATACGGTTCGCACTGGTTGAGTTTTAGATGGTCGGCGACTACCCAGTGCGCCTGGCTTGCGGCCAGCATGGCACGCTTCACTTCGGCATCCGCCTCCTGACTGGCGCTCAATCCGAGTTCGGCATGGATGGCGCATGCGCCAAGGATGGCAATATCCGCCCGGTAGCGAGAGAGCAGTGAAAGGGTGGCGCTTCCGGCAAACAGGCGCTGTTTCTGATCCCACTTTCCACCGAGCAGGATCAGGTCGATACCTTCCCGATCGCTCACCTGTTGGGCGATATCAAGAGAAGGGGTGATGATGGTCAGCGGCCCATGAAGGAAAGAGGCAACGGCCAGCAGTGTGCTTCCGGCATCCAGAAACAGCGTCGAGCCCGCAGGCACGCATTGCGCAACCTGTTTACCCAGCCGCTGCTTGATTTCAGGCAGCAAGGTATTCCTGCTAACCCGGTTCATCGTCGAGAGATTCAGCGCGATGGCGCCACCATGGTTTTTTTGTGCCAGTCCCTGTTTTTCCAGGTCGGTCAGATCGCGACGGATGGTGTCCGCTGAAACCTGCAATCGATCTGCCAGCTCGGTAATGCTGGCCTGGCCTTGTTCAGTAATGATATCAAGCACATATTTCTGTCTGGCGGTTTTATGCATGGGCGCAGTATCCTGTAAAATGTCGCAATACTTCGCAGTTTACAGCATTTTGCAGAAAAGGGAATCGGGACAGGCGCGGGATGTTATCCAAAAACAGTTTAATGGTGTGATTATTGATATCGCATTAATCAGTCATCAAAAACATGTAGGTATCTTTTAGGTATGTTGTTATCGCTATGTTTTACTTATAAATTTGGCTTAAGCTGCCACATTACAGCGCCTAATTGATATTTATAACTAATTTTCAATTATAAATTAGTGTATATATCTAACAATCTGTGTTTATAAAGCAAAATAATCCAGTTTTATTCGGTGGATTACTTAAATTGACATTTCTTTGAAAATCTTTGTGTCTGATTCGTGGTGAAATTAACGCAAAAATGTACACCGGGGTATTTTAGAATTTTCTTTATATTACAGGGGGTTTATTTGTTTCATCTGAAAGGTCCTTTATAACGTTTTGTCCAGAAACCCCATCTTTTTTCTTATTTGTAACAACACATTAACATTGCGGGTGTGGTTGCTTATATCACATTTTGTTATGCTGCGAATCACTAAATATTTAAGTAAATTCTTAAAAGAAAAAAAGGGATTGAACGGCTCTCATCTCAATTGAAATGAGTTAGGGGAACTCTTGCCCGGAATTAATGGAGAAGGGGCAATGGATTTCTGGCGAATTATTTGTACCTCTTCCTGGGTATTTATTTGGCTATCACCTGGAGTCGGGGGATATTATGAAGATGAAATGCAATAACAGGTTACTCAGATTATCTGCCTCCCTGACCTTAATTTCGTTGGTGGTGACTGCGGCTAATGCAAATAACGGCCAGGCGGGGATATCTCCCGTTGCGGCAATGACGATGAAAGAAAGTATTCTTTTCGCTCTCGATCGCGACCCCTCGGTGAGCCAGCAGGCGGCACAGCTGGGGATCGGCCAGGCACAAATAGACGAAGCGCGCAGTGGCTGGATGCCACAAATAGCCCTGAACGGGAGTACAGGTCACAGCCAGACCACCGATTCAAGCGGCTCGTTGCGAAATTCCGCAGCCTGGGGCCTGAGTCTGACGCAGCTGGTGTACGATTTTGGCAAGACCAACAACAGCATCAGCCAGTCTTCAGCTCAGCGTGACAGCTATCGCTACCAGCTGATGAGCACGATGTCTGCCGTCGCGGAAAAAACGGCGCTCAGCTATGTGGAAGTGAAACGCTACAGCGATCTGTTGCAGGCGGCAAAAGAGAACGTGCAGGCGCTTAAAAACGTTGAGCAGCTGGCCAAACTCCGCGCCGACGCTGGCGTAAGCTCCACCTCTGATGAGCTTCAGACCCGCACCCGTATTGCCGGGATGCAGGCGACGGTAGAGCAGTACAATGCATCCCTGAACAGCGCCCGCGCGCGGCTGGCGGTATTAACTGGCATACAGGCTGAACGCTATTCACCGGTTCCGGGTGGTCTGGCCGTGGAGCCGGATTCTCTCAATCGGATTGATTATTCACTGATCCCAACGGTGATGGCCGCGCAGAACATGGAGCGTTCAGCCCAGTACGGCGTAGAAACCGCGAAGTCTCAGCACTGGCCGACCTTAAGCCTGAAAGGGGGCCGGACCCGGTATGAGTCGGATAATCGCGCGTACTGGGATGATCAGATCCAGCTCAATATTGACGCACCGCTTTATCAGGGCGGCGCGGTCTCGGCGCGCGTCCGTCAGGCCGAGGGCGCAAGGGCAATGGCATCGTCGCAGGTCGATCAGGCCCGTTTTGATGTCCTGCAAAAAGCCTCCGTCGCACAGGCCGACTGGACCGGGGCGCGTGGACGAATGGAAGCCGGGAAACGTCAGCTGGAAAATGCGTTGCGCGCCCGCGATGTCTACAAAAATGAATATACCCTGAGCAAGCGCAGCATTAACGATCTGCTCAGCGTGGAGCAGGATGTCTGGTCTGCCACCTCCGCGAAAATAATGGCTGAATACGATGGCTGGAGTGCGGCGATTAATTACGCCTCCGCGGTGGATAATCTCATGCCGCTTATCGGAATAGAGAAAAACGCTGCCGCGA
Organism: Enterobacter hormaechei subsp. xiangfangensis; assembly: GCF_001729785.1. Classification (NCBI taxonomy): domain Bacteria; kingdom Pseudomonadati; phylum Pseudomonadota; class Gammaproteobacteria; order Enterobacterales; family Enterobacteriaceae; genus Enterobacter; species Enterobacter hormaechei. The sequence continues at coordinate 2,205,971 of NZ_CP017183.1, forward strand.
AATTACCTGATTTAAGTTAAAAAAAGGCGCACCTTTCTGCGCGAAATAAGTCAGACAATAATGGGTGATTTTTCCCAAGGATAGTTACATCCCTCTGGTGGATATATCCACAGGAATACGCGCACCTGCAAGGAGAAGAATATGAGTACCGCAAAAGTTGTTGATGTCATCATTCGCAAAACGGCAGAGAAGACGAAATTAACCGGTGAAGGGAATCTCTCGGTTTCTATTTCCTCACCGAGCGTGATTGAAATTCAGGGTTCTGCTCAGGACGTGGTGCGTTATGTCCGCCAGGGGAATGACCTCCTCATTTATATGAAAGATGGCAGCGTGATCCGCTGCAATAATTATTTTGTCGAAGACACGGAAACCCATAATCATTCCGAACTGGTATTTAACGATAACCAGGCGTTGACGCATATTTCATTTGCCGATGCCGGGGAAGCATCAGGCGTTGCCGCCACCGAATTAACCGCCCAGGCTGCACCCATTAGCAGCATTGAACCTTTCCTGGAGCAGGGAAGCGTATTAAGCGATGCGCCGTGGGGCTGGATTGCCGGTGCGGCGTTAGGGGGCGGTGCGATCGGCGCACTGCTGGCTCACGGCGGCGATGGCGAAACCAAAACCAGGGTTATTGATAATACAAAAGAAGTCGAAAGCGCTACGCCGACATTTTTGCTGGCGGACAACGCGGGTGACAAGCAGGGCGTGCTGAGTGCAAAAGAGGTCACGGATGATAACACCCCCACCTTCAGCGGTACCGGGCAGCCGGGCGCGACCATTCAGGTTAAAGACGGCAGCGGCAGCACCATCGCCAGCACCATGGTCGCGAAGGACGGCACCTGGACGGTAACACTCCCGACCCAGGCGGACGGGGAACATACCTGGTCCGTCGTACAGATCGACGGCAGTAAAACGACCTCTGCGGGCAGTATTACCGTAACCGTTTCTACAGCGGATACCAGCGTGACGCTCGCCGCCACGGCGGGCGATAACGTGATCAACGCCAGCGAGCAGGCCGCTGGCTTTACGCTGTCCGGCACCAGCAAAAACCTGGCGCAGGGAACGGCGCTTACCGTCACGCTCAACGGTAAAACCTATACCGCAGAAGTGGGGGCAAACGGCGCATGGAGCGTGAAGGTCCCTGCTGCCGACGCACAGGCGCTGGGCGATGGTACCTGGACGGTCAACGTCAGCGGAAAAGACGCGGCGGGCAACACCGTGTCCGGCAGCCAGACGATTGGCGTGGATACCGCCTCGCCAGTGATCTCTGTCGACACGATCGCCCAGGACAACATCATCAACGCGGCTGAACATAATCAGCCGCTGACGCTGACCGGGAAAACCAATGCGGAAGCGGGCCAGATTGTGACGGTCACGCTGAACGGCAAAAATCACACGGCGACCGTGGGCAGCGACGGCAGCTGGTCCGTTACGCTTCCGGCCAGTGAAGTACAGACACTGGCTAACGGCGAGCACACCCTGACGGTAAACGTCAGCGACAAAGCGGGTAATGGGTCCTCCATCACCGCCGATTTCAGGGTCGATACCGCAGCGCCAGTGGTCACTATCAACACCGTCGCGGGCGACGACATTCTGAACACCAGCGAGCAGGGGCAGGCGCAGATTATTTCCGGCCAGGCGAACGGCGCGGCGGAGGGCGACGTTGTCACCGTGACCGTTGGCGGCAAGACCTTTACCGGTGTCGTTCAGGCGGACGGCACCTGGAGCGTCGGCGTGCCTGCCTCCGTCATTGGCGCGCTGGGGGAAGGTAGCCACAGCATTTCGGTTGCCGTGACCGATGCGGCGGGCAACACCGGCAGCGCGACGCACGGCATTACGCTGAGCGGCAACCCGCCGGAATTTACCCTTGATCCCATCAGCCAGGATAACGTCCTGAATGCGCAGGAGGCCATGCAGCCCCTGAGCCTGAGCGGGACCAGTAATCTGCCGAACGGCAGCGCTGTCACCGTGACGCTGAACAACGTTAACTATCAGACCACCGTTGAGAACGGTCGTTGGTCCGTTCAGGTGCCGGTCTCCGACGTGCTGGATCTGGCGAATACCCTTTACACCGTCAGCGTCAGCGGCACCGACAGCGTGGGTAACAGCGGCTCCGCCGAGGCGAATCTGCTGGTAGACACCGTGCTGCCGCAGGTGATCGTCAACACCTTTGCCGGGGATAACCTGGTCAATAACGCCGAAGCGGCGGTTGACCAAACCCTCAGTGGACGCGTCACCGGCGCGGCGGCGGGCGATACCGTCTCTGTCACCGTGGGCGGCAAGAGCTACACCGCGACGGTTGGCAGCGACCTGAAATGGAGCGTGACGATCCCATCGGCCGACCTCCAGGCGTTTGGCGACGGCGATTTAACCTTCAGCGCCTCTGTCACCAATGCGCACGGCAATACCGGCACCGGCGAACGTGATATCAACATCAACGCCGAACTGCCGGGCCTGCGCGTGAACACGATCTCTGGCGATGACGTGATTAACGCCATCGAGCAGCAGCAGGATCTGGCCGTAACCGGCTCCAGCACTCATCTGGCCGAAGGCACACAGATCACCGTCACCATCAATAATGTCGAATACGTCACCACGGTTAACGCCAGCGGCAGCTGGCAGATTGGCGTGCCGGCGGCGGACCTTCAGGCATGGACGGCGGGAGGCATGACCGTCAGCGTCAGCGCGGAAGATGCCTGGGGCAACACCGTGGCGGCTGAACACCCGATCGAGCTTGACCTGAATGCGGTGGCTGTCACCATCGATACCGTAACCACTGACGATATGCTCAACGCGGCGGAAAAAGGCGCGGATGTCACGCTTTCTGGTCAGACGCAGGGCGTGGAGGCCGGGCAGACCGTGGTGGTGAAATTCGCGGATCAAACCTTTACCGCACAGGTGCAGCAGGACGGCTCCTGGCACCTGACCGTTCCGGCGAGCGCGATGGAAACGCTGATCGACGGGCGTGCGCAGGTGAGCGTCAGCGTGACTAACGTCAACGGCAACAGCGCGGACGCCTCACGCGTGGTGATCGTCGATACGCAGCCGCCAGCCATTACGCTTGATAACCTGACCGACGACAACATCATTAATGCGGCAGAAGCGCAGCAGGATCTGGTGCTCAGCGGCAGCACAACCGCTGAAACGGGCCAGACGGTCACCGTGACGCTGAACGGTAAATCTTACCAGACCACGGTACAGGCGGACGGTCGCTGGCAGCTGAACGTGCCTGCCGCCGACGTAGGCGCGCTGACCGATGGCAATGTCACCGTGACGGCCACCGTCACTGACGTGGCGGGCAACAGCAGCAGCGCGGATCGCGTTGGGCTGGTGGATGCCACCGTACCGCAGGTGACCATCAACGATTTCGTCACCGACACCAACACCGTTAACCAGCTGGCCCATGCTCAGGCGCAGATCCTGAGCGGCTCCGTCACCGGCGCGGCAGCGGGTGATTTGGTCACCATCACCATCAATAACGTGGACTACACCACCGTGGTGGATGCGGCAGGAAACTGGAGTCTCGGCCTGCCTGCGTCCGTCATTCAGGGGCTGACGGACGGCACCTGGACTATTAACGTCTCCGTGACCGATCGGTCCGGCAACACCGGCAGCAGTTCAGTGGATGTGGTGGTCAATACTGTGACGCCCGTTATCGGTATTAACACGCTGGCAGCGGATGACGTGATCAATGCGGCAGAGAAGGGCGAAGATCTGCTGCTTTCCGGTACCAGCAACCAGCCGGAAGGAACCACCATCACTGTTAATCTGAACGGTATCAACTACACCGCCACCACCGACGTCAGCGGCAACTGGAGCGTTACCGTACCCGCCTCTGCGGTGAGCGCGCTGGGTGAAGCCAATTACACCGTAACGGCGAGCGTCACCGATAATGTGGGCAATAGCGCCGCTGCCACGCACGATGTGCTGGTGGACAGCTCGCTGCCGGTTGTTACCCTCAACAACTTTGCGGGCGATAATATCGTCAACGCGGCGGAAGTGGCCGCAGGGCAAACCCTGACCGGAAAGGTTTCTAACGCGGCATCGGGTGATACCGTCACGATTATCCTCGGCGGGCAGACATACACGGCTACCGTACAGGACGATCTCACCTGGAGCCTGCCGTTAACCCAGAGTCAGTTAACCGCGCTCGGCAACGGCGACCTGACCGTGTCGGCCAGCGTGACGAACGCGCACGGCAATACCGGATCGTCTTCCCTGGATGTCACCATTGACGCCGAGCTGCCCGGCCTGCGCATTGATACCGTCGCCGGTGACGACGTCATTAACATAATTGAACACGCGCAGAACCTGGTTATCTCCGGCACCAGCACCGACCTGGCGGCGGGTAGCACCGTCACCGTGAGCATCAACGGCAAGAGTTATTCCGCATCGGTACTGGCGGACGGCACATGGCAGGCTGCGGTTCCGGCCGCAGACGTCTCCCGGTGGGCGGACGGGTCGCTCACCATCAGCGCCAGCGCGCAGGATACCTCCGGCAACCCGGTGAACATCGGCACCGTGGTGGATGTCGATCTCGCCCCGGTGGCGATAAGCATTAACAGCGTGACGGACGACAACGTGCTGAACGCGGCAGAAAAAGGCCAGGATCTGGTGCTGTCCGGCTCCTCCTCGAACGTTGAAGCGGGCCAGACCGTTACCATTATCTTTGCGGGTAAAACCTGGACCACGATGGTCGATGCCAACGGCGACTGGATCTGCACCGTACCGGCTGCCGATCTGAGCGGCCTGAAGGACGGCGACGCCAGCGTACAGGTCAGCGTAACCAACGTGAACGGCAACGCGGCCTCTTCCTCGCAGGCATTCAGCGTCGCTACCGCCGCGCCAGCGGTCACCATCAACACCATCAGCGGCGACAACATGCTGAATGCGGCAGAGGCGGCGCAGGATCTGACCCTGAGCGGGACGTCTACTGCCGAAGCAGGCCAGACGGTCACCGTGACCTTCAACGGCAATCAGTACACCGCCCAGGTGCAGGCAAACGGCAGCTGGACGCTGGACGTACCGGCGGCGGATCTGGCGGGGATCGCCGACGGCAGCGCGGCGGTCACGGTGACCGTGTCCGATAAAGCGGGCAACCCGGCCAGTGCAGGGGCGTCCGTGCTGGTCGACACTACCGTGCCGCAGATTACCTTCGACATTGTGGCGGGCGACGACATTGTTAATATTGCCGAGCACGGCCAGGCGCTGATTGTCACCGGCAAGGTGACGGGCGCGCAGGCGGGCGATGTGATTACCTTGACCCTGAACGGCAAAGACTACACAGCGATGCTGGACGGTGCCGGTAACTGGAGCGTGGGCGTTCCGGCGACGGACGTGGGCGCGCTGGCTAACGGCGATCAGACGATCTCCGCCACGGTCACCGATAAAGCGGGCAACAGCACCAGCGCGACGCATGCGTTTGACGTTTCCCTGACCGCGCCGGTGATTGCCATCAATACCCTGGCGGTTGACGACGTGATCAACGCGACCGAAAAAGGCCAGGACCTGTTGATCTCCGGTACCAGCAACCAGCCGGACGGGACCCGCATCACCGTAACCCTGAACGGTATCAGTTACGCCGCCACCACCGATGCCAGCGGTAACTGGAGCGTCACCGTTCCGGCGGCAAACGTCTCGGCATTGGGCGAAGCGAGCTATAGCGTGACGGCCAGCGTGACCGATACTGCGGGTAATAGTGCGAACACCAGCCATAGCGTGCTGGTCGACAGCGCGCTGCCGCAGGTCACCATTAATGCGGTTGCCACCGACGACGTGATTAACGCGGCGGAAGTGGCTTCCGGACAAACCCTGAGCGGGAAAGTGAGCGGCGCGGCGAGCGGTGACACTGTCACGATCGGTATCGGGGGCAACACCTATACCGCGACGGTCCAGGACGACCTGAGCTGGTCGGTTAACGTGCCGTCTGACGTCTTAACCGCTATCGGTAACGGCGATCTCACCGTAACAGCGAGCGTGACCAACGGCCACGGCAACACCGGCACCGGCGAACGCGACATCACGATTGATGCCAGCCTGCCGGGCCTGCGCGTGGATACCGTGGCAGGCGACGATGTGATCAACAGCATCGAGCATGGTCAAAACCTGATTATTACCGGCTCCAGCGACGGGCTGGCGAGCGGATCGGCGCTGACGGTCACCGTCAACGGCAAAACCTACGCGGCAACCGTACTGGCAGACGGGACATGGAGTGCAGCTATTCCGGCGGCTGACGTCGGCGCGCTGAGCGCAGGCACGATCACCGTGACCGTTGACGGCCAGAGCGCGGCGGGTAACCCGGTTTCCATCAGCCACGACGTGAAGGTCGATCTGGCGACGGTGGCCATCAGCATCGACGCCGTTGCCACCGACGACGTGATTAACGCCGCGGAAAAGGGGGAGGACCTGGTACTTTCTGGCACGACCACCAACGTGGAAAAAAACCAGACCGTTACCATCACTTTCGGCGGTAAGACCTATAGCGCGACGGTGGATGCCAGCGGCCACTGGACGGCGACCGTACCGTCTGCCGATTTAGGTAGCCTGAAAGACGGCGACGCCAGCGTGCAGGTCAGCGTCACCAACGTGAACGGCAACAGCGCCTCGGCGGGCCGCGAGTACAGCGTGGACGCCACCGCGCCGACGGTGTCCATCGAGATCGTCAGCGACAACAACATCATCAACGCGGCCGAAGCGCAGCAGGATCTGGTCGTTAACGGTGTCTCCAACGCCGAAGCGGGCCAGACCGTCACCGTGACGCTGAACGGCGTGGACTACACCACCACCGTACAGGCGAACGGCAGCTGGAGCGTCACCGTACCGTCTGCGGATATCGGCGCGATTACCGACGGCAGTTACACCATCACGGCAGCCGTCGCGGATAAGGCGGGTAACCCGGCCTTGGCGGACCGCGATGTGCTGGTGGATACCACGGTGCCACAGCTGACCATTAACACCGTTTCCGACGACGACGTGATCAACAGCGCCGAGCATGCGCAGGCGCTAATTGTCACCGGTTCCGTGACCGGTGCGGCGGCGGGCGACGTGGTGACCGTCACCATCAATAACAAAGATTACACCGCGACCCTGGACGCTTCCGGCAGGTGGAGCGTGGGCGTGCCTGCGGCGGACGTGAGTGCCCTGACCGCCGGGGATCACACGATCACCGCGGCACTGACCGATAAAGCCGGAAACAGCAACAGCACAACGCACGAGGTTGAAGTCAACCTCACTGCGCCGGTGCTGACCATTGACACCGTGTCCGGCGACGATGTGATCAACAGCAGTGAGAAAACGCAGGATCTGACCATCACAGGTACGGCTTCCGGGCTGGCCGCGGGCGCGGTGGTCACCGTGATGCTCAACGGCAAAGCGTACAGCGCCACGGTGGATACCAATGGCCAATGGACCACAACCGTTCCGGCGAGCGAGGTGGGGCAACTGGGTGAAGCGCTTTACACCGTGTCGGCCTCCGCAACGGACAGCGTCGGCAACAGCACCAGCACCTCGCACACCGTGAACGTGGAATCCGTGCTGCCTGGCGTCATCATTAACACCGTGGCGGGCGACGACGTGATCAACGCGGCGGAGCTGGCAACCGGCCAGACCATTAGCGGCACAGTGGTGAATGCCGAAGCGGGCAACACCGTGACTGTGTCTGTTGGCGGCCATAACTACACCGCAACGGTGCAGAGCGATCTGACCTGGTCCGTCAGCGTACCGGAATCTGTGCTCACCGCGCTGGGCAATGGCGATCTGACCGTGACCGCCAGCGTCACGAACGGCGTGGGCAACAGCGGCAGCGGAGAGCGCGATATCACTATCGACGCGAATCTGCCGGGCCTGCGCGTGGACACCGTAGCGGGCGATGACGTGATTAACAGCATCGAACACAGGCAGAATCTGATTATCACGGGTTCAAGCGACGGCCTGACGGCGGGCACAGCGCTGACCGTCACCGTAAACGGTAAAACCTATGCAGCCACGGTGCTGGCAGACGGCACCTGGAGCGCGGCGATCCCTTCTGCGGACGTGAGTGCCCTTGCCGCAGGCACGGTCACCGTGAACGTTGAAGGCCAGAGCAGCGCGGGCAATCCGGTGACTATCAACCATGATGTGACCGTGGATCTGGCAAACGTCGCGATCAGCATTGACGCCATCGCTTCCGATGACGTGATCAACGCCGCCGAGAGGGGTGCGGATCTGGTGCTCTCCGGCACCACCGCGAATGTAGAGGAAAATCAAACCGTCACCATCACCTTCGGCGGCAAGAGCTACACTGCCACGGTGGACGCTGAGGGTAAATGGACCGCCACGGTGCCGTCTGCGGATCTGGCTGGCCTGAAGGACGGTGACGCCAGCGTGCAGGTGAGCGTCACCAACGTGAACGGCAACAGCGCGTCTGCGGGCCGCGAGTACAGCGTGGATGCTACCGCGCCGTCCGTGACCATCAACACGATTGCCACCGACGATATCCTCAACGCCTCAGAAGCACAGTCCGACCTTGCAATCTCCGGCACCAGCACCGCCGAAGCAGGCCAGACGGTGACCGTATCGCTGAACGGCAAAGATTACACCACAACCGTCAGCGCGAACGGCAGCTGGACGCTGAACGTGCCGGCAGCTGACCTTGCAGGATTAACCGACGGCAGCGTCACCGTAACCGCGAGCGTGAGCGACAAGGCGGGTAACCCGGCGTCGGTTGACCACGCCCTGACGGTGGACGTCACCGTACCTGCGGTGACCATCCACACCGTGGCAGGCGACGACGTGATTAACGTGGCTGAACACAATCAGGCGCAGATTATCAGCGGCTCCGCCACCGGCGCGGCGGCGGGCGATAAGGTCACCGTCACGATCGGCGGCCAGACTTATACCACCGTGCTGGATGCGGCGGGTAACTGGAGCGTGGGCGTTCCGGCGAATGTGATTTCAGGCCTCAGCGACGGCACCGTGACCGTCTCTGTGTCAGTCACCGACGCGGCGGGCAATACCGGCAGCGGCACGCATAATGTGACCGTCGATACCGGTCTGCCATCGGTCAGCTTCAACGCCATCAGTGATGACAACGTCCTGAACGCCGTTGAAAAAGGCCAGGATCTGAGCGTCAGCGGCACCAGCGCCAACCTGGCGGAAGGCACCCAGGTCACCGTGACCCTGAACGGTAAAAACTACACGGCGACAACTGCGGCAGACGGCACCTGGAGCCTGACGGTTCCGGCTGCGGATCTGGCCGGTCTCGGTCAGGCCAGTTACACCCTGAACGCGACGGCCACCAACGGCGTGGGCAACAGCGTGAGCAATTCTGCGAACCTGCTTGTCGACACCGCGCTGCCAACCGTCACCATCAACACCGTGGCGGGCGACAACGTCATCAACGCGGCGGAAGTGGCCGCGGGTCAGACCCTGAGCGGCACAGTGGCGAATGCCGAAGCGGGCAACACCGTGACCGTCGCTATCGGCGGCCACAGCTACACCGCAACGGTGCAGAATAATCTGTCCTGGTCCGTCAACGTGCCGTCTGACGTGCTGACCGCACTCGGCAACGGCAGCCTGAGCGTAACCGCGACCGTCACCAACGGCCACGGCAACACCGGCACCGGCGAACGCGAGATCGCTATCGACGCTAACCTGCCGGGGCTGCGCGTCGATACCGTGGCGGGTGACGACGTGGTCAACACCATCGAGCACGCGCAGAACCTGATTGTTTCAGGCACCAGCGACGGGCTGGCGCCGGGCACGGCGCTGACGGTTACCGTCAACGGTAAAGATTACGCGGCAACGGTGCTGGCAGACGGCACCTGGCGCGCGGCGATCCCGTCCACCGACGTGAGCGCGTGGCCGGAAGGCACCGTGAAAATCAGCGTTACCGGTGACAGCGCGGCGGGTAATCCGATCATCATCAGCCACGACGTGACCGTTGATCTGGCTACCGTTGCCATCAGCATCAATGCGCTTGCCACCGACGACGTGATTAACGCGGCGGAGAAGGGCGCGGATCTGGTGCTGTCCGGTGTGACCACCAACGTGGAAGCCGGGCAGACCGTGACCATTAGTCTGAACGGCAGGATCTACACCACCACCGTGGACGACAGCGGCAACTGGACTTACACCGTGCCGTCAGCGGATCTGGCTGGCCTGAAGGATGGTGACGCCAGCGTACAGGTGAGCGTCACCAATGTGAACGGCAACAGCGCCTCGGCGGGCCGTGAGTACAGCGTGGATGCTACCGCGCCGTCCGTGACCATCAACACCATTGCCACCGACGATATCCTCAACGCCTCAGAAGCGCAGTCCGACCTGGCAATCTCCGGCACCAGCACCGCCGAAGCGGGCCAGACGGTGACCGTATCGCTGAACGGCAAAGATTACACCACAACCGTCAGCGCGAACGGCAGCTGGACGCTGAACGTTCCGGCGGCGGATCTGGCAGGATTAAGCGACGGCAGCGTCACCGTGACCGCGAGCGTGAGCGACAAGGCGGGTAACCCGGCGTCGGCGGACCACAACCTTACGGTGGACGTCACCGTTCCGGCAGTGACCATCCACACCGTGGCAGGCGACGACGTGATTAACGTGGCTGAACACAATCAGGCGCAGATTATCAGCGGCTCCGCCACCGGCGCGGCGGCGGGCGATAAGGTCACCGTCACGATCGGCGGCCAGACTTATACCACCGTGCTGGACGCGGCGGGTAACTGGAGCGTGGGTGTCCCGGCAAATGTGATTTCAGGCCTCAGCGACGGAACCGTGACCGTCTCTGTGTCAGTCACCGACGCGGCGGGCAACACCGGCAGCGGCACGCATAATGTGACCGTCGATACCGGTCTGCCATTGGTCAGCTTCAACGCCATCAGCGATGATAATGTGCTGAACGCGGTAGAGAAGGGTCAGGATCTGCGCGTCAGCGGCACCAGCGCCAACCTGGGAGAAGGCACCGTGGTGGCCGTGACCCTCAACGGCAAAAACTACACGGCCACGACGGCGGCAGACGGCACCTGGAGCCTGACCATTCCGGCAGCGGATCTGACCGGTCTCGGTCAGGCCAGTTACACCCTGAACGCGACGGCCACCAACGGCGTGGGCAACAGCGTGAGCAACACCGCGAACCTGCTGGTAGATACCGCGCTGCCAACCGTCACCATCAACACCATTGCGGGCGATAACGTCATCAACGCGGCGGAAGTGGCCGCGGGTCAGACCCTCAGCGGCAAGGTAGCGAACGCGGAGGCGGGCAATACCGTCACCGTGACCATTGGCGGCAACACGTACACCGCGACAGTGCAGAGCGATCTGACCTGGTCCGTGAACGTGCCGGAATCCGTCCTGACGGCGCTGGGCAACGGCGACCTGACGGTGTCTGCGACTGTGACCAACGGCCACGGCAACACGGGAACGGGCGAGCGCGATGTCACCATCGACGCCAGCCTGCCGGGGCTGCGCGTGAATACCGTGGCGGGCGATGACGTGATCAACAGCATTGAGCATGGTCAAAACCTGATCGTCTCCGGCACCAGTGACGGGCTGGCGGCAGGCACAACGCTCACCGTGACCGTGAATGGCAAGACCTATGCCGCGTCGGTACTGGCAGACGGCTCCTGGACCGCGGCGATCCCGGCGGCAGACGTGGGCGCTCTGGCCGCAGGCACGATGACCGTCACCGTAGCGGGCCAGAGCACGGCGGGCAACCCGGTCTCCATCAGCCATGACGTGATCGTCGATCTGGCGGCGGTGGCTATCAGCATTGATGCGATTGCCACCGACGACGTGATTAACGCGGCGGAGAAAGGCGTGGATCTGGTGCTCTCCGGCAGCACCTCGAACGTGGAGGAAAACCAGACCGTTACCGTTACCTTCGGCGGCAAGACGTACACCGCGAAGGTGGATGCTGACGGTAACTGGACGGCCACCGTGCCTTCCGCCGATCTCGCGGGCCTGAAGGACGGTGACGCCAGCGTGCAGGTGAGCGTCACCAACGCGCACGGCAACAGCGCGTCTGCGGGCCGGGAGTACAGCGTGGATGCCACAGCGCCAACCGTGACGATTGACACGGTAGCCGGCGACAACGTGATCAACGGCAGCGAAGCGGCTGCGGGCGTGGCCATTTCCGGCACCACCACGGCTGAAGTCGGTCAGACGGTCACCGTGACGCTGGGCGGAAACAGCTACACCGCACAGGTTCAGCAGGGCGGCGTCTGGAGCGTGAACGTGCCGGGCACAGACCTTTCCGCACTGTCGGATAACGGTTACACCGTGCAGGCCAGCGTGAGTGACGCCGCGGGTAATCCGGGCAGCGCGGGGAAAGCGATTACGTTTGATACCACGCCGCCGACCGTCAGCTTTAACGTTGTGGCGGGAGATGACGTCATCAACAGCGTGGAGCACGGGCAGGCGCAGATCGTCAGCGGCACCGCAACCGGCGCCAGCGTCGGCGATAAGGTGGTCATCACCATCGGTTCGAACCAGTACACCACCACCGTTGACGCCAGCGGCAAATGGAGCGTGGGCGTTCCGGCCAGCGTGATTTCCGCGCTGACCGACGGCACCGTGACCCTTAGCGCGACTATCACCGACAGTGCGGGTAACAGCAGCACCCAGACCCACGACGTGGTGGTAAATACCGCATCGGTCGCGCTGACCGTCAACACCCTCAGCGGTGATGACGTGATCAATGCAGCAGAAGCGGGCGCGTCGCTGGTCATCAACGGCTCCAGCGCGCAGTTCGCCAGCGGTACGCAGGTCACTATCAACCTGAATGGTAAGAGCTATACGGCCACTATCCAGAGCGATGGCTCCTGGACAACCACCGTACCGGCCGCCGACGTGGGCACCCTGGCCGACGGCGCGAGCTACCAGGTTTCTGTTTCGGCGCAGGACAGCGCCGGGAACAGCGCCTCGGCGACGCATACCATCAGCGTGGATACCAGCGCGCCGGTGATTAGCGTGAACACGTTGTCGGGCGACGATGTGCTGAATGCGGCGGAAGCCCAGCAGGCGCTCACCGTACAAGGCTCTTCCAGCGCGGAAGCAGGCCAGACGGTGACCGTCACGCTGGGCGGCAAAACCTACACTGCGCTTGTGGCAAACGACGGGACGTGGACGCTGGATGTTCCGGCAGTCGATCTGGCTGCACTGAGCCAGGGGGCGCTGACGGTGACCGCCTCGGTCAACGATAAAGCCGGTAACAGCGGCCAGACGACGCATACCTTAACGGTCGATACCATCGCGCCAGCCGTCACCATTAGCACCGTGGCTGATGACGATATCGTCAACAACGCCGAGCAGCTGGCGGGACAGACCATCAGCGGGACCACCACCGCGGAACAGGGCCAGACGGTGACCGTCTCCTTCAACGGCCACAGCTATCAGGCGACCGTCGGGGCGGACGGCTCCTGGTCGGTCTTCGTGCCGGGGCGTGATTTCCTTGGCCTGAGCGACGGGGATTACACCATTACGGCTACGGTGAGCGATAAGGCAGGTAACCCGGGCAGCGCAACGCACGACGTGACGCTTAACGGCGACGTGCCGACCATCGCCATTAACACCTTTGCGCAGGACGATATCGTAAATGCCGCCGAACATGGCACGCCACTGGTTATCAGCGGCACCACCGATGCGCCAGCGGGCCAGACGGTGACAATTACGCTTAACGGTAAAACCTACACGGCTACCGTTCAAAATGACGGCACCTGGAGCTATACGGTCGGCAGCGCAGACGTGACCGCGCTGGCGGACGGCGGTTCGTACGTGATTAACGCGCAGGTGAGCAACGCCATCGGCAACAGCGTCAGCGATAACCACACCGTAACCGTGGATCTCACCGCACCGTCGATGGGGATCAGCATTGATTCCCTGCAAAACGATACCGGCCTCAGCGCGAATGACTTCATCACCAACGACAGCCAGGTGGTGGTGAATGGTTCCCTGACCGCGCAGCTCGGCAATAACGAGAAGGCGCAGATCAGCCTTGACGGCGGCGTCACCTGGATCGACCTGACCGTCACCGGCACCACCTGGCGCTACACTGATGGCCGCACCCTGACGGACGGTACGTATCAGTACCAGGTGCGCGTGATTGATAACGCGGGCAACGTTGGGGCAACGGACAGCCAGGACGTGGTAATCGATCTGACGAAGCCTGCGGCGGCGACCATTACCGTGGATTCCGTCTCGCAGGATACCGGCCTGTCCGACAGCGACTTCATTACCAGCGACAACCAGATCAGCCTGAAAGGTACGCTCGGCGCGGCCCTGGGCAACGGCGACCACGCCCAGATCAGCCTGGACGGTGGCGCGACCTGGACTGACGTGAGCGTTAGCGGCCTGAGCTGGACGTATATTGATGGCCGTACGCTGACCGACGGGGATTACAACTACCAGCTGCGCGTGATTGACGAGGCGGGGAATATCAGCGCCACCACCAGCCAGGTGGTGACCATTGATACCGTCGCGCCGGACGCCAGCAAAACGATCGCTATCGACAGCATCAGCGACGATACCGGCCTGAGCAGCAGCGACTTTATCACTCGCGACACGTCCCTGACCCTGCACGGCTCACTCGGCGCGACGCTGGCCGACGGCGAATATGCCCAGATCAGCATCGACGGCGGCGTCACCTGGCAGAACGTGATCGTCACCGGCAACAGCTGGTACTACGTGGACGGCCGCACGCTGGGTAACCAGACCTATGACTACTACGTTCGCGTAGTGGATGCGGCGGGCAACGTGGGTGCTAGCGCTCATCAGCAGGTGACGGTCGATACGGTCGCGCCGGATGCGGCGATTACGGTGACCGTGGATAACATCACCGTCGATACCGGTTTCGATAACAATGACTTCCTGACCAGTTCGACCTCGTACACGCTCAACGGGACGCTCGGGGCCGAACTCGGGGCGGGTGAGTATGTGCAGGTGAGCATGGATGGCGGCACCACCTGGGTTTACGCCACGGTAAGCGGTACCCAGTGGCGCTATACCGACGCGCGCATCCTGGCCGACGGCGACTACCGCTATCAGGTGCGGGTTGTCGATCAGGCGGGCAACGTCGGGGCCACCACCACGCAGGACGTGACGGTGGATACCCAGGCGCCGCAGTACGGCATCACCATTGACAGCATCAGCGAAGATACCGGGCAGTCCGGAAGTGATTTCATCACCATGGACACCTCGCTGACGATCAACGGTTCGTTGGGCAGCGCGCTGGCCAGCGACGAGCGCGTACAGATTAGCCTCGACGGCGGCAATACCTGGATTGACGCTACCGTCACTAACCAGCGCTGGAGCTATACGGACACCCGCGATCTGACGGACGGGGATTACAACTACCAGGTGCGGATCATCGACCAGGCGGGCAACGTCGGCTCAACCTCTTCGCAGGTGGTAACGGTTGATACCACGCCGCCTGATACGGTGGGAACGGTGGTCAGCTATACCGACGGGGAAGGCGAACGTCAGGGCAGCTTCGGCGCTTCGGTGGCAACAGATGACAACTCTCCAGTGATTAACGGGACGCTTAACCGTGCGCCGGACAGTGGCGAGATCGTGCAACTGTATCGTGACGGTGTGCTGCTGGGACAGGTGACGATGAACGGCGCCGCCAGCTGGTATTTCCAGGACAGTGGTCTGAATGACGGTAATCACGTCTATATGCTGCGTGTGACCGATCTGGCAGGTAACTTCACCGACTCAGATGATTTCGTGCTGAAAGTGGATACGAGCATCCCGACCACCACCGTGACCATTAACCCTCAGACGACGACAGATAGCACCCCGATTCTGAGTGGACTTGTATCGGCGGGACTGACCAACGGCGAGTACGTGGTTATCACCGTGAACGATAAAACCTACACCTCAGAGACTGGCGGTGCGGTCGTGGTCGATCCGGATAACAACACATGGTATTTGCAGCTCCCTGACGGCGATGCGCTGAGCGTGAAGAATTATGATGTTACGGCACAGGTGAAAAGCAGCGCCGGCAACGGCAATACCGCTGGGTTGACTACCGGTAGCCTGATTGTAGGGAGTGAAGAATCATTGACGCCGGCCTGGTCATTTACCGCCGCGAACTACTCCTATTCTGCCAGCTATATGCTGGATTCGGATGGGCTGTGGACGATTATGGCCAACCAGCAATTCGCATCCGCCAATACCAGTAGCCGTAACGCTTACACCGTTTCAGGCAATTTCTCAATGACGGGGAGTTACACAACCGGTACTTACGCGGATATCAACCGCGACGGGCTGGCTGACGTGCTGGCGGAAGGGACAAGTTACTCGTACATGGTGCAGCTGATTAACAATGGAGACGGTACATACACCTCCAGTACGCTGACCAATATGGGGGCTGCGGTGTGGTATGGCGCGGTGGTCGCCATTGACATCAAGGGCGATGGTTACACTGACTTTGTCATCGGCGATGCTGGCGGGCCTGATTCCAGCACCGTCATGCTCAATAACAACGGCACGCTGACGGGCAGTTCGAAGTCCGGTACGTACTCCAGTTTCGTATCGGGATCAACGGTAGGTAACTACAACAGTCTGATTGAAACGTCCGGTGTGGATTTGAACAACGACGGGAAAGTGGATATTGCCCAGCATACGACCAACGGGGGCAACAACTATGCCCTGTCGACCATGTTTAACCAGGGCAATGGCTCATTTACGTGGGGGCAAAACTTCACCAATACCATGTACAGCGGCTATGGTTCCGCCGCAGCGTCCAATGCCGTGAGTATGACCTGGGCCGACTTTAACGGTGATGGCTACATGGACCTGTATATGAGCATGTCCCGTACCTCCAGCGGAACCAGCCAGGGCGGGGTGTTAATGCTGAACGACGGTAGCGGCAACCTTCTGGCCGGAACCGCGGTTGGAACGGCGACCACGGATAAGTTTGTGGGTAACGTCAGCGTGGCGGTGGACTGGAACCTCGACGGTCACATGGACATCATCAAGCTGGCGAATAGCGGGCAGTCTTATCTTTACACCAATGATGGACTGGCAGGTACTGCAAGCTTTACTGCTTCGAAATTCAGTACCGCTACGTCAACTCAGGTATCCGGCGCGGCTCTGCTTGATTACGACTGGGATGGCGCACAGGATCTGCTCATTTTCCGTCAAAACGGTACGGTTTTACTGGAGCGGAATACCAATACGGTCGCACCAGGTACGGCCTTGCATCTGAAGATTGTCGACAGCGAAGGGATTAACGCCTTCTTTGGCAACACTGTCCAGCTGTACAACGCGGCAGGCCAGCTGGTCGCCAGTGAAATCATCAATGCCCAGTCCGGGATTGGCATTAACGATTCCTCGTCGCTCATCAGTTTTTACGGCCTGGATCCCAGCGAGACGTATCACGCGGTGCTGGTTCGTGCCGTTAACGGTGTTTCGAGTAACGTAACCTGGGACGGGCTGACGGCAGGAGACGGTAAAGAAAGTTACGCCCTGACGGCTGAAGCTGCTACGGGCGGTCACCAGGGCACCCTGACAGGTACCGGCTACAACGATACCTTTATCGCTGAAGCAGGGACGTATACCTACAACGGTTCCGGTGGCTGGACGACGACCTCTGAACACGACACGTGGAGCAGTACGGGCGGCATGGATGTCGTGGATTATCGCAACGCCACTTCCGGCGTCACCGTCGATTTAGGACGCTCTACGGCGCAGAGTACCGGATTCGATACCGCGACACTGGTGAATATTGAAGGCATCAACGGCTCCGACTATGACGACGTGATCACCGGCAACAGCGGTGATAACCAGTTCGAAGGCCGGGGCGGGAACGACACCTTCAACATCGGCAGCGGCGGTCACGATACGTTGCTCTATAAGCTGATCAACGCGTCTGACGCGACGGGCGGCAACGGCAGCGATGTGGTGAACGGCTTTACCGTCGGCACCTGGGAAGGGACGGCGGATACGGACCGTATCGACCTGCGCGACCTGCTTTCTGACAGCGGTTATACCGGCACCGGCTCGGCGAGCTACGTCAACGGCGTGGCGACGCTGGACAGCAGCGCGGGCAACATCGCCGACTACATCCGCGTGGTGCAGAACGGCAGCAACACCGAGATCCAGGTTGACCTGGACGGCACCGGCGGTCAGTTCTCGCCCACCACGCTGGTGACGCTGAACGGGGTGCAGAAAGATCTGGCGACGCTGCTGGCGAACCACCAGCTGTTAATTGCGTAAAACACTGCCGCGGGGAGCGATCCTCGCGGCTTTTTGCGTTTCTTTACACGAATAGCCATAACCCTATATTTCACAAGATTATTTTGCGGGCTCGTTTAGACAGTGTTCGATTTCTAATCATCCCGGAAAGGTATCATTTCAGTGCGAAATCATCGCCCTGAACAGGACGTAGCATTATGAAGACACATCCACAGTACGAACCCTGGTTGCAGGGCATGCTCATCATCGCGAAATATTATCGGCTGGATTTTTCGGCGGAGCATGTTCGGGTCACGATTAACCATGAAAGCCAGTCGCCACGCCAGCTGGTGCTGGAGGAGATGGCGCGCCAGCTTGGGCTGGGGATGCGGTGGGTGGCGGCGGAAGCCCTATCGCTCGATCCCTGGCGTTTACCGCTGCTGGCGGAGTTTACCGGCGGGCAAATTGCGGTCATCAACCGTATGGACAACGATGGGAACGTCAGCGTGCAGTTTAGCGGCGACGGCGGCCTGGAGACAACGCTGACGCGGGACGAGCTCGGTTCGCGGTTAAAGGGGCTGATGGTGCTGCGTCCCCTGGAGTCCACGCCGGATGCGCGCGTGGATGATTACATCAAACCCTATGAGAAAAACTGGTTCTGGCAGCTGGCGCTGAAAGACTGGCGTCGTTACAGCGATATTATGCTGGTGGCGCTGGTCGCCAACGTGCTGGCGCTTTCCGGCATGGTCTTCTCCATGCAGGTCTACGACAGGGTGGTACCGTCGCAGTCAGAAGCCACGCTGTGGGTGCTGTTTGGCGGCGTGATGATTGCCATCGTGTTCGAATTCATCATGCGCATGCTGCGCGTGCACATTTCTGACGTGGTGGGGAAGCGCGCCGATCTGCGCATCTCTGAACGCGTCTTTGCCCACGCGCTGCGGATTAAAAACGGCGCACGCTCGAAATCAACCGGATCGTTTATCGCGCAGATCCGCGAGCTGGAGTCGGTGCGCGAGCTGATCACCTCGACGACCATTGCGGCCCTCTCCGATCTGCCGTTCTTCCTGCTGTTCGTCTTCATTCTGTGGATGATTGGTGGTCCGCTGGTGCTGGTGGTCCTGCTCGCCGTGCCGCTGTTGCTTATTCCTGGCCTGCTGGTGCAGCGCCCGCTGGGGAAACTCTCCAGCGAAGGGATGCGTGAATCGGCGATTCGCAACGCCACGCTGGTGGAAGCGGTGCAGGGGCTTGAGGACATCAAGCTGATGCGCGCTGAGCAGCGGTTCCAGAACCAGTGGAATAACACCAATGACGTTGCCGCCAGCGTCGGCATGAAGCAGCGCTGGCTGACGGGGCTGCTGCTAACCTGGACCCAGGAGGTGCAATCTATCGTCTACGCCGTGGTGCTGCTGGTGGGGTGTTACCTGGTCATCAGCGGTGACATGACCACCGGTGCGCTGGTGGGCACCTCGATTCTGGCGTCCCGGACCATTGCGCCGCTGTCGCAAATTTCTGGCGTGCTTTCCCGCTGGCAGTCAGCAAAGGTGGCCCGCAAGGGACTGGATGACCTGATGCAGCGCCCGATTGACGATCCCCAGCACGGAAAGAAGGTGCATAAAGCCCACCTGCGCGGTGATTATCTGCTGGACGACGTGGGGTTTTATTACGACGAAGAAGAGAAGCTCACCGTGCTGAATATCAGCAAACTACGCATTCGCGCCGGGGAGCGCGTGGCGGTGCTCGGGCGGAATGGTTCGGGGAAAAGCACCTTGCTGCACCTCCTCGCGGGAATGCAGGAGCCGCAGCAGGGCAGCATTTTGCTGGACGATATTGCTCTCAATCATCTTGACCCGGCCGACGTGCGCCGCGATATGCAGTTGCTCAGCCAGCAGGCGCGGCTGTTCTTCGGCTCCGTACGCGACAACATCCTGATGGGTAATCCGCTGGCGACAGACGAGGAAATCCATCAGGCGCTGGTCAACAGCGGCGCGCTGGAGTTTGTGCGCAAGCAGAAAATGGGGCTAAACAGCATCATCAACGAGGGCGGAACGGGGCTTTCCGGCGGGCAACGTCAGGCGCTGCTGCTGGCGCGCGCGCTGATCACCTCGCCGAATATTCTGCTGCTGGATGAACCCACCGCCTGGCTGGATGAGGTCAGCGAGAAGCAGTTTATCCAGCATCTGCACCAGTGGCTCGGTAAGCGCCGGACGCTGGTGGTGGCGACGCATCGCCTGCCGATTCTGGACCTGGTTGACCGCATCATCGTCCTGGAAAACGGCAAAGTGGTGATGGATGGCCCTCGTGATGCCATTTTACGCCAGCACGGAATGGCCCCGCAGCAGGCGCCGCAGCGTACGGTTAAACTGAAAACGGAGGGCGTGGCATGAATGATTTCTCCCGCTTTAATAGCCGACTGAAGGAGCCCCGCCTGCCGCGTTCGTCGCTGGTGGCATGGTCGCTGTTTGCCCTGCTGGTGGTGTTTATTACCTGGGCCAGCCTGTTCCAGCTGGATGAGGTCACGACGGGCAGTGGCAAGGTGATCCCGTCCTCCCACGAGCAGGTGATCCAGTCCCTGGAAGGGGGGATTATTCACAGTCTGATGGTGCGCGAAGGCGACATCGTCGAGCGTGGTCAACAGCTTGCCCAACTGGACCGGACGAAAACCGAGTCCAGCGTGCTGGAGAGCGAGTCTCGATTAAACGCTGCAATGGCGACGGCCGCGCGTCTGAATGCTGAGGTGAACGACACCGGGCTGACATTCCCGGCAGAGCTGGATGACGACGTTGAGCTGGTCAAACAGGAAACGGCGCTTTATCAGTCACGTCGCGAAAGCCTTGAAAAAGGGCTGGCGGGTTTACGCCAGGGAGCGGATCTCGTGCAGCGTGAACTGGCATTAACGCGCCCGCTGGTGACGCAGGGGGCGGCCAGTAAGGTCGAAGTCTTACGCCTTGAACGCCAAAAAAATGAGCTGGAGAGCAAAATCACCGAGATGAAAAACCAGTACTACGTTCGCGCCCGCGAAGAACTGGCGAAAGCGAACGCAGAAATAGAGGCGCAGCGTTCGGTCATGAAAGGACGCGAAGATTCACTCACCCGCTTAACGTTTAATGCGCCGGTGCGTGGCATCGTGAAGGATATTGACGTGACGACGGTGGGCGGGGTGATCCCGCCGAACGGCAAACTGATGAGCCTGGTACCGCTTGATGACCAGATGGTGATAGAAGCGAAAATCTCGCCGCGCGATGTCGCGTTTATCCATCCCGGGCAAAAAGCGCTGGTGAAAATCACCGCCTATGATTACTCGATCTACGGCGGGCTGGAAGGGGAGGTGACGATGATTTCCCCGGATACCCTTCAGGACGAGGTGAAACGGGATGTTTATTATTATCGCGTTTATATTCGTACAGACAGTAACCATCTGACCAACAGGCAGGGCAAGGCGTTCCCGGTGTTCCCGGGCATGATAGCCACAGTTGATATCAAAACCGGCAGTAAATCCGTCATTGATTATCTGCTGAAACCGTTGAATAAGGCAAAAGAGGCGCTGCGCGAGCGGTAAAAAAGGCGTTCAGCAAACCGAACGCCCGTCAGATCAGAGTGTAGGCGTCATGTTGACAGCATGGCGTCGTTCTTTTGGTACCACATTGATGTAATGTGTGACATACGCAAAATATAATCCGGCATAATTTTCGACAAGCTCGATAAAGGCCGGATAAATTGACATCCGGCCATCGCCGCGATCTTTAAGATAACCTGCCTCCTGCGCCGATTTGATAATGCGGTTGACGTGAATACGCGAGACGAAAAATTCTTTTGCCAGCGTGCTGGCTGAATACGCTATTATGGCACCGTGTGCTGTTTTGTTTTTAATGGCCTGCAAATAGAGATAGAGCATAATCATTCGTCCGCCATCCTTATCAATAAATAAACCCACCTCCGGAAGCACTTTCCTGAATGTTAATCCGCGGAAAAGGTACTCTGCGGCGCGCCGGAAAAAGTTGTGCCTCAGAATGTCATTGTCCAGAAGGTTAACATTAATGTTGAATGCCGGATAAAGAATGCTGACAGGCGTAAACGCCCCGGACATATAGCGTTTAAGCTCATCGAGTCCTTTTTCCGTCGGCGCAATTTTTGTTTTTCGGCGATCTTCACTACAGCGCCAGGTCTTAATTCGCCCGGTAGTTTTAAGTATGGTAATGATCGCGATAACACTGTTAGGGCTGGCGATATTATAACGGGTGCATAGCGCCTTAATCTCTGAAACTGACTCAGCCTGATTGCCAAAAACAAAACAACACATGGACAGTATTATGTTGAAGCGTGATTCCTGAAGCATCGTTTTGTAGAACAAGGGTTGTTTTTTATAAATGGCATCATTAATTCTGTAGTGTTCTGTTATAGCTTCACCAAATCGCGGGTTGTTTTTAATGACATCCCTTCGATGTAGCAAAGCCCTGGATGAGATGTGATTATCCATAGCATTTTCTCTTTTTGTCTGGGCCGATAAGATGAAGTGTCCGGTCTTCTTTTTCGGAATTTTCATTATACCTCGAGAAATGCATATTTACTGTCGTTATATGAAAAGAAAGTGATATTTATGCTGCATATGGATGAGTCGGTTGATTAACGCAAAAATGTTCCTGTGCATAACATTGATAACGGTTTATTAACCAAACAGGGTGCGGTAAAATTATTCAATGCGACAAAGAGTATTGGCTTTAATTACAGATGGGAATACTATTTGCATTCTCAGGAGCAGGTTATGTCTCAAAATTTACCTTTTATACAAGGTACGTGCTACAAGCAACGGTTTGTTATTTCAGCCTGCGGTTTCACCTTCGAGGGGTATAGCCTGCTTCTGAAGTCACGTGGCGTAAACGCCACGCGGCTCCATTTTGAAGAGGATGAAGTTTGCTCAGGTGATGTTCGGAAAATGATGCAAAATCAACCACCTGAAGTTGCTGTTTTTCTTGGTCGCGACGTCGCTGCCTTTCTTGAAAGCCTGAAGCAGTTGGTATCGGTGCTGAATGCGCTGCCGGTTATTTGTAGCGTGACGCTGTATGGCGCAATACCAGAGAGATGGCTTTATGCCACGTTGTGTAGTCTCGTTAATAATACCAAATCGTTATCGATGATCAGGATAGCGAATATTTCAGACGTAATGGACTGTGCAGACAACATTTATGACGTGCATACCGATTCGTCACGCATATTGCGTGATGAACCCGAGAAAGAAGGTAAAGAAAGTCTGAATGGTTTAACAAAGCGCGAATTAACCGTATTGCTGAATTTTTATCGGGGTATTTCGATAAAAGAGCAGTCTGCGAGGTTAGGGTTGTCAGATAAAACCATTTATACCCATAGAAAAGTGGGGTTGGATAAATTATATCTTATCAGGGTGTGGTTTAGCGATGCACGTGTTTTCAGAGATGAAGTCTGTGCAGTAAAAAATAATCCGCAGGGGTTTTCGGATGCGGAAATTGATATTTTGCAGGCGTTACATAAGCGGGAAATCTTTGCGGCTTATCAAATTATTACCGATGGCGATAAAAAAGGAGTAGGCTTTGAAATTCTGCTGCGCTGGCATAAAAACGGTCAGGTTCTGAAGGCTGCCCAATTTCTGGGTGGGGTGAAAAATGGCGAAATATGGCTCAAGCTGACGGCGTTAGTCATCCACGCGGCCGTGTCAGGTATCAACAGATACAATGGGAAATATTATTTTTCGGTTAATATTCCGCCTCCACTGGCTACCGGGAACGCGCTGCCGGGAATGGCGAAAAAAGCCGTTGAGATGTTACTGAAGCCGCAGTGGGCCGGGAAACTTGTCTTTGAATTAGCTGAAGCGATTGATGTGACAAAGGATCCAAATATTCCTGTCACTCTTCAGCGTTTACGCGCCGAGGGGTGTCGCCTGTTTCTGGATGATTGCTTTTCCAGAGATTACGCTATGTTACCCATCCGACAGATTAATGTTGATGGACTGAAGCTTGACCGCGATATAGTTGAGCACTTTGTTGCTAACGACAATGACTATAGCATTATTAAAGCGATACAGATATACAGCGACATGACGGGAAGGGAATGCGTTGCGGAAGGCGTCGATAGCGAAGAAAAATTTAAAAAACTTGTCGCGTTAGGGGTTAAACGCTTTCAGGGATATTATCTTTCCCGGGCGGTTAAAGAAGAAGAGCTTGATCGAATGGTACGGCTATTTAGTTAATGGGTTCACTATGCTGGTGGTACGACAGAGAAACTTTTCTACCACCAGCAAAAACAGTCACTCACCAGCGCAATAATCTGTTATCAGATATCATCGCGCGTAAAACCGACAACAATTTCAAGCGTATTTCGAATGACATCGCAGGCTTCGGGCTCCTCGGTAATTTCGAGGGCGTGAATCAGTTGCAGGATAATCTCTTTATTAGAGAGATTGTCACCGGTCAGCATAATACAGCGTATTGCCGAGCCCAACACTTCAACCTCACCACTGAGATGTTTTCCTGCATTAAGAAAATGTTCCGCCAGTCCTTTATCGTGCAAGGCTTCAAAATTATACGTCTGCTGCATAATCGCTTTACTCATGGTGGTCACCGTTTCGGTTAAAATTAGTGTTTCTTGTCTGGGGTCAAAAGCGTGTTGTGAGTAAAGAGAGATCGCATGCGACCCATGTCATAATTGCCCATCACTCTTCCCCGGTCGTGCGAGACGCCGGTTACACGCTGGCGCACTTCATCTTCAGCGGCAATCAATGCATTTTTACGTTCATCATTTGATTCAACGTTAGCCATCGCCCGCAGGCGATTAGCAAGAGACACAAAGGTAATAGGTCCGTTCTCTTTCAGTATGGATAATACGGCCTCACCGATAAGGTCATCCTTAAGTCGTTCAAATTTAGTTCTATGCATAGCTTCAATCTCACTCTGCTACACGCGGCAGGCTGTAGCATGGGGTTAGTCATCGCATTCAGGAGCTCTATTCTCACTCAGCATGACTAACTTAGTAAGTTAAAAAACAGTGTTCAGGTTAACGCTCGAAGAAGAGGGCTATCAAACCGTTGTAGTGCGCTTTCTCAACGTCAGACGTTGATTCTTCAATTCTGCGCAACAGCTTTGTACAAATTGTCATTCTGCTCAGTTGTACATTTTCTTGGATGATCTCACTGACGATGGCACCAAGGGTTTCCTGCTGTGTTGGGACGTTATCCTTGTTAAAATACAAGGTGATAGCGCTTTCTGCTGTAGAGGGAGCATGGTTGCGACGCATAATTTTCCACCGTTAACAAACAATTTTGTAACATCACTGGCATCGAATTTATACTATATGGTCAAATCTGTACATCAAAATTGTACAACTTTTTCGTATGGATCGGGCTTTTAACAGGAGAACTATCAAAATTAGGGGGGAGAGAAGGAAAGAGGGGGAAAAGAAAAGGCCCCGGAGGGCCTGAAATTATTTACGTCCCAGCAGAAGTCCCAGAACGATACCTACCGCACCCGCAGCGATTAAGCCCGTTAACGGGTTATTTCTGACGGCTTCAGTAACATCCGAAACGGCATCACTGGCCTGGGCAGCATATTTTTTCGCTGCACCTTTCACCTGGTGTTTAGGGGAGTCAACGAATTCACCAAACTGCTGCTGCGCAGAGCCGGATAATTCATCAAGTTTGTTTTTGGCTTTATCGCCAGCGTATTGTGCATTTTTATCAGTGTCGAAATCAGACATTCCAGCCTCCTATTGTTGATAGTCTAAGGATAGACGCTGATTTCAGGCGTGAGCGAGATTTCGCTGAAATCGACGCCTGATTGCCCCTTTTTAGGATATGTCTTTCTTACATGGCCACCCTAACGTCCTAAGGATGTCGTTGATAAAAATTTCCCTTGCCGTCTCTCTACGCAGCACCAGGAGATTATTTTTGTCGTGCGTGAGCGGGAAAGGTAACGTAATAGCCAAGGGATGCAGCCAGGCACAGCATATAGCCGAACGATTCCGAACCTTCCTCCACGGCGTTTTTCACGACACGCATATAGCCATGCTCCAGGATGGCGTGCCACAGCACCTGCATCCCAAAGAGGCGGGAGAAGACCAGTACAGCCAGCAGGCCGCTCAACAGAATACCGTACCAGGGGGATTGGGTATATTTTGCCAGCTGTTCCAGGGTAGCGCGAAAATGCATAACGGGGCGAATTAACGCCAGCAGAGCGGCAATCAGCGCGAACCACACCCAACTCCCATGAGAAATGAGATCAAAAAGCGCGTCCAGTTCACGAATTAGCATTGTCAGGAAAAATCCGCCCACCAGAATATTACAGTAACGCATGGATTCGTACATTTTCGCCAGACGAAAATGGAGAAAGACAATAGTCGCTAATACCGTTTCCTGCATAATTTCGGTCAGTGATAATTCCGGAATATCATGGCCGACAAACCGCATATCTACCCAAAGACAAAGTACAATAAGTGCGCAAGCGGCCGCTGCGCCAACGAAGAATAAAAAGCTCTTTAGTACAATCATTAACACCACCATTTTGTTTGTAGCGAGTATGTTAGGTGACGAGAATGTTATTTCTGTCCACATTGTGCCATATAGGTGCGGATTTTTAACATTTCGAGCTAAATAGGGTTGGTCACGACGAGACGAAAGCGTAAATATCGTCAACAACGTCTGTGCTGTTTAGGCGGGGCGATGTCATTGCGGAGGGTGCCATCAGGCAACGGGATGTCAGGGTATTGAGGGACCAGCGAGAGGTGGAAAACACAGCTGCGGAACTATCTTGTCGATGTTTTCTTAAGAACATACTCTGATTGAGAAAGCGTTCAGTTCCACAAAAATGCTGTTTCTCCACCCTGGGAATTATTTTTCTTCTTTGTACTCACCTTTTGATTTCAGTTTATCTCTAACCAGGTTGGCGCAACTGGTTGCATTCTGTAAACTCAGGTCGTTTACAATAGAAGAACGAGATTTTAAAACTTCGTTGTAAGCTTCTTTAACTTTCGGACTGACTGTTGCAGCAAAACTATCTGGTGGGAAGTTACCCAAAGGTTCTTTATCACCGCTTAAGGCCTTAGCACAAGCATTATTAATTTGGTCATCAATGCTTAATTGATTAGCGATAGCTGATAACGAAAAAGATAAAACCAAAGAGGCGAGAACAATTCTTTTCATACTTAGTCATTCCTTAATGATGAAGCGTTGTGATCCGAATTCAATATGTAAAACCCAATTGTGATAGTAATATTTATCAGAGTGTATAAAAATTCTTTTGGATAAACCGGATCAGGACCAGTTTCAGCAATGTTTTCTGTCCGAACATGCTGCACCCGACTTATTTTGTTTACTACAGGCTAAATGTTATCAAAGATAAATATATCCAACAGCATTAGTCTATTCTTTTTCGTATTCTTATGATACCTACGTTCTTTAGTGGGGGTTAGTGTGATTGCACAAGTCTTTTAAAGTAGGATTTTTAAGAAAGAATGATGATGTATGACTTCATCGGTAGCACACTTGCATTACACTCAATAACAAGAACAACCAACACGTTAATTTTTAAGGGACAGTGCATGGCTGCAATGGATTTATCCAAAATGGGCACTGCCAAAGTGGTGCTGAATACCAGTGATTGCAATCAGATAGTTATAGAAAAGTGGCCTGTCAGCGATGTTGAGTGGGCCTTTTATCTCTACGCGGCAACAGAGCTTAATCAGGCAGGGATTGCTACGCCAACGCTTTTGTCTGCTGATGCCACCTTACGCAAGTTAAGACTGGAGTATATTCCTTATAAGGTTGATCAGACCGCTGTGGCAAACGATTATGCCATAGCTATGCTGGGGCGCCTGCATCGCTATCCTGCAAATTCTGAATGGCTCTATCATACGTATACGTGGACAGAAACAGCGCTTGAAAACGCTCTCATGCTTTTGGCATTACCTGAAAAAAATGCCCGGCAGCTTCGACGATTTCAGCAGAATAGTAATGCGTTATTCGCCTGCCAAAGCCTGGTTTCAGGCGACAGAAATGCAGGCAACTGGGGAAGAAGAGAAAGCGGTAATTTAGTTCTTTTTGACTGGGAAAGGTTTGGCAAAGGGAGTCCTGCTATTGACCTGGCTCCCCTCATAAGGGGAATGGGGACAAAACAAGAATTTATAGACCTTGCAGGACGCTATTGCCAGCTATCCTCCCATCAAAATATCAGGGAGCTGGCCAGAGAAATTGCTATTGTCAAAGCCTGGATTGTCACGGAAGTGATTGTCCTGCTTCATATGTGGCAAAAGAGTGCATTTCCCTTGTATCTCAACTGGTACAGAGAACATCTTCCCGACTGGTTAGACAACGTGGAAAAAATGTTATGAAGCATGAATTCTAAAAATTCTGCTTTTTATAGCAATACGTACTTTTCGCTCCTGACGCACCTGATTGCCCACTTCTGATATATCAGCGAGTCACTAATATTAACTCGCTGATTTTTCACATTACCTACGGTTCTACTTAAAACCCACAATAAACTTCGTGTTTACATAAAATCGTATTAACAGATACAATACCCCCCTATAGTATCAGGAGGGCGTATGCCGCATTCACCCGAAGATAAAAAACGTATTCTGACCCGCGTCCGCCGCATTCGGGGCCAGGTTGATGCCCTTGAACGCGCCCTGGAATCGGGCGATCCCTGTCTCGCCATTTTGCAGCAAATCGCCGCCGTGCGCGGCGCTGCCAATGGCCTGATGGGGGAAATGGTTGAAATTCACCTCAAAGATGAGCTGGTGACGGGGGAGACCACCCCGGATCAGCGGGCTGTGCGGATGGCGGAAGTCGGCCATTTACTGCGCTCTTATCTAAAATAAATCCACACACCTCACAACAAGGGAAAGACATCATGAAATCTCGCGCAGCTGTCGCGTTCGGCCCAGGCCAGCCGCTGAAAATCGTTGAAATTGATGTTGCTCCGCCTAAGAAAGGCGAAGTGCTGATCAAAATTACCCATACCGGCGTTTGCCATACCGATGCGTTTACCCTGTCTGGTGACGATCCGGAAGGCGTATTCCCGGCGGTGCTCGGCCACGAAGGGGGCGGTGTGGTGGTGGAAGTGGGTGAAGGCGTCACCAGCCTTAAGCCCGGCGACCATGTGATCCCGCTCTACACCGCAGAGTGCGGTGAGTGTAAGTTCTGCAAATCCGGCAAAACTAACCTCTGCCAGGCCGTGCGCGCCACGCAGGGTAAAGGTCTTATGCCGGACGGCACCACCCGTTTCTCCTATAACGGCGAGCCCATTTATCACTACATGGGGACCAGCACCTTCAGCGAATACACGGTGTGCGCCGAGATCTCACTGGCGAAAGTGAATCCGCAGGCCCCGCTGGATAAAGTCTGTCTGCTCGGCTGCGGTGTCACCACCGGTATCGGCGCGGTGCATAACACGGCGAAAGTGAAAGAGGGTGACACCGTGGCGGTGTTCGGCCTCGGCGGGATCGGTCTGGCAGTCATCCAGGGCGCGGTACAGGCGAAAGCTGGCCGCATCATTGCTGTGGATACCAACCCGGAAAAATTTAAGCTCGCAGGTGAGATGGGCGCGACCGATTTCATCAACCCGAAAGACTACGACAAACCGGTTCAGGAGGTGATCGTTGAGCTGACCGACGGCGGCGTGGACTTCAGCTTCGAATGTATCGGCAACGTCGATGTGATGCGCTCAGCGCTTGAGTGCTGCCACAAAGGCTGGGGCGAGAGCATCATTATCGGTGTGGCCGGCGCGGGTCAGGAGATCAAAACCCGTCCCTTCCAGCTGGTGACAGGGCGCGTATGGCGCGGGTCGGCATTTGGCGGCGTGAAAGGCCGTACCCAGCTGCCGGGCATGGTTGAAGATGCGATGGTCGGTAAAATTCAGCTCGACCCGTTCATTACGCACCGCCTGCCGCTGGAGCAGATCAACGAAGCCTTCGATCTGATGCACGAAGGAAAATCTATTCGTACCGTTATCCATTTCGGCGACAACTGATTATTCTGCCAGCGGTTTTTTCCGCTGGCATTTCTTCCCTGATCTTTTCTAAAGTGTGACCTGTCTGGCGCTTTTAACCGTAATCTAATTCTACGCCGTGCCGATGACTCTTTTACAGGCGTGTTTTTACGCATCTTACCTATAAGAGAGTCGACGGTCATGGACAACACAACATCGATGCAGGCGCAGCATAAGCTGAGTTTCTTGCATCACATCCGGCTGGTTCCGCTGTTTTCCTCCATTCTCGGTGGCATTATTCTCCTGTTTGCATTGAGCTCGGGTCTCGCAGGCTATTTCCTGCTCCAGGCCGATAACGATCAGCAGGATGTTACGGCAGAAATCCAGGTGCGCACCGGGCTGTCAAACAGTTCCAACCATTTACGCACCGCCCGTATCAACATGATCCACGCGGGGGCGGCGAGCCGTATCGCGGAGATGGAGGCGATGAAACAAAACATCGCTGAGGCTGAGACCCGCATCAGGCAGTCGCAGGATGGATTTGCCGCCTATATGAAGCGCACTATTCGCACACCGGCTGATGAAGCGCTGGACGGCGATCTGAAAGCCCGCTATGACGCCTACATCGCCGGTATGCAGCCGATGCTGAAATATGCCAAAAACGGCATGTTTGAAGCCATTATTAACCACGAAAATGAGACCGCGCGTCCGCTGGACGATGCCTATAACGCGGTGCTGCTGAAGGCGATAAAAATCCGCACCGAACGCGCCAATGCGCTGACGGCGCAGGCTCACACCCGCACCCGGCTGGGGCTGATGTTTATGTTCGGCGCGTTTGGCCTGGCGCTGGCGCTGGCGGTGATCACCTTTGTGGTGCTGCGCCGTACGGTGATAAACCCGCTCCAGCGAGCCGCTACGCGTATCGAAAATATCGCGAAAGGCGATTTGACCATGCCGGACGAACCGACCGGGCGCAGTGAAATTGGCCGCCTGACGGGCGATCTGCAAACGATGCAGCACGCGCTGGTGACCACCGTAGGCACCGTGCGGCAAGGGGCGGAGGAGATCTACCGGGGAACCAGCGAGATCTCCGCGGGTAACACCGATCTCTCTTCCCGTACTGAGCAGCAGGCGGCGGCGATTGAACAGACGGCGGCCAGCATGGAGCAGCTCACCGCGACGGTGAAACAGAACGCCGATAACGCGCATCATGCAAGTAAACTGGCAGAAGATGCCTCCGGGAAGGCCAGCCGCGGGGGGCAGATGGTCTCCGGCGTGGTGAAAACCATGGGTAATATTTCCACCAGCTCGAAGAAGATCTCTGAAATTACCGCCGTGATTAACAGCATCGCGTTCCAGACCAATATTCTGGCGCTCAACGCGGCGGTCGAGGCGGCGCGTGCGGGTGAACAGGGACGCGGCTTTGCGGTCGTGGCGAGTGAAGTTCGCACCCTGGCAAGCCGCAGCGCAAACGCGGCGAAAGAGATTGAAAGCCTGATTAATGAATCGGTGTCGCTTATCGATCAGGGTTCCGGGGAGGTGGTTGCAGCGGGCAATACCATGAATGAAATCGTCGAGGCGGTTAAACGCGTCACCGATATCATGCTGGAGATTGCAGCGGCGTCCGATGAGCAGAGCCGCGGCATCGTTCAGGTGAGCCAGGCGATTTCCGAGATGGATAAGGTGACGCAGCAGAATGCCTCGCTGGTGGAAGAAGCTTCTGCGGCAGCGGCTTCGCTGGAGGAGCAGGGCGCACGTCTGACGGAAGCCGTTGGCGCGTTTCGTCTCAACGGGGCGCGTGCAGGACGGGCTCCAGCCGCTGCAAACGCAGCGAAACCCTCGCCTTTAACCCCGGCGGCGGTCGTCTCAGGTGATAACTGGGAAACGTTCTGAGTAAGACAGACCCGCCCTCGCGGCGGGTTCTGCGTTTATGGTCAAAGAGGCATTGATTTACGAATGGCGCTTAACAGCGTTTGGGCACCTTCAGAGAGCGGGGCATCTACCCGCGTCAGGATCCCAATCGGCTCTCCCGCGCCGGGCGATGTTACCGGCAGCGCCGTAAGCACGCCGCGTCGCAGATCGTCCTTCACCGCGCCGGACGGCACAAACCATACGTAGTCATAATCCACCGTAAGCTGGCGCGACAGCGACGCCGAGAGCGTTTCAATACACCCGGAAGGCAGCGTGCAGCCCTGCATTTGCAGCAACGCTTCCGCATTCTGACGCGGAACGGTTCCTTTTGGTGAGACCACCACCGGCCACTCCATCACACGGCTCAGGGTCACGGTGTCCTGCAACAGGGGATGATTCGGACGCACGACCAGCTTCAGCGATTCCAGGAACAGCAGCTCGTAGTTCAGGCCGCTCATCAGTTCCGGATCGGACATCCGCCCAATGCCCAGATCCAGCTCGCCTGACTTCAGGCCCGCCAGCAGCATGGTGTTATTCATGGTCGCGACCTGAAGCGTGGCGTGCTTTTGCTGACGGTGGAACTGGCCGATCGCCGCAGGCAGTATGCCCAGCGCCGCCGTTGGCAGCGCGCCCACGCGCACGATGTCGCTGGCCGGCTCCTCTTTACGGTTTAACGCCTGACCGGCGGTATTGAGGGCATCGAGAACTTTAACGGCATGCGTCAGGAACTGTTCGCCCACGAGCGTAAGCTGAGCCCCCAGACGGCCGCGATCGAACAGGCGGGTTCCGGTAAGCTGTTCCAGTTCGTTCAGCGTTTTGGAGAGTGCAGGCTGACTGAGGTTAAGGGTTTCAGCCGCTCGCCCCAGCGTTCCCTGTTGAGCGACGGCCACAAAAGTATGCAAATGGCGCAAGCGTATGCGCTGACTGAACAGACCATTTTTTTCCATAGGCGATGTTAAAAACAGAGCGACGCGGGTGACAAGTTAAGATGTTTGAATTTGATAACCTGATAGCAAAATATTTTTAACATTTGATCTGTTTGAGTTACAACCGTTTTTCGAAAATGCCCACGCTTTGACCACTCGTCTGCCTGGATCACAATTCGTAAATTCTTCCCAACGAAAGGAACGGGCTTCTCTACACTCCAGGTAGTATTCACTGGAGGCATGACATCATGGCGAACACCATCACGGCTGATGATATTCGGGAACACTTTTCGCAGGCTATGTCGGCGATGTACCAGCAGGAAGTTCCGCAGTACGGCACCTTGCTGGAACTGGTGGCGGACGTTAACCTGGCGGTTCTGGAAAATAACCCACTTTTACATGAACAACTGGCGAACGCAGACGAACTGGCGCGCCTGAATGTTGAACGTCACGGTGCGATCCGCGTTGGCACCGCGCAGGAGCTTTCCACCCTGCGCCGGATCTTCGCCATTATGGGCATGTACCCGGTCAGCTACTACGATCTCTCCCAGGCGGGCGTGCCCGTCCACTCGACGGCGTTTCGTCCGACAGACGATGCGGCGCTCTGCCGTAATCCGTTTCGCATTTTTACCTCGCTGCTGCGCCTGGAGCTGATTGAAAACGTTGCGCTGCGCGAAAGGGCGGCGGAGATCCTCTCCCGGCGCAACATCTTTACGCCGCGCTGTCTGGAACTGATCGACCTGCATGATGCGCAGGGACACTTTACCGAGGCACAGGCGCGCGAATTTGTGCAGGAAGCCTTAGAAACCTTCCGCTGGCATCGCCATGCGACGGTCGATCAGGAAACCTATCTGGCGCTGAGCAACGAACATCGCCTGATTGCCGACGTGGTCTGTTTCCCGGGGTGCCACATCAACCATCTCACGCCGCGCACGCTGGATATCGACCGGGTGCAGGAGCTAATGCCGAAGTACGGCATCGAGCCGAAAATCCTGATTGAAGGCCCGCCGCGCCGCGAGGTGCCGATCCTCCTGCGTCAGACCAGCTTTAAGGCGCTGGAGGAGCCGGTGCTGTTCGCGGGGGAACACAAGGGCACCCATACCGCGCGTTTCGGTGAGATTGAGCAGCGCGGCGTGGCGCTTACGCCGAAAGGGCGCGAGCTTTACGACAGCCTGTTAAACCAGGCCGGGACCGGCAAAGACAACCTGACCCACCAGCTTCACCTGCGCGAGATCTTCAGCGCCTTCCCGGACAGTGAAATGTTCCTGCGCCGTCAGGGGCTGGCTTATTTCCGCTACCGTCTGACCCCGACAGGTGAGGCGCATCGCCACGCGTTTCGTCCCGGCGACGATCCGCAGCCGCTGATCGAACGCGGCTGGGTTGTGGCACAGCCCATCACCTACGAGGATTTTCTGCCCGTCAGCGCGGCGGGGATCTTCCAGTCGAATCTTGGCAATGAAACGCAGGCGCGCAGCCACGGCAATGCCAGCCGCAATGCCTTCGAAGCCGCGCTCGGCTGTGCGGTGTACGACGAGTTTTCGCTTTACGAGGAGGCGGAAGCGCGCAGCAAACAGCGTTGCGGTTTGCTCTGAAACCGTTACTCTGCAAGGGTGTGATGGAAAAAGAAGGTTGGTATGGAAAATCCCTCTGCCCCTGTGGTTGAAACGCGCCAGGGCGCACTGATTGGTTTTACTGAAGGCGATACCCATGTGTGGTGTGGCATTCCCTATGCAGCACCCCCTGTTGGCCCGTGGCGCTGGCGCTCCCCGCGTCCCCCTGCACGCTGGGATGGCGTGCGTCCGGCGACGGCGTTCTCCGCCTCCAGCTGGCAGAGCAGCGAAAGCTGTCAGGAGCTGGGCGGCGGCGACCCCGGCCAGTTCTCTGAAGACTGCCTGTATCTTAACGTCTGGTCGCCAGTGGCTCGCGCCGCTCCGCTTCCGGTGATGGTCTGGCTGCACGGCGGAGGATTTACCCTCGGCGCTGGCGGGCTGCCTCCGTATAACGGCAGGGCGCTGGCGAAGCGTGGCACGGTGGTGGTGACGATCAATTACCGTCTCGGCCACCTCGGCTTTTTTGCTCATCCGGCGCTGGAGGGGGAGGAAGAGCGCGTGGTGCATAACTTCGCACTGCTCGATCAGATCCAGGCCCTGGAATGGGTGCGCGATAACATTGCCGCGTTCGGCGGCGATCCTGAGAACATCACCGTATTTGGCGAGTCGGCCGGTGCGCGCAGCGTGCTGTCGCTGATGGCTTCCCCGCTTGCGGGAGGACTGTTCCATAAAGCCATTGTGCAAAGCGGGTACACGCTGCCCGACACCCCGCGCGAGCAGGCCATGCATAAAGGCGAAGCGATTGCCGCCCATTTCGGCCTGCACAATGCTACCGCGGAACAGCTTCGCGCGATCCCGCCTGAGGCGTTCTGGCCGCTGACCTCGCCGTTGAATATCGCCCCTGCGCCCATCGTGGGGGATTGCGTTTTGCCTGAGGCCATGCTCGACGTTTTCTTCGCGGCCCGCCAGCATCCTGTACCGGTGATGATTGGGTCGAACAGCGACGAAGCCAGCGTGATGTCGGTATTCGGGGTCGATCTGGCCGGGCAGATCCAGAAGCTCCGCCGTGAGCGGCGCTTTGGCCTGGGGCTGATAAAGCTGCTTTATCCTGGCGTGAAGGGCGATGAGGAACTTGGCAGGCAGGTATGCCGCGACATGGCCTTCACCACCATGGGATACGTGGTAATGCAGGCCCAGCAGCGGGCGGGCGGCCTGTGCTGGCGATACTGGTTTGATTATGTGGCCGAAGCGGAGCACGCGACGTACATCAACGGCGCCTGGCACGGCAACGAAGTGCCCTACGTCTTCGATACCCTTGGACAGGTGGAACCTTCGCGGCAGTATGTGAATGAACGCGATCTGGCCTTCGCCGCTCAGGTGGCGGACTACTGGGTGAGCTTCGCCCGGGATGCGGGGGCACGCGATAGCCTGGCAGGGCCCACGCGCTGGCCCGCCTGCCGGAAAGGGCGGGACGTGCTGTTACGTATTGGTGTGAATAAACATGCAGGTTTTCGGCTTGAAAACCGCTTCATGCGTGCCCGTATGAGCCTCTTCAAACGGGTGATGAAACACCACGTCAGCCTCGACTGAGCAGACAGGCGCGAAACGCATCCAGCCCGTTTTCAGGGCCGGGTGCGTCGCGTAATACCAGCCGGTAGCTCGCCCCCGTTTTTATGCTTGTGTCAAACGGGCGCATCAGCCGTCCGGCGCGCACGTCCTCCTCCACCAGCGTTTCATCCGCGATGGCGATGCCCAGCCCCTGAATGGCGGCGGTAATGGCGAGATCCATGGTTTCGAAGTGTTGATTTTTGAGCATAGCTGGCGGCGGACCCGGCTGTTTCGCCAGCCACAGCGTCCAGTCCGTTTTGTCCCGCGTGGGGTGAAGGAAAGTGAGTGCTTCCAGCGCAGAGCCGGCCCGTAGCGGGCTCATCACCGGGGTTAAGGCCTCTTCGAACAGCAGATCGCCGGCGCTCATGTGCGTCCCAAACACAATCGCCGCGTCACAGGATTCGGTTTTGAAATTGACGTTGTGATCGGTGGTGGTGGTCAGCGCAATCTGGAGTTCCGGCTGTTCGCGCTCCACCTGTAGCAGACGCGGCA
The DNA here is from genome assembly GCF_001729785.1 of Enterobacter hormaechei subsp. xiangfangensis. NCBI lineage: Bacteria > Pseudomonadati > Pseudomonadota > Gammaproteobacteria > Enterobacterales > Enterobacteriaceae > Enterobacter > Enterobacter hormaechei. The sequence goes on from NZ_CP017183.1 coordinate 2,242,559, forward strand.
CCAGCCAGCGCATCGCGCAGGTAGGCGCTTTCAGACGGATTACGGTCTGGTGCGTTCGCGCCTGTTCAGCAACGTTCAGCAGGTGCTCAAAGGCAGATTGCAGCTCCGGCAGCAGGGCGCTTCCCTGTGAGGAGAGACGCAGGCCGCGGGCATGGCGCTCGAACAGCGGGAAGCCGAACCAGCTTTCCAGCGAGGCGATTTTACGGCTTACCGCCCCCTGCGTCAGACAAAGCTCCTTCGCGGCATGGGTAAGATTCAGGTGACGCGCGGTCACGATGAACGTCTCTACGGCATTAAGTGGAAATGAACGACGCGACATATCTCACCTTAGCTATGCATTTTTGTCATGGCTATTATGACAACAATTCGATTGTCCCGGCAATGAAGTTGTTGTTTGAATAGTTATGCATTCACCACGAGAAGGGACAGAGGATGACTTTGAAAACGCCGGTGCAGACACGATCCAAATTGCCCGATGTAGGAACCACCATTTTTACCGTTATCGGCCAGCTTTCAGCCCGGCATAACGCCATCAACCTTTCTCAGGGTGCGCCGAATTTTTCCTGCGACCCAAAACTTATCTCCGGCGTGACCCGCGCCATGGAGGCAGGGTATAACCAGTACGCCTCCATGACCGGTCTGCAACCGCTCAGAGAGCGCATCGCGGACAAAATTGCCACGCTCTATGGCACACACTATGACCCGGCGAGTGAGGTGCTGGTGACCGCCAGCGCCAGCGAAGGGCTTTACTCAGCCATCAGCGGGCTGGTTCATCCTGGAGACGAGGTGATCTATTTCGAGCCCTCCTTTGACAGCTATGCGCCGATTGTCCGTCTGCAAGGAGCGACGCCGATTGCCATTAAACTGACGGTACCGGATTTTGCCGTGAACTGGGATGAAGTACGGGCGGCTATAACCCCACGCACGCGGATGATCATCGTCAATACGCCGCACAACCCGAGCGGACAGGTGTTTTCAGCCGCCGATCTGCACCAGCTGGCAGCGCTGACGCGCCACACCGACATCATCATTTTGTCTGACGAAGTGTATGAGCACGTCGTTTTTGATGGCGAACCGCACCACGGAATGGCGACGCACCCGCAGCTGGCGGAGCGCAGCGTGATTATTTCTTCTTTCGGAAAAACCTATCACGTCACCGGCTGGCGCGTGGGTTATTGTGTGGCACCCGCGGAACTGATGGATGAGATATGTAAAGTCCATCAATTTTTAATGTTCTCGGCCGATACGCCGATGCAGTACGCGTTTGCCGAACACATGACCGATCCGCAAACCTGGCTGTCGCTGGCGGCGTTTTATCAGCGCAAGCGCGATCTGCTGCAAAGTTTGCTCGCCGACTCACCGTTCAGGCTGCTACCAAGTGCCGGTTCGTTCTTCCTGCTGGCGGATTACAGCGGCTTTAGCGACGAGCGCGACAGCGAGATGGTGAAAAGGCTGATTGTCGAGTACGGGGTTGCCACCATTCCGCTGTCGGCGTTTTATGCCGATGGCACGGACAATAAGTTAATCCGTCTCTCTTTTGCGAAAGATGAGGCGACGTTACGGGCAGGTGCCCAGGCCCTTTGTCGGGTTACACCACGTTAAGGAATTTGAGATGAAATTACGCGCGTTAGTTGTCGGCATGGGACTGTTGTGTTCATTCTCGTCGTTTGCCGCTACCGAGTTGCGATACGGGCTGGAAGCGGAATATCCGCCGTTTGAAAGCCGCAATGCGTCAGGGGAGCTGGAAGGGTTTGACGTAGAGCTGGGAAATGCCATCTGTAAAGCCGCCGCGCTGAAGTGCAGCTGGGTTGAAACCTCGTTTGATGCGCTGATCCCCGGTCTGGTGGCGAAAAAGTTCGACGCCATAAACTCGGCGATGAACATCACCGAACAGCGTCGCAAAAGCATTGATTTCACCCAGCCCATCTATCGCATTCCCTCCCAGCTGGTGGGCAAAGCCGGTTCTGCGGTAGAGGCTACCCCCGAAGGGCTGAAGGGCAAAACCATCGGCGTTCTCCAGGGTTCAATTCAGGAAACTTACGCCAAAGAGCACTGGGAAAAGCACGGTGTCACCGTGGTGTCTTATAAAGATCAGAATATGGCCTGGGGAGATCTGCTGAATGGCCGCATCGATGCCTCGCTGGTCATGTCAGCGGCCGGGCAGGCAGGTTTCCTCAGTAAGCCGCAGGGTAAAGGGTTTGGCTTTATCGGCAAACCGGTGTCGGACGACACCATCCTCGGCAGTGGGATCGGCTTTGGGCTGCGTAAGGGGGATGAGGCCACCAAAAAGCAGCTTGATGCCGCAATTGATAAAGTACGTGCCGACGGCACGATTGCTAAACTGGCTGATAAGTACTTCCCGGGTATCGATGTCAGCGTAAAATAACCGCCTCGTTGGTCCCGGCTGTCGATGTCCAGCCGGGACATTTTTATACATAACTTTACCCCTTTTTCAGGCCGTTCTGGTCGACAGAAAATATTTCTCGGTTTGTTCAGATAATCACCCGCCAACAATTGGATTCTTAACCGTTTTTGTTTAGGCTGTGCGTTCTTTCTTGCCGTCATTTCGCTGCGCGCGAAACTCATTCACACGACCATAAGGACGTTTTCTCAGGCATGAATCGCAGACGTTTTCTCAAAGGTTCCCTGGCAATGGCTGCCCTGAGCGGCACTTCTGGCCTTGCTTCTCTGTTTTCCCAGGCGGCGTATGCTGCTGACTCCGACATTGCCGACGGTCAGAGCCGTCGCTTTGACTTCTCTGTTCTGCAATCCATGGCGCACGATCTGGCGAAAACCGCGTGGGGCGGTGCGCCGCGTCCGCTGCCGGAAACGCTGGCCACCATGACGCCGCAGGCGTACAACGCCATCCGTTACGATGAGAAGCAGTCGCTGTGGAATAACATTGAAGGCCGTCAGCTGGACGCCCAGTTCTTCCATATGGGGATGGGGTTCCGCCGCCGCGTGCGCATGTTCTCGCTGGATCAAACCACCTCTCAGGCGCGTGAGATCCACTTCCGGCCTGAGCTGTTCAGCTACGGCGATACGGGCGTGGATACCCGCCAGCTTGAAGGGCAGAGCGACCTCGGCTTCGCCGGATTCCGCGTCTTTAAAGCGCCGGAACTGGCGCGACGCGATATCGTTTCGTTCCTGGGCGCGAGCTACTTCCGCGCAGTGGATGATACCTACCAGTACGGCCTTTCCGCGCGCGGGCTGGCGGTGGATACCTTTACCGACACCCCGGAAGAGTTTCCGGATTTCACCTCCTTCTGGTTTGAAACCGTTAAGCCGGGTGATACCACCTTTACCGTCTATGCGCTGCTGGACAGCCCGAGCATTACCGGTGCCTATAAGTTTGTGATCCACTGTGAGAAGAGTCAGGTGATCATGGACGTCGAAAACCATCTCTATGCGCGCAAAGACATCAAGCAGCTCGGCATCGCACCAATGACCAGCATGTTCAGCTGCGGCAACAACGAACGCCGCATGTGCGACACCATACATCCGCAGATCCATGATTCAGACCGCCTGGCGATGTGGCGCGGTAACGGGGAGTGGATCTGCCGACCGCTGAACAACCCGCAAAAGCTGCAATTCAACGCCTACCTGGATAAAAACCCGAAAGGCTTTGGTTTGTTACAGCTTGACCGTGACTTCTCCCATTACCAGGACGTCATGGGCTGGTATAACAAGCGACCAAGCCTGTGGGTCGAGCCGCGCAACAACTGGGGGAAAGGATCCATCGCCCTGATGGAGATCCCGACAACCGGCGAGACGCTCGATAACGTGGTCTGCTTCTGGCAGCCGGAGAAACCGGTGCAGGCGGGTGATGAGCTGGACTTCAAATACCGTCTCTACTGGAGCGCGCAGCCGCCGGTGCGTTCCCCGCTGGCAAACGTCTACGCCACCCGTACCGGTATGGGCGGCTTCCCGGAGGGCTGGGCGCCGGGTGAAAATTACCCGAAAGTGTGGGCCCGTCGCTTTGCCATTGACTTCGTCGGGGGCGATCTGAAGGCCGCCGCACCGAAGGGCATTGAGCCGGTGATCACCCTGTCCAGTGGTGAAGCGAAGCAGGTAGAGATCCTCTATGTCGAGCCATTCGACGGGTATCGCATTCTGTTTGACTGGTATCCAACCTCTGACTCCACCGAGCCGGTGGATATGCGCCTGTTCCTGCGCTGTCAGGGCGATGCCATCAGCGAGACCTGGCTGTACCAGTACTTCCCGCCCGCGCCGGACAAACGTAACTACGTTGACGACCGGATCATGCGCTAGTCCTTATGGGTTTGTGCCGGGTGGCGGCTTCGCCTTAGCCGGCCTGCTCTGGACGCATTTGTAGGCCGGGTAAGCGTTAGCGCCACCCGGCAATTAAGAGGCACTATGTCTTCAGAAATCATCCCCGTTAACCAGGAAATCGAGCTTCGCGCCGTCGAAGAGCGCTATACCACCGATCTGCACAACCTCGTAATCAAAAACAAAACCTGGCTGCAAACCGCCTTCGACTGGGCGCAGCATGTCGGCAGCGAAGAGGACACGCGCCGCAACGTGCAGAGCAATCAGATGTTGCACCAGCGCGGTTACGCCAAAATGTTCCTGATTTTCATGAAGGACGAGCTGGTGGGCGTGCTGTCCTTCAACGCGATCGAGCCTGCGAATAAGACCGGGTACATTGGCTACTGGCTTGACGAGGCGCATCAGGGGCAGGGTATTCTTTCTCAGGCGCTCCAGGCGTTTATGCGCTATTACGTTGAGCGCGGCGAGATCCGCCGCTTTGTGATCAAGTGTCGCGTGGATAACCAGAGCAGTAACCGGGTGGCGCAGCGCAACGGTTTCACGCTGGAAGGTTGTTTGCGGAAAGCGGAAATGCTCAACGGGCGTTACGATGACGTGAACCTGTACGCCAGATTCTTCCCGCTATAGCGCCCCCAGCAGCGGCGTCCGGGTGATCCGCGTGTCGCCGTTGATCACTTTGGCTCCCCGGACGTGAATGCTTTCACCCTCCAGCGCCTCGATAACCGCATCGTCCGTTATTTCCACCTGATGCTCGATCAGGACATCGCCGCTGATACGCGCCCGCCCCTGAATAACCACTTTGTCATCAATCAGGATCGGCCCGCCGCGTAACCACGCCTCGCCGCCTATTAATACGTGGTGTTTAATGACGCAGTTGCCTTCTACGAGGGCGTTTTCCGCGACCTGTGAACTGTACCGCACGGTCGGGATGGCATCATCCTCCAGACCGGCCAGCAGACGGGCGTTGCCGTACACTTTGGCGCAGTCGCACACCCAGACGTTATTCAGCGCGTTGCCCTCAAGAATGGCGCGATCGAACACCTCGGCACGGTGCTCAACAAAGGCCCAGGTCACCATGGCATCGCCGTAGATTTGCGCCTGATGCACAATACGCGACTGGCTGACCGTGGCTCGGTCATAAATTTGCAGGATCTGCTCACGGTCGGGTGTCAGCCCTTTGGCTGCAATCACCAGGCTGTTATGCAGCACCCGCGCGTCACCCGCGATACGACATTCCCCGCGTACGGTGGAATGCTGAATGGTGACGTTGTCACGTATCATCGCGCCGTGACTCACCTCTGCCGCGTCAAGCCAGCCGTTGCCGCCAACGTGTGCGCGGTGGCTTACGATGCAGGGTTGGGTGAGGCGGGCGTTACCGGATATCCTGGCCCCGGCAAACACCACGCTGTTTTCATCGTAAACCCAGCAATCCCCGTCCTGGGCGAGCGCGTGTTCATCCTCAACCCAACCGCCTTTAGTCCCGCTGGTCACATCGTTAAAATCCTTCACGGCAATAATTTGTCTTAGAGGCGTTGTGCACGGTGTTGATCCGTCCTGCCAGCGCCAGAGACGCGTTTCATTGCTGAGCCGATATTTTGTCATCGTGTTATCCCTGAAAAGCCTTTCAATAAACGTAGCTAAGTTTTGGTTTTTCGAAGTGCTGGCGTCCGCACAGGAAACCCCTTAAAATGGCATTTAAAATACATTTTAAACTTTAAAAAAAATGCATAACCTAAACCAACGCGTTCTTAACTTGCCCGCCGGGTATTTCGGTATGGTCCTCGGGACCATAGGTATGGGGTTCGCCTGGCGTTATGCCAGCACCATCTGGCCGGTGACGCGCTGGCCGGGCGAGATCCTGGTGGCGCTGGCGGTGGCGATCTGGTTCCTTCTGAGCGTGGCGTTTCTTACCCGTGCGGTACGGTTTCCACATAGCGTGTTGGCCGAGATGCGGCATCCGGTAATGAGCAGTTTTGTCAGCCTGTTTCCTGCCACAACGCTGCTGGTGGCCATCGGCTTTGTGCCGTGGTATCGCCCGGTGGCGCTGGGGTTGTTTAGCGTGGGCGTGGTGATCCAGCTTGCGTATGCCGCCTGGCAAAGCGCCGGGCTGTGGCGCGGCAAGCATCCGGAAGAAGCCACGACGCCGGGACTCTATCTGCCGACGGTGGCGAACAATTTTATCAGCGCGATGGCCTGCGGTGCGCTGGGTTTCCACGACGCGGGGCTGGTGTTCCTTGGTGCCGGGGTCTTTTCCTGGCTGAGCCTGGAGCCGGTCATTTTACAACGCCTGCGCAGCGCGGGCGAGCTGCCCGCTGCCCTTCGTACCTCGCTCGGGATCCAGCTTGCGCCTGCCCTGGTGGCCTGTAGCGCCTGGTTTAGCGTCAACGGCGGCGAAGCGGACACCTTCGCCAAAATGCTTTTCGGCTATGGCCTGTTGCAACTCCTGTTTATGCTGCGTCTGATGCCGTGGTATCTGTCGCAGCCGTTCAACGCGTCGTTCTGGAGCTTCTCGTTCGGGGTGTCGGCGCTGGCGACCACCGGTTTACATCTTGGACAGAGCAGTCCGTCAGGGTTCTTTCATGCCCTCGCGGTTCCCCTGTTTATTTTCACCAACGTCATCATCGCGATGCTGCTGGTCCGTACTTTTATCTTGCTGATGCAGGGCAAACTTCTGGTGCGCGCTGATAAGGCACTGCTTATGCAATCTGAGGAAAAATAATGACTGTCGATGAAAACTACTTTACTGAGAAATATGGGCTGACCCGCACGCACTCAGAGGTGCTGCTCAGCGCGGACATTGTTAAGCCGGGAAAAACGCTCGATCTCGGTTGCGGAAATGGCCGTAACAGCCTCTACCTCGCTGCCAATGGCTATGACGTGACGGCGTGGGATAAAAACCCGATGAGCATCGATAACATTGAGCGCATTAAGGCGGCGGAAGGGATCGCGAATCTGCAAACGGCGATTAAGGATCTGAACAACCTGACCTTTGACGGCGAATACGACTTTATTCTTTCCACCGTCGTGTTGATGTTCCTCGAAGCGAATACCATCCCTGGTCTTATCGCCAATATGCAGCGTTGCACTAAACCAGGCGGCTATAACCTGATCGTTGCCGCCATGGATACGGAAGATTATCCGTGCACCGTCGGCTTCCCGTTTGCCTTCAAACCCGGTGAACTGAGTAACTACTACGAAGGCTGGGAGCTGATCAAGTACAACGAAGAGGTGGGGGAACTCCACCGTACCGATGCCAACGGGAACCGTATCAAGCTGCGCTTCGCCACCCTGCTCGCACGCAAGCCCGCTTAACGCGCGGCCAGCAGACAGAGTTGCAGTGCAGTGCGACAGGAGGCCTCGAACGACGACAGCGGTAAAAACTCAAACTTCGAGTGGAAGTTATGGGCGCCGGTGAAGAAGTTCGGGGTGAGCAAGCCTTTAGCTGACAGGGCCGCCCCGTCCGTGCCACCGCGCATGGGGATCGGTTTTGGGGTGATGCCGAGCGACTCCATCGCCTCGAACATCAGGTCGATCGCGCGGCGGTCTTCGCCAATCGCATTGCTGATATTGCTGTAGGTATCTTCAATGCGATACTCCACGTTTGCCGTGGGATGCTGCGCGGCTATTTGCGCCGCCACATCGGCAATTCGCTGCTTGCGGGCGGCAAAACCGTCTTTGTCAAAATCACGAATGTTGGCTTTCAGTACCGCTTCGTTTTGCCCGGCCTGGATGCCGTTAAACCAGATATAACCTTCGCGCCCCTCGGTGCATTCCGGGGTTTGCTGGCGATCGAAATGGCTGATGAAATCCGTTGCCATCAGCAGCGGATTGACTAGCACCCCTTTGGCGGACATCGGGTGCGCCGTGACGCCGGTAAAGCGAATTTCAGCCGCCGCCGCGTTAAAGTTCTCGTAAACAATTTCGCCCAGCTCGCAGCAGTCGATGGTCCAGGCAAAATCGACGTCGAAGCGCTTTAAATCCAGCGCTTTCGCGCCGCACAGGCCAATCTCTTCATCGGGCACAAACGCCACCACAATATCGCCATGGTTGTGCTCAGCGGTGAGGTTTTCCAGCACCGTCATGACCACGGTGACGGCCGCTTTATTATCTGCGCCTAATACGCTGGTTCCGTCGCTGAAAATAATCTCCTCATCAGGATAAGCCAGAATTTCCGGGTGCTCTTTTACGCGCAGCCAAATATCTTCCTCTTTATTCAGGCAGAGATCATCCCCCGTAAAGGTTAATATTTGTGGATGAATATCCGGGGATAAACCGACGTCGACGGTGTCAATATGGGTAATAAAACCAATACGCGGCGCGCCGGGAACATTGCCTTTTTTCACGGCGGTAACGGTGGCGAACTCATCAATCACAATATCGTCTAACCCCAGCGTTTCCAGCTCCTTCGCCAGCTCCCGCGCCATGTCGTGCTGGCCCGGGGTGGAGGGCAGGGTTTTGACTTTCGGGTCGCTCTGGCTGGTGATGGCGAGATAGCGGAAAAAGCGTTGGGTTAATTGTCTGGAGAGTTCCGAGCCCATAGTGTTTCCTTCTGTATTTATTTTTCATGTGTTTGCGCCATCACTTTAATGTTATTTATGAAATGGCAAAAGAAGTAATTAGCCGTCGAATTAAAAAGACAGGAATAAATGATGAAAAGCACATTCACAATGATAACGCTGGCGCTTGCTGCACTGACGGTCAGTTCCACCGTCGCGGCAAAAACGCTGGTGTATTGCTCCGAAGGATCGCCGGAAAATTTCAATCCTCAGCTCTATACGTCGGGGACCAGCGTGGACGCCAGCGCCGTACCGGTTTATAACCGTCTGGTCGATTTCAAACCGGGCACTACCGAACTGGTACCGAGCCTGGCGGAAAGCTGGGAGGTAAGCGAGGATGGCAAGGTCTACACCTTCCACCTGCGCAAAGGGGTGAAATTCCACAGTAATAAGCTGTTCACGCCGACGCGCGACTTCAACGCGGACGACGTGATTTTCTCGTTTATGCGCCAGAAGGATGTCAATCATCCCTACCATAACGTCTCCAACGGCAGTTATTCCAACTTCGAAAGTCTGGAGTTCGGCAGCCTGATTACCGCCATTGATAAAGTTGACGATCGCACCGTGCGCTTCACCCTGGCGCATCCGGAAGCGCCGTTTGTCGCTGACCTGGCGTGGTACTTTGCCTCCATTCTGTCGGCGGAGTATGCCGATGCCATGCTGAAAGCGGGCACGCCAGAAAAGGTCGATATGCAGCCGATTGGCACCGGGCCGTTTAAGCTGTCGCAATATCAGAAGGATTCCCGCATCCTCTTTACCGCTTTCCCTGACTACTGGCAGGGAAAATCGAAGCTGGATCGTCTGGTGTTCACCATCACGCCGGACGCCTCGGTACGTTTTGCCAAAGTCGAGAAGAATGAGTGTCAGGTGATGCCGTTCCCGAACCCGGCGGACCTGCCGCGTATGAAGGCTAACAAAGACATCAACCTGATGAGCAAGGCCGGTCTGAATACCGGTTTCCTGGCGTTTAACACGCAAAAGTCGCCGCTGGATAACGTAAAAGTGCGTCAGGCGCTGGCGATGGCGATTAACAAACCGGCCATCATTGAGGCGGTCTTCCACGGCACCGGCACGGCGGCAAAAAACCTGCTGCCGCCTGGCGTCTGGAGTGCCGACAGCGAGCTGAAAGACTACGATTACGATCCAGAAAAAGCGAAAGCGCTGTTAAAGGAGGCGGGGTTTGCCAACGGCGTAAGCATCGATCTGTGGGCCATGCCCGTGCAGCGGCCGTATAACCCGAACGCGAAGCGTATGGCGGAGATGATCCAGGCGGACTGGGCGAAAGTTGGCGTGCAGACCAAAATCGTGACCTACGAATGGGGCGAATACCTGAAGCGCGTGAAGGGCGGGGAGCATCAGGCTGCGCTGATGGGCTGGACAACGGCGACGGGGGATCCGGATAACTTCTTCGGCCCGCTGTTTACCTGTACGTCCGCCAACGGCGGGTCGAATTCGGCGAAATGGTGTTATAAGCCGTTTGATAACCTGATTGCCGAAGCAAAATCGATAACCGATCGCGAAAAACGCGTGGCGCTGTACAAGCAGGCGCAGCAGATGATGCACGATCAAATGCCGGCGGTAATGATTGCTCATTCAACGATTTTTGAGCCAGTCCGTAAAGAGGTCACGGGCTATGAAATTGATCCCTTCGGCAAACACCTGTTCTGGCAAGTGGACCTGAAAGAGTAATTTTCACTGCCCGGTTTCGGTCGGGCAGTTTTTTCGCTATTTGTGCTGTCTTCGTCATTTTTTGCCACAACACATCGCCCCATTTTTTGTTATAACTTCAAGTGCATACTTGCAGATAACATGGAATACCATCATGCGTACTCACACTTTTTTTAAAGTTGCAGTGCTTTCTGGTCTGTTGGCCCTCTCAGGCTGTGCGTCAAAAGTCGCAGCCCCCGATCAATATTCAGGCTTTTTAAAAGATTACTCAGGCTTGCAGGAGATGAAATCTGCAACCGGGAAGCCAACCCTGCGTTGGGTTGATCCTTCTTATAATGAGGCGAATTATGACAGCATTATCTGGACGCCGATAACCTATTACCCGACGCCAAAACCGACCACTCAGCTTGGGCAAAAAACGCTTGATGAGCTGTTGAATTATACCAATACCAAACTGAAAACCGCGATTGGCCAGCGTAAGCCGATTGTGACGACGCCGGGCAAACATAGCCTGATCTTCCGCGGCGCCATCACGGGTGTGAGCTCAGACAAAGAAGGTTTGCAGTTCTATGAAGTGGTGCCTGTCGCGCTGCTGGTTGCGGGTACGCAGATGGCCACGGGCCATCGTACCATGGATACGCATCTGTTCTTCGAAGGTGAGTTAATCGACGCGGCTACGAACAAACCGGTGATTAAGGTTGTTCGTAAGGGGGAAGGGAAAGAGCTGGCGAACGAGAATACGCCAATGGGCTTCGGCACCCTGAAGCAGGTTGTGGATGACATGGCAACGGATGCCACTATGTTTGATGTTCATCAGACAGCAAATTAATAAAAAAAGGCCTGCATTTTCGCAGGCCGTTTTTTTATGCCGTCCGCAGGCGGCGGAACCAGGTTTCCGGCTTCGTAAACATCACCATATTCCCCCCCAGTATCAACAACAGGCCGACGATCCCGTTGAGATGCCACACGTAACCCTCGTACACCGTTGAAATCGACAGCGCCACCAGCGGGAACAGCAGGGTGCTGTAGGCGGCTTTACCGGGACCAATGCGGCCTACCAGCGTAAAGTAGGCGCCGAAGGCAATCACCGAGCCAAACAGCGCAAGATAGAGCAGCGCCCCCATATAGCTCACCGTCCATTCCGGCATAAAGTTATCGCCTCTGAAGAGGGCGATAAGTCCCATCACGACGGTGCCATACAGCATCGCCCAGGCGTTGGTGGTCATGGTTTCCAGCCCGTTTCGCTGATGACGCATGCTGATCATATTCCCCAGCGAGAAGCCGTAGGTGCCGAGGGCGGAAAGCCCGATGCCCGTAAGCAACGACGCGCTCCAGCCGCTGGCGAGCAGATCGTTCCAGAACAGGGTAATGATCCCGATAAGCCCCAGCGCTGCCGCCGTCCAGAAGCGTGCGGGTGGACGCTGGCCGAAGAAGATAAAGCTGTTGATGGCGTTATACAGCACGGCCATCGAGAAAATCACCGACTCAAGGCCGGTATTGATATGGGCGGCGGCGGTGTAAAAGCACCAGAAGTTGAAACAGAAAACGCAGCAGCCCTGTAGCATGCAGTAGAGATGATCCCGCAGCGCCAGCCTGCGCAGGCGACGAAGGGCGACCAGGACGATCATCATCGTGGCGCTGGCCACGGCGAAGCGCCAGAAAATGGAGACCGGCGCTGCAACCGGCCCCTGTTGCAAAAAAATGGCGATCCAGGTCGTGCCCCAGATAACAACAACCAGCCCATAGAGTAATGCGTTCATGGTTTCTCTCTTCTCATACCGCGAAAAACAACAGTGTGGCGAAAGAAGATGGGCCCTGCTTTCATCGCCTTGCGCCGGACTTGCAAATTCTTGCGCTTTTTTCTCGCACAATGGCTGGTAACAGGCTGCAACACTTCTTAGACTGACAGTCTGATTAATCACCTGTTTACGGCCATGTCTCTCGTTTACGACACCTTTGAAACGTTACGCCAACAAAATGCGGTGCTGCGGGAAACCGTCGCGCTCAATACTGGCATTCAACTGGCGGCGTGGTACAACAAGCACGACACGATCACCGTGAAAAGCAACCATCACACCCTTAGCCTGTACGTGGCAGATGGCTATGAAAGCTATCAAAAAACGCCGGGTGGCTGGAAAAATGGCGGTGGGCCGGATCGTTTTTGTCTGATGCCGGAAGAGAGCGAATCCACGTGGGATATTCGTGACGACCTGTCGTTCGTGCACCTCTACTGCACCGATGAACACCTGCGGGACGTGGGGGAGAAAATCTGGGATAAACGACCGCTATCGCTGACGCTGGAGGAAAAAATATTCGGCAGCGATCCGAAAATCACCGCCCTTTATCGCCAGTTTTTGCTCGGCTGCGACTGGCAGCAAAACGCCAATCAGCTCACCCTGAGCACCGCGTCGACCTTATTGCTGACGCATTTAGTCCAGCACTATTCCAGCGTACAGTGGAAGCTGCCGGTAGTGACCGGCGGGTTATCGCCGTTTGTGCTGCGCAACGTGCTGGCCTTTATCGAGGAAAACCTGGCGCAACCCTTAACGCTGGCGGAACTGGCGGGCCAGGCCGCACTCAGTGAGTATCACTTTGCGCGGATGTTCCGCCAGTCGATGGGCCTGGCGCCGCATCAGTACGTCATGCAGCGCCGCATGGAGAAGGCCAAAGCGATGGTGCAGCACACGACCACGCCGCTCACCGACATCGCGCTGGCCTGCGGATTTAACTCCGCCAGCCATTTCAGTAACCGTTTTCGCGGCATGACCGGCATTACGCCGTCACAGCTACGCGCGGCGAAGGCGTGAGAAGACGGCGTAACAGATCCCTCCCAACACCAGCCCCCAGAAGGCGGAGCCAATCCCCAGGAGCGTGACGCCGCTGGCGGTCATCAGGAAGGTGACGATCGCCGCGTCGCGCTCTGCTTCATGATTCAGTGCCTGATACAAACTCCCGCTGATAGTGCCAAGCAGGGCCAGCCCGGCCAGCGTCTGGATGCCGCTCAGCGGCAGGGCGGCCATCAGCCCCGAAATCGACCCGCCGAACACCCCCGCCAGCAGATAAAACCCACCTGCGGCCGCCGCAGCCAGCCAGCGTTTACTGGCATCCGGGTGGGCGTCCGGGCTCTGGCAGATGGCGGCGGTGATGGCGGCGATGCATATAGAATAGACGCCGAACGGGGACAACAGCAGCGCCAGCCCGCCTGTGGCAACGATCAGCGGTGAGACCGCCAGCGGATAGCCCGATGCCTGCATGGTGGCGAAGCCGGGCGCATTCTGCGACGCCATGGTCACCAGGAAGAAGGGTAAGCCGATGCTGATCAGGCTGGTGAAGGTGAACGCAGGGGCAATGAATTCCGGCATGATGACCGATAACGTCATCCTGTTCGTGACAACGTCACCTCCAGCCCAGGCAACGAACACGCCCACCAGCAGCGTGGCGACAATGGCGTACCGGGGCGCTACGGCTTTGGCCACCAGCCAGGCGGCCAGCATACTGCCGCAAAGAAAAATGTGTCCCTCAAGATTGCTGAATGCCTTCAGGCCAAACTGTAACAGCACGCCCGCCAGCATAGCGGCGGCAAGCGAGTGCGGGATCAGTTTCATCAACCGGGCAAACAGGCCGGTGACGCCGCACAGCAGAATCAGCGTATTCGCGAATATAAATACCCCGATGGTTTCCGCCAGCGTCACGCCATGCAGGCTGGTGGCGAGCAACGCCGCGCCAGGAGTCGACCAGGCGGTCAGCACGGGGGCTTTATACCACCACGACAATGCCAGCGTGCTGATCCCCATCCCGAGCCCTAGCGCGGTCATCCATCCGGCGATTTGCTGTGTACTGGCGCCAGCCGCCGCAGCCGCCTGCCAGATAATGGCGGCAGAGCTGGCATAGCCCACCAGAACGGCAACAAAACCGGCCAGCACGGCAGGAAAGAGAGAGGCAGTCGATCGCATGGAAACTCCGTTGTGCGTTATAACGTCCGGGATAAGGTATCACTGTGCGCTATAGCGTACAAGTGGTATGCTTTGCCGCAACGGGAGGAACTATGGATATCACTCAACACCTGGCAACCACACTGAAAGCGCTGCGTCAGGCGCGGGGCTGGAGCCTGTCAAAACTGGCGGAAGAGACGGGCGTGTCGAAAGCAATGCTTGGGCAAATCGAACGCAATGAGTCCAGCCCGACGGTTTCTACCTTGTGGAAAATCGCCACCGGGTTGAACGTACCTTTTTCGGCGTTTATCACTCCAGAAAGCGAACCGCAGGCGGTATTCGATCCGCAGCAGCAGGCGATGGTGGTGAAACCGCTTTTCCCCTGGGATGAACAGCTTAAGTTCGACCATTTCTCCATCACCCTGTCGCCCGGCGCGCTGAGCGAGTCCACGCCGCACGAAGCCGGGGTGATCGAACATGTGGTGGTGATAAGCGGTGAGCTGGATATGCAGATCGACGGTGTCTGGCGCACAATATACGCTGATTCCGGCGTGCGTTTTGCCGGCGATAAACCGCACGCGTACCGCAACAGCAGCGCCCGGACGGTGCATTTTCACTCCCTGATCCATTATCCCCGCTAAAGCGTCGCAAAACGGTTTCACTGACACAGACTTCTGACTACAATAGCCGCCATTTTGACCATAACGGATAACGACGAAGTATGCGCCTGCACTCCCATCATCTTGAACTGCTAAGCCCGGCCCGCGACGCCGCCATTGCCCGTGAAGCCATTCTTCACGGTGCGGATGCCGTCTACATTGGCGGCCCTGGCTTCGGTGCCCGGCATAACGCCAGCAACAGCCTGCGCGACATTGCCGAGCTGGTACCGTTCGCTCACCGTTTCGGGGCGAAGGTGTTTGTGACCCTGAACACCATTCTTCATGATGATGAGCTGGAGCCCGCGCAGCGTCTGATCACCGATCTCTACCAGACCGGCGTTGACGCCCTGATCGTTCAGGATATGGGCGTTCTGGAACTGGATATCCCGCCGATTGAGCTGCACGCCAGCACTCAGTGCGATATCCGCACCGTCGAGAAGGCGAAGTTTCTTTCGGACGTCGGGTTTACGCAGATTGTGCTGGCGCGCGAGCTGAACCTGAACCAGATCCGCGATATCCATCAGGCGACCGACGCGACCATTGAATTCTTTATCCACGGTGCGCTGTGTGTGGCCTATTCCGGGCAGTGTAATATCTCTCACGCCCAGACGGGGCGCAGCGCTAACCGGGGCGACTGCTCTCAGGCCTGCCGTCTGCCGTATACCCTGAAAGACGATCAGGGCCGCGTGGTGGCATTCGAAAAACACCTGCTGTCGATGAAAGATAACGATCAGACGGCGAACCTCGGTGCGCTGATCGATGCTGGCGTACGCTCCTTCAAAATTGAAGGGCGCTACAAGGACATGAGCTACGTGAAAAATATCACCGCCCATTATCGTCAGATGCTGGATGCCATCATCGACGATCGCGGTGATCTGGCGCGCGCCTCCGCCGGGCGTACAGAGCATTTCTTTATTCCGTCTACGGACAAAACCTTCCACCGCGGCAGCACGGACTATTTCGTGAATGCCCGTAAAGGGGATATTGGCGCGTTCGACTCACCGAAGTTTATCGGCCTGCCGGTGGGTGAAGTGCTGAAAGTGGCGAAAGATCATCTTGACGTTCAGGTGACAGAGCCGCTGGCGAACGGCGATGGTCTCAACGTGATGATCAAACGTGAAGTAGTGGGTTTCCGCGCCAATACGGTGGAGAAAACCGGCGAAAATCGCTATCGCGTCTGGCCGAACGAAATGCCTGCCGATCTCTACAAAGCCCGGCCTAATGCGGCGCTTAACCGTAACCTGGATCACAACTGGCAGCAGGCCTTGCTCAAGACCTCCAGCGAGCGCCGCATTGCGGTGGATATCGCGCTGGGGGGCTGGGAAGAGCAGCTGATCCTGACCATGACCTGCGAAGACGGCATCAGCGTGACGCATACGCTCGACGGCCTGTTCGAGGTGGCGAACAATGCGGAGAAAGCGCTCAACAACCTCAAGGATGGCGTGGCGAAGCTGGGGCAGACCATTTATTACGCGCGCAATATTGAGGTGAATCTGCCGGACGCGCTGTTCGTGCCGAACAGCCTGCTGAACCAGTTCCGCCGTGAAACGGCCGAGATGCTGGATGAAGTACGCCTGGCAAACTATTCGCGCGGCAGCCGTAAGGCCGAAGCGGTGCCTGCGCCGGTCTACCCGGACACGCATCTTTCTTTCCTCGCGAACGTATACAACCACAAAGCGCGTGCGTTTTATCATCGTCACGGCGTGCAGCTGATTGACGCCGCGTATGAAGCGCATGAAGAGAAGGGCGATGTGCCGGTGATGATCACCAAACACTGCCTGCGGTTTGCTTTTAACCTTTGTCCGAAACAGGCGAAAGGCAATATTAAAAGCTGGAAAGCGACGCCGATGCAGCTGGTGAATGGCGATGAAGTGCTGACGCTGAAGTTTGACTGCCGTCCGTGTGAAATGCACGTTATCGGCAAGATGAAGAATCACATCTTCAAAATGCCGCCGCCGGGAAGCATTGTGGCCTCCGTCAGCCCTGACGATTTGATGAAGACCCTGCCGAAGCGTAAAGGCAGCTAACCCGCAGAGTGGGTATCCGGTTTGCGCGATTTCTGCCAGGTATGGTGCTCGCGCAACCCCTCCGCAGACTCCTCAGCCGCGCTGCGTAACTCGTCGCTGTCAGCTTCATGACGAAGCTGATGGTCGGCGTTTTTCACATACACAAATTCATGCCCTTTGTGCTCCGCCATAATCTGTCCTGAGAACAGGGCGCTAATCACCAGCAGTAGCGAAAATTCTTTTCTGAACATCCTTTATCCCCTGAAAATACGCTACGGTCATCGTAGGGATAATTTCATAGAGTAATTATTCGACTCTTTAAATTTGAGAAAATAGAGTGTCAAAAATTGTGGTCGCAATAAAACGCGCTTAAGACTATTCTTAAAAGCGATATCGACGTTGTAAACTCCCATTTCTGGTATGCAAAGAACAACTAGATTTATTGGGAAATCATTTACAATAAGATTTTTCTGGCTAAGGATTGGATCGAATAAATGAAAAAAATAATCGTGCTATCACTTCTGGGCGTAGTGGTTGCGGTGGGTGCTGCGGCCAGCATCTATTCAAATGAAGAACCAGAATATATTCAGTCAGCAAAAAGCCGTGTCGGATCGTATTTAACCAGCGATTACGGACGTGTCGAATGTAATAGCACCCAGGTAAGTGAAGATCGCTGGGAGCTGGGCTGTACCAATAAGGCGAGAGGCAAAACCTTCCAGTTCGCCGTTTACCCACCCGAGCAGGCACCGTATGGGGTCTCTCGTGCGTTTTATCTCGAAGCGATTAATGATGATGCCCGCCAGAGTGCAGATCAGGGGCTGATGCGTTATCTGCAAATTAATACCAAAGCGGGTTAATCGATTCGTTTATGCTTCGTTGAGGCTCACAGTGGTAGATTGCTGGTGATCCACATCCCGGTAGGGAATACCGGAGCGTAGATACCAAAATACAAATCTATCCATGCAAGCATTTACCGCCAGATTATGGCGGTTTTTTTTTGCCCGTTTATCGTACCGGCTGTAAAAATTGTTTGCGATATTGCGCGGGCGAAAGCGCAAATTGCTGCCGGAAATGGTGGCGCAGCGTGGCGCTTTGTCCAAATCCGGTTTGTTCCGCAATATTATCAATGCTGAGCCGACTGTTTTCGAGATAATCTTTTGCCCGCTGCAATCGCGCAGTCAATAACCAGCGCGCGGGCGTTGTCCCGGTCGCGTCCTGGAAACGGCGCAGAAAGGTGCGTTGACTCATACCCACCCGCAGGGCCAGCGATTCGACGGTATGGGAAACGGCCAGATGCTGGTGAAGATAATCGAACAGCTGGCCCAGGCGCTGGCTCTCCCGCAACTGAGCCACCGGTCGGCTAAGTTGCTGGGTTTGCGAGCCGTCCCGATGGGGCGGGATCACCAGTCGACGCGCCACGCGGTTTGCTGCCTCCATACCGTAATTCCGGCGCACCACGTGCAGACACAGATCAATCCCCGCGGCGCTGCCGGCGGAAGTGAGAATATCGCCTTCGTCCTGGTAGAGCACATCTTCGACCACGGTGATGGCGGGAAAGCGTGTTTTCAGAGCTTGCGTGTAGCGCCAGTGGGTGGTTGCCTTCCGCCCGTCAAGCAGGCCTGAGGCTGCCAGAACGAAAACGCCAGAACAGATCGAGAGTAGCTGGCAGCCGCGGGCATGCGCCGCGCGGAGCGCCTGGCAGAGCGCTTCGGGTACGGGTTCATCCAGCCCTCGCCAGCCGGGTACAACAACCAGATCCGCCGTTTCAAGCAGACGCAGATCGCCGTCGGCCAGAATACGGATCCCGCCCGTTGCCCGGAGCTCGCCGCCATCCACGCTCGCCACGGCGAACTGATACCAGTCATCGCCCATCTCCGGGCGCGGCAAGCCAAAGATTTCTACCGCCACGCCAAACTCAAAGGTACATAAACCGTCATATGCCAGCACGACCGCGCGCGGCGAGGGATGTCTTAAGTTTGTCATCTTTTTGCTGTTTTCTGGCATAGGCGGACGCATTCATGTGCTGAATTAAGGGATAGAGTAGTGTTAACACAAACACCACAAATGAGGAAGATTCATGAGCTATGTTACTGAATTTCCGGCTGCTGAGCCGCAGGAAGCCGTGGGGCATTTTCTGCGTCGTCTGAGCGTCGAGACGGACTGCGCCGATGTCCATCACGCGGTATCCAGCGGTGAGCAGGACTTTGTTCTGCTGCACGTTGTCGGGAAGCCTGAACATTTTGCCCGGCGGCATCTGCCCGGCGCGCTGCATTTACCCTGGAGCCAGATCACCGCCGAGCGGATGACAGCGTGGCCAGAGGGCACGCTGTTTGTCGTCTATTGTGCAGGCCCGCACTGCAACGGGGCGGACAGGGCGGCGCTGAAGCTGGCGCGTCTGGGTCTGCCGGTTAAGATTATGCTCGGGGGCATGACCGGCTGGGAAGATGAGCGGTTCGCGTTTGCAGGATCTTCATCGCCCGCCCTGTGAACATGAATTTATTTCAACACAGATGAAATTTTCTCGTTTGTCGGCGGCGAGCCGGTATGACATCTTTTTAGGACGTTTAGACATCCAGAAGTCTAAATGTTCAAGAGATGAATTATCACTGTGGGCAATTAACGCCGACAGACAGAGGAGATTTCCATGCAGCGACACCACGCCCCGTACCGCGCCGATGTAGTCGGCAGTTTTTTACGCCCGGACTCTGTTAAACAGGCCCGTCTGCAATTTGCCAGCGGTGAGATCGATGCCGGTCAGCTTCGCGCGGTTGAGGACGAGGCCATTCGCCATGTTGTCGAACAGCAGTGCGCCTGCGGTCTGCATGTGGTAACGGACGGTGAATTCCGCCGCGCCTGGTGGCACTTTGACTTCTTTGACGGGCTACAGGGCGTAGAGCGTTATGATTCGCAGCAGGGCATTCAGTTCAACGGGGTGCAGACCAAAGCCCACGGCGTGCGCGTAACGGGCAAACTGGGCTTCGGCGATCATCCTATGCTGGAAGATTTTCGCTACCTCAAAAGCATCAGCGGTAACGCACAGCCGAAGATGACCATTCCGAGCCCGAGCGTGCTGCACTTCCGCGGTGGCCGCAAGGATATTGATGCCACGGTCTACCCGGATCTGAAGGATTACTTTGACGATCTGGCGACAACCTGGCGCGATGCCATTCGGGCCTTTTACGATGCAGGCTGCCGCTATCTGCAACTGGATGATACCGTCTGGGCCTACCTTTGTTCAGAAGACCAGCGCCGCCAGATCCGCGAGCGCGGTGACGATGCAGACGAACTTGCCCGAACCTATGCCCGGGTGCTGAATAAGGCGCTGGAGGGCAAACCGGACGACCTGACCATCGGGCTGCACGTCTGCCGCGGCAACTTCCGCTCAACCTGGATTTCCGAAGGCGGCTATGAGCCGGTGGCGGAGGTGCTGTTCGGCACGGTGAACGTCGACGCGTTCTTCCTGGAGTACGACAACGACCGTAGCGGCGACTTTGCGCCACTGCGTTTTGTGCGCCCGGGTAAACAGCAGGTGGTGCTGGGGCTGATCACCACCAAGCACGGTGAACTGGAGAACCCGGAAGGGGTGAAAGCGCGTCTGGAAGAGGCTGCGCGCTACGTGGCGAAAGAGCAGATTTGCCTCAGCCCGCAGTGCGGATTTGCCTCCACGGAAGAGGGTAACAGCCTGAGCGAAGCCCAGCAGTGGGATAAAATTCGCCTGGTGACGAAAATCGCCAGCGACGTCTGGTAACGCCGTTCACAGCGCTGCATTATTACAGTGCAGCGCTGTACCATTCTGAGTCGTTTACCGTAAATCCTCTCTTCGAACCCGTTTAAATCCTGCCTCTGCAACCTGGCACCCTTTTTGCTCTCCTGAAACTGACGTTACTTTTTCTGCGTCCGGGCGGTAACGGACGTCTTCGCACAGCTTTCTTTTTCAGGAGTGAAAATATGCACCGTCGTACCTTTATAAAAGCGTTCGCCTTGTCCGCCTCCGTGGTCGCCATGGGGGTCAGTTTTGGCGTCCAGGCCGCAGAGACCATTAAAGTCGGGATCATGCACTCACTCTCCGGCACGATGGCCATTTCAGAAACGCCCCTGAAAGATGTCGCCCTGATGACCATCGATGAAATTAACGCCAAAGGCGGCGTGCTCGGGAAAAAGCTGGAGCCGGTGGTGGTTGACCCGGCCTCCAACTGGCCGCTGTTTGCCGAAAAGGCCCGCCAGCTTCTGAGCCAGGATAAGGTCGCCGTGGTGTTTGGCTGCTGGACCTCCGTATCGCGTAAATCGGTTCTGCCGGTTTTTGAGGAGCTGAACGGTTTGCTGTTCTATCCGGTGCAGTACGAAGGTGAAGAGATGTCACCTAACGTCTTCTATACCGGCGCGGCGCCTAACCAGCAGGCGATCCCGGCGGTGGAGTACCTGATGAGCGAGGACGGCGGCAGCGCGAAACGCTTCTTCCTGCTGGGAACGGACTACGTTTACCCGCGCACCACGAACAAGATCCTGCGCGCCTTCCTGCACTCGAAAGGCGTGGAAGATAAAGATATTGAAGAGGTCTTCACTCCATTTGGTCATAGCGATTACCAGACCATCGTCGCCAGTATCAAGAAATTCTCTGCGGGCGGTAAAACGGCGGTGGTCTCCACCATCAACGGTGATTCCAACGTGCCTTTCTATAAAGAGCTGGCGAACCAGGGGCTGAAAGCCACGGACGTGCCGGTTGTGGCGTTCTCGGTGGGCGAGGAGGAACTGCGCGGCATTGATACCAAACCGCTGGTGGGTAACCTGGCGGCGTGGAACTACTTTGAATCCGTCGATAACCCGACCAACCAGACCTTTGTCGCGGCCTACAAAGCCTACGCGAAAGCCCATAAGCTGCCGAATGCCGATACCGTCGTCACCAACGATCCGATGGAAGCGACCTACGTCGGCCTGCATATGTGGGCGCAGGCGGTTGAAAAAGCGGGGACAACCGACGTGGACAAAGTGCGCGCGGCAATGGCGGGCCAGTCGTTCAACGCGCCGTCCGGCTTTACGCTGACCATGGATGTCACCAACCACCACCTGCATAAGCCCGTCATGATTGGTGAAATCGAAGGCAACGGCCAGTTCAACGTCGTCTGGCAAACCGAACAGCCGGTACGCGCTCAGCCGTGGAGCCCGTTTATCGCCGGGAATGACAAAAAACCTGACCAGCCGATGAAAACCGCCAGCAACTAAGCCACCACCAGGGAGAGACGTCATGAATGCCATGCGCATGATGATTGCGATTGTGTGGCTTACCGGACTGCTGCCAGGGATGGCGCAGGCATCGGATGCCGATGATTTTGTTGCCGCTAGCCGCAGCGAGCAGACCGCCATGCTGACCCGCTGGGCAGCCACGCCGGAACCTGCACGTTTGCCGCTGCTTAAGGCGCTGCAACAGGAGAACCTTTATGGCGACAGCCAGAAGAAGGCTTTTACCCGCATCGACGGCGAAATGGTTGCCCTGGGCGCGGCAAAGAGCGCCGAAGGAACGACCAAAGCCGTGCGGCTGACCAACCGGCTGCGCGTGTTAACCGTCACGGCGCTGGCGACGCATCAGCTTGTAAGTGACAGTGTCACCGAAAAGCGTCATGCCGCGCGGCAACTTCAGCGTGACGCCCAGCCGGGTATGCTCGGGTTTCTGCAACAGCGGGCTAATCGCGAAACGGACGACGTCACCCGACAGTCGCTGAGGCTGGTGCTGGCAAATCTTCAGCTGGCGAGTCCGCAGGCGGAAACGCGCCTCAACGCGGTTGAACTGTTGGGACAGTCTGACGATCCGGACGTTCAGGCCACGCTGACGCCGTTCACCCGGGCGCAAACCGAGCCGGACGCACGGGTACGTGCCGCCGCCGCTGAGAGCCTGGACCGTATTCAGCACCGGCTGATGTGGGGTGAACTGCTGGGGCAGGCCTTCATGGGCCTGTCGTTGGGGTCGGTACTCTTGCTGGCCGCGCTCGGGCTGGCTATCACCTATGGTCTGCTGGGGGTGATTAACATGGCCCACGGTGAAATGCTGATGCTCGGGGCGTATGCTACCTGGTTGGTGCAGCAGGTGATGGCGCAGTGGATGCCTCAGTGGCTGGCGCTCTATCCGGTGGTGGCGCTGCCGGTGGCGTTTTGCCTGACGGCAGGTATCGGGATGGTGCTGGAGCGCACGGTGATCCGCCATCTGTATGGCCG
Organism: Enterobacter hormaechei subsp. xiangfangensis; assembly: GCF_001729785.1. NCBI lineage: Bacteria > Pseudomonadati > Pseudomonadota > Gammaproteobacteria > Enterobacterales > Enterobacteriaceae > Enterobacter > Enterobacter hormaechei. The sequence goes on from NZ_CP017183.1 coordinate 2,265,877, forward strand.
CCCGCTGGAAACCCTGCTCGCCACCTGGGGGATCAGCCTGATGCTTATCCAGCTGGTGCGCATGACCTTTGGCGCTCAGAACCTTGAGGTCGCAAACCCGGCCTGGCTGTCCGGCGGGGTGCAGGTTTTCGCCAACCTGACGCTGCCGTGGAACCGTATTGTGGTGCTCGGGTTTGTGTTGCTGGTGCTGTTCTTCACCTGGCTCATTCTGAATAAAACGCGTCTGGGGCTGAACGTGCGGGCGGTGACGCAAAACCGCAGCATGGCGGCCTGCTGCGGCGTCCCCACCGGACGGGTAGATATGCTGGCGTTTGGCCTCGGGTCCGGCATTGCCGGGCTGGGCGGCGTGGCGTTGTCCCAGCTGGGGAACGTGGGACCGGAGCTGGGCCAGGGATACATCATTGATTCGTTCCTGGTGGTGGTGCTCGGCGGCGTCGGCCAGCTGGCCGGTAGCGTCGCGGCGGCCTTTGGTCTGGGGATCTTCAATAAAATTCTTGAACCGCAGATGGGCGCCGTGCTGGGCAAGATCCTGATTCTGGTGGCGATCATTCTGTTTATCCAGAAACGTCCGCAGGGGTTATTCGCACTTAAAGGGAGGGTGACAGACTGATGAGCCAGCCATTGACCTTAACACTGGCGCGCAGGGCACCGCGCACCGCGCAAATCTTCGGCAGTCTGCTGGTTGCGGCGCTGCTGGTGCTGCCTTTTCTCGCGCTGTTGCCCGCCACCCATCCGCTGGCCGTTTCCACGTGGATGTTGACGCTCATCGGCAAGATCCTCTGCTACGCGGTGGTCGCCGTGGCCCTCGATCTGGTCTGGGGCTATGCCGGTATGCTCTCGCTGGGGCACGGCATATTCTTCGCCCTGGGCGGCTATGCGATGGGCATGTACCTGATGCGCCAGGCGGCCGGAGACGGGCTGCCCGCGTTTATGTCGTTTCTCTCGTGGAGCGAACTGCCCTGGTTCTGGTGGGGAACGCAGCATTTTGCCTGGGCACTGGTGTTAATTGTGACGATACCCGGCCTGCTGGCGCTGGTCTTCGGCTGGTTTGCTTTCCGCTCGAAGATCAAAGGGGTCTATTTCTCCATCATGACCCAGGCGCTGACCTATGCGGGCATGCTGCTGTTCTTTCGCAACGAAACCGGCTTTGGCGGCAATAACGGCTTTACCGGCTTTACCACGCTGCTCGGATTTTCCGTCACGGCGACCACCACGCGGATCGCGCTGTTTCTCGCAACGGTCGTGCTGCTGCTTCTGGCCCTGGGCACAGGCTACGCGCTGGCGAAGAGTAAATTTGGCCGCATTTTAACGGCGGTGCGCGATGCGGAAAACCGTCTCACGTTCTGCGGCTACGATCCGCGCGGCTTCAAGCTGCTGGTCTGGACGCTTTCCGCCGTGCTGTGTGGCCTGGCGGGGGCGCTGTACGTTCCGCAGGTGGGCATTATCAACCCGGGTGAAATGTCGCCAACCAACTCGATTGAAGCGGCCATCTGGGTAGCGCTGGGCGGGCGCGGCACTCTGGTGGGCCCGGTGATTGGCGCGGCGCTGGTCAACGGTGCGAAGAGCTTTTTCACCGTGGCGATGCCGGAGTACTGGCAGCTGTTTCTGGGGCTGATTTTCATCGCCGTGACGCTGTTTTTACCGCGCGGCGTGTTCGGTCTGTTTCGTAAGGGAGAGAATTAATGCAGCCCTCTGAAGGACTCTTTACCCGCCAGCTACCGGGCGACCGTTACCGCGAGCAGACCGATCCGGTGTTGCAGCTCGAGGCCATTAACGTCAGTTTCGACGGTTTTCAGGCGTTGACCGATCTCTCGCTGAATATCGGCGTCGGAGAATTGCGCTGCATCATTGGCCCTAACGGAGCCGGTAAAACCACGCTGATGGACGTGATCACCGGCAAAACCCGGCCAAAAAGCGGGAAAGCTATTTACGATCAGTCCATCGATCTGACTGCCCTGGAACCGGCGGCCATCGCCCGTCAGGGCATTGGCCGTAAGTTCCAGAAGCCGACCGTGTTTGAAGCGTTGACCGTAGGGGAAAACCTCGAAATCGCCATGAAAGCCGACAGGTCCGTCTGGGCGAGCCTGCGGGCCACGCTCAGCGGCGAGCAGCGCGACCGCATTGACGAGATGCTGGTTTTGCTGCGGCTTGGCAGTGAGCGCGATCGCCGTGCCGGACTGCTTTCCCACGGACAGAAGCAGTTTCTGGAGATCGGCATGCTGCTGGTGCAGGACCCGCACCTGTTGCTGCTGGACGAACCCGCAGCCGGTATGACCGACGCAGAGACGGAATACACAGCCGAGCTGTTCCGAACCCTGGCAGGCAAGCATTCGCTGATGGTGGTTGAGCACGATATGGGCTTCGTCGAGACCATCGCCGACCACGTCACGGTGCTGCATCAGGGGCGGGTACTGGCGGAAGGTTCGCTTCGCGAGGTACAGGCCAATGAACAGGTAATTGACGTCTATCTGGGACGTTAAGGAGAGGGGATGTTACAGGTTTGCGAACTGAATCAGTACTACGGCGGAAGTCATATTCTGCGCGGGGTGAGCTTTGAGGCGGTCGTCGGGGAAGTTACCTGCCTGCTGGGGCGCAACGGGGTGGGCAAAACCACGCTACTGAGGTGCCTGATGGGGCTGATCCCGGTGAAAGCCGGGGAGGTCGTCTGGCAGGGAAAGACCATCACTCACAGTAAACCGCACCAGCGAGTGCAGTCCGGCGTGGCGTATGTTCCGCAGGGGCGGGAGATTTTTCCGCGTCTGACCGTAGAAGAAAACCTGCTGATGGGGCTGTCGCGCTTCTCAGCGGGAAACGCAAGAAGCGTACCGGAGGAGATTTGGCAGCTTTTCCCGGTGCTGAAGGAGATGAAGCACCGACGCGGAGGCGATCTTTCCGGTGGTCAGCAACAGCAGCTGGCGATTGGTCGCGCGCTGGCGAGCCGTCCACAGTTACTGATTCTGGATGAACCCACGGAAGGTATTCAGCCGTCGGTGATTAAAGAGATTGGGCAGGTGATCCGCAGCCTGGCGAACCGGGGGGATATGGCGATCCTGCTGGTGGAGCAATTTTATGATTTTGCGGCAGAGCTGGCCGACAGCTATCTGGTGATGTCGCGCGGCAGCATCGTCAAGCAGGGGCGCGGGGAGAATATGGAGCAGGAGGGCGTTCGCGGGCTGGTTGCGATCTGAAATGTTATAATATAACATCCCTGTTCTTATAAAACGGAATGAGGATTTTGCTGTGGCTGCACAACCTGGAAAAATTGCGCTGACTTTGGGAACGCTGCTGGTAAGCGGCTCGCTTTTTGCCCATTCGCACGGTCATCAGATGACGGAGGCGGAACAGAAGGCGGCAAACGGCGTCTTTGAGGATAAAGACGTCAGGGACAGGAAGCTGTCTGACTGGGACGGAACCTGGCAGTCTGTTTACCCGTTCCTGCTTGATGGTTCGCTGGATCCGGTTTTCGAAAAGAAAGCGCAGAAAGGAGAAAAATCTGCTGCCGAGGTGAAGGCCTACTACCGCAAGGGTTACGCGACGGACGTGGACGCCATCGGCATTGAAAACAACGTGATGGAATTCCACCGAGGCAAAACGGTGAGCAGCTGCCGCTACGACTACAGCGGCTACAAAATTCTGACCTATGCGTCGGGGAAAAAAGGTGTGCGCTACCTGTTTGAGTGCAAGGATAACGCGAGCGAGGCGCCTAAGTTTGTGCAGTTCAGCGACCATATCATCGGGCCGAAAGCCTCTTCACACTTCCATATCTTTATGGGCAACACCTCCCACGAGGCGCTGCTGAAAGAGATGGATAACTGGCCGACCTACTACCCGAATGAGATGTACAAAGAGCAGGTGGTGGAGGAGATGTTGCACCACTAAGGTGTTGGTTTTGCCGGGGGACGGCTTCGCCTTACCCGGCCTGGGATTAGGGTTTTCCAGGTCGGGTAAGCGCAGCGCTACTCGACACGCTATCTTCACTTTTCACGCGCATCCCGCGCAATATCATCAGCCAGGCCGCAATGATGGCGGCCATCATAATGATAAATAATGACCAGTGCGGCAGATGGGTCAGGATGAACCCGGTGATCATCGGGTTCGCCGCCGCGCCCAGCCAGCCCAGCGCTTGTGCGGAGAAGTAGCTCGCCTTCATGCCCGGCGGGGCGATATTGTCGATCAGCATGTATTCACCCGGTGCATAAATAATCTCACCCAGGGTGAAAATCGCTGCCGCGATCCCCCAGTAAATCAGGTTCTCGCCGGAAAGCATAAACCCCCCCAGCCCGAGGATGAAAAAAAGCGTCGCGGCGGTCATTAGCGGACGGATATTGCTGGCGGTGATCTTCCGTCCAAGCGCATATTGCAGGGTGACGACCACCGCCGCGTTGACGGGCAACACAACGGCCACCACCTTTTCTGCGAAATCACTGTCCGCATGTGCAGCGAGGACATACTGGGAAATGCAGGTGGCGAACGATCCACCCACATACGACGCCAGCAGCCCGGAAAGCGTGTACCAGAACAGCGCCCGGTCTTTCAGCAGCACCGAGGGTTGCCATGGCATTTTCTCCTCAGGGCTGTCCGAGGCTATGCTTTTCTGCACAAAGAAATGGATAAACCCGAGCGGCAGTGCGGCGCAGAAGGCCGCCAGCCAGAACGGCAGTTGCAGGCTGTACATCACAAGCAGGGTGCCGATCGGCGGCCCGATCGTCCAGCCGATGTTCAGGAAACTGTAGTTGAGTGAGAAAACGCGCGCCTTTTCGCTGGAGGTCAGCACGTCGGCAAACCATGCTTTCAGCACCGTTGAGAAGACGGAATAGGCGCAGTTAATCAGGGCAAAGAACAGCACTACCAGCGTCACGTTATTCACCAGCGGAATGGCCACAAACCCGGCGATAAAGGCGACGATGGCGATCAGCATATAGCGTTTTTTGTCGAATTTATCCGCCAGGATGCCAAACCCCAGGCTAAACACCACGCCAATGGTCAACGCCACGGTAAGGGCATAGCCAATATTCTCCACGCTCATATCGTACACGCGTGTGAGATATATGGTCATAAAGGGCAGCGTTGCCCCGCGGCCAATTGTTAATAACAATGACGATGCCAGCAGCGCTGCGGTTGAGCGCCTGATTGATGGTTTCATTTTCCTGCCCGACAAATGCTTATGCTTTTTTTGTTGTGTTATTACAGGATTATCATGGGATCGGCAGCTTGTATAGCACCCAATTTATCCGCAAGTGCTTCTCTTCAGTACCAGAATTAATGATCTTCTCGCGGGGCTATTTTTTCTGTTACCTTGAAGTGTTTACAAAATTTTAATATTTCAGGGGCGGAAAATGACGCGGAAAGACGGGCTGTTAGCGTTGCTGGTTGTCGTGGTGTGGGGACTCAATTTTGTGGTCATCAAAATTGGGTTGCACAACATGCCTCCACTGATGCTGGCGGGTCTGCGCTTCCTGCTGGTGGCGTTTCCGGCGCTGCTGTTCGTTGCCCGCCCGAAAATTCCCCTCAAGCTGCTGCTGGGCTACGGCCTCACCATCAGCTTTGGTCAGTTTGCGTTTCTTTTTTGCGCTATTAAATTCGGTATGCCTGCGGGCCTGGCTTCGCTGGTGCTTCAGGTGCAGGCGTTCTTTACCATCATTCTCGGCGCGTTTGTCTTTGGCGAACGCTTGCAGGGCAAACAGCTGGCGGGCATTAGCCTTGCGGTCTTTGGCGTGCTGGTGCTGATTGAAGGCAGCCTCAACGGTCAGCATGTCGCGCTGCTGGGCTTTATGCTCACCCTGGCGGCGGGGCTGAGCTGGGCGTGCGGCAATATCTTTAACAAGCTGATAATGCAGCACGAGGCGCGTCCGGCGGTCTTATCGCTGGTGGTCTGGAGCGCGTTGATCCCCATCGTACCGTTTATGGCCGCGTCATTTATTCTGGAGGGGCCGCAGGCGATGCTGAAAAGCCTGATGGAGATCGACCTGACGACTATTTTGTCGCTGATCTATCTGGCGTTCGTTGCCTCAATCATTGGCTATGGTATCTGGGGATCGCTGCTCGGACGCTATGAAACCTGGCGCGTGGCGCCGTTATCGCTGCTGGTACCGGTGGTCGGGCTTGCCAGCGCCGCACTGTTGCTGGATGAAACGCTCGGCGCGCTGCAACTGTGTGGCGCAGGGCTGATTATGGCCGGGCTGTATATCAACGTCTTTGGCTTGCGGGTGCGTCGGGCGACGCGGGTGCAGGGTTAAGGCAGAAAAAAGCCCCGCATTAGCGGGGCAAAAACGAATTACAGGTCGTGGTTGTAATACGGCACGCCTAATTCGTCGGATTTGTCGCTGCCAGCGCCCATGTGATTGAAGTCCCAGGGCGACTGGTTTTGCGTGGACGGCATAATCATGGTGTCGCGATTATTTTGCTGACCCGCACTGGGGGTTTGCTCCGCGAAGCTCTGGCCGGAAACCAGCACCAGCAAGGTGAGGACGGCGGAGGCGATAAATTTCATGATTTCCTCGGTTACGTCTTAACAGGCGATGATTAACTGCAATGTTTAAGCGGATACAGATAACGGGATTCACCCGGCATACTGGTAATACGGTACTTATGAGGCGGCACGTCAAAGTAGTTCTTGAACGTACGCGTCAGGGTTTGTTGCGATTCAAATCCGTAACGTTCCGCCAGATAGAGGATCGGCTCATTGCTTTCTTTCAGTTTTTGGGCAATCTCCGTCAGCTTGCGGCTGCGAATATATTGTCCTAATGAATGGCCGGTCTCTTTTTTAAACATCCGTTGCAGGTGCCATTTTGAGTAACCTGAACGCTCAGACACTTTCTCAAGGGAGAGCGGAGATTCCAGGTTATCTTCGATCCAGTCCAAAATGCTATGAATGGTGATAGCGTCAGTATTGCGTCTGGACATCGTCATACCTCTTTTTCTGTTTACGGCAGGATTTTCTTGAGTAAGAGCTCAAGCGTTGCCACTTCATCTGCCGATAAGTTTTTTGTCAGTTCCTGGTGCAGTGTTTGTCCTACTAATTGATGACATTGCTCACACATGGCCGCGCCATCGCTGGTCAGTTTCACCAGTACGCCACGTTTGTCATTTGGGTTAGGGCTTCGTTCTACCCATCCTTTACAGACGAGACGATCCAGCATGCGGGTTAACGCACCCAGATCGACAGAGAGCACCTTTTTCAGCTCAACCGGCGTGATACACACTTCGCAGCGAATGGAACACAGCACTTTAAACTGTGTTGCGGTGATATCCAGCGGTGACAGATAGTCATTGAGCAGGCGATCTTTTTTCTGATTAACCATATGAATAAGACGACCCAGTGGGATTATGTCGTTAAAGAGGTCACTGGTGCTTTTCACAATGGTTGCCCTGGCAAGTAGTTTAGTCACGGCAGATATTATTGCTCAGGCAAGTATAAGTCAACTGAATGAATCGGCCGATGCCACGAAATGCTAAAACGCTTCAGGAACTCATTCTGTACGCTTTTAAATCATACAGATAATCTGGGGTTATGAATTACGAGAGACAATTATGGTTACGCTGCGCGGATGGCTACGGACGAGGATTTGCCCCTATAATTGCGATGTTGAATAAGGATAAGGACTGCGGTGCATTATGTTGGATTTGATTAAAGCAGTGGGGCTTGGGCTGGTGGTGTTGCTGCCGCTGGCGAACCCGTTAACGACGGTGGCGCTTTTTCTGGGGCTGGCGGGGAACATGAACAGCGCGGAGCGCAATCAGCAGTCGATGATGGCCTCTGTGTACGTCTTTGCCATAATGATGGTGGCTTATTACGCCGGGCAACTGGTGATGAATACCTTTGGTATTTCGATTCCCGGTCTGCGTATCGCTGGCGGGCTGATCGTGGCCTTTATTGGTTTCCGGATGCTGTTCCCGGCGCACAAAGCGCACGAATCCCCGGAAGCCAAAAGCAAATCGGAGGAGCTTGAAAGCGAACCGAGCGCCAACATCGCGTTTGTGCCGTTAGCCATGCCGAGCACGGCAGGGCCGGGAACGATTGCGATGATCATCAGTTCCGCCTCAACGGTGCGTGATGGGTCGACATTTCCGCACTGGGTTATCACCGTTGCGCCGCCGATCATTTTTGCGCTTATTGCCATTATTGTCTGGGGGTCATTGCGCAGTTCCGGGGCGATTATGCGCTGGGTGGGCAAGGGGGGGATTGAAGCTATCTCCCGTCTGATGGGCTTCCTGCTGGTCTGTATGGGCGTGCAGTTTATTATTAACGGCGTGCTGGAGATTGTTAAGACGTATCATTGAGAACGTTGCCGGGTAAGCGCAGAGCCACCCGGCACAACAAACGTCAACCGTGGCTGGTCTGTTCTTCCATCGCGACCGGCCATTTACGGAAGATAAGCACCGACCAGATCAGCGCGATCAGCGCCGGAATCGCCCCGAGATAGCCAATGGCCGACATCGATACATGCAGGCTGATCTGATTTCCCACCAGCGCACCGGCGCCAATCCCCAGATTAAAAATCCCGGAGAAGAGCGACATCGCTACGTCCGTGGCGTCCGGGGCCAGCGCCAGCACTTTGACCTGCATTCCCAGACCAATAATCATGATCGCCACGCCCCAGAACAGACTGAGGATCGCCAGATGACTCTCGCTGCCTGCCGCAGGCATCAGTAACAGCAGACATGCCAGCAGCAGGCCAATCGCACTGCTTACAAGCGCAGACGCATGCTGATTGCCCAGCTTCCCGAACAGGATGCTGCCGATAATCCCCGCGCCGCCCAGGATCAGCAGCAGAACGGTGGCAAAGTTAGCGCTAAAGCCCGCCACAACCTGAACAAACGGCTCAATATAGCTGTAGGCCGTGTAATGGGCGGTCACCACAATCACGGTCAGCAAATAGATGCTCATCAGCGCCGGTCGACGCATCAGCAGCGGAAGACTTCTCAGCGAGCCGGAGTGTTCGCTGGGCAGTTTTGGCAGCAGTTTGATCAGACACACCAGGGTGATCAGCGCCCCCATGCCGATGGCAAAGAAGGTGGTGCGCCAGCCGAAGTATTGACCCACAATGCGCCCGATCGGCAGGCCTAACACCATCGCCAGCGCCGTTCCGGTGGCAATCAGGCTCAGCGCCTGGGCGCGTTTCCCCGCCGGGGCCAGACGAATGGCGAGCGATGCGGTGATCGACCAGAAAACGGCATGGGCAAACGCGATGCCGACGCGGCTGATGACCAGCACGGTGAAGTTCCATGCCATAAATGACAGCACATGGCTGGCAATGAACACCACAAACAGCCCAATCAGCAGCTTACGACGTTCCATCTGGCTGGTCAGCAGCATAAACGGCAGCGACATCAGCGCTACCACCCATGCATAGATGGTCAGCATAATGCCAACCTGTGCCGTTTCCATATGGAAGCTGGCCGCAATGTCGGACAGCAGCCCAACCGGAACAAATTCCGTGGTGTTGAAAATAAACGCTGCGATGGCGAGCGTGACCACGCGTAGCCACGCGACCCTGCGGGAAACCGTGTGTGTTGTCATAGGGATATCTGGGATTCGTTGCCTGAAAGATGAGGAGACGATCTTAAAGCCTTAAACGGCGAAAACTCAACCGTTATGTGATATGAATCACAAAATTTACCTTCATGCAGCGGTAGCGAACGCGGTTGTTTTCATTGAAGATAAAGAACAACACAACAAAAACAGGCGGTAACACAATGCAGGAGATTGATTTTTATCTGGTAGATGCGTTCAGCGCGTCCTCCTTTGGCGGCAACCCGGCGGCGGTGTGCCCCCTCGACGCGTGGCTACCGGATGAGACGTTACTGCGGATGGCACAACAGCATAACCAGTCGGAAACCGCGTTTTTTGTGTGTACCAAAGGGGGGATCGAGTTGCGCTGGTTCACCACGCTAACCGAGGTTAATCTGTGTGGTCACGCGACGCTTGCCGTGGCGTATATTCTGTTTAACGAACTGGATTATCCGGACTCACGCCTTCATTTTGACACTGCCTCTGGTCGCCTGACCGTCAGCCGTGAAGGTGACTGGATGACGCTGGACTTCCCGGCCTGCCCGACGCAGGCGCAGACGCCGCCACCGGAGTTGCTCACCGCACTCGGTATCAGCCACTACGTCGAGGCGCGAAAAGGCCGCGCCTGGGTGCTGGTACTGGAGAGCCGCGAGCAGGTGGAAGCCATTAATCCGGATTTCTCCGCCATGACGCCGGGGGAGCATAAAGTGGCCGTCACCGCCCGGGACGAAGGAGAATACGACTTTATCAGTCGTTTCTTCTCGCCGGGCGTGGCCGTGCCGGAAGATCCTGTCACCGGCTCCGCGCACACCATGCTGATCCCTTACTGGAGTGCACGGCTTGGCAAAACACAGATGTTTGCCCGCCAGGTTTCCGCCCGTGGAGGAGACGTACGCTGCGAACTCAAGGGCGACCGCGTGCGGATGGGCGGGCAGGCGGCGCTGTATCTGAAGGGCACAGTATTTCTGCGCTGAATAAATCTAAGAGGAACCAACGATGCAGGAAATTGATTTTTATCTGGTAGATGCTTTCAGCGGCAGGGCGTTCGGCGGCAATGCGGCGGCGGTGTGTCCGCTGGAAGCGTGGCTACCGGATGAGACGCTGCTGAAGATGGCGAAGCAGCATAATCAGTCAGAGACGGCGTTTTTTGTCCGAACGGATAACGGGTTTGAACTGCGCTGGTTTACCACGCAGGATGAAATTAACCTCTGTGGCCACGCAACCCTCGCGGCTTCTCACGTTATTTTTGAATACCTGGATTATCCGCATACGGAAATCACCTTCACCACGCGCTTTGTCGGCGAACTGACGGTACAACGCAGCGGCGACTGGCTGACGCTTAATTTCCCGGCGTGGTCAACCGAGGTTGTCGATACTCCACCCCCAGTGCTGTTCAGCGCGCTGGGCATTAACGCGACAAACGAGGTCCGTGTGGGGCGTGACTACATGGTGGTGCTCGACAGCCAGCGGCAGGTGGAGGCGCTGACGCCGGATATCACTGCCATGCTCCCGCTGGGGAAAATGGTCTGCGTTACAGCGCCGGGAGATGAGTATGATTTCGTCAGCCGCTTCTTCTGCCCGGGGGAAGGGGTGCCGGAGGATCCGGTGACGGGATCAGCTCACAGCATGCTGATCCCGTACTGGAGCGAAAAGCTTGGTAAAACGCAGATGTCGGCCCGCCAGGTCTCCTTGCGCGGCGGGGATCTGCGCTGCGAGCTGAAAGGCGACCGCGTGCTGATTGGAGGGCAGGCCACGCTGTATATGAAGGGAAAAATTTTCCTTCGACTCCAGGACTACGTTCAACTTTAACAACTGGGCGCAGGTGGCTGACGCTCGTTCAGCAGCGCGATAAATGCCTCCAGCTGGCGGGTCATCGCCCCGCGTCGCCACACCAGCCAGGTGGTGAGCCAGCGCCAGTTTTCCGCCAGCGGCCACGCCGCCACCTGATGATGCCCCGGCATGCTCTCCAGCATGGAGCGGGGCATCAGCGCAATGCCTGCCCCGGCAATCACACAGGCGAGCATCCCGTGGTAGGACTCCATCTCATGGATCCTTCCCGGCGTTACGCGGTCGGCATGGAACCAGCTCTCCAGATGACGCCGGTAAGAACAGTTGGCGCGAAAGGCATACACGTCGCTGCCGCTCACCTGCGTGGCTTTTGACACTTCCGCGTGGCCCGCAGGGGTGACCAGCATCATCTCTTCCCGGTAAACCGGCATCCCTTCCAGTTCCGGGTGCGAGAGCGGCCCGTCGACAAAGGCGGCGCTAAGCGTCCCTTCAAGCACGCCGTCAATCATCGTACCGGAAGGCCCGGTGGATAACGCAAACTGAATGCGCGGATAGCGCTGGTTAAACCGCGCCAGACTTTCCGGAATGCGTACGGCGGCGGTACTTTCCAGCGCGCCGAGCGAGAATAATCCCTGCGGTTCATCCCCGGCGACGACCATTCGCGCTTCGTCGACCAGCGCCAGGATCTGTTTGCTGTAGCGCAAAAAATTGTGCCCGGCGGGGGAAAGCCGCAGGCGCTGATTCTCGCGAATAAACAGCTCCACGCCGAGATCCGCTTCTAGCTGTCGGATGCGGGTGGTGAGGTTTGAGGGCACCCGGTGTACCTTCTGCGCCGCCTGGGTAATGCTGCCGGTCAGTGCGACGGCGTTAAACATCTCAAGCTGAGTTAAGTCCATACCGTTCTCGATTCGTGAATAAGGTGGTGAGTATTATTCATTTTTAAGAAATAGCAGAGTAGGCCACAATCAATCAACTGTTATTACGTGGAGAACATCATGACCTATTCATCTGCTACCCATGCCCACTCTGTCAACCCGGCTACCGGCGAAACGCTGGCTGCTTACCCGTGGGCAACGTCCCGTGACGTTGAGCGTGCCATTGCACAGGCGGATACTGGTTTTCGTCAATGGCGACGCGAAAGCGTGGCGCACCGGGCGCAAAAACTTCGCGATCTGGGTGCGGCACTGCGTAGCCGTGCGGAAGAGATGGCGCAGACTATCTCCCGGGAGATGGGCAAGCCCATTGTGCAGGCGCGTGCGGAGGTGGCTAAGTCCGCCAGCCTTTGCGACTGGTACGCTGAACACGGCCCGTCGATGCTGCACCCGGAATCAACCCAGGTCGAAAATGCGGTGATTGAGTACCGTCCGCTGGGACCTATTCTTGCGGTGATGCCGTGGAACTTCCCGCTCTGGCAGGTGCTGCGCGGTGCGGTGCCGATCCTGCTGGCAGGGAACAGCTATCTGCTTAAACATGCGCCTAATGTGCTCGGCTCGGCGGAGCTGATCGGGAAGGTATTCGCGGATGCCGGTTTCCCGGAGGGGGTCTTTGGCTGGGTGAACGCGACGAATGACGGCGTCAGCCAGGCGATTAACGATCGGCGTATCGCGGCGGTGACCGTAACCGGCAGCGTTCGGGCTGGTGCGGCAATTGGCGCGCAGGCGGGCGCGGCGCTGAAGAAATGCGTGCTGGAGCTGGGCGGTTCCGATCCGTTTATCGTTCTGAACGATGCGGATCTTGATCTGGCCGTCAACGCGGCGGTGGCCGGACGTTATCAGAATACCGGACAGGTTTGTGCGGCGGCAAAACGCTTTATTGTGGAAGCGGGCGTAGCGGACGCCTTTACCCAACGCTTTGTTGACGCGGTCAAGGCGCTGAAGATGGGCGCACCGGATGAGGAAGATAACTATATTGGCCCGATGGCGCGATTTGATCTTCGCGATGAACTGCATCAGCAGGTGCAGGCTACGCTGGCGGAAGGGGCGACCCTGCTGCTCGGCGGAGAGAAGCTTGCCGGGAGCGGTAACTATTATGCGCCAACCGTACTCGGCGGCGTCACCCGACAGATGACGGCCTTCCGTCAGGAGCTGTTTGGCCCGGTGGCCGCGATTACCGTCGCCAATGATGCGGCGCACGCGTTGCAGCTGGCTAACGACAGCGATTTTGGCTTATCGGCGACGGTCTTTACCGCTAACGATGCGCTGGCTGAAACCTTCTCTCGCGAGCTGGAGTGCGGCGGAGTCTTTATCAACGGCTATAGCGCAAGCGATGCGCGCGTTGCCTTTGGCGGAGTGAAGAAGAGCGGCTTCGGGCGAGAGCTATCTCATTTCGGTCTGCATGAGTTCTGTAATGTGCAGACGGTGTGGAAGGATCGCATCTAATATTGTTGCCGGGTAAGGCCAGGCCGCTACCCGGCAGTTCACGTTTCCTGTCATTTTTGCGTAATGGTTCTGTCATTTTCGTTTCGTAGACTCGCCGCGTCTAACGTATTGTTACAGAAGAAAATTATGAACCTAACGCAAATTTTTAGTCGTCTTGCGCCGCGCTTTATTCCTCGTCAGTTTGGCCTGCTGACCGGCATCTTTTGTATTATTGGCCTTTTCTCCGCCCTGCAACTCTCTTCCTCCTTCCTGCTCACCGCCTCCCTGAATCAAGCCCAGCGTAACGAACAGCGCAATCAGCTGGCCTGGCAGCAACAGAGCAGGCTGGATCAGGCCCGTATTTCGCTGCTTGCGGCGAGCGATCTGCTCAACCGCTCCGGAGTGTACTTTATGCAGGATAAAGAGACCGGTTCGGAAGGGAGCTGGCATAGCCTGATGGACGAGGCGCAAAAATCCCTGGCGGCGTCTCAACAGGCATGGCAAGCATGGCTCGCGCTTAATCCTCCGCAGGACGAGGGGCTTGTTAACAGCTATCAGCTGTTCTTCGGTGCCATTAGCGAGCAGGCGGAAGGGCTGGTGAAAACCAACAGCATCGACCTCTTTTTTGCCGTACCCGCCCAGGCCTTTCAGACCGATTTTAATGACAACTTTGCACGCTATCAGCAACGGAGTGAGAAGCAGGCGATACAGGGGCGTCAGTCGCTCATGGAACAACTCTCAGGCCTGCAACGGCTGTTCCTGTTTGCGCCGCTGGTGCTGCTGGCCATTGCCATAGCCGTCTGGTTTGGAATGGCGAAGTGGGTGATATCCCCGCTACGCCGTCTGATTATCCATATTAACCAGCTTGCGGCAGGGGATTTATCAGGCACGCCGCCTGACGTTGTGCGCTTTAACCGTGAAATCAGCCAGCTCTGCGGCAGTATTACCGCCATGCAGCTTGGGCTACAGCAGCTGGTGACTCAGGTCAGCGAGGCCACTACCGCCATGGTTGAAAATATTGGGTCACTTGCGCAGGGGAATCAGAAGCTTTATCAGCAGTCTACGCGACAAGCCAAAGAGCTGGAGGAGGTGACCGCGCATATCGCCGATCTCGAAACCCACGTTGAGGGGAACACAGGTTATGCAAAACTCGCCCGCTCGCGCGCGGATGAAGCCCGACAGGCTGCCGTAGGCGGGGAGCAAATGATGACGGCGGTGAATGGCTCGATGCAGACGATCGTCGACCGATCCTCAGAGATGCGCGGGATCGTCGCGATGATCGACAGCGTGGCGTTTCAGACCAACATTCTCGCCCTCAATGCTGCCATTGAAGCCGCCCATGCAGGAGAGCAGGGGCGCGGATTTGCGGTGGTCGCCCGGGAAGTGGGGTTGCTGGCCAGAAAAAGCAGTCACTCTACGCAAACCATCCAGGCGCTGATTAACCACTCGCTTCAGGGCATTGAGGAAGGATCTCAGGTGGTAAACCGTCTGGAAGAGAATTTGCAACAGGTCACCGGGCTGGTGGCGAATCTGAGCAGCCTGCTGAATGATATTTCCTTGGCCACCCTGAATCAGGGGGATAGCATCCATCAGATGACCCGTCAGCTTCAGGCGCTGAATCAGGTATCACGTCAGACTGATGTGCTGGTTAGCGAAGCGTCAAATGCCTCTGAGCGCCTGCATCAACAGTCCGATCTTTTGTTGCAGGCCGTCTCGCGTTTTCGTCTCCCTGCCTGACGTGACGTATAAGCCTCTGTTATACTCGCAGCCCGTTTTAGCCTGAGGGCAAGGAGCAAAGTGTGGCTGCGGTCATCCATAATGAGATGCTGGACGAGATTCTGGCGCAGGTTCGTCCGTTACTGGGGCAGGGTAAGGTTGCCGATTACATTCCCGCGCTGGCCTCGATCAGCGGTAATAAGCTCGGCATCGCCATTTGTACTGTCGACGGGCAGCGTTTTCAGGCGGGAGACGCGCTGGAGCGATTTTCCATTCAGTCGATCTCAAAAGTGCTTAGCCTCGTTGCCGCCATGCGCCAGTATGACGAGCAGGAGATCTGGCAGCGGGTGGGCAAAGATCCGTCCGGTCAGCCGTTTAACTCCCTTCTTCAGCTGGAAATCGAACAGGGTAAGCCGCGTAACCCATTTATTAACGCCGGGGCGCTGGTGGTGTGCGATATGCTGCAAAGCCGGCTGAGCGCGCCGCGCCAGCGGATGCTCCAGATTGTGCGGCAGCTTTCCGGCGTGCAGGATATCGCCTACGATCCGGTGGTAGCGCGCTCTGAGTTTGAACACTCTGCACGTAACGCCGCCATCGCCTGGCTGATGAAGTCCTTCGGCAACTTTCATAATGACGTTGCCACGGTGCTGCAAAACTATTTTCATTACTGCGCGCTGAAGATGAACTGCGTTGAACTGGCGCAGACTTTTCTGTTTCTGGCGCATCAGGGCCATGCCCCTCATCTGGGCGAGGACGTTGTCTCCCCGATGCAGGCCCGGCAGATCAACGCCTTAATGGCAACCAGCGGAATGTATCAGAATGCCGGGGAGTTTGCCTGGCGCGTGGGGCTGCCGGCTAAATCCGGCGTTGGCGGTGGGGTCGTGGCGATTGTCCCCCACGAGATGGCGATTGCCGTCTGGAGCCCGGAACTGGACGAGACCGGAAATTCACTGGCGGGCGTAGCGGCGCTGGAACAGCTGACCAAACGTCTTGGACGGTCCGTATACTGATGTCCACGTTAGATCCTCTGTTCGCGCGCCTGGCTCGCTCCACGTTTCGTTCACGATTTCATTTAGGGACGAAAGAGCGGCAATACTGCTGGGATAAGGGCGCAGAGACTATCGATAAGCATGCCGCCGATTTTGTCGCCGCGCGGCTGGCGCCTGCACACCCGGTGAATGACGGTAAGCAGACGCCGATGCGCGGCCATCCGGTTTTTATCGCCCAGCATGCCACGGCAACCTGCTGTCGGGGCTGTCTGGCTAAGTGGCACGCTATTCCGCAGGGCGTGCCGCTGAGTGCGCAGCAACAACAGTATATCGTCAACGTAATCCATCATTGGCTGGTCATAGAGGTAAATCGTGCCTCCTGAACTGACAATGTCTCTGTTTAAGCTACGCTTTTACTAATGCTCAGCGTCAGGAGACGTTATGAAGGCACCTCAAATTCCCGTTAATGAAGCGGAGCGCATGAATGCGCTGCGCGAATCCGGTCTGCTTGAGATCGACAATTATCCCGCGTTTGATCGTCTTACGCGGCTGGCAACACGCTTTTTCAGGGTGCCGCTGGCGATGATTACGCTGGTGGATGACCACGCCGCGATCGTGAAATCTGCTGACGGCCGGGCACTCGCCAGCCAGCCTCGCGACCTCTCGTTTTGCGGTCATACGATCCTGGGTGACGCGCCGCTGGTGGTGAGTGACACGCTCCTGGACGAACGCTTCGCGGATAATCCGCAGGTGGCGGGAGGTCCGGGCGTGCGCTTTTATGCCGGTTTCCCGCTGCGTTTACGCGACGGGGCGTGCGTAGGATCGTTGTGTCTCATTGATTACGCGCCGCGGGAGTTTACCGCGGCGGATGCCGCCGTACTGGCCGATCTCAGCGCGCTGGCGGAGGATGAATTTGCAGCCGTTAGCGCCGCCACGACCGATGAACTCACGGGATTGTTTAACCGTCGCGGGTTTAACCAGTTTGCGCAGTTTGCACTGTCGGTTTCGCAGCGTCGGGCAGAACCGTTAACCCTTGGCTGGCTGGATCTGGACCATTTCAAAACCATTAACGATCGCTTCGGACATCAGGAGGGTGACAAAGCTCTGAAAGCGATGGCCGCCCTGATGCGTTCCTCGTTCCGCGAGGCCGATCTGCTGGTACGTTTCGGGGGAGATGAGTTCGCGGTGCTGTTTGCGGATACCGATGAGCCTGGCGCCTGGATCGCCATGCAGTATCTCGTCGAACAAACGGAAAAGTATAACGCGCGTCAGCTGCATCCCTGGTCGTTACAGTTCTCCTGGGGGCTGAGCGAGTTCGATCACCACCGCAACGATATTCAGGCATGGTTAAAACACGCGGATGCGCAAATGTACGCCATGAAGCGGCAACACCACGGCGAAAAATGACATAACGAAATCCTATGTCATCGCTTATTGCGTTACAAAAATGTTAATAGCAAAGTGGAGAGATTCAACCTAAGGACGCGCAATGAACTCTCCCATGCTGATTAAACCTCTCTCCCGACAGGACATCCTCACCCACATTGATGCCCTGAACGATATTCTCGTCAACTGTGTCAACGGCGGCGCCTCCGTCAGCTTTATGCTGCCTTTTTCTGCCGCGAAAGCCCAAACCTTCTGGCTCGGCGTCGCAGACAGCGTCGGGCGCGACGAGCGTACCGTCCTGGGCTGTTTTGATGCGGAGCAGGGGCTGGT
Source organism: Enterobacter hormaechei subsp. xiangfangensis (assembly GCF_001729785.1). Taxonomy (NCBI): domain Bacteria; kingdom Pseudomonadati; phylum Pseudomonadota; class Gammaproteobacteria; order Enterobacterales; family Enterobacteriaceae; genus Enterobacter; species Enterobacter hormaechei. The sequence goes on from NZ_CP017183.1 coordinate 2,283,954, forward strand.
TGGCACGGTCCAGCTGATTACCGATCAGCCTGAAAACCAGCCGCACCGTGCTGATGTCGCGAAACTGCTGGTTCATGAGAAAGCGCGCCGTAAAGGGGCGGCAATGGCGCTGATGGAATCCCTGGAGGCGGTTGCGCGTGAAAAAGCGCTTACGGTGCTGGTGCTTGATACCTCAACCGGCAGCGGCGCGGAGACGTTTTATCAGAGAGCGGGCTGGCAAAAGGCGGGGGAGATCCCACGCTACGCCCTGATGCCGAACGGGGACATGACGGCGACCTCGATGTTCTATAAATTTCTTTGATATTTTTCACCATCGCGTCCTGAGTTGATCCAGACAGGGGTTCTGGTCCTGAAGTTTTGATAAGTTATCACACCAATCTTATCAGGCTGTATGACTAATCATAAAGGACCTCCATTGTGAACACTCTCAACCGTCGTGATTTTCCCGGTGCGTGCTACCCTGAACGTATCATCCAGTTTGGCGAAGGTAACTTCCTGCGCGCGTTCGTTGACTGGCAAATCGACCTCTTAAACGAGCATACCGATCTCAATGCCGGTGTGGTGATTGTGCGGCCGATCCAGAGCGATTTTCCGCCGTCGCTGAGCACCCAGGATGGTCTGTATACCACAATTATTCGTGGTCTGAATGAGCAGGGAGAAGCGGTAAGCGATGCGCGTCTTATTCGTTCCGTAAATCGTGAAATCAGCGTCTACAGCCAGTACGATGAATTTCTGGCGCTCGCCCATAACCCGGACATGCGGTTTGTCTTCTCCAATACCACGGAGGCGGGCATCAGCTATCATGCGGGGGATAAGTTTGACGATGCGCCTGCTGCCAGCTATCCGGCCAAACTGACGCGTCTGCTGTTCGAACGCTTTACCTACTTTAACGGGGCTGCGGATAAAGGCTGGATCATTATTCCTTGTGAGCTTATCGACTACAACGGCGATGCCCTGCGTGAACTGGTGCTACGTTATGCACAGGAGTGGGCACTGCCGGCGGCATTCATTGCGTGGCTGAATGATGCTAACACTTTCTGTTCGACGCTGGTTGACCGCATTGTTACCGGCTATCCGCGTGATGAGGTGGCAGAGCTGGAAGCCGGGCTGGGCTATCACGACAGCTTCCTCGACACGGCGGAACATTTCTATCTGTTTGTTATTCAGGGGCCGAAATCACTTGCAGCTGAACTGCGCCTGGATAAATACCCACTCAACGTCCTGATTGTTGACGATATCAAACCGTATAAAGAGCGTAAGGTGGCGATCCTCAACGGCGCGCACACGGCGCTGGTTCCGGTCGCTTTTCAGGCCGGCCTGGATACGGTTGGGGAAGCCATGAACGACGCGGAAATTTGCGCGTTCGTAGAGAGAGCTATTTATGAGGAGATTATTCCGGTCCTGGATCTGCCGCGCGACGAGCTGCACTCCTTCGCCAGTGCCGTAACGGGGCGTTTCCGTAATCCGTACATTAAGCATCAGCTGCTGTCGATTGCACTGAACGGGATGACCAAGTACCGCACCCGCATTCTGCCGCAACTGCTGGCAGGGCAGAAGGTGACCGGCAAACTGCCAGCACGTCTGACCTTTGCTCTGGCGGCGCTGATTGCATTTTACCGTGCCGAGCGCAACGGTGAGCGCTATCCGGTGCAGGACGATGCGCACTGGCTTGAACGTTACCAGCAGCTGTGGACGCAACATCACGACAAACAGGTCACTACCCGTGAACTGGTATCGTCGGTGTTAAGCGTGAGCGAGCACTGGGAACAGGATCTCACTCTGGTGAACGGACTGGTAGAACAGGTTGCGCTGGATCTGGATGCAATTTTAAGCAAAGGCATGCGCGATGCGGTAAAACCGCTCTGCTAATCATAATGCCCGGCGTTGGCCGGGTTTTTTAAAGACCTTATTTAGTTACAACATACTATCCGTTCTTTTTTTAGAAAGCACTTGCGGCACCGTGCGGTTCAGGCTTAACAGGTCAGAAAATGCAATGAGCTATTAACATGCTTGCAACCGTGAGGGGGATCACGTTTAATAGCCGCGCTCTTTACTTTTCTGAAGCTGATTATGATTGTTCGTCCTCAACAGCACTGGCTGCAACTGATTTTTGTCTGGCATGGTTCGGTACTTCCCAAAATTTATACCCGACTGCTGCTTAACTTCCTGCTTTCCATCGCCGTGATTGTCATGCTGCCGTGGTACACCTCGCTGGGTATCCGGTTTACCGTCGCGCCGTTCAGCATTCTGGGTGTGGCTATCGCCATCTTCCTGGGGTTTCGCAATAACGCCTGTTATTCGCGCTACGTTGAGGCGCGTCTGCTTTGGGGGCAGTTGATGATAGCGGCGCGCTCGCTGTTTCGCGAGGTAAAAAACACCTTGCCGGATGATAAACATCTTGGAGAGTTTGTCCGCCTGCAAATCGCGTTTGCTAACTGTCTGCGAATGACTCTACGCAGAGAAACCAATGCCGATCAGCTGTCCCGCTATCTGGCTCCAGACGATTTACGTAAAGTGATGGACGCCAACTCGCCGGCGAACCGTATCCTGCTGATCATGGGGGAGTGGCTGGCCGTGCGGCGGCGTAGCGGGCACCTTTCAGACATTCTGTTTCACAGCCTCAACAACCGCCTGAATGATATGTCCATCGTGCTGGCTGGCTGTGAGCGTATCGCCAATACGCCAGTCCCGTTTGCCTATACGCTGATCCTGCACCGGACGGTGTATCTGTTCTGCATCATGCTGCCGTTTGCGCTGGTCGTTGACCTGCATTACATGACGCCCTTTGTCTCTGCACTGATTTCCTACACCTTTATCTCGCTGGACACGCTGGCGGAAGAGCTGGAAGATCCGTTTGGGACGGAAGATAACGATCTGCCGCTGGACGCCATCTGCAACATGATGGAGCGCGATCTGTTGCAGATGAACGATGAAGAGAACATACCTGAAAGACTGATGCCGGATAAGCATTATCAGCTGACCTGACGGGCATTCCACTCGTCGCGGGTGATTTCCCACAGCTCCGAATCCAGCAGACCGCTGACATAGGCTTTCTTCTCCGTCCTGATGAGCCGCATGCCGCTGCTGTCTGAAATACATCGGGAGCGGCTGTTTGCAGCCGCTTTCGGCGCGCGCAACACCGGTTTATTGAGCGTATTGAACCAGTAATCCGTGGCCGCAATACTCGCCTCGCGCATATATCCCTGGCCCTGAAATTCCGGCGCGAGCCAGAAGCCCCGATTGTTGTCCTCCACGTCATACAGGCAAATCAACCCCATCAGTTCGTCAGGCGCTTCGCGACGGCGAATCGTCCAGAACCACGCAATCCCTTTGGCCATATCGGGCAGTGCAACGTTGTTGACATAATTTTCTGCACCGTTTTCCGGGTAGGGCCAGGGGACTGAAGCCACCATATAGCGGACAATCTCCCAGCGCGGATAGTGTTGCTGGATCTGGACGGCATCTTCTGCAATCAGGGGGCGTAATATCAGGCGCTCGGTGGTAAGCGTGGGTATGGTCATCCGCTGATCTCCATAATTAAGCGTTATGCTTTTGTTTGGGTTCTGGTATTTTCATCAATATCACATTCTATTTGGTCGTGCTTTTGTTATTCAGGTTTATCCATAAAAGGGGTTATATGATGCTGAGAAAAGCCAGGCCCGAAGAAGCCGAAACACTCTGGCACGTCCGTAACGAAGCGATTCGCCATGGCTGCAAAATCTAGTGGGTTTTGCCATGCTGGGTGAAAATACGCATTACTCGCGTATGGCCGACGCGCATTTACGCTGTATTGAAATGGCAATTGATTTGTAAGGTCAGAACAGATGACGCTAACCGTACGTCCTTTATGCACAGAAGATTACCCACAGTGGCGACCGCTGTGGGATGGCTATACCCATTTTTATGAGTGCTACCTTGACGAGTCCGTTACCGCGGCCACCTGGGACAGGGCGCTCGCAGATTCATCATCTCTGTTTTGCCGTGTCGTGGAGAAGGACGGCCGCGTCATCGGCTTCGCCATGTGCGTCCTGCATGAAGGGACCTGGTCAACCGCGCCCGTTTGCTATCTGGAAGATCTGTTTGTTGAAGCTGCCGAACGTGGCGCAGGGGCGGGTAAAGCGCTTATCGACGCCCTGATCGATGAAGGCAAGCGGGAAGGGTGGTCAAAACTCTACTGGGTAACCCGCATGAACAATCCGGCGCGTAAGCTGTATGATCACTATGGTGAAGCCGACGATTACGTCCGGTACCGAATCTCGCTTTAGTCGTTTAATACCTGGGTTTGTATCACACTGTATCTGCCTCTGTGATACATACACAGGTATGCAATAAAACCGCATCCGCACACATCTCCTATACAAACGCATGGTGTTATATCTCCGTCAACTGAACTTACCCGGAGATAACATCATGTTTAATAAACTCGCATACTCAGCCGTCGCCCTGACCGTATCACTTGGCACCGTGATGTCCTGCCAGGCAGAAGCGACGGGTAAGGATTACGCGTCGGCCTTTAACCAGGTTAAACAGATTAACGCTGGCGATTTGAACGTCGGTTACGTCGATATCGGGCCAAAAGAGGGGCAACCGGTGATCCTGCTGCATGGCTGGCCGTACGACATTCACAGTTATGCAGAAGTGGCCCCCGCGCTGGCCGCGAAGGGGTATCGTGTCATTGTGCCGTCCCTGCGCGGGTACGGCACCACACGCTTTATTTCTGATAAAACGCCGCGAAACGGCCAGCCTTCGGCAATGGCAAAAGACATCGTCAACCTGATGGACGCCCTGAATATCAAACAGGCGGTGTTTGCCGGTTATGACTGGGGGGCGCGTACGGCAGATATCGTTGCAGCGCTCTGGCCGGAACGGGTGAAATCGCTGGTCTCGGTAAGTGGCTACCTGATCAGCAGCCAGGCGATTGGCAAACAGCCTTTACCGCCGAAGGCAGAGGTTCAGTGGTGGTATCAGTTCTATTTCGCCACGCCGCGCGGGGCGGAGGGCTATGCTAAAAATACGCACGATTTTGCCCGGTTGATCTGGTCCCAGGCTTCGCCTGACTGGAAATTCAGCGATGCCACCTTCAATGCCAGCGCCAAATCCCTCGATAACCCGGACCACGTTGCCGTCACGCTCAGTAATTACCGCTGGCGTCTGGGGCTGGAGAAGGGTGAGCAGAAATATGACGCCTACGAACAAAAGCTAGCTACGCTGCCGAATATTACGGTGCCGACCATCACCATCGAGGGTGGTAACAACGGAGCACCACATCCTGCACCCGCAGCCTATGCGGGGAAATTCACCGGAAAATATGAGCACCGTACTTTCGGCGCAACGGTTGGCCACAACCCGCCGCAGGAAGATCCGCAGGACTTTGTTAAAGCCGTTGTCGACGCGGATAAGCTCTGATATGTGCTATTTTCAATCCGTTACCTCTTAATCAGGAGCCTGCGGTGGAGCATATTGATCACATCCTTGTCGTCGATGACGACAGGGATATTCGTGAACTGATTGTCGATTACCTCGTGAAATCCGGCTACCACGCCTCTGGCGCGGCGAACGGGAAAGAGATGCGCGTAGTGCTCGACAAACAGCATATCGACCTGGTGGTGCTGGACGTGATGATGCCCGGCGATGATGGCCTGACGCTGTGTCGACAGCTGCGCAGCAGCAGGCATAAGGATCTGCCGATCCTGATGCTCACCGCGCGCAACGAGGACACGGACCGGATCCTGGGACTGGAGATGGGCGCCGACGATTATGTTGTGAAACCGTTTGTGGCCCGCGAACTGCTGGCGCGTATCAAAGCTATCCTGCGTCGTTTTCGTACTATGCCGCCTAATCTTCAGGTGACCGAGGCAGGGCGCCTGGTGGTGTTCGGTGAATGGCAACTGGATACCGTGGCGCGTCATCTGATTGATAACGAGGGGATGGTTGTGGCGCTCAGCGGGGCGGAATATCGCCTTTTGCGCGTATTCCTCGATCATCCTCAACGGGTGCTGACCCGCGATCAGCTGCTGAACCTGACGCAGGGACGTGATGCCGAGCTGTTTGAGCGTTCGATTGATCTCCTGGTGAGCCGCGTGCGACAGCGCCTGAATGAAGATGCCCGCACGCCGGCCTACATTAAAACCGTTCGCAGCGAAGGCTACGTTTTTACCATGCCGGTGACCATCGTCGAGGCCAATGAATGACGCTGTGGCCCCGCACCTTACTGGCCCGGCTGCTGATCATTGTGCTGCTTGGACTCTTACTGGCTAACGCGCTCAGCCTGACGCTGGTCATGGTTGAGCGAATGCACAGCGCGCGCACGGTTATGCTGGGCAATCTTGAGAATGACGTGGCGACCAGCGTGGCCATTCTCGACCGGCTTCCGGCCAAAGAGAGGCCAGAGTGGCTGGAACGGCTCAGTCGCGGTAATTATCGTTATATCCTCGGCCCCGGCGAGGCAGGCGCCGCACCAACGGACAAGCGCTCGCGGGATGCAATTCGCACCCTGAAAGAGACGCTTTCAGCCCAATATCCGCTCCAGTTTACGGCGGTGCCAGGGCCAATCTCCCATATTCAGGCCCATCTGACGCTCCGCGACGGCGCACCGCTCACTATCGATCTGATCCCGCGCATGCCGCCTGTCGCCAGCTGGTTACCCGTGGTGCTAGTTCTTCAGCTGTTACTTGTCGCGCTCTGCTCCTGGATTGCCGTACGCCAGGTTGTCCGGCCTTTCCTGCAATTCACGCGTGCGGTTGATTCCCTCGATCCTGCGGCCCATTCACCGATGACTGAAAAAGGACCGGTTGAAGTGCGCCAGGCTGCACACGCTTTTAATGAGATGCAGTCGCGGATACAAACGTATCTGCGTGAACGCGCGCAGATTCTGGCGTCCATTTCTCACGATCTCCAGACGCCCATCACGCGCATGAAGCTGCGGATCGAAATGGCAGATCAGCCCGAAATCCGCGATAAGCTGCTGAGCGACCTGGATAATATGTCGCGCCTGGTACGGGAGGGGATTGCCTATGCCCGGTCATCAGAATCACTGGAAGAGACCACGCTGAAGCTGGAGCTGAACGCGTGGGTTAACAGCATCGCCAGTGATTATCAGGACATTGGTAAAAACGTGCAGTTTCATGCACGCAATGCGCGTCTGCCGATCGTTACTCGTCCACAGGCATTGCGCAGGGTAATGACCAATCTGCTGGATAATGCGCTCAAGTTTGGCGATAGCGCGGTTATAGAGATTGATGAAGATGAAAGGCAGGTAGCGATCCGCATTATGGATAACGGCCCCGGCATCCCGGAGGCAGAACTGGAGGCGGTGTTACAGCCGTTCTACCGGGTTGAAACGTCGCGCAACCGCGAAACGGGCGGCACCGGGTTAGGCCTCGCCATTGCCGCGCAGCTCACCGCCCAGCTTGACGGGAAATTGCATATTGCAAACCGGGCAGAGGGCGGGTTGGCCGTAAGCGTGACTCTTCCGCGCGGTTAATTGTACGCCTGTGTATCTGCACCCCGTGCCGATACGCAGGCAGACAAAATTCAGCTTTTCGCACACGGCCTGAACACATTCGTACGGTCAAATAACCTCACTGCACCTTCGCAGCAACCGTATCGTGAGGTCGTTATGTTTCTGATAATCGCTTTTTTGGGCGGCATGATTAGCCTGCTCAGTCCGTGCACGCTTCCCGTCATTCCTCTGCTGTTCGCTGGCTTTCAGGGGCAGCGCAAACACATTCTGGCGCTTCTGGCGGGAATGATTGTGATGTTCACGTTGGTGGCGATGGTAGTAACGATTGCCAGCGAGTGGATCGCTGACGCCACCGTTATCGGTCGCTGGATTGCGCTGCTGATACTGAGCATTGCCGCCCTGGCTCTGATCTTCCCGCAGTTTGCTCAGCGCATTGCCCGTCCGGCGGTCAGTGCGGGAAACGTTCTCAACACCCACAGCGTTCAGCGACGCGGCCTGGTTTCGGCTTTTCTGGCAGGACTGGCCGTTGGACTTATGTGGTCCCCCTGTGCCGGACCGATTCTCGGGGCGATCTTCAGCATTAATATTGCGGGCCACTCGGCCATCGCAACCGGAGCGCTGTTAGCCGCTTACGGCAGTGGATGCGCGTTGATGCTGGGGCTGCTTGTCGCGGGGGGCCGTAAGCTGATAGCCCCTCTGAGAGCCAAATCCGCATTGATGGCGCGTTTGCGTCAGGGAGCGGGAGTGATGATGTTAGCTGCCGTTGCGTTCAACGCCAGCGGGATGACCTCAGCCCTGAAAAGTGCCAACGGTATTGCCGACCAGCTGGAAAACGCTCTGTTGAGCCTTGCGCAACCATCCTCCACGCAGGTGAAACTGCAACCAGTCGCTGACGCAACGCCGAGCAGCCAGCTACCATCATTAAGCGGCGGTACGGGCTGGATAAACGGTGACCCTGTCACGTCTGAGGCCTTGCGGGGGAAAGTTGTGCTTATCGATTTCTGGACCTGGGACTGTATCAACTGCCAGCATACCCTTCCGCATGTTCGAGACTGGGCGAAGAAATATGAGTCACAAGGTCTGGTGGTGATTGGCGTCCATACCCCGGAATACCCCTGGGAAAAGCCGTTATCATCGGTGAAAAACGCGGTCAATAAATGGCAGCTGCCGTACCGCGTAGTGACGGATAATAACTACAAAATCTGGAGCGCGTTCGGAAATCAGTACTGGCCAGCGCATTACTATTTCGATGCGAAAGGACAACTGCGTTACACCGCGTTTGGCGAAGGTAACTACGACAAGCAGGAGGCCGTGATTCAGCAGTTGCTCAAGGAAGCGCGTTCCTGATCCGGCTTACGGAACCCGCTGAGCCACCATAAACAGGCGCGGAAAAGCCAGCAGTATCTGCCCGTTCTCCTGGAGCGGATACTGCTCTTCCAGCAGCTCAAGGTAGCGTTTCAGATAGTTTTTCTGCTCGCTTTCGTTGAGTTCCTGTAACCACGGCCGTAACCCCGTCGCGCTGACCCAGTCAATAATCGCCTGATGAGAGCTCATCTGATGGAAGTAGGTGGTGCGCCAGATATCCACGTCACATCCCGCTTCCGTCAGAATATCGTAGTAGGCATGGATACCCGGCAATGGCTCGCGGCCACGATCGGGGTAGCCCTGTTCCCAGGCAACTTCACGCATCAGGGCGTGCGTCGGCTCAAGCCAGTTGTCAGGCATTTGCACCGCCAGCACGCCGTTTAACTGGAGCAGTGAAACCAGGTGTGGCAGAAGGTGGTAATGGTCCGGGATCCATTGCAATGAGGCGTTGGCGTAGATCAGGCTGAGCGGCTGGTCAGGTTTGTAGTGACGGATATCCGCCTCAATAAAGTAGCAGTCTGGCAGGGCCTGTCGGGCTTCCTCCAGCATGGCCGGGGAGTTATCCACGCCGGCGATCTGCGCAGAAGGCCAGCGCTGTTTCAGCAGCGCGGTGCTGTTGCCTGGCCCGCAGCCCAAATCCACGGCTGAGGTTATGTCAGCAAGCGGCACCCGGGCCAGTAACTCAGCGGCGGGACGAGTGCGTTCTGCGCTGTACTGTAGATAAAGAGAGGGATCCCAGTCGGCCATTTTCGCATCTCCATGTTGAGGTGTTCAGCAAGAATAGCACAGGCAAATACCTGCGCCGGGGCAGGTATCTGGCTAATGGTGAGATTATAAAATGCCTTTGAGGGCCAGGTGATAGAGCAGCATGATGGTTTTTCCGTCGACGATCTGCCCATTTTCAATGCCCCGAAGCGCGTCGTCCAGCGTCATTTCCAGAACGTCGATATCTTCCCCCTCAGCTTTAACGCCGCCGCCCGCGCTGGTCCGATCCTGCGGATGATATTCCGCCAGATAGAAGTAGAGTTTCTCGGTAACCGAGCCCGGGCTCATATAGGCCACAAAAATTTTCTCTACGCGCGTCACCTTAAACCCGGTTTCTTCTTCCGCTTCGGCCTTAATCCGGCTTTCCGGGTCAAGGTTATCAAGCAACCCGGCGGCCGCCTCAATGAGATCCTCTTCGTGACCATTGATAAACACCGGGAAACGGAACTGACGCGTCAGAATGACGGTTTTGCTGTCGCGATTATAGAGCAGGATCGTCGCGCCATTCCCCCGGTCATACACTTCACGCTCTTGCCGCTGCCAGTCGCCATCGCTGCGCTGGAAGTCAAAAGTGTATTTTTTTAGGTTATACCAGTTGTCGGACAACGTTTCGCTGTTGATGATGCGTATATCTGCACGTTTTGATTGCACGTTTGGCTCTCCTCTCGTAGAGTAAGCATCATAAACAGCACTATCGTGCAAATACAAGACACATCGTGCAACATCAGGAATAAATCATGCTCACAAGCCAGCGTAAACAGTTGATTCTGGAAAAACTGGAGGCGGAAGGCCAGGTCCAGTCAACTGCGCTCAGCCTCTTTTTCTCGGTGTCTGAGGACACTATCCGCCGGGATTTACGTGAACTGGCGGCAGAAGGGCGTTTGCAGCGTGTTCACGGCGGTGCACTGCCAGCATCTTCAGCGATTGCGCCTTTTGCCGAGCGTCAGTCCGTCAAAATGGATGCAAAAAAACGCGTGGCACGGCGAGGCGCGCAGCTCATTTCACCGGGGCAGGTGGTGATCATTGATGGCGGGACGACCACCTCTGAACTTATTACATTCTTCCCACCCGATTTACCGATAACCGTGGTGACGCACAGCCCGGGTATCGCATTGGGTCTGGTCGGCCATCCGAGCATAGAGGTGATCCTGATTGGTGGTCGTTTGTATAAACACTCCATCGTCACGGTCGGCGCGGCCGCAATTGAAGGCATCAATAATATTCATGCGGATCTGTTTTTCATGGGTGTCACCGGCGTGCATCCTGAGGCCGGGCTGACCACCGGAGATTATGAAGAAGCGTGCATCAAACGTGCATTTTCCGGCAGAGCGGCGGAAACGGTGGTACTGGCCTCGCCGGAAAAGATCAACACGGCCTCGGCGTTCGTGATTGGCGACCTGTCGCTGGTGAATACGCTGGTTGTTGAAAACACAACGGATGAACGCTGGGTGAGCGCCATGAAAGAAAAGGGCGTTACGGTGATCGCAAGCCAGTAAATATCCGCTTTTTTGCCAGCCTGACCGCCAGGCTGTCAAAAAGACAAAGGTTATCCTTCACGCGGATTTCTAGACTAAGGCTTTCATTTGTTTAAGGACAAGCCATGAAAGCGATCTCCATTCTGGCGTGTGGCGCGGACCCAACCGCGCAACGCCTGTCAACGTCTGCCATTCAGCAGGCCATAAACAGTGCTCAAGAGAACGATGTCATTCTTATTCCGCAAGGCCGTTTTCTGACCGGCGCACTGTTTCTGAAAAGCGGTGTTTCGCTTCGCCTGGATGCTGGCGCACAGCTCGTTGGAAGCCAGGATCTGGCTGATTATCCCCTGATAAACACCCGGGTGGCCGGCATTGATATGCGCTGGCCGGCAGGCATTATTAATATCATTGATTGTGAAAACGTCAGCATTACCGGTACAGGCACGATAGACGGGCAGGGTGTCATCTGGTGGCAACGCTTCTGGGGCGACGACGAACGCAGCGGCATGGTTGGCGATTACAGCGCCAGAGGATTACGCTGGGTGGTTGATTACGACTGTCAGCGCCCGCGCAATATCCTGGTCTTTGAAAGCCAGAACATTCTGCTGCGTGATTTTACCAGTCGGGAGTCCGGATTCTGGAACATACACCTCTGTTATTCGCGCCGTATCGCGGTTGAGGCTGTGCAAATCAGCAATTCTGCGGGGCCGAGCACCGACGGGATTGACGTCGACTCCTGCGAACAAGTGCGGATTGAACGCTGCATTGTGTCCTGCAATGACGACAATATTTGCATCAAATCAGGACGAGGACGCGAAGCGGCGCAAAAAGCACGTACCGCGCGGGATATAGTGATTCGAGGATGTACGCTGAATAAGGGATCCGGGATCACGCTGGGGAGTGAAACTTCAGGTGGCATTGAACGCGTCCTGATAGAAGATAACGCGTTTAACGGAACGGGCGTCGGATTTCGCATTAAGTCGGCCCGCAACCGTGGCGGGTTTATCCGTGATATCACCGTCCAAAATTTACGTCTTACGGACGTACGTTTTCCGGTGCTGATCCAGCTGAACTGGTTTCCGCAGTACAGCTATGGCGACCAGAGCAATTTATCTGATAAACCAGAACACTGGCGCAAGCTGGCTGAAGGTGTTGAGGGCGAAGCCGGTCTTACTGAGGTCAGCGGACTGACGATTAAAAATATGACGGCGCGTCGCTCAGACAACAAATATTTCTCGCGGGCATTTTTCATTGCGGGGTATCCGGAGCGTCCTGTGGCCGGGTTAACGCTGGAGGGGATTTTTATTGACGCGACAGAGTTTGGGAAAATTTCCGGTGTGGATGGGTTGCGCTTTCAGGATGTGCAGGTGACTGCCGTAGAGAACACGCAAGACTGTAACGACAGTTATGAACGTTGATGGCATAGAATCTATGGGCATAATTCGCTGAATGAGCAGAACAAGGCTGGGCCCGAAACGGCTGGATTTGTTCTTAATTAATCTTAGTGCGCATAATGTATATTATGTTAAATGTGGTGGGTTTGTTCTTAGGTGTTAGCGGGCCGCCAATATGGGAGTTAGCGAGCACACAACCAGCCGCGAAGATCCCCGCGTCATAGCGACATAGAGGTGTCGTGCATCCATCTCTTCCGGGGATGTGATGACTGCCACCTCCCCTTCCAGTCCCTTTAGCAACAATGTGCTGCCGATTACACGCCGGGTCAACGGTCGACTCTCGTGGCGATTGCGTTCGCGCTCGTTTACCGTGGCGTCTGCAAAAGTGCAGCCTCCGGCAGCAGCCGACTGCAGGGCGCGCAAACAACAGCGCAAAATCTCTGGCCGATAGACTCGCGCATTATCCTGACGAGTCAGAAGGCGCAGCGCCTCTGCGGCCAGCGTAAAACCTGGTCTCTCTGCAAATGCCACTAACGCTGCTTCTGCGACCGTCGGCGGATTGCGGGCTCTTCCTCTTCGTAGCGTTTCCAGCCGGGGCAGCAACGCTGCGGGGCCAACTTGGGTCATGACGCCTGCGGCAAACTGCACCAGGCGCGTCAACGCATCCGAAGCCTCCAGGTTAAACCCTGCACCAAAGTCGGTAAGGTCAACCAAATCGACAGCTTCGACGGTCGTCGCACCCGGGGTCTGGCTGGCCATCTGCTGGCGCCCGCGAGTGTCGTAGCTGTTTCCAATCACCAGTACCTGCCCGTTCGCGGTGACCGCTCGGGTCTGGGCGGCAGTAAGACGCTGCTGAACAGCAGTTTCTGCCTGTAACGGTACCCAGGCTACCTCAGCAGGCACCTGGCGAAGGTCAACGTTGAGCTAGATGAGGATATTGAGCTCAACTCCAGGCAGGAGCGCATATATGTTCAGGTTAAAACCCGCCTGAAACCCATCATTCCCAGCGATGTGTTTGGCGCTCTCGCGCGGTTTGCGGAGCTGCGTAACGAGCACACTGATGGGCGCCGCCAGGGAAGCCCTTCTTTCATTATCGTCGCCAACCAGGCGCCAGGTCCACATCTGCAGAAGATGATTGAGGATAAGACGCTTCCTGCTGATGTCCGTTTTATCTGGCCCCAGTCAACCGCTGAGCGCCATCCCGCACTTCCCACTGCCTGGGACACCGTGGCTGATGCGGCCGCGTGGTGCATCGCGCAAGCAGAGCAACTGAATTTTTCGTTATTGTCGCCAGAATCCCTGATCTGGAAGCTGGCCGGTCTGGTCCAGCTCGCCGCCACCGGAGGTGATGCTGACGGACAGCATGCGTTTTATACCCGGGATCTTCCTGCCCTGTTCGAACAGCTCATCGTTCAGTTACAGGACTTCCCTGCACCGCCGACACTCTACCGACCACAAAGAGAGGAACCCTCTTTTGTGTCGGATGTGCGGATACGCATCATTTGCGGCTTGTCCGGTGCAGGTAAAACAGCTTGGGCAGCACAGGCCGCCCAGCACAGTACCCAAGTGTGTGCGTATTACGATGCTGGCGACCTTCCAGGCCCTGCACTTGCCAGTACGCTGGTTCGTGAGCTGGCAGCCCGGTTTGCGACTCAGGAGCAAGGTGGCCTGCGAAGAATACTGCTCCCTGGTGCCAGTGGCATTGAAGCGCTGAGAACGTTCGACACCTTCTTGCAGCAATGGAACGACAACCTGCTGCTGGTACTGGATAACGCGCATCGTATCCCTGTGGAGAACTTGCAGGATGTTCTGCACGCCACAACCCGTATCCATTTTGTGCTGCTGTGCCAGCCCCATGACAATGTCCGTCAACTGGAGGCGATGACTGGACTTCAGCGTGAATCGTTACAGGGATGGGATATCGACACAGTGGCTGCCGCAGTGAACGATCTCGGTGGGCACGCCAGTGCGCTGGGATATGAGCAGCTACGAAGCTACACCGGAGGGTTGCCGCTGTATGTCGAAAGCGCGGCGAGAGTTGCCGCAGAGGAATACAAAGTTGCTTAAAGATGTAAAAATAAATGAAAACTATGACTGGGAAAGTTGTGCCGGTTACAAAGTCGCAAGGGTCAGAAATAAAATAAATAGCCCGCTCAGTCTATGCCGTGCGGACTATTTTCCTCTTCTAATATAAAATCATGCTGTTAAACATGAACTAGTCAGCACTGAACCAGGCAGCACTGTCCGCTTTGTGTCAAAAAATAAGCTTCTGTCTGAGCCGGTATAAATACCGACTGACCGACGCAGAACGTCATCTCTTCACCGTATGTATCGCGCAACGTAGTGTAGCCTTCAAGCACTAGTAAAATTTGCGCGCTAAAGACTTCAATTCTGTGTTGCTGGCAGTTTTCTATTACAGAGAAACGGAAATCCTCTACGGGAACATGATAATGGCTTTCATTTCCAGCAATATCAGGAACAAGCTTTAAGTTATGTTCATGAGTCTCACTAAAAGCCGTACAGTTAACTAATTCAGATAAATTAATTTTTTTCGGTGTTAATCCTGCGCGCAAAACGTTATCAGAGCACGCCATCACTTCTACGGCGGTTCCGTAAACGTAGGCGTGCAGGGTACCGGCCCGCAAAAACATCGCTTCGCCAGGCTCAAGCGTTATGCAGTGTAAAAACAGCGGTGCGAGGACGCCGATATCCCCCGGATAGTCCCGCTGCAAGCGGATGAGGAATTCCTGTAAATGGACAAAGGCCCCAGCCTGAAGGCTCTCATCCAACTGCCGCAGAACAGTGTGTTTCTCCTGTGGTGCAAGCTGCATCAGGCCGACAAAAAAGTTTTCAAGCCCCTCATTATTAAGGTTATGGCGAAAATGAACCAGCGCAGGCATGAGTTCAGGCGAGCTGAGACGCAGAAAATGATTCACAATCTCATGATAGGGACGAAAACCGTTCATCGCCATAAAAGGCGTGATTGCATAGACCAACTCGGGTTTATGATTTGCGTCGTTATAATCTTCTCCAGCTCGATTTCCCTGCCTGGCGTAGCCCTCTACCGCCTGGCGTTTATCGGGATGGACCTGGAGCGAAAGCGCGCTTTCTGCAGACAGTATCTTCAGTAAGAACGGAAGTCCTGAAAATTTTTCCATCGTCCGTTCCCCTAAAACGGGGCCGGGGGATTTTGCGATCGCGTCCTGTAATGAAACCGTGTTCGCGCCAACTTCAATTTCAGAACACCCTGCCGGATGCGCCCCCATCCAGATTTCAGCCTGAGGCTGCTCATCCGGATTCGGCACGCCAAACAGCGTATTCAGAGCCGTCCGGCTGCCCCAGGCATAATTTTTTACGCCATTTCTCATGCGATAGAACGAGGCCATTATTTGTTGCCCTTTATAAATGCCCCGGGCGTAAATCCGTTAGAGGCAGCAAGTTGAGCGAACCAAATAGCGTTGCGCTTTATCTGTCGCTCTCCGGTTTCCAGATCCAGTCGCCAGAAACCGTAACGACGTTTAAAGCTATTTATCCAAGACCAGTTATCAATAAATGTCCACTGGTGTACCCCAAAGCAGTTCGCCCCCTCGCTGATGGCGCGATGGAGCTGTTGGAGGTGTTCTTCCATTAATTCGATGCGGAAAGTGTCATCAATAAACCCATCAGCCAGAACCGGACCTTCTGACTGGATATCCATGGCGATACCGATTTCAGCCAGATACCACTTCATATTGTCGTAATTATCGCGGATGTTGCAGGCAATATCGTAAATCGCTTCGGGGTAAATCTCGTTATTATCGCGATACGGATTGAAGCGCCCTTCGGGATCGCTGTAGTTCTCGAAGTAATACTCTGGCGTGAAGTAATCAAGCTCATAGGGGCATTCGCGCGCTTTAACCCGACGCGGAACATAGTAGTTAACCCCCAGGAAATCTACCCTCGAACGAGTTATCAGATCTACATCAGCTTTCTTTATTTCTGGCAAGCAATCATGGGCTGCGAGTACTTCACATAATTCCTTCGGGAATTCATGCTTCACCAGCGGATCAAGGAAACTGCGATTAAAGAACAGGTCGGCATACCACGCTGCTTTTTTATCCTCGTCGCTGTTGTTTCGGGTGTACGAGGGGGTCAGGTTAAGCACCACGCCAATTTCGCCAGGCAGGTCAAGTTCTCGGTATATGTGCACCGCTTTTGCATGCGCCAGCATAATGTTAAATGCAACCTGCGCCGCCAGCTTGCCATCTTTTTTACAAGGATAATGGAAATCATAAAGATAGCCGCCTTCAACAGGTACTATCGGCTCATTAAAGGTGATCCAGTATTTGACCTTATGACCAAATAGCTCAAATGCCGTGCGGGCAAACCGTGCGAAAAGATCCGTCACATGGGGTGATTCAAAACCGCCATACTGCTTTTGCAAAATCTCCGGCATATCGAAATGATAAAGATTAATCATTGGCTCAATGCCGCTGGCGATCATCTCATCTAAGTAGTTGTTGTAAAACCGGACGGCTTCCGCGTTTGGGGCGCCAGTTTCAAAATCATCAATCAACCGTGACCACTGAATGGATGTACGAAACGAGTTAAATCCCGTTTGCTTCATCAGCGCAACGTCCTCTTTATATTTGCTGTAGGTTTCACATACTTTCTGCGGACCAATCTGCTGGAAAAAGCGGTTGGGCTGTTCTGCATACCAACTATCCCAGATAGAACGGTGCGGCTTATGCGCTATGCCTTCCGTCTGAGGACCCGACGCCGCTGCGCCCCAAAAAAAATCTTCCGGAAATTGATACCGATTCATAATGCCTCCTGAATGATAAAAAGCTGCCCCAGAAGGGCAGCCAAATAACTACTCTGCAGTAACTTCAATTGATTGGATGAACATATATCCCCAGTCGCCGGCGAACTTTCCAAAACTGATGGTATTTGCCCCCTCTCTGAGCGAAACAGGAACGACTATGGTCTGGCCCTTCTCATCCGTCTGCGGAAACTCAATGCTGACTGGCGTCCCATCGTTCACGATGACCGAGTTTTTCTTGCTTCCCCATTTGCCGTTAAATTTCACATGTAGGGCGAATTTACCGTCCCAGGGAGCGTTAACCTGCCAGCTCACGCTGTCTCCGTCATGAGCGAAAGGACCGAGAAAACCGTCTTCTCCGATGGCTAAGGTCTCTTTTTCACTTTTAGTTGAGGTAAGTGTTCCCTTGCTAACATCAAGAGTCCCGCTGCCAAAGCGGCAATAATCTGCCGGTACAGGCCTCACAGCGGGCTTCACGCTGACATTTATCGTTTTGCTGCTTTCCAGCAACCCGTCATCAGCAGTAAAGGTCAATGCATAGTCACCCGGCGCAGAGAACCAGACTCGGGTTTCCTCTTTGCTGCTGTCACAGAAGTGCACGTTATTCTTACCGTTATGACTCCACGCTACGCTGACTTTCGTGTCAGGCAGATTGTCATCCAGCCAGGCCGCATTGAGTTGAACGCCTTTATCGACAGTGGTGGAAAGCATGTCCTGCAGAGTGATAACCGGTGGAAGGTTTTTCTGCGTATGCTTCAGGCGAATTACGTTTGAAGGTGCTGACTGACCACTTTCATTCTTAGCGATTACCCGATAGTAGTAAGTCTGGCCGAGCGTCAGGCTGCGATAGTCATCGCGGAAAAGACTCATTTTCGACGGATCCCATTCATTTTTGCCGTCGGAGATGTCCTTTCCGACGCGTGTCCATGGGCCCTTTGGCGCCGCCGCTCTTTCTACGTCGTAATAACGCCCAACGGGTGACCCCATCCAGTTAATGGCAAAGGGGGAATCGCTCTCGCGCAACCTCGGTGCTTCCGGTACCGGCAGAGCTGGCGCCTTGCTCAGACCAGCCATTTGTGCCGCGGCGGTTCGTACCAGATTGACAACCTCCATCTCCTGGTTCGCTTTCCCCTCATCCGGGAAGCCAGGCAGATGGTAGCTATAGTGCCCGGTATACTCTTTGTGCCAGTAAAAACCGCCATCATGCCGATGACCGCGAAAACCCCAGATAAAGCCACCTGCAGCCTGAGCACCATTGACCTCGGAATGGACAATGGACTGCATGATAGCGTTCAGGTCTTTTTGATCGAGCAGACCGAATTCGCCGACCAGATACACTTTTTTGCCGCCTATCGCCGCAAGATCTTTACGCACCTGCTCGGGATGATTGTTATTGGCATTGGTGTAATAGTGATTGCTGATGATGTCGACGTTCGGATCGCTGAGCGCAAAATCATCCACCTTTTTATAAGTCCCATCGACGATAAGCTGATGGGGTGCCCATTTACGGATCCAGGCTGATGTCTGATGAAGAAAATCGGCGTTAGTGTCCTCCAGTTCATTACCCGTTTCCCACGCCATAATC
This sequence comes from Enterobacter hormaechei subsp. xiangfangensis, assembly GCF_001729785.1. Taxonomy (NCBI): domain Bacteria; kingdom Pseudomonadati; phylum Pseudomonadota; class Gammaproteobacteria; order Enterobacterales; family Enterobacteriaceae; genus Enterobacter; species Enterobacter hormaechei. The sequence continues at coordinate 2,302,801 of NZ_CP017183.1, forward strand.
GCCTTTTCATCGTAGTAGTGGCGTCCCGTAATGGTGTTAGTCCGGGTTATTACCTGACGAATCACGTCCAGATAAGCCTGGAAGGTTTTACTGTCCGTCCGATAAAAATCCTCAGGTTTTTCATGATAAAATGCGGCAAGCTGTTCTCTCCCACCCCACCACCACCAGTGATCGATAAACGGTAGAATCAGGCGAAGCCCCTGCTTATCCGCTTCAGCAATCATGTTGTCATAAACTTTCATTGCCGCTTCATTCAACCGCGGCATGCCGTCAGGCGTTTCCGGTGACAGGATATGCGTTTCACGTCCGCAGGCCGCGTCGTTTTCCTGCTGAACGGATAGCACATACACGCGCTGTGCTTTAGCACCCGTTTGTACCAGGGCTTTAATCCAGTTTTCTTGCTCTTCAGCAGTAGGCCATTTGAAATATTGCCCCCACCCGCGCGGATCCGCTTTGCAGGTCCCTCTCGCGTCATCCTCTATACGATGCAGCTCCGGAGCGTGGATCCCGGCAAAGCGAAAGAGCCGATCGCCGTCTTTTAACGCAGCACCATCACGAGTAATAAAATGTTCAAAATGGGATTGTTCCGCCGCCAGCGCTCCCGCGCTTCCCAGCGCGGACAGTAAGGAGACGATCAGAAGTTTTCGAATCGGGAAAGCCATCTCTTATCTCCTCAGAACCAGACTTCAGCCTGTACACCAAAATTCAGCGTATCGGTATCCCCGCTGCGAGAGTATCCCCCCGGGCTAAGGGTACCGGTGCTCCAGTCGTAATTTCTGTCCATCGCATCCGAGACGCCTTTATCCCATTTTGCGTACGTGGCAAAGAAGCGCAGCTGTGGACGACTCCAGAATCCGGAATCAAAGGTGAGCGTCGGCGCAATGGTCACTTTGGTCAGGCCACCCTTCCCTTTGCCGTTTACCCCCATGTAGTTTTTATCATCCAGATATTCGTAACCCACTTCATATTGCATGGCGAAATTCTTCGTTATCTGATGATACGGCCGGATACCCGCGACCCACATGGAGCGTCCCCAGCCGTCATCATCGCTGGTCCACCAACGGTAGTTTTTGTCTTTCTGATAAAACGCAAAGGTCGAAACTTCTACTTCGCCCAGGCTGGCCATACCATCCAAAATCACGCGCCAGGACTGGGTGTCATCTAAGTTTGCCCAACCCCAGCCGTTTTTACCCAGCGAGTCAGCGGCAGCGAGCCCTTTGCCGTACTGGAAAACAATGCGGGAATAGCCACCTGTCAGCCCATAAAAACTGTCGACGTTATACAGCGCCGTCACGCCATAACCTTTTTCAGCAGAAGTGGGATGGTTTTCGTTGCGGTTCATATGGTGGCCAATAAGCTCAACATCCAGCCCGGTGCCGCCGATTTTTTTAAACCAGAGGTTAAACGAGTAATCGTCAGGGTATCCCTGATCCCCCAGAGCCACGGGATAGGCTTTGGCTTCATCCGTTGTTGAAAACGCATAAACGCCGGCGTCAAAGCGCGCAAAGCCTAAATCCAGGTTATCAAACCCGCCCCCCGTTCCGTTGTACTGAATATACTCCCAGTCGAACTGGTGGCTGGAAAGATTGGAGCTGCTGTAACGTTTACCCGCCCAGAAAGTCATATCCGGCGCAAAATCGAGATTTGATAACTCAGCAAAACCTTCACGGAACTGGGTTTCTTTACCGTCATCGTCGGTACAGTTCCAGTCTGCGGTACATTTTGTTTGATGCGTCAGGTTGGCCTGAACACGGGCGACTGCGCCTGTGTCTGATTTCAGCGTGACCGTCGGGATAAGCTCAATCTTGGTATCTTCTTCGTTCCCCAGACGCCATTTCCCGTCGGGCATCAGTCCCACTGAATCCACCCGGTTTCCGTCACTGTTGGCGAGGATCCCTGAGCGCAAATAGCCGTGGAGTGCAAAATCATATTTCTCATCGGCGCTGGCATAGCCGCTGATGACAGTGAGGGTAATCAAGGACAGAGGTATTGATTTAATTAACGTTTGCATAGGTTCCCTTTGAATTTTTATTTTCACGGTTAAACGTGCAGGGGAAATGTAAGGATCAAAAATGGAAATGTACATCCATTAACGGAAAGCGCTTTCCGTCTTTGCCGGATTGAATCACAAATTTGAGATCTTTGAGAATATTTTTGTGATTAAGGTAACGAATTAAGCTTCTGCCCACGAGAAATGGGCAGAAACAGAAAGAGGAGCGTTATTTTTCCAGCTGCATCAGCTGGCGTTCGTGAACCTTAAAGAATGGACGATAAAGCATCCATGCGTTGAAAAAGGCAAACAGGCACATACACATATTCTTCCAGCTACCGTTGGCCGACCATGCTGCACCCAGCAGTGAGGGCATTGACCATGGCAGCATTGCAACGGCCCTGTCGAGGATACCCATTTGCGTCAAATACCAGGCTATACAGGCATTTATCAACGGAACAAAAACAAAGGGCAGTAAAAAAACCGGGTTCATGATGACGGGGAAGCCAAACAATATTGGCTCATTAATGTTGAACAGAGAAGGCAAAAGACCAATCTTTCCCACACTCTTCAACTGCCTTGAGCGGCTTCGCATTGCCATAAACACCAGTGGCAACGTTGAGCCGATACCGCCAATCAACAGATAAAAATCCCAGAACCCCTGGAGATAAATATGGGGTAGCACAGCCTCCCCAGCAGCCAGGGCTCGCTGATTTTCAAACAGATAGGTGAGCCAGAACGGGTTCATGATACCCGTTATGATCAGGGCACCGTGTATACCAACAAACCATAAAAGATTACACAGAAACAAGGAGATAAGCACCGCCGTAAGAGTATCCGACGCCACGATAAGTGGACGTAATGCTTCCCCAATCAGTTGCGGCAAAATTTGTCCGGTCGTGTGCAGCATCACGGCATTCATCACGCTGATGGAGAGCATAATCACCAGCAGCGGCATCAGCAGCTGGAAGCCATTTCGTGTCATCACCGGCACCTCCTCCGGCAAACGAATACACCATCCTCTCTTATAAAAAAGCCTTATTATTTCAATCGAATATGCGCTTGAAATGAGGGCAGTAAAGAGCCCCATCCCTCCCAGAAACACATTCGTCGCACCATTATCCCGAAAGCCGATAAACAGCAGAAAGGCGAGACATCCGGTGAGCCCGCACAGCCGTTCCGGTAATTGATATTGCTTGGCAAGGCTGGCACTTGCACCGAATGCAACAATCAGCGCCACCAGGCCGAGCGTCAGTTCAAAGGTTGGTAACAGCATCGGACGCAGCAGCAGATAAAAAGATCCCAATCTCGAGGCGCTTGAAATGGCGAACGGTGGAAACAGCATTGGCACCATCAGACTTCCCACGATGACAAAAGGCATCGCAAGAGTAAAACCGTCTCGCATCGCTGTAATGTGTTGATTCTTAGTGATTATATTCGCTACTGGTGTGAGGCGTTGCTCTATCAAATCCACAGCAACATTCATCAAATGAATGTTCATAACTCGACCTTAGTAGTTCGTGAATAGCAGGGATGATCGCGCACATTCATACAAAGTGAAAGGTGCTCTCAAGTGATCGTGGTCACAATTACCTTATCCATAAACGGAAAGCGCTTTCCGTTTTGTTCCGTGGTGACTATATTCCAGCCATAAATTCAAAGGAGACGTTATGAAAAAAATCATGTTGTGTTGTTCTGCCGGAATGTCTACCAGCCTGCTGGTGAAAAAAATGGTCGATGAAGCGCACAAGCGTGGCCTGGAAGCAGAAATCAAAGCGTATGGCGTTGCCGAATTTGCCGAGCAGGTTGGTCACTACCAGGTGGTATTGCTTGGACCACAGGTGAAGTACATGCAAAGCGATCTTCAGAAACAAGCCGATAAATACGGGATCCGCGTTGAGCCAATCAACATGATGGATTACGGCATGCAAAAAGGGGGTGCCGTTCTCGATTTCGCCCTCTCCCTGATAGATAACAAATAACGAAGGGAAAACCTATGAGCTCTCTGTACGCAAAACTAATTCAGATTATCGAAAAGAAAATTACTCCGATGGCGGGCGCCGTCGGCCAGCAAAAATATGTCACCTCCATTCGTGACGGCTTCATTACCGCTCTGCCGTTCATGATCGTGGGTTCTTTTATGCTGGTGTTTATCTTCCCCCCCTTCTCGCCCGACACGTCCTGGGGCTTCGCCCGGGCATGGCTGCAATTCTCGCTTGAGCATCGTGAAGCCCTCATGCTGCCCTTTAACTTCAGCATGGGAATTATGACAATCTTTATTTCCGTCGGGATTGCCGCAAGTCTGGCCAAACACCACGATCTCGACGCACTTACCGCCGGGATGCTTTCATTAATGGCCTTTTTGCTTGTCGCTGCGCCATTGAAGGACGGGCAGATTTCAACGGCCTACTTCTCCGGTCAGGGGATCTTTACAGCCATTCTGGTGGCTATTTACTCCACGGAACTTTACGCCTTCCTGAAGCGACATAATATTACCATCCGCCTGCCGCCGGAGGTCCCAACCGGCGTAGCGCGCTCGTTTGAGATCCTCATCCCGGTACTGGCAATCGTCATCACGCTGCATCCGCTGAACCTGTTTATTGAAGCGCAACTGGGGATGATCATTCCCGAAGCGATTATGTCGCTGGTGAAACCGCTGGTTGCCGCGTCAGATACGCTCCCCGCAGTGCTCCTCTCGGTGCTTGTGTGCCAGGTGCTCTGGTTTGCAGGTATCCATGGTGCGCTGATCGTCACCGGTATTATGAACCCTTTCTGGATGGCAAACCTGTCCGTAAACCAGGCGGCAATCGCCGCGGGTGAAGCTATCCCGCATATTTACGTTCAGGGTTTCTGGGACCATTACCTGCTAATTGGTGGTGTTGGCTCGACGCTGCCGCTGGCCTTCCTTTTGCTGCGCAGCAAAGCCATCCATTTGCGGACTATTGGGCGAATGGGCGTGGTACCAGGGGTGTTTAACATTAACGAACCCATTCTGTTTGGTGCGCCCATCATTATGAATCCTCTGTTTTTCCTGCCGTTTGTGCTGGTCCCGATGGTCAATGCCACCTTTGCATGGTTTGCACTGGATCTCGATCTAGTCAGCCGTGTGGTATCGATGACGCCATGGACAACACCTGCACCCATTGGCGCATCATGGGCAGCCAACTGGAGCTTCAGCCCTGTGATCCTGTGCCTGATATGCATGGTGACATCTGCCGTCATGTACTTCCCCTTCCTGAAGGCCTACGAAAAACAGCTTCTGGAACAAGAGCATGAAAACGCGGTTGAACATGCAGAAGATGCGGCTCAATCCGCCTGAAAGTAGAACATAGAGGAAAAAAAACATGGAATTAGAAGAACAAGTTATGGGCATCATCATTAACGCGGGTCAGTCGCGCAGCCTTTGTTATGAAGCCCTCGGCTGCGCAAAGCAAGGTGATTTTGAAGCCGCAGATCAACTAATGAAAGAGGCGACTCATTTTGCCCGCGAAGCGCACCTTGTTCAAACCCAGCTTATTGAAGCTGATGAAGGCGAAGGGAAAACCAAAATGACGCTGGTGATGGTGCATGCGCAGGACCACCTGATGACCTCCATTCTTGCCAGGGAGCTGGTGACCGAACTTATTCACATTTACCGTACACGCCCGCACCAGGCATAACGACAGCAGAGAGGCCGCGGCCTCTCTTGTGACAGAGGATTGTATGCATTATCTTGGACTGGATATCGGTGGCACAAAAATGGAAGCTGTATTGCTTTCAGCTCAAGGCGATTATCTCTGGCGTAAGCGCCAGCCGACTCAGAAAGAAAGTTACGCTGAGTTTATGCTGCATCTGGTGAGCCTTATTGATGATGCCCGCGCGGCTAGCCCGGAACCCTTCACCGTAGGGGTCGGTCTGCCTGGCGCAATTGACCCGCAAACGGGGCTCATCAAAAATTGCAATTGCCTGGTTCTTAATGGCCACGATCTGAAAGCCGATCTTGCCTCACGTATCCAGCAGCCAGTGTGGATTGCCAATGACGCTGATTGTTTTACTCTCTCTGAAGCGGTAGATGGCGCTGGTGCAAAGGCTGACACCGTATTTGGTGTGATTATCGGTACGGGGTGTGGCGGTGGGATCGCCGTGCGCCGGCATTTGTTACAAGGTCCAAACGCCATTGCCGGCGAATGGGGGCACAACCCGCTTCCGGGGTACGCACCAGCGATTGACGGCCCCGCTCAGCCCTGCTACTGCGGCAAGCACAACTGTATTGAATCCTTTATTTCCGGTACCGGTTTTGCCCGTCGTTTCCCGGGAAACCTTACCTCTCAGGAAATTATCAGCTCTGCAGAACAGGGAGAACCGAAGGCACGCGAACACTGGCGGCATTTTATTGATGCATTTGCCCGTAGCCTGGCGTCAGTCATCAATATTCTGGATCCCCAGGTCATTGTGTTAGGAGGAGGATTGTCGAATGTCTGCAGAATCTATGATGACCTGCCTGTCGCGATTCTTCCTTATCTCTTTTCTGAAACCTGCCATACGCGCATTGTTCCGGCGCGCTTTGGCGACGCCAGTGGCGTACGTGGCGCAGCCTGGCTTCCCCGGCTGAGCGCGAACGAAGCATGAGTGTCATGACCGGCGACGGGACGATTCTTCGGGAGGGTTATGTTAAGATGATAAAAACTCACCACGCAGAAAACGCCATGCCTACGATTGATGATGTATCTCGATTAGCCAATGTTTCCAGAGCAACTGTTTCCCGCGTGCTGACGGGAACCCGAGGTGTTCGCGAAGAGAGCCGTGAGGCGGTATTACGGGCCGTTGAAGAACTCAACTACCGCCCCAGCTTTGCCGCGCAAAACCTGGCGAGTCAGTCATCAAGCCATATCGGTGTGGTGCTTTCCTCACGTGATGAAAGCAGTGGCGCGCGAATTCTTCCCGCGCTTGCGCGCGCAATGAAAGTGCTGAACAAAACGCTGATCGTCGAGTATGTGGATAATGACGTCGAACATGCAGCTTCGGTAGATGATTTACAACGGCAATGCGCCGCCGTTGTGGTGTTCGGACCAGTTGTACCGGGCAGTGGCGATAACGTGATTTCTTTCGACCGCCCCGTGGTGGATGCGAAAAGTCAGGGCTACGATTTCGCATTTGCTACGGAGAGCGCCTGCCGCTACATGATAGGTAAAGGCCATCGCAACATCGCGCTGGTTATCGATAACGAGACGGATGACGCAAGCAAGCGAATGGTTGAAGGTTATCGCAACGTGTTGCAGAACTACTCATTTCCGTTTAATCGCCAGTTGGTATTAACAGCCAATGATAATGTCGAACGCGCGCTGTTGACGCTTATTAATAGTCTGAGCAAGTTCTCTTCCATCGTAGTTAAGCGTGATGCTTATGCTGCAGAGGCCATGCGCCTGTTCCGAGAATTTAATATTGCCGTGCCTCAGGAGGTATCCCTCCTCAGTCTTGAGGATTCACCGTTGGCCACGCAGTTATACCCGCAACTGACCTGCATTTCCTGGCCAATGGAACCCCTCCTGCACCAGTGCGTACAGCGCATTAAAAGCATCGTTGAGAGTCGTCCGCTTCGCGAAACGGAACTGCCACCGATAATTGGTAAGCTTACGCCTCGCCAGTCGGTGCTGGAAATGAGTTAAATATTTTTCAGGAGTGAAGATATGAATGCAGTCCAGCTTTTGTGTTCTCTGGCATTGATTTTGGTCGCATCTTTTCGCATTTTTGCGCAGGAACCAGAGCTCCCGCTCAAGGAACAGGTCAATACAGATGAAGGTACAATCTGTGTTTATGAACGCGGGGAACACCGTGAAAAAATTGTTATTCCTGTTTGTCAGCCGTGCCTGAAAACCTCACCCAATAATAATTAATGATGTCTGTGTGTAGGCGCTGTCCTGGTATGTAAAATCCAATGACGATTACGCCCATCTGTGAAAAAAACTCATAACACCATTCGATGGCGCATGCTGGTTCCCTTCATGTCAGTGCAATACCCTGTCACATACAGAATTGCTGGCAATAAAAGAAGGAACACAGAATGAAGTATGTAAATCTGGGTCGTAGCGGTTTGCAAGTCTCCCGTCTTTGTCTCGGTTGTATGAGCTATGGCGAACCTGAACGTTTGCCTCAACCCTGGTCCCTGGATGAAAAGGCGTCACGCCCGCTCATTCGTCAGGCGCTTGAAGCGGGCATTAATTTTTTTGATACCGCGAATATCTACTCGGGCGGAAGTTCTGAAGAGATCACTGGAAAAGCGCTGAGAGAAATGGCCAGACGCGATGAGATTGTTGTGGCGACAAAGACCTTCTTTCCGTGGCGCAACTCACCCAATACCGGGTTTCTTTCCCGCAAAGCCATTTTTCAGTCTATTGACGATAGCCTGATGCGCTTAGGCATGGATTACGTGGATCTCTTTCAGATTCACCGCTTTGACCACTCCACGCCTGTTGAAGAGACCATGGAGGCTCTGCATGACCTCGTTAAATCAGGAAAAGTACGTTACATCGGCGCATCATCTATGGAAGCCTGGCGCTTTGCAAAAATGCAGCATACGGCAGAGCGTAACGGCTGGACCCGATTTATTACGATGCAACCGCAATACAACCTGCTTTACCGGGAAGAAGAGCGCGAGATGCTGCCCCTGTGTGAAGACCAGGGCGTGGGTGTGATCCCCTGGAGTCCGATGGCACGCGGCAGGCTCACGCGCGACTGGAGTGTCACGTCCCGACGAACGCAAAACGATGCCTTTGCGTTAAAAATGTATGAGAACGCAGCCCTTCTGGATAAGCCCGTTATTGATGTTGTTGCCAGCATTGCTGAAAAGCACCATGTGCCAAGAGCCCATGTTGCAATTGCCTGGATGCTATCAAAAACGGTCATCACAGCCCCGATCATCGGCGCGACGAAACCAGAACATCTTTCCACGGCTATCAGCGCACTGGACTTTTCACTTAGCGATGCCGAAATCATGGAACTCGAGGCACACTATCTGCCGCATCCCGTCGACGGGATCATTCCCCCACTTCCGGATACGCCACCTTCACTCACGCCGCCTTCAGCAATACAGGACTGTTAATGCCCTACCCTGGCCCGGCGTTGCCGGGTCCCCCAGGCCACTCATGCCCGGTCATTGATGTGAAAAGGGAAGCGGTGCCGGCGCGAATGCGCCCGATCGAAAAATCATCGCTCCACCAGGTTCGGCCCCGCTGTTGGTGACAATGAACAACTCGTGATGTCCGGGTCGGATAGCCAGGCTTGTCGATTTAAGGTTACGACCTTTGGCGCGGTCAGGCAGCACAATTTGCCCAATCGGCAGTCCGTTGCGGTTGAAGGCCATGACGCGCCCCTGGCCTGAGATGGCCACATATACATTGCCTTCGCTGTCGACACGGGCTCCATCTGGAGCGGGCCCGGTGAACTGATAGGTAACAACCGAACCAAAGGGGGCAATCGTGGTGGCGTCTGACAATCTTACGCGATGAAGCCTGTTTTTAGCGTGTTCAGTGGCCCATATCAGAGTACCGTCAGGGTCAATCGCTAAGCCGTTCCCGACAGCGAGTCCGGGCAGGATGGCGTGAATTGACCCGACGTTGGGACTAACGTAGAACACCCCACCCTGTGGATCGGCTGAATTTCCCCGGCTGTCTGTAAAATAAAATCCGCCCTGATTATCAAAGACAAGGTCGTTGGCAAGAAATCCCCCTTCAGGATCAACAATCATCTGCTCACGGGTGCCGTCGGGTTCGATAGCCCGAACAGACCCACGCTGCATATCGCCCACCGACGCGATAAAGATCCGTCCATCTTTGTGTACCGCCAGGCCGGAAGCACCGAAGGTATTCTCCTTAAGGACAATGGAAAGCTGCCGCTCCGGGGTGAGCTTAAACACGCGCCCCGTCGCCGCATCAACAAACAGCAGGTTATTGTTCCGATCGAACACCGCCCCTTCGAGCACGAGCGACGCCTCTGAAACGCTGAAGTACGGCTGGGCCTCCACGGTCTGAAGAGAACGCTCGCAGGGCGGTATGGGGACGGCACTGCGCGTAAGCGCGTTATGATTTAGTCCATTCATGTGGTTTATCCCCGGCAAAAACACAGAGGGAGACTTTACCTACAGTCTCCCTGTGACAGTAAGTCTAAAGGTGGCCATCACCGTTTAACTTTTATCAAACTGACTTTCGGTAAACGGATCTGCGCGACCGCCCTGCAATGGGATCCTGGCAAGCGCTGCATCGATTTCGCGTAACTCGCTGTCCGTCAACCGGACTTGCGGTGCACCGCTATTTTCTATCAGGTGCGGATATTGCGTCGTACCCGGGATGGGGACTATCCATGGCCGCTGAGCCATCACCCAGGCCAGCGCGAACTGAACCGGAGTGGTGTTTTTGCGGCGGGCCCACGACTGCGCGAATTCAAGCAGTACCATGTTTTTGGCCAGGGCATTGGGCTGGAAGCGTGGCAGGTTATGCCGCCGATCTGTGCTGTCGAACCGCTGGCTTGGATTGACTGCCCCGGCAAGGAAACTCCGGGCGGTCGGGCAGTAAGGTACAAAGCCGATACCCAGCTCTTCGAGCGTTGGAAATATCCGCGTCTCCGGTTCACGCCACCACATGGCATACTCACTCTGTACTGCAGTCACAGGGAGTACCGCATGTGCGCGGCGGATTGTCCTGGCACTCGCTTCCGACAATCCCCAGTGTTTCACTTTACCCTCCTGGATCAACGCCTTCACGGTTTCCGCCACATCCTCAATCGGCACATTCGGATCGGGGCGATGCTGATAAAGAAGATCGATATGGTCCGTTTTCAGACGCTTCAGCGAGCCCTCTACGGCGCGGCGGATATGGTCAGGATGACTGTTAAGGGAGGTTGGCTTCCCCTCCTCCACGCCGAAACCGAACTTAGTGGCAATCACCACACGATCGCGAACAGGGGCCAGTGCTTCCCCGACAAATTCTTCACTGAGATGGGGGCCATACACCTCGGCAGTATCAAAGAACGTGATGCCTTGTTCGAAGGCGGCCCGGATGAGCGAAACCATGGCTTTACGATCGCGCGGACCACCGCCGTAATACCCCACCATAGGCAGACAGCCGAGTCCCATGCTTGAAACCTCCAGCGAGCCGAGTTTACGCGTGGTTAAGGTCTCCTTCTGGACGGGAACAGCATCCGAAGGGGCGCCCGACGTGTCCTGACCAGCCGGTTTAGCCATCACGGCTCCGCTCCTGCCAAGGGTGGTAGCGGCCAACGCCAGACCGGCGCCGGCGATCAGAAAATTGCGACGATCCCGGGAAGCGGGTACGGAAGCAGAATGCTGGTCATGCATCATCTTGCTCATAAACTGGAACTCCCTATAGCGAAGAATGGATTCATTAATTTGGGCATTACCAGGCATAAGCCTGGGGCGCTTCTCCCCCGGGGCCGGGCCAGATTTCGTCGAGACAGCTCATGGTGTCGTCTGATAGCGTGATTGTTGTTGCGTGAAGCGCCTCCCGGAGTTGCTCGACCGTACGAGGCCCGATAAGTGGCGCAGTAACGACAGGATTCTGCAGGAGCCACGCAAGCGCCACATCGGAAGGGGTTTCGCCGAGGTCCTCACATAATCCTTCGTAGGCTTCCAGCTGCGGACGATACTGTTCGATTAGACGGGCAAACGCGGGCCTCGCACGGCGCCCGCTGGCCATCTTTTTCAGTACGCCGCCAAGCAACCCTCCGGCAAGTGGGCTCCAGGGAATCAGTCCCAGGCCAAAATGACGGCATGCGGGAATGACCTCCAGCTCAACAGTTCGGGCAGTCAGATTGTAGAGACTTTGCTCAGCAACCAGGCCCAGGGAATGACGGGCCGTGGCCACTGACTGCGCAGTCGCAATGTCCCAGCCTGCGAAATTGCTGCTACCGATATAAAGCACTTTTCCCTGCTGAACAAGGAGCTCCATGGCCTGCCAGACCTCTTCCCATGGTGTATAACGATCGATGTGATGCATCTGATAGACGTCAATATGGTCGGTCTTAAGCCGTCGCAAACTGTCCTCGCAGGCCTTGCGAATATGGTAAGCAGAAAGACGGCGATCGTTCGGACCTGGTCCCATAGGCTGATAGGCTTTCGTCGCCAGAACGATACGGTCACGGCGGCCCCCCTGCTGGAGCCAGCGACCAATAATCTCTTCGGACAGCCCCGAACCTTGCTGGATATCGGGTGATTGCTCGGTGCCATACACGTCTGCTGTATCAATGAAATTGATACCCGCCTCAAGCGCTTCATCCAGAATGCGGGCGCTGGTTTTCTCGTCGGTGACGTCACCAAAATTCATGGTTCCGAGACAAAGGCGGCTGACTTTCAGGCCGGTGCGGCCAAGATGCGTATAGTTCATACACGGCTCCGTTAGGTGAATATTCCGCCCTGACCGACGGCCAGAGCGCATAATTTTCAAGAATAACGAAGCACAACGTGTTCAGTGAGAGGCGATGAGTGGATGGACTTGTGAAATAAATTCAGCAACGGATTAGCCCTGGTCGGTCTATGGTGTATATCATTTCCGTATCAACGCATTCGGGCCTTAACGCACAAGGAAAACGATTCTGTATGCAAATAAGCAGAGCTGATGTCGCCGATCTCATTTATTTCATGGCTATTGCACGTCATCGCAGTTTCAGCCGTTCGGCGATTGAATTAGGTGTCAGTGCATCAGCGCTTAGTCATGCCCTGAAGGGACTGGAAACCCGGCTCGGGGTTCGCCTCCTTAATCGCACGACCAAGAGCGTTACCCCTACGGCTGCAGGTGAAGAGCTGGTTCAGTCTGTCCTTCAGCCTTTCGACAAGATAGAAGGCGCGCTTGAATCGCTTAACCGGTATCGTAATACGCCTACCGGGCGTATCCGCATCAATGCAGCCGTTGAAGCGGCCAATCTTTTGCTTGCACCGGTTATGCCCGCGTTTATGGATCGCTATCCCGATATTGAAATCGATATTGTGGCCAGCAACCGTATGGTTGACGTCACTGATGCGGGCTTCGATGCAGGTATCCGCTATGGTGGCACCGTTCCGGAAGACATGGTTGCCCGACGTTTATCTGCCGATATTCGCTGGGTTATCGCGGCATCCCCCGGTTACCTGGAACGCTACGGAACGCCTGAACATCCGGATGATTTATTGCACCATCGCTGTATAAGCAATCGTCTCGGCGACGATCGGATTTATCGCTGGGAACTTGAGCGAGACGGCGAAACGTACCAAATCACTGTGCCAGGCTCTGTGACGGTCAATCAGGCTGAAACGGGCCTTGTGGCCGTCTTAGGTGGAGCCGGCCTGATGTATTTTCCGGAGCCTCTTGTTGCCCCCTATGTGAAAGATGGACGGCTCCGCCTGGTGCTTACGGAATGGTCCCCGCTGGAGGAAGGTTTTCATATCTATTATTCAAGCCGCCGGCAATTGCCGACCGGGCTTCGCCTTCTGATTGAGTTCATACAGGAGGCCAGGCCGCTGGGGTTGTGAAATAGCGCCTCCATACTGAACGAGGCGTTATCGTCTTTATCGTCCCGTAGCGGATATCAGAAAATCAATCAGGGCCTTCACTCTTTTCGTTTTGCCCGCGTTTTTGGGGTAATAGAGATACACTGGCGGGTAGGTTTTCCAGTGGCTCTCCATCACGGGTATAAAGCGCTCCCTGTCCGGCTGTAACTGCAAGATGGGTTCAAACAAACGTCCGATTCCCAGGCCGTTACGGATCCCGTCTGCCATAACGTCAATATCGTTGCTGATTAACTGCCCCGGCATCTCAACCGTCAACTGCTCTCCGCGATCGTTCAGAATCAACGGAAGGATGCGGTTGTTAGTAATAAAACGGTAGCCAATGAGCTTGTGTTGACTGAGGTCAGCCGGCACCTCGGGCATTCCATGCTCGCTGATATAAGCTGAGGATGCATATAACCCTTCACGAAAGGGTTTCATTAACGGCCGCGCCACCACCCCACCTTCGAGGATATCGCCAAAACGGATCCCAAGATCAAAACGCTCTTCGATAACATTCACGGTACCGTCGTAAACCGAAATTTCAAGCTGTATACCCGGATATTGCTGACAGAATTTCGCCATTGCAGGCTTAAGAATTAACAGATAGGCAAAACGCGAGAGCGTGATTCGCACGATACCAGAGGGCTCCTGATTCTGGTCGCGAATGCTTTCAAGCGAATGTTCCAGCGACTCCACCGCCGCAGCGGTCTGTTCCAGCAACAGCTGCCCGGTTTCCGTCAGCTCAATACGGCGGGTCGTACGCACAAAAAGCGGATGGCCAATATGATCTTCCAGCAGCTTAAGCGCATTGCTGACGGAGGGAGGCGTAATTTCCAGTTTTCTTGCGGCTGCCGAAATATTGCCCTCACGTGCAATGCTCTGAAAGATGCGTATCTGGTTATACAGGGCGTTATTCATAATGTGTTCCTAAAGCAATCTCCGCCTGATTATTAAGTACAGTCTAAAGATGCTTAAGTCAATGCTCCTCTAATCTTCGTGAAATTCGCCTCTTATACTTTTATCTCTTTCTACAACGACCTGAGTTCAGGAGACTATGATGCGAATTTTATGTCTGGATATCCCCGCACCTGGAGCATCGCTGGAAAAATATGCTCCACACCTTAACGCTGAAGCGCTACACGCCTGGGGATTGTATAAATCCGGCTTCATCCGCGACATCTACTTCCGTCAGGACAGACCTGGCGTCGCTATTTTTCTTGAATGTGACTCTGTCGATGAAGCGATGAACGTAATGGCCGAATTCCCGCTGGCAAAAGCTGGCTTATTAAGCTTTGAGTGCATTCCGCTTGGCTCCTTTATTAACTGGGAAAATCTCTTTGCCGCTGAATTTAAAAATAAATAGTGAGGCCCGATATGAAACCTGCAGATAAACCCGTGCTGTGTGTCGTTTCCAGTCATCCGATTAAAGGCGCATCCGGTGTACCAACCGGTTTTTTCCTGGCCGAGCTGACGCATCCGCTGAAAGTACTGGAAGATGCCGGACTAAAAACGATGATAGCCAGCATTCGCGGGGGACAGCCGCCGGTGGATGGATTTGACCTCAGTGATTCTGTCAACGCCTGGTACTGGAACGAAACCGATTTTCAGCAGCGCCTGGCAACAACACCAGCGTTATCCGAGCTGAACGGTACCGACTACAGCGCCGTTTTCTTTGCGGGCGGCCATGGAACCATGTGGGATTTCCGCGACAGCCAGGATGCCCAGCGTATTATCCGCGAAGTATATGAAAGTGATGGGATTGTCTCAGCCGTCTGCCACGGACCTGCGGCACTGGTTGACGCAAAGCTCAGCAGCGGCGAATACCTGGTGAAAGGCAAAAACGTGGCGGCCTTTACCAACAAGGAAGAGGAAGAAGTTCACACCACAGATGTGGTTCCCTACCTGCTTGAGACTGCACTTCGCGAGCATGGCGCGCTTCATCATGAAGCCCCGAACTGGTCTGAAAATGTGGTTACTGACGGTCGCCTTATCACGGGGCAGAATCCCGCTTCAGCACACGGTGTCGGTGTGGCGCTGTTAAATGCCCTCCGCCAGTCAGCTTAATCCATTCATCTCTTTTTCACCGTTACTCACCCTCTTTGGCCGGTTTACGTCAGCAATGTTCCGGCCTTTTTACAGGAGCTGAATATGAAAACACTACCTTCCGTCGCGCTGGGCACATGGTCCTGGGGCACAGGTTTCGCCGGTGGCGACACCGTCTTCGGCAATCATCTTTCTGATACTCAGATGGCAGACGTGTTCACCACGGCCATGAGTAAGGGCCTCAATCTCTGGGATACCGCAGCAGTATATGGCATGGGGAGTTCCGAGGCCGCGCTGGGAGCATTAGTCCGTCAGTTCCCCCGCGAGGATATGATTTTATCCACCAAATTCACACCGCAGATTGCGAACGAACAGTCAGCGCAGCCTGTCAGCGATATGCTTGAGGCCAGCCTTGGACGTCTGGGTGTGGACGCGATTGATATCTACTGGATCCATAATCCCCTCGACGTTGAGAAATGGACGCCAGGACTGATCCCACTTTTACAAAGCGGTAAGGTCAAACGCGTAGGTGTTTCCAACCACAATCTGGCACAAATCAGACGCGCCAACGAAATCCTTAACGCTTCCGGTTATTCCCTCAGTGCAGTACAAAATCACTACAGCCTGCTCTATCGCGCTTCTGAAGAGGCCGGGATCCTTGATTATTGCCGAAAAAATAACATCACGTTCTTTGCTTACATGGTCCTGGAGCAAGGCGCGCTCAGTGGTCGTTATGATTCAAATCATCCCATGCCTGCCGGGAGTGGCCGGGCCGAAAGTTATAACGCTGTACTGCCGCAGATTGAAAGATTAACCGCCGCCATGAAAAAAATGGGAGCCGAAAGGAATGCCAGCGTTGCACAGATAGCCATCGCATGGGCTATTGCAAAAGGTACCCTTCCCCTCGTTGGTGCGACTAAAGCCCATCACGTGCTGGACGCCGCCTGCGCTTCAGACATCCAGTTACGCGATGAGGAAATCATCCTGCTGGAACAACTCGCCGCAGAGACCAGAGTGGATACACGAGGCGCCTGGGAAAAACCGATGGTGTAAAGCCCATCCGGAACAGACTGTCATGAATCACATTCACGTATGGACAGTTCCGGGCGATCCTAATCTGTATCACTTTTACTGCTTTGTATGAAGGGTGAGAATATGAAAATCATTTGCCTCGAAGAACATTATCTCGACAGCGAGTTAGGTCGAGCGTGTATGCCTGTTGCGCTTGAGCAGGCACCTTTCATTGGCGACTGGGGGAAAACCGTCGCTGATGGTCATAATCCTGACCGAAGCCGGCCGCAGATAGAAAAGAATGCGCTGATAAACGCGAAAGGCGCTGATTTGGGAAGCCGCCGCCTCAGGGATATGGATGAGGCGGGAATTACCCTGCAGATACTCTCTGTGGGCGGATTCCCCCAGCTGGCACCCGAGGATGAAGCGGTAACATTAAATACGGCGGCAAACGATCGCCTTGCCGAGGCGGTAAGAAATCACCCAGATCGCTTCGCGGCATTTGCCACACTTCCCTGGGCACAGCCGAAAGATGCTGAAAATGAGCTTGTCCGCGCAGTTGAAAAACTAGGATTTAAAGGAGCACTGCTGAATGGCAGACCCTCTTCATGCTTTCTCGATCATCCTGACTATGACTCCCTGCTTTCCCGCTTTAATAAACTGAATGTGCCACTCTATCTTCACCCCGGATTACCGCTTAAAAGCGTACAGCAGGCCTACTTCACGGGCTTCAGCGCAGAGGTCAACGCCAGGCTTTCTATGTTTGGCTGGGGCTGGCATCACGAAGCGGGGATCCATTTGTTACGGCTGATGTTATCGGGCGCATTTGATAAATATCCCAACCTGCAGGTAATCAGTGGCCACTGGGGGGAGATGTTACCCTTCTGGCTCCAGCGTCTTGATGACAGCCTACCACTGGCTGCAACGGGTCTGTCACGCACGCTAACGAGAACCTTCCAGGAGCACGTTTACGTTACCCCGTCAGGTATGCTGTCGCTGCCGCACTTCCAGTTTATCTACGCGTTAATGGGGGCAGAAAGGATCCTGTTCTCCGTCGATTATCCCTATCAGACCTTGGACGGTGTAAAAACCTTTATCGACAGTCTGCCCGTCAACAAGGCTGAAAAAGAGGCCATCGCATTTCGCAATGCAGAACGTTTACTGGGCATCACGGCGTAGTTCACGGGTTCGTGATGACCGGTACAATGAGAACAGTCGACCATTATTAGTTTTTGTCTAAAAGTGAATGAGTCTTTACTGCTCTAAAAAAAATAATGGTGTCACTCTATACTGGGTTAAACATTCACCAAATATATTTAACTCATTGAAATGAAAAATATCCTTATTGTTTCAGGCCATCCTGAGCTTACCCATTCCGTCGCCAATGCCACGATCCTTGATGAAGTGGCGACCGCCCTTCCCGATGCTGAAATTCGTCGTCTGGACTGGCTCTATCCGGACGGCAAATTCAATATCGCTGCGGAGCAGGAAAGCCTGCTCAGGGCCGATGTGATTGTCTGGCAGTTTCCTTTTTCCTGGTATGGGCTGCCCGGGTTAATGAAACAATGGCTGGACGAGGTCTTTGTCCACGGCTTCGCGCATGGCTCAACGGCGAAACTGGGCGGTAAAAAGCTGCTCCTCTCCTTCACTACAGGGGCGCCACAGGCGCTCTATACCGCTGACGGTTTCTTTGGCCATGCCATTGAAGAGTATCTAATTCCGTTCGAGACCACAGCAAAACTGTGCAATCTTGAGCTGCTGGAGCCGGTTTATACCTGCGGTATCAGCTATGCCGATCGGGATGCAGACAAACTCGCGCAGCAAAAAACGCTTGCCCGGGAACACGCTTTAAGGCTCGTCCATCTGCTCAATTCCGTCGTGAATAATCCAGAGGGAGAATAAAGATGCAGTATACCCGGCTCGGTAAAAGTGACTTACTGGTCTCCCGCATCTGTATGGGATGTATGGGATTTGGCGACCCGTTAACGGGCCAGCATCGCTGGACGCTGGACGAAACAGCAAGCCGGGACATCATCCGCTACGGTCTCGAAAAGGGTATCAATTTTTACGATACCGCCATCGCCTATCAGAACGGCTCCAGCGAGCGATACGTTGGCCGGGCGCTGCGGGAGATGGCAAAACGCGAGGATGTGGTGCTGGCCACCAAGTTTCTGCCGCGAACCGCCGCGCAAATTGCCGCGGGGATCGGCGGAAAAGAGGCAATAGCCCGATCGCTCGACCAGAGCCTGCAAAATCTGGGGATGGACTACATCGACCTCTACATCTACCACATCTGGGATTACAACACGCCCGTTATTGAGGTGCTTGAAGCGCTTCATGCCGCCGTTACTGCGGGCAAAGTGCGCGCTATTGGTATTTCCAATTGCTATGCCTGGCAGTTTGCGAAAGCGAACGCCCTTGCCGAACGCGAAGGGCTGACGCCCTTTGTTTCCGTGCAAAGCCACTACAACCTGATTATGCGTGAAGATGAACGAGAGCTCTTCGGTCTGTGCGCTGAAGATGATATCGCCATGACCCCCTATAGCGCGCTGGCCAGCGGTCGTCTCTCCCGGAAAGAAGGCCACACGCGGCGAGCCACGGAGGATGATTATGCGCGCGGGAAATATGACAGCACGGCTGAACAGGATCGGCTCATTATTGAGCGTGTCGCCGAACTTGCTGAACGACATCAGGTGTCCATGACGGAAATCTCACTCGCCTGGCTGCTGACAAAAGTCACGTCACCTGTCGTAGGGGCCACAAAAAAAGATCACGTCGATGGCGCGGTAAACGCCGTAAATCTTCAACTGAGCCCGGAGGAAATCCGGTTTCTGGAAGAAACCTACCAGCCGCACGTTCTGACGGGGATCATGGCGCAAAACACGCCGCAAACGAAAGACGCCAGGCAGGTCTGGACGCGGTAGCCCTTATTCACTTTCATGAAAGCTTATGAGGAGGAAGGATGATTTTTAAAACAGTGGTAGCCACTCTTTTCACCCTCTCCGGGCTCGCGTCAGCCCTGGCAGCAACGCCTGCTTATTACATCGCAGAGTTTCAGGCGACCGATCTTGACGCTATCAAACCGTACAGCGCTCAGGTTGAATCTACCTTCAGACCTTTTGGTGGACGCTTCATCGTCAGAGGAGGTGAACCCGATGTTAAAGAAGGGTTTGGAGCACAGGGCAGACTGGTTGTAATCAAGTTTGAGAGTCTCAAAAATGCCCAGGACTGGTATAGCTCGGCCGCATACCAGAAGATCATTCCTATCCGACACCGTGCCGGCAATTCGCGAACCTATATCGTAGAAGGATTGCCAGAACTGGCTCCTGTTACACCATAGCGTTTTACAGTCCTGTTAAGACAAAAGAGGTTTATGATGGTGTTACTTCAGCGCAGAGCAGCAGCATTGTTTTTGTTTGCCTTTATCTTCCTCATGCCCGCTAGTCATGCTCATAGCCGTGAAAAGACCGACATTAAAACGCTCGTTATCGTCTCTCACCCTTATCCGGAACGCTCAGTTCTGACAAAAGGGCTGCAGGAAGCCGCTGAGAGTCTGGAAGGCGTGACGGTTCGCAACCTTGAGACGCTGTATGGCTATGACACACGTCGGATTAATGGCGACGCGGAGCGAAAAATGATGCGTGAGCACAGGCGTGTTGTTTTTATCTTCCCGACACACTGGTTCAACATTACACCAATGATGAAGGCCTGGCTGAATGAAACCTGGGGAAGTGTCGGACCCGGTCTTTGGCAGGGAAAGGAGATGTTTATTGTCAGTACGGCTGCGGGAGGAAGCTCCACTTACGGGACGGACGGCAGGATCGGGGTATCGCTTGCGGATGTGTTTTTACCGATGAAGGCAAGCGCCCTGCACGCAGGTATGACGTGGCTTCCTCCCCTGGTCTTTGAGAGCGCCAGCAGCGATCGGTTACCTTCTTACCAACACCAACTTATAGAACGTCTTAAACAGCCATTTCAGTAAAAAGATCATCGTGAAAAAGACTCTTATGCTTTTAATTTGCATGCTGATAAGCAGCCCTGTCTTTGCAACAAAACTGGACGCGCCGGATAAGCGAGTGATGAATATCTTTGAGCTCGGCGTCAGGCCCGATCGGGACAAAGATTTTGCAGACGTAGCCAGACAGACGATTTCCGCTTCGGTTGATCATGAAGCAGGTACGCTGGCGATGTACGCCCTGCACCGCAGCGACAATCCACGTCAGGCATTCATGGTCGAACTCTATGAAAACGAGAATGCTTACCGCAAACATCTGAATGCCGAACCATACAAGGCATTCGCTGACCGGGCACCTGACATTATCGATCAGAAAAATAAAATCACTCTGGAGCCCCAATTTCTGGGGGACAAACACATCATACCGGATGAGCGAACCATTAATAATCTGGTGATCGTCGAGGTAAAGCCTGAATTTCAGACCGAATTTAAAAACATCGTCCTGCCCGAAATGGCGGAATCGCTCAAAGTAGAGAAAGGCGTATTAGCGATGTATGCCGCTACAGACTCACAGACTCCGAACCGCTGGTATTTCTATGAGATTTACGCCAGTGAGGAAGCGTATCAACTGCACCGACAAACGCCACATTTCCGTGACTATCTCAGGCAAACGGCGCATATGAGCGCCAGTAAGAACGCTATCCCGGTAAAACCGGTATTTCTTCGTAACAAAAGCGGAATCAAACAGGATCCGCACCGTTGACCAGTGAGGATTAACATGAAAAGCGTAATTGCAGCGGCGGCCATGTCGCTTGTTATTTCTGATTTTGCTACTGCTGAGGAAACAAGAGGTAAAGCGATGATGAAAATTGAACCTTCAACAATTTCGGAAGCTGATATTCGTTCCGTCTCACCGGCTCTTGCGCGCTTTGGTCGAGAAGCGATTACTGAAGATCTGTGGACACGCGATGCCCTCTCGCCCAGGGATCGTAGTATGGTGACCGTCGCCATGCTAATTGCCAGAAACCAGCCTGGCGACCTTAAGCACTATATGGACATTGCCCTTGATAATGGCGTTACGCCAGCGGAGTTGTCAGAAATCATTACCCATCTGGCGTTCTACTCAGGTTGGCCAAATGCCATGTCAGCCGTCAGCGTGACCAAAGCAGTATTTGAAACTCGTGGCGTCACGGCAGATGCACTTCCTGACGCTTCTCCGGACCTGCTTCCTCTCAATCAGCAAGCAGAAAAGCAGCGTTCAGAGACAGTGGAAAAAAATGTTGGCCCAATATCTCCAGGCCTGGTTAAATTTACTGCTGACCCCCTGTTCCTGGATCTCTGGCAAAGACCCGCGCTGAAACCCCGCGACAGAAGCCTGATTACGGTCAGCGCGTTAATCGCATCCGGACAGAGTGCGCAGATTGGCTATCACCTCAACAGAGCGATGGATAATGGCCTTTCTGCTGAGGAAGCTGGGGAGATCGTTACCCAGGCCGCCTTCTATGCTGGCTGGCCAAACGCATTTACCGCTGCTCCGGTTGTGGGAGAGGTGCTAAACAATCGATCATCGAGTAAAAGGTAACATTACTGAACAATAAAACCTGACGCACATCACAAAATTAGAACGAACAGTTCATGAACCAACAGACGTGACATCGAGTGATTTATGGACAGCGTTTAACACAGTTATGAACCAAAACTGAGTTCATAACTGTGAGTTTGAATCGCCATTTGATTAATATCCATTTAAAACAGTTTGTTATACTGTTTCTGGTGCTGTCGTAAATTATGTATATTCCTCAAACCCAGAATAGTTAAATGAGGTATTATGAATCCTATCACTCATCAGATAAGCCCATCGCATACCACCCTTTCCTTTGCCTCTACTGAGGAAGCCGGAGAAACAGTGTCCGTTCCTGAGTCTGCGATGCTTTAAAACCATGGTGGATATAAAACGCTTTGGCTTCCTCAGTGAGTGCATGAACCATGATCGCCCGCACCCCAATATTCTCAGCTACCCGATAACAGCGTAAAACCGCATCGTGGAGTAAATCGGCTCCCAGCCCGTTTCCGCGTAACGAGACATCAACAGCCAGACGGGCAAGTATAATCACGGGAATGGGATCCGGCATGTTACGCCGCAGATTACCTGTCGCTTGCGTATGGTTAACGCTGCCGGTAGCCAGTGAGTAAAATCCCGCGACCTGCTTCGTGCCCGTTTTACAAATGACAAACGTTCGGGCTGCGCCGAGCGCCTGGTTTTTCAGACCTCTTTGTTTTAGCCATTCGTCAAGCACGGCCTCTCCGCTGACGAACTCCGCCAGTTGATGGACGCTGGATAAGGGCTCTGGCGCTGTTACACGTCCCACTGCGGTTTCCTTGCCAGCAGTTTTTCTATGGCAGGATCGTCCGCGACCGGGGCATCGAGCATGTCAATGAACTCTGCGTACTGTTCATCGTTAAAATTGAATACACGTCGATCGAGGATCACATTCTCGGCTGCCTGACAGGCCATCTCCAGAATGAAGTCTGTACGTGATTTATGGAGGATCTCTGCGGCGGCATCGATAAGCGCCCGCTGGGATTCTTTGGCTCTGAGATTGAGTTGAACATCTGATTTCATGGGTATACCTCTTGTATAGCAATTGCTTTACAAGCATAACATAAGCGGCGTGTATAGCAATCGCTATACAGCGCTCTTTATCATGTCTGACCTCTCCACACCGCATATCGCAAGAATTTGCTCTCTCAACCAGCGGTGACCAGGATCGCGTTCCATTCTTGGGTGCCACATCTGTGAAACCGTAATACGACGGCTTTTGAACGGCAGCTCGAAAACGTGTAACTGCTCCGTTACCTGCTGATTGAGTAAATAGAGCGCGGGTATCATGGCAATAAGATCTGATGCCAGCGCCACGGACAGCGCCGTCGGAAATCCCGGAACGACGCTGGCGATTTTACGTTTTGTCCCCAGTTCGGCCAGCGCATCGTCAACGGAACCGTGCAACGCGCCCTCAGGTGACGCTACCACATGGCCCCAGGCGACATAATCCTTCACCCCTATTTCTGCCTGATTAGCCAGCGGATGCCCCTTACGCACGACGCCCACAAACCGATCCTCAAACAGTCGTTGCAGCCGTATTTCAGGCCCCATATTGCTCTGGACGCCAATCTCCAGATCAACCAGCCCTTCCCGAAGATAGCGCGACGTTTTTTCCGGCTTCGGCGCGAAGCGTATACAGACGTCCGGCGCGGCGTCGGCCACAGCCGCTATAAGCGCAGGCCCAAACGCCACCACAAAACCATCGTTTGCCCTGATGGTAAAAAGACGCGCCAGACTTCGCGCGCTGAACGTTTCAGTAGAGGGCTGCAATACCGCCCTGGCCTCGTGCACTGCACGCCTGGCGCGATCCCGGGTCGCTTCGGCCCACGGGGTTAGTACCATGTTACGCCCGGCGCGCACCAGGATCGGGTCGCCTGTAACGTCGCGTAACCTGCTTAATGTCCGGCTCATGGCCGAGGTGCTGAGGTTCAGACGGCGTGCCGCACCTGCGACACTCGCTTCGCTCAGCAATATGTCGAGTGCAATCAGTAAATTAAAATCTGGATCGGTCATAGCGCTCATTCCTGTACATTCAGATAAGGCGTTTCATGCAACGATAAAGTGCAAATGGTGCGCCTTCCGCCCTGTAAAAGCCATCTTTATAGTTTTGTCATCCATACACTCTTCTCAGAGGACAACCTGATGACGCTCTTTTCCAGTCAACCCGGCGACGAAGGACTGCCTGGCCCGGCGCGCGCACGGGTGATGGCCGCAATTATGACCACCACCTTAATGGGCGTGTTTGACGGCACCATGATCAACATTGCCCTGCCCTCCATGGCTCAGGAGATGCAGGTACCTGCCAGTATTGCCGTCTGGTTCGCCAACGGGTATCTGCTGGCGGCCGCGATGTCGCTGGCGATATTCGCGGCGCTTGCGGCCCGCCTGGGTTATCGCCCCGTTTTTCTGGCAGGTCTGACAACCTTTACCCTGACATCGCTGGGTTGCGCGCTGGCGAAGACGCCCGAAGTGCTCATCGGTATGCGCGTGCTTCAGGGGATCGGCGGCGCGGCGACGCTGAGTATTGCCCCCGCAATCCTGCGATCCGTATTTCCCGGGCGATTACTTGGCCGCATTCTGGGGTTACACGCTCTGCTCATCGCCTCCAGCTCCGCTATCGGGCCGGTATTGGGTGGGACGATCCTTCACACCCTGAGCTGGCAATGGCTGTTTGCGATAAACGTGGTTCCCGGCACCCTCGCCTTACTGCTGGCGGTCAAAGCGCTGCCGCGGGATGCGGTTCGAAAGCAAGCGCCCTTCGACACCCCGGGCGCCATATTGTCGGCGCTGCTGCTGGGGTCGACGATCATGGCGGCGAACAGCCTCCAGGAGGCTACTTATCACCCCGGCAGTCTTTGCTGGACGGTGCTCGCTGCGCTGAGCGGCATGGCGTTTATCTGGCAGATCCGCCGCACGGATAACCCCTTACTGCCGCCGACGATGTTTAAAAATGAACGTTTTACCCTCGCGGCCTTCACGTCAATGATTGCTTTTGTCAGCCAGGGGATCACTTTTATTGCATTGCCTTTCCTGTTTCAGAGCGAATACGGCTACAGTCCGGTGTTGTCTGCCCTGCTGTTTACGCCGTGGCCGCTAGGGATCGTACTGATTGCGCCGCATGCAGGCCGGTGGGCGGACACGATTTCAGCCCCGGCGATATCCACCCTGGGGCTGGTGATTTTTGTCGTGGGTTTGATCCTTCTTGCGACATTACCCGCCCGCCCTACAATGTGGGATATCTGCCTGCGGAATCTGGTATGCGGCATGGGGTTTGGCTGCTTTCAGAGTCCCAATAACCGGGAAATGCTCTCCAACGTTATTCGTGAGCATGCGAGCTATGCATCCGGTGTTTTATCCATTATGCGCACGTTCGGGCAGTGTCTGGGCGCCGCCGCCGTGGCCGTTCTGCTGGCCGCAGATGAAAGGTCAATTCATGTTGCACTGTGGGTCGCCGCCGCGGCTTCTGCGGTAGCGGTCGTCGTCAGCGCGAGTCGGTTGCGTAAAATCACTCATCCTGCGGAAACAGGATGAGCACGAAAATATAACTAAGCGCTACTCCAGCGCCAGCAGCGCAAAACTCGCCAGCCAGTGCCCGCCGCTGTAGTGGCTGCCGACAACATGCTCCACGCTTGCCGAAAGATGGCGCGCAACGGCATCGTGTAATGGCTTCCGGGCGTGATGATTTTCCGGCAGAGCACGGACAATGTGCTTCATACACCAGGCGCGGCTGAGGTTAAGCCCGTCCAGGTGCGCGATTTTCGGGTCGGTGCGGTCGCTCACCTCTGCCGGGTTCATCAGCGCAGAAACGGCGCCCACTTCAGGCAGAAACGCATCGAACCAGGCCGGGAAATCCTCCACCACCTTACTCATCAGCAGGGCCTCGGTCAGCGCTCCGGAGATATACTCGTCGCCACCCGGCTCATAATGCGCAGGATATTGCGTGTCCGCGAGGTAAAACCGCGTTGCCGCGTCCAGGATGGCGCGCTCAAGCGTGTCATCGTTCACCGCCCGGGCATAATCCAGCCCCAGCGCGAGCGCAAACGCCGTGTTGTAGTGCGTCCCGACGCGGATCGGATAGGTAAGCTTGCTGAGGTAATCCACCAGCCGCTGGCGAATATCCCGCGTTAACGGTTGCAGCGTCTGGTACCAACGCTCCGCCTGCGGCAGTGACGATTGCTTCAGCTCCTGCGCCAGCGCCAGCAGCCAGCCGTAGCCATAAGGCCGCTCAAACGACGCGCGGAACGGCGCGGTAAAATAGGCCACCTCCTTCGCCACCTTCTCGTCGGTCAGGTGTTCTTCGAACAGAGTGATGATCTCTTCCCGGCACGGCAGTTCGGGCCAGAGACGCAGGCAGCGCAGCAGCAGCCAGTAGCCGTGCACCGCAGAGTGCCAGTCAAAACAGCCGTAAAAGATCGGGTGCAGCTCGCGAGGCGGCAGAACGTCGCCGTCATCGTTGAGCAGATGCATAATGTGGTTCGGGTATTCCTGACGTAAATAGGTCAACGGCATTCTGGCGAAGGCGTCAGCCTGATGTTGCGTTAATTCCATTGCAGCTCCTTAGCGAAACACGAGGAAATACATTAAGAACACGTTTACCACCAGCAGGGTTAACGCGGTCGGGATCTGGATCTTGATAACCTGATATTTGTCTTTTAGCTCCAGTAGCGCGGCGGGCACAATGTTGAAGTTGGCGGCCATCGGCGTCATCAGCGTGCCGCAATAGCCAGCGTACATACCGATAGCCAGCAGCGGCGCCGGGTTACCGTGATGGACATTAATCAGGAATGGCAGAGCGATACCGGCGCTTAACACCGGGAAGGCTGCGAAGGCGTTACCCATGATCATGGTAAACAGCGCCATCCCCACGCAATAAATGACCACCAGCATGAAGCGGCTGTCCGGGTTCACAAACAGGCTGACCACCTTTTGTACCGATTCGCCGGTATTCGCCACCACAAACACCCCGCCGAGCATGGCGAGCATCTGCGGCAGGATCACCGCCCAGCCAATGGTATCGACCAGCCGACGCGACTGACGAACCGCATGCAGCGGCGTACCTTTTGTCAGCCACCAGCCGGTGAGGATAGCTGCCACACAGGCCACGCACAGCGCCGCTAGCGTAAGCTGTTTCTGGTCGAGCAGATAAACGCCGCCAATCGACACGCCTTTCAGAAATAGCGTCCCGATGACCGTTACCACGGGGATCATCAGTGCCGGTAAAAACAGCGAGTTTTTCAGCCGGTTCGACGAGGCAACACGCTCCTCCTCGGTGGACATTTTATAATGCCCCTTCCCGACCAGCCCGAAACCGGCCAGCAGCGCAATCACAATAACGGCGCCGCCAATAATGCGATACGCCAGGGACTTACCCAGCTCCTGCACCATCAGATCGCCAAACAGGAAGATCCCGCCAAACAGAAACCAGAACAGCGCCGTGGTATAGCGTTTCGGGTTAGCGCGATCGCGAAGGGTCATCACAACCAGCAGCATCACGACGAAGCCGATCAGGTAGTACACGCGGTTAATGGTGATGAGGGTCATCATGGTGCGATCTCCTGCGTACCCTGCTCTGCTTTCCAGGCCATCACGTCGCGACGAATGCTGGCATCGAGGCGTAGCAGACGCGTCATATGGATGATCAGTGCCGCAATGGCGGTCGGAATGGCCCACAGGCCGATATGCAGCGGTTCGATCCCCTCGATCCCGTTCTCTTTCAGGAACGCATCAATCAGCAGTACCGCGCCAAAGGCGATAAAAATATCTTCCCCAAAGAAAACCGCGATATTGTCACACGCGGCGGCATGGGCTTTGATTTTGTCGCGGATAGTCTGCGGCAGTTCCCCGTATTCATTCAGAGCTGCCCCTTCCGCCATCGGCGCCAGCAGCGGACGCACCGTTTGCGCGTGGCCGCCAAGCGACATCAGGCCCAGCGCAGCCGTTCCTTCGCGGGCAACAAAGTAGAGCATCAGGATACGCGCCGAGGTGGCGCTGGCGATCTTCGCGACCCAGGCCTGGGCGCGTTCTTTCAGCCCGTAATACTCCAATAGGCCAATCACCGGCAGGATCAGAATGAAGGTGGCAAGCGATCGGCTATTCACGAACTTTTCGCCAAAGGTTTCCAGCAGCATACCGAAATCCATGCCAACCAGCAGGCCCGTCGCAAGCCCCGCCACCACGACAACCAGCAGCGGGTTGAAACGCAGTGCAAAACCAATAACCACCACCGGAATCCCGATAAGTGGCAACAGTGTAGAACTGTCCATAAACGTTACCCTATCCAAAGTGAGCGTTGCGCGCCGACGGCTATTTTTTATACTTCGCAGCAGAGCGAAGCCGGTGCATTACGGCGCGCGATGTTGTGTTTTGCGTGAGGCTCCACAGAACCTGCACTAAAAAGCTATATCTGAACGTCAAAAACATGTAAACAATTTATCAATAAAATGTTCTTATTTTATCGACGGGTTTACATTTCGGGGGAAGGATCGTTATGACAGTAAAGAAAAAGACGACAGCGTTAAACCACGACGATATTGCGGACGGGCGAATCGTCTCCTCCCGTCATCTCGTCTCAGAGCGGTGTGCTGAATTATCAGAGCTGGAATATGCGCTGATCATGACCAGCAATGCGTTTAACAAATGGATGGTGCGCTGCATGACCGCAGCGGGTGAACCGGATATGGGGGCCTTTGATGTTTCGCTTCTGCACCACGTGAATCACCGCAACCGTAAGAAAAAGCTGGCTGACATCTGCTTTGTGCTGAACGTGGAAGATACCCACGTGGTGACGTATGCGCTGAAAAAGCTGGTCAAGGCGGGCTACGTCACCAGCGAGAAAGCGGGAAAAGAGCTTTTTTTCTCCACTACGGAGGAGGGAAAAGCGCTGTGCATGAAGTACCGGGAGGTGCGGGAGGCCTGCCTGATCAACATTCATGCGGAAAGCGGTATTCCGGGCGCGTCGATTGGCGAGACCGCGCAGTTACTCCGCGCGATCTCCTCCCTGTATGATACCGCCGCACGCGCGGCGGCCTCGCTTTAAGGACGGCGGAACAGGGTGATACTCCGCCCGGCCAGCTCGTAATCGACAGATTCAGTGATGATTTCCCCCGTGGGGGCATCCTCCGACGTCGAGAGTTCGAGCACCCAACCCCCTTCGCCAAACTGCGGGATCTGGAATGGCACCGTACCTTCAAACGGGTTAAACAGCATCAGCACGTCTTGCCAGACGCCCTCTTCCTGCTCAAGATCAGGACGGCTGATGGCAAGACCAAGGGTGGAACCCTCGTCCCACTGTTCCGACTGCTGCGGTCCGCCACCGGCGTTAAACCAGCGGATCTCCAGCCCGTCGCGCCAGTTCTCACGTCGCAGCAGCGGCTGCGTCGCGCGCAGGGCAATCAACCGACGGGTAAAGTCGCGCAGCTTCTCGTCGTTTTCAGTGAGTCCTTCCCAGTTTACCCAGGAGATCTCGCTGTCCTGACAATAGCCGTTATTATTGCCCTTTTGCGTCCGGCCAAACTCATCGCCTGCCAGCAGCATCGGCGTGCCGTGCGAGAAGAAGAGCGTGGTGAGGAAGTTGCGCTTTTGCCGCTCGCGGGTGGCAATGATATCCGGGTTTTCCGTCGGCCCCTCTTCGCCGTAGTTATACGACCGGTTATCGTTATGTCCGTCGTTATTATCTTCCCCGTTATCGGCGTTATGTTTCTCGTTGTACGATACCAGGTCGTTCAGCGTGAAGCCGTCATGCGCGGTGATAAAATTGACGCTGGCCCACGGACGACGCCCGCGCAGATCGTACAAATCACCGGACCCTAACAGACGGGCGGCAAAATCGTTAGAAACGTTATCCCCCTTCCAGTATTCACGTACCGTATCGCGGTATTTGTCGTTCCACTCACCCCAGCCAGGTGGGAAGCCCCCCACCTGATACCCGCCGGGGCCGATATCCCACGGCTCACCGATGAGCTTCAGCTTCGACAGAACCGGATCCTGGGTCACGGCATCAAAGAAGCCGCCGCGCGGATCGAACCCCTCCGGCTCACGTCCGAGAATGGTCCCGAGGTCAAAGCGGAAACCGTCAATCTGCATCGACTCCGCCCAGTAGCGCAGGGAGTCCATGACCATCTGCAACACGCGCGGGTGCGAAGTATTAACGGTGTTCCCGGTGCCGGTGTCGTTGATGTAATATCGGTGCTGATCCGGCATGGTGCGGTAATAACAGAAGTTATCAATCCCCTTAAACGACAGGGTTGGTCCCAGCTCGTTGCCCTCCGCCGTGTGGTTATAGACCACGTCGAGGATCACCTCGATGCCCGCGTCATGATAGGCACGCACCATGTCGCGGAAACCCTGGATGCCCGCCGGGCCGTAATAGCGGGACGCTGGCGCAAAGAAACCGAGCGAGTTATAGCCCCAGAAGTTTTTCAGGCCGCGATCGAGCAGGTGCTGATCGTCAGGGAACCAGTGAACCGGTAGCAGCTCGACCGAGGTAATGCCGAGGCTTTTGATGTATTCCACCGAGGCTTTATGCCCCATCCCCTCAAACGTACCGCGCAGTTCAGGCGGAATAGCCGGGTTAAGCTGGGTAAAGCCTTTTACGTGGCTTTCATAGACCACGGTATGCGGCCACGGGATATCGGGCCGGCGTGAGTCCTGCCAGTCAACGGCATTGGGGTCGATGACCTTACATTTGGGCGTAAATGGCGCGCTGTCTCGCGTATCAAAACTGAGATCCAGCTCATCGTGTCCCAGCTCATAGCCGAAGTGGGCATCGTTCCACTCAATGTCACCCACCAGTTCACGGGCATAGGGGTCAATAAGCAGCTTATTGGGGTTAAAACGGTGACCGTTCTCCGGATCGTAGGGGCCATACACACGGTAGCCATACAGCGCCCCCGGTTTCAGATCCGGCACATAGCCGTGCCAGACCTCATGGGTATATTCCGGCAGTTCCAGGCGGGCGATTTCTGTTTTTCCCGAAGGATCAAACAGACACAGCTCCACCCGCTCCGCGTGGGCGGAAAACAGGGCGAAGTTTACCCCTTTCCCGTCATAATTTGCGCCCAACTGCTGGCCATGACCGGCCCGAATTTCAAACGTTGTATCCTTTGGCATTTTTGTTCTCCTCGATTAGTCGCAGGTAAGCAGAACCAACAAACATCCCTTTTCAGACGTTAAATCCAGCGTCTCTGGCAGAAGGCGACGCTCACCGGTAAACAGATCCCGGTAGTGCTTCCCGGCCAGCTCCTGGGGTATGGCCACGATAGTGTTGGCCCACAGCATCGCATTGTCGGTGACGTCAAACACCAGACGCGGCACGGCGACGATCAGCGCCTCGTCATCTTTTATGCGGGCATAAACGATCAGATTCTCCTCCCGCTCACCGGTTACCTTCAGCGGCAGCCAGTCGCCGTAGCGGAAAAGTGCGGGGTAATGTGGCCGAAGCCGTAACAGCGTGGCGGTAACGTACTGCTTCACGCTGCCGTCTCGCCAGCGTTGCGCATCGTTAAAAACGGTGCCATCCGCTACGCTGAGGTTTTCCGCCAGTGCGGCGAAATCCGGTTCGCGGCGGTTATCCGGGTCGACGAGGCTGAAGTTAAGCCCCTCGCTGCCCTGGTAGATGTCTGGTACGCCAGGCGCAGTCAGCTTGATCACCGTCTGGCTCAGGCTGTTCATTAACCCAGCCCGAATAAACGGCTGGAGTGCGGCACTGAAATCACGCAGGAACAGGGTGTTATCCGGGGAAAGCAGATGGCGCACGTAGTCCAGGACCACGCTCTCGTAACCTTCGTTGCTTTCGATCCAGTCGGTACGCTGCTTGGCCTCGCGCAGGGCTTTCTCGATAAAGCCGAGGAAACGCTCTTCCAGTGACTTAAGGCCATCACGATCCTCAGGCGACAGGGTTGCTGGCCAGACGCCCGCCAGCGCCTGGAAGATCATCCAGGTGTCGGCGGCGTTCGGCGCGGTGCCATCGTTTAGGAATCGGACCTGCGTCTGGTTCATCTGCCGCCAGCGCGCCAGATTTTCTCCCCACAGATCTGGCGCTTCCGTCAGCGTGTATAGTCGCGCCCGCGCATCCTCGCCGCGTTTGGTGTCGTGGGTGGAAGTTCCCAGCAGCGCATCGGGCTGGCGGGCAAGACGAATGCGCATTTCCTGATGAAAACGGGAAAGTGAAAACGCGCGCGGCGTCGGGTCGGCGCCGACTTCGTTCAGGGCCAGCTCCAGGTTATGGCGGAAGAACAGCGTATCCTCTACCGATTTTGCCATCAGCGGCCCGGTCAGTTGCTGAAAACGGGTGCGGAAAAGCGAGGCCAGCGCGTGGTCATGCTCCGGCAGATCGCCGGTAAGAATACGCACGATCAGGCTCAGAGCGGGTTCAGAGGCGTTGACGCTGGCG
Source organism: Enterobacter hormaechei subsp. xiangfangensis (assembly GCF_001729785.1). NCBI lineage: Bacteria > Pseudomonadati > Pseudomonadota > Gammaproteobacteria > Enterobacterales > Enterobacteriaceae > Enterobacter > Enterobacter hormaechei. The sequence continues at coordinate 2,335,305 of NZ_CP017183.1, forward strand.
ACCACACGGCTGAGCAGCGCCACATCCGGTGGCGTCAGTCCCTCAGCGGTGCCGTAGGTGCGATACACCGGAAACGCGATAAGCAGCTCACGCAGGGCATGGCGGATATCATCATGCTCCACTTCGGCGCCGTTATGCCCGGCCAGCTCGCTGGCTATTTTGAGCAACGTGGTAAATTCACCCTCAAAATTACGATCGGTCATCAGCCCTTTGGCGTTGCGAAGTTCCGCCTGCCTGTCCACGGTCGTACCCAGCGTCTCGTCGTAGAGCATCTCCAGCCGCGAGAGGTTGGTATCATCCACCAGCACTTCCGCCAGGGAGGCGATAAACTCATAACCCGTAGTACCTGAGATGGGCCACTCCGGAGGAAGCTGTTCCCCTTTGGCGAGGATTTTTTCCACCGTGATGTAGCAATCCGGTCCGGTAGCCGCACGCAGTCGCTGCAAATAGCCCAGCGGATCGGCAAGCCCGTCCACATGGTCAATGCGCAGGCCGTCGACAACCCCGGCGTGGACAAGCTCAAGGATCAGGTGGTGCGTATCTGCGAATACCGCCTCATCCTCTACCCGCACGCCGACCAGCCCGGTGATTTCAAAAAAGCGACGCCATGAAAGCTGTTTCGGCGCTTCACGCCAGGACATCAGCCGCCAGCTTTGCGCCTCGTTGATCTCAGCGATGCTCTTGCCTTCGGCATACGTGCCGGGATTAAGCGGATAGGCGGTATCATAGTAAACCAGCGCTGCGCTGTTGGTGACACTGTCACGTTTTAAGGTGATAGCCCCCCGCTCCAGCTCGGCTTCAAAGGTGTCGCCAAGAAACGGCAACGTCAGCGGTCGGGACCAGTCGATATCAAAATACGCCGCATAGCGGCTCTGCCTGCCATGTTCGATAACATCGCGCCACCAGCGGTTTTCCAGCGAGGTCGACATATGGTTAGGAACGATATCCAGAATCAGCCCCATCCCCGCCTGTTTCAGCGCCGCCGCCATGCGGTCAAACCCTTCCCGCCCGCCAATCGCCGGGTCAATTTCGTTGGGGTCGGTCACGTCATAGCCGTGGGTGGAATCCGTGGTTGCGGTGAAAACAGGCGACGCGTAAAGATGGCTGATACCGAGGTCTTTCATATACGGAATCAGGTCTGCCACGCGGTCAAAGGTCATGCCGTTGCGAAACTGAATTCGGTAAGTAGAGGAAGGGATCATAGCGCTGCTTCTCCATCAGCAAAGCGAACAACAATGCTGTTCGACGGCAGGTTTTCGACTGCCTCCGGCCAGCTAAAGATCGTTTTTCCGGGCAGGTCCGGTAAGGCGAGCGGCTTTTTGCCGATATTCAGCGCCAGCGACAACGTGCCGGACGGAAAACGCCAGCTCACGGCAACCATGCCGAGCGCCGTTTGCAGGACGTTACCCTCCACGGTGCCCCGCTGTTTCAGTAACGGGACGATAAAGCGCTGACGCAGCACAATCAGCTCGCGCGTGACGTGCAGCCACGCCCTGCCTTCCTCCGTGTCTGCCTTGTTCCAGTCAAGCTTCGACCGCATAAAGGTATTTACGTCATTGGGGTCCGGTACGGTTTCATCGTGCCCGGCATGGCCGGTAAACTCTTTCGCGCGCCCTTCCCGCACCGCTTTCGCCAGGTCGCCGTGGAAGTCGGTGAAAAAGAGGAACGGATGCGTTTCGCCATACTCCTCGCCCATAAACAGCAGCGGAATATGGGGCGACAGGAGCAGCGCCGCGAACAGCACGCGCGTTTTATCCTCCCCAGCCAGAGAGATAAGCCTCTCCCCCTGGGCACGGTTGCCGACCTGGTCATGATTCTGAATAAAATCGACAAAAAACTGTGGTGGTTGCTCGCGACACTCTACCCCGCGCGATTTTCCGGTCTGAAGCGAGATTTCCCCCTGGTAGACAAAGCCTTCTGCCAGCGCCCGCGCCAGTTTTTTCTCCGGCTCAAAGGCAAAATCCTGATAGTAGGCGTGTGATTCTCCCGTCGCGAAGACATGCGCGGCGTTGTGAAAATCATCATTCCATTCGGCGGTGAAAAGCGGCGTCTGACCATGCTCATCACGCGGATGCAGGAAAATCACGTTGCGACTGTCTTCGGTGGTCAGATGGATATGCCGATCCGGAAAGGCGTCGCGGATCCGTTGCGCTATCTCGGGAAGAATATGGGTCTCAGCGTCGTCATGGATCTGGTCGATGGCGTCGAAGCGCAGACCATCAAGATGATACTCCGAGAGCCAGAATAACGGCGCCTCAGCGATGTATTGCCGGACAGCTTCAACCTCATAGGCAATACCGTTGCCCCACGGGGTCATACGATCCTGATGGAAAAACGCCGGCGAGAGCAACGGCAGGTAGTTCCCTTCCGGGCCAAAGTGGTTGAGTACGATATCCAGCACCACAGAAAGCCCGAGCGCGTGGGCGGCATCAATGAAGGCATGAAAATCATCCGGTGTACCATAAGCCGAGTGCGGGGCATACAGCAGTACACCGTCATACCCCCATCCGCGCGCGCCCCCGAACTGGGACACGGGCATCACTTCCAGTTGCGTAATACCCAGTTCGGCCAGATAAGGCAGTTTGTCTATGGCCGCCCTGAAGGTTCCTTCCCCGGTGAAGGTGCCGATATGCAGCTCGTAGATCACCGTCACTTCCCACGGTCGTCCTTGCCATTCGCGCTGAGCGGGCAGGCTGCGACGCGGGTCGATCACCACCGACGGGCCATTGACGTCAGCCTGCTGCGCGCGCGAGGCCGGGTCCGGCACCGCCATTCCATCCTGTAAAACAAACTGATACGTCGTACCGTGCCTGACGCCGGACACGTCAATCTGAAACCAGCCGTCGCCCACCGCCGCCATGGGAATGTCGGTATCGGTTAAACGCAACGTGAGATCTTTTTGCCCTTCTGCCCAGACGCGAAAACGTACAACGTCATCGGAAATAAACTCAGCACCCCAGTGCCTGCGACATGTTCTGAATTCCATTCATTGTCCTCGAATGACCACATTTTACGCGGAACGAAATACAAGCTTAGACCAGGATCTACAGAGTGTTATGCCAGCAGAGTATGCCGCTTCGTCTATTATCTATTTATAACTCCCACTTAAGGAATACTATGCATATTCGAAAAGGATTAAGCACCGACCTCGCCCGTCTTGAATGCTGTGATTTTTCTTTTACGGTCGATGAGATTGCCAGAGAGCCTTTTCTCAATGGTGATTTGCATATCGAGGCGCTGACCGAACCTTATCTTAAAACCTATGAACTGGATCTCCAGACGCTGGAAAATCATTGTGTTAATCCGGATTCAATATTTCTTATCGCCGAAACGGATGACGGTGAAATCGCCGGTTTTATTACCGCGTCCTGCAACTGGAATAAATTTATATCGGTGGATTACATTGCCGTGGAGCGTTCAAAGCGTCGTACGGGCGCGGCGCACAAGCTGATGTCCGCCACCCACGTCTGGGCGCGAAGCCTCAATGCGCCCGGTTTACGGCTGGAGACGCAGAACGTTAATGTTTCTGCCTGTCTTTTTTATCGTCACTATGGGTTTATTCTCGGCGGTTACGATCGCTACCTTTACAACGCCCTGCCGGAAAAAGATGAGGTCGCCCTTTTCTGGTATTACATGCTGGCTTGAGAAAATATTTTATATCCGCTACCGGAAGATAGATTTGTCTGAATTTGTCAATTTTGCCCGCTTACGTTTAATTAACGACTAATCTTGGAATTCACTATTAAGGAGGCCGGTATGTCTACAGGAAATAATCACACGCTGCATTACCCTCGTCCACCGTTTGCTGAACAACCGCAAAGGGCCCCCGGGCTGGCATCGGAAATGAAGCCAATACCGGATCATGGTGAAACAAGTTATATCGGGTCAGGAAAACTGGCAGGAAAAAAAGCGCTGATTACCGGCGGTGATTCCGGAATTGGTCGCGCGGTAGCGATCGCCTATGCCCGTGAAGGCGCAGATGTCGCTATTGGCTATCTGCCGGAAGAGGAGTCCGATGCGGCATCGGTCATTGCGCTGATTCAGGCTGAAGGCCGTAAAGCGGTCGCCATTCCGGGCGACATTCGCGTGGAGTCGTTCTGCGACACGCTGGTGGAAAAAGCCGTTGCCGAACTGGGCGGCCTGGATATCCTGGTGAATAACGCCGGACGCCAGCAGTACTGCGAATCGATCGACGATCTCACCACGGCAGATTTTGACGCGACGTTTAAGACCAACGTCTATGCCCCCTTCTGGATCACCAAAGCTGCGCTGCGCCATTTGCAGGAAGGCGCCGTGATCATTAACACCACTTCCGTTCAGGCGTTTAAACCGAGCGCGATCCTGGTGGACTATGCGCAGACCAAAGCCTGTAACGTAGCCTTTACCAAGTCTCTGGCCCAGCAGCTTGGGCCGCGTGGCATTCGGGTGAATGCCGTCGCGCCAGGTCCATACTGGACGCCTCTTCAGTCCAGCGGCGGCCAGCCGCAGTCCAAAGTTCAGAAGTTCGGGGAAGATACGCCCCTGGGCAGACCGGGCCAGCCGGTTGAAATCGCACCGCTGTATGTACTGTTTGCCTCCGATACCTGCTCATACGCCTCCGGGCAAGTGTGGTGCTCTGACGGCGGTACCGGCGTGCTGTAAAGCATCCTCTCAGACCTATCCATTCCATGGATAGGTCACATTCACTTCCCGGCGGTTCTCAAAAATCGCAGTTGAACTATGATGAACTTACTATTGAGGAGCCCATCATGTTTACTGTGAAAAAACTTGCGATATCAACCCTGTTGACCGGTTCGGTTTTATTCTTTCCCGCTATCCACGCGGTGGCCAGCGTTCCGCAGCATGTGGTGAAACAGCAGGCTGGCGGCTACAGCGTTCAGGTTGGCGATACGATTGTCACCGCCTTTACGGACGGGAGCGTGCCGCAGGATCTGCACGCCTTACTGCGCCGGACGACGGCGGAAAATACCGATGCGTTACTGGCTAAAAACTTCCAGGCCAATCCGGTGGAAGCGTCGATTAACGCGTTCTATATCGCCATCCCCGGCCACAAAATTCTGGTGGATACCGGTTCCGGTCAGCTGTTTGGCCCCGGCAAAGGCGGGCGGCTGATTGAGAGCCTGGCGACCCAGGGCATCAAACCCGAAGATATTACCGATATTCTGATCACCCATGCGCACTCCGATCACGCTGGCGGCCTGGTTAAAGACGGTCAGCGCGTGTTTACCCGCGCGCAGGTGTATGTCGGCAAACCGGATATCGATTTCTTCTTTAACGACGAGAACCAGAAAAAGTCTGGCTATGACCAGAACTACTTCGACGTCGCGCACAAGACCTTAAAGCCCTATCTGGATGCCGGAAAAGTGACGACCTTCTCCGGCACGGAACAGCTTCTGCCGGGCATCAGCGGTACGGTTCACCCGGGTCACACTCCAGGCTCCGCGTTCTACACGCTGGAGAGCAAAGGTGAAAAAATGACTTTTGTCGGCGACATCATTCACGTTGCCGCGGTTCAGTTCCCACAGCCCAACGTGACGATTGCTTACGATGAGGATCAGGACGGCGCCGCCCGGGTGCGCAACGCTGCTTTCGCTGAGTTTGTGAAAAATAAAGCGCTGATTGCGGCGCCACATCTGCCTTTCCCCGGGATCGGCTATGTGACGAAAGGTGAGCGGGACGGCTACGCGTGGGTTCCGGTGACCTATACCAACCGTGACGCAAAATAAGATGTCCCCCTCCGATATAGATATGGACCTGATCCTGACGCTGGATGCGTTACTCAGGGACCAGAATATCACCCATGCCGCCGCGCGGCTGGGCATCAGCCAGCCGGCGATGTCTGCCCGCCTTGCGCGCCTGCGCGTGTTGTTTGGTGAGCCGCTGTTTGTCCCTTCCCCACACGGACGTGGGGTGTTACCGACGCCGCGCGCCGAGGGGTTAAGGCCGCAGGTCGCGACGGTTTTGCAGGGTATATCGGCGATGCTTGAACCCACCACGTTTAACGCGCAGAACAGCAACCGCACCTTTGTGATTGCCCTGCACGAGAACCCGGCGCTGATGCTGGGGGCAGAGTTGCAGAATCAGATTAGCAGTGCGGCACCAGGTATCCGCCTGCGTTTTGCGCTCCCGGAAACCCAACTGCTGCCAGCGCAGATGGAAAATGGCGATGTGGATATTTATGTCGGCGTTAACGCGGTGGCGCACGATTCATGGGTCAGACGCAAGCTGTTTGACGATGAATATGCCACAGCCCAGCGAAAAGGCCATCCGCGCAGTACGGGTCCGATGGATCTGGATAGCTATTGTAGCCTTTCCCACCTGGTGGTTTCATCCGAGGGCGACCCGTTCGCGGGCTTTGTCGATCAGCATCTGGCGGGGCTTGGCCACCAGCGTAACGTAGTGATGTCGACGCAAAGCTATGCGATGGCGCCTGCGATTGTTGCCGGTACCGATTTGCTCTGCACCTTACCCAGACGCATGTTGCTACGGTTTACGCAAACGCTTGATATTTTTCCGCCGCCGCTGGATCTCCCACCGATCGTCATCGGTATGTACTGGCACCCGAAAAACAGCCAGGATCCGGCTAACCGCTGGCTGCGAGAACAGCTTCTTCAGGCCGCCGGACGTCAGGTATGATCGAGGATACTCATCAATTTTTTCAGCACCTCAGAGCGAATAATCCGGTGGCAAACCAGCGTCAGCTCGCTCTCCCGGAGTCGGTCAAGAATATCCACAAAGACGACGTTTTGTACGCATATCGCCTTCGCTGAAGCCGGCAGCATGGCGATGCCAAACCCTGCCGAGACGAGGCTTATCACCGTGGGGACATCGGTGGCATTTTGCACAACGTCAGGCTGTATGCCCGCGCTGTGGCAGGCATCATAGAAATATTGCTCCAGCCCCATCCCCTCCGGGTCGCGCAGGGCGATCCACTTCTCCTCTTTCACCGACGCAAGCGTCAGCGCGGCGGAGCCCGCCAGGCTGTGTTGACGAGGTAAGGCCAGCACGGCTTTTTCCGTTGTGAAAGGACGGCTTTGCAGATCGTCAGGCAGCAGCGGTAACGGGGCACGAATAATGGCCACATCCAGCTGGTTGCTTTGCACGCCGGTATAAAGGCTTTGCACATTTCCCGTCATCATGGAAAGGCTGATGGCGGGCCATTTCTCATGTAAAAGCCGCAGCGCGGCGGGCAGCTTACTGTCGAATATCGCACTTGAAACACATCCGAGATTCAGCACGCCCTGTTCTCCTCTGGCCGTCTGTCTGGCATCCAGAATCGCCTGATCGGTCATTAAAATCGCGACTCTGGCTTTACTGAGAAACGCCTCACCGGCTGGCGTCAGCGTCAGGCGACGATTCGCCCGGCTAAGGAGCATTACCCCCAGACGATCTTCAAGCGTTTTTATCTGCTGACTCAGCGCGGGCTGCGCCATGTTAAGGCGCTCCGCCGCTCGATGCATGTGAAGCTCTTCCGCCACCACGATAAAATTGCGCATCAGTCGAAACTGCATACCATGCCTTTATTATTGATAATAAAATTCATATTAAAATAGCATAAATGATGCAATTGATAGCCCTCTTCGTCCGGTTAAGAATGGATGCATTCATCCGAGGGGGGAAAAATATGGAAAACCACATCAACGATCTCAGAAGTGCTATCGAACTGCTAAAACGCCATGAAGGTCAATACCTTGAAACCAGCCATCCGGTCGATCCTGACGCGGAGCTGGCGGGTGTGTACCGGCATATTGGTGCTGGCGGCACGGTAAAACGTCCGACGCGCATTGGCCCGGCGATGATGTTTAACGCTATTAAGGGATACCCCGACTCCCGTATTCTGGTCGGAATGCACGCCAGCCGCGAGCGGGCGGCGCTCCTGTTGGGCTGCGATCCCTCTGAACTGGCAAAACATGTCGGCCAGGCCGTGAAAAACCCGATTGCTCCCGTTGTGGTTCCGGCGGCCCAGGCGCCGTGTCAGGAACAGGTGTTTTATGCCGACGATCCGGAATTCGATCTGCGTAAATTGCTTCCGGCACCGACCAACACGCCGATAGATGCCGGTCCGTTCTTCTGTCTGGGGCTGGTGCTGGCAAGCGATCCGGAAGATGCCTCACTGACCGATGTCACTATTCACCGTCTCTGTGTTCAGGAGCGCGATGAGCTCTCCATGTTTCTTGCCGCGGGCCGCCATATTGAAGTGTTCCGTAAGAAAGCAGAGGAGGCGGGTAAACCGTTGCCGGTCACGATCAATATGGGTCTCGATCCCGCTATCTATATTGGCGCCTGTTTCGAAGCCCCTACCACGCCCTTCGGCTACAACGAACTGGGTGTCGCCGGTGCGTTACGTCAGACCCCCGTCGAGCTGGTGCAGGGTGTGGCCGTAAATGAAAAAGCGATTGCGCGTGCGGAAATTATCATCGAAGGCGAACTGCTGCCGGGCGTGCGCGTAGAAGAAGATCAGCATACCCACACCGGGCACGCGATGCCGGAATTTCCCGGCTACTGCGGGGAGGCTAACCCCTCCTTACCGGTAATCAAAGTGAAGGCCGTCACGATGCGTCATCAGGCGATCCTGCAAACCCTGGTAGGACCGGGCGAAGAGCACACCACGCTGGCCGGTTTGCCAACGGAGGCCAGCATCCGTAATGCGGTGGAAGAAGCCATCCCCGGTTTTCTGCAAAACGTCTATGCGCATACCGCTGGCGGCGGCAAGTTCCTTGGCGTATTGCAGGTGAAAAAACGCCAGCCCTCTGACGAAGGGCGTCAGGGTCAGGCGGCTCTCATTGCGTTAGCCACCTATTCCGAGCTTAAAAACATTATTCTCGTCGACGAAGATGTGGATATTTTCGACAGCGACGACATCTTGTGGGCGATGACGACCCGTATGCAGGGCGATGTCAGCATCATCCATCTGCCGGGGATCCGCGGACACCAGCTCGATCCGTCTCAGGCGCCGGACTACAGCCCCTCCATTCGTGGCAACGGGATCACCTGCAAAACGATTTTCGACTGTACGGTGCCCTGGGCGCTGAAGTCCCGCTTTGAGCGTGCGCCCTTTATGGAGGTAGACCCAACGCCGTGGGCACCTGAACTGTTTAAAAAATAGCGTTAACCGGAAAATCTTCTTCACCCTTCACGGGTGAAGAACCTCACGCTGAAATTGCCGCGTCCCCTGCTTTCTTGTAACCTTTGAGCGTTTATCACATCCCCATAAAAAATGAGACTACCGGACGCCTATGACAGCACATGTTTCCAACGATCCTTTGCATGGCGTAACCCTCGAAATGCAGGTTAACGCGCTGGTTGCGCGATATGGCTGGAATGAACTGGGCAACCGAATCAAAATCAACTGTTTTCGCAAGGACCCGAGTGTTAAATCGAGTCTGAAGTTCCTGCGCCGCACCCCATGGGCGCGGGCGGAAGTTGAAGCCCTCTACCTCGACTCCCTTCACGATGACGGTAACGGGGAACAGGACGAACCGGCGTTTAATCCCTGGACGGATAGCCGGACACCCAGGAGCTAACACGCAAATGATGCGACACGTAAAACGGACTGGCGCGCTGCTTGGCTGCGCGCTTTTACTGGTAAGTTGCACTTCCAAACCACCTAAATCACTCGTAACCCCGCTGCCGCAGGCGAAACCTGTACAGCAGACTAACGAACCCATGCGCGGGATCTGGCTGGCGACCGTCTCCCGTCTCGACTGGCCTCCCGTTTCATCGGTGAATGGCCGTAGCGCGGACCAGCGCATCGCCCAGCAACAGCGGGCGTTGACGGACAAGCTCGATAAGCTGAAAAATCTTGGGATCAATACCGTCTTCTTTCAGGTAAAACCGGACAGTACGGCGCTGTGGGCTTCTAAAATACTGCCCTGGTCAGATACCCTGACGGGGACTATCGGGGAAGATCCCGGTTACGATCCGCTTCAGTTTATGCTGGATGAAGCGCACAAGCGTGGGATGAAGGTTCATGCCTGGTTTAACCCATACCGCGTTTCCACCAACACGAAGCCGTCGACCATCGCCGCGCTTAACCGCACCTCGTCGCTTCATCCTTCGAGCGTGTACGTCCTGCATCCGGAGTGGATCCGCACCTCGGGGGATCGTTTTGTTCTCGACCCGGGCATTCCCGAGGTGCGGGACTGGATAACCCAGGTGGTGATGGAAGTGGTAAATCATTACCCTGTCGACGGCGTTCAGTTCGATGACTATTTTTACACCGAGACGCCGGGCTCCCCCCTGAATGATGCCTGGACCTTCAGGCGCTATGGCGAAGGATTTTCGTCAAAAGCGGACTGGCGTCGACACAATACGCAGCAGTTGATTGTGCAGGTCTCCAGGGCGATCAAGCAGGCTAAACCTGAGGTCGAATTTGGCGTCAGCCCGGCGGGGGTCTGGCGCAATCGCTCCTTCGACCCGGCAGGCTCGGACACGCGCGGCGCCGCAGCCTATGATGAATCCTACGCTGACACGCGCAAATGGGTACAGCAGGGTTTACTGGATTACATTGCGCCGCAGATCTACTGGCCCTTCGCCCGCGACGCGGCACGTTACGATGTGCTGACAAAATGGTGGGCTGACGTGGTGAAACCAACCCATACCCGTCTGTATATCGGGATCGCGTTCTATAAAGTGGGCACGCCTTCCAGAAACGAACCGGACTGGACGGTGAACGGCGGCGTACCGGAGCTGAAAAAACAGCTCGACCTCAATGATTCACTGCCAGACGTTAAGGGCACCATCCTGTTCCGTGAAGACTATCTTAACCAGCCGCAGACGCAGGAAGCAGTAAATTACCTCCGGGGACGCTGGGGTAGTTGACTGAAAAAAGGCAGAAACGTCCTGTTTCTGCCTTTCTTTTTACGGCTTCGGTCCGAACATTGCCTCAAGCTGTTTTGCGTCTGGCATACCCACGACCTGTTGCAGTTCGTTTTGCTTATTCAGGTAATAAATAGCCGGTGTGGCATTCGCGCCAAGACTGTCCATGAGCGTCTGGTGATTTTGCAGGATCTCAACGGTTTCCCGGGACGCCGCTCCTTCAGGTTTCGGCAGCTTTTTACCGCCGGACAGCTCGTACGCTTTCCAGGCCGACACCGGATCTTTCGCATTCAGGATCGCGGAGGCGTTACGCCCGCTGTTCGGGTTAAGAAACGCAACCAGCAGCGTGTTGAGCTGGACCTTGCCAGCCTTCACCCACGGCTGCGCTTCAGCCCAGAACTGCTTGCAGTACGGGCAGAACGGGTCGGCAAAGACGAAGACTTTGCGCGGGGCACTCTCCGCGCCCTCCTTCAGGGGATGCGCCGCATTGAGCTTTTTCCACATCTCGCGGCCCATCGGGGCGTAGATCTCTTTCTGGAAAAAGGCCTCGCTGAGGTTGGTTCCCTTCTCATCATACAGATAGCCAGACACGACGTGCTTTCCGTCAGGGGTCAGAAAGAGCGTCACGCCCATGTCCTGATATTGCCCCAGCCACGCTGGCGCGCCGCCGGGGGCGTCAATTTTCTTAATGATCTTGATGTCCTGCTGTTCACTGAAGTGCTTCACCACAGCCGGAAGCGACTCCTCTGCGCTGACCAGCCCCGAAACCATCAGAGCAGAGAGTAACAGCACCTTTTTCTTTGCTAACCGTTGAAGCATAACGACCCCTCTAAAATATTGTTTTTCAGAGTGGTCGAAGTTTATTGCCCTGTCAACGCTTCATAAATATCCTTGAGGCGACTACGCAAAAATCGCACGGCTTTGTGTTTGCGGGATAATAACGCCTGCACACTGTCGCCTGTTTCCTCTGCCAGCACCTTCATGCTGTAGCCCTCAAATTCCGTTTTTTCAAACACCTCGCGCTGAGGTGGCGGCAGTTCCGACAGGGCTTGCCCCAACTCTTCCCATAGCAGCATGTTGAGATACTCCTCCTCCGGCGTTTGCGGTACGCCGAATAACGTTTCTGCAATCTCCTGCTCCGGAAAGTCCTCGTCATCTGCTGTCAGGTACGCCGGCAGTGAAACCTCGTGCTTTTTTCGCGCCCGGTCGATCATCTCATTTCGTGCGGCGCGAAACAGCCAGGCGGCGACGTTCTCGACCGGTTGTTCCACTTTCATCAACTGCCAGGTCACTTCCTGAAGAATATCATCGACATCATCACGAACCGCAGTCCTTCCGCGAATGAAGGCTTTTAGCCGCGTGCGGCAGGCATTGAGTGCCGAGATCAGTAATGATTCCCCCGCCTCACCGGCTTTCATATCGCTCACTCGGCTTCCGGCGCTTTCGCACCGTTATCATCTCGTTTTTCATCCCGGCCATCGTGCCATCGGCAATGACCATGGCGCCCAAATCCCGCCCGACGCTGCTGAATGAAGGCCTCACGTTGTTCGGGGCTCATATTCATCCATTGTTCGTGCATACGGCGGTGCGCACCGAACATACCGGGACGGAAACCCAGCCCACCGAAAAGAATGCGGCTCAGCAGCAGGATCCCCAACGCCTGCCAGAAGCCAATGGCTTTAACCCCCAGGATGGCCGGGAGCAACGCGTTCCACAGGGACATGACCAGCAGGCCAAGCACCACGAACAGGACTACGCCAATCACGATGCCCTTACCCATACGATGGCGGCCCAAGCCACGCCCGTGACCTTTTCCGTGCATATCAAAATTTCTCATGTGTGCCTCGTTTATGTTGAATGATTATGGTCTCTGATGAGGTAGACGGATGAGAAACAGAAATATTGCCGGGGAAAGAGAAAATTTATGTGATAGCGGCGTTGTACGGATAACAGTAATGGCTGAAGGAGATTGTGCAGCGGCTGAATACAAACATTAAAAAGGCTCCCTCGGGAGCCTCTCTGAACATCACGCCGTAGCAGGCAAACTAAAGCGCGAGATACTTTGGGACAGCTGCTGCGCCTGCTCCTCCAGCGAGGCCGCGGCGGCGGCGGATTGCTGCACCAGCGCCGCGTTCTGCTGGGTCACACCGTCCATCTCCGTTACGGCCTGCCCAACCTGACCAATCCCGCGGCTCTGCTCTTCTGAGGCAACCGAAATCTGTTCCATCAGCATATGCACTTTATTCACAGAGCTGATAATAGAATCAATCACCTCTCCCGAACGATTCACCAGTTCCGCACCGTTTTTCACGCTGGAAACAGACTGGGCGATGAGGCTTTCGATATCCTTCGCCGCCACCGCGCTTTTCTGGGCCAGTGTGCGCACTTCACTTGCTACCACGGCAAATCCTCGCCCCTGCGCGCCAGCACGCGCCGCTTCAACGGCCGCGTTTAGCGCCAGAATATTAGTCTGGAAAGCAATGCTGTTGATGACGCTGGTGATGTCCTCAATACGCTTCGAATTGGACGCGATAGTATTCATCGTTTCGATGACTTCACGGGTTACCGCTTCACCGGTATGGGCATTTTTCACGGCATCCTGCACCAGCTTACCGGCCTGGAAAACGTTGTCGGTGTTATTCGCCACCGTCGCGCTCAGCTCTTCCATGCTGGCGGCCGTCTGGGTCAGGGCCGAAGCCTGTTGCTCGGTACGGGAGGCCAGGTCGATATTGCCGGAGGCAATTTCCTGCGCCGCATGCGTCACGGTGTGGCTGGCATCGCGCACCTGAGAAATGGTGGAGAGCAGCGCTTGGCGCATCTGCTCCATCGAGGACATCAGGTGATCGATTTCATTCCCGGAATCACGCTTGATCGGTACCGGTACGTCCAGCTTCCCGGCCGCAATCTGGCGACAGTGCTCGCGCGCCAGGTTCACCGGCGCAAAGACCACGCGTTTCATCAGCAGGCTGACGGCGAAGATCACCACCACGAACAGCACCGCAATGCTGGCGATAATAACCAGACCCGACACAAAATTATGGCTCGCATCCTCGTTCAGCGTTTTGGCGTACTTCTGGTGAACGGAGAGAACCTGATCAAGCACAATTTCATATTGGCGATCGAGTTGAGACACCACGGGAATAAGAGCGTTGAACCGCGACACATCATGAGCGGCGGCAGCGGCAATCAGCGGTGCCAGTCCCTGGTTACGGTAATTTTGCCACGCTTGCTGGTAGGCAGTGACCAGCGGGGCTTCGTCCGGCAAACGCGGCGAGGCCATAAACGCCGAAAATGCACTATCGGCTTTGGTCAGCGCCTCTTTAACCGAGGCCAGTTTCGCAGACGGGTCGGTGGCGTCCCCCGCTTCCACCATTTTCACATACTCCATAACCCTGACGCGCAGGGTTCGGCTGTGGTTAATGGGATCAATAATGGACAGAACCACCTGAATTTCTTTGTTCACATTATCCAGCGAAGTATTACTTTTAATGATGAGCCCAACGCTGGTGGTAGTGCTGGCCACAAAGAAGAAAAGCAGGGAAAACAGGATAATCAGGGATGATTTTTTCAACGACATAACACACCTCAGGGATATAATTTCCCTTTGGTTATCGGCTGAATCCAATCTTTAATTAATTAAAGTTATAGATGTACCCCTCATACGTTACCCTGTCACTCCACGGCCTTGTATCGCCGTTGCAGGGTGGCATCCAGCTTACGCTGGATCGGCTCCGGCGTTTCCCCTTCAATCAGTTTGCCAATCAGATCAAAGCAGTGCCAGGCGAGCTGGCGGTTATCCTGACGAACGGTATCGACAGGAATGGTCAGAGAATCATAGAGATAGTGATCGTCAAAGCTGGCCAGACGCATATCGCTTTGCAGCAGATTATGTTGCCCCATATAGCGCAACACCCCTTCCAGCAGACCGCAGGCGGCGGTAAAAAGGGCTTTTGGCGGGCGGCCCAGGCGTGCGCAAAGCTCGGCAAACATTTCGTAGCCGGAGCTCGGATGGTAATTACCATGAATGATCCACTCCGGACGTAACTCGACGCCAGCGTCACGCAGCCCCTGCTTAAACCCTTCCAGACGGTCACGCGTCGGGGAAAGCCGCGGCTGGCCGCCGAGGAAGTAGAACTCATCCGGATGCTGGCGCGCGATGTCGGCCACCAGTGTGGCGGTTGGGATAATTGAATCGGTGAGGACCAGCGGCAGAGTACTTTCGTTCATATGACGGTCAAAAAGCACAACGGGCAACTGTTCGCTCAGCTTTTGATAGTCCGCGTCGTTGAGCATGCTGGAGGCGACAATCAGCCCGTCCACCTGGCGGGCCACCATGTTATTGACCACCACCGTCTCCTGGCCCGGATTTTCATCGCTACAGGAGATCAGCAGCTGAACACCCGCCTCGCGGCAGAGGGTCTCCAGCTCATGAGAAAAAACGGCAAACCCGTAGTTGGTGATTTCCGGCACCACCAGACCAATGGTGTGGCTGCGGTTGTCTCGCAGCGAACGGGCGTGAATACTGGGCTGATAATGATGTTCTTTGGCAATCGCCAGCACGCGCTCGCGTGTCTCCTCCGCCACCCGAAGCTCTTTGCTGCGGCCGTTCAGCACCAGGCTGGCGGTGGCTTTTGATACCCCCGCGAGCTCCGCGATATCTTTAATGGTGACGCGTTTTGTTTTTCTCACAACGACTTAGATCCGGCTGCCAAAACCTCTATTCTATCATGCAGCTGCGCAGCGACCAGTAGCGTAATGTGATGTCGGACGCACCTTCGAAGCGTACCTGGGCCGGATGGTCAGGAAAATAGCGGCTGCTCATGACGCCTTCACCGTGATTGATGAAAATTTCGACGCTGGAACGGTCACACAGCACGCGTAAATGATGAACAGTGCCCTGCCAGTAGCGGGTCAGCGTGTCTGCGGTTTTCAGACTGGCGCGTTCCAGACGGATCCCCGCATCATCCACAATCAGTCGCAACGCGCCGGCAAAATCCACGTTCACGCACGAGGCGCTCAGTTCGAACTCAAGACGCGCTCCCGCCAGCACCGGGGCATCGCTGGCGCGTCCCTGCCAGTGGTGTTCATCCTCGCGCAGCGTTTCCAGCTCACGGACCGGGGTCTGCCAGAGCTTACCGTCGCGGTAGCGCAGCTCGCGAGGACAGGTCATCTGGTGGATCCAGCCGTGCGCCCGCGTAGGCTGGAGCATCTCTTCGCCGTCCGGCACGCCCATCCAGCCGATGAGGATGCGGCGGCCATCTTCTGCCACCGTGGTTTGCGGCGCGTAAAATTCGAATCCGGCGTCAAGCTCATGCAGCTCGCCGTGCGTAAATGCAGGGGTTTGATAATCAAATGCCCCGCTCATCCAGACGGCCGGATAGGTGTTGAGATAGCGATGCGGTTCGCGCGCCAGCCCCTGCGGGCAGCAGATCAAGACGTGTGTGTCATCAAGCTCAAACAGATCCGGGCACTCCCACATATAGCCCGCGTCCGTGAGTCCGTTGACGCCGTGACCGGCGATTTCGCCGCAGGACGCCCAGGTGTGTAAATCGGCTGACGTAAACAGCAGCACCTTGCCGCGCTTATGCCGATCCTGCGCCCCGAGCACCATGTACCACAGCCTGTCATGGCGCCACACTTTCGGATCGCGGACGTGCCCGGTATACCCGTCCGGCAGAGGCAACACCGGTCCCAGTTTGGCAAACGTGCCGTCGTCATTTTGCACCGCCAGACACTGCCAGGCGGTGCGGCCGCCATCGTCAAACTTAACGTTGCCGGTATAGCACAGGGTCAGCACGCCGTTGTTATCCACGGCGCTGCCGGAGTAACAGCCGTTGCGGTCATACTCTTCGTCAGGCATCAGCGCCATTGGCTCGTGCTGCCAGTGCACCAGATCTGCTGAGCTCCAGTGTCCCCAGCACTTGTAGCGATGATCGCAGCCCAGCGGGTTCCACTGATAAAACAGATGATAGCGTCCGGCAAACCAGATAAAGCCGTTCGGATCGTTCATCAGCCCCGTCACCGGCGCGGGATGCCATTGCGGATAGTGGCTGTCCGCAAGCGCACGCGGCTGGCCTTGCATCACGGCCTGCAATACGGCAGGCCAGCGGGAAGTTAAAGTCATTATTCAGAGTCCGTCTTATATTTCAGCAGCAGAGAGACGGTGAACGCCACGCCAAATGCAATCACCATGCCGATAATATAGTTGAGCAGCGAGCTGGCCTGAACGATAGCCATACCGGGAATCGCCGTCAGCCCAACGGCGGTCATGTAGACATGCACCGACACCACCCAGGCACCGCCCGCCGCACCACCGATCAGCGCCGCAATAAACGGCTTCACAAAACGCAGGTTGATGCCAAAAATTGCCGCTTCGGTGATGCCCAGCATCGCGGAAAACGCCGACGGTAAGGTAATGGCTTTGATTTTAGCATCGCGGGTTTTGAACCACACCGCCAGACACGCCCCGCCCTGCGCCACGTTCGCCATCGCCCAGATCGGCAGCAGGAAGTTAACGCCAATCGACGGATTACCCAGTAGTCCGGCTTCAATAGCGTGGAAGCTGTGGTGAATGCCGGTAATGACAATCACCGAATAGAGCCCACCAAACAACAGCCCGGCCAGCCAGCCCGCGTGGGCAATCAGGGTGCTAAGAATGAAGGAGATCCCGTCGCCCAGCGCGCGTCCCGCCGGACCAATAATCAACAGCGCGATAAAGCCGGAGATAATGACGGTCAGGAACGGCGTCAGGATCAGATCTAACGCATCCGGTATTGCCCGGCGCAGCTGTTTTTCCACAATGCTCATAAACCACACCGCCAGCAGCACCGGGAAGACGGTTCCCTGATAGCCAATCATGGCGATTTCAAGACCGAAGAAGTTCATGGTGTGGAAGCCGGACGCTACGCCCCAGGCGTTGGTCAGCGCCGGATGAGTCAGGATGCCGCCGAGCGTTGCCCCCAGATACGGGTTGCCGCCAAACTCCCGCGCGGCGGTGAAGCCAATCAGGATCGGCAGAATAATAAACGCCGCCGAGCTGCACATATCCAGCATTATATAGAGCGCGTTATCCGGATTAACCCAGCCGTAGGTTTTAACCATCCCCAGCAGGCCCATCAGCAGACCCGAGGCCACGATCGCCGGGATAATCGGCACGAAGATGTTGGAGAGCAGACGCGCGATACGCTGGAACGGGTTCAGCTTGCGGGCCGCAATATCCGCCGCTTCCGATTTACTGGACTCGCTAATTCCTGCCGCCTGAATAAACGCGGCGTAAACCTTATTCACCACCCCGGTGCCGAAGATCACCTGCATCTGCCCGGCGTTGCGAAAACAGCCTTTCACGCCTTCAACCTTGCCGATAGCCTGCTGGTCGGCAAGCGCATCGTCGACCAGCACCAGACGAAGGCGCGTGGCGCAATGTGCCGCGCTGGCAATGTTCTCTTTGCCACCGAGCAGCGGAATCAGCTCGCGCGCAATATGATTAAAATCCATAGATACCTCTTCCTGACCTCTTTTTATGGTGTTTGAAACGCCCCCGCGATGCGGGAGCGTGAAGGGTTAAAACCAGGTTTCCATCTGCACCCCAAAGTTCCATTCCCCGCCCGCGTTAAAGCCGCTGCTGCCAAAGGCGTCATCGCTGGCGTAGTTATCCAGCTTGCTGCTCCAGTCCATCCAGGTGGCGAACAGGCGCAGCTCCGGACGGCTGAAGAAATCGCCAATCTTGCCCGCCTTTAACGTCGGGGCGAAGGTCAGCTTGTAGAAGCTACCGTTAACCGCATTGCGATCCTTGTAGCCTTCCGGGCTTAAATCCATGTACTGATAGCTGCCCTCGAACGCGAGGGCGAAATTCTGGGTCACCTCTTTGATCAGACGCGTGTTGAGCGTGACCCACTCATAGCTGTCGCCCTTCACGTAGCGGTCCTTACTGCTTTGAGCCAGCACGGCGGGCGCAATGTGCCAGCCACCGCCCAGAGGCGTGACACCGTAACTAGCAAAACGCCAGGTATCGGCTTCTGACAGCAGCGCGCCGTCTGAACCAATGCTTTTCACCTCGGCGCCCAGACCGTGGCCGTAAAGGAGCGCCGTTTTGGCGGAACCTTCCCGCAGGCCGTAGAAGCTCTCGTTATGCAGACCAACCAGCGCATGTACTCCGTTATTGGCAGCGTCGGTTTTAATCGGATCGCCGTTGCTGTCCTTACGGTCGTCGTTATCTTTTGCCCGTAAGCCGCTGACCATCATCTGCACCGGCCCGGCGAAGTGATTCATGCTGAGGATGTAGTTCTGAACGTTGTTGTCGATCTCCTCTTCGCTGCCGAAGTTACGGCCATAAAGGGAGAAGTTACTGCGCAGCGTATCGTTCCACTTCACGTCGTAGACGCCGCCACCGGTCCCGGCGAGAAATACTACGTCGGAATCCAGCCAGTGAATGTCGAAGTTGTCGCGGTCAAAACGCTTACCCGCCCAGAAGGTGCTGCCCTTCAGCGCGCCGGTAAAGTCCGGCAAATTGCCCAGCTCGGCAAAGGCCTGACGAATGTTCAGGTCGCTGCTGTCTGCCGACCAGTCGTTATAGGTTTTCTGACCGTCGGCCAGCATCGCCTTAAAGCGCGTCGTCGCGCCATTCTCCAGCGTCTGTTTGTGCTCAACATTCAGCTCAACGTAGGTATCCGCTTCGTTCCCCAGACGCCCGATGGCCCCGCCCGTTTCCCCGGCGGGCGTCAGATAAGGGCCGCTTTTGCTGCTGGAGGCCGCGTCGTTCATCAGCAGGCCGGAACGGGCGTAACCGTGAAATTCAAAACCGCCTGTCCGGTCGGCTTTTTCTTCCAACACCGTGGTGCGTTGCGCCACCGCCTGTGTGGAGGTTTGCGCTTCGTGCTGCGCAGCCACCAGCAGCTGTGTTTTCTGTTCCGCTGCCGTGGCGCGCTTTTCAGCAACCTGCGCGCGGGTTTCCGCCTCCTGCAAACGCTGCTCCAGCGCCGCCAGGCGCGCTTCGATACGGGTCATATCCGTCTGGGCAAAAACAGAGGTACTGCCGGCCAGCATGCCTATCATCACGGCAAGTCTGCGTTTTTTTATACATTTTGTCGCATCCCTAATAACTATCGGTGAAAGTGCTAAATTGCTAAACCGGTTTAGGCTGGTGATACTAAACCGTTGAATTTTAGATCGGCAATGTTTTTTGCTAAACCGTTTTAGTAAGTGTGATCGAGGCGACAATTCAGGCCGCCGAATGGTGGCCTTGAGAGGTGAATTACAGTTCGTGATGATAAGGCAGCGCGGTCATTGCCCCTTTTGCGGTTGTCGCCAGCGCCCCACAGCGCTGCGCCAGCGTGATGACCTCTGAGAGACGGGCCTGGCCATAACGTGCCAGACCGAACAGCAGCCCGGCGACGAAAGCATCCCCCGCGCCAGTGGTATCAATGCATTCCACGGGTGATGCAGCATAGTGTGTCAACGCGCCTTCCTGCCAGGCGGTGACGCCCTCTTTTCCCTGCGTCACCAGCACCAGCCTGGCCGGACAGGTGCGCATCAGCGCCGCCAGCCCCTCATGGACCTGCGCATTTCCAGTTAAGAACGCCAGCTCTTCCACCGAGATTTTCACCACATCTGCACAGGCTAATGCCCGCTCAAGACACTGACGCAGCTCGACTTCATCGTGCCAGAGATCGGCGCGAATATTGGGGTCAAAGCTGACGAATCCCCCCGCCTGTCTGATCGCGGCCATCGCCTGAAACGTCGCGGAACGGCTGGGTTCGGCGCTGAGCGCGATTGAGCAGACGTGCAGCCACTCCCCGGCGCGGAATGACGGGAGGTCGGCGGCGTCGAGGAACAAGTCAGCGCTCGGGCGAACCATAAAGGTAAAGGAACGTTCACCGTCGTTATCGAGATCCACCACCACCGTGGAGGTGCGATGCTGCGGGTCCAGCCGCAGCCATTCTGTATTAACCTGCTCATCCGCAAGCGTTTTTTGCATAAAACGCCCGAAGGGGTCGTCGCCCACCCGGCCTATAAAGGCGCTTCTGCCACCCAGACGCGCTACCCCTACCGCGACGTTGGCCGGTGCGCCGCCAGGACATTGCAGCAGTTTGCCCTCTCCGTCGGGCAACAGATCCACCACTGCATCGCCAAGTACCCAGATCGTCTCCATATCACCTTCTTAGCTAAATCATGTTAAACCGGTTTAGCTATTTAAGCACAGGCAGGGTGTCGGGGAAATATGGCGAGGGAAAATTTGCTTAACCCACCCGATGGGGCCAGTGGATATCACCCACGCCATTGAGCTGCGGGCGGGCGAACAAAAAGCCCTGGAAGCGGCGAATACCGGCGTATTCAAGCCAGCACCACTCTTCTATCTTCTCAATGCCTTCTGCGACCAGCGTAATCTCCAGATCGGTGCAGCAGCTGATTATCGACTTCACAATCGCCTGCTTGGGCCCGCTCAGGTGGATATCGCTGACGATCTCTCTGTCGATTTTGAGTTTATCCGGCTGGAACCGCGTGAGCAGCGAAAGACCAGCATAGCCGGAACCAAAATCATCTATCGCCAGCCCAACCCCTTCCGCCCGCAGCTGTTTAATCGCGCTGTTAAACTGGTTGAAGCCTGAGATCATCTCGTTCTCAGTGACTTCAATGATCACCTGCTCCGGCTGTAGATTGTGCTTTTTGATCTGCGTTACCAGGAACTCTACCGCGCCCGGCACGTTAACCAGCGACATTGGCAGCAGGTTCACCGCCAGTTTGTGGCTGCCGATGCCGAGCTTTTGCGCCAGCGCAAAGGTCCAGGCTTTGGTTTGCAGGTCGACTTCGTAAATCAGTTCACGATCGAGACTACGGAAGAAATGCTCCGGGCTGCCGCCGTCGTTTCCGCGTATAAGCGCTTCGAGAGAACTGATCTTGCCTTCGGACGGCTCGACAATGGGTTGCAGCGCAAACTGGCAGGGCTGTCCCGCCAGCAGACCTAACCCTTTACCAAACGGCGCGCGCTCTCGCGAAAGCGTCCATTTATCAGGCTCATAGTCCGAAGCGGGTGGGATAGCGGTTTTACCGGTGATAAAGGTCTGAATGAATTTGAAGACCCGCTCCTCAGAAGTCAGATAACTTTCCAGCTTGCTGTAATGCAGAACCGACGCCAGAACCGCTTTCGGGGTCTGAACGTCCAGGTCAAACAGCAGCATTCCCACGTCTTCGAAACGTCTGCGCGGGCCGTAATCGCGCATCAGCTCCACTACGCCGGTATGCCGGTCATCCGCACGGATGGAGTTAAAAAGCGCGACGACGCGCTGTTCCGTGCCTTCGAGAATTTGCAGAACGTCACGTCCACGGGAGAGAAGAATGCCTGAGATGCCCTGCTCCGTGTTACGGATCCTGGCCTGTTCAACCAGCGCGCTTAACGCTGCGGAGGTGCAGGTTAAGCTCAGCTGGCTTCGATAAATGAGAGTTGTCAGCACAGAAACGGGGTCCGGTATGGGGTATACGCCTGAACGGTACTGTTTAACACAGTTCCCCGGTGTGACCTAATCTATTCCACGTTGGGCTTAATTATCACCGATACGGCTGTCGATCCGCGTCTGCATATAGTCGTAGAACGGATTCGACGTCACGCGCATCAGCGCATCTTTGCCGACGCTCAGAACCGATGTTTCTCCCCACAGGGCTATCGTCCCGAGGCTGATACCGTAGCGGTTTTTCACCGCAGGATGGCGGCCATAAAGATCGTCATCCTGCGGGAACGGAATGGCAACATGTGACAGGGAATAAACCTCCTGCGGATACGCGACCGACAGCGGCATCACCGTTTCCCGGGTGCTGCCCGCTGGCGTTTTCTTTGCCACCATATCAAACCTGTCGGGGCTGGCATTGGTCACAATTGTGACACTGTAACGTCTTTTTGCCTCCGGCAGCAGGTCAGCCACCGCCGTCCAGGATGATGGCCTGAACAGTGGACGGAAACTCCCGGCCTGGTTGATATCAAAAACCACCAGTTCGCTGCCGTTTGCCGGAAGCTGGTCAAACAGCCCGCTGACCACGGCGCGGGTACTGACCGTTGAATCCATGACCGACTGGAAAGCAAGTATCGGCGGAAGCTGCGCCAGTTTGTGATCATGAACACCGCGATTTATCTGCTCATGCAGCGCCTGGGTAAGCAGCCAGGACTGACGTGCCGCATTCACCGGGAACGAATTGTATTTATAAGGATTATATTCTGGCGAAATGTTGAGCCACGCGGCTTTGGCAAACGCCGGTAACATAGCCGGTAGCCCGGCGAATCCGGCAAAGCGCGCAAACGCCGTGACGCCAATCATCGGTGAGAGCAAAACGATCTGCTCAGGTTGACGCAGTGCAGGCGCATCAAGGGCGTCGAGGGCATATTTCATCGCCAGCGCCCCGCCGTTGGAGTAGCCCACCAGATGCAGGGGGAGATCGTTCCCCGTCAGGCGTGTCGCTTCACGAACCGCGAGGCGCGTTGCCGCCAGCCACGCCTCCCAGTCAACGTCTGTCAGCGCGCCCGGTGCCGTGCCGTGTCCGGGCAAACGAGGCACTACGGCCACAAAGCCGTGCTGTTGATAATTCTCTGCCAGATGCCTGACGCTGTAGGGCGAATCCGTCAGACCGTGCAGCAATACCACCCCCCCGCGCGGCTTTCCGGCAGGCATCAGCACGAACGACCGGTTTGCATCCGGGGAAAAGTGTCCTGGCCACACCAGGCTCTGGCGGTAATAACGGTTCAGCGGCGTGCGCTCTGCGGGGGGGACTTTCGCCGTCACCTCAGCGTCGAGAGCGGTGAAGATGGCGTTTTCCCGCGCGACATACGCTGCGAAGGTCGCGTTATCCATCTCCTGCACAGACATTTCATCAGCCCGCCAGGTGTGCCAGTGATGCAGGGCTGGCCCCTGCTGCGAAAGATAAACCCGCACCGAAAGCAGAACGAGCACAATGATCCCGATGACCATCGCTATTTTTTTTGCGAGAGCCATCAGGCGCACGCTGACCCGCCAGGGCAAATTCGCCATGTAAGGCTCCCTCTTTTTTCCCCAGAGCTTTCATCTTACCAAAAAATGTGAAGAGGCTGACGTATTCACCAAATAGATACCCTTCAGCCTGCACACTGCACCAAAAGTGAACTACGCTGCACAAATGTTGATCACCTGTTAAACAAATATTGCATTAACTTTGCTGCACAGCGCGTTTTCGCCGCAATGTGAACATGGCACGCGTCCTGCATTGTTAATCCGGTAACAGAAACCCGGCCTTTGACAGCCAGTTAACAGCGAGGCGGTATGACGACCAAACCTGAGGTGTTGAGCCGTATCGAAGCGACCTTTAGCCAGCTCACCCCAAGCGAAAAGCGGGTGGCAAGCTGGATGCTGGCGCACGTCGGGCAGATCCCCTTTGAAACGGCAGAGAGCGTGGCGCTGGCCACGGCCACCAGCGGGATCACCGTCGGACGCTTTCTGCGCAAGCTGGGCTACCGCAACCTGGACGACGCCAAAAAAAGCCTGCGCGATCCCCACCAGCCCTGGGGCATTAACGAGCGTCTCGACTCCTGGAAGCAGCAACAGCCGCTGTCGGATCGCCTTCAGAACTCCCTGTCGCTGGAGGTGGACGCCATTGCCCATGTCTACCAGTTGGCGCAAAGCGAAACGTTCAGGCAGGTGGTCCAGCAACTTACCCATGCCGACGCCGTTTTCGTGCTGGGGATCCAGTCCACGCGCGGGATCGCCAATGCGTTCTTCAGCCATCTGGAGTATCTGCGCCCGCGGGTGAGCTATTCAGAAGGGCTCTCCGGTAGCTGGGTGGAGTCGCTTAACTCCGGCTTTGCGAACCCGTATATCGTGCTGACGGATACCCGCGCCTACTCCGCCATTGCCCGCCAGTACTGCCGCGTGGCGAGCGAAAAAGGCCTGGCGATGGCGCTGATCACCGATATCTGGTGCCCGTGGGCGCGGGATTACCCGATTGATTTACTCCAGGTGAAGACCGATACCGGCCATTTCTGGGATTCGCTGGCGCCGGTGAGCTGTCTGTTCAACCTGCTGCTGTCGGGCGTTGTGGAGGCGCTGGGGGATGCGCTGCCGGAACGTCTGGCAATCAACCGACAACTACAACAAGAGTTTGGTCAATTTGAACGCTAAAGGAGCGGAGCTATGCCTGAAGAGAGTCAACTGATTGATGTGGCGAAAACCTTTCCCACGCTGCATATCGATCTGAAATACGCGACCGCCGATAACATCACTGGCCGCCCGATCTACCAGCACGCCGCGTGCCTGTTGCATACGGATGCCGCCACCGGGCTGGCGAAAGCGATCGGCATCGCCGCGCTGGCCGGTCTGAAGCTGGTGGTTTACGACGCCTACCGCCCCCAGCAGGCGCAGTCGCAACTCTGGGATGCCTGCCCCAATCCGGAATACGTGGTGGATGTCGCAATTGGCTCTAACCACAGCCGGGGCACCGCCATTGACGTCACGCTGATGGATGAACACGACAACGTGCTGGATATGGGCGCCGGGTTTGACGAAATGCACGACCGTTCTCATGCCTGGCACCCTTCCGTTCCGCCTGAGGCGCAGCGAAATCGTCTGCTCCTGAACGCCGTTATGTACGGCGGCGGTTTTGTGGGCATCAGCAGCGAATGGTGGCATTTCGAACTGCCGAATGCCGCCAGCTACCCGCTGTTAGATGACCAGTTCGCCTGTTATCCGACCACACACTCACTGTAATTCTGGAGCCCCGCCATGAAAACAACGCTGCTTACAACCCTGATTGCCGCTACGCTCACCCTGAGCGCCCCTCTCGCGCTGGCGGCGGTGCCAAAAGATATGCTGGTGATTGGGAAAGCTGCCGATCCGCAAACGCTGGATCCGGCGGTCACTATCGATAACAACGACTGGACGGTGACCTACCCCTCGTACCAGCGTCTGGTGAAATACAAGCCTGGCACCACGGAGGTGGAAGGCGATCTGTCGACGGGCTGGAAGGCGTCTGACGACCAGAAAGAGTGGACGTTCACCCTGGCAGATAATGCAAAATTCTCCGACGGCACGCCGGTGACCGCCGAAGCGGTCAAGCTGTCGTTTGAACGTCTGCTGAAAATTAACCAGGGACCTTCCGAAGCGTTCCCGAAAGATTTGAAAGTGGACGCGGTGGATGAGCATACGGTGAAATTCACCCTCAGCCAGCCGTTCGCCCCGTTCCTCTACACGCTGGCCAATGACGGCGCGTCGATCGTCAACCCGGCGGTGCTGAAAGCCAATGCCGCCGACGACGCACGCGGTTTCCTGGCGCAAAACACCGCGGGTTCCGGACCGTTTATGCTGAAAAGCTGGCGGAAAGGTCAGCAGCTGGTGATGGTGCCCAACCCACACTGGCCGGGTGAAAAGCCGCACTTCAAGCGTGTCTCGGTCAAGATTATCGGTGAAAGCGCCTCGCGTCGCCTGCAACTTTCCCGTGGCGATCTGGATATCGCCGACGCCCTGCCGGTGGATCAGCTTGCCGCTCTGAAGCAGGAAGGCAAAGTGGCCGTGGCGGAATACCCGTCCCTGCGGGTGACCTACCTCTATCTGAACAACAGTAAGCCTCCGATGAATCAGGTGGATTTGCGCCGCGCGGTCTCCTGGGCGACCGATTATCAGGGGATGGTGAAAGGCATTCTCAGCGGGAACGGCAAGCAGATGCGCGGCCCGATCCCGGAGGGCATGTGGGGCTTTGATGCGAACGCCATGCAGTACAGCTTTGACGAGGCCAAAGCCAAAGCGGCGCTGGAAAAAGTCAACGATAAACCCGCCAGCCTGACGTTCCTCTACTCCGATAACGACCCGAACTGGGAGCCTATCGCCCTCTCCACGCAGGCGAGCCTGGGCAAGCTGGGGATTAACGTCAAGCTCGAGAAACTGGCGAACGCCACCATGCGCGACCGCGTCGGCAAAGGTGATTATGACATTGCGATTGGTAACTGGAGCCCGGACTTCGCTGACCCGTACATGTTCATGAACTACTGGTTCGAATCGGACAAAAAAGGGCTGCCGGGTAACCGCTCATTCTATGAGAACAAAGAGGTCGATGCGCTGTTGCAGGCGGCACTGAAAACCACCGATCAGGCGGAGCGCACCAAAGATTACCAGCAGGCGCAGAAAGTGGTGATTGACGAGGCGGCTTACGTTTATCTGTTCCAGAAGAACTATCAGCTGGCGATGAACAAAGAGGTCAAAGGCTTCACCTTTAATCCGATGCTTGAGCAGGTCTTTAACATCGCCACCATGAGTAAGTAACGGCCCACGCCGGGGGGAAGTGTATGACGTTCTGGAGCATTGTGCGCCAGCGCTGCTGGGGGTTAATCCTGGTGGTGGCCGGTGTCTGTATTATTACTTTTATTATTTCACACCTGATCCCCGGCGATCCGGCCCGCCTGCTGGCCGGTGACCGCGCCAGCGATGAAATCGTGCAGGGCATCCGCCAGCAGCTGGGGCTGGATCAACCGCTCTATATTCAGTTTGGCCGCTATGTAGAGGCGCTGGCGCATGGCGATCTGGGCACATCCATTCGCACCGGTCGCCCCGTTGCGGAAGATTTGAAAGCCTTTTTCCCCGCCACGCTGGAACTGGCCTTCTGCTCTTTGCTGCTGGCCCTGGTGATTGGCGTGCCGCTGGGCATTTTATCGGCGGTGTACCGTAACCGCTGGCTGGATCACCTGGTCCGACTGATGGCGATGACCGGCATCTCGACGCCTGCCTTCTGGCTGGGACTGGGAGTTATCGTTCTGTTCTACGGGCAACTGCAAATTCTGCCCGGCGGCGGCAGGCTGGACGACTGGCTCGATCCGCCCGCCCACGTTACCGGTTTTTATCTGCTGGACGCTCTGCTGGAAGGCAACGGCGAGGTGTTTTTCAACGCCCTACAGCACCTGATTCTCCCCTCCCTGACCCTGGCCTTTGTGCATCTGGGTATTGTGGCGCGTCAGGTACGTTCCGCGATGCTGGAGCAACTGAGCGAGGATTATATTCGTACCGCCCGCGCGAGCGGGTTGCCGGGGTGGTACATCGTGCTGCGCTACGCCTTACCCAACGCCATGATCCCCTCCATTACCGTGCTCGGGCTGGCGCTGGGCGATCTGCTGTACGGGGCAGTCCTTACCGAAACCGTGTTTGCCTGGCCGGGAATGGGAGCCTGGGTGGTGACCTCCATTCAGGCGCTGGACTTCCCTGCCGTCATGGGCTTCGCGGTCGTGGTATCGCTGGCCTATGTCTTCGTCAATCTGGTGGTGGATCTGCTGTACCTGTGGATCGACCCGCGAATCGGGCGCGGAGGTGCCGAATGATGTTAACTCAGGAAACGCCCGTCCCTGTCAGCACCGCTAAACAGCGCATTAACTGGGCAAAGCTATTCTGGATGTTACGCAAAAGCCCGCTCACGCTGATCGGCGGGGTGATTATGATCGTGATGCTGCTGATGATGATGGTCTCGCCGTGGATAGTCCCGCACGATCCGAATGCGCTGGATCTGACCGCGCGATTGCAGGCGCCTTCAGCCCAGCACTGGTTTGGCACCGATGAGGTGGGCCGGGATCTGTTCAGCCGCGTGCTGGTGGGCAGCCAGCAGTCCATCACGGCGGGGCTGGCGGTGGTGGTGATTGCGGGCGGCATCGGTTCTCTGCTCGGCTGTTTGTCCGGCGTACTCGGCGGACGCGGCGACGCCATCATTATGCGTATCATGGACATTATGCTCTCCATCCCCTCGCTGGTGTTGACGATGGCGCTGGCCGCCGCGCTCGGCCCAAGCCTGTTTAACGCGATGCTGGCGATTGCGATTGTACGCATTCCGTTTTACGTGCGGCTGGCACGCGGGCAAACGCTGTTGGTGCGCCAGTTCACCTACGTGCAGGCCGCCCGCACCTTTGGCGCATCGCGCTGGCACCTGATCAGCTGGCATATTCTGCGTAACGCCCTTCCGCCGCTGATCGTACAGGCGTCGCTGGATATCGGCAGCGCCATCCTGATGGCCGCCACGCTGGGCTTTATTGGATTAGGCGCGCAGCAGCCGACCGCCGAATGGGGCGCGATGGTGGCCGTGGGGCGTAACTACGTGCTTGACCAGTGGTGGTACTGCGCGTTTCCGGGGGCGGCAATTCTGATCACGGCGGTTGGGTTTAATCTGTTTGGCGATGGTCTTCGCGACCTGCTGGATCCCAAATCAGGAGGGAAGCAGTCATGAGTGATTCCGTATTATCGATTGAAGATTTGCATCTGAGCTTCCCCATTTTTCGCGGTGACGTCCACGCGCTCAACCACGTCTCGCTGGAGATTGGCCGGGGTGAAATTGTCGGCGTGGTGGGCGAATCCGGCTCGGGAAAATCGGTCACCGCGATGCTGGCGATGCGCCTGCTGCCGGAAGGCAGTTACCATGTTCACCATGGCCGGGTCACCCTGCTCGGGGAAGATGTCCTGAACGCGTCGGAAAAACAGCTTCGTCAGTGGCGCGGCGCCAGGGTGGCGATGATTTTTCAGGAGCCGATGACGGCGCTTAACCCTACGCGCCGGATTGGCAGACAAATGGTGGAGGTGATCCGCCAGCATCAGTCGCTTTCCCGCCGCGACGCGCAGCAGAAGGCGATCGCCCTGCTGGGCGAGATGCAAATCCCGGATGCGGCACAGGTGATGGATCGCTATCCGTTTGAGCTTTCCGGCGGCATGCGCCAGCGGGTGATGATCGCCCTTGCCTTCTCCTGCGAGCCGGAGCTGATCATTGCCGATGAGCCGACCACCGCGCTGGACGTGACCGTTCAGCGTCAGGTGCTGCGGCTACTGAAACACAAAGCGCGCGCCAGCGGGACGTCGGTGCTGTTTATCAGTCACGATATGGCGGTGGTGTCGCAGCTTTGTGACCGGATGTACGTTATGTACGCGGGCAGCGTGATCGAAAGCGGCAGCACGCAGACTTTGATCCACCATCCTGTACACCCCTATTCGATTGGCCTGCTGCGGTGTGCCCCGGAAAATGGTGAACCGCGCGAGATCCTCCCGGCCATTCCCGGCACGGTGCCTAACCTCAGCCACCTCCCGCGCGGATGTGCCTTTCGCGAACGCTGTTTTGCTGCCGGGGCGAAATGCAGCGAAACGCCGCGCTTAATTTCCACGGGCGCAGAAGGCCAACAGGCTGCCTGCTGGTACCCACAATAGGAGAGACGCCATGTCTGAGGTACTGCTGGAACTGGATAGCGTGCATGTGAATTTTCCTGCGCGCAAAAACTGGCTGGGGCGCGTGACGGAGCAGGTACACGCCCTCAACGGCATGGATCTCCGGATCCATCGCGGCGAAACGCTGGGCGTTGTGGGGGAATCCGGCTGTGGAAAGAGCACGCTGGCGCAACTGCTGATGGGCATGCTCAAACCGAGTACAGGTGCCTGTCAGCGCGCAAATGCGGCAGGCGGTATGCAGATGGTATTTCAGGACCCGCTCTCGTCCCTCGATCCGCGTTTACCCGTCTGGCGCATCATCACCGAGCCGGTGTGGATACAGCAACGCCGCAGCGAACGGGAGCGTCGTCAGCTGGCTGAGACGCTGGCGCAGCAGGTGGGCATTCGAGCAGAATATCTTGACCGCCTGCCGCATGCGTTTTCGGGCGGACAGCGCCAGCGCATCGCTATCGCCAGGGCGCTCTCTTCAGATCCTGACATCATCGTGCTGGATGAACCCACCAGCGCGCTGGATATTTCTGTCCAGGCGCAGATCCTCAATTTGCTGGTTGCCCTGCAACAGCAGCGAAATCTGACCTACGTACTGATCTCGCACAACGTCTCGGTGGTCCGGCACATGAGCGACCGGGTGGCAGTGATGTATCTGGGGCAGATCGTGGAGCTGGGTCCGGCGGACCAGGTGCTGAGTCAGCCGCGGCATCCGTATACGCAGCTGCTGCTTGACTCCGTTCCCCGTACCGGAGAACCGCTGGACGAAGATCTGGCATTACGCAAAACCGATCTTCCCGGTAATCGCCACCTGCCCGTTGGCTGCTACTTCCGCGACCGCTGCCCGCTGGCGATGCAGGGATGTGAACGGCCGCAGCCGCTTCAGCCCGCAGCCGAAGGCCGAAGCGTACGCTGCTGGCGTAACCGCTAGATTTGCGCCATCCCGCCATCGACAAACAGCTCCGTGGCGTTAATAAAGCTGGCGGCATCGGACGCCAGAAACGCCACGGCTTTCCCGACTTCGCCCGGCGCGCCCAGGCGACCCAGCGGTACCTGGGCCGCCAGCGCATCGTATAATCCCTGACGCTGTTCTTCGGGAACCAGATCGCCAAGACCGGGCGTTTTCACGGGGCCAGGGCTGACGACGTTGACGCGTATCCCGCGGCCCTGTAAGTCCAGCGCCCAGGAGCGGGCAAAGTTACGCACGGCGGCCTTACTGGCGCTGTAGACGCTAAAATTCGCCGTCCCCTTAATCGAAACCGTCGATCCGGTGAGGATAATGGATGAACCAGATGAGAGCAGCGGCAGCGCTTTCTGGACGGTGAACAGCACGCCGCGCACGTTGGTGGCAAAAATCCGGTCAAACTGCTCTTCGGTGATAGCGCCCAGCGGCAGCATGTCGCCGCCCCCGGCGTTGGCGAACAGAATATCGAGTCGTCCTTCTTCTTTAGCAATCTGCGCGTAAACCGCATCCAGATCGGCCATTCTGGAGACGTCCGCGCGGATAGCTACCGCCGCGGCGCCAATGTCTGCCCGGGCAGCATCCAGTTCGGCCTGACGACGTCCGGTGATATAGACCTTCGCTCCCTGCGCCGCCAGCTCCTGTGCCGTTGCGAGACCAATACCGGTGCTGCCACCGGTCACCAGAGCGATTTTTCCTGCAAGCGTTGTATTCATACTCATAACCTTTGTTGTGATGTAAAAGAGGAGCGTTTGCCCGCGTCAGGCAGACTTTAGACCTTGCGGGATTAGCGATAAACGGGCAAAAATGAAAATGAATTTTCACAGCAGGAAATAATCAGAGGAGATCTATGTGGATCAGCTAATGGCAATGCGTGCCTTTACGCGGGTGGTTGAATCCGGAAGCTTTACCCGAGCGGCAGACTCCCTGAACATGCCGATAGCCACGCTGAGCAAGCTGGTAAAATCACTTGAAGCGCACCTGGAAACACGGCTGCTGCATCGCACGACGCGCCGGGTGGTCACGGCATGGAATACTACGAGAAAGCGCTACGGGTATTAATTGATATAGAGGACATTGATACCGCCTTTCGCGCATCGTGCTGCACGCCCAAAGGCCATTTGCGTATTGACGTGGGGGGCTCAACCGCCCGGGACGTGCTGATCCCCCTGCTGCCGGATTTTTTTCAGCGCTACCCGGATCTGCGCATTAACCTGGGGGTAGCCGATCGTCCGGTAGATTTAATCAGCGGAAACGTGGACTGCGTGATCCGCGGCGGCCCGCTGGATGACTCTTCGCTTATCGCGCGGCATATCGGTGATGCCGGGATGATCGCCTGCGCGGCGCCGGGCTATCTTAAAGCTCACGGCATCCCTGCCTATCCGCAGGAGCTACGCAACGGCCATAAGCTGATTAGCTACCTTTCCCCGGTTACCGGACGCGCATTTCCGTTCCGCTTCCTTGACCGGGGTGAGCCCCTGGAGATCAGCGTTCCGCACCACCTTGGGGTCAATGAAAGCAACGCACATCTGGCCGCGGCGCTGGCGGGTTTAGGGATTATTCAGACGTTTGGCTATGCTGCGAGAGCGCATCTGGAAACGGGCGCGCTGGTAGAGATCCTGAGCGACTGGCGTCCTAAGGCGTATCCTTTTCACGTGGTCTATCCCCAGAGTCGGCATTTAACGCATCGCCTGAGAGTGTTTATTGCGTGGCTTGCCGAGGTTTTCCCTGCGGCAGTGAAAGGTTAGCCGGGCATTTGCCCGGCCTGATATCAGTTCAGTTTGTAATCCAGCGTGATTTCGGCTTTCAACAGCTGCGATACCGGACAACCCGCCTTCGCTTTCTGAATAATGCCGTCGAACTGCTGCGGATCGATACCCGGTACCGTCACCTTGCTTTGTAGCGCCACTTTGCTGATGGCAAAACCGCTGTCGGTTTTATCCAGCGAGACATCCGCCGTGGTATCGATGGAATCGGCAGTATAACCCGCTTCGCCCAGCATTAGCGACAGGGCCATAGAGAAACAGGCCGCGTGCGCTGCGCCAATCAGCTCTTCCGGGTTAGTCCCTTTTTCGCCCTCGAAGCGGGTGTTAAAGCCGTAAGGTTGCTGGTTAAGGACGCCACTCTCTGTTGAGACCGTCCCTTTGCCGCGTTTGATGTCGCCAGACCAGTGTGCTGAACCGTGCTTATGAATCGTCATTCTTGCTCTCCTTTTGGCTTACAAAGGGATAAGTATAGGACGCATAATCCATTTTGCAGGGAAGACAGACTAGTCCGAGCGCGTGGCAAGGTGGTTTGCAAGTGCATCCAGGAACACACGCTGCGCCGCAGGCTGATAGTCTCGCGACTGATAAATACCAAAAATACCGATCGGTTTTGGCGTAAAGGCGCCGAGCACCGGCACCAGGCTGCCCTGCCGTAGCGCCGCGTCGGCCTCGCGCTCGGGCAGCATGGCAATACCACAGTGGTTTATCGCCGCCTCCATCAGCAATGACGAGATACTGGCGCTGAGATTGCCGCTGACCGCCGTCGTGACCGACTCCCCTTCTGGCGTCAAAAAACGCCACGACTGACCGGCAAAAAAGCTGTAATGCAGGCAGTTGTGCCGGGATAAATCCTCCAGCTGCTCTGGAACGCCCCGACTGGCAAGGTAGTGCGGCGAGGCGCAAAGTACGGACCGACACTCTCCCAGTCGGCGGGCGATCATGCCCGGTTCAGGGTTATCGGTGATGCGGATCGCCACGTCAATTCGCTCGCCCACCAGACTTACCGGATGATTGTTAACATCCAGCTCAATGCGCAGCTGAGGGTAACGCTGCAACAGATCGGGCAGCACCGGAACGATAATATGCATCGCCGTAAAGTGCGCGCAGGCGACACGAAGCGTGCCTGAGGGTAAATCCTTCACTGACTGATCTTCAATTTCCTGAGAAATTTGCGAGAGCGTGCGGGTCTTTTGCAGGACCTTCTCCCCCGCCGCCGTCAGCGTCAGCTTGCGGGTGGAGCGGTTCACCAGCCGCGCCCCGGCCCACTTCTCCATTTGCTCCAGATAACGGCTCACCATCGGACGGGAGATCCCCAGCGCCCGCGCCGCCGCGCTTAAACTCCCCAGCTCACAGATGCGGTTGTACACCTGGGCGGCAATAACGCGATCCATTTTGACCTCCATTTGCTCGATTTATGAAACTAAGCATCTCCTGTTTCAGGAATTCTGGCAAATGAAGAGATCCGTACAATAGAGACTTTCCTGAAGAACAGAGACATGACCATGACTATCGCCCGCCTTGCTTTGCTGACAACCCTTTTCACTCCGGCCGTCTTTGCCGCGCCGTTGACCGTTGATACGTACAACCCGCAGGAAAAAGGCATTTTTGCCGTCTCATCCACCATGGTATCTGGGCCGAAAGAGGCAGTGCTGTTTGACGCGCAGTTCAGCGTGAAGGATGGCGAAGCGCTGGTAGAAAAAATTCGCCACAGCGGTAAAACGCTGAACAAAATCGTGATCACCTCCGGCGATCCGGATTTCTATTTCGGCCTGCAACCGCTGGTGAAAGCCTTCCCTAATGCCAAAGTTGTCGCCACGCAACAGGTGGTGGACCATATCAGGGCCACAAAAGACGCGAAGCTCGCCTTCTGGGGGCCACAGATGAAAGACGGCGCGCCGTCACAGCTCTACGTGCCGCAAGTGCTTGCCTCAACCACCTTTATGATTGATGGTGAAAGAGTGAATATTGAAGAGCCTGAGAGCTATGCGGCGTACGTCTGGATCCCATCCGCAAAAACCATCCTCGGCGGCACGGGCGTCTCGTGGGGTATTCACGTCTGGACGGCGGATACCCAAACGCCGGAAAGCCGCAAACAGTGGCAGCAGACGCTGGATAGCATGGCAGCCCTTAAGCCCGAACACGTTATTCCGGGCCACTACCTTGGGACACCGCCAGCGGGTACCGGCGCTATCGACTTTACCCGTCGCTATCTACATCAGTTTGAACAGGCCCTCATGACACATAAAGCGTCAACCGGCGTCATTAGCACGATGAAAAAACAGTGGCCGAATCTGGCGGAAGCCAGTTCGCTGGAATTGAGTGCCAAAGTGAATACCGGCGAAATGAAGTGGTAATATCCTGATTATCTCCTGCTATATTTAAATTTTTTATAGCAGGAGTTTACTATGCCATCGTCAGTAAGGGGCATCGACCATATCGGTATTACGGTGCCCGACATTGAAAAAGCCACCCTATTTTTTGAACGCGCTTTCGGCGCACAGGTTTTATATCATTCTGTCGATGCGGAAACCGATAATATTGATCAGGCCGCCCAGCAGCACACCTTAAAATTATTTCCCGGCACAAAAATTCACGCCATTCGCATGCTTGTTATGCCCCATGGACCCGGCATTGAACTTTTCGAAATGCATGGCCCTGAACAGGGAATGCCCGCCCGCGCCAGCGACTTTGGCCTCCAGCATTTTGCTGTTTATGTTGATGATTTTGATAAGGCGATAGCCGCTTTCACCGCTGCCGGCGGGGAGATGTTTACCGCGCCAAAGCCGCTCACGTTTCCGGATGAGCAAGGTGAAGGGAATGCTTTCTGCTATGGACAGACCCCCTGGGGCAGTATTGTGGAATTGATCTCCTGGCCGACGCCCATGCCTTATGAAAAAACGACAAATT
The DNA here is from genome assembly GCF_001729785.1 of Enterobacter hormaechei subsp. xiangfangensis. NCBI lineage: Bacteria > Pseudomonadati > Pseudomonadota > Gammaproteobacteria > Enterobacterales > Enterobacteriaceae > Enterobacter > Enterobacter hormaechei. The sequence continues at coordinate 2,370,932 of NZ_CP017183.1, forward strand.
TACGCCGCTGGAAACCCTGAATTTTATTTGTGTGCCAGGAGAGATGATATTTTTATTTCCAGGACGAATCTGAACCACAACGACGAAAATATTTGCCAATCTGAATGTGAATTACGATTTTGCACGCCGTAACATTAAACAGACAACGACACGGAGGCAGCATGTTTACTTATTACCCGGCACATACCACAGCAGCACAACCCGAACTCGTTAACGCGATTGCGCAGGGTCTTCAGGCAGAGCACGGTGTTGTTACCGAAGATGACATTTTGATGGAACTGACCAAGTGGGTGGAAGCCACAGACAATGACATCCTCAGTGACATCTACCAGCAAACCATCAACTATGTGGTCAGCGGGCAAAATGCACCTTTGTAAAAACCTGCTAAGCTGGATCAGCAACCTAAGGGGTTACATTTCGTTTGCGTGAGCAAACTTGTCCTTAAAACTATCAACGGGATTGAGGAGTTAAAATGAAATCGAACCGTCAGGCACGCCACATTCTGGGACTGAACTACAAGCTCTCTAACAAGCGTAAAGTGGTTATTGAGGAGGGTAGCGAAACGCAGGTTACCCACGCTACCGGCAGAAAACGCCCTTCCGGCAAGTAAGTTCCGGCACGATATTCACAACACCATCGGTAATCCCGATGGTGTTTTTGTTTATGTGTTGCGGTAATTAATATTCAGCTCCTTTATAATACCAACCGACCGCACCCCGTAGCACAGGCCAGAAAGATGACAAACAGCAGTGTCAGGGACGGATCTTCTTAAAAAGAGTGAGTGACATGGACAACAAACTGAAAAAACATCGTTCCCTTTATATTCCTTACGCCGGTCCGGTTTTACTGGAGTTTCCCCTTCTGAACAAAGGCAGCGCCTTTAGCATGGAAGAGCGCAGCAGCTTTAACCTGCTGGGCCTGCTGCCTGAAGTGGTTGAAACCATTGAAGAACAGGCGGAACGCGCCTGGATCCAGTATCAGGGTTTTAAAACCGAAATCGATAAGCACATCTACCTGCGTAATATCCAGGACACCAACGAAACCCTCTTCTACCGCCTGGTGCAGAACCATCTCGAAGAGATGATGCCCGTCATTTACACCCCAACCGTCGGCGCGGCATGTGAACGCTTCTCGGAGATCTACCGTCGTTCCCGCGGCGTGTTCATCTCTTATCAGAACCGTCACAACATGGATGACATTCTGCAAAACGTGCCGAACCACAACATCAAGGTGATCGTGGTAACCGATGGCGAACGTATTCTGGGCCTTGGCGACCAGGGCATTGGCGGGATGGGTATTCCCATCGGTAAGCTCTCGCTGTACACCGCCTGCGGCGGGATCAGCCCGGCCTACACCCTGCCGGTGGTCCTGGACGTGGGGACCAACAACCAGCAACTGCTGAACGATCCGCTGTACATGGGGTGGCGTCACCCGCGCATTACCGACGACGAGTACTATCAGTTTGTGGATGATTTCATCCAGGCCGTGAAGCACCGCTGGCCGGACGTGCTGTTGCAGTTCGAAGACTTCGCACAGAAAAACGCCATGCCGCTGCTGAACCGCTACCGCGATGAGATCTGCTCGTTCAACGATGACATTCAGGGCACTGCGGCAGTGACCGTCGGTACGCTGATTGCTGCGAGCCGTGCGGCAGGCAGCCAGCTTAGCTATCAGAAAATTGTCTTCCTGGGTGCAGGCTCCGCGGGCTGCGGCATCGCCGAGCAAATTATTGCCCAGACCCAGCGCGAAGGCTTAAGCGAAGAGCTCGCCCGCTCCCGCGTCTTTATGGTGGACCGTTTTGGCCTGCTGACCGACGGTATGCCAAACCTGCTCCCGTTCCAGACCAAACTGGTGCAGAAGCGCGAGAACCTGAAAAACTGGGATACGGATAACGAAGTGCTCTCGCTTCTTGACGTGGTGCGCAACGTGAAGCCGGATATTCTGATCGGCGTATCCGGGCAGACCGGCCTCTTCACGGAGGAGATTATTCGCGAGATGCATAAGCACTGCGAACGACCTATCGTGATGCCGCTATCGAACCCGACCTCACGCGTGGAGGCGACGCCGCAGGATATCATCGCCTGGACCGAAGGCAATGCGCTGGTCGCGACCGGCAGTCCGTTCGATCCGGTGGTGTGGAAGGACAAGCTCTACCCCATTGCGCAGTGCAATAACTCCTATATCTTCCCGGGTATTGGTCTGGGAGTGATCGCTTCCGGCGCGTCCCGCATCACCGACGAAATGCTGATGTCCGCGAGCGAAACGCTGGCAGGTCACTCACCACTGGTGAATAACGGTGAAGGCCTGGTACTGCCGGAGCTGAAAGACATTCATAAAGTGTCCCGCGCAATTGCCTTCGCGGTAGGCAAAATGGCGCAGCAGCAAGGCGTCGCGGTGAAAACCTCTGCCGATGCGTTGCAGCAGGCGATTGATGATAATTTCTGGATGCCGGAATACCGTAGCTATCGTCGTACTTCGATTTAAGCATCGCCCCTCACCCAGCCCTCTCCCCAAAGGGGAGAGGGTAAAACCGCACCGGACAGTCCCCTCGCCCCTTTGGGGAGAGGGTTAGGGTGAGGGGAATATACGGCACTTCCCACTAGCCAAACCCATTTTCCCCCGCTACACTCCCTTCATCCATTAACCTACTGAATATATAAGGAGGCCAATTATGCTGTACTGTGAAATTTTCAATGTTTCACATACATTTGGTGATCGCACCAGCTCAAGCGTTATCGGTATCGTGCTGCGATAACTTCCGCTTGAGCGAAGACACTAACCCCTGAAAACCCTTCTCTCGGGCTTACTGAGTTATCGTCAGCGATGTTTGACGAGGCATAAACATGCCTGTAACTCCTGGGTAAGCAACAATGAGCACTCTACTTACTGCACATTCTTTACGTGTTGATACCGCGTTTGGCACGCTCTTCGACTCTCTCTCCTTTACGTTGAAAAAAGGCGACCGCATTGGCCTGCTGGGTGATAACGGCTGCGGAAAAAGTACGCTGCTGAAAATCCTCGACGGAACGCAGTCCCCTGCTGCCGGAACCGTTTCACTGGCGGGACATTGCCTGCTGGCGCGCGTGGAACAACATCTGCCGGAGACCCTTTATCCCCTGACCATGCTGGATGCGGTGCTGGCGCAGCTGCCGACCGGTGAGCGCGACAGTCTTCGCTGGAAGGCCGAGACGCTGCTGGCCGGAATGGGCTTTACTACGCAGGAAACGGCGCTGCAATCCGCCACGCTGAGCGGCGGCCAGCATACGCGGTTGCTGCTGGCGCGGGCGTTGATAAGCGATCCGGATCTGCTGCTTCTGGACGAACCGAGCAACCACCTCGACCTGCCGACCCTGCTGTGGCTGGAGCAGTTTTTACAGAGCTGGTCCGGCAGCTTTGTGCTGGTTTCACACGACAGGCAACTGCTGGACGCGGTAACCAACGGCAGCTGGATCCTGCGCGATAAAACACTGCACTACTTCGCCCTTCCCTGCACTGCCGCCCGTCAGGCGCTGGAGGCGAAAGACGAAAGCGATGCGCTGCGGCATAAGGCAGAGCAAAAAGAGATCGACCGCGTCACGGCCAGCGCCAAACGCCTCGCGACCTGGGGCAAGGTCTACGACAACGAAGATCTCTCCCGTAAGGCTAAGCAGATGGAAAAACAGGTCGAACGGCTTAAAGAAAACCAGACGGAACTGACGGCGGGAAGCCCGTGGACCTTAACCCTGCGCGGGGACGCGCTTCGGGCCGACCGCCTGCTGGAAATAACCGACCTCGGCGTCCCCCCGGCGCCGGGTCTGCCAGACCTGTTTACCCTCGTCAGCGCGCGGCTGAAGAGCGGCGATCGCGTGGCGATTGTGGGTCGTAACGGCTGCGGAAAATCGTCGCTGCTGAAGCTTATCTGGCGACATTTTCGCGACGAGATCTCGGACGAGCGGCTTAAGCGTCATCCGCGCGTTTCACCCGGCTACTACGACCAGACGCTGCATCAGTTGCCAGACGATACGGCGCTGCTTGATGCGCTGGAGCCTTTCGCGCCAGATCCGCAGACCCGTAAAATGGCGCTCATCAGTGCCGGCTTCCCGTGGGCGCGGCACGGGCAAAAAGTCAGTACGCTGAGCGGCGGGGAACGTTCGCGCCTGCTGTTCGTCGGCCTGACCCTTGCCCGTTATAGCCTGCTGATGCTGGATGAACCGACCAACCACCTGGATATGGAGGGCAAAGAGGCGCTGGCGGAAACGCTGCAACAGTTTGAAGGCGGAGTGCTGCTGGTGAGCCACGATCGTCAGTTAATTAGCCAGTGCTGTAACCGCTTCTGGCTGATTGAGGACGGCAGGCTGAGCGAATGGCACGATGCGGAGGCGGTCTTTGAGCGCCTGCGTGAGGACGCCGGTCCGGCTGTACCTGAGGCATCGAACGCCGCATTGAAGGCACCCTCTTCAGCGTCAGACGATCTGCTCGAACGCCTTGTCGCCCTGGAAACGTTGCTGGAAGAAGATTTGGCGCGTAAGCCCAAACATCAAAAACCGCAGTTGCAGGCGCAATGGCGAAAAGAGATTGAGGAGATAGAAGCCCAACTGTAAGCCTGTACCCGGCGGTCATTACGCCGGGTCTTTTTTACGTCAGTGTTTTTCCCTACTGATTATTAGAGGATCGCCGTATTCTTAATCTGAAACTGAGCTAAATGATGACATTATGTTGCGGTTGCCTTGCATTACAGCGTCAAAGTATTAATCCTTAATGGGTATTACACCTGCTATGCAGATACTCATCATGAAAGGAGAAACACATGAAGGCTGCTGTTGTCACTCAGGATCATCAGGTTAATGTTACAGAGAAAACCTTACGCGCGCTTAAACATGGTGAAGCGCTGCTGAAGATGGAGTGCTGTGGCGTGTGCCATACCGATCTCCATGTTAAGAATGGCGATTTTGGCGACAAAACCGGGGTGATCCTCGGCCACGAAGGGATTGGTATCGTCAAAGAGATTGGTCCTGGCGTCACGTCGCTAAAAGTAGGCGACCGTGCAAGCGTGGCGTGGTTCTTTGAAGGCTGTGGCCACTGTGAATATTGTAATACCGGCAACGAAACGCTGTGCCGTGACGTGAAAAACGCGGGTTACTCCGTTGACGGCGGCATGGCGGAAGAGTGCATCGTAACCGCGGATTACGCGGTTAAAGTCCCGGACGGGCTGGACTCCGCGGCGGCCAGCAGCATCACCTGCGCCGGGGTCACCACCTACAAAGCGGTAAAAGTCTCTGACATCAAACCCGGCCAGTGGATTGCGATCTATGGCCTGGGCGGTCTGGGCAACCTCGCGCTGCAATACGCCAAAAATGTCTTCAATGCGAAGGTTATCGCCATTGACGTGAATGACGAGCAGCTGAAGCTCGCTGCCAGCATGGGCGCAGACTTAACCGTGAACTCTCGCAGTGAAGATGCGGCAAAAGTGATTCAGGAGAAAACCGGCGGTGCGCATGCGGCGGTGGTGACGGCAGTAGCGAAAGCGGCCTTCAACTCTGCCGTTGACGCGGTTCGCGCCGGAGGCCGCGTGGTGGCTGTTGGCCTGCCGCCGGAAGCGATGAGCCTGGATATTCCACGTCTGGTCCTGGATGGGATTCAGGTGGTGGGCTCTCTGGTGGGTACCCGTCAGGATCTGCTCGAAGCCTTCCAGTTTGCGGCTGAAGGTAAGGTGGTTCCGAAAGTCACGATGCGCCCATTGGAAGATATCAACGCTATCTTTAAAGAGATGGAACAGGGCCAGATCCGTGGCCGTATGGTGATTGATTTACGTTCTTAACCGCGGCGGCCGGGTAGCGGCTTTGCCCTGCCCGGCTTTTCACGTGGACGAACGGCGATCGGAAATCCACTCCTGAACCTCGATCTGGAACGTGTCCGGCGCTTTTCGATACATTTTCCGCGCCAGATCCAGGATAGTATGGCGCCCTAACTCCTCTTCCATCCGCTGCTGCGCGCTGTCCATGACCGAGCGCACCCCACACGGGCCGTCACAGACCCAGGCAGGTGGCGTTTCATCAAACACCGCCAGGCGCTGACGCACTTCCCGACACTCAAACATATTCTTCTCGCCGTCGATGGCGTGCGCCACGTCCAGCACGCTGATCAGCTCTGCCGGACGCGCCAGCCGGAAGCCTCCCCCTTTACCCTCGGTGCTGATGACCAGCCCCGCGCGTGATAAACGGGTGAAGATTTTTCCAAGATAGTCGTAGGGCACGCCCTGCAAGGCCGCCATCTCCCGGACGCTCATCTCACGTTCATTGCCTTTTGCATCCACCATACACATCAGGCTATGAATGCCATATTCCACACCAGAACTGTAAAACGCCATGGCTCACTCCGGGTCATTGTTCGCTGCATTATAACGATTTTTAACTCAGAAAGAAGTTGTCGTAGTTAACTCCGACAAGTATAGTGGCAGTTATGTCAGACATACAGCCTGACGCACTAAAGGATCGAGTATGAAAAAGCAGATTTTAATTGTGGGTAGTGGGTTTTCCGGTATGTGGGCTGCGGTCAGCGCCGCGCGCCTTTCTGCTCTGGAGGGTAACAATAGCCTCAGCATTGCCGTGCTGGCCCCTGTTGCGGAATTGCGCGTTCGCCCACGCTTTTATGAAGAGAACGTGTCGATGATGGTCGCACCTCTGACCGAACTGTTTGCTGAGCTGGGCATTACCTTTATTGCGGGCGAAGCACAACGTATTGATACCTCGTCTAAAACCGTTTTATATCGCGATTCAAACGGCGTGATTGCTGAAGTCGCCTGGGAACGTCTGATCCTCGCAACCGGTAGCCAGACTAAACGCCCCCCAATTGCCGGTCTGGCTGAATACGCCTTTGATATCGACCAACTCGACTCCGCCAGGTTATTCGAGCAACATCTTGATTCGCTGGTTTCGCGCCCCTCCACCCCGGAGCGTAATACCGTGGTCGTGTGTGGCGGCGGCTTTACCGGCATCGAGCTGGCAACGGAACTCCCTGCCCGGCTCCGCACTCGCTTCGGCGCCAATACAAAGACTAAAACAATCGTAGTTGAAAGGGGTGCAACCATTGGCGGGCGTTACAGCGAGGCGCTGAGAAACACCATTGAAGAAGCAAGCAGCGCGCTGGGCGTTGAATGGCGTTTAAACAGTGAAGTTGAAGCCATCGATGCCAGCGGCGTAACGCTGAAAAACGGAGAACGCATTGCCAGCGCCACTGTAGTGTGGACGGCAGGGGTAGAAGCTAACCCCCTCAGCCTGCAAATTGACGGGGAACGCGACACTCAGGGACGCCTTATCGTCACCGACACATTGCAGGTTCCTGCGCATCCGGAGGTTTACGCGACGGGTGATATGGCGCATGCCAAAACGGACGATGTGGGCAACACGGCGCTGATGACCTGCCAGCACGCGATCCAGTTGGGGAAATTCGCCGGACACAACGCGGCGGCCAGCCTGTTAAATGTGGAGCCGTACCCTTACCGTCAGGTGAACTACGTTACCTGTCTGGATTTGGGTAGCTGGGGCGCGGTATACACCGAGGGCTGGGACCAGCGCATTAAATCCGTGCGCGAGGAAGGCAAAAAGATCAAAGTTGCCATCACCAACGAACTGATTTACCCGCCAGCAGCAGACAAAGCGGTTGCTTTTGCCGCCGCTGACCCGCTGGCGAAATTCGTGTAGTCCACTCCACCACCCGCGACCAGCGGGCAACATGTGGAATCAGGCCAGCGCTCCTGCGTTGGCCTGACGCTTTTTGGCACATAAATAACCATACATCAACAGAGAGGTCATCGCTGAGAAGGATAAGATCGCTGCCGGCAGCGTGACATAACTCCAGCTAAAGCCGAGCGTAATCATCATTCCACCGAAATACGCGCCAATTGCGCTGCCGAGGTTAAACGCCATTTGTCCGCCTGCGGCCCCCAGCATCTCGCCGCCTTTCGCATTTTGCAGCAGCAGTATTTGCAGCGGCGCAGAGAGCGCAAACAGCCCGGCGCAGCACACGAATCCCATTACCAGTGAAGCTGTTTTAAGCTCGCCAAAGGCGAACAACGCCAGCAGCGAAGCCACAATCACCAGGTCGGTGGTGGCAGCAATGCGCAGCGGGCTAAAGCGCGACGACAGCTTGCCGCTGAAGACATTTCCCAGCACCATGCCCAGCCCCATCAGCATCATGATCGCGGTCATCACGCCCTCGGAAAAGCCTGACACGTTGACCATAAACGGCTTCACGAAGCTAAACCAGGCAAACACCCCGGCATTGCCAAACATCGTAGCGGCAAAAATCAACCACGGTTCCGGTTTCTTCAGGAAATGGAATTGTTCTGTCAGCCGGGTGGTTGTCGTGTCGTGAATGTCTGGCACCCACAGCAGAACAGACAGGATCACCAGCGCGTCAAAGACCGCAATCAAAAAGAAGGTGTAACGCCAGTTAAATTCATGTCCCAGCCACGTCCCGAGTGGTACGCCAAGCAGGTTGGCAACGGTCATCCCGGCAATCATCCCGGCCACAGCGACCGTCACTTTACCCGGCGGTGCGATTTTTGACAGGATTATCGCCCCCACGCCGAAAATCGCGCCATGCGGAAAACCAGAGATTAAGCGCCCCGCCGCCAGCCCCACGTAGGAGTCAGAGAAGGTAAAGAGTGTGTTACCAACGACGCACATCGCCACCAGAAACAGCAGCGTTGTTTTCAGCGAAAATTTGCTGGAGAACAGCGCCACAATCGGCGCGCCGATCACCACGCCAAAAGCGTAAAACGAAATCATATTTCCGGCAGAGGGAATCGAAATGCCCGTATCATGGGCCAGTTCTGTCAGCACGCCCATGATGCCAAATTCAGCCATCCCCAGACCAAAGGTAGCCAGTGCTAACGAAAAAATTGTCTTTTTCATACCGCGACCACTGTTAAAAAATACGCAGCGTGCATTATTGATTAAACTTGTATGGTGAACCAGTTCAAATCAGCTTTCTGACACATTAATCCATTCATTCAGGCCGATTACACGCTTAGTACGGCCTCGATCCCGCGACCGGACCCATAGGGAGACCCGCCATGGTCAGTAAGAAGAAAACCCGTGTTGTTGATGATGTCGTTAAAAACGCGCCGCTCAAAACCAAAACGTACGAGCAAGAGCTGCGCCGCCTCCATGTTGAACTGGTTAAGCTCCAGCAATGGGTGGTCGCCAAAGGGTTAAAAGTCTGTATTGTTTTTGAAGGGCGAGACGGCGCCGGTAAAGGCGGCGTCATCAAAGCCATCACCGAACGCGTCAGCCCCCGGGTGTTTCGCGTTGTTGCGTTACCGGCCCCCACCGATAAAGAGAAAAGTCAGCTCTATTTTCAGCGTTACGTTCCTCATCTGCCCTCTGCCGGGGAAATCGTTATTTTTGACCGCAGCTGGTACAACCGCGCGGGGGTGGAAAAAGTAATGGGTTTCTGTACTGAAGAGCAGACCGAAAAATTTCTTGATGGAACGCCGGTAATGGAAAAAGCGATGGTCGATGCCGGGATCATATTGTTGAAATACTGGCTTGAAGTAACGCCAAAAGAGCAGGAACGCCGCCTGCGCGATCGCATTAATGATGGTCGCAAGATCTGGAAGCTGTCTCCAATGGACATAAAATCTTTTAATCTGTGGGATGAATATACCCTCGCCCGTGACGCGATGTTTAAAGCGACCGACACCGCCTGGGCGCCGTGGTTTGTGGCGCGCTCAGAAGATAAAAAACGGGTGCGGCTGAATATTATTTCGCATCTGCTTTCACAGATCCCCTATAAAGAAATTCACGTAGACAAAGTGGATTTACCGAAACGCAAGATCGGCAAAGTGAAGCCTACAAAATATCCCTTCCGGTATATTGCAGAGCGATTTTGATACGGGGAAGCAGGCCAGCACAAGCGCAGCGCCGCCGGACAATGCCGACGGCGCAAGGTTTACTTCAACCCTTCCGAACTCTCTTTTTGCGCTTCAAGACGCTCAACGTCCCGGTACCAGCGCGGATGGTGTTTTTGCGCCCAGCGGCGGCTCACCTTCCCTTCAATCATGCCTTTAATCGATCCTTTCACCCAGAAGGCCATATACATATGGATCAGAATGGCGTGGATCAGAATAATGGCCGAGGTCGCGTGGATCAGCAGCGCATAACGCACTACCTGAATCGGGAAATAGTGCGCAAAATACGGACGCCAGATGATGACCCCGGTCACCAGCAGCACAAAAATCATGCTCATGATGGTCCAGAACATCATCTTCTGCCCGGCGTTGTATTTCCCCACCTTCGCGACTTTATGCTCGTTGCCTTTCAGAACCTCAACAATCCCTTTTAGCCACGGAATATCCTGCTTGTCAGGGATGTTGTGATGAACAAAACGCACGAACATAAACATCAGCACCACGAAAATCAGCACGCCGAAGAACGGATGCAGAATGCGCCCCATCTGCGGTGTCCCGAAGGTTTCCGTGAGCCACTGTAGCGTCGGGAAGAAGAACGATATGCCGGATACCGCCACCAGGAAGAAGCAGATGACTACCGTCCAGTGACAGGCGCGATCGACAAATTTTGTGCGCACTATCATTTTCGACTTACTCATGATGCTCCTCCTCGTCGTCATCCACCTCTTTATTCGGCCCGATACCGATGTAGTGATAAATCAGCCCGGCAAAGGTGGCGATAAAGCCCGCCGCTGAAAGCGGTTTAAGCGCCCCTTTCCACAGGTTGATTGATGTATCGATCGCCGGATCTTTCGGCAGATTATGATACAGCTCCGGCTGGTCATTGTGGTGCAGAACATACATGACGTGCGTGCCGCCCACGCCCTGCGGGTTATAAATCCCGGCCTTGTCATAGCCGCGCGCTTTGAGCTTATCCACCCGCTGCTGCGCCACTTCCAGCATCTCTTTTTTGGTGCCGAAGTGGATCGCCCCGGTAGGACAGGTCTTCACGCAGGCAGGCTCCTGGCCGACGCTGACGCGATCGACGCACAGGGTGCATTTATAGACCCGGTTATCCTCTTTATTGAGGCGCGGGATATTAAACGGACAACCCGCAATACAGTAACCGCAGCCGATGCAGTTATCCTGCTGGAAGTCGACGATCCCGTTGGCGTACTGAATGATTGCCCCGGCAGACGGGCATGCCTTCAGGCAGCCCGGATCTTCACAGTGCATACAGCCGTCTTTACGGATCAGCCACTCCAGCTTGCCGTTCTGGTCGGTTTCGCTAAAGCGCATCACCGTCCAGGACTTGGCGCTCAGATCAGCAGGATTGTCATAGACCCCTACGCAGTGCCCCACCTCGTCGCGGATATCGTTCCACTCCGAGCAGGCCACCTGGCAGGCCTTACAGCCCACGCAGGAAGAGACATCGATCAGCTTGGCGACTTCTGCCTTGTAGTCCCTCGCACGAGGCGCGGGCGTTATCGGGTTGGTCGCGGAGCGTTTAATAATGTCTTGTGTTTCCATCGCCATTTAATCGCTCCTTACGCTTTCTCGATGTTGACCAGAAACGCTTTATACTCCGGCGTTTGCGAGTTGGAATCGCCGACGTTTGGCGTCAGGGTATTGGCGATGTAGCCTTTCTGCGCTACCCCTTCAAAGCCCCAGTGCAGTGGTATGCCCACCGTTTCCACCTGCTGGCCGTGCACGTTCAGCGTTTGCAGACGACGGGTGACCACCGCCACCGCGCGAATAAAGCCGCGCTTGCTGCTGACCTTCACGCGATCGCCATTGGCAATGCCTTTCGCCTTCGCCAGGGTTTCGCTTATCTCCACAAACTGTTCCGGCTGCGCGATGGCGTTAAGCCGCGCGTGCTTGGTCCAGGTATGGAAATGCTCGGTCAGGCGGTAAGTAGTGCCGACATACGGGAACTTGTCTTTTTTACCTAAACGCAGCACGTCGTCTTCGTAGATGCGTACCACCGGGCTTGACACCACGTTCGGGTGCAACGGGTTAGTGCCGAGCGGCGTTTCCATCGGCTCGTAGTGTTCAGGGAACGGCCCTTCCGCCAGTTTGTCGATAGCAAACAGACGTCCCAGCCCTTCCGGCTGCATGATAAACGGCCCGGTGTTGCTACCCGGCGCGGCGGTGTTGAAGTCCGGGATATCGTTCCCCGTCCACTTCGTGCCGTTCCACTCGATCAGCATGCGTTTCGGATCCCACGGCTTACCGTTCACGTCTGCGGAGGCACGGTTGTACAGTACTCGGCGGTTTAACGGCCACGCCCATGCCCAGCCCAGGGTGTTACCCAGGCCTGACGGATCGGCGTTATCGCGGTTGGCCATCTGGTTACCCTGCTCAGTCCAGCTGCCGGTGTAGATCCAGCAGGACGAGGCGGTGGTACCGTCGTCACGCAACAGCGCGAAGCTATTGAGCAACTGGCCTTTCTTCGCCACCAGATTGCCGTTGGCATCGTACAGGTCGGCCAGCGCCACGCCGTTGTTCTCTTTTGCCACCTCTTCGGACTCAGGATGATCCGGCTGCTTGTAGTTCCAGCTCATCTTCAGCAGCGGCTCAGCGCCTTTGCCGCCTTCCGTGCGGTACATCTCGCGCAGACGATGGTAAATCCCGGCCAGAATTTCGCCGTCATTACGCGCTTCACCCGGCGCATCCTGACCTTTCCAGTGCCACTGTAGCCAGCGGCCAGAGTTGGCAATAGAACCGTCCTCTTCCGCAAAGCAGGTCGATGGCAGGCGGAACACCTCCGTCTGAATGGATGCCGGATCGACATCGTTTGATTCACCGTGGTTCTGCCAGAACGTAGACGTTTCGGTGACCAGCGGATCGATAACCACCATGTACTTCAGCTTGCTCAGGCTGCGAACGACTTTGTTTTTATCCGGGAATGACGCCACCGGGTTAAAGCCCTGGCAGATATACCCCGTGACGTCGCCCTTATCCATCATGTTGAAATACTTGATGACATCGTAAGCCTGGTCCCATTTCGGCAACCACTCAAAGCCCCAGTCATTCTCTTTCTGCGCCGCGTCGCCGTAGAACGATTTCATCAGACTGACGGCAAACTTCGGATAGTTACTCCAGTAGTTCACCTGGTCCGGACGCGTCGCTTTTGGCGTGTTGGCGTCAAGCCAGCTTTGCCAGTCGGTCTGCTTCTCGGACGGCAGGGTCAGGTAACCCGGCAGGCTGGTCGACAGCAGGCCGAGGTCGGTTAAGCCCTGAATGTTAGAGTGCCCGCGCAGGGCGTTCACGCCGCCACCGGCCATCCCCATGTTGCCGAGCAGCAGCTGGATCATCGCCATGGTGCGAATGTTCTGCGCGCCCACGGTATGCTGCGTCCAGCCCAGCGCGTACAGGAACGTGGTGGTTCTGTCGGCGGCACTGGTGGAGGCCAGCACTTCACACACTTTCAGGAAGTCCGCTTTTGGCGTACCGCAGATGTTTTCCACCACGTCCGGCGTATAGCGGGAAACGTGCTGTTTCAGCAGGTTCCACACGCAGCGCGGATCGCTCAGGGTCTCATCGCGCTTCGCGTAGCCGTTTTCGTCGAACTGATAGTTCCAGGATGATTTATCGTACTGACGTTTCTCGGCGTCATAGCCGCTGAACAGACCATCTTCGAAGGCGAAATCTTCCCGCACCAGCAGGCTGGCATTGGTGTAATGCTTAACGTATTCCGCGTTAATCTTATTGTTTTCGATCAGGTACAACAGCACGCCGGAAAGGAACGTAATATCCGTACCGGAGCGGATCGGCGCATAGATATCAGCCACCGATGCCGTACGCGTAAAGCGTGGATCGACGACAATCAGCGTCGCATCGTTGTTGTTTTTCGCTTCCATCGCCCAGCGGAACCCCACCGGATGGGCTTCAGCGGCGTTACCGCCCATAACCACCACGACGTTTGCGTTTTTGATATCAACCCAGTGGTTGGTCATCGCACCGCGACCAAATGTTGGAGCAAGACTTGCTACCGTTGGTCCGTGTCAGACGCGCGCCTGGTTATCAACCGCCAGCATGCCGAGGGAGCGCACAAATTTTTGCGTCAGCATGCCGGTCTCATTACTTGCCGCAGAGGCACACAGCATCCCGGTGGAGGTCCAGCGGTTTACCGTGATGCCCTGCTCGTTCTTCTCAATAAAATTGGCGTCGCGATCCGCTTTCATCAGTTTTGCAATTCGGGAGAAAGCGTCGTCCCAGGAGATACGCTGCCATTTGTCAGACCCCGGCGCACGATATTCCGGGTAGCGCAGACGGTTTTCACTGTGGACGTAGTCCAGCAGCCCCGCCCCTTTCGGGCAAAGCGCCCCGCGGCTCACCGGATGGTCCGGGTCCCCTTCAATATGATAAATCGCTTCTTTGGCGTTCTTCGCGCCATCACCCAGGCTATACATTAATAGCCCACAACCCACGGAGCAGTATGTGCAGGTGTTACGGATCTCTTTCGCGCGCAGCAGTTTATAGTTGCGTGCCTGAGCCAGCGCCATTTTGGGAGCGAATCCCAGCATCGCGGCTGTTGTTCCGGCCATACCGCCCGCGCAGATTTTAAAAAATTGTCTGCGGCTGACGTCCATTGTTGTCCTCTTTATCTGATAAGACTTCGCGCGGCAAACTAACAGCAAAGCCCCTTTTTTTATTGCGTCAAATCAAGGTCGCTATACTTAGCCCCCCAAATAGTCACCGCTGGTACGATTTGCTACTCTTTTCGGGGTATCTCCCCAGTAGAAAATTCGCCAGGTGTAGCGGATAGATGCTATAAGTTTTCCCTTTGATTTTTTGAAGACTGGCAGGGTAATGGACAGAAAAAGAGCAACGCTGACAGGCCTGGCGGCCATATTGCTGTGGAGCACCATGGTGGGTCTCATCCGCAGCGTCAGTGAAGGACTGGGCCCGGTGGGCGGCGCGGCGATGATTTACACCGTCAGCGGGCTGCTGTGTCTGGTAACGGTGGGTTTTCCCGATCTTCGGCGTTTTTCCAGGCGCTATCTTCTTGCGGGCAGCATCCTGTTTGTCAGCTATGAGATGTGCCTGGCCCTGTCGCTGGGATATGCCGCGACGCGCTCACAGGCGATTGAAGTCGGTATGGTCAATTATCTGTGGCCAAGCCTGACGATTGCCTTCGCGATTTTGTTCAACGGGCAAAAATCCACCCTGTGGGTCATCCCTGGGCTTCTCATCTCGCTGTTGGGGGTGTGCTGGGTTTTAGGTGGCGAAAACGGTCTGCAACTGAATGACATCATGCAGAACGTCGTTTCAAGTCCGCTGAGTTATGGGCTGGCGTTTGCTGGCGCTTTTATCTGGGCCGCCTACTGCACCGTCACCAGCAAGTATGCCAAAGGGCAAAATGGCATTACCCTTTTCGTCCTGCTGACCGCCCTGAGCCTGTGGGTCAAATATGCCGTCAGCGATCAGCCCGAAATGGTGTTCAGCGTCCCGGTTGTGGTGAAGCTATTGATGTGTGGGGTTGCGCTTGGCTTTGGCTACGCCGCCTGGAATATCGGTATTCTTCACGGTAACGTCACGGTGCTTGCGGCTGTCTCTTATTTCACGCCCGTTCTTTCCGCCGCGCTGGCGGCTATTGTGCTGAGCTCTACGCTTTCATTCTCATTCTGGCAAGGGGCATTAATGGTGTGCGCCGGATCGTTACTGTGCTGGTATGCCACGCGCAAATAGTATTTTTATTTTTTGCCGGGTACCCAATATGCCCGGCACAAAATTAACAATTATTTAATGTGTGATCACACCCTCGAATATAATTGGTAACATTCGAGACAACTAAAATTTCTGTATAGAATGCCCACAGATAGCCAGAGCCGTTGTGGAAGTTGACATAAACTGACAACACAGGTAATTAGTTCAGCGCCAATATTACCGCGCTATATAGCACAAAGTGCAATAGTTTATTTCTGAATATTTCACTTAGAAAACAGACACCGGCTCACCGGAAAATTCATAATCCGCTGTTTTATAATATGTTATCGCGCCCCACACGTTGATACTCTCTGTCAAATTCCTTTAATTCCCCAGAAAAACTAAAACGTCCAGAAATTATTTACAGCCATATTATCGTGCTTTGTTAATAATCAATTTATGTCTATATATTAACCTGATTGAGCGATTTAAGGGCAATTTACCCGATCGGGATCACACTAATTGAAATTATCTTTAATATTTTGAAACTTATTATTGAAAGCAGTCTATGGAATTTTAAAAATAGTCTGCCATTGACGATAAGCCTCGTTTAAAAATCGCTCAGGTGGCTTAGGAAATACCTAAATAAAATTATAAGGATTATTTAAGATGAAACTTAAATTAGTTGCAGTGGCAGTGACTTCCATGTTGGCAGCTGGCGTTGTTAACGCGGCTGAAGTTTTTAACAAAGACGGTAACAAACTGGATCTGTACGGCAAAGTTACTGGTCTGCACTATTTTTCTGATGATGCTGGTAGCGACGGCGACAAAACGTATGTTCGTCTGGGCTTCAAAGGTGAAACTCAGATCAACGATCAGCTGACCGGATACGGCCAGTGGGAATATGAGTTCAAGGGCAATCGCTCCGAAGCTCAGGGTTCCGACGGCAACAAAACCCGTCTGGCCTACGCTGGTCTGAAATTCGATGAATTCGGTTCCTTCGACTACGGTCGTAACTACGGTGTGGCTTATGACATCGGCGCATGGACTGACGTTCTGCCAGAGTTCGGTGGCGATACCTGGACGCAGACTGATGGCTTCATGACCGGCCGTACCACTGGCGTTGCAACCTACCGTAACACCGACTTCTTTGGTCTGGTTGACGGCCTGAACGTGGCTGCTCAGTACCAGGGTAAAAACGACCGTTCAGAGATCACCGAATCCAACGGTGACGGCTGGGGTCTGTCTTCTACCTATGAATTCGACGGCTTCGGTGTGGGTGCGACCTACGCGAAATCTGACCGTACTGACCGTCAGGTTCGTGCTGCAAGCAACCTGAACGCCGGTGGCGAAAACGCAGAAGTCTGGGCTGCTGGCCTGAAGTACGATGCGAACGACATCTACCTGGCAACGACCTACTCTGAAACCCGCAACATGACGGCGTTCGGTAACGGTCACGTTGCCAACAAAGCGCAGAACTTCGAAGTTGTGGCGCAGTACCAGTTCGACTTCGGTCTGCGTCCATCCATCGCTTACCTGAAATCCAAAGGTAAAGACATCGGTTCTTATGGCGACCAGGATCTGGTTGAATACGTTGACGTTGGCGCGAGCTACTACTTCAACAAAAACATGTCCACCTACGTTGATTACAAAATCAACCTCGTGGATGACAGCCAGTTCACCAAAGATGCCAAAGTGGCTACCGACAACATCGTGGCTGTAGGTCTGACCTACCAGTTCTAAGATCTGTTAGTTCAAAAGGCCAGCCCTCGCGGCTGGCCTTTTTTATTACTGCTGCCCTCCGACCTTCGCCAGACTAAACCAGATCCCGACCGCCAGAATCAGCAGCATGCCTCCCGCACTGCCCAGGGCCACGCTGTGCGAGGTGATGAACGCAGTTTTCGCCGCCGTCATCACCGGCTCGGCCAGCGACGGCGTCAGCTCCTGCGCCACCTTCATCGCTTCACCGATGGACGACGAGGCTTTATCGGTCAGCGACGCGCTCAGCCCCTGCGGCAGTACAATAGACGCCGAAAAGCTGCGGGTTAACAGCAAACCGAAAATGGCGATCCCCAGACCAGCGCCCAGCTCGTAGGACATGGTTTCGATCGCGCCTGCGGCGGCCGCTTTCTCTTTCGGCGCGGCAGCCATGATCGCTGACGTCGATGCCAGCAGTGCGCTGGCGGCACTGAAGCCCAACAGCACCATCAGGCTCCACGCCTGCCACTGTTGGGTGCTGAAATCAAGCATCGACAGGCCGATAAAACTGACTGCGCTTAGCCCCATGCCTCCGGCCGCGACAATGCGCAGCCCCAGACGCCCGACCAGCACGCCCGCGATCGGCCCGCTAAATCCGCTCGCCACCATCACCGGCAGCATAAATATCCCTGCTTCAAACGGCGTAAAACCATGCACAAACTGCAACTCCTGCGCCATCAGCAGTTCAAAGCCCACCAGCGCAATCATGGCGGTCATCGCCATGACCACGCCGCTTAAAATAATGCGATGGCAAAACAGACGCATGTCGATCATCGGTACGCGCGCGCGCAGCTGGATACGGACGAAGATAAACAGCATCACCGCCCCGGTAAGCAGCGTAATGGTCACCATCCACGGCGACAGCACCCCTTTCAGGGCGGTTTTGGCGCTATAGACCAGCAGTAAAATCGCCACAATTAGCATAATGGCATGGCTGATATTGAGCGGCTGCTCGGGCCGCCCCTGCTGAGCAGGCACAAAGCGCGCAGCAAGCGAAACCACCATCAGCACGATCGGCACATTAATCAGGAAGACCGAACCCCAGTAAAAGTGCTCCAGCAGCATGCCGCCAATCAGCGGGCCAAACGCCGCGCCGCCCGACCCAACGGCAGCCCAGACGCCGAGGGCGATATTACGGTGCCGCGCATCAATAAACAGCGTGCGGATCCCTGCAAGCGTAGCCGGAATAATCATCGCCGCGCCAATCGCCAGCGACGCGCGGGCGGCAATCAGCCAGCCCGCGGACGGCGCAAAAGCCGCCGCTAACGATGACAGGCCAAACAGCACGCTGCCGATCATCAGCAGGCGCTTAAAACCTATGCGATCGCCCAGCGCGCCCATCGGCAGCACCATCCCCGCCATCACCAGCGAGTAAATATCAATAATCCACAACAATTCGTTGCCGCTGGCACCCAGCGTCATGCTCAATGTTGGCGCCGCCACGTGCAGCACCGTCGCGTCAATCGCCACCGGGATATATACCAGCACGATAATCACTAACGCTAACCACTGACGAAACATAAATTTCCTTTTCAGTTAAAAACTGGACACATGTCCAAATTGCGATCCTACGTAAAGTTGAACACTTGTCCAGCTCTTTGTTACACTCGTTTCGTTGCCATTGAGAGTGAGAAATTATGCGTTATCTGAGCAAGGACGAGCGGCGGGAAGAGATCCTCCAGGCCGCGATGCGCGTGGCGCTGACCGAAGGATTCGCTGCAATGACCGTGCGCCGCATCGCCACCGAAGCGGGCGTCGCTACCGGGCAGTTGCATCACCACTTTGCGTCGGCGGGCGAGCTTAAGTCGCTGGCGTTTGTCCGGCTAATCCGCGATTTGCTGGATGCTGAAATCGTTGGCGAAAACGCTGGCTGGCGCGAGCGCCTGCATGCCATGCTCGGCAGCGATGACGGCGGGTTTGAGCCCTACATTCGGCTGTGGCGAGAGGCGCAAATTCTCGCCAGCCGGGATAGCGATATTAAAGGCGCCTACGTTTTGACTATGGAGATGTGGCACCAGGAAACGGTTGCGATTATCAGGGCCGGGGCGGAGGCCAACGCCTTTACGCTTGCTGACCAGCCGGAAAATATCGCCTGGCGTTTAATTGGTCTGGTATGTGGCCTGGATGGCATATACGTATTAAATATGCCTGAAATGGACGACGCGGCCTTTAATAAGCATCTGGATAAACTTATCTCCCTCGAATTGTTTTAATACTCCCATCGGGGTATTAATTTCCGCAAAAAGTTACAATTAGTAACACATAAAGCGAACCCAGATTCCCATTCCAAACTCAGGGATTCGCTTTTTTATCTATCCTTTCAGATGTATCCCATAACATCCAATAATTCCTACAAGCTATCGACAGGTATCTTTCTGTTTTTATTTAATTTTTTCTCTCCACTTGGGTAAGCAAGAGGGTGATATGTCACATCAAAGCGAGAAGAGTAACCAGCATCTGTTGAGTAACTGGAAACCGGAAAATGCGCAATTTTGGGAGAATAAAGGGAAACATATCGCACGAAGAAACCTGTGGATTTCCGTGGCGTGTTTGCTCCTCGCGTTTTGTGTCTGGATGTTGTTTAGCGCTATTGCGGTAAACCTTAATAAGGTCGGATTTAATTTCAGCACCGATCAGCTTTTTATGCTAACGGCATTACCTTCTCTCTCCGGCGCGATATTGCGTGTCCCCTACTCTTTTATGGTGCCGATATTTGGCGGGCGTTACTGGACCGTGTTAAGCACCGTTATCCTGGTCGTACCCTGTGTCTGGCTTGGGATCGCCATCCAGAATACCGCCACGCCTTACTGGGTCTTTATCATCATTGCACTGCTGTGCGGTTTTGCCGGCGCCAACTTCGCTTCCAGCATGGGAAACATCAGCTTCTTCTTCCCGAAAGCCAGACAGGGCAGCGCGCTGGGCATTAACGGCGGGCTGGGTAACCTGGGTGTGAGCGTGATGCAGCTGGTTGCGCCGCTGGTGATTTTCCTGCCGATGTTTACCTTTCTCGGCGTTCATGGCGTCCCCCAGGAGGATGGCTCGACGATGTGGCTGGCGAACGCGGCGTGGATCTGGGCGCCGCTGCTGATTCTGGCCACCCTTGCGGCGTTTTTTGGCATGAACGACATCGCCAGCTCGAAAGCATCCATTGCCAGCCAGCTTCCGGTACTTAAGCGCTTTCACCTTTGGCTGCTGAGCCTGCTTTATCTGGCAACCTTCGGCTCGTTTATCGGTTTCTCGGCAGGCTTTGCCATGCTGTCGAAAACCCAGTTTCCGGACGTAAATATCCTCCACCTCGCCTTCTTTGGCCCGCTGATTGGCGCCCTGGCGCGTTCGGCTGGCGGGATGATTTCAGACAGGCTGGGCGGCGTACGGGTGACGCTGATCAACTTCGTCTTTATGGCCATCTTTAGCGCCCTGATTTTCCTGACACTCCCCGGGTCTGGTTCAGGCAGTTTTATCGCCTTCTATCTGGTCTTTATGGGCCTGTTTCTGACCGCAGGCCTGGGCAGCGGCTCGACCTTCCAGATGATCGCGATTATCTTTCGCCAAATCACCCTCGACCGCATAAAAAAACAGGGCGGGAGCGACGAACAGGCACAGCATGAAGCGGTGACCGAAACGGCTGCCGCGCTGGGCTTTATCTCTGCCATCGGTGCGGTAGGCGGGTTCTTTATTCCCAAAGCCTTTGGCACATCCCTGGCGATGACCGGATCCCCTGTGGGCGCCATGAAAGTCTTCCTCGTGTTTTACATCGTCTGCGTACTCGTCACCTGGCTGGTGTACGGCCGCAAATCCTCACAAAAATAATAACTACATCTTCGCCGGAGCGTGATGCCTCACCCTCCGGCCATGCTATCGAAGCAGGAGAAATGTCATGAGCAAACTGTTGGACCGCTTCCGTTACTTCAAAACAAAAGGCGACAGTTTCGCCGATGGGCACGGGCAGGTGTACCACACCAACCGCGACTGGGAGGACAGCTACCGTCAACGCTGGCAGTTCGATAAAATTGTGCGATCCACCCACGGCGTTAACTGCACCGGCTCCTGTAGCTGGAAGATTTATGTCAAAAATGGCCTGGTGACCTGGGAAACCCAGCAGACCGACTACCCGCGTACCCGCCCTGACCTGCCTAACCACGAACCACGCGGCTGCCCGCGCGGCGCAAGCTACTCCTGGTATCTCTACAGCGCCAACCGCCTGAAATACCCGCTGGTGCGCCGTCGGCTGATCGAACTCTGGCGCGAGGCGCTGGCGCAGCATACCGATCCGGTGCTGGCCTGGGACGCCATTCAGAACGATCCGCAGAAAGCGCAGAGCTACAGGAAGGCGCGCGGTAAAGGCGGTTTTATCCGCTCAAACTGGAAAGAGCTTAACCAGCTGATTGCTGCCGCCAACGTCTGGACCATCAAAAACTACGGCCCGGATCGGGTAGCCGGTTTTTCCCCCATCCCGGCCATGTCGATGGTCTCTTATGCCGCCGGTACGCGCTATCTCTCCCTGCTCGGCGGCACCTGCCTGAGCTTCTATGACTGGTATTGCGATCTGCCTCCGGCGTCGCCGATGACCTGGGGCGAACAGACCGACGTGCCGGAATCGGCGGACTGGTACAACTCCAGCTATATCATTGCCTGGGGCTCGAACGTGCCGCAGACGCGTACCCCGGACGCCCACTTCTTTACCGAAGTGCGTTACAAAGGCACCAAGACCGTCGCCATTACGCCGGACTTCTCGGAGGTGGCAAAGCTCAGCGACCAATGGCTGGCCCCCAAACAGGGTACCGACAGCGCCCTTGCCATGGCGATGGGGCATGTGATCCTCAAAGAGTTCCATCTTGATAACCCGAGCGATTACTTCCTCAACTATTGCCGCCGCTACACCGACATGCCGATGCTGGTTCTGCTGGATGAACAGGCTGACGGTCGCGTGGTGCCGGGCCGCATGCTGCGTGCATCGGATCTGGCCGACGGGCTGGGTGAAACCAATAATCCGGAGTGGAAAACCATCGCCTTTGACGTGGCCGGAAATCTGGTGGCGCCGAATGGTTCCATCGGCTTCCGCTGGGGTGAAAAAGGCAAATGGAACCTGGAGTCGCTGGCCGCGGGACAGGAAACCGAGCTGACGCTTTCCCTGCTCATCACCCACGACAGCGTGGCAGACGTGGCCTTCCCTTACTTCGGGGGCAACGAGAACCCGCATTTCCGCAGCGTGAAGCAGGAGCCGGTGCTGACGCGCCGAGTACCGAGTAAGACCCTGACGCTGGCCGACGGCAGCCAGAGACGCGTGGTTAGCGTGTACGATCTGGTGCTCGCAAACTACGGCCTCGATCGCGGTCTGGAAGACAGTAACGCGGCGACAAACTACGCCGAGATAAAAGCCTACACCCCGGCCTGGGGCGAACAAATTACCGGCGTCCCCGCTTATCTGATAGAAAAAATCGCCCGTGAATTTGCCGACACGGCGCATAAGACCCACGGACGGTCGATGATCATTCTCGGGGCCGGTGTGAACCACTGGTACCACATGGACATGAACTACCGCGGGATGATCAACATGCTGGTCTTCTGCGGCTGCGTCGGGCAGAGCGGCGGCGGCTGGTCGCACTATGTCGGCCAGGAAAAGCTGCGCCCGCAAACCGGCTGGCTGCCGCTGGCCTTCGCGCTGGACTGGAACCGTCCGCCGCGCCAGATGAACAGCACATCGTACTTTTACAACCACGCCAGCCAGTGGCGCTATGAGAAGCTCACCGCAAGGGAGTTGCTTTCTCCCCTCGCAGACGCATCGAAGTTTACCGGTCACCTGATTGATTTCAACGTCCGCGCCGAGCGTATGGGCTGGCTCCCTTCCGCGCCGCAGCTCAACCTCAACCCGCTGCACGTGAAAGCTCGCGCCGACGCCGCCGGGATGTCGCCGCAGGATTACACCGTACAGGCGTTAAAATCGGGTGATATTCGCTTCGCCTGCGAACAGCCGGACAACGGCAAGAACCACCCGCGCAACCTGTTCGTCTGGCGTTCTAACCTGCTCGGTTCGTCCGGGAAAGGCCATGAATACATGCTGAAATACCTGCTTGGCACCGAGAGCGGTATTCAGGGTGAGGATTTAGGCTCAACGGACGACGTGAAACCTGAAGAGGTGGAATGGCAAACCGCCGCCATTGAGGGCAAGCTGGATCTGCTGGTGACGCTTGATTTCCGTATGTCCAGCACCTGCCTGTTCTCGGATATCGTCCTGCCCACCGCCACCTGGTATGAAAAAGACGATATGAATACCTCGGACATGCATCCGTTTATTCACCCGCTCTCCGCCGCCGTTGACCCGGCGTGGGAGTCCCGCAGCGACTGGGAGATTTACAAGGGCATCGCCAAAGTCTTCTCTGAAGTGTGCGTCGGGCATCTTGGCACCGAAACTGACGTGGTGCTACAGCCGCTACAGCATGACTCCCCGGGGGAGCTGTCGCAGCCTTTTGATATTCTGGACTGGCGCAAAGGCGAGTGCGATCTGATCCCCGGCAAAACAGCGCCAAACATTGCAGTCGTCGAGCGCAACTATCCGGAAACCTACGAGCGCTTTACGGCGCTTGGCCCGCTGCTGGACACGCTCGGCAACGGCGGAAAAGGCATATCGTGGAACACCCAGAATGAGGTCGATTTCCTCGGCAAGCTCAACTACGTCAAGCTCGACGGCCCGGCCAAAGGCCGTCCGCGCATCGAGACCGCCATTGATGCTTCAGAGGTGATCCTCGCCCTTGCCCCGGAAACTAACGGTCAGGTCGCGGTCAAAGCCTGGGAAGCCCTCGGCGAACTGACCGGGCGCGATCACACCCATCTGGCGCTGAACAAAGAAGATGAGAAAATCCGCTTCCGCGATATTCAGGCGCAGCCGCGCAAAATTATCTCCAGCCCAACGTGGTCCGGCCTTGAGAGCGAGCACGTGTCGTATAACGCAGGCTATACCAACGTTCACGAGCTGATCCCGTGGCGCACGATTTCGGGCCGCCAGCAGCTGTATCAGGATCATGCCTGGATGCGCGCCTTCGGGGAGAGTCTGGTGGCCTATCGTCCACCGATTGACACCCGCAGCGTTACCCATATGCGCGAAATCCCGCCGAACGGATTCCCGGAAAAAGCGCTTAACTTCCTGACGCCGCACCAGAAATGGGGCATTCACTCCACCTACAGCGAAAACCTGCTGATGCAGACCCTGTCGCGCGGCGGGCCCATCGTCTGGATCAGCGAAACCGACGCGCGCGAGCTGGGCATTGAGGACAACGACTGGATTGAAGCCTTCAACGCCAACGGCGCCCTCACCGCCCGCGCGGTGGTCAGCCAGCGCGTGCCGCCGGGCATGACCATGATGTACCACGCTCAGGAGCGAATCCTGAACATTCCGGGTTCAGAAGTAACCGGACGGCGCGGCGGGATCCACAACTCGGTTACCCGTGTCTGCCCGAAACCGACCCACATGATCGGCGGCTACGCGCAGCTGGCGTACAGCTTCAACTATTACGGCACCGTCGGCTCGAACCGCGACGAGTTCATCATGATCCGCAAAATGAAAAACATTAACTGGCTGGACGGCGAAGGTCGGGATCAAGTACAGGAGGCGAAAAAATGAAAATACGCTCACAGGTTGGCATGGTACTGAATCTCGATAAATGCATTGGCTGCCACACCTGCTCGGTCACCTGTAAGAACGTCTGGACCGGGCGCGAAGGGATGGAGTACGCGTGGTTTAATAACGTCGAAACCAAACCCGGCATCGGCTATCCGAAAAACTGGGAAGATCAGGATGAGTGGCAAGGCGGCTGGATCCGCGGTATTCACGGCAAGCTGACCCCACGCCTCGGCGGGAAAATGGGCGTCCTGTCGAAAATTTTCGCCAACCCCGTGTTGCCGCAGATTGACGATTACTATGAACCTTTCACCTTCGATTACCAGGATCTGCACCGCGCCCCGGAGGGGGATCACCTCCCTACCGCCCGCCCACGTTCGCTGATCGACGGTAAGCGGATGGATAAGATCGTCTGGGGACCAAACTGGGAGGAGCTGCTGGGCGGCGAGTTCGAAAAACGCGCCCGCGATCGAAATTTTCAGAAGATCCAGAAAGAGATGTACGGCCAGTTCGAAAACACCTTCATGATGTACCTGCCGCGCCTGTGCGAGCACTGCCTGAACCCGAGCTGCGTCGCCACCTGCCCGAGCGGTGCGATTTACAAACGCGAAGAGGACGGCATTGTGCTGATCGACCAGGACAAATGCCGCGGCTGGCGTCTGTGCATTAGCGGCTGTCCGTACAAAAAAATCTACTTCAACTGGAAAAGCGGCAAGTCAGAGAAGTGCATCTTCTGCTATCCGCGCATCGAGTCCGGCCAGCCGACTGTCTGCTCGGAAACCTGCGTCGGACGCATCCGCTATCTCGGGGTGCTGCTGTATGACGCAGACCGCATTGAAGAGGCGGCCAGCACCGAGCATGAAACCGATCTGTATGAGCGCCAGTGCGACGTGTTCCTTAACCCGAACGATCCGGCGGTGATTGAAGAAGCCCTGAAGCAGGGCATCCCGCAGAACGTCATCGACGCAGCGCAGCGTTCCCCGGTTTACAAAATGGCGATGGACTGGAAGCTCGCCCTGCCGCTACACCCGGAATACCGCACCCTGCCGATGGTCTGGTATGTGCCGCCGCTGTCACCGATTCAGTCCTACGCGGACGCGGGTGGTCTGCCGCAGAGCGACGGCGTACTGCCTGCGGTAGAAAGCCTGCGCATCCCGGTGCAGTACCTGGCAAATATGCTCAGCGCGGGCGATACCGGCCCGGTGCTGCGCGCCCTGAAGCGCATGATGGCAATGCGTCACTACAAGCGCTCCCAGACCGTGGAAGGCGTGACCGATACCCGCGCCATTGAAGAGGTCGGCCTGACCGAAGCGCAGGTTGAAGAGATGTACCGCTATCTGGCGATTGCCAACTACGAAGACCGCTTCGTGATCCCCACCAGCCACCGCGAAATGGCACGCGACGCTTTCCCGGAGAAAAACGGCTGCGGCTTCACCTTCGGCGACGGCTGTCACGGCTCCGACACAAAATTCAACCTCTTCAACAGCAGCCGCATCGACGCGATCAACATCACCGAAGTGCGCGATCACGGGGAGGGAGAGTAATGCAAATCCTCAAAATCATCGCGCTGCTCATTGAGTATCCCGATGAGCTGCTGTGGGAAAACCGTGACGAAGCGCTTTCCCTGGTGGAACAGGATGCGCCCATGCTGCTGCCGTTTGCGCAGCAGCACCTGAGCGCCCCGCTGCTGGATAAGCAGGCCGAATGGTGTGAAGTCTTCGAGCGGGGACGCGCAACGTCGCTGCTGCTGTTCGAGCACGTTCACGCCGAGTCGCGCGATCGCGGTCAGGCGATGGTCGACCTGATGAGCCAGTATGAGAAAGCCGGGCTGGAGCTGGATTGCCGCGAGCTGCCGGACTATCTGCCGCTCTATCTGGAATATCTCAGTATCGTCAGCGACGACGAGGCACGTGAAGGGCTGCAAAACGTCGCGCCTATACTGGCGCTGATTGGAGGCCGCCTGAAACAGCGCGAGGTCGCGCATTACCAGCTGTTTGACGCCCTGCTGTCGCTGGCGGAAACACGGCTTTCCAGCGACAGCGTGGCGAAACAGGTATCCGGTGAAATACGGGATGATACCCGTCAGGCGCTGGACGCCGTGTGGGAAGAGGAACAGGTCAAGTTTATCGAAGACAACGCCACATCGTGCGACAGTTCGCCGATGCAGCAATATCAACGACGCTTTAGCCAGGACGTCGCGCCGCAGTACGTGGACGTCAGCGCCGGAGGCCCAAAATGACTCATTACCTGAACGTGTTTTTCTATGACATTTATCCGTACATCTGCGCCACCGTCTTTTTCCTTGGCAGCTGGCTGCGCTACGACTACGGGCAGTACACCTGGCGCGCCTCGTCGAGCCAGATGCTCAGCAAGCGCGGGATGAACTGGGCTTCGAACCTGTTTCATATCGGCATTCTGGGGATCTTCTTCGGGCACCTGTTCGGCATGTTAACCCCGCACTGGATGTACGCCTGGTTTTTACCCATCGCGGTTAAACAGCAGTTAGCCATGATTGCGGGGGGCATTTGCGGGGTGCTAACGCTGATTGGCGGCTCTATGCTGCTGATCCGCCGCCTGTTCAACCAGCGGGTACGTGCCACGTCCACCACGCCGGATATTATCATCATGAGTATCCTGCTGCTTCAGTGCATCCTTGGGCTGTCGACCATTCCTTTCTCCGCCCAGTATCCTGACGGAAGCGAGATGATGAAGCTGGTCGGCTGGGCGCAGGGGATCGTGACGTTCAAGGGAGGCTCGTCGGAAATGCTGAGCGGCGTCGCGCCGATCTTCCGCGTGCATCTGGTGCTGGGGATGACGATCTTCCTTATCTTCCCGTTCACCCGCCTGGTGCACGTGTGGAGCGCGCCGTTTGAGTATTTTACCCGTCGCTATCAGGTTGTGAGATCGCGCCGTTAATTTTGTCGGGTGGCGGCTACGCCTTATTCCACCTACGTTCACACTCCCGTAGGCCCGGTAAGGCGTAGCCGCCACCGGGCTATTTCCCCGCCTGCGGATGCGTATCAAACCCCGCCATCACGGCCGTCAGCTCTGCCAGGGTAAAGCCGTGCTTCGGGTCATCAACGCCCAGGCCAAACCGCGCCTGCATCAGCTGATACAGCGCCTCCGCATCCGGCAAATGGATCTGCTCTTCCACATGACCGTTCTGCCAGTGGGTAAAATTAAAGTTGGTCAGCGTTAGCTTGCCCCCGTCCGGCAGGTGGCGACACATCAGCAGGTGATGACGGAAATGGGACTGCGGCCAGTGCGCCGACCAGAAGTTTCCCATCACGTAATCGTTGAAGTACTGGGTCGCCAGGTCAAAATGGTACATCGACTGCCAGTGGTCGTGATGGCGGAATTGCAGTATCCAGTCGTTACCCTCGCTCAGCAAACGATAACGCCCGTGCGGGGTTTCCTGTTCCTCGTTGGCGATCAAACGAATCGGCGCCGTCAGCGTTTGTCCGCCAAATCCCACATCGGCGATCCAGCGCTCGCCGTTCAGCTCAACCAGCAGCAACCGGTGCGTACGCGGCGGCATCTGCGACGGATTGGCCAGCACAACCCGCCCCAGCACGCTGCGCACCGTAAACCCGACTTCGCGCAATACCCGCTCAAACAAGCCGTTTTGCTCGAAGCAATACCCCCCTCGACGTGCGGTGACCAGTTTATCCACCAGACACCCGTCGTCCAGATGGATTTCCCGCGGCAAAACGACGTCGATATTTTCGAAGGGGATCGCGCAGTTATGGTGTAAATGCAGCCCCCGCAGGGTATCGATATTAACCTGTACGGGCTGCTGCCAGCCCGTGCGGGCAAAATAAGCACTCAGAAATGGGGACATGATTTGCTCCAGGAGGTGATATCCCCTGTTTATAAACTATTTTCCCTTTTGCATATGCGTAAAAGTGCTTTTTCGTCATACTCATCGTGTACACGAGGAGATCCTATGAGCCACTTTCGCCCTGTTGAATTACGTCACGCCAGCCGCCTTCTGAATCACGGTCCAACCGTGCTCATCACCAGCCGGGATGAGACCATCGATCGTCGCAATGTCATGGCCGCCGCATGGTCTATGCCGGTGGAATTTGAACCCCCGCGTATCGCGATTGTGGT